>JBNKVS010000062.1:0-118603 GCA_050299315.1 Polyangiaceae bacterium
TTTCCGGCCACTGACAAAGGCGCTGGCCCGGATTTCTAACCACCGCAGGACCAGGGCGCGAGGAGGAAGTGGATTTTCAGTCCAGATGCCCGTCGGGCGCGCGCAGGCAGACTTGCTGTCTGTCGAGCCCGACCGGCGGGCAGCTGGGCGAAAAGACACGACTCATCGTACCCTCGGGACCAGGTCGTGAGAAATCCGGGCTAGCCCGGAGCCGACCGGTTCGGGGCTCTCGGCTCGCACGGCAGCGGGTCGACACGGCCCGCCGACGCTGCCGTGCAATTTTCCGCCGCAACTCGCTCTCACGCGCGACGAGCCGAGTCGCCGGCGCCGCTGCGAGAGAGCGCCCGCGCGCGGGCAACGGCCGCGTGACGGCGCCGGCGCCCGCGCCCTGACGATCGCGCGACCGACTCGGCTCGCTGCGCGAGCCGCTCGGCTTGGAGCGCGGAGGCAACCGAGCCGCAGCGGCCCGAGTAGGCGGATGCCCGCCAAATGCCGCACCTCGCTCGCAGCTCGACGAAATCGAGCGCGAGCTCGACGGAAAAAACGCTGCGCTGGTATCCGTCTGCGGAGGTTGAGTATACAGAGGCGATGGAAGAGCGTCGCTCTGGTGGATGGCTCGTTTTCGGTGTTCTGCTGGCCCTGGCGCTTCTGGGAGCCAGCTCCGTGCAGCTCTCGGCAATCGAAGGGCGCATCGTGGATCAGCAGCGTGAGCTGCGGGCCCTGGGGGAGTCGACGGAGAAGGTTGCCGCCCAGCTCAAGCGGCTGCAAGCCGGAGGCACCGCTCTCGGGCCGGCGGCTGGCGGGCTAGGGCCCGGCCGGTACGCGGACGTGAAGCTGTTGCACCCCGAGCTGCCGAACGCCTTCGTCGAGAAACGAACCCATTGGCCCCCTGCGGGCGCCAACACGGAGGGGCAGCTGGCCGTCGATTGGTTCACGGGAGATCCCAAAGGGTTCAACCGAGTGATCGAGAGCTCGGCGGACTTGAACGACAAGCTCCACCAATACGTGGCCTGTCAACTGGGCAGCCAAAGCGGCTGGACGGATCCGGACACGTACTACGGCGAGATGGCCTGGCGCCTGGAGGTGGCCGACGACTACAAGGAGTACACCTTCTACCTGCGCAAAGGCATCAAATGGCATGCGCTGAGCGGGGTGGACGTGACCAGCGAGCGCTACCGCTGGCTCGCCGGGGAGCACGAGGTCACGGCTCACGACTTCGTCTTTCAGCTGAACATGCTTTTGCACCCCCAGGTGCAAAACGGCTCGTGGAAGAACTACTACGTCGAGCTCGAGAGCTTCCGCGCGCTCGACGACTACACCTTCCAGGTGCGCTGGAAGAAGAAGCAGGCCATCAACACCCTGTACAGCATGATCTGGGCAGTCCCTCGCTTCTTGTACGAATACGAAGAAGACGGAACGAAGATCCCGGAAGCCACGCTCGGCCTGCGCTTCAACCAGCACTGGTACAACAACCGGGGCATGCCTGGTTGCGGCCCCTACCGGTTCGCCGAGTACGTGCCCGGCTCCCACATGCTGCTCGAGCGCAACGAGCACTTCTACGGCGAGCTGCCCGCCCTCAAGACCATTCGCTACCCCATCTACTCCGATCGCAACCAAACGGTGCTCAAGCTCAAGAGCGGAGAGCTGACGTTCGGCGAGATGCTGCCCGGGTTCTACCGGGAGGAAGTACTAAAGTACCGAGACGTCCCGCCGGAGCAGCGCCCGAAAGGGAACCCGTTCACCAACGGGCAGCTCGTGTGTGAAGAAGCCCAACGGCCCATCTACCGATACCTCGGCTGGAACGCAGACACGCCGTACTTCTCGGACAAGCGCGTTCGCCGCGCGATGACCCACGCCGTCCGGCGCGAAGCGGCCATCTCGAGCATCTGGTCGGGCTTGGCGACCATCACGACGGGCCCCTACCCGCCCGGCACGGATTACTGGGCGCCCGAAGTGGAGCCATGGCCCTTCGACCTGAAGGAAGCCGCCAAACTCCTCGCGGAAGCGGGCTGGGTGGACTCGGACGGCGATGGCTTGCTGGACAAGCAGCTGGAGGACGGCAAGCGCATCCCGTTCGAGTTCAGCATCATGGTCTACAGCCACCGGCCAGAGTTCATCTCGCTGGCCAACATCATCCGAGAGGATCTGCTCTCGATCGGCGTCCGCATGAAGGTCGAGCCGCTCGAGTGGAGCCTGTACCTCAAACGCCTGGAGGAGAAGAACTTCGAGGCCTTCACGGGCGGATGGGCGCTCGTGTGGCTCACCGACCTCTACCAGATCTGGCACTCCTCACAGGCCGACGCGCCGAAAGGGTCGAACCGGGTCGGCTTCCGCAACGCCCGGGCCGACGAGCTGATCGAGCAGCTACGAGTGACGATCGAGAAGGAGCCGCGCAAGAAGATCCTCCAAGAGTTTCACCGCATCGTGCACGAGGAACAGCCTTATACCTTTCTGTTCACGGAGAAAACACCCTACTGCCACAGCAAAGATCTTCGCAACGTGACGTATGCGAAGATTCGGCCAATCGCCAACGTGCTCCCCTGGTGGAGCGCCGCCGGGCGACACTGAGCGAAGCCGCGACCGAAGATGCGAACCTACGCGCTGCGCCGCCTGCTGCTCATGATCCCGACCTTCTTCGGGATCAGCCTGCTGATTTTTCTCGTGCTCAACCTCGCCCCCGGGCGACCCGGAGCGCAGGACCAATCGGCGGACGTGGCGAGCGACGCGCGCGGCGAGGCGACGCAGGAGTCCTACAAGATCTTTCGAGAGCAGTTCAATCTCGACAAGCCCATCCTGTTCAACACGCGTTTCTCGCTGACGGCCGAGGACCTTCGCCCGCTGCTCGAGCTCGTCGCCGAAGTGCGAGAGGGCACGATCGCCGAGCGTCTGCGGGCCCGAGAGGAGCTGGAGGATCTCGGCAACTACGCGGTGCCGGGCTTGATCGAGATTCTCGGCAGCACGAGCGCCCCCGAGCTGCGGCCGCTGCGCGACACCGTGGCCTACTTCCTCCGGCTCGACGCCCCCCGGCGCCTGCGCGACCCCTTCAACCCCGCCCCCAGCGATGAAACGCGCCGCTACAACGAAGTGGTGGACACCGAACGCGCCGCGCTCACGCAGCTGCGCTACGCGTTCGAGGCTCCCGAGGCGGAGAAGCGCAAGGTCGTGACGGCCTGGCAACAGTGGTACGAGCGGGTGAAGCACCGCTTCGACTACGAGCTGGCCGACGAGATTCGGATCTTCTTCCTCGACACGCGCTTCGCCAAGTATTGGAGCAACCTCGCCCGGCTCGATTTCGGAGTCTCGCTGGCGACTCGAGAGCCCGTGGTGCGCACGCTGCTCTCCAAGCTGAAGTACTCGCTCTCGCTCTCGCTCATCTCGCTGCTGCTCGCGTACGCCATCGCCATCCCGCTCGGCGTTTTCAGCGCCGTCAACAAAGACAGCCGGGGCGATCGCAGTGTCACGGTGCTGCTGTTCATGTTGTATTCGTTGCCGACGTTCTTCGTCGCGACGCTCTTGTTGTTCTTCTTTTCCGAAGGCTCGGACTACGCGGCGCTGCGCATCTTTCCCACCGGAGGCTTCCAGTCGCAGAATTTCTCCGATCTCACCACGTTCGAGAAGTTGGGAGACGTGCTCTGGCACCTCGTGTTGCCGGTCGGCTGCATGACGTACGGCTCGCTCGCCGCGCTCAGCCGCTACATGCGCAGCGGGCTGCTCGAGGTGATCCAGGCGGACTACATCCGCACTGCCCGCGCCAAGGGGCTGCCCGAGCGCGTCGTGATCGGAAAGCACGCCCTCAGAAATGGCCTCTTGCCCATTCTCACACTGCTCGCCGGGCTGCTTCCGGCCGTCCTCGGGGGCTCGGTCATCATCGAGTTCATCTTCGGAATTCCCGGCATCGGCCAGTGGTCGATCGAGTCGATCTACCAGCGAGACTACAACGTGATCATGGGCGTGCAGCTGCTCTCCTCGCTGCTCACCCTGTTCGGGATCTTGTTCACCGACCTCGCCTACGCGCTGGTGGACCCGAGGATTCGCTACCAATGAGCCCGCACGCCGCGAGCGACCCCGCCGCCGCGCCGCCGCCCAGCGGGGCGCCATCGCCGAAGCTCGCCGCGCCCGGCGAGGAAGGCGCCGCCCCCGACCACAACACCACCGTCTACGAGCGGCTGGCCGACAACCCAATCGCCGTGTTCGGGCTCCGCTGCGTGTACGGGCTGATCGCGCTGGCCATCTGCGCGCCCGTCATCGCGCTCAACCAGCCGTACTGCTACCTGGGCGGCGACCGGGTGCGGTTTCCGTGGCTGCGCGCCTTGTTCAATCGGCTGGTCTTCGAGAGCTCGGTCGACGTGATGTTCAACCTGCTGCTCGTGCTCTCGCCGCTGCTTTTCGGCCTCGGCGCGTGGCTCGTCAGGCGGCGCGGGTGGGCTGTGAGCCGCGTGCTCCAATACACGGCCCTCTCCGTGCTCGCGCTCACGAGCTTGATGTCCGTCGAGAGAGCCTTCGGGGTCAGCAATCCCCTGTATTTCACCGAACGGGTGGTGAACTACCGGGCGATCGCGGAGCGAGCCCAGGCGCCCGACGGCGGCGAGGAGGGCGAGGCCGGGGGCCGGAGCTCCCTCTTGGGCGCTCTGCACGGGTCCGACGCCTCGCAGGCGATGGGAAACGTGGCGGAGCTCCAGAGCGCCGTCTTTCCCCCGTTACCCTTCAGCTACCGGGAAACGAACCCCCGGGAAGGTCTGCGAGGGCCCGATGCTCGCCACTGGCTGGGAACGGACACCGAGGGCCGGGACGTGTTCGCCCGCATGTTGTACGGCACGCGCATCTCGCTGACGATCGGCGTCGTGGCCGTGCTGCTCTACGTCTCGATCGGCATCGTGCTCGGCGCCCTGGCGGGCTACTTCGGGGGGTGGGTGGACAACCTCATCTCTCGAATGATCGAGGTGATGATCACCTTTCCGAGCTTCTTCTTGATTCTGACGCTGGCGGCGTTGATCGAGGAGCGCTCCATCTTTCACGTCATGATCATCATCGGGCTCACCAGCTGGACGGGCGTCGCCCGTCTGATCCGGGCGGAGTTTCTGCGCCAAAAGAGCCTGGAGTACGTGCACGCGGCGGCAGCCCAGGGGCTGAAGGCAGGCCGGATCATCTTCTTTCACATCCTGCCGAACGCCATCGCCCCCGCGCTCGTCTCCGCCACGTTCGGCATTGCCAGCGCCATCCTGATCGAATCGAGCCTCTCCTTTCTCGGCGTCGGAGACGCCAGCGTGGCAAGCTGGGGAGAAACGCTCAACACGGGCCGAGTCGAGAAGAAGCTCTGGCTCGTGCTCGCGCCGGGCGCCGCCATCTTCTTCGTCGTCACCGTGTTCAACCTCGTGGGGGAAGGCGTGCGAGACGCTCTCGACCCAAAGCTCCGACCCCGCTGATGCCTTCCTCCTCCGGCCCCCCCGAAACGAGCTCGGCCCGCTCCCCGCTCCTGCGCATTCGCGATTTGAGCGTCAGCTTTCGCACGGGCGCGGGCGTCGTGCGCGCCGTCGACCACCTCAGCTACGACATCTTCCCCGGGGAGACGCTGGCGGTGGTGGGTGAGTCGGGCTCGGGCAAGAGCGTCAGCGCGATGAGCATCCTGGGGCTGACGGAAACGCAAGGCGGCACGGTCGACGGCGGGGAGATCTGGTTCGAGGGGCGCAACCTGCGCGAGGCCCCCGAGCGGCAGCTGCGGCAGCTGCGGGGCAATCGCATCGCGATGGTCTTCCAGGAGCCGATGAGCAGCCTGAACCCCGTGTTTACCATCGGCGATCAGATCGGCGAATCCCTGCGGATGCATCGAGGGCTGAGCGCCTCGGCCGCCACTCGGCGCGCCGTCGACCTGCTCTCGTTGGTGGGCATTCCCTCGCCGGAGGCTCGCGTGCGGGAGTATCCCCACCAGCTCTCGGGCGGGATGCGCCAGCGCGCGGTGATCGCGATGGCCCTCAGCTGCCGCCCTCGCCTGCTGATCGCGGACGAGCCCACCACCGCGCTCGACGTGACCGTCCAGGCGCAAATCCTCGAGCTTCTGCGAGACTTGCAGGAGGAGCTCGGCATGTCGATCCTGCTCATCACGCACGACCTCGGCGTCGTCGCCGAGGTGGCTCACCGCGCCGTCGTGATGTACGCGGGCCGAGTGGTGGAGCAGGCCAGCGTGCTGGACCTGTTCGACCGCCCCCGCCACCCCTACACGGCCGGCCTGTTTCAGTCCCTGCCCAGCCTGGGGTCACAGGGCCACGAGCGGCTCCGGCCCATCCCCGGCAACGTGCCCGACGCCCTGCGCTTGCCCTCGGGCTGCCGGTTTCACCCCCGCTGCCGGTTTCGCGTCGACCGCTGCAGCGACGTAGCCCCCGCGCTGCGAGAGACTCTGGGCGAGCACGGCGACCACCCGCGCCACCACGCGTGCCACTACACGGATCTGCACCCGCGCGCCGATCTGCTGCGCGAGGAAGCCGGGGCGGGCCGATGAGCGAGCCGGAGCGGGAGCTTTTGCGCGTCGAGGGTTTGTGCAAGTACTTTCCCGTCACGGCTGGCTTGTTCGGCAAGCAGGTGGGCGAGGTTCGGGCGGTGGACGACCTGAGCTTCACCCTGCGGCGCGGAGAAACCCTGGGCGTCGTGGGCGAATCGGGCTGCGGCAAGACGACCGCCGGGCGCTCGATTCTGCGGCTGCTCGAGCCCACCCGAGGCCGGGTGGTGTTCGACGGGGTGGAGGTCACCGGCCTGCCCGAGGCGGAGCTGCGCCGCTACCGGCGCGAGATGCAGATCGTGTTTCAGGACCCGTTCGGCTCGCTGAACCCGCGCATGCGCGTGCGGCAGCTGGTGGGCGAGGCCATCGAGCGGCACGGGCTCGCCCGTGGGGCAGCGCTCGACGAGCGGGTGGGCGAGTTGCTCACCCAGGTCGGCTTGCCGCGCAGCTGGGCGAACCGCTACCCGCACGAGTTTTCGGGCGGGCAGAGGCAGCGCATCGGCATCGCCCGGGCCCTGTCGCTCTCGCCGCGCCTGATCGTCTGCGACGAGGCCGTCTCGGCCCTGGACGTGTCGATCCAGGCCCAGGTGGTCAATCTCTTCATCGATCTGCAGAAGCGCCTGAACCTCACCTACCTTTTCATTGCGCACGACCTCTCGGTGGTTCGGCACATCTCCGATCGCGTGGCCGTGATGTACCTCGGCAAGCTCGTCGAGCTGGCGCCGTGTGAAGCAATCTTCGAGCGGCCGGCACACCCCTACACCCGCGCGCTGCTTTCGGCGATCCCCGTGCCGAATCCCCGCCGAAAGCACCGCCGCGTGGTCCTGCGCGGAGACATTCCCTCGCCGCTGCACCCGCCCGCCGGGTGCCACTTCCACACGCGCTGCCCCGCCGTGGTCGACCGCTGTCGGCACGAGGTGCCGGGCCTCTACTCCCTGCCCGGGGGCAGGCAGGCGCGCTGCTTTCACGCCGAGGGGCTGGAGCAAGCCGAGGACTGGTACGACGTGCTGCAAAGCCGCTCGAGGGCGGCCACGCCCGAGCGGACGGCGACCCGAGCCACGCCTCCCCCGCCCCCGGACTTCGCCGAGCAGCCCCCGTCCGCGAACGGGACCCGGCTCGAGTCGCTGGGCGCGCCGAAGCCGTTCGCGGAGAACCAGCGCCGGCTGGGCGCCTTGGCCTCATCGCTGGCGATGGCGGGCGGCTGCTTCGCCGTGGCCGCGGGCCAGCCCGGCCCCGGCATCTTCGCGGCGCTCGCTGGGCTGATCGCCGCGATTTGGTACCGAGTGCCGCGCACGAGCAAGGTCGGTGCGCGGCCGTCGGTGGGAACGCTTTTGGCGTGGGTGGCCGCCGCGCTGCTGGCCGCAGGCGCCACCGCGCGCGTCACGCGAGCGGTGCGGCTCCCCGCAATCGCTCGCCAAGAGGCGGCCCAGCTTCAGGAAGCTCTGGCCGCGTACGCCACCAACACGGGCGAGGCCGCCGCGGGCTGGTACGAAGTGCGCTGGCGGACGGCGGCCCATTTCGGCCCGGGTGTCCCACGCGACCCGTGGGGACGGCCCTACCGCATCGAGGCGCTGCCGGACGGCTCGCCCCGGGTGGTGAGCCTCGGCCCAGACGGAAAGCCGAGCCCGGACGACGTGTCGAGTCGGTGAACGCAGACCCGGTCGCGCAACGGCGAGAGTCGACAATTTCCGGGGGGCCAGAAAAAGCGCGGTCGGCGGCGCCCGCCGTCGCGACCGCCCACCCCGTCGCAGACAAAAACCCGCGGGATCCGTTTGGCACTCCCGGCCGGAACCAGTAACTATGAAGTCATGCCGAAGAGTGCGCCGATCCGCTGCGTTTCTCGGCCGGGCTCGGAGCCCGGCCGCGTCGATCCGAGCCCCGAGCAGGCGGGGCCACCGGCTCGTCGCGGCGCTTTCGGGGGCGGCTCGCCCGTCCTCCCTTCGGCGAAGCGCCGGAGGGCCGCGCCCGCCCCGATGCGGCGCATGGGGGCCGTCGCGCTGCGCGCCCTGCTAGTCCCCGCGAGCCTGCTGGTCGCCCCCGCCTGCGGCGGGGACGGCGCCCTGGAAGATGACGACGAGCTCGCCGGGATGGGGGGCGGGGCGGCAAATGACCCCGAACGCTCTGCCGGCATGGCGATGGGCGAGGAAGCGATGAGCCCGGCACCCGAAGGGGGGGCCATGTCCGAGCAGCCGAGCCCCAACGCCTCGCTGATGGATGAGCCGCAAGAGCCGGGCGAGCAGGTGCCGATGGATTCGAGTGAAATGGATCCCGACCGGGTGGACCCGGTCACCGGCGAGACGGGGAGGTTCATCGGCATGACGGCCGCGCACAACGCCACGCGCGCGATGGTGGAGACGGGCGGCGCGCCGCTGCCCGATCTCACCTGGTCCCCGGAGATCGCCGAGTACGCCCAGCAGTGGGCGGACGTGCTGGCGAGCACGCAGTGCGGGTTCCTGCAGCACCGGGCCCCGAACATGTACGGCGAAAACCTCGCCAGCAAGAGCTCCCGGCCCGTGTTGCTGCCGTTTCCCGCCGAGGAGGCGGTCGACGGCTGGGCGGCGGAGATCGCCTGTTGGGACTACGGCACGATCAACGGCTCGGAGTCCTGCGACCAGGCGTGCGCCGAGTCGCTGTTCACCACCGGTTGTGGGCACTACACCCAGCTCGTCTGGCGCGACACTCGCCAGGTCGGCTGCGGATACGCCACGTGCGAGACGAGCGACGGCTGGCAGCACCAGGTCTGGGTCTGCAATTACGACCCACCGGGCAACTTCATCGGCCGAACGCCGTACTGAGCGCTTCGGCCGGCCCCCGGCTTGCGCGGCCCGCCCGCGGGGGCCACAGGCACACCGATCGAACCGGACGCGGCCCTCCCCCGGGCGCGGCTCGAGCGGCGGAGGACGCGTCGAGGCTGCCCAGCCAGCAGCCTCGCGTGGGCCTGCTCCGGCAGCGGTCGACGCCGACCGCGCCGAACGAGGCCAGCTGCGGGTTCCCCGCTCAAGGCAGCAAGTAGGCGAAATCGAGCACGTAGGAATCCCAGGAGGTGACCACGACGTCGAAATCCTCCTCGAGGTCGTTGAGCTCGGTGAAGGACAGGCGAAATTGCGCCACGGTTCGGCTCTGGATGTCCTCGGCGAGGGCCTGGCGTACGTCGATGCTGAGCACGTCGCCGTTGCCGGCCTGATCGGCAATCGGCCCCATGTCGGAGAGTGGATCGCCCTGCAGCGCCCCCATGCCGATTTGCTCGAAGCTCGTATGCTCGACGCGCAACGGCCCGAGCTCGAACGGCGTACCCTCGAGATAGTCGATCTGGAAGCTCAACCGCGCGAAGGAAAGAACCGCCGAGGGCTCGGGGATCGGCTCGAGGGCAAAGGTGACGAAGCCCCGGTAGAAGACCTCGTCCCCCTCCATGCTATCGCCGACGCAGACCGTTTCTTCCTCCCGGGCGCAGGCACCAGCGCCGTAGGTGTCGTTGGCTCGATAGCTCCCCGTGAGATCTCGATTGCGGACCGCGGCCAGGCTGCCAACCACCTCGCGGAAGATGGAAAACGAAGATTCGAATGCCTCAGCGAGTGGGTTGCCCTCCCCATCTTCGGCGGACGCGGAAAGAAAAAAGCTGAAGCGACGCGCCTCGAGCAGCGCCGGATCCGTTCCCGAGTCGTACGGCAGCGGCTCGCGCGGCGTGATCGTCAGCTCGGTGGAAGCCTCGTTCCACGAAAAATCCACCGAGCTGCTCGGGATCCCCTCGCTCTGATAGGCGGCCTCGGTGAGCTCGCGATTCATGCCGACGTTGAACGTCACCACGATGGGCTCTTCCGCGAGCACACCGGTTGCGCCATTCGCCGGTGAAACACCCACGACTTGCGGCCCGACGGGCTCGGCCTCGGTTGGCTCCTCGGGCACGGCGGGGGGCTCCACCTCCTCGCCCGGCGCCTCGGAAGGGCCGCCCGCAGCCGGTACCCCGACCTGGCCCGGGCGCAGGCCCGGCCGCTCCGTGGAGATACCCGTGAGCGGGGCACCGCCCGCTCCGCCGGCGCCGCTGTCCGCGCCGGCCCCGGCTGCCGAGTCTTCCCCACGCAAGTCCGCAAACAGCTCTTGCTCGCTGCGAGCGCAAGCGAAGACTGCAAACAGCACCGAGGTGCAACACAGAGCGCGCTGGTGACTCATGTTCTGCTCATCCACCAGAAGGGCCAGATCGCGACATCTGCCACGGTAGCAACCCAGCAGGCGGCGAGCAAGCCGCTCGCAGAGCCCGAGCGCCAGCCGCGGCGGGCGCAAGCCCTTGCCACGTTGGGCGCGCACGGTGCGCACCTCGATACGGGACGGGCATGCGACACCCGGCCCGAAAGGGCACGACGCGGCGGCTCGCAGCGCGCGCGACCGCACGCCGAACCGCGCGGCTTCACCCTCGACCTTTCACTCATGAGCTTTCCTTGCCGACGCTTCGCTTTCCCGTTCTTCGCCGACCCGCCCCGAAGCTCGAACGTCCCTCGCTCCCTCGCTATCCGCTGCCCTGTGCTCCGGCGTTGCCCGCGCAGCGGCAGGGGTCCCTCCCCCGCTGCTCGCTCGCGTTCGAGGCGCCGAGTCCCCTCGGCTCGCGGGTGCGCCGCGCGGCACGAAAGCCGCGGGGCCGACGGCGCGGGCGTGCGCCGCGACCGCGCCTCCTCTCCGCGGTACGCGCTTCGCGGCAGGCGCCTCCTTCGACTTTGCCACCGCGCCCGCGAGCCCGCCCTCGGCCCACCCGCTTCGAGAGCCGCCGCGGCGAGAGCAGACAGGGAGCGCGCGCTGTCGAGGCACCTCAACCCTCGGGGATGCTCGCGGGCGCCTTGCGACCCAACCCCACGACGAATACCTCGCTGCTCTGGTTGCGCGTGGCTTCGGGGCGTATCACGCGGCATTGGCCGTACTGCCCCGCCACCGCCCGCTTGAAGTCGGCGAAATCCCCGCCCATGAAGAACTTGGCCACGAAGTGAGCCCCGGGAGCCGACGCGCGACCCGCGAGCTCGAGCGCGCGGTGGCAGAGGTCGCAGCTGCGCGCCTGGTCCTGCACCTTGGAGCCGCTCGTGCTGGGGGCCATGTCGCTCATCACTACGTCGAAAGGGCCCAGCTCAGCGAGCCGATCGGCGCCTGCGTCGAATGCGTCCATTTGACGGGCGATCAGGTTGTCGGGCAGCGCCCCCGGGATCTCGCTGAGATCCACTGCGACCACCAGCCCCCGCGGCCCGACCTCCTTGCTGGCGTACAAGCTCCAGGAGCCGGGCGCCGCGCCCAGGTCGAGGACCCGCTGGCCCTTGCGGAACAGACCCACCCGGCGTTGGATCTCCTGCAGCTTGAAGACGCTGCGCGCCGGATAGCCCGCGGCTTTGGCCGCGCGGGTGTGGGCGTCGGCGCGGGCGTACGCGCTGCTGGAAGGGGGTCGGCGAGCCACGGGCCGGATGTAGCTGGCCCGCGCGCGTGCGGCAAGGCTCAGCGCGCCTCGATCAACAGGCTCTTGGTCGTGCTGACGCCGGGCAGCGTCCGACAATCCCAGTCCCCCGCCAGGACACGGGTCCGGACGTGGAGCCCGACCTGCGCCGCGGCCTGCTGGACGCGCTCGCCGAGTGCCGCCGCGGACAGCTCCCGCTGGTGCACCACCGAGACCAGGACCCCGCCGGGGGCCAGCAGCCGCAAGCAGTCGGCCACCAGAGCCCCATAGTCGCGCTCCAGGCTCAGCACCCCGCGGCGCCGGGTGCCGAAGCTCGGCGGATCGAGCACCACGGCATCGAAGCGCTCGCCGCGCCGTACCGCCCGCCGCAACCAATCGAGGGCATCGGCCTTGTGCAGCCGGTGCCGCGACCCCTGCTGCCCAGCGGCCTGCAGGTTGTCGCGGAGACGACGCAGCGCCTTCCCCGAAAGATCCACGCTCACGCTGCTGGCTCCCGCCCGAGCCGCCGCCACCGTGAACGCCCCCGTGTAGCAAAACAGGTTGAGCAAACGGCCCGCCCCCACGCGCTCCGCCACCCGCGCCCAGTTCGCCGCCTGATCCAAAAAAACCCCCGTGGACAGACCGTCGTCGAGGGAAACCCCCATCGTCATCCCCTCGAGCTGCACGCGGAACGGCTCCGGGGCGGGGGCGCCGAGCAGCGGCCCCTGCGCCGCCAGCGCCTCTCGATCGCGCCGCCGCAAGTCGGAGCGAACCCGCCGCTTGAGGTAGACGCCCTTCGCGCCGTGATCGAGCAGGCACTGCGCCAGCTGCTCCGCGCACCGCTCGCCCTGCTCGCTGGAGACCGCCAGCAGCGCGAAGCCCGCGTACCAGTCGACCGTGAGCCCGGCGATCTCGCCGGCTTGCTCCGAGGCCAACCGCAACGCACTGCGCCGCTGAGCGAGCTCCCAGCGCGCCGCGGCGCCTTCGAGCAGAGCTCGTTCGAGCTGTTCGGGCTCCCAGCGCGGGCGGCCTTCGAGCCAAACCCCGAACTCCGAAGGGACATCGACCCTCAGGGTCGGCAGCCCCGGCCAGTCGAGTCGTCGGACGTGCGCCAAGGTCCGCGTGCAGGCGGGTCCCCCCGCGGCTCCGACGACGCGGTGACGCTCCGCGACCAGGGCCTGCACCGCGGCGAGCGGATCTCCCGTGCCTTTCACCTCGATCAGGCAGCGACCCTGCACGCGGCGCAGCGCCCGATACTCGTAGGCACCGAGTCGCCCCCCCCGAGCCTCTCCGAACGCGTCGAGGCCCACCACCAGCTCGAAGCGACACCGCGCCGGCGGCGGCGCTTGCCGCTGCGGGAGCAGCGCCCAACAGGCTCCGGAGGCCCGCGGCAGCGCCCCGAAGTGGACGCGAAACCGCCCCTCGCCGGAATCCTCCAGGCGCTGCTCGAGACTGCGGAAGCCGCTTCGCGGCTCGACGAACGCGGGCTTGCTCAGCCCGAGACCGCCTTCGGCCCGAGCCAGAACCCAATCATTGGTCCACGCCGCGAGGGTGTTCGGGAGGGTGCCCATCGGTTGGAACCCCGCGCGGGTCAGCTCTTCGGGGCCGGCGCGGGCCCCGGGCCGACCCGGCGGCCCGGCCCCTCGACGAGATTACTTGGCGGCCGGGCGCCCCCCGCTGCGCTTGACGGCTCCGCGCAGCTCCACGAGACCGCCGCGCGCGCCCGGGACGCCGCCGCGAACCAGCACGAGGTTCTTGTCCGCGATCACCTTCGCCACGCGCTGGTTGAGGACGCTGACGCGCACGTTGCCGAGCTGCCCCGCCATCTTGCGGCCCTTCATCACGCGACCCGGCGTCATGTTGGTCCCGATCGACCCGCCGTGGCGCTTGTACTCGTGGGCGCCGTGAGAGGCCCCCGCGCCGTGAAAGTTGTGGCGGCGCATGACGCCCGAGAAGCCGCGCCCCCGCGAGATACCCCGCACGTCGAGGAACTGCCCCTCCTCGAACACCTTGTCGAGCGCGATGGCCTCGCCGACCTCGAGCGTCGCGGCGTACTCGGCGCTGCAGCGGAACTCGCGCAGGGTGCGCTTGGGCTCCACGCCGCGCGCCTTGAAGGAGCCGATCATCGCCTTGGAGAGGTGCTTCTCCTTGGCCTCTCCGAGGCCGAGGATCAGCGCGTCGTATCCGTCTTTTTCGGCGGTTCGCTTGCCGACGACCACGGGAGCGGCCTCGATCACCGTGCAGGGCGAAATGGTTCCGTCCTCTGCTACCAACTGAGTCATCCCTAACTTGCGGCCAACCACGCCGGGGTACTGGTTCATTTTCGCACGTGCTCCAGTGATGATATTGATGGCTGCCACCGAACTCGGCGGCCCAGCCGACGCCACGACGAACGGTCACCTTCCTGCGAGCGGGGAAGCCACGAGGTCGCGTCGAAGCGGCCGCGTGACTTAGCCTCCCCGCGCCAGCCCGTCAACGCCCGTTTTTCGCCCGCGAGCGCTGCAGCGGGCTTCCACCAACCCGTCCGCGCGCCGCCGCGCCAGCCAGCCGCCCGCAGATCTCGGCATCCAAACACGAATCAACCAGCTGACCAACAAACCGCGAGGCGCGTTGGTCCCGCCCGGCCTCGGGGAGCCGCGGGGGGGGGGGAGTGAGAATCTGGCATCGTCGCGGGCCCGGGCGAGCCACAAGCCGTTGACGAACCTGCTTTCGCCGGCATAATGCACGCCCCAATCTGGCTGCGAAGAGGAATACGGCCCTTGAGCGGCAAGGCAGATTCGATCCGCCGGCGGGCGCCCGCCGTCGATGCGGGGCGCGGGCCAAGTCGCCTGGCGCGAGTGGCTCCAGCCGCCGGGTAGCGGGCTCCCCACGTTTCCAGCCGTCCTTCGAAGTAAGATGATTACAGAAAAAATTGCACAGATCGAGCAAGCCTTCCTGCGTGACGACATCCCGGACTTCCGCGTCGGCGACACGCTCAACGTGCACTATCGGATCGTCGAGGGCGACAAGCTGCGCGTGCAGGTCTTCAAGGGTATCGTGATCAAGCGGCGGCGCGCCGGCGCCCGCAGCACCATCACCGTGCGCAAGACGAGCTTCGGCGTGGGCGTGGAGCGTACCTTCATGTTGCACACCCCACGGCTGGAGAAGATCGAGGTGGTCTCGCGAGGGGTCGTGCGGCGCGGCCGGCTCTTCTACTTGCGCGATCGGCGCGGCAAGGCGGCCCGCGTCCGCGACCAGCGCGATCGCTGAAGCCACACGGCGCTGGGCAAGGCCCTCGGGCGAGCCTGGGCGGGGCGCAAAGGCGCCGGGCGGAAAGAATTCAGCCCGGCGCATCTCGCGGGGACCAGACCGCGCAAAAGGCTGGCGCCGCCTCGGCGCGAGGCAGGCCGGGGTTCGTTCCGTGCAACCGAAGGCGGAGCCGCCCATGCATCTCGCGCCACCCAAAGTGGAGACCGGCAGGCCGTCGCAGCCGCCGGCCTTTTCGCGGGCTCGCCCGCTTCTCCGATCCCCCGACCGGCTGAAGCGGCTCCCTCCGGCAGGTCGAGCTGCCCGAGCGCCGTGGAATCGCCGAGGCCGACGCGTGGCGTGCGAATCGTCCGCGTCTTGCCGTTCGGCGACGCCGCAGCCACAAACGCCCGAGATGAGCGCTAGAAGCAAGCCTGTGGAGCCCGCGGGCGCGCGGCTTGCGACCGGGGACGGCGCCGACCATCTAATGAATTGCTTATGAAGTTTAAGGTGCGGCGAGCCGTGGGTCGCGCTGGGAGCAGACGCTAGCTACCGCGCCGCCCCGGGGCCACGCTGATTGATATCGGCAAACGAACCGTTCAAGGAGGATCAGCGATGCCCCTTCGAGCTGTCCCACGGATCGACGAATTGTCGCGCTCGCCCTCGAGCGCCTGCCCCCGCCACGAGGGACGAGCGCGCCGCCCGAGGGAGCGCCTGCCCTTTCGCGACACCGCCAGCCGGAGCCCACGCTGTGGGCCGGCCAATTGCAAGGCAGGAAAGCCCGCAAGCCCGGCGGTGCGCGCTCGAGGCGTCCGTGCGCTCGCCCGGCTGCTGGCGGCAGCCCTGGTGCTGCTGGTCACCGCCCGCGCCGGGGCCGAGCCCGCCGGGAAGCTGCTGCGCATCGACCCGCGCACGAGCCAACAGGCGGGCGACCCCATCATCACCACGGTGATCGAGATGTCGCAGCACAACCGGGTGAGCGACGCCATCATGGGCTGCGCCACGCTCACGGGCAACCGGCGGCTCTCCTGCATGAGCGAGGCGCTCGAGAAACCCAACGCGCTGTACACTCCGCTGCCTTTTCCGGAAAAGTATGCGCTCCTGACCGTCGAGGTAGACGGCATGCCCCACCCGGCGACCTTCGTGAGCAAGGCCAAGTGGGGCGAGAGCAGCCGCGAGCCCGGTGTGGGCACGGCGTGGCTCATCCTGGTCGACGCCGACAAGCGTATGGGCTCGTCATTCCGGGCCGCGCGGCGGCTGGCCGGGCGCTTCGTGGCGGCGATGGGTCCGGGCGACATCGTCAACCTGATGTTCTTCAACGATCGGCAGGTGGTACGGGACTCGAAATGGCTCGCGGCTTCGCAGAAATCGAAGGCCGCTCGCCTGATCGACTCGATGACGGCGACGTTTCCCAGCCAGGGTCGCAACCGAGCGCTCCTGACCCTGATCAAGAGCGCTGCCACGGACGCGTTTCGCTCGCTCGGCAACGTCGGGTCGAGCGTCCAGGTGCCGATGCACCAGGCCATGGTGGTGCTCTCCAGCGGCTTCGGGGGCACGGACCCTTCGACCAGCGGCCCCGGCGCCCTGCAGCTGCAGCAATACATGAGCGCGGGGCGCTTCCCGCCGGAAAACACCGCGCTGCCCAAGACGCCGGTGCCGGTCATCAGCATCTACTTCCCCCACTCCACCTACGACGAGTTTCGCAACAACTCGCTCGATTTCATGCAGAATCTCGCCAACCCCAGCATCGGCGGATTCTTCAGCGTGATGCAGAAGGGCGAGGAGGAGCGCTCGGATGCCCTCGTCCAGGCGGTGCGTTCGCGCTTTTCCCGCATGTTCATCGTCAAGTGGCGGGTGAGCTGCATCGCCCCGCAGCTCACCCAGACGTTCGCGCTGGCGTTTCGCAAGGTCAACCCGCCGATCGCCGGAGACACCACGTTCAAGAACGTGCCGCTCGGCATCGACCCCACCGACTGGCCTCTGGACGTGGACGAGGCGCAGACTCAGGCGAGCATCGGGGAAGGGCTGTACCCCGGAGGGCGCTTTCGCGTATTCGGCAACTTCTGCTGGGGTGGCGACGACAGCCGCGCGGAAGCCTACTTCGTGCCGGCGGGAAGCGCGCCGCCGAGCGACCTGGACGCGGCCGACATCCAGGCGGCGCGGCGCGCGCAGAAGCAACTGATCGCCCAGGGGATGCAGGCGCGCGCCGTACGAGCCTCGGACGCCTTCGTCGAGTTCGAGGCCCCGGACTCGGCCAAGATCATTCACGGGTCGGGGCCGCGCGCCGTCTCGCGATTGATCGTGTACGACAACCGCGCCGCCCGCACGAGCGGCGTGACGGCCGACGCGATCCTGCAACTGCGGGCGCGGCCCGCGCCGTTCCCACTGCTGTGGGTGCTCACGGGTCTGCTCGGCTTGACGGTCGTCGCGCTGGCGGCCGTCTTGCTGGTGCGCTCGCGGCGCCCCGCCACGGCGGCGGGCCCCGCCGCGCCCGGAGTGTTGGCGACCGCGGCGAGCACGGCGACGCTCGCCACGTTGACCGGCAGCGCGGGCGTCTTCACCGTCCCGACCGGCAGTACGGTTTGCGCGGGCCGCGACAGCGAGCGGTGCGCCATTCTGCTGTCGGAGCAGCACATCTCCGGGCTGCACGCCAGCTTCGAGCTGCGCAAGGGCAAGCTGTTCGTTCGAGACGAGGCCAGCAACAACGGCACCCAGGTCGAGGGGCGCGCGGCCGAGCCCGGCAAGTGGGTGGAGGTTCCACACGGGGGCCAAGTGAAGCTCGGCCCCGTCGAGTTCAGCGTCCAGCTCTCCTGATGGGTGCGGTGCCCCATCGGCCCGCGTGACCCCGGCCAGGCGAGAGCAGCGCGGCCTTCCCTCCCGCCCGACGGGGCCCCGAAACATCCCCGCTCCGCGCGGGAGGGCCCGGCTCCCCGAACGATGACCGAGAATCACGCTCGGTCATTTGGGGAGTCGCCCCCGGGCGACGCCTAATCGGCACAGGCGGAGCGGTCGTCTTTGCTCCGGGAAGGACCGCCCATGAGCCAAGAGACAGCGAGCCTCACCGTCGGCAGTGACGGCTCGTGCGACATTCGCCTCGGGGGTCCCGGGGTACGAGCCCGCCACCTGACGATCACGCGAGACGACGGGGGCTCGCTCGTGATGCGAGCCGAGCCGGGCGCCCCGCTCCGCGTCGGCGATGCGGTCGTCCCTCCCGGGGAGAGCCGCGTCTTCGACTTTCGCACGGCCGTGACGCTGGGCCAGGCCACCGCCTTGCCGCTCACTCACCCCAAGCTGGCCGAGCTCTCGATCGAGGTCTGCTCCGGACCGGAGCCGGGCCAAGACGTGCTGATCGGTCGAGACCCATCTCGCTGCCACGTGGTCGTGCACCACCCCAACGTCTCGGGCCTGCACGCTCGCGCGCGGGCGCAGCCGCTGACGATCTGCGACCTCGGCTCGACGAGCGGGACGTTCCTGCACGACCAGCGCCTGGCCGCCCAGGCCACCACGCCCCTGGCGCCGGGCGACCTCATCCGGCTCGGCCCGATTCCCCTGTCGGGCGCCGCGCTCAGCGCGTTGTGCCAGCGCGCGCAGGGTGCGCCGAAAGCGGCGCTGACGAGCTCGGCCGCGGCGGGCGCTCCGGCGACGGCTGCCGCCTCGGCCCTGTCGCCGGCGGTGACGGTAGCTAAGCGAGGCGCTCCCGCCGGCCGCCCCCGCCACGCCACGATCGTGGGCACCTTCTCGCTGAGCGAAGGAGGAGCCCCCACCCTGCAGACCATCGGGCGCAACGACGCGGACATCACGATCTCGCACCCGCAGGTCTCCAGCCGCCACGCCATCCTGCACCAACAGGGCGGTAGCTTGTTCGTGGAGGACTGCGGGAGCGCAAACGGCACATTCGTACGCGGCAAACGAATCGCTGCCGGCAAGCGCGTCGCCGTCCAGCCCGGCGAGAAGATCTTCATCGGGCCGATGCCGCTCCGCATCGGCAGCGAGCGGGAGGCCGGCGCCGTCGTCGTGGACGACGCCCCGCAATGGGAGGGGCGACCGCTATACGAAATCGAGGCCTGGGACCTGACGCTCGAGGTAGCCGACCGAGACAATCCCAAGCAGTCGAAGGTATTGCTCGATCACGTCAGCTTCAAGGCGATGCCGGGGGACTTCATCGCCCTGATGGGCCCGAGTGGAGCCGGCAAGACGACGCTCCTGCTCACGCTCAATGGCTATCTGCCGCCGAGCGCGGGTCAGGTGCGCATCAACGGGGAAAATCTCTACAGCATCTTCGATGCGCTCCGCGGCTCGATCGGATACGTGCCGCAGGACGACATCGTGCACCCCGAGCTGACCGTTCGCGAAGCCGTGCGCTACAGCGCGCGCTTCCGGCTCCCGCCCGATTTCACGGACCAGGAGATCGACGAGCGCGTGCAGACGACGCTCGACGAGCTCGGCCTCGAGAGCGTCGCCCATCTGCAGATCGGCAAGCCGGAGAAGAAAGTCCTGAGCGGAGGGCAACGCAAGCGCGTGAACATCGCCATGGAGTTGGTGACGGACCCCGTCATCATGTTCCTCGACGAGCCGACGAGCGGCTTGGCCGCCGACGACACGACGGCGCTCGTCGACCTGCTCGCCCGCCTCGCCAAGACGACCGGCAAGACGATCATCACGACCATCCACCAGCCCGCCAAGGCGGAGTTCGAGAAGTTCAACCTCGCGCTGATCATGGGGCCCGGCGGGTTGCTCACGTTCTACGGCCCCACCTGCCCGGATGCCTACCGCTTCTTCCAGGCGGGGGCGCCCGGACCGAACGACCCCATCGACAACCCGCGCGACCTGTTCGAGGCGATCGCGCGCCGCGAGCACGCGGAGCTCGAAGCCCTCACTCGCGCCGACCCCGGCGCCACCCGGGCCGCAGCTCGCCAACGAGCGGCGAAGGCGTGGCAACAGCTGTACTTTCGCGGCGACGACCCCACCTACCGGAAGATGTTCGAGGGCGCGCGTGCGATCGGCAAGGGATCGCAACACAGCGGGGTCTTCGCGGGGCGCCGAGCCACCCGAGGGCAGCTGCGGCTGCTGTTGGATCGCTACTTTCGCGTCAAGAAACGGGACGTGGGGGGCAGCGCCATCATGCTGCTACAAGCCCCGGTGATCGGGGTTCTGTTGGCGTTGGTCTTCGGCGGGCAAGAGCCGGCGGCGCCGTACTGGTGCCTCGGCGCGCTGCAACAGCTCGCCGCTCGCTCCGGGGAGAAGCTCGAGGCCACCAGCCAACTGCTCGAGTCGATGCCGGCAACCTCGGACAACACGGCGGCCATCTTCTTTCTCTCCGTGGCGGCCGTGTGGTTCGGCACCAGCAACGCGGCCCGAGAGATCGTCAGCGAGCGCGCGATCTATCTGCGCGAGAGGATGGTCAACCTCGGGCTCTTCAACTACGTGCTCTCGAAATTCTTTCTGCTCAGCCTGGTGACGGTCATCCAGTGCGGAGCGCTGCTCGGGATCGTGCACTTCGCGCTGGGCCTTCACGGCGGAGCCCCGGCTTTCCTGTGGAGCCTGGCAACGTTGATCGCCACCGCGATGAACTCGATCGCGACGGGGCTGCTCCTCAGCGCGCTCGTGGCCAGCAGCGAGGCGGCCATGGCACTCACCCCCATCGCGCTGATCCCCCAGGTGGTGCTCGGCGGCTTGATGGTGCCGATGACGACCAATGAGGCGCTGCGCTTTCCGATGTACTTCATGCCGGCGCGCTGGGGCTTTCAAGGAATGGTGGGTCAGGAGCGGATGGCGATCGCCACCGACCCCGCCTGGATCCTGGATCTCCAGCGCCCCAAGCTCGACAGCATCGAAAACTTCATTTCTGCCGGGAAGTTCCACTGCGCCGAAGCACAGATCGCCAGCGACACGCTGAGCGGAGCCTGGGGCTTCGTACACTTCCAATCCCCCTCGCTACCGCTCGCGGTGCTGAGCGCCATCATGGTGGCCACGCTCGGGGCGATCGCCTGGGTGCTGCGCCGGCGCGATCGCATCTGAGGCGTGCGGGGCCGGCGGGCTCGTTGCAGCTGGAGACGAGCCCCGCGGGAAGCGGCCCGACGCGGCAAACCCCACGCGCGGCGCCGTCCCCAGGAGCCTGGTCCGGGCGCACCGAGGCGCGGACGGCAGCGCCGACGGGCCCTCCGCAATGCGCGCCAACGCCGAGCGGCGGCGCCCCCGAGCGGCGGGCAACCCGCCAGCACGGGCCAGCGGCCAGCTCAGATTTGCCCGGCTTCGCTCTTCGCGATCCAGGTGCGGATCTCTTTTTCGATGACTTCGAGCGCCGTCTTCTTGAACGGCCGAAACAAGAAGGGCACGTCCAGCTCCAGGGTGATCTCGGAGGGCGCCACCTCCAAATCGCCCTTCAGCGCCAGGCCCTTGACTTTGAAGCCGATGTTGGCCTTCGTATCGCTCGTCCACTGACACGTGGGAGAGTACTCCGAGTACTTCTCGCTGTAGCTGCGCCACGCCGCCTCGGCGACCTGCTTGGCTTTCTCGGTTCCCAGCCCGTGACCCACGCTGTGCTTCATGCCCCAATGTCTCGTCGGGTCGCGAGGCAAAGTCAAGGTGCGACGCAAAGCGGTCACGCAGCTGCCACGAGCGGCGCGCTGCGCCCCCCTTTCGAATGGCGAGCCGGCGCCGTCAAGGGCGCGATATCTTGGAGCCGACCGGTTCGAAAGCCCGAGGGGGACCGGGGGCGCGGCTCGCCGGCGCCGCGCGCGGGGACCGGGGCTCCCTCGGGCGGGGCGAGCTACGCGGTTGTCAGCGACCGCCGCAGCTCGTGGAGACAAATCGCCGCCGCGGCGTTGACCGAATAGGAATCGGCCGCCTCGCTCTGCCCGATCGTCCAGCGCGCGTCAGCCGCCCTCGCGAGGCCCTCGTCCAGGCCGCGCCCCTCATTTCCGACGAGCAAGGCGACGGGGGGCGCAGCCACGGCCGAACCGAGTTGCATTCCCCCCCGCGCGAGGGTGGCGATGGTCCACACCCCGTGCCGCTGCAGCTGACCGAGCAGCTCGGACGGGCCTTCGAAGCGCACGATCGGGATCCGAAAGATGCTTCCGAGGCTGGTTCGCACGGCCTTGGGGTGAAACGGATCGACCCCGCCGGCGGACAGCACCGCTTCGACCCCGCTCGCCAGTGCCGTTCGCACCAAGGCGCCCACGTTGCCGGGCTCCTCGACCTGCACCAGAGCGAGAAGGAGCCCCGCCGGGCGACGCGCGGTGAGCTCCTCCAGCGCGAGCGGCGGCGGAGCCTCGAACACCGCGCTGATCAGCCCCGAACGCCTGCCCTGGCTCTCCTCGAGCAGCACCTGATCGGGAGCGAAGACGAGGGTTCGCGCGCTCGCCGCAAGCTCGTTCAGCGCGGGATCGTCGCGCAGGGCCTCGGCCACGAGCAGCTGGCGCAGGCCCCAACCGGCCCGGACGCCTCGGCGAACGAGCCGCAGCCCCTCGGCGGCGAGCCCCCCCCGCCCCTCGCGGCCCCGCGCGGCGCGGGCGCGACGCAAGTTCTCCAGTGCCGCGGCCAGCGGCGGCGACGGGGAGGCAGCCACGCATCGGCTCCTAGCGAAGCCCGCCTCCGGCCACAAGCCCGCTCAGCGTCCCAGGCACTCGAGGCGGAGCCTTCGGTGGGGCCTCCGGCGCTCCCGCGCAGCTCGGCGGGTGTCGCGCACGAGGGCGCGGCCTCGGGACGCTCTCGCCGGCTGCGGCCCCTCGGTGGGGGCGGGCTTCGCGTCCGGCGGGAGGGGGAGGCGGCTCGGGGGTACGCGCCCCGAGAGGCACCGGCGTGGCCGAGTCTGCCAGCATTTCGCCAACGGCCCGCGGGCGTGGCGAACAGCCGTCGAGTGCGACGCGGCGCGCAGGGCCTGCTATGACCCCAGCCGATGAGAGCCGTCGTCGTGGTCGAGCCGGGGGGAGTCGACAAACTCGACCTGAGAGAGCTGCCCGCCCCCGAGCTGCCGCCGCGCTGCGTGCGCATCGAAGCCCGTGCGGCAGCTCTCAACCGGGCCGACCTGCTGCAGCGCCGCGGCCTGTACCCGCCCCCGCCCGGCGCTTCCGAAGTGCTCGGTCTGGAGTGCGCGGGCGTGGTGACGGAAGTCGGGAGCGACGCGCGCGGCATCTCGCCCGGAGACCGCGTGATGGCGCTCCTGGCGGGGGGCGGCTACGCCGAGCAGGTGGTGGTCCCCGCACGACACACGCTGCCGATTCCCCCTTCGATGACCTACGAGCAGGCGGCCGCGGTGCCCGAGGCGTTCTTGACCGCCGCCGAAGCGCTGTTCACCCTCGGCCAGCTCCGCGAGCGCCAAACCGTGCTGGTGCACGCCGCGGCCGGGGGCGTGGGCAGCGCCGCCACGCAGCTGGGCAAGCTCGTCGGGGCACGCGTGCTGGCAACGGCCGGGCGCCAAGAGAAGATCGAGCTCGCGTCGCAGCTGGGCGCCGACATCGCCATCGACTATCACGCCGAGGACTTCGCGGAGCGTTGCCTCGCCGAGACCGAAGGCCGCGGGGCGGACGTGATCGTGGATTTCATCGGGAAGCCGTACGCGCAGCGCCATCAAAAGTGCATCGCCCGCGGGGGGCGCTGGGTCGTGGTGGGGGTGATGGGAGGCGGCAAGGTCGAGCTGGATTTCGGACGCCTGCTCGCCCGCCGCACCTCGGTGCTCGGCTTGGTGATGCGCACGCGAGATGAGGAGGAGAAGGGGCAACTGGTCGAGCGTTTCCGCAGCCAGTTTCTCGGCGCGTTCGAGCACGGTTCGCTCCGCCCCGTGATCGATCGCGTCTATCCGCTGAGCGAGGTTCAAGCGGCACACGCGCGCATGGAGGCCAACGACAACCTCGGCAAGATCGTCCTGAAAATTGCCGGCTGATGCGCCGAGCGCGCTTCAGGAGAGAACGGGCAGGCTGCGGGGCCCCGGAGGCGAGCGAGGCGCCCGCTCGAGGGCGGGGGGAAAGCTCGCGAAATCCTCGGGCAGCGGGCCCGGAAGGACGGGCTGCAGGGTTCTCTCGAAGAGCTGGAAATCGTGGCGCGCTTCGAGCCGGAGGGGCTCGCCCGCCTCCGGCCCACCGCGAGCGAACCAGCTGCGCGCGCGCTGGACGTTGCTCATCAGCACGTAGTGCTGCGGGTCGACGCGGGCCGCGGCGGAGAAGTGATCCTGCATGGCTTGCCATTTTCCTCGCTGCGCCGCGATGCAAGCGAGGTAGTTGTGGCACAGCCCGGGGCACGGGTGGCCCGCGGCAAGGGCCTGCTCCGCGGCTTGCTGCGCGGCCTCCAGATTCCCTGCGCGATAGTGGGCACCGGCCACGTCGAGCGTGACCCCGGCCCCCCCACCGACGCGGCGTGCAATCGCCTGTGCCTCCTCCACGCTCTCCACATACCCCGTGTGCAGACCCTTGTTGCGCGCGAACCACTCGGCCATCTCGCGCGTACAGGCCTCGTCCGCGTCGAAAGGCATCTTGAGCTCCTGAAAGCTCTCCTCGAAATAGACGGATGGCGAGAGCCAACCCTCCCGCTGAGCGGTGTGGAAATCGACCGTGCCGGGATAGATGGAAAGGCACGAGAACAAGTACTGGTGGGGGCGCGCTCGGCGCAAAAAGTCGAGCGTTTCTCGAAATGTGTCGAGGGTTTCCCCACGGTTGCCCAACATCATGTAGAAGCGCACGGCGATCCCGTAGCTCTTGGCCAGCTCGGTGGAACGGAGGATCTGTTCGACGCTGATCTTCTTGTCGATCGCGGCAAGCACCTTCGGCGACCCGGACTCCACGCCCAGGCTCAGCCGCACGCAGCCCGCTTGCCGCATCGAAAGGAGGAGCTCCTCGGTGAGCACGTCCACGCGGGTATCGCAGCTCCACAGGAAGTTGAGCCGACGCTCGACGATTCCGCGGCAAATTTGCAGAGCCCGCTTGCGGTTCGCGGTGAACGTGTCGTCCTTGATTTGCAGCATGGCGACGGGGACGCGGGCCAGCGCAGCCTCCAGGTCGTCCAGCACGCGGGTTACCGAGCGCCCCCGAAATCCCCGGCCCCACGTGGTTTCCGCGCCGCAAAAGGTGCACTGCCAAGGGCAGCCGCGCGAGGTCATGACGATGTGCGTGTCGAAGTGCTCGTGCACCGAGGCCAGCTCGTCCAGATCCTTCACCGAAGCACGCACGGGCCCCTCGACGATGCGGCCCCCGCTGCGATACCAGGCCCCCGCGAGCCCCTCCACGTCGCGCCCCGCTTCGAGCCGCTCGAGCAGCTCGAGAAAAGTCAGCTCACTCTCCCCGACGGCGACCGTGTCGATGGCGGGATGATGGTGCAACATTTCGCGCGCCAGCGGGGTTGCGTGCGGCCCCCCCACGGTGACGTGGGCGGCGGGGTGCAGCGCCCGAATCGCCTCCGCGACGAAGCCCACGCCCCGGCGGTTCGCCGTCCAACAGGACATCCCGTACACGTCCGCCGACAGCGCCGCGAGCACCCGCTCCACTTGCTGCCAGGGAAAGCTCGAGAGGTTGAGCACCCGGACCTGGTGCCCAGCGGCGATGGCCTGCGCTGCGAGCGAGAGCAGCCCGTACGGGATCTGATGAAAGTCGGCATCCAGATCACCGGGGTGAAACCCCGGCGGCGGCCCCTCTTCGCCCCACTCGCCGGGGTGCTGTGACAGCGGAATCTTCCATGGAGGAGGATACAGCAACGCGACTCGCATCCGCGAACTGTAGAGCAAAACGGGGTCGAGCGTCCGGCGTGAAGCGGTCACCGCGATCCCGCGCATCGCTTCTCGCTCCGCGATCCCCTGTCCAGGAGGGGAAAGCGATGGCATGCTGAGGGCGCCTCGATCCGAGGGAAGGAAATCCGCGCCACTTGCCCGTCATATCCCCACGTGTCGTGCGGCTTCGGCATCGAGGCCGGCAACCTGAACAACACGAGATCGTGCGCGCAGAAGTGCAGATGCTCGACGGCACCTGGGTGGAAGCTCGCAGGCAGTGCGACAACCTTTGGCGCCCGGTGGCTGGCGGCCCAGAAGGCGGAGACATGGGCACCTCTCGAGTCCGCGTCCCGGCCGTCAACGGGGCGGTGATCGAAGAGCAGCTGGAGCTGCGCGGCGGCCTGCAAGGCGGAGACTCCCTGTTCGCATGCCGGTGAGCCCCACCTTGCCCGAGCTCGCCAGTCCCACGGCGCGCTTCACGCCCCCCACGGAGCGCTACGCCGGCTACATCTTCGACTGCGACGGCACGCTCGTCGAGACCATGCCGCTGCACCATCGCGCGTGGAAATCGGCGCTCGCGCAGGCCGGGGCCGGGTTCGACTTCTCGTGGGAGCTCTTCAACCAACGGGCGGGGATGACCCTCGAGCAAACCGTGGTGGAGCTCAACGCGCAGTTCGGGGCCCGGCTGGAGGCCGAACGCGTTGCGAAGGTCCAGCGCCAAGTCTATCGCGAGCTGCTCGGCGACGTGCGCCCCATCGACTGCGTCGTGCAGTATGCCCGTCGCGTGCGCCGGCACGCGCCCGTCGCCGTTGCCTCGGGCGGTCGACACGCCGAAGTGACCACCTCGCTGCGCAACGCCAGGCTCCTCGACCTGTTCGACCCCATCGTCACCTCGAGCGACGTGCGCCACGGCAAGCCCGATCCGGAGATGCTGCTGTTGTGCGCGCAGCGGATGGGGGTAGCCCCGGCAGATTGCCTCGTCGTCGAGGACGGTGCGCTCGGAATCGAGGCCGCGGAGCGCGCGGGCATGCGCTGGGTTCGCGTCGCCCCGCACCCGGCGTGAGCGCGCCGCCAACGGGGGCACGGCGGCGCACGAAAAACCGCCGCCCGTGCCCACCGGGGGCGCAGCGGGCGGCCGGCTCCCCCCGCCGCAGCCCTACTGCAGCCGCGTGTCACCCAGCACGGCGCGAACGTTCTCGATGCAGAAATCGAACGGCGTGGGCCCCTCGGCGGTGGTGGTGATTTGCCACTCGAGCGCGGAGAGCTGCGAGAGCGTGGGCGCGCGGCCCCCCGGATCCCAGCAGTTTTGCTCCAGCTCGTCGATGCGATACTCGGCCGAGCAACCTTGCTCGCAGTCGGGCACGTTGTTGATGCAGAAGCCATCGTGGACGCCCCACTGCTTGACGACGTAGCGAAGCGCACCGCCGGTGTCGCCCACGATGTCGAACGCAAAGCCCACGACGGCGTGCGACCGCGCGTCGTAGGGGCCCGCCTCGTCCTGCCCAACGGCCTGGTTCAGGTTGAAGGCCGCCACTGCCCCCCACGTGCCCCCGAAATCGTCGTCGAGCACCTGCGCGGACTCACCGGCGACACAGTAACCCGTGCTCGCCTCGTTCGGGCTCTCCGCAATCATCGTCCGACCGCTGCCATCTCCGTAGGTGAAGAACGACCCCTGAATTCCGACCCCGTTGCTGGAGGACAGCACCCACCCATCCGACGGGACCAGGTCGGTTCCGGTACCGCTCTCGGGCTCCGCCACCGGCTGCTCCGCGACCGGCTGCTGCGGCATCAGCTCCGTCGCCGGGTCGGCCCCGGGCTCATCTCCCAGCACGGGTCGCTCCTCGCCCCCTTCGTCGCCGCCGGAGCACCCGGCGACCAGCCCGGCGACCACGACCGAAGCTCCGAACACGCGCGCCGAAGGCGCCCCCCGTCGCTCCGCGGCACGCCGCGAGCGACCCAGCAAACCCCAAACCAAGCTTTTTTGGACCATGGCGCGATGATGCGTCCGCCGGCGAGCTGGATGCAACCGCAGAGCCGCCCGCACCGCGCAAACTTCCGCGGCGGGGAAAACTTGTAGCGCGGGAAAACTGCCGAAGCCCTCGTCCAGCGGTCGCGGCCGACGACGGCACGGCGACAAGGGGCCCATGGCGAGCCCCCTCCTCCGCCGGCAGGGCAGTCGTGGTCGGCGCACCGCCACGCCCCCGCTCCGCCGCGAGCCTTCGCCGCGCGGCGCGACGCGGGCCGCGCGGCGAAGGCGACGCGTACGGGCCGGGGTCCCTGCCCGAGGATCTTTTGGGGCCGCCGCCGGGGGTTTCGCTTCAACGCCGCGACGGCTCTGGGTTAGCTTTCCGCCCCGTGACATCACAGGCAGCCACGTGGGTCGCCGCGGCCTCGGCGAGCGGGGTATACGGTCTTTTCGAGTCCACGGCTCGGCTGGCTCCCGCCCGGGTCGCGGTGCAGGATCATTCGGGCGGCAGCGAGAGGTGCCGCACCTACGCCGAGCTGCTCGCCCGCGTCGATCGGCTGGCGGCCGCGCTGCGCGCGCGGGGCCTCGGCCTCGGGGACCGCATCGGCCTGCTCTCGGAAAATCGCTCCGAGTCCCTGGAGATCTTCCTGGCGGCGGCCAAGCTCGGCGCGTGCGTGGCGTGCCAAAATTGGCGCCTGAAGCCAGGCGAGCTGCGCCACTGCCTGGCGCTCGTCGCGCCACGCCACGTCTTCGTCTCCGAGCGCCATGGGAAAGCCCTGGCCGCGGCCCGCCGCGCTCCCGACGATCCGTGCTCGGGCGCCGAGGAGACGACGCTGGGCGCCGGCTACGAGCAGCTGCTGCGAAACGCGCCGGCAGCCGAGCCCGGCGCGCCGCTGGACCCGGAGCTGGCGCTGCTCATTCTCTACACCAGCGGCACCACGGGGCTTCCGAAGGGCGCAGTGCTCTCTCACCGCGCGGAGATCGTGCGCAACTTGGTGGTTCGCGCCGAGTTCGGCGTCGCCGAGCGAGACACGTTCGTCGCGTGGTCACCCCTCTATCACATGGGCGCCGCAGAGTGCTCGCTGGGGACGCTGATGACCGGCGGAAAGGTCGTCGTGCTGGAGGGGTTCGACTCGACCCGCCTCGCCGACATCGTGCAGCGCGAGGAGCTCGGCTGGCTGCTGTTGATGCCGGGAATGGTGGGCCGCTTTGCCGACGAGCTGCAGGCGCGGGGAATCCGGCCCCGGGGGGTGAAGCTGTGTGGAGTCATGGCGGATCTCGTGCCTCCGGCCGAGATCGCGCGCATCACGAGGCTGTTGGCTGCCCCCTACGCCAACACGTTCGGGGCCACGGAGACGGGCTGCCCCCCGTGCTCGTCGAATCGCATTCCAATCGGCGTCGCCCCCACGCGCCTCTCCAAGGAAAAGAGCCCGTTTTGCGAGATTCGCCTGGTGGACGCCGACGATCGAGAAGTGCCTCCCGGATCGCCCGGCGAGCTCTGCATTCGGGGGCCGACGTTGTTCAGCGGCTACTACCAAGCCGAATCGACGAATGCGCACGATTTTCGAGGCGGTTGGTTCCACATGGGGGACGTCTTCGTGCAGAACGCCGACGGGACGCTCGACTTCGTCGACCGCGTCAAATACCTCATCAAATCGGGCGGAGAGAACATTTATCCCGCCGAGATCGAGCGCGTCCTGCTGGCGGACGAGCGCGTGGCCGAGGCGGCGGTCGTGCGTCGGGTGGACGCGCGATGGGGCGAGGTGCCCGTGGCGTTCGTCGCGGCCAAGGACGAACGCCAAGTCGGCGAGGCGCTTCGGGCCGAGCTGCTCGCGCGCTGCCGCGCCGAGCTGGCGAGCTACAAGCAGCCCAAAGAGCTCTCGTTTCTCGCCGCGGCGCGGTTTCCGCGCAGCGCCTCGGGGAAGGTCGTGCGCCACGAGCTGGAGAAGCTGCGGATCGGGCCCGGCAACCAGCACGGCTAGCGCGGCGAGCCCGGCGCGCTTGGCCCCCCTCGAGCCTTCCGCCGCCCGGCGGCCTCGTGCGCCCGCCGGGGGGCCCTAGCCCGACCGGAGCGAGGCGGCCTGGGCCCCGTGTGCCTCGTGGAATGTCGCGACCCGGCGCGCCCGATCGAACTCGACGCCGCGGAAGCTCGGGGGAAAACGCGTCTGGAGTTCCCGAGGCAGCGGGAGCCGCTGCTTCCCCTGCTCGGTTGCCCGCCCCCGCGGCAAAAAATCCGGCACGAGCAGCCGGCGTGATGCCGAAGTGATCGAGGTCGTGCGCGAGCGTTGCACGCAGCCGGCGATCTCCGATAAAGGTGCAAGAGCGTCCCAGACGGGCTGCAGACGCTCGCACATTCCCCAAGCCTCCTCCCTGCCGATGAGCTTCAGCACAAGTCGCGCCGGTTCCGATTCGGGCGTGATAGAAACGGGTCACCCCCGGCGCTACCGCACCGGGGCGTCGACGCTCGAACGGGAGGGCTTCGGAGAGCGGCGGGCACCTGGGCCCAGTGCCTCGGGCGCAGCACACGCCGAAGCGTCGACGCTTCGGAAAAGAGAGGGCGCCCCCGGCGCCCGCCACGGCTCGAACAATGAGCTCAAAGGGAGTACACGTGAAACTTTACATGCATCCGGTTTCGATGACGAGCCGCCCCGTGCGGCTTTTCGTGCAGGAAAATGGCATCGAGCTCGATGAGCAGCTCGTCGATCTGATGACGGGCGAGCACCTCCAGCCGGCCTTCGCCAGCGTGAACCCGAACAAGATGGTGCCCGTACTGGTGGACGGAGACTTGCGGCTGACCGAAAGCTCGGCAATCCTGAAGTACTTGGCGGACAAGATCGACTCGCCCGCGTACCCGAAGGATTTGAAGAAGCGGGCGAAAATCAACGAAGTAATGGACTGGTTCAACGCCAACTTCTACCGCGACTTCGGCTATGGGCTCGGCTACCCGCAGCTCTTCCCGCACCACAAGCGCCCCACGGACGAGGCGCAGCAAGCAACGCTCGCCTGGGCCCAGAAGAACTGCCAGCGTTGGCTGACGGATCTGAACGACCACTGGATCGGCGACAAGCCGTATCTCTGTGGCAGCGAGATCTCGATCGCCGACTACTTCGGCGCGTGCCTGATCACGCTGGGCGAGCTCACGCGCTGCGACTTCAACAAGTACCCGAACGTCGCGCGCTGGCTCGACAACGTCAAGAAGCTGAAGAGCTGGGGGCCGGTCAACGAGCACCTGTACGGCTTCGCCGAGTCCCTCAAAGGGCAACAGTTCGCCACGCCCTGAACACCGGCGTCGAGCGGCCGAGGGGGCGTCCCTCGGTCGCTTCGGCGCACCAGACTGCGACTAGAGAGACGATGATCAAAGGACTTCACCACAACGCCTACCGCTGCCGGGATTCCGAAGAGACCCGTAAGTTCTACGAGGAGTTTCTCGGCCTGCCGCTAGCGGCGTCGCTGGAGATCAGCGAGTCCAAGACGGGGCGGTCCACCAAGGCTCTGCATACCTTCTATCGTCTCGACGACGGATCGTTTCTGGCGTTCTTCGAGGTGCCGAGCGAGCCCTTCGAGTTCAAAGATCACCACGACTACGATCTGCACATCGCGCTCGAGGTAGACTACTCCCAGTTGCAGCCCATGTTGGACAAGGCGAAGCAGCGAGGGATGGAGGCGCGCGGCATCGCCGATCATCATTTCATTCACTCGATCTACTTTCGAGATCCGAACGGCTACGTGATCGAGCTGACCGCGAAGCTCGACAACCACGACGCCCAGACGAACCCCGCGAAGAACGACGCCCGTGCCCGGCTCGACGCCTGGCAGACCCAAAAGGGGGCGTAGCAACGGGCACCCGACACAGGGCGCCCGGCTTGCCGCGTGCAGAGGCTCGAGTCCGCCCGAGGGGGCCGGGGGGATTCCGGTTCGGAGCGCTCGCAACCCGTTCCCCGAAACGCTTTCGGGGCCCGGGCCGACTCGCGGCTCCGGATTGGCCTGACCAGCGGCCGCGGACCGCGCTGGCGCAGAATTTTCTTGAACCCGTCGGCCCGGTGCGGACACTCTGGTCAGAAGAGCAGGTTCGCTTCATGTCGGCAGCCGCGACCCCCGTCGAGTCGGCGCCGAAGCGCAGTTCGAGCGCCTCGAGCGCCGAGACCAGGAGGATATGTGTCCAACGACCCCGCAACGAACGATCCGGCCGAACGCAAGCGCTTCCGCGCAGAGCTGGAGGCGGTGATGGCGCGGCGCGGGCTCCGTTCGACCGCCCAGCGCCGCCTGATTCTCGACCGGCTCTTCGAGATTGGCGGGCACTTCACCGCCGACGATTTGATCGCGGACGTGCGCAAAGCAGACGCCTCGGTCGGCTCGGCCACGGTGTACCGCACGCTGCGGATGCTGGTGGAGTCGGGGCTGCTGCACGAGCACCGCTTCGTGGACCACGAAGGCACGCGCTTCGAGCTGAAGCTCAGCGACGACCACCACGATCACATCATCTGCCTCGAGTGCGGCGCCATCCGAGAGTTCGAAGAGCCGTTGATCGAGCAGCTGCAGGAGCGCGTGGCGACGCAGCTGGGGTTCACACTGGAATCCCATACGCACCAGCTCTACGGGCGCTGTGCCGAGTGCATCGCGAAGGCGCCCCGCAACTAACGGAAGCAGCAATCCCGTCGCGGCGACACGGTCGCGGGCTCTGCACCCCCAGGCCTTGGCAGCTCAGGCCTTGGCAGCTCAGGCCGTGGCAGCCCGGGCACTCCCCGGCTGTCGCTACAGAACGCCCGACTCCGACAGCTGCTGGTCCACCTTCTCGGCCCACCCTCGGTTGGCGAGCGGGCTGGCGGGGCTCGGGTGCAGGATGCTGCCGACCCGGGGGCGGAGGTCGCCGAGGGCCCCGCTCTCGACGACCTCGCGAACACGACGCTCGGCGAAACCGCCGACCCCCACGACGTAGCGAGGGCTCAGCACCCGCAAGCTCGCGGCCAGAGCCTCACTACAGCAGGCGAAGAGCCGCTCGCGCTCGGCCCGCGGCAGCTTGTCCGGCGTGCGATTGCGCCCGCTCTCCTCGAGGAAGACCAGGGGGCAATAGTTCAGCACGAAGAAGCGACTGAAGAACCGCGCGGGGTCCCCGAAGCGGTCCCGGGCCCAGCCCCACAAGCGGCTGCCGCTCACTTCGCTTCGCTTGCAGCCGAACCCCTGAATCGGCCGCTTTTCGTGCTGCCCCGAGGGGGCCCGCACGGGGGCCTCGATACCCATCCAGCCCCGCACCATGGCCACGTCGCCGAAGGGCACCCCCGTCTGGGCCATGCCAAACGGGCCCGGGTTCATTCCGACCAGAACGACGTGCTTCGGCCCCGCCCCGAAGCGCCGGAGATACAGCTCGTGCGGCGCCCGCGCGTAGACGAGTGGGTTGTAGCAATGGGCAACGGGCGGCGCGAAGGCCAGGCGGGCGACGCCGCGGGTCAGCCGACGGCTGATTTCGATCAAGGCTCGTGCGTCTGCCGCCATTGCAACGCAGTCTTGTCACGAGGCGCGGCCTCGTCGCCAGGAAGAACGATGTCCTCGGGTCTCGGGAGCGAACGCTCGCGCCATCGAGGCGAGGCCCACGATGCGATGGCGGAGACCTCGACGCGCCGTCGCGCGGCGCGCAAAAGACATACCCACGACGGCAGCCCGACCGATTCGGGGATCGGTAAGCGCCCCGACGGGCTGCAAGCGCGCGTCACGGCCTTTTCCGGCGGCCCGGCGCTTCCCCCCGGCCGTTCCCGAGCGGAACGACCCAGGGGTTAAGAGAGCCCGACGGGAACCTTTCGGCCGGTGGGACCACCCAGCCGAAACGCCGCGAAAATAGACCGTTCGGCTCGCCCTGCGGGGTCGGGCGCGGCTTGTTAACGCCCCGCGACCCATGGGTTTTCGTTGACGCCCTCGGGGGGCGGGGGCACGCGGCGTGGATGCGCAACCCATGTTTTTTTGGTGCTTCCCTCGTCCTCGCTCTCGGGGTCGTCGGATGCCAGAAGAGTGAACAACCGGCCGCCGAAGAGGCGCCCACGACGGTCACCCAGAGCGTCAAGCCCGGCGAAGAGGCGCCCAGCTCCGCCCAGGCCAAAAAGGAAAATGCCGACGAGCCTTCGAGCGCCGAAGCTCCTCTCGCGGTGGGCGACCCAGCGCCCGCGCTGACCTTGAAGCTGCAAGACGGGACGTCGGTCGAGCTCGCCAAGCTGGCCGCCGAAGGCAAGCAGGTGGCCGTCTACTTCTACCCGAAGGACGACACGCCCGGCTGCACGGTGGAGGCCCAAGGGATCAAGAAAGAGTGGGAGGCTTTCGAAAAGGCCGGCGTTCACGTGTTCGGCGTTTCGATGCAGGACGCGAAGTCTCACCAGGCTTTCATCGAAAAGTACGAGCTGCCGTTCTCACTCGTGGTCGACGCCGAGCCCGTCGCCAAGGCGTTCGGTGTCCCCGTCTCGGCGGGAGAGTACGCCGCGCGGCAAACCTTCCTGATCGGAGGCGATGGCAAGATCAAGCAGGTCTGGCTCAAGGTCGATCCCACCAAACACGCCAAGGAGGTGCTGGCCGCGGCGTCCGCTTCGACGACCGGCTGAGCCCGGCTCCCGGTGCCGGCGCGGCCCGCTGGATCGGCGGGCTGCGTCTGCGCGGGGTCGGCCACGGCGGAGGGCGCTCGTCGGCGGCATGACGCGTCCCGATGGGTCGAGCGTGGGTGGGCCCCGGCCGCAGCCAGCTCGCGATGCGCGGGCGCGCTCGTCCCTCTGCCGAGAGCACCGATCAGATTGCCAGGGCCCGCGGCGCCCCGGAAGACGCCCCCCAGCGAGGGTGAGGAGGCGCTTTCCGGGGCGCCTGCAAGCGGCATGCTTGCCGGATCGGTGCTCTATTCTCTCGATTTGTCGCGGCAATCAACCTGATTGCCGCTCTACGCCGGCTCGGCGCCGTCCACGACGCGTATGGCCCCCGCCACGTAGCGGCCGAACTCCGGCAGAAAGGCCAGCGTCTTGGAGTCGGCCCGGTCCACGAAGAGAATGCCGTCGAGGTGGTCCACCTCGTGCTGAATCACGGCGGCGGGAAATCCCTCCCACTCGAGCCGCAGCGGCGCCCCGGTCGCGTCGAGGGCCTCCACTCGCACCTTTCGGGGCCTGCGGACGCGCCCCCGCAGGCCGCTCACGGAGAGGCATCCCTCGTAGACCCAAATCGAATCGGCCTCCGCGGGCCCGTGGGGACCCACCTCGACGAGCGGCGTCACCACCGGGTTCACGAGCACCGCCAGCGGCACGCCCCCGAGACCCGGATAGCGATCGCTCTCGTCCACCTCGACCACCACGAGCCGCAAGGACTCGTGGATCTGCGGAGCCGCCAACCCGACGCCCCCGGCATCCCGCATGGTCTCGAGCATGTCTCGCAGCAGCGGGCCGAGCGCGGAGATCTCCCCCGGGCCCACTTCCCGGGCCCGTTGCCGCAGCACGGGGTGACCGAGCTGCGCAATTTTTCGAATCGCCATCGCGCGGAGCATAGCCCGTTTCGCGCCCCGGCCGACGCACGGCGGGCGCCGACGCCGAGCGTTCGCGTCGGCGGGCGGAGCCGAATCCTCGCGCGCGCGGCGACGGGATGTCGACGCCGGGCGCCGTCGACCCCGACGGACCTGACGCCCAGCCACTCACCGATTCCTGCTGCACGGAAAACATCCAAGACGAGGAACCCCTGCCGCGGATGGCATGCGCCGGCTCGTGCCCCCTCTTGGGCCAGCGCCTGCGTGACGCTCGAGCTCTCGCCCACCGCCGGCGAACGCGCGCGCATCCTCCGCAGCGCGGCGCGACAATCCTGCGTGACGGCACTATTGCACCGGTGCTCGGATGAGCGACCGCGATCCATTGGATCCAGGCCTCCAGCGGACCAGCAGCGGCGCTGCGCGATCCCTTCGATCACTTGCCCACCGCCACCCGATCACAGCGAAAATCCCTACGAAATCGAGTTTTTCGTTTGGGCGGTGGCGCCTGCTTCATGTTAGACATAGGCCACGTTCGTTAAGGTGGCTGCACGCTGGCGGTCATGAACCGTTCAGTAGTTTTCACAGCGTTGGCCGGCTTCCGCGCCCGCGCTCGGGAGGGCCTGAAGGGCTCCCATTTCGGGGCAACAGCACCCAAGCGAACGAGCTTCTCGCAACACTTCCGGGTCGTCGGCTCCCCCGCGAGCCGCAGTCCCTCGATATCCACAAATCAGCCTCAGGGAACCGCATGCCGTCAGTTCGTAGAACGCTTCTTGGTTCACATCAGCAGGGTAGCCACAATCATGCTTGCGGTGGCACCGCTGGTCTCAATCTCCCCGCCTCTGTCGGCCGCCGCTCTGTTGGCCGCAATGGTGTTGGCCGCAATGGTGTTGGCCGTAGTGCTGTTGGCCGCGATTCCGTTGGTCGCGGTATTGCCAGCGCGGTTGCTCTCCTGGCCGCCGGTTGCGTGGCTGCGGGCTGCGCTTCGGAGCTGGAGGGCGGTCCGGAAGGCATGAGGCAGGGCGGTGGGGTTCCGATTCCCGGCGGCGTGCCCGGCGTTCCCGGCGTGCCCGGGGCACCCAGCGGTCCGTCGGGGATGGAAGATCCGCCGGCTGGGCCGGAGGACCTGGCGGGGGACGAGCAGCCCGACCTCACGGATCTGTCCCAGCGAGGCGACGCCGAGCTCGGTGGCACCGGGGACCAGGGTGCCCTGACAGACCAGAACGGCAACCCGTTGCCGGTCGATCAGCTCCCGCCCCTGCAAAACTGCGCGACCCCGGGCCCCCAAGTGGTCCGTCGCCTCACGGCCGAGCAGTACCAGAACACGCTGGTTGCCGTGTTCGGAGACAACAACGTTCCGGACAGCAACCCGCTCATCGACGCCGACACGCTCGGCTACAACATCGACGCAGACGACAACCTCGTGCAGGGGTTGGACGCCACGCAGCTCAACACACTGGCGGAGGAAGTGGCCGCGAACGCGCGCGCCAACAACTTCTTCCAGGGCGTCGCCAACTGCAACCAGAACAACGGCGATTGCCAGCGCCGCTTCGTGCAGAACCTCGGTGAGCGCATCAGCCGCGAGCCGCTCGACGACGAGCGCGTCAATCGCTTCGTGGACCTGTTCAATGCCCGCGGCGACGACGGCACGCAGCTCGTGGGCAGCTTCGACGAAGGCGCCGAGCTCGTCGCCACGGCGATGGCGCAGTCGCCGTACCTGCTGTACCGGCGCGAAATCGGCCAGGACATGGGCAACGGCGAGTTCCAGCTCAGCGGCTTCGAGGTGGCGAGCGAGCTCTCGTACTTCCTCACCAACGCCCCGCCGGATCAGGAGCTGTTCGAGGCCGCCCGCAGCAATCAGCTGACCAGCGCCGAGGGAATCGAAGCCCAGCTGCAACGCCTGCTCAACACGCAGCAGGCCCAGCAGGTTCTCGGCGAGTTCGTGCTGCGCTGGCTCGACACGGACGACTTCTTCACCAAGGTCAAGGACGGGGGTGACATTCCCGAGTCCCTGCGGGATGCGATGCTCCAAGAAACGGAGCGGCTCTTCCTCGACGTGATGATGAACGGCGGGGAAATCGGGGAGCTGTTTTCCGCGGACTACACCTTCGTCAATCAGGATTTGGCGGCCTACTACGGCATCGAAGGCGTGGGTGGGCAAGATTTCCAGCGCGTCGAGCTACAGGGGCTTCGCCCCAGGGGTGTGCTGGGCCACGCGGCGTACCTCGCGGAGCACGCGCTGGTGAACAACTCCTCCCCCGTACAGCGCGCGTTCGTCGTTCGCGAGCGCCTGCTGTGCAACGCGCTGCCCGATCCCCCCAACGACCTGAACACCAACCTCGACCCGCAGCAGCCCGCGGCCACGAGCCGCGAGCGCTACGCGCAGCACAGCGCCAACGACGTGTGCAGAAACTGCCACCAGTTCATGGATCCGATCGGCTTCGCGTTCGAGAACTACGACGCGTTCGGGCTGTTCCGGGATCAGGAGGCAGGTCGCCCCATCGATTCGAGCGGGGCGCTCTCGCTGATGAGCGACACGGGCCCGATGGGCATCGAGGTGCCGCTCAACGGCATCGACGACCTCTCCAACCACCTGTCGCAGAGCGAGCAAGCCCGCGCCTGCATGGTCAACAACCTCTCGTACTTCGCCTATGGCATCGCCAACGCGGACAAGTGGAGCGCCTCGGACAAGGTGTGCAACGACCACGCCATCCGACAAGTGGCTCGTGACTCGGGCAATACGCTGCGCAGCGTGCTGAGCGGCATCGTCACCGCTCCGCACTTCACCCGTCGCGTCCAGAGCATCTGAGGCCAAGAGAAAAGAACTTCATCGGAGAATATGATGCGCAATTGGAATCGACGTGAGTTCACCCGCAACGCTGGCCTGCTGGCGTTGTTCTCTCCCTTCGTGTCGCTGCTCGAGCCCTCGGTGGCCAAGGCACAGGCCGGCGCCGCGAGGTACCTGCTGATCATCAACACGAACGGCACCGACCCGGGGCTGTGGCAACCCCCGGGCGCGGGGCGATACAGCCAGATGAACGAGCCGCTGGGCCGCGCGAACAGCGACATCATCATGGCCAACCGCTTCGACAGCAACGGCAGCGCCGGCAACCATGGCTCGATCGGGGCGCTGACGGGCACCGGCAGCTACGGCAGCCAAGTGCGCTCCCTCGACCACTTCGTGGCCGACGGCCTGCGCAGCCAGGGCGTCGTGACGCAACTCCCCTCGCTCCACCTCGGAGGCGTCTCGGGGCAGCAGGGCGTGAGCTTTCGCAACAACTCGCTGCAGGTGCCGACCTTCAGCCTGAGCGCGGGGTTCGGCCTGATCTTCGACAGCGTGGCGGCGCCCCCGCCCCCGCCCGATCCGGGCAACCAGGCTCCGGCGCCCCCCCCCGGGCCTTCGGACACGGAGATTCGGCTCATGCGGCGGCTGAGCGTGCTGGATTCGATCCGCGGCGAGCTCGCTCAGCTGCGTCAGGGCCTCGGCGGGATCGAGGGGCAGAAGCTGGAGCTACACGCGGACTCGATCCGCCAGCTGGAAGAGCGCATCGGGCAGTCGCTGGCCCAGGCGCGCGCAGCGAACCCGCAAAACACGGGCGGCGGCGTCGTCGAGCCGGATCCCGGCCCGCAGTTGGTCGCGCCGGTGGCGGGTTGTCAGCGCCCGGGCAACCTGCCGGGCAACCTGCAGCCCGTGGAAAACAGCGCCATGCACCTAGAGCTCGCCATCTCGGCGTTCGCCTGCGACATCACCCGCGTGGCGCTCGTCGAGTTCGGTCACCATCAGGCGACGAACGTCGATCTGCCGGGCTCCCGCGGAGACTGGCACAACGACTTCATGCACTCGGGCCAGCGTCAGCAGGATCTGATCAACCTCGAGCGGTGGCTCAGTGACCGCTTCGTGGACACCATCGAACGGCTCAAGAGCACGCCGGCTCCGGGCGGCGGCTCGCTCTTCGACCAGACCTACGTGCTGTGGTCGCGCGAGATGGGCGACGCCGTCGTTCACCGGGGCGACAACATGCCGTACGTCATCTCGGGCCGCGCGGGTGGGTACCTGCGCAACGGCGGGACGTACATCCAGGGCGGCGGCTCGTCCCACCAGGGCGTTCTGTTGAGCGCCGCCGAGGCCATGGGCGTCACCAACTTCGGCGCCTTCGGGACCGGCAGCGGGCAGCCCTTCGGGCAGTTCCGCGGCTGAGCTCGAAGGCCGCGCCGCCCAATGCGGCGCGGCCCGCCCAACGAACGTCCGAACCAAGCTAGCCCCGAAGCGCCTCCGCTTCGGGGCTCTGCTGCTTCTGGGGGACGGCGGTTGAACGGGGGGCACCGCAGGTCACGGGCGACGCGGTGGGTAGCGCTCGTCTTGGAGGCTAGAGCTTGGAGAAGGGTCGCTCGGTGAAGGAGAAGTGGCGCCCCTGAAACCGTGCGAGGACGGCTCGCTCGCCTTTCCATAAGCGCCGTAGCTCGTGCCATTTTCTGCTGGGGAGCTTGCTCGGGTCGGCCAGGTACTCGTAGCGACGGCCGCTCGACAGCTTGATGTATTGGGGTCGAGGTGTCGTTCGAGTCTTGCGGTAGTGGGCCCCTTCGAAGTCGTCCCAGAAGAACACGACGGTGGCGTGGATCGAGTATGCGTTGTCGGCCTTGACGAGCACGGGGCGCCCCTGCCGGTAGGCGTCGTGCACGAGGGCTCTGGCGCGATCCAGCTGGGCGAATGGGTGGTCGTGCGCCCCCGGGTAGCGGCACGTGAGCACGTAGAGGCTCAGGGCTGCGAGCGCCGGGGCGACGAGGCGCAGAGTCGCGCCGGACGGGGCCGGCGAGCCCCCGCTGCGACGCGCCAGCCAGGCCGCCGCCACGACGATGCCGAACGGAACCAATGCGGCCAGGTATCGAGTGTTCGCCGGCTGCGCCGCCCGAAGAGGACTCAAGCTGCGCACCCCGAAGACGTGAAACACCAGATAGGAGAGCCCCGCGGCAGACAGCATGCGCACCGCGAGCGGCACCTGCTCGGAGCGCCACAGCGAGAGCGGCCCGAACACCAGCAGCAGCCACAAGTAGAAGCCCGGCATCGTCGAGCCGAAGACCCGCCGCTGCCTCGCGATGAGGTCCCACAGGCCATCGAGCGGCTCCGCCTTACCGCTGAGGTGGTGCTCCACGATCACGCTCACGCGCCCGAGGGGAGCGTCCAGCGAGGAAAGCTGCTAGCCGAGCCACTCGGCGCCCAGCAAGGTCAGCACGAGGCCGGCCACGACGAGCGGCCAGCGCAGAGACTTCGTGCTGCCCCACAGCACGAGCAGGATTCCCGGCAAGAAGAGGAGGTTGGTCACCTTCGCCAGCTCCGCCAACATCATGGTCCCCGCCGCCGCGCACGCCCAGGCCCAACGGGCACCCGTCCCGCGGGCCTCCGCCAGGCGGATCGTGGAAAGCACGGAGGAGAGCACGTACGCCGGGGAAAACGCCGAGGGCATGAGATCCGTCGCCCAGTAGGCGGGGGCCGCCCAGACCCACAGCACGCAGGACCAAGTGGCAGCACCCGCCGAGCCGCAGCGCACCGCGATGCGAAACAGAAAGAAGACTGCCGCGAGCAGCGCCGCGAGCGGCGCCACGTAGAAGAGCGCGGGATGATCGCCAAAGGCCGACTGGACCAGCAGGATGGGCACGTTGATCGAGAGCCGCGCGGCGTGGTGATCCCAGCCGTCCCAAAGAGCGGTGGAGGGAGACCAGCCGTGCCCCACGACGCGCGCCCACATCCATTTGCGCGGCCCGTCCCCTCCAGCGCGGGGCAGCTCGAGCGTCATCACGCGGACGGCCAGCGTAAACAGCAGCAGCAAGCTGGCGAGTTTCGCCTGCTCGGAAAGCGATTGCAGTCTTGCCCACACCTGGCGCATGGCGAACCCATCGAACGGCCCGCCCCCCCTTGTCAACGCGGCCTGCAACGTTGGCTCCGACTCGGGCCGGCGGCCCCGCGCGGGCGGCCTGCTCAATCGTGGCGGCCGTGGCCAGAGGCCCGCCGCCGGCGGCGGCGATCACACGCGGGTCCCCGGCGCCAAACCCCGCGCGGGCCCCTCGGTGGGCGCGACGCGAGCCGGCCTCGCCGGGCAACCCGGAGCGAGCCCTTCAGGGCAGAATCACGGTCGAGCCGCGCGTCTCGCGGCTCTCGAGGGCCTCGTGCGCGACGCGAATGTCCGTCAGCCGATAGCGCTGCCCGATCAGGGGCGCCAGCGCGCCGCTCTGCACCATCTCGAACACCGCCCCCGCGCAGCTCGTCAGCTCGCGACGGCTGCGCGTGTAGTCCGCGAGCGTCGGCCGCGTGACGTACAGCGAGCCGTGCTGGGTGAGGGTCAGTAGGTCCACCGGATCGGGCTTTCCGGAGGCGTTGCCGAAGCTGACCAGAGTGCCGCGTGGGCGCAGGCTCTCCAGCGAAGCCTGCCAGGTGGAGCGCCCCACCGAGTCGTAAACGACGCTGACCCCTTTGCCCTCCGTCAGCTCTCGCACGCGTTCGGGCACGTCTTCCGACTCGTACAGGATCGCCTCGGCGCAACCGTGAGCGCGCGCCAACGCCGCTTTCTCTTCGCTGCCCACCGTTCCGATCACGCGAGCGCCGAGATGGCTCAGCCACTGGCAAGCCAGGAGCCCGACACCGCCGGCCGCGGCGTGCAGCAGCACCGTCTCGCCCGGACTGACGGGATACGTGCGCCGAATGAGGTATTCGGTCGTCATCCCCTTGAGCAGCACGGCGGCCACCACCTCGTCGCTGAGCTCCTGGGGCACCCGAACGAGCTTATCCTCGGGCACCCAGCGGCGCGTGGCATGGGCACCGGGGCCCGCCGTCGCGTAGGCGACCCGCTCGCCGACGGTCAGAGCGTCGAACGGAGGCTCGCTGGCTGGCGGCGGGGAGCTGGCTGGAGCGCTGCCGGGCGGCCTCGAGCCGAGCCGCTCCTCGGAATGCACGGACATGCGCGGCGGCCCGAGCTGCACGACCACACCCACGGCTTCCACGCCGAGCGCATGCGGAAGCGAAGGCAGCGGGTACAAGCCGCTTCGGTGGTACGTGTCGATGTAGTTCAGACCGAGAGCCCGGCTTTCCACGAGCACGTGCCCCGGCTTCGGATCCCCCAGCGCCCTCTCGACGAGCTCCAGCTTCTCCGGGCCCCCCGGCTCGGTAATGCAAGCCTCTACCGTAGTAGCCATAGCGCGAGGCTACCGCTCCGCCCCGGGTCTGACAACGACCTCGACGCTGGGCGCGACCCCCCTCGCGCCCCGGCAAGTGCTGTGTCCACCAAGTCGCAATCACGAACCACCGCGGGCCGGTTCGCCTGTGGCGGCCCGCGCTGGTTTGCGCTGGGGGCTCGTCTCGGACACGGCACCCCTTTTTCTCTGCGACGCCTTCGGCGCCGACGTGCCCCGTCCGCCGCTCGAGGCAAGGCGACTCTCTTCCCGCGGCGACCGACGATCAGGGATTGCGACTCATCGGACGGGGCACTCGCTCGAGCCGCGCTGAAACTCGGCCGGCGCGCGCACGCGCCCGGGCCGCGGCGGCCTGGATGGCCTCGGTCGGCTGCGCGGCTGCGCCATCCCGCCGCGCCGCGACCGCCGAGCCCCTCAGCACCAGATGGCGCACGGGTCCGCGTCGGGAACCGGCGCCATGTACGGGCCGCCGCCCCCCGAAGCGAAGCGGGGCGCGGGCGAAGGACAGACGGGGGTCGGGCCCACCGAGGGCAGCCCTCCTCCCCTTCCGACCAAGAAACCGGGAGCGAGCAAGGTTGCGGCCAGGCTTTCGACGGGGCGCGTGGGAGCGTTGGGTCTAGTCACGGAGTTTCCTTCGGCTTCGGGGATGCGGCAGGCGAGACGAGGGGGGGGGTGCGGGGTCCGGAGGTCTCGGGGCACGAGCGCGCCGTACGAAGAAATTGGTGAGCAACGACGGCCGCGAAGTCGCGGCGAGCACCCGCTCGGGAAGTCATGAATCACCCCGCCAGCCAGGCTGGGGCGCTGGCGGGTCGCTCCCCGCCTCGGCCCCGGCCTCCGCCTGGTCCGACCCCGCCGCAGCCACCGGCGAGCTGAGAGCTTCCTCCTCCCAAAGGCCGAGCACCGTCTGACCCACGTAGGCGATGACTCGCTCGGGGTCCCGCGAGGGGAGAGCGACGCTTTCGTTGTAGGCCTGAACCTTCTTGCGCAGCGCGACACCCTGGCGCCGCAACGTTTGCAGAAATTCGAGCACTTCCTGGCGGTGGGGGTGACCCGGCCACACGTCGAACGTGTAGGTGCTGCCCCCAACGGAGTCGCTCAAGCGAGGAACGTGGCGGCCGCTCTGCAGCTTGGTGCCGATCGCGGTCACGACGGCCTGAAAGTGATCCCAGACGGAGGCCTCCCAGCCCGCGCTCTCGCCGAACGGAAGCACGCAAGTGTTGCACTGGTACCGAGTCGGGGCCGATCGTTGCGGCTCGTCGCTCTCCGGCTTGCTCGACGCTTTCTCGATGCGCCCATCGGCGAGCAGGCGGGCGAGCGCCTGCTCCAGCTCGTCCTCACTGATCGGAACCTGTTTGGTCAGCTCGGCGCCCGTCGCGGGACCAAACCGACTCACGGCGACCCAGACCAAGTTGACCAAGCCATCCCACCCCGACTGGCGGGCGGCGTCGGCGAGATCCTCGGGGCTCGCCGCGCGGTACGTCGTCGAATCCTCGCGGCCCGAGCGGTAGAGCATCCCGGAATCGACCAGATCGCGCAGCACCCCGCGCACCGTCGCCTCGTCGTCGTGGCGGAAGCGGCGCAGCACATCGGCGCGCAGCACCGCCCCCTTGCCCTGCACGTACTCCAGCACGGCCTCCCACAGCGAGCGCCCCACCACCGTCTCGCTCTCGGAGAGCCGGCGAACCTTCGCGTGATACGTTCGCAGTGCCAAGCCGAACATGTCGGCGATGACCTTGTTGCCGAGGCCTTGCTGGCGCAGCTCCCCGACCAGCTCGACGAAAACCTGATTGGCCACGTGCGCGAGCGGCGCACGCACTCCGGCGGTCGTAGCGAGCTGCGCGATGAGCACGGTCGTCTGCCGAACGATGGAGTCGATGAGAACGTTGACGTTCATCTACTCCGTCTGATCTAGCGCGCGGGGGACGGCTCCAGGGAGTGTCGAAAATGGCACGTCTCGCTGGGGCCCCGCCGAGGTGCCCCGGATGAGTCCGGAAGCGCGGCGGCGCGGTACACCCGCGAAGGCGACCTGCCGACCGTTCCGATCGAGGCACCGCAAGAGCCCGGAGGGCGCACCGGGCTAGGACGCGAGGCGCTGCGCGAGGGTTCGCCACTCGGCCAACTGCTCGAGGGCGCCCACCCGGTGCAGGTGGGTTTCGCTGATCGAGTCACCGGGGTCGTCCTGCTGGGAGAGCTGGGCGGCGGGATTCACCGCGAGGCGCTTGCCGAGATGGAGAACCGTCGCCAGCCCGGGCGCGTCGGCGTCGACCGCCGCCGGGTAGTCCTGCGCCGCGATGGCGCGAACGACGCTGGAAGGCTGACCCCAGATCCCGAGCAGGTACGCGCCGACCTCGGCGTTCGTCACGCCGAAGACCTGCGTCTCGGCCTCGGCCAGGGTCAGCGAGGAGCTCTGGCTCAGCTCGATCGCCTCGGCGAAGCCCTCGGGGGCGCGCGAGGCGAGCACGAGCCGCCCGATGTTGTGCAAGAGCCCCGCCACGAATGCCTGGCTCGGCTCGGCCATCGAGCCCGCCATGCGCCGCGTCAGCCGCGAGACAGCCAGCGCCTGCGCCTGCAGGCTCTCGGCGGAGAAGCCCCGGATCCGCACGGGAAACGCGCGAGAGATTTCGGCCGAGAGCACCAGAGATCGGATCGTGTCGAGACCGAGGTAGGCGACACACGCACCCATGCTCGTCATTTGGCTGGGCAGCCCGAAGAACGCCGACGAGACCACCTGCATCAGGCGACCCGACATCCCGGCGTCTCGTTCGATGACCTCGGCCACTTTGACCATGGAGCTGCGAGGATCGCTCAGCAGGTCGATGAGCTGGGTATAGAGCGCTGGCGTGGCGGGCAGGCGATTGTGCGAGGCAACGAGCGATCGCACGGCCACGCGGCTGATGATGGCTCGGAGCTCGAAGCAGTCGATCAGCCGCGACCGAAGGTCCAGCTCCCCGGCGTCGCGAGCAAAAAACTGGTGAGCATAGGGAACGCGTCGAAACACGCTGCACGGGTCCTCGTCGCTCAGCACCACGCGCACGACTTGCGGGGCCTCGCGCTGCACGGCCCGCAGCAGCGAGGCCCCGTCTCGCGCGCCTTCGGGCGCCCCGACGACCACCACGTCCACACCTCGACGCCGCACGTGCGCCAGAGCCTTCTCGGCGTCCGCGTAGGCTCGAACCTCGACGCGCTCCCCGGGCGGGCGCTGCGTCAGCAGCGTCCGGAACCGGGCGCGAAGCGCTCGATCGGCGTCCACGAGGCATACCTCTCCGGCGGCGCTCGCCGAATTCGACCCTGGGGCCCCTGATCGGTCCAAAATGCTCTGGCGGCGCCCCTCGACCATCCTGGACCCCACTCGCCCTCCCCCCTGGGTAACCGTCGAGCGCCGCTCATTCGCTAAGGCCCGCGAAGCCACCCCCAGGGGGGATGAAGCCGCAGCAAATATTGCGCGACTCGCTCCAGCAGCCCGCTCGGTCGAGCCAAACGCTTCGGAGAGAACCGATGCGTGAGAGTCGCCCGGCAGCGCGGGCGCCATCTCCCGGCCGCCGCCGTCGTCGCCCCGGGCCACCCGTGCGACGGCGAGCTCGTCGCAGCCGGGCTCGGGCGCAGAAAGTAAGACCGCCGGCTGCTGGTTCAGCACAACCTGCGCGGGTCCGTGCCCGGCCCGATCGCGGTTTCGCGTTCGTGCGGTTGCGCGGGCGCGGCGTCGCTGGCTACGGTCCCCTCGAGAAGAGGTTCGTCGCGCGTCGATGGGTCGGCGAGCGGACAGCCACGAAGAGCACGCATGAAGATATTCATCACCGGCGCGACCGGCTTCATCGGATCCCACGTCGCCTACCGCCTGCTGGGCGCGGGGCACGAGTTGGTCGCGCTCGCGCGCAATCCCGAAAAAACTCCGACCTTGTCCGAGCACGCCAAGGTGCGGCGAGTGCACGGAACGCTCTACGACGCGGAGTTGATTCGAGAGCAGGTGGCCGGCTGCGATGCCTGCGTGCACGTCGCCCTCGGCTGGGGTGACCAGCCCCTCTCGATGCTGCAAACGGACACGACCGCGACGATCTCACTGCTCGAAACCTGCGCCGAGCTGGGCGTGAGGCGGTTTCTCTACACCTCTTCGACGGCCGCGCTGGGCTCGTTCTTCTCGCGCATGAGCGAGTCCGACCCGCTGCGCCCGAGCGACTACTACGGAGCCACCAAAGCGGCCTCGGAGGCCTTCGTGATGGCCGTCGGCGCGCGAACGAACATGCGCTGCAACGTGATTCGCCCCGGCTATACCTTCGGCAATCCGGTCGCGCCCGGCGCCCCCACTCAGCCCGATCAGCGCTTCCACCAGATCGTGCGCGCAGCCGTCGATGGAGACGACATCCCGGTCGCGAAGGGAGACGGCACCCAGTTCGTGTGGGCGGGCGATCTGGCGAGGCTCTACGAGGCGGTTCTCGACGGAAGCCAGAATCGCCAGGCGTACTACGGGCTCGCCACGCCGTTCGTCAGTTGGCAGGCGATCGCCGAGGAAGCGGTGCGGCTCGCCAACTCGAAGAGCCGGGTCGTCGTGCAGGGCGAGGGCTCCTCCCCTTGCCTCTTCGACTTGGCCAAGATTCGTGAGCACTTCGGGCTGGAATTCAGCTCGGCCGAGCAAATCACGCGCCACCTCCGGTACCTGATCGACCAGGCCAGGGGCTAGCCCGGAAGCGGGCTGACCGCCGGGGCGCTGCAACGTCCGCGCCCACCCGTTGCCGGGGTTGCCGGCCCCCTGCGGGGGCCGAGCCTCGTCAGTTCAGGTCGAGCGTAACCTTGACGACTCGGTTGAGCGCCGCCGGGCAGAACCCGTTTTCGACCACGACGACCTGATCGCTGGTGCCCGGCACGGCTGCCAACCCATCGGGCCCGCACAGCGTCGCGGCGGCGCCGCCCTCGGTGAGCGTCAACACTCGCAGCGTCGAGGCCGGATCCGCGCTGGCTGGATCCAACTGAATCAGCGAGCCATTGGCCACGATGAGCGACGTGCCGACCAGGTCGAGCCCATTGACCCCGAAGCCCCCCGGCTCCGCAGGCTCGAGCTCGGGTGCCGCCAGCCACACCTCGGCGCTGTTCGGCGTGGTCGCGCTGCCAGCGGCGATGCGGAAGAGGCGACCCGACGAGTCGCTGATCAGCAGATCCCCCTCGGTCGCCTCTCCGACAGGCGGCAGCACGATGAGATCGTTGCAGAACGGGGGCACCTCGACCGGCGCTCCAGCATCCGCGGCGCCCGCGTCGGCGCCCGCGTCGGCGACCGGGGGCGGCACGATGAGCAGGTTGTTGGGCAGCTCGTGGCGCACGACCTCGGTGTTGCCCGCCTCGAGCTGCACGGCCACGACCGCGCCCCCCGCGGGGCCCGCGGGGTTGGAGTCGCAATACCAGAGCAGAGAGCGCGGCTCGTCCACGGCGAGCCCGATCACGCCGCGCTCGGCGCTAGCCGCATCCATGAAAGGAACGGGATTGGAGCTGGCGGCGCTGCCCGTCAGGATCTGGCCGCGCGTCACCCCCCCGATGTAGAGCGTGCCCAACCGCGAAGCCGCCACCCCTTCGAGGAAGAAATCCTGGAGGTTGAAGTCGACGGAACGCGCGATGGGCCCGCCAGCGAGCGGAATGGCCACGACCCGAAAGGGCAACACCGGAGCGGGGCTCGCCTCGAAGAGCTGCGCCAGCTGGCCCTCGGCGACCCACACCTCCTCGTCCACGATGGCCGCGGTGGTGGGGCCACGCAACGTGTCCGAGGCGTCGGAGATCACCTCGATGAAGCCCGTGCCCCCGCCCGCCGCCATGGCGCTGCCCCCCATGCCCACGGCCGCCATGCCGCCCGCCATGCCGCCGTTGCCGCCCGCCATCGCGCCCCCCGCCATGCCGCCGTCGCCGCCCGCCGTGGCGCCGCCGACCATGGCGCCCCCGGCCATCCCGCCGCTGCCGCCCGCCATCCCGCTGCCGGCGGCTCCGCCGCCGCCGGCCATCCCGCTGCCGCCGCCCCCGCCGCCGTCCGCCTCGTCGTCGCTGCAGGAGACGAGCGCGCCGAAAACGGCCAACAGGGAAAACCCGACCAGGCGGGACGTGAAGGGGAGCCTTGCAAGGGAGGATCGGACGAAAGCGGGGGCCATCATGAACCGAATCGTTAATGGGCACCGCGGCGGGCTGCAAGCGGCTTATCGCACGGCAAGCGCTCGCTCGATCGACCCGTGGCGACGCCAGCGGAGTGCAGCCCTGATGGAAGGACTCGATCGGGCGACCGCCACCCGAAAAGGCCATGACCCCGCGGAAACACGCTCGCCTTTCGGTGGCGGCCTCGGTGCGACAGGCCGGCGCAACACGCCACCGGCTCGCCCGGGGGCGAGCCATCGAGCGGCCCGACTGCCGCTACCGGCCCGCGCAGCGCCGAGCCGCCCCGAGGCGTGCCCCGGTCAGCCCTCGGTGGCGGCCAGCAGGATCAGGTGCTCGAAGCGCGGGCGACGACCGAAGGCCTGCTCACTGGCTCGATGAAAGTGCGGCCGCCGCTGGGCGCCCTGGGCGAGCACTCGGAGCCCCGCCCGCCCGGCGCAGCGAGCCGTCATGGCGTCGCCGGGGTAGGGCTCTCCACACAACATCGAATCCGCGAGCAAGAGCGCGATGCGCCCTCCCGGGGCGAGGACGCGCCGCATCTGCTCGAGCGCTGCGGAGAAGTCGTCTTCCCACCGGGCCGCCGCATCGCGATGCCCGAGCCGCTGCAGCTGCCGGCGCGCCCCCATCTCTTCGTGCTCGAACCGCCCGCGCGAAAGTCCCAGCCAGGAAAGCCGAGTCCGATGGTAGTCCGCGTAGTCGAGCACTCCGGGATAGGGCGGCGAGGTCACGATCAAGTCGACCCCGGCGAGGCCCAACTTCGACAGCTCGCGCGCATCTCCCTCGCGATAGAACCCCGGCGGTGCGCCCGGGGGCAACAGCTCCTCGTAAGCCGCCAGCTGACCCAGCATCTCGGAAACGCGCGCCTGATAGAACGTGATGGCAAAGCCGCTGGCGAGCCGCTTGGCCCCTCCCTCGGGCCCGGTCGATTGCTTGGCGAGCTTGCTGAAGGTGGAGGAGAGCGCCAACAGCAGCGCATGCGCCACTTCGCCGCGGGCCTCTCGCTTGATTCCGGAGGCGATGCCATCGAGCTCCAGCAGGACGTGGATGTCGAAGGCCTCTCGGTCGCCGGCCGAATATTTGCGCGTCGGACCGGCCTTCGTGAGCCGGCGCTCTTCAGCCTGCTCGCAGATGCGGGCCGCGGCCTCGCCGACCTGCTGGCGCTGCGGCGCGGCCAGCGGCTCGACCTTGAAACGGGTCAAGCGCACAGCGAGCGGGTTCAAGTCCACACCCGCGCCCCGCCGGCCGAGCCGACGGGCTTCCACCACGACCGTCCCCCCGCCGCAAAACGGATCGGTGACCTTGCCGCCGGGCTCGCTGAGCGCCTCGATCAGCCGCGCCGCCGTGTGCGGATGCATACGCGCCGGATAGCTGTGAAAGCCGTGCACGTGATCGCGCACGCCGCGCTCGGGATTGACGCTGAGCGCCCGCCGAACGAGCTCCGCCAGCTCGCTCGGGCCGCTCAGGCGATCGACCCGGCCCCCCACGTGCGAGAGCGAACGGCGCCCGGCTCCCGCGCCCTCCCCTCGACCGAGCGTCCGCAGCCCCGGAGCCCACGTGGCCGCGCGCGACGGCGCCTCGCCGCGGCCCGCGGCGGCTCCCGCCGGCCCCGGGCGCGGCCGTGTGCCCCCAGGCCGGCGGGCTTTGCCCCCGCGACCGGCCGCGGCCCCCGGCGGCCCGCCCGAGGCGCCGCCGGCTCCGCTTCGCGCCGCGCCCCCCGGGCCGCGATCGCGCGGCCGCGCTTCGCTCTCCCCGCGCCCGACCCGGAGCCGCTTCACGTGAGCTGCTCCACCGCGTGCAGCACACCTCGCAGCTCCGCCAGCGCTTTGAGCCGGCCGAGCCAGGGGTAGCCCGGCAGATCCGCGATGTCTCCTTCGAGCACCCGACCGTGGTCCGGCCGCATCGCGATCAGACGCCGGGCCTCCCCTTCCGCGGCTCGCCGCCGCTCTTCGCCGACCAAGACGCGAGCCACATCGACCAGGTTGGCATCTCCCTGCAGATGGTCGGCCTCCACGAACGAGTCATCGGCCTCCAGCACCACCGACCGCAAGTGGGCGAAGTGGATGCGCGGTGCGAACTTGCGCACGAGCGCGGACGCGTCGTTTTGCCGACCCGCCGTGAGGGAGCCGACGCACAGCGTGAGGCCATTGGCCGGGCTCGGCACCGCCTCGAAGAGTGCCTCGAAGTCCGTCGCGCAGCTCGCGATGCGCGGCAAGCCGAGCAGCGGCCGGGGGGGATCGTCGGGGTGAATGCAGAGCCGCATCCCCAGCCGCTCGCTGGGGGGGACCACTGCCTTCAGGAACGCGATCAACCGGGCGCGCAGCTCCTCCGGGCCCACGGATTGCCAACGCTGCAGCTGCGCGCGCAGGCCCTCGAGCGAGTAGCCCGCCTCGTTTGCGCCGGGCAGCCCCGCCCCGATGGTTCGGATCAGCGCCTCGCGCCCCGACGGGGCAAGGCCCTCGTAGTAGCGACGGCCGGCGGCGAGCTGATCCGGATCGTACTCCGACTCCGCACCGGGCCGCTGCAGGATGCAGACGTCGAAGGCCACCCACGCCGCGCTCTCGAAACGCAGAGCCCGCGTGCCGTCCGGCGCACGCCAGGACAGATCCGTGCGCGTCCAGTCGATGACGGGCATGAAGTTGTAGCAAACCGTGCCGATGCCCTCGGCGCCGAGGTTCTCCAGCGACTGGACGTACGCCTCGATCAGCGCCTCGTGGCCGGGCTCCGCGAGCCGCACCTCCGCCGGCACCGGCAAGCTTTCCACCACGCTCCAGCGCATGCCCTCGGCCTCGATCAGCGCCTTGCGTTCGGCGATGCGCTCCCGAGGCCACACCTCGCCCGCGGGCACGTCGTGCAGCGCCGTGACGATGCCCACGGCGCCCGCCTGTCGAATCTTTCGAAGCGAAATCGGATCCTTCGGACCGAACCAACGCCAGGTCTGTTCCATACTTCGGGGGGCTACGCGGCCTGGCCGCCGAGCGCAAGGGGGCGCCGCACGAAGCGACCGAGCGGAGCCCCCCCCCGCCCCGAATCCGCACGAAACCTTTCGCCGGTCGCCTCGGAAACGCGCCCCGGCGGCGACCTCCCTCGAAGCCAAACGCCTTCGCGGAACGCGCAGGCCCGGTCGCGCTTCGAAGCGGGGCGCTACGACTCGAGCGGCCACCGAGTCGGACGACCCCTTCCGCTCTCGGCGACTCCCGCGGGCGACCGCGCCGGGGCCCGCAACCCGGCCCGCGTGGCACGCCGCGGCACCCGCGCGCGCGGCCGCCCTCCTCGACGGCGACCCGCACCCCCTGGGCTGCAGCCGAGCCGGTGGCAGGCGGCACGGTGGGCCCCCCTGCCAGCGCCCACGGCCCACTCAGCGGCCCGCCGCTTCCCGCGACTCGACCGACCCATCCCGAACCCTCCACTGCCCGGGCGTATCGCCCGTCGCCTTGCGAAACTCTTTGATGAAGCTATTGGCCGAACGATAGCCGAGCTCCAGGGCCACTTCGGTGACCGAACGACCCCGCCCCAGCAAGGCCTTGGCGCCCTCGACCCGCACCCGCTGCCGGCACTGCGAGAAGCTCGTCCCCTGCTCGCCGAGCAGGCGCTGCAGCGAGCGCTCGGAAAGCGCCAGCGCCTTCGCCGCCTGCGGCAAAGCGAGGCGCCCCCGGCTCTCCTCCAAGAGCTCCACGAGCCGCGCTCTGGATCGCTCGCCCGCGGCGAGCCGCGCGTGCCGAGCGAACCCGGCCGCCGCCGCCACGTCGAAGAGCCCTCGGATCGCCTCCTCGGCCGCGTCGACCACGACGACGGGGTGGTGCGCGACGAGCACGGCAGACCAGGCGAAACGAGGAACGCCGAGCCGCCGCGGACGCACGAAGAAGAGCCTGGGTGCCGCAAGCTGCGCCGCAGACCGCGCGGTGGCCAGCGCCTCGAAGAGCCCCCGCAGCGAGCCCAGCTCCACATCGAGCGCTTCGCTCCCGTCCACCAGGGCAACCTTCACGGACTCCGCTCGAAGGCCGCTGCGCAGCCGTTGCCCCAGCTCGAAGGCCGCCGCGGCATCGAGCACGCCATGCAGCTTGGCCAGCAAGACACCGCCTCGAAAACGCCCCATCGTCCAGCTCCCCGACTCGCGCGGCCCCGCGCTGCCGGCCCCCGGCTGCCCGCGCCGCTCGAAGCGCCCCGCATCACCCTCCGAAGCACCCTCCGCGCCCTGCCGCCCCGAAGCGGCTCCCGCCGCATCCCGAATCGAGGCCCGGTACCCGAGCGGCAGTGCCTCCCCAGCTTCGCAGCCGCCGCCGACCGACGAGAGCACCGCCTCACCGCCGCGGTCCGCGGTCCCTCGATCGCTCATTCCCCATCCAAAGCAGGCGCCGTGCCGTCGCCGGGCGCCCCCGGTGCGGTCGCTTCGCGGGCGGCGTTCGTCCCGGAAAAACAGCGCAATCGGCGCAGCGGCCAGCTCGCCATCCGGCGCTCCCCCCTGGCGAGGGGGTGGCGATCGGGTGGCGATCGCCGGTCAAGCCGCCAGCCCGCCACCCCGTCGCGAGGGGGGAGAGCGGCCATCGAGCCCCTTCACCACCTGGCCCTGTGACACTTCGTCCGGCTCGGAAAGGGGGGGGCCGAGCCTGCCTCGCGGCACCCCGCCCGGCACCTCGGGGCGCTCGCCGTCCCCGAGCTCGCCCCCCGCACCGCAGCGAGGCGGGTCACCCAGCACCGAACCGCGCTCCGCGCGGCCCGCCCACGGCTCGCAGCGACGAGTTGGCCGCCCCTGCCGCGCTGGCGGAGCCTCACACCACCCACCCGACGCGGCCCGCGAGGCCGCTACGCCTTCGTGGCCCGGCTCGGAATCGATCCCCGCCCCCGCGGCGCTCGAACCGCCCCAGGCCGCCCCAATGGCCCGATCCACCTAATTGCTTCGACCTATCTCGCGCCCTTCGCCGTTCGCGGCGAGACCGATTCCGAACTCGCGGGGATCGCCTCGAGCCTGACCGGACCGATCTGCTCGATCGGGCCAGTTTCGACGCAGCGGTCAACCACGATACGGGACGGGCGATGCGGACGGCAACGACTCGCTCACTAGTGGCCCACCCCGATCCCACCGTGAACGTCTCGCGCCGCCATGGTCGGGACCTTGCGGCAGCGGACATGGCCAGCAGTCTGCTGGTTCCCGGAGGCCGAGGCCCGCGCAGCACGGTCGCCTCTGCCGCTGTCGCTTCGCCGCCGTCGGGCGAGCAGAGTTGACCGCTGTCTGCAAGGAGCCTTCTGCGTCCCGCACACCGAGGACGAAAACCAGATCCGCCGCTGTCTTCCTTGACCCGACCGACGACGATCCGGGCGAGACATCCCGTTCGACGATTCCCCTCACGGGACCGCCATGGCGGCCATGTTCGCTGCCGCTCGAGGGGGGGGTCGAGCGAGAAATGTGCGCCCCGCGGCGCGGCGTGACGTGCGCTTTGCGCAAACGCCCGCGCGCCGCGCGAGGGCCTCGGCCGCTTTCGAAGCGCCTCGAGCGCCGAGGTGGCATGTTTCGGTTTCGACAGGCGCGCTCCGGTGAACGACGCGGCAAGGCGGCACGACCATTGCTATCGGAGGGTCGAGAACCGATGAGCGCGAACGTCACGAAGCGAAAGGTCGGAGGAAGGAAGACGTGGGTAGGCATCGGCTGCGGCGCCGCGTCTACGGAGCGGCCTGCCAGTCCCACCGAAGGGGCGATCGTGGCGGGGCGGTATCGCTTGGGTCGTGTGCTCGGTGGGGGGGGGATGGGAATCGTTCGCGAAGCCCTCGACCTCGCGCTGCAGTGGCGTGTGGCGGTGAAGACGCTGCGCCCGGAAATGTGTGGTAATGTCGACGTCCGAGCACGCTTCGCGCGCGAAGCCGAGTTGGCTGCCCTGGCTCGCGGAGAGCACGTCGTACGAGTCTTCGAGTCGGGCCGACTCGACTCGGGATTGCCGTTTCTCGTGATGGAACGACTCGAAGGGGTGGATCTGGCCGAGCTGGTCCGGCGCTGTTCCCCGCTCGCAGTCTGGGTCGCGGTGGAGTATGCGATGCAGGCGTGTGCGGGCCTTTCCGATGTGCACGTCGCCGGACTGGTGCATCGGGACGTCAAACCAGGCAATCTTTTCCTGGCTTCTAACCGGGGCGCTTCTCCGCGCATCCGGCTCCTGGACTTCGGAATCGCAGAACCCCTGGACGGACCGGTTGTCGGTCTGCCGGGGGGCAGTGAGCCACTCGGCTCCCCCGCGTACGTCGCGCCCGAGCAAATGGAAACGCCGTGCCGAGTGGACGTGCGCGCGGACATCTGGTCGATCGGGGTGGTCCTGTTCGAGCTGTTGACGGGGCGTTCGCCGTTCCAGCGAACGAACGCAACCGACACCTGCTGGAGCGTCCTGTTCGAGCCGGTTCCCGACCTTCGGGAGGTTCGCCCGGACCTGGATGCGAGGCTGGAGGCGATCGTTCAGCGATGTTTGCAGAGAAACCCCGTCCGGCGCTTCTCGAGTGCTCGGGAGTTGTACGACGCACTCCGTCCCTTCGCGGCGGGACGGTCGAGCTCTGCGGCCGGGCTTGCCGCGGGCGAGCCCCGACCCCGGCGCCGGCGAGTGCCGCGGCCCACCCCGGTCGACGCGTGGGCATGAACGGTGGCTCTGGAGGTTTCGACGGTCGCGGTTCCATTTCCGGGGTGTGGCTCCGGCTCCGGGATGCGAAGCGGCGAAACCCCGAGGAGGAAACGGCCGACGGCTCGTCGCCTCCTCGGAGTCTGAGAACCTCGCTCTGGCGGTTGCCCGCCCCCGTTCACTCGGCGGCGGGGGCTTGGGTGCGCGAGGGTCGCGTCAGGGGTTCACCCGCGCCGCGCTCGACCTCAGAACACGAGCGTGAGGTGGCCTCCGGCGACCACGCTCTTGAACGCGTCATCGCGATCTCGCAGCTCGATCACGTTGTACGAAGCGTGCACCCCAATGTCGAGCAACGGGAGCAGCGTGAAATCGAGCCCGACGCCCACATCTGCGGCGAGGCCGCTGCGCGTGAGGCGGCTGCCCACCGGCGGCTCATAGGAAACCTGACCCACCCCGAGGTGCGCAAACGCGATCGGACGAATCACCGCACCCAAGCCCACGCGGCCGCCGGCGACCAGGCGCTGCGCGCGCAGCTCGGGCTCGCCGCTCAGCGCCTGCACCCCGCCACTGAGCTCCGCGTCGAGCGTCAGTACCTTCAGGTCGAAGCGCTTGCCCAGGTAGATATCGACGCCGATGCCCTCCCCCTGGTCCTCCCCGAGGGCGGCAACGAGATTGGTGTTCAGGCCGAGCGTCACCTCCGCGCTCGCCGAGCGTGACCAGGAGCAACACGCCGCGACAGCCAAGACAGCCCCGGCCCACGGGGCTAGAGCGCCCCGACGAGGCCCCCCGGGGCGGCGCGCGCACGAAGGGGCCGAGCCCGGGCGGCTGGCGGCCGTGCGCGGCGGAGGCTCGAGCGAGGGGGCAATGGATCCAACGGGCGCGATTTCAGCAGTTTTCAAGCGCTCCTCCAGGTGAAGCAAGGGCAGGGGGAATCGAGCAGGCTCGATCGAGGGTGTTGCCCGACCTTGCAGGTGCCGTGCCAGCGCCTCGCGCCCTGCCAGGCGGCCCGTCCACGGCCCTTGCATGGCCCAAGTGCAACACTGCGTCAGTCCGTGACGGCGCCCGAGCCCCACCCGGCCGCAAACGTTCCTGCCCGCACGCGGCGCCGAGCCACCGATACCCACCCCCTCTCCTCGCAAATCGCCGTGTGCTTCGACGCGACACTCGAACGCGTTCGCCCCCGCGGACGCGCCGTTCGCGCGGGGCCGACCCTCGCCACGGCTCGGCAGCGCCTTGAGCGTGCCTCCCACCCGACCCTCAGCTCAGAACGGGGACTCGCCGGGCCCGAGGGCGGGGATGACGACCAGCGGCTGCGGGTCGACGTACTCCGAATTCGCCGTGTTCTCCAGGCACCCTGGGCCGGGACCGATGCGTGACGCACCCTCATGAGCGCGCAACGCACCGGCTTCGACTTCACCGTCATCCCTTCCTCACTCGTTCGCCGCACGGCGTGAAATGGGGGACCCGAGGGCCTGGCGCGCGGGGGCTTCGAGCGGCTCGGCTCGGACGACTTTCGGCGGTCCATCGATCACGTCGAACGAGGCTTTTCCTGGCAGCCGAGCGGGCCCGCACGAGGTCTCTCGATGCCTCGTGCGCGCTGTCGGAACCCGCGCCGACGTCAGCATCCCGGCGCAATAGCACTCGGCGAGTTTCTCGGCGTCACGACGATCGGTCTTGATGCGCTCGCCCGCTTGCTTCGAGGTGAGCGAGGGCGCAACGACCTCCCGCTCGGCGCCCATCTGCTCGAGCTGCCAGCACGAGGCATGGCCGGTGGGGCCCGCTCCTCCGCAAACCTCGAGCCCCTTGGGCGCACCGAGCCTGTCGATGAACATTCGGACCGCCTCCGGAGGTTGGCATCTGCCCCAGCGAGCAGACCTTCTCCCTGCCTTCCGCGAAGGCCGCGGCGATCGTTTGCGAGTGGACATCCAAGCCCAGATCGCGTGTAGTTTCGGTCACGGCCGACTCCTCCTTTGTGGCTCTGCGCCTCGATTCTTGCCGAGGCGAAGCGCAACCCACGCTCGAAGGCGCGAGTCGGCCGTTCCATCGTGACGAGGCAGACCCGAGGCATTGTCATGAAGAGGGATTGTTGTGAAGAGGCATTCTTGTGAAGAGGCATTGTCATGAAACTGAGCAACACCACCCCCATCCTACGAATCTTTGACGAAGCGAAAGCGCGCGAGTTCTACGTCGACTTTCTCGGCTTTGCGGTCGACTGGGAGCATCGGTTCAACGAGGGTGCTCCCCTGTACATTCAGGTTTCGCGAGCTGGATGCCTGCTGCACTTGTCGGAGCATCATGGGGACTGTTGCCCCGGGGCTGCCGCCAGAATCGAGGTCGACGACCTGCCGTCGCTCGAGGAGGAACTGCAGAGCAAGGCGTACGAGTACTGTCGCCCCGCGATTCAAGACATGCCCTGGGGAACCAGAGACATGTCAGTCAAGGATCCGTTTGGGAACCGGCTGACCTTTACCAGTGCGACTTGCGTTCGCTAGCTCCTTGGACCCCTCGAGGCACCGGGCAGCATGGTCTTCGAGTTGCTCACTTCCCTGGATTGCCACGCGCGACTTGCCAAGTTGCCGAGGACGTCGCTGGCGAATGTGGCGAGCTTGATATCCACCGCTTCGACCAAAGCTGCGCCACGGCCTCGGCGGCAGGGAGCTCTCGGCAATCGCTCCGGCGGGAGCCGTGACGACCCTGCACAGCTCATGGTGTCGATTCGGCGTTGTGGGACGTGACCGGCCCCGTCAATTCCTCATCGGAGGGAGGCTCCCACCAGGCCTCGGACCCCGCAAACATGCCTTCCGTTACAGCCAGCGAGAACGTATCCGACTCGCCACGATTGCGTGCTTGCACACGCTCCCAGCGGAGGTCGGCCCCCGGTGTCACGATGTGTAGATGGACTGTAGCGCCGACCTGCATCGCTCGGCAACGGTACTCATCACGATGGGCGGCGCGGGGAAAGCCGAAGTCGAGAACAACGTCCACGTTCTTCACCAAAAGCTCCTGGCACATCGACCATATGCGGTCCGAGCAGCGCTTGCAGCGCTCCGCCCACCATTCGAATACCATCGGATTCGGTGCTTCGGATCCGAACAACTGCGTGACCCACTCATCGAGCGAGAAGCGCAGCGCCCGATGTTCTTCAGCGAGCCGCCGCGCCAGCGTCGTCTTACCGGCACCAATCGGCCCGCAAATCATGTGAACCGTTGACACGGGCCCCAAGGGTAGTCGCTTCGCAAACACAGCGCCACCCTCGAGTCTAGCTCGTCGACTCACGCGCGATGGCAAACCCGGTCCAAGATCCGCTGCCGCCGTGCGAGGCGCACGAGGTCCCGGGAGTCAGCCCGGCAGTTCGGCGCCTCCGGAAGGCAGTAGTGCATGGAATCGCGCTGCGAAGCAACGAATCGTCCGGCTGCGTCCCGGCGACGTCGCAGCACCTCCACTACACTTCATCAGAGGTCTCCGATTCTTCGGCAGGACGGGCACGCAAGTCACCATCCTGCGCGTCTTCCGACGGCGGGCGCCTCAGGCTCGCAAGCGTACGCGCAAGTAACGCTGAATTGGCCGGCTGCAATAGCGGTAGAAGAGTGCAGCCAATACCGTGGATGCGACCAGCACCGTCAACGTGAACAGGCCAGGATGGTCCTTCAACGGGGTCTTCGCGAAGAGCCCGTTGACGAGCTGGTGCGTCAGATAGATCTCGTAGGATATCGCCCCTACGTATACGACCCCTCGGCTCGCGAGGAGCCGAGCGGGCAGGCTCGAGCTCGAGAGAAAGTGATGGACCCAATACGTTGCCGTGATGCTGACGCCGAGGTAGTTCAGCCCGCGAACCAGCAGCGCGCGTTGCGTGTCGTGCAAGTACAGCACACCCGCGGTCAACAGGAGCATTGCGTAAAGGAGGCCCCTGCCCTGGCGTCGAAGCCAGGGGGCCACGAGATCGAAGTGAATCCACAGCAGGCAACCCAGCAGGATCGCATCCAGCCGTAGATGCGTGTACATCTGCAGATTCAGCGTTTTCGGCCGAAGTGGTCCCCACGAACAAGCGGCCACACGCCACAGAACGGACCCCACACCGAGCCATACGAGCGCCTTGCCCAATCGGTGTCGCAGTAGCGCAAAGCACGCGATCAGCAACAGATAGAACTGCTCTTCGAAGCAAAGGGACCAGAACACGTTGAGCGCGCCGGGCACCTCCCCTGCCGACAGCGGTTTGGCGTAGTTGTACGCGTAGGTGGGGAAGCTCCAGAGGATATCCGCAATGCTGCGAACCTTGGCCCCCAGGCTCGGAACGACGAGCGACAGGAGTAGCAGGGTCGTCAGAGTCACCACGAACCCGGGACCGATACGCGTCAGCCTTCTCACCAGAAACCGCCGCGCGACGGTCCGCGTGGCCGCGCCGTCCAGGTAGCAAGTCGTCAGGCTTCTCATCACGAGGAACCCGCTGATCGCAAAGAAGAGCTCCACACCGAGATCGCCGCGCACGCGAATCGCCTCCAGCCAGTCGGGCATGGGGACAGGTAAATGATGCGAAACGACCCACACGATGCTCAACGCGCGCAGGCCATCCAGAGCCGGGAACCTCGCGTTCATCAGGCTGGCACGCGAGTCGCCTCGCGGCGGCTCGTCCCGCGATTCGGAGGAATTGGCGTGGAGCGCTACGCCGGATGTTGGCGGCGGGTGGCTCCCGCAAGGAGACGCTGGACTGGCTCCCGCTTGGCCACTGGCTTGGCGAAAGCCTCCGCCGCAACGTTGGGAAGCGTCAGCCATTCGTCCCTTTTCCCGGTCCATCTCGTCGTTCCCTTCGCAGGCGGGTCGAGCACGGCTCGACCGGACCCGGCCTCGACCACCATAGCCCACCGACGGTGCGAACTAGAGAGAAGGCGGCCTCGTAGACCTGCGCCCTGCGAACCCTGAGCTCGGCGAGCCGCTCGTCGCGAGACAACAGCGCGGCCACGCAGGCTGCGAACGACCGGCGTGTCGCCTCCGCGGCGAGGACCACCGCCGATTGGTTCACCCAGAAGTCGTCCGTCAACGCGCTCCGGTTCGACACGACGGGAACCCCCAGAGCCAGCGACGCCATCAGGCTCGAGCGGCGGGAGCTGAGCCCATCCGGGTACGGTTGAATCCTCGAGTCGGCCATGCGCAGAGCCGCCACCGACGAGGCAGCCCCGGCGGCTGAGCGCAGGAAGGCGGCCGCCCTGGACGAGGACGGCCCCGCCGGAGCAGCCTTCTCCGATGAACCCATCTGCCAGCAACCCTCTCCAAGCAGCAGGTAATGGCCGACGTTACGGGGCTGCGTCCGCGGAACATGGCCCGGGACAAGCGAGCAGGCAGGATGGAGGCAAAGAACGGCATGACGACTCCAAGTGCTGACAACTACGGATGGAGTGTGGCACGCACTTAGAGCCGTCGGCGACTTTCTTGCGATGTTTCGACCCGCTCGAGCTCTTGCCAGCTTTTGCCGGCAGCCCAATCTCGCCAAGCTGACGCTCGCCCGAGCGATCGCGACGACATTTCTCAGCATGTGGAATCACGAGGAGACGTACGACCCACAGCGGCATCGAGCCCAATAGTCAATGTTCGCCAGAGTGAAGCCAGAAGCACCCGGACGCAGACTGATGCAGTCGGTCACCTCGTTGGCGAGCACGGTTCGAAGGTGCGCATCCATGAAATTCCCGACCTCACCTGCGCGGTGGAGGTCCCGCGCGTAGGCTATGCCCCTTCGGAGCTGCCGAACGAAGCGACAGCTCTCAGAAGCCCAGATACGAGGATGGTTCCCGCTCTTACTGGAGGACGAAACTGCTTCGATGCCAACCCCATCACCCAACCGCCTGCAAGGACTGGCTCCCCGCTCCGGTCCGACAACGCCGTCGTGCATGGCGTCGTGCTGACCTGCACCCACACTCCGAACGGCTACGTAAACACCGGATATCAAGGCCACGATCTCCGTCGCTCGGGAGAGCTGCGCCTTGACATCCCCACCCATAGAAGAAACTTCAGAGCGACCCGGGGGGCGGCACGCCGAGGCGGATTTTACCTAGTGTTCCTACCAGGAAACACCGCGCGTGAGTCCGGGTGGATCCTGGCCAACTTGGCATTCCGGCTCCGCGAGAGCACGCGGCCGTCCCGCTGGGCGCGTCCATCTCGGCCGTGGGGCTCGGACCCGGCGTTTCGCGAGCCCAGACGCGCCCGGTGGGAGGGGGCAACGGGTTTGGCCGGCGGGGCAGGACGGGGGCCGCCCGATCAGCGTCGGGGAGTGGAAGTGCGAGCGGGTTCGTCGAGCTCCACGCCACTCGGCGCGCGGCTCGGACGACGCTCGCTCTCCGGCGGCCGGCGCAAGCCTCGGAACACGTCGGTGGGAACTCGAACCACGAAGCGACAACCCGAGCCAGGCTCGCTCTCGACGTCGATGCTTCCCCCGAGGCGATCGATCTCCGCGCGCACCGCCTCGAGACCCACGCCACGGCCGGAGGTCTCACTGACCTCAGCGCGCGTGGAGAGAGCCGGAGCGAATAGCGCGCGCGTGAGCTCCTCGCGCCAGCCCGCCGGCAGACCCCGGTCCTTGGCTCCCAGCCGATGCCGCGCCCGTCGTCGCAGATCTCGATGCGCGTTTCGGCCTCGCCCTGGCTTGCCAGGAGCTGGACGCGCGAGAAACAGCTTCAGGCCACGCTCGAATCGACGCCGAATATCCGCCTCGGGAATGTCGTGGCCGCCGGCGGCCACTCGAGCCGTCACCCTCTGCACCGCAAAGTCCGCGGAGGGCACCTCCATGAAGTGGATGATGGGGTGGTATCCGGAAGCCCGCCAGCGGTCGTCGAGCCCGCTCTGCGGCGTCAAGTCGACGCAACAGTTCGCGACTTGCTGCCACCGGGGTTCGAAATTCGGGAGCCTCGAGCCGAATCTCATCCGCGTTCAGAAAAGGTACGCCCGGGTGAAGCAGCGGCAAGAGTTGACGCGCGAAGGCCGTCTTCCCAGAGCCGTTGGCTCCCGACACAGCGAGTGAACGCCGAGCGGGCCTCGAAATGGAATTCGTGGGAGCCGACCCGCCACAATAGCGGGGAAGGCCGTCGTCCGCAGCGAAGCGAACATCGAATGCGCTTTCTGCTGGGCGAGCCCCGGCCCTTCGAGCCCTCGGCGGAGGACCGGGCCGAGGAAAGAGCGCATCGATCCAGCCGACCTTGAAAGCCCGACGTTCTCGTACCCTCCGCGTGAATCAGCTCGTACACGGCTACTTCACGTCCTTCGCGAAGAGGGCCGCGGCCTTTTTTGGACAGCGCATTCTCGGCCAGAAGGTCACGCAACTCGCGCCGTAGGGGCTCGACCTCTTCGCGCTCCTTCTGGCTCTGCCAAGGTCCCGCGGTGCGTTCGGACTCGAAGCGCTCTCGCGAACGATGGAGCATGCTGGGGCTGACTCCCAGCTCCTGGGCGACTTCGGCGACGCTCTTGGAGCACGATGGTGCACAAAATCGAGAAGCTTGCCGATCGGCACAACCGAGGGCGGCGTCCGGCTCCCTCACCGCGAACCCGGCCGTTAGACTTCGTAGGGTCCCGCCGCCGGCCGGCAGTCTAGTGAAGACCGCTCACGAGCCGGCAGGGCGCAGCACGCACGGCCAGGCATCTGCGAGCTTCCAGAAGCCGAGGCGCCGGAGAATCGGAGCACTCGTCGGAAGCGCATCCACCTGAGCGAATCGTGCTCCCCGCGCTCGCGCCTCACGTGCTCGCGCCGCCACGGTCGCTCGGTACAGCCCTCGCCCGCGGAACTGCGGCAGCGTCGCGCCGCTGTACAACCCCGCGAAAGGGCTCGGCGGACACAAGATCAGCCGCCCCACGCTCGCGGGCTCCTCACCGACGTATGCGACGTATCCCAGGTTCTGCTGCGAGCCCGCGCGAACCGCCGCGAGCAGGCGGTCGGCCACGCGGGAGGCTCCCGAGCCGAAGACGGCGTTCGATACTCGCCGGAACGCCTCGCACTGAGGCTCGTCGTGCACGCGCTGCACTTGCTTGCTCACCGGGCCTGTCGAGTCGTCGAGCTCGGACGAGAGATCCAGCACGAGAACCTCCTCTCGCGCTCCGACCTCGAATCCCTGCCGCGCCAATAGGTGACGCAAGTTCGCGGGGCGATCGTGCCCATGCACGGTCCACTCCACCTCGACGCCCAGGCGCCGGTAGCGGGCAACCTCGCTCGCGATGACCTTCTCGGCGTTCTGCTCCGTCAAGCGCGAGAATGCAATCTGATGACCAATCCCGTCGGCGTCGAACAGGCGATGAACGTGGTCGGTCGACTCCTGCTGCATACCCTCCGGGACTGCGTTGCGACGCGCTTCGTCCCACAGCGCCAAGACTTCGTCGGTGCTCATTGGTCTCTCGTTACACGGGTTCGCGTGGGCCCGCACGACTTCTGCACACCGAAAGCTTTCAGAACGGCGCGTCGGTGCAGAGAAGAAGCCTCATCGGGTGGTGATGTTCGAATTCCAAGCTGAGGTCCTCCGGTCCTCGCGACTGGCTGGGCTCGCGCTGGACCAACCGCAGGAGCAGCAGGTCGTAAACGGCCCTGTTGCGGCCGTTGGGCTGCTAGGCATCTGCGCAGATGCGAGCACAGGGCAAGAGTGCCCTCGCGGGGTAGAGGTTGAGCTTCGAAACCAACTTCCCACCCCGGAGGACACCCATGGACAGATACATCAGTCTTCCGCTTCCTCGTCGGATCTGGATGGCGGCTTACGCAGTTGTGCGCAAGGTGGTTCGCCCGTGGGGTCGTCTGCGGCGTAGCGCGGCCCACGAGGCGACGGCGCGGGAAGCTCGCTTCCGCAGCCCGCTCCGTAGCCCGGTAGCCCGGCGCCTCGCTCCTGAAAAAGCAGCCCGCCCCCCCGACGCTTCGCCCGTTGGGCGCTTCCACACTGGGCAGAGGGAGCGGTTCAACCGTTCGGCTCTACCCACCAACTGGCGAGATCGAACCCTCGAACCGTTCGTCTCTATCCACCAACTGGCGAGATCGAAGGCTTGGACCGTCGCTCGGCGCCATTCACTGGCGAGATGGAGACGGTGAGAGGGTTCGATCTCACCAGTAACTGGGTAGATTGAAGCGGTTGAACCGCTGCCTCTCGCCAGTTACTGGCGTGATTGAAGCCTCCGGGGGTCCAATCGAGCCAGTATCCGGGTGCGCACTGGCAGGTGGTGGCCAATACTCTCCAGTGTGTACGGGGTCAGTAGTCGGCGCGGAGGGGGAGCGGGCGTGTTCGGAGCGCGATCGGGCGGCCAGAGCCCAGCAGGGGTGACCCGAGCCGGAGGGGTGTCCACGGTGACGGGCGGCGGCGGCGCGGCAGGGCCCGCCGGAGGCGGTGGCGGCAAGGGCGAGTGGTCGCTAGCGGACCTGGCGAAGCTCGCGGGGTTGTCCGCTCGCACGGTGCGCTATTACGCGGAGCGGGGGTTGCTGCCGGCGCCGCGGTTTCGCGGCTCGGCGACGCGCTATCATCGGGGGCATCTGTTGCGGTTGATCGCGATTGGTCGGTTGAAGGCGAAGGGGATGCGTCGTTTGGCGCGGGTGCGAGAGTATTTGGATCGGCTGGGGGAGAGAGAGCTGTTGGCGCAGGTGGCGGCGCAGCCGCCGGCGGAGCCCGCGGCCGCGGCGCTAGGCCTCGCGAGTCGGGCGGGGAAGGCAGCGGCGTCGCGAGCGGCGGGTGCGTCCGGAGGGGCGGCGGAGAAGGGGCTCGAGGGGTCCGGTGAGGCGTGGCGGCGAATTCGGCTGTTGCCGGGGCTGGAGTTGTTGGTCGCGGAGGACGCGAGCCCGGCGGTGCGGCAGATCGCCGCTCAGATCCGCGCTCATTGCGCGGGGCGCGGAGGGGGCCGGGTTGGGCTGCGGGGAGCGGCGCGGGCCCCGGGGCGGCGCAGTGCGCCGGGGCCACACCCTTTCGGGGTGTTGCGCACGTGGGAGGGTCGCGGCCTGGCCGCCCGCTGGTGCTGCGGCTAGCGGAGGCGCTGGATCTGCCGCTGCGCGCGCGCAACGCGCTGCTGGCGGCGGAGGGATTGGCGGCGGAGTTTCCGGAGGGCGGACTGGGGAGCGATCGACCGCTGCCGTGCCGCGGTGCTGCAGCTCATCACGGCGCTGGAGCCGTTTCCGGCGTTCGTGCTGGACGCGTCGTTCGGCGTGGGCACGTCGCCGCGCGCGGTGCTCGACCCGCGCCTGGGCGGCGGCGGCGCGCGCGCTCGCCAGCGGCGCCGCTACGCATGCGGCGGCGGGGCGGGAGGACGGCTCGCTGGGGCTGCCCGGCGAATTTCCGCTCGCCCCAGACGGGTGCATCGTGGCGCTCCACCGAGGTGCCCACGCCGATGATCAGTGGGCCCTGGACGCGGTGCTCGAAGCGTGTCCATCGAGGGTTCGACGTGGGTCCGGCGAGCGACCTGCCCTCTGCCGTGGGGGCCCGCGGCAAGGGCAACCGCGGCATCCGAAGAGAAGGAGTACCAAACAGGGCTCGCGGTGGCGAGCGCCGCCTCGGACGGTGCTCGTCGCAGCGAACCGACGCTTGTCGTCGCACGCCTCGCTGTGTGGCGCTTGCCTCACGCTAGCGCTCGTTTTGTGGGCTGGCGGAGCCGAAGGCGACCGTTTGGGGGTGAAATGACGATCGGCGCCGCCGAGCGCCGGCCTCGAGGCGAGGCGCCGGGCAGTGCGCGCCGATCGCTTCGCCGGGCTCAGCGCCCCGTCGAAACCACGGGGGGGAGCCCCTCCATGCTCCACGCCCACTCCTTCACGAGCGAGCTGACGGCGGGTCGGTAGCCGAAGTCCTGACGAGTCGCGTCCTGCACATTTCGCGCGCAAATCGAGGCGACGACGGAGTTTTTGCCGAGCCCCCGCAGCACCTGTAGCTGGCGTGCCCCGGGGTAGGCCTTGGCCCAGTGCTGCGTCGTCGTGGGCGGCGTCACGCCGGGCTGCTCTTCGCAAACGGGGCGGTCGTTGTCCCCGTCGAAGCAGTCGCACACCACGCCTTCCGCAATCTCGCCCGCGCCGCACTCCCGAGGCTCGGCGAGCGGGAAGATGCAGGCGAACTGCAGGTCGTCGCGGTGGGGAGGCCCCTCCTCCCCGAGGGACTGACTCGTGTCGTATTCCCGGCCATTGATCGGGTTGACCTCGATGCCGGTTCGCTCGACGGCCGACTCCACCATGAAGGGGCTGCTCGGGGGGGTGGGGGCCCGCCCGCCCTCGCGGCCCGGGTCACCGACGATCACGTCCCAATCGCCATCTCGCGAAAGCTCCGCCCACGACTTGTAGCGCAGAACGCCGTCTGGCAGGGCGCTGCCATCCGGCGCCTCCCTCGCCTCGAGAAGCTGCCACGGGACGCCGAGGATGCCACCCAGGTAGACGAGGGACTCGGCGCGACCGCCTTCGGGAAACAGCGGATTGGGGACTACATCGGCGCGGGGGCAGCCCTCGAGGCCGAGGTCGGGGCTGCTGCTGCAGAGCTTCTCGCTGCGAAGCGCGTTGACGTACCGCTCGACGGGGTAGAGAAAGTCCGTGCCGAAGCGCCGCTTCTGGTCGAAGCAGCGAAGGTTGCCGGCGTCCTCGGCCTCGCTCAGCCTCCCGTCCCCCGCGCCCTGCTGGCACACCGGGTCCGGGGGGCACTCGGGAGGCGCCCCCAGAACGCACGTGTAGCAGCAAGGGTCGTTCGGATTCTCTTCGCAGGCGGACGAGGCCCGAAACATCGGTCGCGTGTCGTTGGTGTTGCTGACGACCCACATTTGCTTGCCGACCCGCATGGAGCAGTCGTTTTCGTCCGATAGCATCACGACGGCGAGCAGCGAGTCGGGGCGAAGAAACGCACGGCGCTGCGCCAACAGCTCTTCGTCCAACAGGACTTCCCCTTCGGGCCCGCGCGCGGGAGCGACGCAGCCGTGGATCGGATCTCGATCCGAACAAGCGACTCTCTCGAGTGCGCGATACGGCTTCGGCTCGACCAAGAAGCGATACCAGGACTCGAGCGGAGCTTCGAACCCACACCCGCGTTCTCCCACGGACTCGACCATCGCCTGGAATTTCGCGACGAACGCCTCGACCTCGCTACCGCCTCGCCACTCGAGGAAGCCCATCTCGCTGGCTTCGAGGTGCTGGCCGCGCGGCAGGCTGCCGAGCGTGTGGGCCATGTCGACTTGATCCGGAATGTACCCGATGTGGCCTCTGGTGGGGCAGGAGGCCTCGGCTCCCGCGTCTCCCAAGCTCGACGTGATGACCGCGATGTTGATGTCCTCCATGGGAAAGAACGCGCGCTGCCAGCCAGCCGGGCACTGCCCCCCTTCGCCGGGGCGCTGCGTGGCACCGCCGGGGCCGAGGCACGGCGGGCTGAGCAGGTTTTCGATCAGATCGGGCAGCGCGAGGCGGAGCAGCTCCTGCTTGTCCGCCATGGATCGGGAGTTGTCGACCATCACCAAAAGGTCGAGCTTGTCGGCGAGGGTGACGGTGGAGCGCTCCCTCTCGGAATCACCCGGCTCCGAAAGCGCCCTACCTTCGGAGCCGCCTGCATCACCGCCACGGCTGCATGCGCTGGCGAGGGCGAGCGCGGCGAGCGCGACGCGACGGGCCGGGCGAAGCGGCGGCAGCCATCGCTGGCGGCCGGCGTGTCGGCGTGACGGGGGCTGGAAATTCCTGGGGTTTCGAGTCGAGCTCGCGGTCTGCGGGGTAGCTTGCATCGACTCTTCGTGTTCACGCCCCGTGCAATCCGTCTCGCCCAGGAAAGAAAAAGCACGGCCCCCTCGCCCCGTGCGCAAGCACGAGAAGGGAGGGCTCCGGAAAGCGACTCCCGCACCCACCGCACCACAAGACGAGATCCGGCGCCTGGAAAGCCGGGAGCTCCACCCCACCAAGCTGGCCAGAATCCACCCGGATTGCATGCGCGGTCGTTCGTGGTAGGCCCGCCACGTCAAATCCGCCTCGGCGTGCCGCCCCGAGTGGTTTTGAAATCCCTTCCATGGGTGGGGATGTCAAGGCGTAGCTCTCCCGAGCGACGGAGATCGTGGTCTTGATATCCGCCGTTCAGGGAAGAGTTCGGAGAGTGGGTGCAGATCAGTACGACGCCATCCACGACGGCGTGGTCAAACCGGAGCGGGGAGCAAGCCCTCCAGTGGAGCGGCCCGCGCGCGCACTCAGAGCTTGGCTTTGGTTTCGATGAACTCGCCCGTCGCCAAGCCGAGCCGCAACCCGATGTTCTCCGCGTGCTGGAACAGCGAGGGCATGACCGGGCTGGGGCTCAGGCCCATTTGCATCATGATCTCGTCGCTCGGCTCCTCGTTCACGTCGAAGCTGAGCGTCGTGTCGAACCGCGTTTCCTTGGAGGCAAAGGGAATGTAGCGCCCCGGGGTGATGGAGTTGAGGTGCACGGTCAGCACCGCACTGCCCTCCGGAGGGGCCTGATCGCCATCGAGGCGGCGGGCTCCGCCCCATTCGTGCACCAGCCCGTCCATGTAGTTTTGCTCGAACGTATGCTTCAGATCCGGCCACGTCTTGCTGGCGTACTCGGGCTCCTCGCTCACGTGCTCGTCGACCCACTCCGGCTCCGCCTTGCCGGCGACGTGCAAACTCCCGTAGTCGAACTTCACGAAGACGACTTTCGTGCCTGCCAAGGTGGACGGAGGCCCTGACTGGCGAGTCACCACCCACGGCACACTGCCGCCGCAGGCCACCGACGCCAACAACAAGGCAAGGCAGGCGCCGCGCCCTCGATAGTCCAATGCAATCCCAATCATGAGTTGCACGCGTACCACGATCCGCACTCCCCCCCGGGGGAACCGAACTCGCGAGCTCGTCTTTGGCGCCAATGCTCAACCCCGTCGCGCACGTTGGCAATCATTCGGCACGAAGAGACAACGACCCGACGAACGACGACGCAGCCGAACGGCCGAGGCGACAAGGCACCCGACGAGCGCCCGCGGGCGTGCCCCGCGCCCGGGAGTCGACCAGCGGAGGAAACTCGCGGTGAGATCGTCGGCTCGCCGCTGGTCGCGCTGCGGGAGGACCTGTCCTGGGCTCCGGCGCGTCACCGCCTCGTTGTGACGGGGAGCTCCCAGCGGGCCCTCACCTCGTGGTTCGTACGTTCGTACGACGCCCTGGGCGAACCTCTCAGAGCTTCGAATTGCTGACGAACGCGAGCCGCGTGCTATCCGGTGACCAGTTCGGAGTGTTCATCGAGCCCTGGCCCCCGTAGAAGTATCCGATCGCCTTGGGGGCTCCGCCCGAGGTGGGGATGAGACGAATGGTGCACTGCTTGTAGAAGGGGTGGGACCACGGGTCGATTTCCTTCGGAAAAGCGACGTAGGCGATCCAGGCCCCATCGGGAGACACGTGGGGGAACCAGTTGTTGTATTCGTCGAACGTGATCTGCTCCGGCTCGCTCCCGTCGGGCCGCATGCGCCAGATCTGCATCGTGCCGGTGCGAACGGAGTTGAAGTAGATGTATTGCCCATCCGGTGTGTACTCCGGGCCATCGTCGAGGGTTCCCGGCGGGGTCAGCGCGGTTTCCACCTTGGTCTCCACGTCGACCGCCCAGAGGTTGCGGTAGTCCCCCTTCTCCCCGTTGCGCCCGCCGGTGAATACCAGCTTCTTTCCGTCCGGCGACCATCCGTGCAGAAACGTGTGCCCGCGCTCGGGTGAAGTGATCTGCACGGGGTCGTCCGAGCCCTCCACCGGGAGCACGAAGGCAACCGAGCGCGACGGCTCCCCTTCGAAGTTGCTCAGCGCGAGCATTTTTCCGTCGAGCGACAGGACGTGGTCGTTGTTGTTGTTGCGACGCGGCCCGGTATTGAGCTCGGCGACCTTGCCGGTTGCCAGATCGTACGTGTACATCACACCGGCCGAGCTGTTGTAGATGAGCTTGTCGTCGGGCGTCCAGTTGGGGGCCTGGATCGACCCGGGCTCACTGCGGAGGATCTTGCGCGAGCCCGTCGCCACGTCCACGACCTCGAGGTGGCTCCCCAGGTAGTCTCGGTGCGTTCGAAAGTTCGGCCCGGCGGGGATGACCAAGCGAACGTTGCTGAATACGGCGCGCGCGGATCCGCCCTCCTCGCCGGGGCGGGTGAAGATGCCCACGTAGCTCTCGGCCCCGAGAGGGACCTCGGCGCTGACGGACTTGTAGCTTTCGCCGAAAACGGCAGAGGAGAACGTGAACCGGTTGCCGGTTCGCGCCAGCTGGATTTCGGTCGGGTGAAACGAGGAGATCTCGAGCTCCTCGACGGCGGCGCTCTTGCCCGCGCGGTACTCGAGCGATGTGCGTGGCTCGGCCCGGACGCTGCCGGCGGCGTAGGGAGCATCGCCGTTCAGCGCTTGGCGCGCCATGATACCGAACGTGCCGCGGTGCTCACCGCCAGCGCCCGCCCCTCGCACCGTCGCCTGGAGGATGAAATCGCCCTGGATTCTTTTCCACGCGAACGTGGAGCCAGTCCCCGAATCGGGTGCGACACCCCCGTCGGTGGACAACGTGTAGGTCTGTTCCGTGGAGTCGTACGTTGCGCCGCTCGTGGCAGCGGCTCCCGAGCTCTGATGGTGCTCGAAGGCGCCGAGGGGGTTGGACGTGGCTGCCTCGGCAGTGGCTGCCTCGGCAGTGGCCGCCTCGACAGTGGCCGCCTCGACGGCAACTGACTCGACGGTGGCTGGGTTCGTGCTTGCCCCGCGGCGAGGCGAGCACGACAGAGCGAGGGCCGCTGCGAGCGCGGCGCGGACGAGCCGTGCGGGGCGAGACGGGCTACAGGGGGGGGATTGCACCATGGTTACTGAGCGAAGCGCTGCCTCCTTCGTCTGCACCTATCATCTCCCGAGCGTCGCCACACGCTCATCTCGACCCTGCCCTGCCAGCCTGTCCGGCCCCCGTACCTATCGGCCGCTGAACCGCGTCACAAAAAACACTGTGGCTGCTATCCCCCGCCCGGTGTGGCGACCTGCGCGACGGTCAGCCAATCACGAGGGTGTGCGGAACGCCGCCTCCGCGCAGGGCCGATAGCAGCTGATCCATTCCGCAGCGCGTCAGTTTCTGGCTCCAACAGAGCCGCGGGCCATCCAACCGTAAAGGGCGATCACGATGAAACAGACGGCAGGCAGGACGAAGGAGACGCGGACGGACTCGAGGGCGAAGCCGCCGAGTCGAAGGCCGTCGTCGTCGATCATGGCGCCCTGCAGGCGCGGCATGATGGCGCCGCCGACGATGGCGAAGATGAGGCCGGCCGAGCCGAGCTTGGCGTCGCTGGGGGTGAGGCCGTCCAAAGCAATTCCATAGATGGTGGGGAACATGAGCGACATGCACCCGGAGACGCCGACGAGGCAGTAGAGGCCGGGCATGCCCTGCAGGAGGATGGCGCCGACGGTGAGGGCAAGGCCGCCGACCGCGAGCGCGGCGAGGAGCTGGCCGGGTTTGACCACGCGCAGCAGCACGGTGCAGACGAAGCGGCTGCTGAGGAACAGCACCATGGCGGCGATGTTGAAGTTTTGTGCCTGCGACGCGGTCAGCCCGCACAGGGTCATCCCGTAGTGGACGACGAAGGTCCAGCACATGATCTGCGCGCCGACGTAAAAGGCCTGGGCCACGACGCCCCCGACGTAGAGCGGCGAGGTGAGCAGGCGCTTCGCGAGCGGACCGAATCGGACCGGCGCGTCGTCGTGCCCGGGGTCGGGCAGCTTGGAAACGGCAAAGGCGATGAAGGTGAGGATGACCACCGCGGCGATGATGGCGTAGGGGATCATGACGACCCGCAGGTCGTGGGTTTGGATGTCGCGAAAGGCTGCGGGTTCGGCCTTGACGAAGGCCTCCCACGAGGCGCTGATGGCGGCGTCGGCTTCGCTGGGCAGCATCGCGGCGTACTCCGGGTGGGCGGCGAGCTGGTCGCTGCGAAACGACGAGATATCGAGCGAGGGCAGTACGAGCAGGCTGGCCGCGATCATACCGGTGAGGGAGCCGATGGGGTTGAACGCCTGGGCGAGGTTGAGCCGGCGGGTGGCCGTCTCGTGCGGTCCCAGGGAGAGGATGTAGGGGTTGGCGGCCGTCTCGAGGAAGGCCAGGCCGAAGGTCAGCACGTAGAAGCCGACGAGGAAGATGTCGAAGGAGAGCGCGGTGCTGGCGGGAATGGTGAGCAGGGCTCCAGACGCATAGAGGGCGAGGCCGACGAGGATGCCGGTCTTGTAGGAATAGCGACGGACAACGAGCGCGGCGGGGATGGCCATGGTGGCGTAGCCCCCGTAAAAGGCCCATTGCACGAGGCTCGATTGAGCGTTGCTGATGACGAAGACCTCTTTGAAGACACGCACCAGCGGATTGGTCACGTCGTTGGCGAAGCCCCACAGCGAGAAGAGCGTCGTGACGAGAATGAAAGCGAAGAGGTAATGCCGGGGGACGACGCGGGAGGGCGCGTCGGCAGGCGTTTTCTTGTCGTTGAATGCCATGGGGAAAGAGGGGTCCGAATCTGGCAGAGGGACATCCGTTTTGCACGCGGAAGACGCCGCCCGTCGCGGGCGCCAAGCAACGTCAGCATCGCTTCGGCGCCGTCTCGTCCCAGCCCGGCGGTAGCCTTCCGGAGTGAAGCGACTCGTCGCGCCCCGCGGCGCAGGCCGCGGAGGACGCCATCGCGGCGGTCGCGATGACCTCGGGACCCCCCCGTGCGCCGTCTCAGTTCCGCGAGCCAATGAAGCGCGCGGGGCACGAGTGGCTGAGCCGGCGGAACAACCGGCGAATCGACGGGGGCTGCATGGCCGCGATCCGCGGGCTCTTCGAACGAGCCGCGCACCGCCGAGTCGACGCGCCCCGCGACGCGAGGCCCGGAATCGGCCGCCGCGCCCGCGGACTCGGTAGCGCTCGGGCGGTTGGCAGGCTCTCGCTCTCCTGATACTGATCAATCGTTCAAGCCCGCGCGGGCCTCGACTCGAGGCGAGAACAGCGATGATTCGTGGAAGTTGCTGCTGTGGAGCGGTTCGGTTCGAGCTGCTCGCCGAGCCGTCGATGATGGGTACCTGTCACTGCACCCGGTGCCGCAAGGTCGGCGCGAGCGCGATCGTGTTCGTGAAGAGGGAGCACCTGAGGTGGATTCAGGGGAAGGAGAACGTGCAGGCGTTCGAGCCGGTGGCGCCCTACCAGTACCACCGGTGTTTCTGCCGAACGTGTGGTACGTCGCTCGGAGAGATCCTGTCGGATGCGGAGCGTTTCCCCATCGCGGCCAATGCGCTCGACACGGAGTTCGGCCTGAAAAACCAATTCCACGAGTTCGTCTCCGAGAAGCCGTCGTGGTACGAAATCTGCGACGACGCACGGCAGTTCGAAGAGCACCCCTCCGCGTGACGGTCCCCCGCGCGACCGGTTGCCTGCATCCGTTGGCGCTCACCCGAAGCCCGGAAAAATGAGCAGCTCGGCAGGAGGGCGCGGTCTCGAGACGCGCGATCCGGCCGGGGCCGGGTCGCCGCGGCGGCAAGTTCACGTCGGGTTGCCGCAGTCGCTCCAGCCGGCATCCTCCGTGGAGAGCACTCCAAGCCCGCGGGCCTCGCCCAGACCAGATTCTCGCCCAAGTGCGCGGACAGAGCGTCGCGCGACGGGCGCTCGAGGTGGCGGCAGCGGGCCAGCATGATTTGTTGTTCCTCGTGGCCGCCGGGCGCGGGCAAGACGCTCCTCGCGCGGCTCACGTCGGCAATGGAGAGTGGATGGGCGGCTGAGGTCGTAGCTGCTTTCTCACCACTCCGCGCGAGCCACCTCCCTCGCCCAATCCGCTTCGAACGCCCACGTGAGCACAGCGCGAGCTGCTCCCGCCAATCGGATTGGCGAGCAGGTGCACGGGTTCCCCTCCGAGTGCGATAGGCGCTGGTCGGTGCTGCCGCACGTGCCGGATCCGCTCGCCCAGCGCCATCAGCAGATCGAGCTGCCACCGCTCAGCCCCCGCGTCGAAGAGTGGCAGCCCCACGCAGTGACGTGCCCGGACTGCGGACACTCGACGCGTGCTGCCCGACGATCGGACGAATAGTTCCCTAACATTCCTAATTTTTACTTTTACCTTGATAAATAGTAGCCGTTCGGAATAATTGTACGCGATTAGGTTGAGTCGAGAAGATGGGTGACGAGGCGCTTCTGGACCGGGTCCGGTCGGCCCTGGCCGGGGAATTGAGGACCGCCCTCAAAGCGGGAAAGAGTGTCACCGTGAGTGGCTTGCGCGCCGCTTTGAACGCGCTCGACAACGCGACGGCTCCCCATGTGGCGGAGCGGTCGGCAGTGCGCACGGAGGTCGCGCCCCGAAAGGTGCCCCGGGCCGAGATCGAGGCGCTCTTGCGCGCTGCCGCGGACGAATGCAGTGCGGCGGCCAGGGACTATCAGCGCCTCGGTCAGCCGGAGCGAGCGGCGAGTCTGCGAGAAGAATCGCTGGTGATCGAGGGTTGTCTCCGACACCTGCCGCCCATCCCTTTCGGCGGCTCGTGACGGCGGCGGGCGAGTCGCCACTGCTCACGCCCGAGCAAGCGGCGGAGCGGTTGGGTCTGCACGTCAAGACCGTGCGCCGGCACATTCGCGAGGGGCGCCTGGCGGCGGTCAAGGTGGGCAAGCGCTACCGGGTCCCTCGCGAAGCTCTCGAGGCGTTTCCGGGTGCGCCTTCGGAGTCTTTCGTGGCCCAAACCCCGCGGACGGAGGCGTCCACGATCGTGGGCATCGACGGCGTGAGCCGGCACACCGCCGATCGCCTGACGACGTTGCTGCTCGCCTCGACACGGGAGAAGCGCGGCAGCCAGGGGCAAGGGCCGCTGCAGGTGGAGTGCGTCCACTGCCCCGAGCGAAGTCGGCTGAAGGTCGTTTGCCACGGAGACTTGGCGACGGTCCTGGCGGTGTTGGCGCTGGTCAACCTCTCCCTGGAAGACGCACGATGACAGGCCCTCGCGAATCACTCTACCGCAGCCCCGCCGCTGCCCGGAGGATCCGCGAACGCTACCGTGCGCTGCTCGCGCAATGGCCGGTGGCGAGCATCCAACACCGAATCACGACCCATCACGGGGATACCTTCGTCAGCTTGGAAGCGCACGTGCCGCGCCTTTCCTTGCACTACCTGTCTGCGGCGCGGCTGCGCGTGGGAGTTTCAGAGCGATCCCGAGTGGGCCGCCCGAGGCGGAATGAACACACAGCGGCATTCCACGAACCACCGCGCGTGCAGTCCGGGCGGATTCTGGCCAGCTTGGCCTGGCCAGAGGCAGGGTCGGCGGATTGTCCACTCAACGACCCGTATCACCGTCGTTCAGAAGAGGCGGGAGCGCGATTGACAGCCGTCGCACGAGCCGTCAAATGCCATGGGGACATGGCAGAGCCGTTCTACGACGAGTCCGATTGGCCACTCTTTCGCGCTCGTATGCCCGACGCGCCGCTGACCGATCGCGAGTTTTCGGGCTGGCTCCTGCGCCTCGATCAACTGTTCCACCGCGGGGAGCGCTTCGGCCTCGCGCTCGACGTCCGTGGTGCGCCGCTGCCAACGGCCACGCAGCGGCGCGAGGTCGCCAATGTCTTGCGAACGTGGCATGCGCGCGCTCCGAGTCGCATGGCGGGCCAGGCCGTGGTGATGTCGTCGGCCGTTCAGCGTGGGGTGCTCACCGCGATTCTGTGGTTGTCCGGCGCTACGTATCCAACGCGCGCCTTTCCCACGGTGGCGAGTGCGGAACCGTGGCTTCGCGAAATGCTGCGGACCGCCGCCGATTCGGCGGTGCGTCGGCGGCCGTAGCGTATCGTGCGTGCGTAGGGATTTCGGAGCGATCCGGGGGCGACCCGCCGAGGCGGGATCAACCCAAGCGGCATTGCACGAACCACCGCGCGTGCCGTCCCGGCGGATTTTGGCCGGCTTGGAGATGGCTCCCGCCGCCTCCGCCAGCGTGGCGCATCGCGAGAGGAACGGACGATGCTCGCTCGTCGCTCCTTGCCCGCCGCCGCGCATCCTGTGCGCGGGCGATCGCCTCCTGCTCGCTCGTCTCGACCACCGAGCACGGCAAGCGACCCACGGCCGTATCGGCTACCACCTGCTTCTCGGAGAGGCACTGCGCGGCGAGCCCCTCGTCGACCTCGAACGCCACCAACCCACCAGCGCGACGGGGCAACCGACGCCCAGACTGCGCCGCCGCCAGGGGGTGGCCCAGGGCCCAGGGTGGATCGCGGCTGAGCCTCACGAGGGGTTCGGCTCTCCCGCGAGCGGGTGACCCTACCGAGGCGGGGTTCGGTTCTCTCGAGGTCGTGCCCCTTGGCAGGCTCGGCGCAGTGGTTATTTGAGTGAGTGTGTCGAGTGAAAGCACCGACACGCATGGTGGGTGCAATCCCCTGCCGCTGGGCATTGGGGCCCGCGCTGCGAGGTTGCCAAGAGTGGGAGGTGTATTGTGTCAGTCCTTCACCAGAGCCAGAACCACTCCGAGGCAGGGCGGCGGGGGCGGCGCAACCGTGACCTCGTGGCCGAGTTCACCTATCTGGTGGTCGTCATGGCCGTCTGGATTGTTCTACTCATGACAGGGCAGCTGCTGGGGGCCGTCGTGTGGTTCATGTTCACGTTCTTCATGTTCGGTATCTGGCGTATCGCCCGTGGCCATTTCAGAGCATGAGCGCCCATGGGGCGGAGGGGGGCGCGGTCGGGTTCGCGGATTTCCGCTCTCGCGCGTTCGGGGCGGGTGCTCGCATCCCGCGCGCGGTCGCCGTGGTGGCCCAGCTCGACAGCTACCGGGTCGAACACTGCCACTCGGCGAGCACGACCGGAGGCAACGGGGAGCCCCCGGCTGCCTCCGGACGGCTGGCAACGCTCTCGAGCGTGCCGCGCGCCGTGCCGCCGCGGAAGAACTGCATCGCCACGGTGGCCGTCGGGTAGAGGGACTGGTCGATCTCCAGCGTACCGCGCAGCTCGGACGTGGCGAGTTCGACCCGCAACCGAGCGAAGGTTTCGCGCAGCTCGACGCGCCCCGACAAGGGCTCGGCGAGCGCCCCGTCTTCGGTCGTGAAAAATCCCGTCACGTTCGGGCTCAAGGCGACCAGGCGCCTGCTTTCGTCCCGAGCTAGCAGAGTCTGAGCCGCCCCTGGGTCGAGGGGCGCGCCGGCGGTGGCTTCGAGCCCGAGAGCGGCACGCGTTTCCCCCGCGTTGGGCGCCTGCCCCTGGTGGCCGCCCGGCGCCCAACGAACGCGGCACTCGTAGCGTACGGAATACGCCGCGCTGGAGTAGGCCAGGCCGGTGTCTGGATCGATGGCGATCGCGCCGTCCGGGGAGAGAGGCGGCGAAGGCAACGGTTCGAAAGGAATGAACCCGTCATCGCCAGTTTGGCCACCCGCGCAGGAGCCCGCGCCGAGCTCGACTGCCAGGCAGGCGACGACGAGGCGCCGAGGCGATGGGGAGTGGCGATCGGAAAGACCTGCGTGCCGGCGCGGCGCGCCCCCGACTCTACTCATCGAATGCACTATTTCGAAAGGGAATGCCGCTGTCCAGTGGAGCCGTGCACCTGCGTGGGGAGCATCTGCGCCCCCCGGTGCAGATCCTCACGATGGGCTGCTCCAGTCACTCGCCGACGCCAGAGCCGAGCGGGACCTCCACGGAGCCCCGACGGGGGCGCCCACGCCTGCCCGAGAGGGCCGACAGAGCTCACTCTCGCAGCGGTGCACCGAGCCGTGCAAATCCCCTCAGGTCCGTTCTTCTTGCCGGGGCTTCGGCTCCACCGGGCCGCGCTCCCCGTTCAGGGGTTGGACGTTTCGCCGGCTGGCGCCTCGGGCGGTGTTTCGAGCAGGGACAGCAGCTGCGTGTTGACGATCGCCACGGTTTCCACCGGCTGCGACTCCGCCACGATGCGCCGCAGCTCCCGAAAGTAAGCCCTCTGCAGCTCCTTGAGACGCTCGAGATCCTTCCGTGAGACACCAAAGAGATTGTACGAAAAGACGCCGTCGACCCCCGCTCCGAGGCGCTCCTCGGCGACCCCCAGCCAGAACGACTTGAGCCTGCGCGCTGCCTTCGGGTTTTCCCGCGTGTCCACGGCGAGCACGTTGGCCAACTGCCACTTGCCATCGACGCTGTGGATCTGCCCCGTTCTGGCGAGCAGCTCCAGACACTCCGCTTCCATGGCCCGGGTGATGCCGAGCTGCCGGCAGAACCATCCCGGCTCGTGGCGCTCGAGCCGAGCGTAGGAATCGAGCTCCATCGCGCGCAAGACGGCGTGCGACCAGGGCAGATCGTAGGCGGTCGTTCGGGCCGCCAGAAGGGCTTGCCAGCGGGCCTTGGCGACGGGAACTCGGTCGAGCGGGACGAGCCCGGCGAGAAAATCCAGCAGGCGCCCCGAGCTGGCTTCGACATAGCGCATGAAGTCGCTCAGGGCGGGATCCACCTTGCCCTTCAGCCAGCGAGAGAGCGCAAATCGGTTGCAGCCGATCTCGCGGGAAAGCTCCACGACCGAGGCCTTGCCGCGCAGGTGAGCGAGCAGTGGCGCCACCAACGCGGCACCGTCGCCGATATCACGCTCGGCGAGCCAGCTCGGCTCCGATCGAAAGAAGCGCGCGATCGACCGCCGCAAATCGACGCCCACGACGCTCGCCAGCCGGAAGAAGCGACCCGCCGTCGGCGCGCTGCGGCCGCTCTCCCACAGGTAGAACACGTTCGTCCGATACCCCATCCGCCGGCTCAGCGCGGTCTGGGAGCGGGAGCCACGCAACGCGCGCACGAGCTGGCGGCCCAAGAGGTCGAGGTCCATCGTCCGGGGAAGCGGGGGCACATCATGAATATGTGCACATCGCGGAGCGCACGGCACCCACGAAATGTGCTCCACGTCCCTAGACAGGCGGCTCTCCAATCCGAAAGAGTGCAGGACATGTAGAGCGGCCGGGGGGGGCAGCCGGCGCCCGAAGCCGCGTGCGGCAAACGAGAGCGACCTCGCCTCGTTACGAGTCGCGAGGAGCAAGGACCATGACGGAAGCAACCAACGCGACAATCCGAGCCCGAATCGCCCACCTCGGGGGGGTCTCGACCCTGCTGGCCTGTGTGGGCTGCGGCGGAGCCGACTCCTCGTCCGTAGCAACACACAACCTAGACGGGGCAATGGTCGTCAATCCCGAAACGGGCCTCGCGTACGAAGACACGAGGTCGGGATCCGTCACCCAGCCCCCCCAAGTCGCCTCGGGACGCTTCGAAGGCGCGAATGTGGCAAACGGCGGCGATCGCTACGACGCGGTGGGCACCAACCCGTTCGTCCTCACTGCCCACGACCCGCTCTCGACGTTCGCAGCGGACGTGGACACCGGCAGCTACGACCTGTTCGTGCGCGACGCCGAAGCGGGCCGGCTTCCCCGCCCGGAAAGCGTCCGCCTGGAAGAGTACGTCAACTTCTTCACCTACGACTATCCCGCCGCCGACTTCGACGCGGACGTCCCGTTCCGCATCGACCTCGCCGCTAGCCCTTCCCTCTCGGGGTCGGGCACCACGCTGTTGCGCGTCGGGATTCAAGGCAAGCAGCCTCCGCCGCAGCAAATGCGCCCGGCCAACCTCGTCTTTTTGGTCGACGTCTGGGGGAGCATGCAGGGCAGCGATCGAATCGGTCTGGTGCAGCAGGTCCTGCGTCAGACTCTCGACCTGCTTCGACCTGGAGACCGCGTGTCTATCGTCTCGTATGCTTCCGACACACGCGTGCGGCTCCCCTCCACGGAGATCGGCGAGCGCGGATCCATCGAAGCGCAGATCGCGCAGCTCTCCGCGGGAGGCAGCACGGCCGGCGAAAGTGGCCTTCGCCTCGCCTACCAGCAGGCCCGCGATGGCTTCATCGAAGGTGGCATCAACCACATCCTGTTGTGCACGGACGGCGACTTCAACGTCGGCCCCAGCAGCAATGAGGCCCTCCTCGAGCGGATTCGCGAGCGGCGGCGGACGGGCATCACGTTCACGGCCCTCGGCTTCGGTGTCGGCAACCTCAACGATTCTTTGCTCGAAGCCATCAGCAATGCCGGAAACGGCTTCTACGGCGTCATCAGCAGCGAGGAGCAGGCGGCGGACTACGTCTCCGAGCGGCTCTTGTCGACGCTGTCGCTGATCGCCCGCGACGTGAAGATCCAGGTGGAGCTCAACCCCAGGTGGGTGTACGCGTACCGCCTGCTCGGCTACGAAAACCGCGCCATCGCCGATGCCGACTTCCGCGACGACGCCGTGGACGCGGGGGAAATCGGCGCCGGTCACCGCGTCACGGCGCTCTACGAGCTCGCGCTCGCGGGCGTCCCCATTCCGATGACTCCGGGGGCGCCGCTGCCCGAAGACGGCGAGGCCTTTGGGGGCGAGCGCGAAGTGGCCGCCGAGGACTTGGCGCGGGTCAAGGTGCGCTCCGTCGATGTCGACGCGGCCGAGGGCAGCGCCGCGCGCGAGGTCTCGACCAGCCTCCCCAGAGCCGCCGCCGGCGGCGCCTTTGCAGAGGCCGACGCCGACCTGCGGTGGGCGGCATCGATCGCCCAGTTCGCCGAGCTGCTCAAGAACAGCCCGTACGCGAGCCCGGCCGCGCTCGAGGCTCTCTCGGACGAATTTGCCGCGCAGTCGGACCGCGACGACGATCGAGCCCACTTCGGCGCGCTCTTCGAACGCATCGAGCCCCTGCTCTAGCGAGCTCGGCAATTCGCTGCAGCAGGTGCCTTCGCGCCGGCTCCTGCTGGGCCAGTTGCCCCCTCATGATCATCGAAGTTTGACCAACCCGGAAGCCGACAAACCGGCCCAACGGAGCGTGAGCGACGCGGGTGTCTGAGTTGGATGGATCGGGCTTCGGATTGGGGGCCCCTGAAGGCCGAAATTCGGGCTCTGGAAAACGGAGCGAAGAGACGCTCAGGACGGGGGTTCCGCGATTCGATGCCCGCAAGGTCGGCCGCTCGAGTGGACGTGCGCCGCCCACGGGGTGGGGCAGTGGCGTCAGAGTAGCGTCAGTGGCAGCCCCATGAGGCGCCTCCCCTTCGCGCTAAACGATTCGGCCATGCGGGATGTCGCCCTGTTGATGCTCGTCGGCCTGCTGTGGTTCCTCGCAGCCCTTCACCTCTACGGGGCCCTCGCAGGGCGATGGCCATCGGGCAAGCCGCCTAGCGGGGCTCTCGGGTCGCCGAAAAGGGCAAACGGGCGGCCTCGAGTGGTCGACGCCGAAAGGGGCCGCGTTCGCGGGGCTGTTCGTGCGCGGCCCGGTCCCTCGGGTCGATCTCCGAGCGGTGTTCCCAAGCCAGCGGCTCCTTTCACCATCAGCGACGCGAGGGGGTGGATCGGCACCGTGCGGCAGGCCGAAGGCTGCGAGCTGCAGCTCGACCCAGGCGCGTGGGAGGAGCCCACTCACTCTTCGGAGCGGTGGTAGCTGCGGTAGTGGTCCGGATCCAGAATGGGCGTTGCCTCGTTGCTGGCGACCACGGACATCCAGTAGGGCCCGGCGAGCCGCATGAAGGTTTCGTAGAGCTCGTCGGCACTGGTCGCTTCGTCCTCGACGCAGAAGAGCTTGCGTTCGACCATGCCCTCTATATGGGCGCGATGCCCAGCGGGGAAGGTCTGCACGTCGCCGAAGAAGTAGTTCTGGCCGTCGAGCTCGACGAGCCGCCCCAGGACGATTTCGCCGGAGCTGCCCGACTCGATGGAAGCGTGGGCGTACACCACTCGACCGCTCAGCAGCTCTCGGTACTTGATCTGGCTGCCGGAGCGAAGCACCTCCTGGTACAGCCCCAGGCGACTGCCGGCCGCGGCCTCGATGAACGGGGCGAAGTGCTCGGCTCGCCCCGCCTCCTCGGCGAAGCGCTGGAAGTGGTCCAACACCGTTTGCCGCGCTGGACCACAAGGAAAGTCGAAAAGGACCCAGCTCGGGACGAAGAACTCGTTCGACAGCGCAGGGTCGCGCATGAAGAGCCGGTCGAGCTCTTTCCAGCAGCGCGTCAGCGCCGGATGTTTGTCCTCGGCGATGCAGGCCAGGGCGAAGAGCCTCAAGAATCGGAACGATCGAATCGAGTACCCGATCACCGGAGGGCCTGGGAACCCCTCGGTGAGCAGACGGTGATTCACCTTCACGCTGCGCAGCTGCTCCAACGTCATGCTCGGAAGCACCTTTCCACCAGGCACCATCGACATCCAGGCGGGCTTCTGGCTTGGCTTCTTCCGTACCTTCTTCTGGTTGGTCTCCTTCGACTTCTTCGCACGGCTGGGCCGTTTCGGACTCGGCATCTTGGCGCCGGTTCTAGCAGACGCGGCCTGGCGATGGCTCGGATCAGCGACCCGGAGTCGGCCGCAGAGCGGGACCTCGCGCGTGGCGAGCAAGCTTCCTCCGAAGGCGGGAGAGCCGCCGGAGCGCCAGCCGCTGGAGGGGCGTTCGCTTCCGGCTGCCCCCCCGCGGCAGAACGCGCACGGTGACCTCGACATGGCAAGGCTCGCTCGTCGGCCTCGCGATCCATTCGCTGCGGGCGATGGGGCAGAGTTTTCGGCTGGCCGCCCTTCAGGTGAGCGGGCAGCTCGACGGTGATCTCGCGCAGCTGACAACGGGGGTGCACGGCGACGAGCTGGTCGCCCTCGAGCAGGCGCACTTGGGTGTCACTCGCTGGCAGGGTCAGGGTCGCGTGGGCGTGCTCGAGGGGAACGGAGTAGCGATTGGAGTCGAAGGAGACGAAGGCGGTCTTGTCGACAACGACGCTGCGCAGCTCATCGGTGGCAGGCGGCACGCTGGCAAGGGCTCCCTCACCCCTAGACCGGGGGGGCGCGAGTTGCCGATTGCCGGGGGCCTCTCGTTCTGGAAAAGTGGTGGCCATGAGGGTTCGAAAGTGGGTGACCGTCGCGCTCTGTACGGGGGCGCTTTTCAATTCAGTGGTGGAGGAAGCATCAGCACGAGCGCCACAGTGTGAAGCGTCCGAGAGGTACCGCTTGGACAACGGTCTGGAGGTAGTGCTCCAGGTCGATCGCGCGGCGCCGCTCGTGGCCGTGGTTTCTTCGGTGGCCGTGGGGCAGCGCCACGACCCAAAAGGGCATGCGGGGCTCGCGCACTACACCGAGCACCTGCTGTTTCGCGGAACGGACGAGGACTCAGGGGTTCTGTCCCAGTACCGCAAGCTGGGCGCCATCGGCCTCAACGGCCACACGACGCCCGATCGCACCGAGTACTACGCGATCGTTCCCACGAACCAGCTCGAGCGCGCTCTGTGGATCGAGGCGAGGCGCTTCGCCGTTGGCCTGAGTCGGGTCACCGAACAGCAGGCGGAAGACGAAGCGGAGGTCGTTCGCCGAGAGTTTGCCTTGCGGTCCCGGTCGGAGGGGCGCGCGACGGCGGGCGTCCTCAATGGCGCGCTGTACACCGAGGAGCACCCGTACCACGACCTGCAGTCCAACGAGCAAACCCTCGAGGTTCTCGACCTGCCGAGTGCTCGCTGGTTCCACGAGCAGCTTTACAGCATGGACCGCACCCGGCTCGTTCTCGTGGGGGATTTCGAGGTCGACCAGGTGAAGCGGCTGGTCGAAAAGCACTGGTCGAAGTTGCGCGCCAAGCCGCCGCCCCCCCCACGAGGCGTTCAGGGGCGGCCGGATTTGGTGCACACCCTCGAGCCGGCGGGAGAGGCCTGTCGGTATCGAACGGAGGGGTGGGCTCCGCCGCCGAAGGAGCTCAAGGTTCGCGTCCCGTACAAGTTGCCGGGCTTTCATGTGGTTTGGCCCGTTCCCGCCGGGCAGCGGCCGGAGGATTTGTTGAAGGTGCTGCGCCTATGGTCAGGAGAGGCAGAAATCGCCGCGCGAGAGGCGCAGCTGGCCTCTCGTGCCGGCTCCTACGAAGCGGAGCAGGACCTGGCCTCCTTCGTCGGTCTCTACTTCACGCTGAACGTCGACAAGGACTATCGAGACGTGGAGAAGCTCGTCTGGCAGCACTACGAGGAGTTTCTCGCGTCCGCCCAGTCTTCACGAGACTGGAAAGCCATGGCTCAGACGGTCGAACTGGCGGAAGTGGCGCTTCGACCGGATCTCCTGCGGCGTGGCTTTCGGCTCGCAGAGCGACCCTGCGAGGCCCTCTCGTGCGAGAGCGAGGGGAGCTTGACGCAAGAGAAAGCGGCGGAGCTGGCAGAGCTCCTGTCGAAGGACAAGGCATTGGTGATCACGTCGGAGTTCGACTTTGGAACCGTGCGGAGCGGCCCGCAGGCAGAGGTGGTGAAGTAGTGGTGAGTCTGGTGAATCGGTTGCCCAAGGCATGCAGTAAGTTCTCTCGCAGCAACCTCGGACTGGGGTGGGTCTGTGCTCTGTCGAGTTGCCTTTGGGCGTGTGGCCCTTCGATTGTTCAACATCCCCTTCCAGCTCCGTACAATCTGGCGCCGGACGCGTCCCAGGATTGGGACACGCCGCCTCCGGCCAGCACGGAGCTGCCGAAGCTGCCGGTGCAGCCCGTGCAGTCTTTCCAGCTCGAGTCGGGGCTACGGGTGAGCGTGGTCGAGAAGCCTGGCTCCGCCACCACCGCGATTGGGTTGTGGGTACCAGAGGCCGGCAGCCACTCGCACGGCCCCGTTGCTGCGATGGTGAATGCCCTGCGCGCGGGCACCAAGCTGGGCGACACCGTTTTGGTGAACCCGCGGCTGAGCGGCCGAAGCATTGACACTTGGACGAATCCGTCGGGGACGCACCTTCGCTGGGAGGTGCTCAGTCGCGCGACTCGTTCGGCGTTGAAGATCTTCGCCGCGTTTTCCACCCAGCCCGCCTTCGTCGAGGAGGAGACGATGGGGCGCTTGCGTCAGAGCCTGAACCAGCTGCAGCAGTACTCCAGCACGAGCGACTACCTCTTCGACATCGTTCGAGACGAAATGCCGGGCTTCGTTTATCCAGAAAACGACGACGTCGCGCGGGCCATTCTCGCTCTATCGCCCGCCAAGCTCGGCCAAATCCACGCCTGTCGAATGCTACCAAAAGGCTCCGAGCTCGTCATTGCCGGAGGCGCGAGCTTCGAGAATGTACGAACATGGGCGGGGGAGTACTTCGGAGGCTGGACTGCGCAGCCCGAGGAGCACTGCGCAGAATGGGCGGAGCCCGAAGCTCCGCAGGAAGACGCGTTGGACAAGCCCTTTCTCCAGCTCGTCCACAGTGCGGCACCCGAGCCTCGTATCGCGGTGATGTTGCCGGCTCCACCCGTTTCGCACGCGGACTACCTGCCGTTTCGCTTGGTTGCTGGCGCCATGGCGGTGAGCACCGATTCCTTTGCCAGTGCTCTGCGGCACGGCGGAAGCACGTACGGCATTCACGCGAGAATCAATTCGGACTTCAAGGCTCGCGCGCTGCTCGAAGTCTCCGGGGGAATGGCCCCGAGCGGGCTGCCGAGAAACCTGCGCGAGCTGGTGCTCTCGCTGCGCGACTTCTCGAAGACGCTCAACGAGGAGGACATCGACACGGCCAAGCGCATCGTGGTCAGTACGTCAATCAGCACTTCCATGAGCAACCAGGGCATCGTCGACTACGTGCTCCACCAGACTCGTCGGGTCGGGGAGCCACCGGCGGACGTGAGCGACGAAGCCAAGGCCCTGCTGGCGGTCTCCCCGGAGCGCGTGCGGGAGGCCGCTCGCACGTGGACGGACGGAGTGAACCCGGTCATGCTCGCCGTGCGGGATCCCCACATTCAGGTATCGGGCAAGCTCCAGCTGGGCGAGCGCGTAACGATGATTCGTTTCCGCGAAGCGCGCTAGTGCTGTGTCCGCCAGGTCGCAATCACAAACCACCGCGGGCCGGTCCGCCTGTGGCGGCCCGCGCTGGTTTGCGCTGGGGGCTCGTCTTGGACACGACGCCCCTTTTTCTCTGCGGCGCCTTCGGCGCCGACGTGCCCCGTCCGCCCCTCGAGGCAAGACAACTCTCTTCCCGCGGCGACCGACAATAAGTGATTACGACTCATCGGACGGGGCACTGGTGCTGTGTCCGCCAGGTCGCAATCACAAACCACCGCGGGCCGGTCCGCCTGTGGCGGCCCGCGCTGGTTTGCGCTGGGGCCTCGTCTTGGACACGACGCCCCTTTTTCTCTGCGGCGCCTTCGGCGCCGACGTGCCCCGTCCGCCCCTCGAGGCAAGACGACTCTCTTCCCGCGGCGACCGACAATCAGTGATTACGACTCATCGGACGGGGCACTAGAGCCCACTTCAGTGGCTGGACGCCGGCAACTCCGCCCACCCACGAGTGGGTGAGGTGGGAGGAGTTGCCGCTGAAGCGGAGCGGTGCTCAATGGCTTCTGCTCTACGTGGGTCCGTGGGGGCACCCGAGGCCGGTTCGACATGACGTTCGTTCCGCGAAGCACCGCGCGCGCCGTCCGGGCGGTTTCTGGCCAGCCTGGCTCGGCGGCGCGTGCGCGTGCCTCCCAGGCGACCCTCCGCTCAAAACGGGGACTCGCCGGGCCCGAGGGAGGGGATGAAGACCAACGGCTGCGGGTTGACGGACTCGGAATTCGCTGGGTTCAAATCGAAGACGAAATCCACCTCCGGCGCCCGCATCACTCCGTGGCACCTGGCGCAGCCACCGTACCGGGGCATGGTGGCCATCTGCGGCGCTTCGAGGAGGCCTGGCGGTGTGCTGATCGGATTGAGCCAAGAAAGCTCGACGCGGTAGGGATATACGAAGGCAGACTCCTCACCCTCGATGTAGAAGTTGCCTGCGCGATTCGTGACCATCGACCAGCTTCTTCGGGAGTGCGATCTGGTCCGATGCCCGTCTCCGTCAAGAGCTCCGTGAAGCGCGAGATTCCCCGCCAAGACCAGAATGCCGAGCCCTTGTCGTGCAGGGCGCGCCGGACGCCCGTGCCGCTCGACGGCTCGCTCGAAGGTCGAGACCACCGTGCCCGCCCGCTCCGCATCATTCACCCCATGCCCTGTTACGAAGCGCGAATGATCGTCGATCAAGATCAGCGTAACCGGCGAGCTCCGGTTGATGTGCCGGTGCACGAAGTCCAGGTGCCACACGTGGTTCGGAACACTGATGCGTCGCTCTCAGGCGTGCCCGCTACCGAGCTTGGCGCTCCGCGTGCCTCCGACCGTCCCGCCTCGGTGGCTTGACGGGGAACTCCTGGAGGGCGCTGCCTCACACGGCACGGCCTTTGCCCAGAGAGACAGCACTGACCGTGGTCAAAGAGCCCACAGGCGACGAACAGGCCCCGGCACTCGGGGAACAGGCAGGCCCCAAGGCAGTGGCCGCGACCTGAATCTCTGGAAGTCTCCTCGCTCGTGACGCGACCACGCTGCGTGACGATGCCCAAAGGGAGTGCCGAGCTTCTCGTGAACCAACGGGGTGGTCCAAGCCGAGACTTCCGACCCACATCAGCATAGGCATCGAGCACGCGACGCAAGAAGCCTTCCAGCGACAATCAATGGACGTGATCGTAGCTCACCCATCGCTCGCTGGGCTCATCTCAGAATCCCTGCTCTGCTTCCTCTTCTTCAGAAAAGCGGAGAGACGGCCAGTCTCCCCCGGCAACCCGGGTCTCGAGCAGCATCTCGTAGTTTTGCGCAGGAATGCCGATTGGATCGACGGGAATCACGTAGTCTGGCTCGCCAGGGCCTGCCTCTTGCTCACCGGGCTGCTCGGCGCCGTGGCAGCGCGCACAGCCGCCGTAGCCCCCTTGCGTGAACATCTGTGGGGCCTCGACGCCGCCCGACAGGCGATTTCTGGCAAGCAGCTGAACCGACTGGAAGGGTACCGCGAAGTCGTAGTCACGGGCGGAGAACCAGAAGTTGCCCGACTCGTTCGAGTACGTCTCGTAGATCTGCCCGTCTCCCGAGGTAACCCTGACGAGTACGCCCTCGGCGCCAAAACAGTTCTCCGCCTCTGGGGTGAGGGTGTCGTACACCGTGCCCCCCAAGACGAGCTCCGGCGCGTCGTTGTCCTTGTGGCACCCCACGCAATCGCGGCCCGGATACATATTCGGGCTCCCGCGATCGCCACCGATCCAGCGCTTCCCAGACAAACACGTTTCCGGCGGAACGTCCTCCACCAACACATCATTGCAGCCCAGCGAAAGGGCCACCATCGACCAGAAGAGTGGCTTCGACATAGACCCTATCATACGCCGCGCAGAATGAAGGAAAAGCCCCTAGATCACAAGGTTTGCCAGGCTAAGCGCGAAGCACTCCGGCTGCAGGGCTGAGGGGCGATCGGCAGCCCACTCAGAATTGACGGTTGGGCTCCGATACGCCAAAACGCGGCCAATGAAAACGCGGACCGAGGTCCCTGGTTGGCGCAGAGCGGCGAGGCTGCCGGTTGCGCTACGCAGAATTCTGTTTCTGGTCGCCCTGGCCGGGATCAGCCTGAGCGCCAGCAGCGCCCACGCCTACGTGTGGATGATCCGCCACGGCTTTTCCGAGTGCGGCGGCTGCCACGTGGACCCGATGGGCGGCGAGACGCTCACGGGCATGGGGCGGGTGACGGGGCAGACCCTGGCCTCGAGCGACTTCGGCGCCAAAGAGGACCCGAACGATTTGGCCCTCTTCGCCTACGGCGTCCCCGAGCCCGACTACGTGCGGCTCGGCGGCAGCTTTCGCTTCCTCGGCGTGCACGACACCGAGACGAACAACACCGCCGCGTTCCCCATGCAGATGGATTTCTACGGCGCGGTGTACGTCGGCCGTTTCGTTCTGGCGGGCAGCATTGGCGCCTCGCGCGCCTCCCAGCGCCTCTACGAGCACACCGGCAAGGCGCTGCTCGCCGGCGACCTGGAGGGCGGCAACTTGGTGGCCGTGAGCCGCAACCACTGGCTCGGCTACCGCTTCACGGACGACCTGCTGATCCGTGTCGGGCGCCTGAACCTGCCGTACGGCATTCGCACGCCGGACCACACCATGTGGGTGCGGGAGGACACCGAGACCGACCGCGAGTCGGACCAGCTGCACGGCCTCGGGCTCGCCTATACGAGCGGGAAGCTGCGCGGCGAGATCATGGGCTCGGCGGGCAACCTGCAGGTGAAGGGGCAGCGCTTTCGCGAGTACGGCTACGTCGGCTCTCTCGAGGTTTCCCTGTTGCCGGAGCTCGCGGTCGGCGTGAGCAGTCTGCTGCTCGGAGCCGACGACGAGCTGCTTTTCGACGGGCGCAATCTCGACGTGGGCAACGCCGCCGCAGCGACGGAGGGGGTGCTGCGTCAAGCGCACGGTGCGACCCTGCGCTACGTGCCCTTCAAAGAGCTGGTCGTGCTCGGGGAGTTCAACGTCACCAAGCGCTCGCGTTCGGGATTCGGACACGTGAGCATGGCTTCGTTCGACTATGAACCGCTCCGCGGCTTCCATCTCGCGCTGACCGGCGAGATGCTGAATCGGGGGACCCCCGAGAGGCTCGTCGAGGAGGATCGAATCCCCGCCGGCCGCGGCGACACCCGCCTCGGTGTGTGGCTCACCGCCAACTGGTTCCTGTTCCCCCACATGGATCTGCGCCTGGACGTGGTCGCGCGCGAGCAGCGGCCGACGATGCTGCAAGCCCAGTTCCACTTCTACCTGTAGGCGCCCAACCAGGCCGCTCGCTCACCGCGCCGCGCCGATTGGTTGCGCCCCGGCGACGCCCGACGCGAACGGGCGCCCATCGCCGGGTGTCGAAGCGGGCAACCGCCGCGGCCCACCGCGGACCCCTCCCGGCTCACGGCGTCCGCCAACGGGGCCCCGCCGTCAGGCCGCGCCGTCGGAGTCCCCAGCGCCGCTGGCCCCGAACCCCGCGGCCCCGAGCCGGCGACCCGGCGGAGCTCCGCGCCGCAGCTCCCCCGACCGCGCGTGCGTCCCGATGACGCGGTAAAGCCGCACCTCCGGCTCCGGCTCCGGCCCTCACCCCCCCAACGACGACACGCCCCGCTCCCGCTCGGTGTCCCCCTCCCCCGCCCCCGACGCCCCCGACGCCCCCGACGCTCCCACCCGCGCGATCGCCCGCTCCAGCTCCGCCTGCCGAAACGGCTTCTGCAAGAACACCACGTCCGGTCGCCGCTCCGCCTCCACGACGGCATCCGGCTCGTGCGAGCCCGAAACGAACACGGTGGGGAGACGAGCCCCGGCCTGCGCCAGCTGCTGGTACACCTCGATCCCCGTGGGCCGCGGCGTCACTACGTCGAGCACCAACAGGTCGTAATCTCCAAAATGGGTGAGCAAGTGCCGCAGGGCACGCGCGCCGTCTCGAAGCGCGCGTACGTTGTGGCCGAGCTGGCGCAGCCAGTGCGCCGTGGCGCGGCAGACCCCGGGCTCGTCGTCGACCAGCAGGATCTTGAGCGCCCGCGCCTCCAGAGCCGCCGAGCCCGGCGCCACGCTCCTCGCCGCGCCGGGGCCGTCGGCTCGGGGCAGTAGCACCGTGCAGCGAGTGCCCACCCCCGGTCGACTGGAAAGGCGCACCGCACCGCCGTGCTCGCGCACCGTGGCCAGCACCACCGACAGGCCGAGACCCGTTCCGGCTCCCGGCTCCTTGGTGGTGAAGAACGGATCGAACACGCGCTTCAAGGTGCGCTCATCCATCCCCACGCCCGTGTCTTCGATCTCGATGGCGACGCAGGGCCCCGCAGCGCCGCTCGGCAGAGCCTCGCGCGCCTCTTCCTCGGTGAGCTCGGCGCGCCGCAGGCGAATCGAGAGCTCCCCCCCCGCGGGCATGGCGTCCCGCGCGTTGAGGCAGAGATTGAGCAGGGCGCTCTGCAGATGCGTGGCATCCGCGCGGATTCGGCCCATGCCCTCGCTGGAGCTCATCGCGATACGAATGCGCCGATCGAGCGTGTGCTCGAGCAGCTCTCGCACGGTGGCGAGCAACTCGTGCACGTCGAGCACCTCCAGGCTCATGCGGCTCTTGCGGGAGAAGCCCAGCAGCTTGCGGGTGAGCTCGGCGGCGCGGTGGCTGGTCTCCAAAATGAGCCGGACGTGTGGGGCGTGCCGGTGATCGGGGCCGAGGCCGTCGCGCATGACCTCGGCGGCAGCCGTGAGCACCATCAACATGTTGTTGAAATCGTGGGCGACGCCGCCCGCGAGCTGGCCGACGGATTGCACCCGCTCACTCTGGCGCAGCTGCGCCTCCGTTTCGCGCAGCCGAGCCATCGAAGCCTGCGCGCTGAGCGCGATGCGCAGGAAGCTCTGCGCGTGCTCGATGAGGGAGAGCTCGCCGGCTCGAAAGGGGGCGGCACGGTGGAGCACCACGAGCTGCGCCACCAAGCCCTCTCGAGGCAAGGGCACGAGCACGGCAGAGCGGTCGGACCCCTCGCCCGCGTGTTGCACGAGTCGATCGCCGCGAGCCGCCCGAACGAGCGCGGCGGGCGAACAGGGGTTTTCGGCCGAAGGGCTGCCGGGCCACACGTCGACGGCGGCCGAGAGCTCTCGAGCCAGCCCCGTGGCAAACTGCGACAGGCACGCGTCCGCCGTCGCGCCCGCGGAGATGCCCTCGGCGAGCCGCAGCGCACCCTGCAAGATTACCGTGTCTTCACGAGGATTTGCATCGACCGAGGCAGGCGGCGCGCGACCCGGGGCGGAGGCCTCGAGCGCGAGCATCCGCTGCAGGCGAGGCCCGAGCGCCGACCAATCCCCGCCGAGTCGCAGCTCCGCGGCGCCCGCAGGCAGGGGTGTGCGTGGATCGGTCGGCTCCGCCACCACCAGCACCGGTGCGTCGAAATGAGCCCCTTCGGGGACGGCGCCAACCCAAACGTACGCGTCCCCGCTCGGCTCGCCCCCTCTCGGCTCACCGCAGCGGTCGAGAGCCGCGATTCGCTGGGTGCGAAAGCCATGGTTGCGGAGCGCCTGCTCGGCGCGATCCAGCGGTTTCGAGCTCTCTCCCCCGAGGAGTACGACGGCCGAGCCAGGTTGGAACAAGAATGCCTACGTGTGAGCCCCCGCACCGCGCGACGGTCGAACCGTTAGAATAACAGTCACACCAACGAGACGCACGCCCGCCGGCGAGCCCTGGCCGACGGGCGACGGGGAAGCGGCGCTTCTGCCGAGCGCCCTCGCAAAGGCGCCCGCACTCTCGGGAGCGTACCCTGGGTGAAGAAGAGGGCGGCTCGACTGCGCGAAAGCTCGCGGATCAAGGCCCCGCGTAAAACGCAGTGCGCCAGCCGACGACCAGCGCGTGAGCGCTGAGGCTCTGCGAAAACTGGTAGAAGTACTCCACCTGCGGCCCCATGCGCAGCCTCCAAAAATTGAGCGGTTCGAAAAACGCGCCGAGCCCCACCGCCGATCCGCCGAGGCCTTCGGCCACGACCTCGCCCCCTCGCTCGATCTGCACGCTGCCGATGCCCGCCGTCGTCACCACCCCGACATCGCGCCACGGCCCGCCCAGGGCGAAGAGCGGGTACGCCTCGATGCGGAAGCCGAGCACCCCCCCCGAGGTGGACTTGCCGTCGCGCTCGAAGGCTCCGCCGATGTTGCCGAGGCTCACCGTCAGCCAGTCGGCGATGGCGACACCGAGCCACAGTCCCCCGCCCGCGTTGGCGCCGACGCCGCTGTCGACCTCGTGCTCGGCGCGGCCGATCTTGTCCGCCTCGTTCGGATAGCCGCTGGCGGACCCCACGAATAGCCCGCTGGCGAGGCCGATCGTGAAGCCGCTGCGCCGAGTTGGCTCGTTTTGGGGGGCCTCGTCGGGCTCGGGCGCGGGCATCTCGTCGGGCCCGCCCAACGCGGGCGCGGAAGGCTCGCTCGCGGAAGGCTGCCTCGGCGCCGATTGCGTGGCACCCGGCGGGCCCGAGCCCGCTGGAGGGCTCGGCGCCGCCCCCACGCGGGTCGCGAAGCCCAACACCCCGAGCGCCGCCAGCCTCCCCCCCCACATGCTGCGCACCACCATGGGTTCGCTTGTAGGGGTGGCGAAAGCGAGGGGCAACCCGAATCGTGGCGCCGCCACAGGCGGCGTTCATACTGAGCGAGTGGTCTGGTGGCTTCGGCAGTCCCGGCGGCTGCCCTGCGCGAGGCAGGGCCTCCCCCGCACCGGTGAAACTCCCTGGCTCGCGTCGAAAGCGGCCGAGCCCGTGGGTGCATGTCGCAGGGGGTACGCGGCCGCGCAACGCCCCCCCCGAGGGCCGGTCGCCGCGCTCGGTGTGTTGGCCGTGCTGGGCTGCTCCCCGGACGGGGAGCCCGTGGGCCCGGGCGGCGGCGGCAGCGGGGGGGGAGGCAGCACCACCGCGCCCGACGCGCCCGTCGTCCTGGCCGAGGCGCAGTCCCGCAACGACGGGACCTGGATCGACGAAACGGGCGAGGTCAGCGATTGGCTCGAGCTGTACAACCGCAGCGCGCGCGCGGTCGACCTTTCCGGCTACTCCCTGCAAGACAGCTCGGGGGAGCGCGCCACGCTGTCTGCCGTGCGGCTCGAGCCCGGCCAGAGCTTGGTTCTCTGGGCCGACGACGAGCCCGAACGAGGCGCGCTGCACCTGCCGTTCAAGCTCCGCGGAGACGGCGAAGAGGTCGTGCTCCGCAGCCCCTCGGGGGAGGCGCTCGACGCGCTCACGATCCCCGCGCTGCAGGTCGACGAGGTGTTCGCCCGCTTTCCGAGCGCGGGCGAGCCGTGGCAGACGTGCCGCTTCGCCTCCCCGGGCCGTGAGAATCCGGTCGAGTGCGCGCCCCCCGCCCCTCCGGACTACGAAGAAGAGATCCACTTCGAGCCCATCACGCTGCCGGCCGACGCCTTCGAGCCCTCCGCGGTGGTGGCTCTTCGCCAGCTGAGCCTGCGCCCCGTCGGGCCCGAAGCGCCTTTCGTCGAGCTGTGGAACCGGGGAGCGCCCCTCACCGCCTCGGATCTGGTCGTGCGCATTGCGGCGCACGATCCCAGCCAGCCCTGGCCCGGCGCCGGGCAGGGCGACCTGGTGCCGCTACCCGCCGAGCTGCAGGAGTTGGGCGAGGGCCAGCGGCTGCGCCTCACGGTGCCGGCCGAGGCCCTGGCGGAGCTCGAGCGGCGCGAGGCCTTCGAAGGGGTGGTCAGCGTATTTTTGCGCGGCGCCGACAGCGCGGAGGATCGAGTCGACTTCATGCATTGGCCCGAAGGCGCGACGCTCGCCCGCCCCACAGGCGAGCCGCTGCGGCTGTGCTCCGCGCCGCTCGACGGCGACGGGCGCTGCGACGTGCTGCCGAGTCGCCCCGTCGGCGATCGGCTGCGGCACCTGCTGACGCCAGGCGATTTCGGCGCTCTTTCCGACGGGGGCACGACGGTCGGCATCGCGAGCGTCAAGTTCGTCAGTGACTTGCGAGCGCCCGGCCTGGTGCACCTGTTGGGCGTCGAGCGCTGGCCGCTGCACTACACCTTCGTGCGCGAGCAGGTGTACCGCGAGCCCGCGCTCGACCGCTGCGACGCCGCCGAAAATGACCAGTTCTACAGCGGCTGGGTCGAGTTCTCGCGCACCGAGTACTACCAGAGCGAGGGCCGGCAATTCCTGCTGGGCACTCTCTCGCGCCACTCGGGCGCGGGGATCGACGCGGTCGAGTTTGCGCTGGGCGACGAGATCGGCACCGAGCAGATGCAGCAAGCCTTTTGGGATGCCGCCTCCCACTCGTTCGATCCGCATCGCTGGGCGCTGCACCCGCAGGACTCCCGGCAGGCGGCGCGAGCCGAGCCCCTCGCGCAAAGCGTGCCCGTCGTCTCGCCCCACGCGCCCTTTCGCGGCGTCGTGCACCAAGCGCTGACGGAGGGCGTGGGCTACGGGACGCTGCGCTTCCTCGCCGCAGGGGAGCTCTCCGGTGCGGCGCTGGGGCCCGAGGTCATCGTGGTGACCGACGCGGTGCCCAACGACATCCCCCTCGTGGGGGGGCTCATCACCGAGGCCTTTCAGACGCCGCTGGCCCACGTGAACGTGCTCTCGCAAAGCCGGGGTACGCCGAACGCGAGCCTCGTGGGCGCGCGCACCAAGCTCGCTTCCGATTTCGACACACTGGTCCGGCTGGAGGTCAGCGCCGAGGGCGTGGCGGTGACGAGCGCCGAGCCGAGCGAGGCGCAGGCCTACTGGGAAAGCCTGCGCCCCCCGGCGAGCCAGGTGCTGCGCCCGCGCCGGGATCTCACCGTGCGCGGCGTCCAGCCCCTCACCGAGCACGACATCGACTCCCTGCCGGCGCTCGGCGCGAAGGCCGCCCAGCTCGCCGAGCTGCAGCGCATCACCACCCCGAGCTGCGGCTCCCGCACGCAGCTCGAGACGCCGCGCGCGGCGTTCGCCTTGCCGCTGGTGCACTTCGTGGAACACACCGAGGCCAGCGGCGCTGCGGCGCTGCTGGCGGAGCTGGCCGGCAATCAGGCGATGCGAGCCGACGCCGCAGCGCGCAACGCACAGCTCGCGCGGATCCGTGCGGCGATCGAGCAGCAGCCCGTACAGCCCGCGCTGCTATCGAGCCTCCAGCAGGCGGTCGAGCAGTCGTTCGGCGAGCAGCGGGTGCGGCTGCGCAGCAGCAGCAACACCGAAGATCTGCCGAGCTTCAACGGCGCCGGGCTGTACACCTCCGTCAGCGCGGCCCTCGGGGACGAAGAGCGCCGCCTCGAGGACGCGCTGCGCCGGGTGTGGGCGAGCCTGTACAACGCGCGCGCCTACGAGGAGAGGCGGCTGGCCGGTATCGACGAAGACGGGGTGGCGATGGGCGTGCTGGTGCACGAAGCCTTCCCCCACGAGCGAGCGAACGGCGTGGCGGTGAGCCGCAATCTCCTCGACCCGATCCGGGGGGACCTGTACTACGTCAACGCACAGGCGGGCGAGGCCAGCGTGACGAATCCCGCTCCCGGCGTCGGCACCGAGCAGCTCGTGTACCGCTTCAGCCGCAGCCCCCCGGTGTTGCGCCACGCCCAGAGCACGCTGCTGTCGGCCCTCAGCCCCGAGCCCGCGTCCGTGCTGAGCGATCAGGAGGCCGAAGACGTCGCCTGCGCGCTTTCGAGCGTTCACGCCCGATTCCGCCCGCTGCTCGACCCGGGGCGGGAAGACGCCTGGTTCGCGATGGAGGTGGAGTTCAAGCTGCTCGGGCCCGAGCGAAGGCTGTTGCTCAAGCAAGCCCGGCCGCACGACTTCGGTCGCTCGCCCACCTTCCTCGACTGCCGCGAGTTCTGAGCCCGTCGAAGCCGTGCTACCGTCTCCCGGCTCATGACGACGGCCCCGACGCCCGGCCTGGCGGGCCGCGGCCCCGCCCCGCCTGCCCACCGCACGCACTGCTACCGTTGCTTTCGCCCGGAGGAGCACTGCCTGTGCCCGCACGTCGTGGCCGTGAAGAACGAAATGCCCGTGCTCATCCTGCAGCACGCCCGAGAGGCGCGGCACCGATTCGGCACGGCCCGGCTGGCCGCGCTCGCCCTCTCGCGCTGTGAGCTGCTCGTCGACAGGACGGGGACCCTCCCGCGCGACGCCTCGCTCGCCGACCGGCTGCGCGGCTTCGGGCTGCTCTACCCCCACCCGCGTGCGCGCGACATCTCCACGCTCCCGGCGGAGGAGCGCCCGAAAGGGCTGGTCGTGATCGACGGAACCTGGCACCAGGCGCGCGCGATGTACCGCGACATCGAGGCATTGCACGCGCTGCCGCACTACACGCTGCCCGAGGGCCTCGAGAGCGGATTTCGGATTCGCGAGCAGCCCCAGCCGCACTGCCTCTCCACCCTGGAGGCGATCGCGCACGCGCTCGAGGCGCTCGAGCCGGGGCGCGGGAGCCTCGCGGCGCTCTTGCGCCCGTTCGAGGCCATGCAGAGCACGCAACTGGCCGCCATGGTGGGGGGCGCGAGGCGAGCCCGCCGCCCGCGCCGATTGCGCGAGAGCCGGGCCATCCCGCGCGCGATGCTCGAGGATTACCAGCGGCTGGTCGTGGCCTATGGAGAGTGCCTCACGCCGCCGGGGGCCGGCCGCGAGCGCCGGCTGGTGACCTGCGCGGCGGCGCGACCCGCGGGGGGCGAGGCATTCCGCGCCGTGCTGCGAGTCGACGAGGTGCTTCCGCGGCACCTTCTACACATGCAGCTGCGGTGCTCGGAGGTGGAGAGCGGGCTCTCGGGCCGCGAGTTTCGCGACGCGTTTCGGCGTTTCGTACGCCCCGGGGACGTCGTCGCGGCCTGGAACCAGTCGACGCTCGCCCTGCTCCAGAGTGAGTTGCCGCGCAGCCAGCGCACGGTCTTGCTCAAGGCCGCGTACTCGAACCTGCAGCGCCACCGCGGCTCGCTGGAGGCCATCTTGCAGCTCGAGGGGCTCGCCCCCGAGCCCGGCGACCCTCCCGACCGCACCGCCCAGCGCCTGGGCAATGCCCTTTCGCTGGCGCGGTTCCTCCACGAGTGCGCTCGAGGCAACGCCCCGCGCGACCCTCTGCGCCATTGAAGGCAGCGCTCGATTCCCGATCCGCTGCGGTCCCTGGCCGCCCTCACCGAGGAGCGGCTCCCGTCCCGCGCGCCTGCGCGGGCCGCTCGGCGCGCACGCCGCCCCTGTCACACGCCGCGCCTGCGCGGGCCGCTCGGCGCGCACGCCGCCCCCGTCACACGCCGCCCCCGTCACACGCCGCCCCGATCAGTAGTGGGGCGGAGGCTCGTGGGGAAACTCCCGACCCTCCCCGTCGGCGCGCACTTGGCGCTCGAGCGCTACCACCTGCTTCGTCAGCTCGTCGAGCGCCCGCGCCTGCCGCACCACGACCTCGTTGAGCTCGTGCGTGAGCTTCTCCAGGTAGGCGAGCTTGACCTCGATGCCCACGAAGCGCTCTTGCTCCGCGCCCGCGCCGGCGTGATCCCCGTTCGAGGGCTCGATATCCCGCTCCACACCACTTCCCATAGATCACCCACCTCGATTCCCAAAGCGGATTTGCTCACGGGCCACTGCCCCCGCCGCCCGTTGGCTCGCCTTGCCCTGGCTCGGCCCGCCCGAACGAGCCGCACCACGCGGCGAACGCCCACGGGGAAAGCCGCCGCGCGCCGTACTGCCCGGCCCGATCGATCAGGGCCCGGTCCGCGCTCACCACCACGACCTGGGCGGCTGGCTCGAGCCGCTGGCACTCGGCCACGATCCAGTCGTCGGCGCTGGGGGCGTGGTGCACCACGACCCGGCTCGGATCGGCCGCCCCTCCCGCGGCGCTGGCTGGGTCCGCATCTCGCGGCCCGGGCCGCCGATCGAACACCACGTGCAAAGGCAGCGCGAGCCGGGCCGGCGGCGAGCCGGAGGCCAGCGGCGGCGACGCCGAGGGCAGCGGAACCGAGCTCTGCGCTGCCCGCTCGGCCAGCTGAGCCGCGAGGCGGACGACCTGCCGCTGGCGGTCCGCTCGCCACCAACCAGCCCGGTCCCGACCCTTCAACACGGCGGCGTGTAGCAGATTGAATCCATCGATCAGCAGGGTAGCCAGCATTTTCGCCCTCGCAGCAGGCTCCCGGAGGCGGAGCCCGCGCCCCGCCGAACATACGACGATCGCGGGGTTTTCCGGTAGGAAATGGCCCCTCGACCCCAGCGGAATCGGCGGCACCGGCGCGGCGCGGCGAATTTCTCCCGAGCACGCGGCAGCCGCCGAGGGTTTGCGGCGACCGGGCCAGGGACGTATGAAAGCTTCGTGCGCTCGGGCCTCCGCAGCTCCAAACAGCAGTACCAGGCGTTCCTGAAACAGTCGCCGCGCTCCAGCCTAGCGCACATGGCGGACGTGGTGAGCCAGATCCGGCGCCCTCGCGGGACTCAGCTGGCACGCTACCTCGTCTGGTTGAGGCCACACGCCGCGGCCCTGGCCTCGCTGTTCGTGCTGGCCCTTTTGACGATCGCGATCGACATGATGTGGCCGCTCGCCTCGGTCTACCTGGTCGACGATATCGTGCTGGCCAAGGATCTCGAGCCCGAGGAGAAGCTGACCCAAATCGTCGGCGTCGCCGCCTTGATGGCCGCGGCGGTCGGGGCGGGTGCGGGCCTGGGGTGGTGGCGGGCCGTGCGGCTGCAGCTGGTCAGCGCGCGCCTGGCGTTCCGCCTCCGGCAGCGGGTGTTCCAGCAAGTGTTGCGGCTGCCGCTCTCGGCGCTGCACGAAATGAAGACGGGCGGCATCCTCTCCCGGCTCTCCACCGACGTGGATGCCACCACGAGCTTGCTCCAGCAAGCCTTGATCAGCCCGCTGTTGGCCCTCGTGCGGCTGCTGGTGACGCTCGGCATCGTGCTCTCGTTGAACGTGAAGGTCGCCCTGGTGATGGTGCTGATTCTGCCCCCGGTGATGCTCGTACAGGCCGGCCGCGCGGGGCGCATGCGACCCATCTGGCGCTCGATGAGCCAGGACCGCCAGGAGATCGACGGGCGCGTCAGCGAAGGCTTGGGAGGCGTTCGCGTAGTCCGGGCGTTTCGCCGAGAAAAGCGCGAAGAGCGTGCGTACATGGCGGGCCACCACACGGTCATCCGCAAGCAGGTGCTCGCCACCACCATTCAGCGCCGCATCGCGACCGTGTGGGAGCTGATTCTCCCCGTCTCGCAGCTCGCGGTGCTCAGCGTCGGCGGCTACCTGGTGATCCACGGGGAGACGACGGTCGGTACTTTGTTCGCCTTCCAGGGCTATCTCTACAAGCTGTTCGACCCCATCCTGCAGCTGGCCAGCTCGCTGAGCGTCACACAGCGGGGCTTGGCGGCCATGGATCGAGTCTTCGAGCTGCTCGACCTGCCGCGGGATCTGCCGGATCGAGCGGGCGCGACCCCGGCGCGAGAGCCCGTGGGCGAGGTGCGGCTCGAGTCCGTGGGATTTCAATACCGCCCGGGAGTCCCCGTGTTGCACGACATCGACCTGGTCGCCCCGGCTGGCGCGACGATCGCGCTGGTGGGCGCCAGCGGCGCCGGAAAGACCACCCTGACGGATCTGATCGCCCGCTTCTTCGATCCCACCTCCGGCCGCGTCCTGCTCGACGGGGTCGACCTGCGGGATCTGGAGCTGCAGAGCTATCGAAGCCTGCTCGGCGTGGTTTCGCAGGACGTGTTCCTGTTCGACGGCACCGTGCACGACAACATCGCGTACGCCCGGCCCGAAGCGACCGAAGAGGAAGTGCGAGAAGCAGCGCGCGGTGCCAACGCCGACGAGTTCATCGAGAAGCTGGTCGAGGGGTACGAAACGTGGATCGGCGAACGCGGGGTGAAGCTCTCCGGAGGGCAGCGCCAGCGCATTTCCATCGCGCGAGCGCTCCTCGCCGCGCCGCAGATCTTGATCCTCGACGAGGCGACGAGCAACCTCGACACCGAGAGCGAGCAGAAGATTCAACAGGCCTTGCGCCGGCTACTGCAAGGGCGAACGACCTTCGTGGTGGCACACCGGCTGAGCACCGTGGCCCACGCCGACCAGATCGTGGTGCTGCACGAAGGCCGCATTGCGGAGCAGGGGACCCACGAGCAGCTACTGCAGCGGGGCGGTCGCTACGCGGCGATGCTCGAGCGGCAGCGACAGGCGCAGGACGACGACGCTACCGCGGTGCGGGTGAGCTTCGAGGCGATTTCTTGAGGGCGGCGGCGGCGACCGGGACCCGCCCCGACTCAGCCGCCTGCCTCCGCGCGCAGCCAGCGCGCCACCTCCGACTCGAGCACGCCGCGATCCTCGAGATAGTGGTAGCGGATCTGCGCCTCCCCGTAGCGAAACTCCCGCCCCCACGGGCACGCGTCGCGCGCGGCGAGCCAGCGCTGAAAGTGGCGCTTGACACTGCCGCGGTCGAGGGCTCCCGGCGAAGACGCCAACGCGCGTCGGAATGCGGGCAGGCACTGACCCTCGCAGCCACCGCAGGGCAGCTGCGGCGGCTGCGGCCGGCAAGCGGGCCCCGCCGCCCGAACGACGACCAGCGATCGCAGGCCGATCCACGGGCCGTAGCGTGGGTGGACGCTCAGATGGCTCGGGGACAGGGCCGACAGGCCGGAGAGCTCCGCGACGCGCTGCATGGCGATGACGCGAGCCGGGTCGTGGCCGTGGTGGATCCGCGTCGCCGCGTGCAAGCGCGCGGCCGCCCGCTCGATCACCCGTTCGACGTAGCGGCTGAGAGGGTCTCGCAGCGCGAGATGGCTGGGCTCGCGGGCGAGATCGGCGATGAACGGCTCCCAGAGGGCGCGGCTATTTCCAATCAGCAGGGCGAGGCTCGCCGGGTCCCCGAAGTCGGCCGCTCGGTGCTGCTCGGCAACCGCGTCGTTGTACCAGCCGACACACAACGGAGCGATCAGGTCGAACCCCGCTCGAGCGCACTCGCCGGCGAACGCCGCGAGGCCGACGGGCGGCGTCGCTTCGAGATCCTCGACCGAGGGGAACACCGGTCACGCCTCGGGGCGGCTGGAGAGCAGCTCGCCGAGCTCCCGCTCGTGGCGCTGCAGTAGGCTTGCGAGCTCGTCGTCGAAGGGAAAGCTCTCACAATCCCCGACGCGGCCGTCGGCCTTCATGGATTCGACCGTTTCCCGTAGCATCTGCGCCGGGCTCGACTGCGGCGCGTAGCCGAGCAAGCGCTGGGCCTTGTGAGAGCTGTAGGGGCGGTGGTGGTTGAACTGAGCGGGGGAGTCGAAGTAGCGCCGAAAAAGGGAGGAGGGCACGGTGTGCAGCGCGAGCTTGGCCCCCAGCGCTTTGGCAATGCACTCGTAGTAGTGCCTTTGTGTGATGATTTCACCCCCCACGGCATTGATGACCTGCCCGTCCGCTCCCCGCTCCTCGAAAGAACGCACGACCCACTCCGCCGCATCGCCGCAGTGCACGGGAGTGACGAGGTTGCACCCGCCGTCGATGGCGGCGATCGGCTTGCCCCGCGCGATCCGGTCGACGACGATATCACTGCGACCCCAGAGACTGGCGGTGAGAAAGCCACGCCCCAGGATGTGGCTCGGCCGAAACACCGTCGCGCGGGGGCCGAGCCCCTCCAGCACGACCAGCTCGCTTTCTAGCTTTCCCCGCGCGTAATCGGTTACCGGCTCTGGCGCCCGCTCCTCGGTGACCGGTTGCCCCCCCACGTCCTCCCCGAAGACGTCGACACTGCTGATGAGCACGACGCGCCGGCAATCGGCGAACAGGCTGACGAGATCTTGCGCCTGATCGGCGTGAAAGCAGATTGAATCCACCACGACGTCGGGCGCGAGCGCGGCGAACACCGCGGCATGATCGCGCAACTCCGCGCGATCCCCACGCAGCACCTTGGCCGGCACGGCCTTGGGCAGCGGCCTCTCGCCTCGAGCGAAAACGGTGACTTCGTGCCCACGCGCCAGAGCCCTCTCGACCACGTGAATGGAGAACGCCCCCGTGCCCCCGATGACCAAAACACGCATGGGGCCGGCGTGCCCCGATCCGAGCCGTGGGTCAATAGCCCCCAGCGTCGGGGCCGAACCGACCTGCGGTTGCCGGCCGCGCCCGGGGGCGACGAGATCGCCTGGAACTTTCGCGGGCTTGCGCTCGGGGCTCACCGGGCCGGCGGCAAAAAAAAGCCGGCGAAGCCCCAAAGCACGGGCTTTCCCCAGCAGCAATCGGTGCGATGACGCGCCGACCCACCCCCACGGCGAGATCGATTCACGGACCGATGCCGGCGCGGGTCACTCGGAGCGCGCGAGCCGTTCGGGCGCCCGCCCTTCCCCGCCGCGTGGCGGGCGAGGAGCGACCCCATCGAGTGGGCGGCGACGCGCGCGGGCCCCCCCGCGGCTCGCTCGCCCGCGCCGGAGGAACCGGCCCGCTCCGACGTCAGCTCGAACGGCGCAGGCGGCCGAGCCACGCATCCACGCTCCCCGGGCCGGCGCCTCGACATGCAATGAACAAGAATACGAGGCTGTACAGGAATGCGAGCTCGCCCTGATTCTTGGTGGGAATGACTGCCGCGCCAAGCTCGAATCGCCAGTGAAACTGCACGTACGCGACGGCCATCGTACCGCTGGCGACGAAGGCGGCCCAGGCGGTGAGCAGACCGAACGCCACACAAACGCCCGTTACGAGCTCGATGATCCCCCCCACCCACAGCTGAGAGCCCACGGCAGGCATGTGCCCCGAGAGCACGCCGAAGAGCTTGCGAGATCCGTGAAACGCGAACATCAGCCCCGAAACCACTCGCAACAACCAGTACACCCGGCCCTGGCTGGAGCTCAGTACGCGCTGAAACATCGCGCCGCATTAGAGGTAGACGCAGATCGGCGTGTCAACCCTGTGAAAATTTCCAGGGGAGTCCTGGGCGGCGCGTTTTCGGCTATTTTCTCCGGCCTTTGCCGACCCTGCGCGAGCAGCCCCCGCTGCCAGCGAGGCCGAAAGCAGGCGCGAAGCATTTCGGCGCTCGGCCTGGAGCGGGGGGCGGCGCTCGATGGGCGAGAGGGGCTTCCCTCGCCGCGGCCATGGGCGGGCTCAGGCCGACGGTTTGCGCAACCACGTGAGTGTTTCAACGTGATGAGTGTGGGGGAAGAAGTCGAACGGCTCGATGCTTTCGATCTCCCAGCCTGCGTCGACCAGACAGCGCAGATCCCTGGCGAGCGTGACGGGGTTGCACGAACACATGGCGATGCAGCCGCGCGCCAGGCGAGCGATCGCCGCGGTCACTCCGCTCGCGCCGGCACGCGGGGGGTCGACGAGGACCGCGTCGAAGCGTCGGCCCTCCGCGTCGAGGCGCGCCGCCACGTGCCGTACGTCTCCCGCCAGCAGCCGAAGCCGATCGTCGAGCCCCTGCTCACGGGCAGCGCGCCGCGCCGAGGCAACCGCGGCCGCCACCCCCTCGACCGCCGTCGTGAAGATCCCCTGCGCCGCAAGGGGCAAACTGAAGTTGCCCGCGCCCGCGTAGAGATCGAGCACGGCGCTCGCGGAGCGAGCCGCCAGCCCTTCACGGACGGCGGCGACCAGCGCGCGATTCTGCTGCGCGTTGACCTGGGTGAACCCCCCCGGAGCCGACAGGACGTAGACCCCTCGCGCGACCTCGAAGCGTTGCTCGCGCGGCGGAGGTGGATTTGGCCCCGCCCCCGCGACCAGGAACTCTTCGCCCAGCGCGGCGAGGAGCTGCCGGCCCAGCCGTGGGCGCGCGCCGCCGCCCGCCTGAAAGGCCAAGGAGACGGTTCCATCGTCGGCGTGCCGAATCTCCACGCCGACGAAACCCTTGGCTTGTCCCGGAAATTCGGCGAGCCGCTCTCGCAGACGCGCCAGCGCCCGGTTGATGGGGTCGCTCGCCACCTGGCAACGCTCCGGCTCGACCAAGCGGTGGGAGGCGCGACCGAAGAAGCCGACGGCGTCGCCATCGAGCTGCAAGCGAATGCGATCCCGGTACCCCTCGGGGCGGCCGCGCCGGCAGGGCAGCACAGAAACCGCGCCTCGCGCAAACCGGCCGGTGCGCTCCAGAGCCTCGAGCAAGAGCGAGCGTTTCCCCTCGGCCTGCTCGCGCGAATCCATCATCATCCAGTTGCAGCCGCCGCAGCGAGACCACACCGCACAGCCGGGTGTCACGCGCGCCGCCGCCGCTCGCCGCAGGCTCCAGCGCTGCACCATCACGAGGGACCGCTTCGCCACGGCGGCTTCAACGACGATCACGTCGCCCGCCACCACGCCCTCGGCGAGCGCGACGCGACCGTCTGCCAATCGGCCGAGCCCGCGCCCTTCGGGCACGAGCTTTTCGATCGCCAGCTCCTCCCCCACCCCCGCCGCCTCGCTCACGATTGCGGCGCTCCAGAACGCCAGACGGCGGAGCTCGCCCGGACCCGGTCCCCGAGGGCGCCCGCTCGCCACGGCTGGCGCAATTGCCTCGAACGCGAGGAGGCTACCAAGCGTAGGCCTGGGGCGCTTCGCCACCTGGGTTGGGGAAGATTTCATCCAGACGAGCGAGCGTCGTGGCATCGAGCCCCAGCTCCGTGGCGCGCAGGGACCCGTCGAGCTGCGTGAGCGTTCGGGGACCGATGATGGGGGCGGTCACCACGGAGTTGTGGAGCAGCCAGGCGAGCGCGACGCTGGCGGGCTCCTCGCCGAGCTCGGCGCACAGTGCTTCGTACGCCTCGAGCTGTGGCCGCTTGGCTCGAACCTGCTGCTCGAACTCGGCGTTGCCGCGCCGACCCTCCGCGTGCTTTCGAAGCGCTCCCCCGAGCAGCCCTCCGCACAGTGGGCTCCAGGGGATGAGGCCCATCCCATAGTGGCGACAAGCGGGGATGACCTCGAGCTCGAGCATGCGATTGTCCAGGTGGTAGATGCTCTGCTCGCTGACGAGTGGCAACAGGTTGCGACTGCGCGCGACCTCGCATGCTGCCGCGATGTCCCAGCCGGCGAAGTTGCTCGACCCCACGTAGAGAATCTTGCCCTGGGCGCGAAGAGTGTCCATCGCCTGCCAGATTTCCTCCCAGGGGCAGGCTCGGTCGACGTGGTGCATCTGGTAGATGTCGATCACGTCCGTCTGCAGGCGCCTGAGGCTATCCTCGCAGTGGCGGATGATCTTCAGCGCGGACAGCGAACGAGTATCTCGATTCGGCTCCGCTCGGCGATCGGGTCGGTCCATCCAGTTGAAGACCTTCGTGCACAGGACGATCGAGTCTCTGCGCCCGCCCTGCCCCAGCCAGCGCCCGATGATCTCCTCGCAGCTCCCCTTGTTGCCGCCCTGCCTGCCGTAGACATCCGCCGTGTCGAAGAAGTTGATCCCCACCTCGAGCGCTCGGTCCATCAGCGCAAAGGCGTCCGCTTCCCCCGTATGCCAGCCGAAGTTCATGGTGCCCAGACACAGCGGACTGACCAGAACCCCATTTCTCCCCAGGCGTCGATACTTCATGCCGGCGACCCTAACTCAACCCCCGCCCGATTTCTCACGACCTGGTCCCGAGGCTGCGAACCGGGAGCGCGGCCCGCGCAAGCACGGCGCGCACGCTCGGAGACGGAACGACGCTCTTTCGAAAGCGCATTGGCCAGCCGCCCGCACCACCCGAGCATCGGCCCGGGGCCGCGCCCGCCGGCGATTCCCGGTGGGTTCGAGCCCGCCTCGCGGCCAATGGGTCGGAAACGTGTTGGCGGTCGGCGACCGCGCGTATACTGTGAGCGACCATGGTCTGGGTTCCCCTGGTGCCGGAACATTCCGAAGCAACTCAGCGCCGTGGCGCATTGGTGCTCGGCCTGTGGCTCGGCGTGGTGTCGGGGTGTGAGTGGGTGCTCGGCGACATCGAGGTCCAGCCACTGCGCACGGAAATGCCCCGCAACCTCTCGGACGGAGGCGCCCCTGACGCGGCAGCCCCCCCCCCGGAGCCGTGCAGCATTGGGGAATCCCGATGCCTGGGAGCGCGCCTGCAGACCTGCCGCGGCCCCGAGCGCGTCTGGCGCACGGCCCAGGTTTGTCCCAGCTCGGCCCACTGCTCGACCAGCCTGTCGATCTGCACAGCGGAGGCCTGCGAGCAAAACGTGTGGCAGTGCAGCTCGGGGCAGCTCGAGGTTTGCCTGGGGCCCGACACCGGGTGGACGGCGGGGCCCCGCTGCCAGAGCCAGGCCCTGTGCGAACAGGCGCTCAACGCCTGCGCCGCCACTGGGTGCCCGGCCCCCGAATGTCCCGATGCGGCGTGCCCTCCCGGCGAGCATCGCTGCCGCGGAGAGTACCTGATGGTATGCGGCGACGATGGGCGCATCGAGCTGGACGTGGACCTGTGCGTGAGCGCCGCGCTGTGCAACGCCTCCGAGGGCCGGTGCGACGAGCCCGTGTGCGAGCGGGACGCGCTGCGCTGCGAGCAAGACGACGTGGTCGCGTGCGCGCCCGATCAGAGCGCCTGGCAGCTTCGAGAGCTATGCACCGACGGCGCGAGCTGCGGCGAGCTCGGTGGCGTGGCCCAGTGCATCCGCCCGAGCTGCACGCCCGGCAGCCACCAGTGTGACGGACCTCGCCTGCTGCGGTGCAACGCCACGGGCGATGGCCTGCGAGTGGAAGACAACTGCGGGGCCGGCGAGGTCTGCAATGCGCAGCTGGGCCTGTGCCAGGTCGGTGGCGACGCCGGCGCGGGCCCATGAGCCCCGGACGAGCTCGCCACCCGCCCGGGCGGACGAGGCGCCCGTGCCCGCGAGCGCCCCGGCAGCCAGGGGCGCTCGCGCGAGCCGACGCCCCCCTCCGGAGAGCCCCCCCCGCTCAACCCGTGTTGCGCATCCCCGCGGCGACCCCGTTGACCGTCATCACGAAGGCCTCGGAGACTTCCGGAGACTCGTCCCCGCTGCGGAGGCGCCGAAGCAGCTCCACCTGAAGCAGATTGATCGGATCGATGTACGGGTTTCGCACTTCCAGCGAGCGGCGCCCCTCGGGGTGGTACTCGAGGAGATTCGTATGCTGAGAAACGGCGAGCAGCGCTTTGATCGTCTGCTGCAGCCGACCGCGCAAATCTCTGCCCATCTGCCACAAATCTTCCGGCACCAAGCGCTGATCGTAGCGCTCGGCGGATGTCGGATCCGCCTTGGCCGCAACCATGTCGATGAGATCGATGGTCGAGCGGAAGAACGGCCAGTGCTCGTACATCTGCCGCAGGTCGTCGAGGTGGTCGCGGGATATCTCCTGCTGCAGGCTCTCCCCGACGCCGAGCCACGAGGGCAGGCAGAGCCGGTTCTGAGACCAGGCGAAGATCCAGGGAATCGCCCGGAGGCTCTCGATGCCGCCGCTCTTCTTGCGCCGAGCCGGTCGGCTGCCGATGTTGAGCTTGCCGAGCTCCTGCTCGGGGGTGGCATGGCGGAAGTACTCGACGAAGCGGGGCTGGCCGCGAACCACATCCCGATAGGCGTCACAGGAGGTGCGGGCGAGCTCGGCGATTCGCTCGCGCCAGCGGTTTTCGGGCGCGCGCGGGGGAGCTAGCGTGGCATCGACGGTGGCGGCCACGTACGTCTCCAGGGTTCGCACGCACGTGCGCGGGTTGCCGAACTTGACCTGAATCATCTCGCCCTGCTCGGTCACGCGCAGGCTGCCGTCCACGGACCCAGGCGGCTGCGACTGAATCGCCAGATGCGTCGGCCCGCCGCCGCGCGCGACGGTGCCGCCGCGGCCGTGGAACAGCGTCGGGTGCACGCGGTGTTGCTGGCACACCTGGACGATCTTTTCCTGCGCCTCGTACAGCCCCCAGTTCGCGGCCAGGCGGCCCCCATCCTTGGCGGAGTCGGAGTAGCCGACCATGATCTCCTGCTGGCCGCCGATTCGCTGCCGATACCAAGGCATGCTGAACAGCTGATCCATCACCTGGGAGGCGCGCTCGAGATCGGCAATCGTCTCGAACAGCGGCACGACGCGCTGCGGATGCTTGTTGCCCACCGCCTTCTGCAGCAGCTCGACCGCCAACACGTCCGAGGGGTAGTGCGCCATCGAAATGATGTAGGCGCCGAGCCCGTGCGGACCGAGCTTGCGCGCCATGCGAAACGTGTCCACCACCTCCTGGGCGTTGGACGACAGCGGCATGTCCTCGGAGAGCAACGGCCGGCGCCCTTCGAGCTCGGCGAGCAGAAACTGCTGGCGCTCTTCTTCGGAGGCTTCGGAGTACGGCGGCAGCCCCAGGTAGCGCGTGATCTCGTCCAGCGCCTCCGCGTGGCGATCGGAGTCCTGCCGAATGTCGACCTGCACCATCGCGAGCCCGAAGCAGCGCAGCCGGCGGATGGTGTCGAGCAGGCGCCCGCGAGCCACGACCTCCTGGCCCACCTCGCACAGCGACCGGTAACACAAGAGCAGGGCCTGGGCGAACTCCGTCTCGTCGGGGTAATACTCGGTGTGGGCGGGGACGTCCCCTTCGAGTACGGCCTTGAGCCGATCGCGCGTGGCGACCAAGCGCTGCCGAACCTGCTTCAGGAGCGCTCGGTACGGCTCCCGAGCGTCCCCCACGCGAGCCCTGAGCTCGGCGTTGCACGAGGACATCGCCAGCTCTTCGCGCAGCTCCTCGACCTCTTGTTGGAAGAGATTGGCCGCCATCCAGCGCCCGAGCCGGTGCACCTCCTGCGTCGTCTTGGCGGTGACGTTGGGGTTGCCGTCTCGATCGCCCCCCATCCACGAGCCGAAGCGAACTGGAGCCGCCTCGAGAGGCAGCCCGCGGCCGGTGTGCTGGCGCAGCGCATCGTCGACCCGCCGCAGCCAGACGGGCAGTGCGTGCCACACCACCTGCTCGAGCACGTTGAGGCCGCCGCGCGCCTCCTCGGCCGGCGTGGGCTTCGTGCGAATCACCTCGTCCGTGTCCCAGATCATCGTCAGCAGCCGGCGCATCTCGTCTTCGAAGTTGGAAACCTCGCCGGCGTCGCGCCGCTGAAGCAGCGCCGCGATCTGATTGTACTGCTGAAGCAAGGTGCGCCGGAGCACCTGGGTGGGGTGAGCCGTCAGAACCAGCTCGATGCGCAGCTGGGTGACCGTGTCGTGCAACTGGTCGGGGTCGACGCCTCGCTTGATCAACTCTCCGAACGAGAAGTTGCAATCGTCTTCGCCCGCCGAAGAAAGCTCTGCCGAGCGCCGATGCCTCAGGTGGTGATTCGCCTCGGCGATGTTGGTCAACATCAAGAAGAGCGAAAAGGCGCGCGCCACCGGGATCGCCTCCCCGACGGGCATCTCGCTCAGGAGGCGGACGAGGCCGCTCGCGGCCTTCTCGTCTCCCCCCCGCGCGCGCTTGGAGAGCGCTCGGACCTGCTCGACACGCTCGTAGAGCGTCGTGCCGGCCTGCTCACGAAGCACACCGCCCAGAATCGATCCCAGAGTTCGAACATCATCACGCAGAGCATCAGGCAAAGACATGGCTAGCCGTGAGTAGCTCGGATGACACGCGAAGCCAACCCGCCCCGTGGCGCCCGTACGAATCCCGCCCGAGGGCCAACGCAGCTGGAAACTCGCGAGAAATAGTCGGCCTTCCCCGTCGGCGAGCGAAACCAAAAGCGTGGCAACGTGCCACGGGAACGAAGCGTCTCCGCCGCGGTCGTGAAAGAAGGGCCGAGCCGTGCCGAGCCCGGGCGGCGCGCCACCCCAAGCCCGATGTCGGCGCGCGCGCGGTCGCCGGGGAGCGCGCGGCCCGCGACCTCGGCGAACGCGCGCGCGGGCGACGTGCGAACGGGCGCGAACCATAGAGCGCGTCCACCGGGCGTGGCACCTCCCCGCCGGGGGCGGCCCGACCGATGAAGCCTCGGCGCGCCGCGGGAAGGATCACTCACCCCGAGGAGACGGGACGCCGCGCCCGGCGAGCGCACCCCCGAGCCCCGCGGCCACGCCGCCCGTCGCCGCGCGCTCCCGGTCCCCACGCACTGGCGCCCCCTCGATTCGTTCGGGTCGGTGCCCCGAGCGCCCTCCCCCCGATGCCGCCGCGCCTCGATCGAGCGCAGCGCAGCGCAGGGGCGCGACCGAGGCGCTGCAGCGCGTGGCGCTCCGCGCGCCGCCGCCCGTGTGATGACGGGCAACCAGGCGAGAACCAGAGCCGGGTTGAACCCGCCCGGCGCCGAGCTCGGCTACCGTACGATCGCGATCAGCTCGACATCGAAGACGAGCATTCCGAACGGCTCGCGCCGGCCCTGGTACGCCAGGGGCTCCGGAATCCAGAAGCGGCGCTTCTCCCCCTCGACCATGAGCTGCAACCCCTCCGTCCAGCCGGCAATCACCTCGTCGAGCCGGAACTCCGTGGGCCGCCCCCGCGCGACCGATGAGTCGAAGCGTGTGCCGTCGGTCTGCCAACCGGTATAGTGTACGCGCACCGTGTCCGTCGCGGCGGGATGCTGTGTCCCGGTTCCTTCCTCGAGCACGCGACTCGAAAGCCCCGTGGCGGTGAGTTCGGCGTCGGAGGGCGGCGCCGCCACGTCCTCGGGGGCTGCCAGAGGGTCAGAGCTGCCGCAGGCCAGCCCCAGTAGAAACGCACAGGCAAGAGTCTTCTTCATCGATTTTCCGTGGACCCACCGAATGAAACCAGGGAGCCGGAGCTCTGCAGCCGGCCTCGGCGGGGTGAAGGCCAGCGTTCTGCCCCCCTCGAAGGGGCCGCGGTCGTGCGAGTTCGTTTTCCGACGCTCAATCCGGCCCCGCGCCGGCCGAGCCAGCCTCGCTTCCCGCGGGGCATCACCGACTCGCCGCGATCCCCCTCGACGGAGGCCGACGGAGTGCGAGGCTCCGGACCGGGCCGCGGGGTTTCTGGGCAAGCGCGGTCGGGCCGGCCGCAGCGACGGGCATACATTGCCGTGCGCAGCACCGTCGAGGCAAGACTAGCCCGGATTTCTCACGACCGCAGGACCGAGGGTGCGAGGAGGGCCCGAGCCCCCCCCCGGGGTGAGGATCTCGGGCTCGCGCTTTTTGCGGCATTTTTCGCTCACAGCGTTTCTCTACATTGGTTCCCATCCCCTTTCGTGGATGGGAACAAGACTATAGAGCGGAGCTGTACCCGGCACGGCAAACATGGAATTGACGCAGATCGAAATCCTCGGAGCTCGCGAGCACAACCTCAAGGGCGTAGACGTTTACATCCCGAAGAGAAAACTGGTGGTCCTGACTGGCGTTTCGGGCTCGGGCAAGTCTTCGCTGGCCTTCGACACGCTGTATGCCGAGGGCCAGCGGCGGTACGTGGAATCGCTCTCGGCCTACGCCCGGCAGTTTCTCGGGCAGATGGAAAAGCCTCGATACGATCGAATTCGAGGCCTCACCCCGACCATCTCGATCGAGCAGAAGACGACCAACACGAACCCGCGCTCGACCGTCGGCACGATCACCGAGATCGCCGACTACCTGCGGGTCCTGTACGCGCGTGTGGGCAACCAACACTGCCCCCAATGCCAGCAGCCGGTGCGCTCCCAGAGCGCCGAGCAGATCGCGGCGGAGTTGCTGCAGCTGCCCGCGGGCAGCCGGCTCGTTCTGCTCGCCCCCCTGCTCGTCAATCGCAAGGGCGAGCATCGGGCGCTGATCGAAGAGATGCGCAGCGCCGGCTACACGCGGCTGCGCATCGACGGAGAGCTGGTGCGCACCGAGGACGTGCTCACTCTGGACAAGCGCCGAAAGCACGACCTCGAGGTCGTGGTCGACCGCGTCAAGGTGGACGCCGAGCAGCGCAGCCGCCTCACCGAATCGGTGGAGCAAGCGCTTCAGCTGGGCAAGGGGTCCTTGGCGGTCGCCCTCGACGGTCAGCCCGATCGGGTCTTCAGCGAGAGCGCGGCTTGCTGCGGGCACTCGTTTCCGCCGCTGACCCCCCAGTCTTTTTCTTTCAACAGCCCCCAGGGCATGTGCGAGAGCTGCAACGGGCTGGGGCGCAAAGTCACCGTTGCCCCCGAACGGGTAATCCCCAACGAGCTGCTCACGATCGACGAGGGCGCGATCGCTCCGTGGGGCCCGGACGTTTCCCAGAAGTCCGGCTGGGCGGGTTTCCGCTACCAGTTCCTGAAGGCCCTCGGAATCCGCGTGGACGTTCCCGTGCGGCGCCTGAGCAAGAGGCACCGCCAAGCCTTGATCTGGGGTACGGGAGAAAAGCTCTACAACCTGAAGTGGAAGGGCAAATCCGGGCAAGGCTCGTGGGACATGACCTGGGAAGGCGTCGTTCCGAGGCTCGAGCGTCGCTTCGCGCAGACGAAGAGCGAGCGGGCGCGGCAATGGTGTGAACAGTTCATGTCCGAGGTCAGCTGCCGAGCGTGCCAGGGCGGCCGCATCAAGCCCGAGAGCGCAGCGGTGGTAGTCGAGAATACGAGCCTGGTGGCGCTCTCGCGCTACACCGTAAATGAAGCCGTGGAGTTCTTTCGAGGCCTGAAGCTGAGCGGAGCCCGCGCGCAAATCGCCGCCGAGCTGCTGAAAGAGATCACGGCGCGGCTCGGTTTCCTGGAGAGCATCGGGCTGGGCTACCTTTCCCTCGATCGCACCGGGCCGAGCCTCTCCGGCGGAGAAGCCCAGCGAATTCGCCTGGCCAGCCAAGTGGGCTCGGAGCTGACGGGCGTGACTTACGTGCTGGACGAACCCTCCATCGGCCTGCACCAGCGCGACAACCGCAGGTTGCTGGAGACTCTGATGTCGATGCGGGACATCGGGAACACGGTGGTGGCCGTGGAGCACGACGAAGAGACGATCGCCTGCGCCGACCACGTCATCGACTTCGGCCCGGGCGCGGGCGCGCGCGGCGGCGAGGTAATCTTCTCCGGAACCCCAGCGCGGCTGATGGCGTGCAAGGAATCGGTGACGGGTGCGTACCTATCCGGCAGGCTGAAAATCGAGCGCGGCGCCCCGGCGCGCAAGGCGAAGAACCACTTGACGATCTTCAACGCGCGCCACAACAACCTCAAGAACGTCACCGTTCGCCTCCCGCTAGGGGTCCTCACGGCCGTAACCGGCGTTTCTGGCGCGGGAAAGTCGACACTGGTGGGCGACATCCTATTTCCGGCGCTCGCCCGCCACTTCCACAAGGCGGAAGGCCGCGTCGGCTCGCACGGCAAGATCACCGGCCTCGAGCACCTCGACAAGGTCATCAGCATCGACCAAAAGCCGATCGGCCGAACCCCGCGCAGCAACCCCGCCACCTACATCAAGGTGTTCGACGAAGTCCGAACGGTGTTCTCTCAGCTGCCGCTCGCACGCACGCGTGGCTACTCCCCGGGGCGATTCTCCTTCAACGTCAAAGGCGGCCGGTGCGAGAGCTGCCAGGGCGACGGGGTGCGCAAGATCGAGATGCACTTTTTGGCCGATGTCTACGTTCCCTGTGAGAGCTGCAAGGGCAGGCGCTTCAATGCGGCGACTCTCGAGGTCCGTTACAAGGGGCTGTCCATCGCCGACGTCCTCGAGCTGACCGTGAGCGAGGCCATCGAGCTCTTTTCTGCCCAACTGAGGGTGGTCGAGCCCTTGCGCCTGCTGTCCGAGGTGGGCCTCGGCTACATACGCCTCGGGCAACCATCTCCGACCCTCTCGGGTGGAGAAGCTCAGCGCGTCAAGCTGTCACGCGAGCTTTCTCGCCGCGCCACGGGTCGCACTCTCTACGTGCTCGACGAGCCCACGACCGGCCTGCACTTCGCGGACGTGGTTCAACTCCTCGACGTGCTCAAGCGCCTGGTGGCCGCGGGCAACACGGTCGTGGTCATCGAGCATCACCTGGACGTGATCCGGTGCGCGGATTGGATCATCGATCTCGGGCCGGAGGGGGGACCCGGGGGCGGGCGAATCATCGCCGAAGGCGCGCCGGAACAGGTCGCCCTGGTACGAGAATCGCACACGGGTCGTTTCCTGGCGGACCGCTCCAACAAGCCTGCGCCTCCCGCGAGCACCAGGGGGCCTCGGTCACGCACGGGCCCTCGGTCGAAACGGCACGCGAAACCGGCTCGCTCGAGCTAGGTTCTTTTCCAGGAGGCTTTCGCAAAGCCGCCTCGGCCCCCGCAGTGAATTCCGGCGCTTTCACCCCAAAACGGTCGCCTTCGGCTCCACGAGCCCACAAAACGAGCGCTCGCGTGACGTGAGCGCTCGTTTGGGGCTAGTCGGGCTCGCGAGGACGCATGTGCCTCGAAAAATCCGGCCCCTCTTTCGGCCCTCGGCCCTGCGACCGCGGGAGATTCGCGCTACCATGGGGCCCATGGTGGAATGTCGCGCCCCCACGCCCGAGCCCTCGGCGGTGGCTCTCGGACCCGCCGAGTGTCTCGCACGCAAGCCGCCCCCTCGAGCGAGCGCGCGCACCGCGCGCGCGGCGGCCTGGGCCCGAGGGGGTCGACGATCCCTGCCAGTGGCCGCGCTGCCTTTGGCGATGGGGCTCGTGCTCTCCTCGGCGGCTGCCCGGGAGCCGAGCATTTGGAGTCGAGTGAAAGCTCCAGCCGCCGGCCCCCCGCAGGCGATCGGCTCGTACAGCGCGGGGTGCGTGGGCGGCGCCCGACCGCTACCGTCGAGCGGCCGAGGCTACCAAGTGATGCGCCCCGAGCGGCGGCGCCACTTCGGGCACCCGAGCCTCGTCGATTTCGTCGAGAAGCTCGGCGAAACGCTGGCGCAGGCCAAGCTACCACCGCTCGGCGTGGGCGATCTGGGCCAGGCCCGGGGCGGGCCGGCGCCGAATGGGCACGCGAGCCATCAGAGCGGGCTCGACGTGGATTTGTGGTTCTCGCCGGCATCGCCTGCCAAGCAGCAGCATTCGATGGTGGACCTGGCGAGCAACGGAAAGAGCCCGTACTGGTCGAACCGGGTTGGCACCCTGCTGCGCACCGCGGCTGGTGACGAGCGCGTAGCCCGCATATTCGTCAATCCGATCATCAAGAAGCAGCTCTGTGACGCAGAGAAGCCGGAGGGGCGTGGCTGGCTGCGCAAGCTGCGCCCGTGGCACGGCCACCACGAGCACTTTCACGTGCGGCTCGGTTGCCCGCCCGGCAGCCCGGGTTGCAGTGCGCAGCCGCCCGTGCCGGAGGGTGACGGCTGCGGTGAGCTCGACTGGTGGCTGGACCCCGACAAACAAGAAGAGCGCCGGGCTGCCGGGGCCAAGTACGGCAAGCGCGTCGGCGCTCGCCCCGCGCTGCCCGAGCAGTGCGCGAAGGTGGCGAAGGCCGAGGCGGCCGCCCCCCCCGCGGCCGACGGCAAAGACGCCGACCAGCGCTCTGCGGCAGCCGCAGGCGCCGAGCAAGGCTCGACCCGAGGGGCCCCTGCCTCGGAGAAGCGCCGGCGCACCGCGCGGGGTCGCTCCTCGGCGAGGGAGCCGCCTCGGGCCCCCGCGAAGTCGGCGCCCCCTCGGTGAGCAGGTGAGCAGGTGAGCAGCCCGCGCCGCCCCCCACTGCGCCCGGCGCCGGGTTCGGCGCTCCGACGGAGCGTCGAACGGGCAGCAGCGCAGGACGGGCGCGGGCGCCGCCGCGAACGCCCGCTCACCTCGCTGGACGGGCGCGTCTTCTCGCCAGGCTGCAGCAACGCCGGCGCCACCCGCCCGGATTGCTCACGACCTGGCCCCGAGGGTGCGATGAGTCGCATCCTTTCGCCCAGCTGCCCACCGGCGCGCGCGGGGCAAACGTTGGTTCCCAGTTCTTCGGGGCTCGCCGCTCGGGAGACGAACCCGAGGTCATCGGTGAGCTGGCCGATCCTGAGCCGACGCTGGTGGCCGCAGCTTCTGCCAATCGCCCGTCGGGCCCGCAGGCGCCCGCCCCGCGAGTCCCTACTTGGGCGTGCTCCGGTTTGGCAGGCCGCCCTCGCTGGGTTCGGAGCTGCCCGGCTCGCCCGGCGAATCCAGGGCGTCGAGCGGGCTTTTCACGCCCAGTCCCGTGCGCCGAACGACGTGTGTGTAGATCATCGTCGTTCGGATGTCGCGGTGGCCGAGTAGCTTCTGAATGCAGCGGATGTCGTAACCCGCTTCCAGCAGGTGGGTCGCAAACGAATGGCGGAACGTGTGGCAACTCGCGGGCTTGACGAGCCCGACCTCGCGCACGGCCGCGTGCACCGCCCGCTGGAGCACCGTCTCGTGCGAATGGTGCCGGCGGCGCTCTCGCGTCTCCGGATGCAGATAGGTTCGCGACGCCGGAAACGCCCACTGCCAGGGCCACTCTCGTGGCGCGTTTGGGTACTTCATGCGAAGTGCCTTTGGCAGCTCGACGAAACCGGCGCCTCTCGCCAAATCAGCCTGGTGCTGCTGCCGAACCGTGACGAGATGCGCCTCCAGTGCCGGCGCTAGGCGCCTGGGCAGCATCGTTCTCCGATCCCTCTGGCCCTTACCGGACCGTACCATTACTTCGAACGCTTGGAAATCCAAGTCTTTCACTCGCAGTTGCAGACATTCGTAGAGCCGCAGGCCCGAGCCATACAGGACTGACGCCATCAATCGCTCGGTTCCGCTGAGCTTGCCGAGCACCGCCGCCACTTCCTCGCGCGTCATGACCACGGGCAACCGCGCCGGCCGCTTCGCCCGCACCATGCCATGCAGGGCCTCCAGATTCCTTTCCAGGACTTCCGAGTACAGGAACAGCAATGCCGCGAGCGCTTGATTCTGCGTCGACGCGCTCACGCTCCGCTCGAGCGCAAGGTTCGACAGAAACGCCGTCACATGGGCCGCGCCAAGCACGGCCGGATGCTTCTTGCCGTGGAAGAGAACGAACCGCCGCACCCAGCCAACATAGGCATCCACCGTCCTGCGGCTATAGTGCCGCAGCAGCAACGCCTCCCGAACCTGATCGAGCAACCTGGAACGACCTCTCGGTCTGGCCGCGGTGACTGGCTTGTCTAGCTTCTCTGACATGTCACGCCTCTGCCTGACCCTCGAGCATCATCCGTGCCAGTCCTCGCAAGGTCTCAGTTCGGCTCGTTTTTCACAGCCTTTCATCGCGCCGAAAGCGCGGCAAAGGCCGGCGACTACCTGGCGCTCGCCCCCCTGCGCGCCAGCGCCTCGCTGCATGAACCATCCGATCTGCGCGCGATCGCGGTCTGCCCAAGACGCCGCCCGATCCCTGCAGAACGCGCGGCGATTTCTCCTGGGATCGTGGACCTGGCCCCTCCGACTCCGAGCGGCGGAAGCGCTTCTCCGCTGCGCCGAAAGGCGCCCGGGGCTGGGCTCGCGGCATATCGTGTGCTCCGCGAGGCGTGCAGACGCTGCGAAGACGTGGAATGGTCGTCGGGCCGTTTGCAGGGGTTCGTGCGGGTGCAGGGCTGCGGCCGGTGCGGCACAATTTGGAGTTGGATGGACAGAACATGTCGATGCGTGATCTCAAAAGGTTCCACGAGCTGAGCGGGTGGCACGAGGAGGCGGTTCTGAAGAGCGAAAAATGTGGCTGCTTCTCTTGCCTGGCTGTGTTCTCTCCAATGAAATCCAAGAGCGGATTTATGAGGCGCCCGGCGGTCCTGGTCGGACAGCGTTGTGCCCTGCGTGTGGAATCGCCGCGGTCCTTCCCGACGGCTCGGATGTTCAACTCGATGGCGAGTCGCTGAAGGAGATGCAGCCGGAATTTTTCTGAATTGACGCGGTCCTCGTGGGGCGTGAAGGTAGCCTCTGGATGTCCACAGCAGTGATCGTGTCGGGAGCCAACGGCGCCGGGAAGACGACCTTCGCGCGTCAGCTCTTGCCCCTGCTTCACCCGGGCGTACCTTTTCTGAATGCCGATGAGATTCGGCTCGAGGCTCCCGAATTTGAAAACCCAGTGGCGGCAAGTCGCGAGCTGTTGCGTAGACTCGACGCCGCAGAACAGGCCAGACGACCGCTGGCCGTGGAGACGACCCTGTCGTCTCGAACGTACCTGAGCCGCGTTCGCCGCTGGCGGGCTTCCGAATACCACACCATCGTCCACTTCATAGCGGTGCCGTCCGCGGACTTCGCGGTGCAGAGGGTGGCGGCTCGAGTGGCCGCCGGTGGCCACGACATTCCGGAGGCGGATATTCGGCGTCGATTCGAACGTGGCCTGAAGCTGTTTCTCGGTGTATACAAGCTAGAGGTACCGGAGTGGTACCACTGGTCATCTGACTCCAATGGACTCCAACTCGTCGCAAGCAATGCTCGAGCTTGATGCCGAACGGACACTAGAGTTGCTCCTTGAGGCAGCGCGCAGAGCGAACTGGGATGCGCAACGTGGCCCGTTGCATCTGCGGAGCGGCCGGTTCTTTGTGTCGTCGGTTCAGGATGCCCACGCGTCGAGTCACGTTCGACGTAGCGCCGAAGAGGCGGAGCAGGGCGAGCTGCCATCCAACTTGGACGTTTGATCTGACGAGGCCCTCGCTGCGCTCGGGACCTCGCAGCTCAACGCCAGTCGTTATGGGGTCTCGGCAGAGGGCGGAGATGGTCTTTGGTTCTCTCTGTTTTCCAGGAACGCTGGCCCGTGTTGCTTGCCGAAGGCGAGGTGGATTGACCAGGTCGTGCCGGGTGGCCCACGGCTGAGGCTG
>JBNKVS010000063.1:0-25768 GCA_050299315.1 Polyangiaceae bacterium
TCGTCGCCATTGATCTTCGGTTAGCGCGTGTCGATGCACGGCGATCTTTGATCATGCACGACGCCGCGACTCAATCCATTCGTGCAAGTGATCGATTTGATCCAACAAATCCGCCGCCCAATTTAGGGACACCCCCTAGTCGACCGTGTAGCTCAGCGCCGTGTAGCTCGTTGAGCATTTTCGGAGCGGAGGCGAAGACGACCCGCTTGGTGGCGAGGCATGCCTTGTGCGCGAGAGCCCGGACCAGGAACGTTTTGCCCGTCCCTGGGTTGCCGATGAAGAGTGGATTGATGCCTTTGTCCAGGAAAGCGAGATCGAGCAGGCCGAGGTAGCAGGCCTTGAGCTTGCGCCTCACGCTGTCAAAGTCGAAGTCGAAACCGTCGACGGTGTTGATCTCGGGGAAACGGGCGGAGTTGATCCGACGTTGCACGGCGCTCTTGATGCGGCTCGCCTTTTCCTCGTCGGCGAGGCGGGAAACCACTTCGAGAGCGGAAAGTTTCTCTCGCGCAGATTGCTCCAGCAAAGCCTGAAGGGTGAGCGCCATCCCGGGCAGCCGGAGCCAGCGCAGCTTGTCGATGGTGAGCTGCACCAGATCATCATCTTTCATCGCGGGGGTCCTTCGCGGCGGGGTCGCGCGTCAGCGCAGGGGGATCGTAGATCGTGAGATCAGGCTCGCGCAGGGAGATGTCGTCGAACGCCGGGTTGCCGAGCCGCAAGGGTGTGAACGCCGGCTCGAGCTTGCGCTTGTGCCGCAGCACGAATTCGACATACTCGACGCCGACATGGCCACAGCGCATGACTTCTTCCATGGCGCTTTCGGTGTGAGCGGTGCCGAAGAGCTCCGCGAGGAAGCCCAGGCGAACGCTTTCTCGGCGAATGGAACGCCTGGTAGCGGCCAGTGTGGTGAGGTAGCGCTTTCCCGTTTCGCCGAACCGGAGGGCGGCGATCTCGGTGGGGTCGTGGCGCCGCGACTCGAGCAGCTCCCGCCGGTGACCCGGCTGCTCGATGCCTCAGGCGCTTTGCGATTGCGCGAATGCTCAAGGCCTCGAGGTAGTGCAGTCGCATCACTTCCGCACGCAGTTGATCCGAGTCCAGGTCGGTCACGAGCCGGCCCTTCGAATGCGGCGTCTCTCCACGGCGAAACTGCCGAGTCCCGTTATTCGCTTGGCGCGACAGCGCTCCTGCGGGTGGGGCACGATTTCGATGTCGAGATGCAGACCGTCGTCGGCGAAGTTGAGTGCGTCGCACAGACCAAGCTGCTCCCAAGTCGACGAGTCGTCCGCAGCGAGAACAACGCGCAAGCGCTCCCCGCTGAACAGCGCAAGCGATTCCAACAGGGCCTTCAGGGCCCATCGGTGGCTCGCCCGCAGGGGTGGGAGCCTCGCGATCAGGCGGTCGCCCGTCAGATCGCAAACGAGCAGGCGGGTTTCGCTGAGTGTCACGACGACCGTCGCGATCAGGGTGGACATGGGCAGTCTCCTCGCTGGGGGCGAGGCACACCTTGGCCGTCGGGGCCAAGTCCTCGCTAGCCGTATCCGTCACGCCAGCTGCACGGCGTCGCCGTCGCTCGCGGTAGCGCTGGTTGCGGTCTCGGTGATCGAGTTTCCCCTCGGGACTCTGCTGATGGCGATGGCGGGCTGCGCGCTGCTGAGCAGCCAGCGCTCGCTTGCGACACTCGGCCTGGCAGTACTGTTGCCCCCGATCGCAGTCGCGACACATCGCGAACTCCGCTCCACAGTGCCGGCACCGCCGGCTCGTGCCGACAGAAACCACCGACGGCTCACACCGAAAATTTGGTGGCTGTCGAGTCGGTGAGGCAGAGTCGCAGTTGACTAGGTTAGCGAGTCTGCCTCATACCGGCTGCAGCTACCCTTGGAGGCTCGGAGCGGGAACTCCGGGCCTTCGCCCTTTTGTCTGGCGCGATCGTCCGCCGAGCCGACGCGTGGGGCCCACTTTTCGGCGGCGGACCCGGGTCCCGCCGATTTCGGTGAAAGTGGGACTCGATCTAGTCGGTGGTTACAGGCCGGTCCGCATTGACGTCCACTCGAATACTCTCAACTCTCTGTGGCGGCTTAGCGGGCGCGGATAGGGACCGGCCGCGGCGAGGCAGAAGAATGCGAAATTCTCGAGCGAAGGCGCCGTGGACGAACTCAGAAGCGACGAGACCCAAAGCGTTAAGACGCCTCGCCTGCTCGTTCCTTTGCTTTCGGACCTACCCGAAAGTTGGAGGTTATTCTGATCGCCCCAACCCGCCGCCAAGCAACGGAGGGACAAAGCATGGCGCGCAGGAATTCGCCTTTGAGAGACGCCCGCGTCCCGGCCCTAGGCTAACCCCGGTGGAGGAACTTGCGGATCAGCAACGCGCGAATGTCACGCTCGGACGCGATCGGGACGCCCTGACAGATGCGGGCAGGCGACCGCCGAGCCAAGAGTGCCCGTCGTTCGACCTCGCGAAAAAAGCCGCTGCAAAAAAGCCGCTGCGCAGTCCTCCCTTGGCAACCGCTAGCGCTCTGGCGCGTCCGGCCCGTACAGCAATGTCGCATCGAAGCGCACTCTCGAGGTGGAATCGGAACTCGCAGAATGGACCCGCTCGATATTCGGGTAGCGCTCCGTCACGGGCCCCTGTGCCGAGGCTCGCGAGGGCACCGTGGGAGAAACCGCCGAAGAAGAAAGCACCGTCGACATCGTGTCGTCCACTCGCGAGACGAAGACGGGCCCAGGCGCCTGCGCTCTCGAACCGGTAGCACTCACCGACGCTCGTTCCGTGCGGACACGCGATCCGAAGCTCTTGCGCCGAAGCCAAGCCTTCAGGTCTTCGATGGAGAGGTAGAGCACCGGAACGACGACCAGCGACAGGAGTGTCGAACTGACGACTCCACCGATGACGGCAATTGCCATCGGCGCACGGAATTCGCTGCCTTCGGAGGTTCCCACAGCCGTGGGAAGCATTCCGAGCACCATCGCAGCGCTCGTCATCAAAATCGGCCGCAAGCGCTCCGGCCCGGCGTAGGCAACCGCCTGCCCGGGGGTAAAGCCCTCGCGGGTTTTCGCAATGGCCCGGTCCAGCAACAGGATGGCGTTCTTCGTCACCAAACCCATCAGCAAGATGATGCCGATCATCGATCCCATAGCGAGACTGCTGTCGGTGAGAAACAGCGCCAGGATGGCCCCCACGAGCGCCAATGGGAGGGTTATCATGACCGTGACGGGGTGAACGAAACTCTCGAATTGCGACGCCAGGACGATGTAGATGAAGGCAATCGAGAGAAGGAAGGCGATCCCGATGTTCCCATCGCTCTCGTCCATGGACTTGAGCTGCCCGTCGTACTCGATGGAGACGCCCTCCGAAAGTGGCAGAGCGGCAATCCGAGGGCGGAAGTCTTTCGCCACATCGCCGAGCCCCCGCCCCACGGGCGTGGCCCACACCGTGATTGCGCGCTTCCTGTCCAGTCGTTCGAAAACTTGAGGCCCTTCGCCATCCTCGATATCGACGATATCCTCGAGCCGCTCCGCGCCACCGGTCATTCTCACGGGGAGCTTGGACAAATCCGAGGGGTTGCTGCGGTAGTCCTCGTCGAGCCGCACCCGAATGGGGATGTCCCGCTGACCTCCGGTTTGGCGCAAGTGCCCAGCCGTCTCGCCCACCATGGCTATACGCAAGGCCCCAGCCACTTCGGCTGCGCTCAATCCACTTGCCGCCGCCCGCCGGCGAGCCACGCGAACGGCGAGCTCGGGCCTCCCGGGGGAGTGTTTCACGACTACATCCCCAACGCCGGGCGTCGAAGCCAACACGGCAGCGACTGCCTCCGCAGCCCGGCCCAGTGCGTCGTATTCCCTGCCCCTCACCTGAACGACGATGGGTGCGCCATTGGATTCGCCCTCCCCAATCGGTGGGTCCATGACAGATACCCGGGCTCCCGGCAGCACACTGGCAGTCTCCCGAGCAAAAGCCTTCAGGTCAGCGAGGCTCTCGGTACGTTCGTTCTTACTCGAGGCGATTACGCGCCAAGTGGTCTTGTTTACGGATGACTCGGCACCAATCGTCGCAGAGACCGTCTCAATCTCGGGATGCTCGAGTAGCTTGTTCTCGACGGCAAGGGTGGCTCGGGCATTCTCCCGCAGAGAGGTTCCCGCGGGAAGCTCGACATCGAGGAGAAATTGACCATGATCTTCCGCGGCCATGAACTCCTTGCCCGTCAACCCCGCAACGTAGCCCATCAGGACGAGGCTCGAAACGGCCAGCGCTCCCACGAGCAGGCGGTGACACACCGCCCAGCCGAGGATATCCCGATAGGTTTCTTCGACCTCTCGATGAAACCACTCGAAGGGAACCTTCAACCACCGCCACCGAGCGTCGGCCCCCTTCGGCGCCTTGCTCAGACGGGACGAAAGCATCGGGTCCAACGTCAACGCCACGAACGTGGAAATGAGTACGGCAGCGGAGATGGTTATCCCGAACTCCTTGAAGAACTGCCCAACGATCCCGTCGAGAAAAGCGATTGGCATGAATACCGCGACGATCGTCATCGTCGTAGCGACCACGCTCAAAGCAACCTCCTTCGTACCATCGAGCGACGCGGCAATGGGCGACTTGCCAAGCTGAAGGTGCTTGAAGATGTTCTCTCGAACCACGACCGCATCATCGATGAGCAGCCCAATCGCGAGCGACAGACCAAGCAGCGTCATCGTGTTGAGCGTATAGCCGAGCACGTACATGACGTAGAATGTACCGAGTACACTGGTGGGCAGAGCGACAGCACTGATGAGCGTCGACCGCAGATCGAGCATGAAGAGAAAGATGACGACCACCGCCATCAAGCCTCCGAACACGATATCTTCTTCGACTTGGCGCACCTGAGATTCGATCAGTCGCGCTTGGTCGATGAGCGTAGCCACGGTCACGCCTTCAGGAAACCCGGCTTGCAGCTCGCTCATTTTGCGTTTGACCGCGTTGGCGACCTCGACGGAGTTCGTCCCGGGCTGCTTCTGCATGAGCAGCTGCACGGCGTCTCGACCGTTGACGCGCGCTCGGAGGCGCATTTCCGCGGAACCATCTACGATTCGAGCAATGTCGGCGAGTCGCACCGGTGCGCCGTCAGCACTCGTGGTGACGATCGAATCTCGCACTTGCCGTACGGACTCGAACTCAGCCAACGTGCGCACACTGACTTCGCGTTGGCCCTCGGCGTAGTGTCCCGCAGGGAGGTTCAGGTTCTCTGCCCGGAGCTGCTGCGCGATGTCGAGTGGGCTGAGTCTCAATGCCTCCATCTTGACGCGGTCGAGCTCCACCTGGATCTCGCGCGTGGGTCCTCCCTGAACGCGAACATCCGCGACCCCTTCGATCTGCTCGAGCTGAGGCGCAATCACATCGTCTGCCAGACTTCGCAGCTCCGCGAGCGGGCGGTCGCCTCCCAGAGCGAAACTCAAAATGGGCACCGCCGCCACATCGTAACGCTCGACCAGCGGCTCCTCAATTTCTGCGGGGAGCGCCGGACGAGTCTGCGCCACTCGCTCACGAACCTGGTTGGCGGCCGCCTCGAGGTCGACTTCGAGGTCGAACAGAATGAAGATCTCTGCCGATCCGTCCCGCGCCATGGAACGAATCCGCTCCAGCCTTCCCAGGCTGGCCATTGCGTCCTCCAGCGGCTCGACGACCAATGACTCGACTTCGCTCGGGCTCGCGCCGGGATAGGGCACCACGATCGAAACCGCGGGAAACGTCACGTCCGGAAAGAACTGACTGCCCAAACGGCGAAACCCCAGCGTTCCCAGAATGAGGATTGCGGCCATCACCATGACCGCGAACACAGGCCTGCGAACCGCAATTGCCGAGAGGCTCATCGATGGGTTCCCTCGGGAGCGTCATCGGCGATCCGAACCCTTCTCCCGGACTCGAGGTTGGCGGACGGAGACAAGACCACCCGATCCCCCGATTCAAGCCCTTTGCGCACGAATAGAGCCTCTGGATCGTTGCCAATCCACTCGATCCGTCGAGGTTCGGTGGTCGACTCCGCGGTCAGCACCATGACACGATCCGACGTGCCGGGCATGAGCACCGAGCGCGGGTACTGCAAAACGGGGATCTCCTCCGACTCTGCCCAGGCGCGCACGAACGCCCCCGCCAGCAGGCCCCGCGGCGCTTCGAACCTGGCCTCGAGCGGAACCCTGCGCGTTGCCGGATCGAGCTCCGCAACCATCGAAGCGATATGCCCGCGGGCCTCTCCTTCGTCGCCTTCGACCACGACGGTTGCCCCCACTTTCAGCATGGTCGCCTCGGATTCGGTCACGCTCGTACGCAGCTTCAAGATGCTGGTGTCGACCAATCGAAACAAGGGCTGCCCCGCCAGAACGACCCCCCCAATTCCCGCAGGAGCCGATGTGACGACGCCGGCAAACGGTGCAACGAGGGTATGATTCTGCAGCACGGCCTCTGCGACGTCGCGTTCCGCCTGAGCCGCCCGGTGCTGAGCAGACACGAGCCGGCTCTGCTGTACGGCCTGGACGCGGCTCTGCGTGGGCGAGGCACCACCGAGCACGAGCGCCAGGGTCCGCTTCTCCTCGTCGCTCGCGAGGACGACCTGGGCTCCGCTGGCGAGGACGTGGGCCTCGGCGACGGCCAACCGCGCTCGGGCCTCCCTCGCGTCCAAAGCGGCGACTTGCCGCCCCTCCTCGACGGTGTCGCCCACCTCGACGCCAACTTCCTGCAGTTTGCCGGACACTCGAAATGCCAGGTCGACGGATTGGTGTGCCGTGAGCGTTCCGCTCAGCTCGACACGCGCCCGGCGCCGACCCAGCGTGGCGGTGACCACTCGCACGACCGGCTCTTCCGCGCGCGCTGCCTCCTGAACGCTGCGAGCAAGCGTGGTCGCGACTTCCGCCTGCGCTGCGCGGGCCGACACGACTCGCTGCACGAGCCAGGCGGATAGGCTCCCGACGAGCGCCACGCCGACGACCGTGCGGATCAAGGACTTGCGCGCTCGACCTCGACCATCCCCCGAGGAAGGCCAACGCTTGACCGATCGAGTCGCTGCCGCTTTTTGGGAGGTGCCCTCCAAACGCGAAGCGCGCGTCCTGCGCCGACGTGCATCATGCGCCTGCGTGCCCCGCTGTCCGTTCGTGGCTTCCCCATGGCGCTCGTGGATCGGTGGCCCTTCTGCCTGTTGCGCCGAGGCCTCGACCTCGCGGCGCTGCTCCTCCCGGGCCGCGGACATGAGCTCCCCGTAGGACATGCGACACGTCGCTCGCAGGGAGTCGGTTGGCCCCGAGCCTTCGTCGGAGGGCGGATCTGCACGTCGATTGACCGAACACGAGATAGTTTGGAGCGGAAGCAGCTTCGACACGTCGTGAGGGAGGGGCATGGGGAACGTTCGTCTAGAAATGAAAACCCTGGTGTCTCTGCATGGAACGGATTCGAGCAAAACACCACTGGGAGCGAAGCATCGTCCTAACACTGTTGGGGCGTTCCGCGCTCGCCTCGATGAACGCGGCGCCATTGGACAGGACGAGCATGGCGCGAGTGCGCACCGGCGTCACTTTTCAATGACATGAAGCACGAGTGTCAGACTCTCCAATGATGACACGCCAATCCACAGCAGCAGCCGACCCGCGCGTTTTCCTGGGCCACGCCGTCCCGCCACGCCGAACGCTCGCCCCCAATGTCACGTAGTGATGACGCAGCGGTCTGCTGGCGCGGCCGGCAAGTCGCGCTTCGTTGACGATGCGCACATACGAGCCGTATCTTCCAGCGGTCGGCAGTCACCGACACCGAAAACATCAGGAGTAGCAACATGAAGATTGACGAATCCCTGGCTGACGCACTCGAAGATCTCGAACTGGACACGAATGAAGTCACCGAAGAGCCCGTCGAGGATGCCCTGACGGAAGGCTACGGCATGGTCGAGGGCGGCGCGTCCATCACCTGTTTCTGTACCTGCAGCTGCTGCTGCTAAGAAACGCCGCTGGCAGTCGAGCGAGATCCGCCCGCCCACAGCAATGTGCGCTGGGCGGATCTCACGCTCGAGGCACAAGCTCGAGGCACAAGACGGAGTGACTCTATGAATGTGGTGAGAGAGGACCTGCTCGAGCGTAGCCCCAGAATGTGTCCCGCATCCCGTTGGCAGCCGACAGACGGGGGCGGACTCGACTGGCACGGCCCGAGCGGCAGACACGTGTTGCGCTGGCCAGGTGCACACAGTTGGCTCGAACGGATGGTCCCGTTCCTCGATGGGCAGCGCACCGTGCGTCAAATGGCCGGAGGGCTATCGAAGCCCCGCCGAGAAAAGCTGCTGCACCTGGTCGAGGCACTCTACGCTGGAGGCCTGCTCGAGGACTCCCCAACCCCCGAAGCGGGGCCGTTGCCGCGCGACATCCTCAAGCGCCTCTCCCTGTGGGGGTCACACTCTGAGCAGACCGCCCCGTTCGTGGCGAAGCAACGTTTGTTGCTCGTCGGAGACGGCCCACTGCTCGCCCAGTTGGCGGATGCACTGGTGCGCTGCGGCGTCGGGGAGCTTTGCGTTCTGCCGCTGCACGACGCCCCGTCACTCGACGCTCAGGCACTGCCGCGGGCAAACTCCCAGGCAATGTCGCAGAAAATGTCCCAGGCAATGTCCCAGGAAAAGGTTCGTTGGCTGCCCCCCTGCGGGAACCAATGCACGGATATCTGCGATGCGCTGGGCCGGGAGCTCCAGAGGCAGGTGTCGGCGACAGTTTCCGTGACGCGTTGTAGGGACGTCGCGACATCCATCGTCCACGCGTGCGCCGACTACGGCAGTTCGCTCGCTCAAACCCTCTCGTCCCCGGACGGACACTGGACCCTACGCGCAAAGCAGCCAGCCGCTGCGCGACAGGCGTGGGATAGCTTTCTTCGGCGTCGAGATTCGGTGAGTTCGTGGCAAGACGCCCGCGCGGTTCCGACGCGGGGTCCGGCCGCGACTCACCTGGCCGCCGCGACAATCGCCCTCGGCCACATTCGGTGGCTGGCGGAAGCGAGCGTTGCCTCCGAGGGACCCCCGGCGTCGCTCCACACCGTGAGTCGCCTGGGGCCCACCTCGTTCGGAACATCGAAGCATCGCCTTCTCGTTCACCCCCTGGCGCTGCCGGCGGAGCCTGACTCCCGCGCGGCCTTCGTGGCGCGCCAGGCCATGCGGGAAGCGGGAGCCCCCCTCACGCCGACGACCTTCGCACGGGCCGCTGCCTTGTTCGCAGACGAGCGCGTGGGCGCCATTGCACGCTGCGATCACGGCCATTACCAGCAGCTCCCCCTCTGGGTTGCGCGCATCTCCGTGTCCGACCCCGTGGGACGGCTCGCCGAGTCCGGCTGCTCGACAGCGGTGTACGGCGCGGCGCTCGAGTTTCGACAAGCACGGCATCGAGCGGCACGGCAAGCGTTGGCCCTCTACGCGAACAGCCTATTCGACGCGCGCCGGGCGCTCAGCGAGCCTGGGACTCCCCGGGCAGGTGCCCCCATGTCCGATGCCTCGCGCCCCCTGGTGGGTAGCGTGTGGGGCTACGCGCTCGACACGCAAGAACCGACCCTTGTGCCCGCGCGGACCGCGTTCTTCTTGGACCGTTCCGCGCCGGGGCGCGGCGTCGCGTGCGGCGACTCCTACTGGTCCGCGGTCGACGAAAGCCTTCTGCAGGTTTGTCTCGAATGGGTACTCGCCAAGCAGCAAGCGAACTCCGCCTGCTCGTGGCTCTCGCCGTCAAGCGTGGAGGGCCTGTCGAACGAAGCGAAACGCCTCGTGGATATCACGCAGCGAGCCGCCATTGCAGTCGACGTGGCGGAACTGCATCATCCGCTGCCGCTACGCACTCTCAGCTTCTTCGTTGGCGATAGAAATGTCGCCAGCGCCTCAGGCTGGACGCTGAGCGAAGCCCTCGAAGTGGGATTGACGAAGGTAGTCCTGCACTGGCAAGCGCGGACCTCCCGGCACCCCGAGTACGCGCCGCCGCTAGACTCTCCGGTGTCGCGTCCCCCCCGAACCCACAAGTCTGGTGGAACGGAACGCCCGGAGACACCCGCCGCGCAACGAGCCTCCGAACCGCGCCAGGAGTTGGTGCGTGCCCTATCCAAGCTCTCTCTGAGTCCTGTCGCGGTGGCGCTCGACCACGACGCAGAACTCTCCCGACTGCTGCCTTACCTGATTCGAGTGATTCTCATGGAAAGGGATGCGGATGGGGGTTTAGCTCGCTGAACTCCAAGTCGCGGGTTGTCCACCCGAGGCGCCTCGGAACCTGAAGAAGGCGCGGGAGGCCCTCGATTCTCCGGGTGTGGTGACCAAATGTCATTGGAAGCAGCCCCGGCACGATTGCCTTGGCGCAGGAGAATCCCATGGCGCGATGCTCGTTCGTCGTTTGATCCACCACCAGCACGTCGAGCCCCGAGCGTTTGAAACGGCCCACGACTTGCTCGAGATCTTTCGCTAGATCTCGGTGCTGCGGCCAATGCCATTGCTCCCGAAACTCTTCGAGCGGTACCCCCCGACCGTTTGCGGGCAAAAAGTCGAGACGCTCGGCCGCTCCGGGATGACAGTACAGAAGGGCGTGATCTTCCATGCTGCGAACCAGGTAAGGGTCCTCCACCATGCGCGCGGCCAGCTCCCTTCGCCCCGGATAGGACGCCATGTGCGCCTCGATGGAGGTGTTGAGCTCGTGCAACGCGTTGACGATCCCCTTCTCGGGGGTCATGGCAGAACCAGCCGCGCTCAGGCTACGGGGGCGCTCATCGCGACCGGAAGGGTCCAAAGCAAGAGCCCAGAAGCAAGGGATCCCCTCCTCGAGAGTCGTGTTGAAGATGCTGATTCGATAGCCCGTACGATGTTCGATCCGCTCCACCATCAAAGGCACTCTTCGGTCGACGCAGCTGTCGAGGTCCAACTTGGGAGCAAAGAGCCGCGCAAGCCACGTCATCAGAAAGGCGTCGCGCTCGGCCAGCTCCAACAGTCCAAACAAGAGCGCCTCCTCAAGCGAACTCCCGAGCGCACATCCGTTGGAGATCTCGTAGACAAAAGGGCGTGCGGGGTCCTCGGCGTCGATGGGCGTCATTTTGCCGTAGTACGCGCAACATTCCGGCACCAATCGCGGCGCCCCGGCTGCAAAAGAGTACGCCCACACCCAGGGCAGCTCCAGTTCTTCGTGATAGCGCTGAAACGGCAATCGCTCACGCTCGTAGCGCTCTTCCGAATACAGGCCCAGATCCCTCGGATCGATGGCGTCGTCTACGAGGTTTCGGTAGCACCCGTGCACCGCCGTTCGCTTACCTCGGGGCGATAAACCGCCCAACCGCTCCAGCCCCTCCGCAATCGCCGTCAGCCTCGACCCGCCGAAGTCGAACGTACGGCCGTAACCTCGGTCGACCCGGTCGCGTTGACGCCCCAGAGGCACTCCAACGAGGGGAAAGGCAAACTCTCCGCTCTCGCTGGGTCCGCCAATCACGCCCATTTGCGCATCGACGTATGTCCTCTCCAGGTCCCCCTCGAGATCGAGCAGGCTCCTCGTTCGCAACATCCCCGCGTCGGGCTTGATGAGCTCCCTGGTCGGCAGCCTCGCTGCCTGCCGACAATCCGCCGGCAGCGCCCCACAGATTTCACAATCCGGCAGCGGCAACAGAACGTGGCGGTCATGCTGCAGCTCCTTGAGATGGACGATGCTCACGACGTGTCGCCCGGGCTCCGTCCCCTCGGAGGCCACCAGCAGCTCGGCGGCGGCCGCGGCCACAGAGCGCGCCGCCAACCCTCCGAGCAGCGGGGAAACGGCGGAGCTTCCCTTTTCGTGCCCCCCGGAGAGCAACGGTGGCAGCGGGCTCAGCGCGTTGAGCCTCCGCATCAGGCAGCCTGCGCAACCGGGACGGCCGGGAACACTGAGCGGACCCACGATGACCCGATCGACTTCCAAAAGTACGGACAGCCACGGTTGACCGAACTCCTGCGCCTTCCTCCAGCGTTCGAGATCCCCGGACGCGGAGTGCGAAACGACCACCAACCTCGGAGCGGTCGTTTCGACACGGAGCTCGCGCACGATTTCGTTCAGCGCCTGCTCCACCGCGCGCGCAAACTCCTCCTCGCCCCAGACCCGATGTCGCGACCCGCAAGGCTCGGCTCCCGGCTTCCTCGCACTTCCCTCAATCATCCAGACTCCTCCATCGCTCCAGCAACTTGGGCGGCAAGCGCCTGCACCGCCACTTCTTCCCCGATCGAAAGCCCCAGGCGATTGCAAACCAGATGCGCGCAGTTCGCCACGGCCACTGCAGCGGTGACCGTTTCGCCGGGCAACAGGGGCCACTTCCCGACGCCGCGCGGGGGGCTTTCCGCATTCGGTGCCAGGCGGCATACGTCGCGCCAAAGAGTATCGATACTCTGGCGAAACTCGTCGACGAACGGGTTCCCCGTCATCACCCAGGGCCTCGCCCATTGAGCTCGAGCCAATTGACGCAGCGCCGCCAACTGTGTCGGCGGCTTCCTCTCGACGGGGAATCCCGCCCCGGCACCCCAGCGGGAGGCTCCACACTCCAAGCGCAACCTCAAGAGCTCGAGGTCCGGCCCTCCCGCGGCTGCAGAGGCCACGACCGCGCCGAACCCGTAGATGGCCCGACGGCCCTTCGACAGGCCTCCCGTAAGGGCGCTCAGAGCCAGCCGGCTCGAAACTTCGAAGTGCCTCTCCACGGCTTCGAGGCTGGCTCCATCCCCGTATTTTTCCGTCTCCGGGCAATACGGGACGAAATCCAAACTCTGGTTGTCCCGAAGTCGCTCCGGCTCCGCCCCGGGCTCCAGCGCCGCAAGCCGGGACGCGGCGCGCTGATAGTCGCCCTCCTCGATCCGGTTTTCGCAGGGAAACGCCTCGAAGAACTCGCGCGCCCGTACCCGCAAATGGGACTGCACGGCCTCGCGGTTCGTGCCCTGCTCGAGCCGCAACCTCAGGCGCACATGGGGCCCCCCCTGCCAATGGCGCAAGAAGAATGCCCCCCGCACCTGCTTCGCGGCCACGAGCTCATGCACCACGGGAGCGACCATGCGTACGAGCAGTTGATCGAGCAACCCGTGATAGTACAGGTGCGCACTCAGCCATTCGCTCACCTCGACCTCCCCTCGCCGGCTGGCTTCGCAAACGATGCTCGCGAAGCGCTCGGAAGCGCCGCCCCGAGACCCGCGGTCTGCGCAACGGTCTGCATCGCGTCGACTTCGAGAGCCGCCTCTACGGCGTTCGCTACCCAGTGGCACAGCCGGTAGCGACCCAGACCTGATAGCCCAAGACGAGCCAAATGCAGGTACGTGTAGTTGAGCAAAAAACGATAGCGTCGAAACGCGCGGTCCTCGTAGACGCGCTGGCGAAAGTGCGCACTGCTGGCCATCAGCTGGTGCATGGGGCTCCCAGGACTCTCACCCGGTTGCGCCCCCAAGGGAGCGCCCACGGGCGGCAAAGGAAAATCTGGTGATTCGGTCTGTTGCCAAATCGGCGCGAGCAGCTCGACCCAACGCACCACGAACGAGCAAAGCCACCCCCAACGCCCACTGTGTGCATCCGCCGGACGGGTCGCAGCAGGGCTTGGATCTCCGGCCCAGCCCGCTTTGCCGTCCACGAGCCCCACGACGAGCAACACCAACCGCTGCAGCGTCTTGTCGTTCTTGAGATAGCCCTGCTGAAACGAACCGCGATATTTGGAGTTGCTCGGCTCACTCCAGAAGAAGGCCTCGGCGTGGGACCGAAAGGAAACGAAGCCCAACCGTAGATGCGGGGGATTGCCCCCATAGCGGTGAGCCACCGCCAGCATCAACGCCGCGCTGAGCAAGTCGAGGCTTTCGCCGGACTCGAGCACGCGCAGCATCTCGACGGCAAGCGGCTCCGACTGCTGGTAGAACTCGGCTAGCGCCTCCACGCCCCGGGGGCCGCCCCACGGCTCTTGGCGCGGCCGGTGCTCGGTGAAGAGCAAGGTATTGTCGGGAACCAGAGGCCACAGCGGACCTTCCACCTGCTCGAGCTGCGCCAGGCGTGCGTACCGCGCTCGAAGCTCGGCCTCGGGCGGCATCACGCGGCGCGAGCCGGACGCGCGCAGGTAGGGCCGGACCCGCTCCTCGACCCGCGGCTGCACACGCTCTCGAAAGACCTCCGCCGAGCAGCAGATGGGAAGCCTCAAATGAGGACCGCACTGCCAATGTCGCACGAAGTAGCAGCAGCGCGCGGCCGCTCTCAGTTCCACCAAGAGGGGCGCAATCAGATCGCAGACGAGTCGACCTTTCTGCTCTTCGTAGTAGTAGACGCGCGCCTCTCTCCATGCATCAACCATTGCCGCCGCCCATCGCTGTTTCCAAGACGATCTCCAACACGCGCCCGTCTTCCGCGTACTCCCCCGCCGCTTCGGGCGAGGGCAACGCTTCCTCGAGCACCAGAAAGCCGGTGCAATTCCCGAATGTTCGTTCGAACACCTTGACCAGATGCCAGCTGGCAAAATCGATATACAGCGGCTTTCTCTGCTTGCTCAGCCACGGCGAGAGCGCCTCCCAGTTTGCCGTTTCACCCGCCGTGACAGCCGGCGGCGCGCCAAACACCCCGCGATCGAACGCACGAACGAAGCAACGCTGGGGGATCCCGTGCCGCCTCCGCCAGCGCTCCAACACAAGCCAATACTCGTCCTCGCGGCGGCTGGTTCTTTGCGGCACGCCCGCCCCATCGAGCCACCACCCGGCGCGCCGCAACACGACTTGCCCAACCCTCACCCGACTCCAGCGGCAGTCTCGCTCGCCTCGCTCCAGTGCCGCTTGCGCCTCCTGCGCGGCAAAGAGGAGGGGGGTAAAGTAGGCCGAAGACCGGCCGAAGTGGTTCACCAGAAACTGTACGAGCGGCGGCATGGTAGCGAGCGCCAGCAGTCCCAGGTGTACCGGGCGAATGTCGCGCCCTCGTCGGTCGAGCAAGCGCACCGCGCCCTCTCTCAGGCACACGACCAGCTCGCCGAGGGAGATTCGATGGTCGGGGGCGCGGCCGCTCACCGCCCCTGGATAGCTGATTCCATTGGCGAGTGACGGAACGCGCTGGTTCAGACACGAGCCGAAGTTTCCCTCGAGCTCGGCGAGGAGCGAGCAGGTGTCCTCCGAAGGGGCCGCCGGGTACCCGGACTCGTCGCCGCCGACCCGCGACTCGGTGCGACGCCCGCGAGCCAAGAGGTGCCCCACGCGCGTCCTGCCCGTGCCCGCACCGAAACGACTGAGGTTGAGAACACAGGTCTCTTCGCAGCCGGGGGGGAGTGGCTGCACGTAGTGGGACAGGGTTTCGTCCGGCAGGCCTCCGACCCATGGACAGTCAGCAAGCACGTCCACCAGCGCCTGCGTCGAGACCACACCGTTGCCTGCCGCCGCCTGCTCCGCAAGCCACTGCACAGCACGAGTGCGTGCGCGACCCAGCAGCGCGAGCTCGGGCCAGACACTTCGCTCCATCTCCCTTGCCGCCTGCAAAGAGAAGGCCCGCCACAAGGACCGACCAAGCCCCAGCTCTTCGGCCCCCACGCGCCCGCGGCTCGGCGAGGGCGAACGAAGCTCCGCCTGAAAATCGGCGAAGAACTGCAGCAGTGGCACTTGCCCCTCGGCCCCGTAGCGTTCTTCGACAAACCGGGGCAACAGCACACGCCCAGGCAATCCATAGTCGAAAAGTTGCGTCAGCCGGCCAATGGCCGAGAGGTCCTCGAGAACGGGTTGCCACGACGAGCGGGACAAGACCGCGACGGGCTCGGGCTCGACGGCATTCTCGAAGAACGCGGTGTTCTCGATGGACACGGGCTTCTCGATGGACACGGGTTTCTCGATGGACACGGGTTTCTCGATGGAAACAGTACCGACGCTCGATCGCCCCTCCGCGACCAAGCATCCCTCGAGCTCCCGCAGGCTCGCTTCGACTTCCGCCCTTCGATGGACGCGACGCACGGGATCGCGTGCCGTCGAGTACGCCTTCAGTGCCCCCGCGATCTGTTCGAGCGCGGGCCGAGCGCGCTCGACCTCCTCATCCTCGGCAGGGACGTGCTTTCGCATCCACTCGAGAAGCGTCTGGGGCTCGAGGGCGCGGTCTTCGAGGGGTACGCAGAGCTCGCAGACGCCTTTGACGAGCAACGCGCGGGTGAGTTGTATGGCACGTCGCGCGCTGGACTCACCGAGCTCTCTGGACAAAGCGTGCTTGAAATCACCCCAGGGGGTTCCCTCCCCTACGCTATTGAGCAGCGCGAGGACGGCGCCATTCGAAGCCATCGCGGCCGGTGGCTCCCCTCTGCCGAACGGAAGCCAGTGGAGCTCGGACGACCGCCGCTGCAGGGAGGGATTGACCCGTATCCACATGGCGTCTGCAAACACCGGCCGCTTACTGAGTGCGCGAATCAATCGGTTGAGAAGTCCAACCGCAATCTCGACTTGCCCTTCTGGCCACGTCGCAGGCGACCAGACCAACCGCCCCTCGGCCGCCCATTGCCCAAGGCCGCTGCTGGTGAAGAACGTCAACGGACTGGTCTTTGCTGCGGCCCTGGAGAGGTATTTGGCAAACCGAATGGCCTTCTTGCCCGTGGGCTGCGTTCCTGGGCGGCCCACCCAATAGCGAGCGTCCTGCAGCAGACCGGGACTCGAGTACGCAAGGCCCCACTGCAGGACGTCGCGCTGGAGGACTCGGCGCAAACTCTCGGCGGCTCGTGAAGCTTCGCCGACAATTTCGCCGGCGAGTCCGTTCATCAGGTGCTCCCGACGACGGACGAGCTCGGCGTGCGCTTCCAGCCGTGCTCGCAAAGGCGGCGGCATGGTGCTGACGAAGGGCGCCAACGCGGCCTGCGAAGGAGTTCGCCCTGCCACGATTTCCCGCCGGAGACCAACCCAGCGCGCTTTGGTGGGACCGGCGCCCAAACCGCCAATCTGCTCGTACAATGCCGCCGCCAGCTCGTCGACGCTCCGGGCGATCTGCTCTTCGCAATCGACGATCCGCTCGGCCCGCAGAGCCGCCGCAGGGCAACGCAGTTGCTCGAGGTCCGCGGCGGGGACCCCGGCCTTCCGCACCAGCACGGCATCGGCAAGCTCCTGCCGCCTCGACCCGGCGATATCCTTCGCCGCCTCCTCACAGCCACGCTCGTCGTTCATGACGCGGCTGCCAAACCTGCAGATGCCAGACTACGACCTCGCGAAACCGGTTCGCCATGATAGATGGAACCCATGGATGCTCTGTCGATGACCGCTCGCTGGACAGCGGCCGTTCGTGCCCGTGAAAGCCTACGCCCCGACGCACTCTTTCGAGACCCCTGGGCGCTCTCTCTGGGGGGAGCCGAAGGGGAAGCTCTACGGATGCGTATGAAGGCGGCGGGGATCCCCGCCGACCTTACGATTGTCATTCGAACACACTTCATCGATGAGGCCCTCCGCCGCTGGTTGAGAAAAGAAGATCCGGGGCAGGTCGTGGCTCTGGCATCTGGCCTCTGCACGCGCGCGATGCGGCTTCCCTTGCCTGCAGATTTGCACTACTTCGAAGTCGACCGGCGCGAGATCCAGCAGGCAAAAGCCCAAGCGTTGGCAGCGCTCGACGCGACCCCCGCGTGCGCGCACGCGCTCGTGGAAGCGGACCTCCGAGAGGCTTGGCCCCAGGCGCTGCGCAACGCGGGCTTCCGCCGAGCGCGCACTCTCTGGATCGTGGAAGGGCTCGTTCACTACCTTCTGCCCGCCGACGTACACCATCTACTGGCGACACTGAGCCAGCTTTGCTGCCGGGGGGATACGCTGCTGATCGACATGCCCGGACGGTACGTGTACGAAGCTCCGCAGCTGTCCCGATGGCTGGAGATGCTGCGCGCCCATGGCTCGCCTTGGCAATTCGGATGCGATGAACCGGAACAGCTACTGCTCGAACACGGTTGGGACGCCCACGCCCTGCTGTTTGGACAAGAAGGCGCCAACTTTGGTCGCTGGCCGTGGCCCGTGATGCCCCGCGAGGAAGGGAAAATCCCCCGCAGTTACCTGGTCGAGGCTCGGCGGGCCGAATGACGCCACCGACTGCCACTGCTCCGCGCGCGCTGCCGAGGGTCCGAGCCGTTGCGCTCAAAACAGCACCGGGACCTTGAGCACTGCCGCGGTGGAGCTTCGCCCAATCGCGATCTGCATCAGGACGGATTCGTCCGCAGCAATCCCCAGCTCTGCCTCGGCCGTGCGCGCGCCATAGCCATTGTGAATCCGTGCAACGAGGCGCGCCGCGCCAGCGGCAACACAGATGCGATGCGCGACGACCCCAACCACCTGGCTGACCATGCGTAGCCCCCTCGCGCCATATCGCCTCTCGGTCCACTCGCGCGGGCCAGAGAGATAGACCACCACGGGGGCGGACGGAAAGTTCACGGTTGCGACCCCGCCCGTGGCAGCAAAGCGCTCGACGATTCGCCCCACTGCGCCGACCTCGCGACCCTCTGCGCGCACCAACCCGACGCCGTTGCGTCGCAAGCGATACACCCCGGGGGCCATCCCTTCGACCGAACGGACCACGAAATGGACGTCGCAGGCCTGGGTCCCCTCCGGCACGGGGCAGTCGCTCGATTCGCTGCCTCGCAGCCAGTCGACAATCCGGGCAAAGTCCCCCGCAGCCACGGCTTCGTCTTCGAAGTCGAGAAACAGCGCACCTGACTCACGAAACCGGACGGCGCGAGAGAGCTCCGCCACCCCTGGGCTCGCCGACGCACTCGCCCTGCGGGGTTCACCACACTCCGGCGCCCATTGGGAGCGGCTTCCCAGCTCTTCTAGCACCCGCTCCAGGCTCCAGCGCACATCGCGATTGAACGCATTGAGGATCGGGAAAGGACTCGCCGGCGGCTCGAGCTTCGGCTTTGCCTGGACCTCCCCGAGACCCAGGCCCCCCACTCGGGGCTCAACCTCCAAACGCCGCGGCGCCTCGTCGCTTCTTCCAAGGCTCACCGCGAGTTGAACGGCCTCGCGCGTCGGGTCGAGCCCCAAGAGCTCGTCCAACAGAGCGTCGGCAAATCGGTGGTGCAGCCGAGCTCTCAACCCGAGCGCCTCCCCGGCCATCACCACGCCTCCAGCCGCCAACCCCGCTTCCACCGTGTAGAGGCGGTACGCGTAGTTTCGGTATCTGTGCGAAGACTTCCAGTAGTTCGCCGACAGAAGCGCGAAGCCCCTGACTCCCGGCTGGGTCTCTCCGAGGGCTTGCTCGACGACCTGCCGACAATCTCCCGCTCGCAGCCGGACGACGGCGTGGTGCATCGGATCGTAGTAGTAGACCCCCGAATCGAGCACCCAGTACAACTCGATGGGGTAATTGCATCGAGCCGAGGCCGCGGATCGGTGGTACGGCGAGGCGTCATCCCCCGGATCGTGCCTGGTGAACCCAAACGCCAAGTAGCTGTGCGTGCTCAACCACACGGATTTTGCGGGGTCGACCGCAACGCCCGACGCCTCTACCTCAGCGCAAGTTACGGCAGGTGGAGGAAGCGCGATCCGTGCCTCCTCCCCGTACACCTTGAACTTCGCGAGGGTTGCCAACTTGGCTTTCGCCGCATCCGCTTGCCAAGCGACTCCCGATAGTAGCCGCTTTTCCGGCGAGTAGAGGGCCTCCTCCCAGTACTGACAAGGGGTCGGCTCCGCAAACGTCGATACCTCGTGGGCGGCCCATTCGACGCCCTCTTCGTCCCCCCCCGTGCGCAAGGTGTCGAGGTCGACGAAGACGGCTCCCCCGGCGTCGAGGCCAGCAAAGCTCATCAAAAATCGGTGGCACAGGTGATTGGCCACAACGCTCGCGACCGGCCCAGTTGCCTCACGCTCTGCGCGCGTCTCTCGCTGCCCCACCCCGCACCCCGCTCGAATGACGACCTTGCCCGTTTCGGCCCACGACACGCTGGCCACGAACAGGTTCCGCCGCTCGAACCAAGCGACCGCGTCCTGCACTTCCGGGTGAGCTTCTGCCGACGTCGCCACAATCAGTCCCCGGCTGTCCTGCGTCGGCCAAAACTCCGAGTCTGCGTCGCACATCTGCCCTTGAAGCACTCTCGCCGCGTCTCCGCCGCACCAGGCCTCGATACAACGCCTCGCTCTTTCCCGACTACCGAAGCTCTCGCCCGCGAGATACAGCCGCGGTTGCCGAACCCCCGTGGACAAGAGCGCCCACGCGCAGGCCACGGCGGGCCACCCGGCGCCCCACACCGTGGGTTTCGACTCCCGATACTGTTCGAACCTGTGCGCCGCAGAGCCCGTGAAGCGGGACAAGTACGCGATGACCTCCGCGAACCGCGCGCAAGTGACCGGATCGAGACCGTGCGCCAACTCCAGCGATGCATCTTCGAGCACTCCGGCGCAATCGAGCTCCTCGATCAACCGCGCAACACGAGCCGCCCGGGTCGCGTCGAGCCCATGCAAGAGCTCTGGAACACTCTTCTGCCCAGTGAGGAAAGGAACGACCCTCCTCGCCAACGCGTAGCTGCTTCGCCCCCCGAGTCGGACGCCGGCGTCACCGCTGGCTCCCAACAGGAGGAGCGAACCATCCGGCACGCGCGCGAGGAATGTACCACTTTTGACTCTGGGTCTCACGAGCGGCCCCCGCAGGATGACTCACCGCCCACGAAAGCCTCCGGCACCAAAGCGTAGCCCCGACCACGAAGCGTCCGAACGGGGTCTCCCAACCCCGCGGACTGGAGCTTTTTTCTCAGCGACGAGACGACGTTTCGCGCGCCTCCCCCTTGCCCGCTGAAACCCAGGACCTCCCGGCTGATGGTAGAGGCCGCGACGGGGAGTCCGCGAGCGTCGAGCAACAAAGCGAGCGTCGACCACTCTGCCGGCGTCACCTCCAGCTCTCGTTCATCAACGCGAACCTGACGCTTGAGTGCATCCAACGTGACCCGCCCGAGCGATGATTGATAGCGGATCTGGCAGTGAGCCCGAACGTGCAAGGTGTCCACCCGAAACGCCACCTCAGCCACCCGTACGGGCTCACACAGGTATTCGACGAGCAAGCCCTGCGGAGAGACGGGTTCACCGGACTCGCCGGAACGAACGAGCGCCAGGACGGGAGCCGTCGTCGCCAGTGCGGAGAGGGACCGCAGAGCGAAAGACAGGGGGCGCACGCCAGCCCCCAGGACAATCAGCGGAATCGCCCCCCCCGCCCACAACGTCGCCCGCAACTCTTCCAGTGACTCGACGCACTGGAGGTGCCATCCCTCTCGAACGAAATAGCGCCCCAAGCGTCTGGCGGCCAGGCACGGGCTAGACCAGAGAATGACTCGCTGTTGCCCCATGTCTTCGTCTCGCGTCGCGCCCCCGCCAGGCTTCATCGAACACGCCTCGTCAATGCGTCGGCAATCCCGGCAAAAAGCCGCCGCCCGGCTGGCGCCAACGGGCAGTCATCCCCCAACCGCTGGCGTGCTTCTGCCACCAGCCCCCCAATGCGCGCTTCCACACCGGCGCGGGCACCGCTCGCTTCAAGCGCCTCGATCGCCGCTGCCAGCAGCGGCTCCCCGGGCTGGGGCTTGCCGAAAACGGCGTCAATTGCGCTCTTCTGTGCGGCAGACCCATTCTGCAACGCCAGCTGCAGCAGGAGCGTCTTTTTGCCGGCACTCAGGTCACTTCCCTGCGGCTTTCCACTCGTCGCGTCTGGCGCGAACGCCCCAATCAAATCGTCTTGCAACTGAAACGCCACCCCAAGGGGCAGTCCGAACTGCTCCACGAAGCTCTCCCAGTCCGCCCCGGCCCCAGCAGCGACGACGCCCAGCTTCAGAGGCCCCGCGACCGTGTAGCTTCCCGTCTTCAACTGGTAGACCCGCTCGAAGTCGGGCTCAGGATCCAGCACGTCCAGCTGCTGCCCCGCGACCGCGTCCAGCTGCATCTCAGCGAGAACCGCCAGCAAACGGACGACTGTCTGCGACTCCAGCTCGGCTTCCACCAATTCTCGCTGCGCCAGCGCCAACGTATAGTCCCCGGCGAGAACCCCCCCGGCAGCTCCCAAATGCGTCGAACCGAACACCTGCCTCAAGCGAGCGTGAACAGCGGGACCGCCCCGACGCACCTCGTCGTCGTCCATCCAGTCGTCGTGGATCAAGAAGTACGACTGTAGGAGCTCGATCGCCGTGCAAACGGCGCTCACGGGTCGCCAATTTTCGTTCCCCGTGGCAGCGCAATACGCAGCAGCCACCAGCCCTGCGCGCAGCCGCTTGCCGCCACGACGGCACAGGTCACTTGCCGCCATCAACGACTCGCACACCGTCCGACCTTCGGCACTTCGGCGCCCCAGCTCACGCTCCCAGATCGCAGCGATTCGGTCGTCGACCTCAGCCCTCACGCTCTCCAGCAGTGCAGAAAAAGTAGCTCGCTCGCTATCGAGCGGCCACCGCTCCAAGGAAACACCTTCAGGATGAGACACCATTCATTCCTTCCGTTCGCCGACCAGCTCGAAAGAACTCGACGGACACCTCTCGCCAGAGGGCGCGGCTTCGTCTACCGTCCCGAACAACTTGTCCATGCACTGGGTAAACGCCCCGAAATGGCAGTTTTGAAGCTCGTGATGGCGATGATGGAACGCGGGGGTAACAACCCACGACCCGATCCCTCCCCCGCCTTTGCCGCGACGAAGCAGATCGTATCCGCTATGGACGACGACGGAAGCCCCCGCGCCCACGACACCGATCGCCGCTAACGAAGCCACGTGGAACTCTCGCACGCAAAGCAGCGCAACGACGAACCCCCCAGTGACCGTCGCCTCGAGCGGGTGGAACACAAACGCCGTGGTAACCGTTGGGGCAACAGCGACGTGGTGCACTCGGTGAATCCACCGGTACCAGGGATCCAAGTGAAAGAGCCGATGAAGGGCGTAGAAGTACACGTCGTAGGCGGCGACATACAGCAAGACCTCCCCAGCGACCCTCAAGATTTTGACGGGGCCTTCAGAGAGAACCAGCATGCCGCGCGCTCGAAGCCACGCAATGGCGAGTGTCAGGGCAGAGGCGACGAGCAGTGTCGAACACGCCCACGGGAGCTCGTGGGACAGAACCCTGCGCCAGCCGAGCCGCTCTCCCGACAGTCGCCGCTCTCTCACCCAAGAACGCGCCGGAAAAGCCAACACCAGTGCAACAACGGCTGTCAACCCACCGTGAAAACCAAACGTCTTACCAACGACGCGCAGCGCCTCACCCAGGCTCACGGACAGCTCATCCATTCAAGCACCGTACGCAGCACGAACACGAGCTGGCCTTTGCAGCAGCACGTAGAGATTCCGCGCTGGCTTCTCGACGAGCAAGTACAGAACGAAAGCCATCGCAAAAGTCGCCCCCAACGCGGGGAGAAACGACTCCTCGATGACTGCGACGACACTCGGCGCACCCGGTGCCTCCTTGAGCCCCTCGAACCAGGCCCCAATCACGAGAAGCTGGCAAAGGTACGCCGAGTAGGACAGCTCCGCGATAGGGAACCAAACTCGAGAGTTCACGAAACTGCGCACCAGTCGCAGCACCCCCCAGGCCGGACCGTGGATGATCAACAAGAGAACGGCGCAGAGCGCGACCCCAAAGGCCGTTCTGAAGGAGCAGAACACGACCGCCGAGGGCGAAGACGTAGCGATCACGGCCCCAATGGCCAGGAATACGGCAACGATGCCGACCGCAACCGCGGGGCGCCGGAGCGAGGCGACGAGCTGCTTCCGATAGTGAACCTCGATGACCGCCCCCAAGAGCCCAGCGGCGAGCGAGCCGAATCGAGTGTAGGGCTTGTCGTAGAACGCGTCGTGGTACGCAAAGATCTCGGCGGTCGACGTGGGTGCCGCCTGGAAGAAGTGGTGCAAAGCGGTCGGGGGCAGCCCGGTCGCTTTCAGAACCCCAAAGCGGACCCCGATCGACGAAGCGACCATGGCGGTGCAGACGACGAGCGACGCCCGAGGACCCAGCCTCAATAGCCATCCGACGATGAGGGGCGCCACCAGGTAGAACTGCCCCTCGATCGCCAAGCTCCACGCGGTGGGTAACACCTGCCGCTCGAGCGGCACGAAGTTGTTGACGAACAGCAGATTGGACCAGGCAGTATCGGAGTTCGGTCCGCCCCCGACGACCCAGAGAAGAACGAGCGCGTAGTAGACGGGCAGGATCCGAAAGGCGCGAGCAAGATAGAAGCGCCCGACTTCGAGCCGCCCGGAGCGGCAGTACTTGGTCATCAGCAAGCCGCCGACCAACAGCCCACTCAAGACGAAGAAGGCATCCACTCCGAGGTCCGCGAACTGGAGCGGCCGATTCATGTACCACGGCGCTTCTTCCGGTCGAAGGCGACGACCGAGAATGTGAGGAGCAAGCCACACCAAGTGGAACGCGGTGATCCAAACGATGCAGGAGCCGCGGATGAAGTCGAATACACCGAGGCGTTGCTGCGGTGGAGCGACGAGCGCGCGCAGATTCTCGCGCAAAGACCAACAGGAGAAAACACTAGAAATTCGCGATGACACCAGTTCCACCACTTCCCATCGAGCACGCAAACATTGTTCTTCTTCGCTCGTCCGACCGCGATTCTGGCCCGAGCCGACGGACTCGCTTACGTCCGATCGCCCTGCGACAGACCGCACCCGCGCACCCACGCCTCGAGCTCGCCCGTGAGGAAGTGGTCGGCTCGGCGCAAAGCCTGAAGGTCTTTCGCGCCGCAGAGCAGCATCGTCATTCGCAGCTCTCTCTCCACGCCGGCCAAGTACTGCTCCACCCCCGCGCTGCCGTCGGTGGCGAAGCGCTGCAACACCGGTCTGGCGATTCCGGCTGCAGAGGCACCGAGCACCAATGCCCGAGCGACGTCCATCCCCGAGGAGAGCCCCCCGGTAGCCAGCACGCCTTCGAACCCGGCGCTCGCCGCGCATGCCACCGCCGCCGCGGTCGGAATACCCCAGTCCCAGAAAGCTTCGCCCAATTGGCGGTCCCCTGGCTGCGCTCGCAGGGTTTCTACGCCTACCCAGGACGTGCCTCCCGCCCCCGAAACGTCGACGAACCGCACACCCGCCTGCCTGAGCCGAGCCGCGGCTCCTCGAGAGATGCCGCAGCCGGTCTCCTTGGCGATCACGGGGACCGGGAGGTCCCGAGCAAGGCGCTCGAAGGTCGCCGCCCCACCGCGAAAGTCTCTGTCACCGTCGCACTGCACGGCTTCCATCGCGGGGTTCATGTGGATACACATGGCGTCCGCACCGATACAGTCGGCAAGCTCGGCGACCTCGGCGGTCGACATGGCCGCCGCTTGAACGATACCGATGTTGCCCAACAGCAAGACTCCGGGCGCCGCATCTCTGACGTGGTAGCTGCGCGCCAAGCGACGGTCTTTGAGGATCGCGCGCTGCGATCCCACGCCGAATGCGTAGCCGCGGGCCTCGGCCACCGCCGCGAGCGAGCGATTCACGTCGGCGGCCCGCTCCGTCCCCCCCGTCATTCCAGCAATCACGATCGGCGCCGACAGCCGCTTTCCCAGCAGCTCAAGCGAAGTATCGAGCTCATCCATGGACAGTTCGGGCAGACAGTTGTGTATGAGCCGAACATCTGCCAACAGGGTGCTCACTCTGCGAAATGCCACGGGCCCCTTAATCGCCAAGTCCAGGTGGTCCACCTTTCGCTGCGAAAGCGCCTCTGCTCGGGGTTCGATCGCGACCACTAGGCCCCCTCCCCAGATGGCGCGGACGGCCTGAGGGATCCCCTCAGAAAATGCCGAAAATTCTGGAATTCCGCTGCGGTGGGCACGTGATTTGATCGTACGGGTGCAAAGGGGAAGAGTCGGGTCGTTTTTGCGTTGGAGTTGACGCGCAACGCAGGCGATGGGTCGAG
>JBNKVS010000064.1:0-23287 GCA_050299315.1 Polyangiaceae bacterium
AACACCTTCGCGAAGTGGACGAAGTCCTTGTCGGTCGTGTAGATGGACAGCCGCCTGCGCATCGCCACAGCGCAAATCAGAAAGTCCGTGTTGGAGCCCTGGATGCCTCGATCGCGACAGCGATTGAATGCGGAGGCGGCCTCTTCGTAGTCCGCCGTCTGTAGGTCGAGATCAGGGAAGGTCTGAAGGTGGTCCCGGAGCCGTGCGAACTGCGGCTTCGGCTTGATTCCCGAGAGAAGCTCCTGCCTCACCGGTCCAATCATGGACACTCTCCCCTCCCGAATCAGCTCGCTGAGCTCCTTGGATGCTCGGGAGTTGATCCTCTTCGCGCGGCGGAGAGCCAACGACCAAACCGAGGTGTCCACGAGAACGTTCATGAGCGTCGGCGCTGTCTTTTGTAGTCGTACTCAGGGTCGAAATCGACGGTTCCGAAGAGCGTTGTGATCTCGAGCTGCCGGCGCCGTTGAATGTACTCGCGCAGTGCCGCGTTGACGGTGTCCTTCTTGGTTCGATGGCCACCGATCGCTTGCGCCTCCTGCAGAAGCTCGTCGTCGATCGCGAGATTGGTAGGCATGTGTAGAAGTCTACACACGAGCGTGTGTGCCGGCAAGAAGCGCTTTGTCGCCCTTGTCGCTACTCCTGCCAGCGCGGCTGCACGAGTGTGGCATCTTCCCACTCGGCGAGTTCAGCGATGGAGTGCGGCGATCAGGAGTGCGCCAGCAGCCGGGCCAGCTTGCGCGGACGCTCGTCGAGAGTGGGCTCCGCGGAGCTTTCGGCGCCGAGGCGTGGCAGGGTTTGGCCAAGTTGGCCAGAATCTGCCCGGACTGCACGCACTGGGTTCGTGAAAGGAGCGTTGTGCCAACTCTTCCTCGGGGCGCCGGCCCTGGATCGCTTGGAATCCCTTCGCGCCGGAAGACGCCTCGACAGCAGTCGTGCCGCAAGTTGCGGACTCGCGACACGCGCTCCCGCGCCCGCCGCGCCACTTTTTCGGTTCGGCTCGAGTCGGGGCAGCTGGTACCCTGCGACGTCGATGTCACCACACCAAGGCCGGGGCGTGCCGCGGGCGCGCCGCACCCAATCGTTCCCTCATCGCTGCTCCCGGTTGTCGCGGGGTGTGCTCGCGTGCGCAGCGGCGTTCGGGGTCGTCGCATGCAGCTCGGACAGCGAGCCCGAGCAGCAGTTGGACTCGCTCCAGCAAGATGTCGAGCTCCAGGCGTCGGATTTCGGCTGCATTCGGGACTGGGACCAGGTGCGCGGCTTCCGGATCACCAACAAGGCGGGAAATCTGGAAGAAACGCTGCGGCGGGCCGCTGAGCCCGGCAGCGGCGATTACCCCGTCGGCACGCTCATTCAGCTCGTGCCGACCGAGGCGATGGTCAAGCGGGCGCCGGGCTTCAACGCGGCCAGCAACGACTGGGAGTTCTTCCTGCTCGAGGTCTCTCCGGAGAGCACGAGCATCAGCGCCCGCGGGGTGGAGGACGTCGTCGGCCCGGGGGGCAACTGCTTGTCCTGTCACGAGAAGGCCGAGCCGCGTTTCGACCTCGTCTGCGAGCGGGATCACGGGTGTGACGCCATCCCCGTCACCCGTGAGTTCCTCCTGACGCTGCAGGACGAGGACCCGCGCTGCGCGCCCTGAGGGCCTGACCCACTCCCCGGTAGCCGCTCCCCGGCGAGGTTGGGCATGGTCCCGCGGCGATCGCCGCGCGAGCAGACCATCCCGCGGGCGAGGTCGCAGGCGGTTTCGTCCGGGGCGCAGGCGTGATGTCGACCGAATCCCGCTTCACGCAGTGGGCCGGGAGCGGAGAGCAGGTTGCCCGCGGCAGTCGCCTCTTCCACCGTGGCTTGCCACTTTCCTAGCGGGTAGCAAAGGTTACCGGGGCTAGAGGAACGGCTCGGCGGCGGGGCGGGAGGCCCGCGGCACGGGGCCGAACGCGCGAGGCGTACTGGGTCGAACACGCTGGCTGCGGGAGTCGCTCGTGGGAGTGGGGGCGCTGCGCCGGAAAAGGGGGGATGTCGAAGGGGAGGGGCGCCGGTTCGGTCGGGGCGCGAGCTGGGTCGTGGATTTCGCCTCGACGGGCGAGGCACGCGTCCTTGGGCGCGACCGAGCACGATAGCCCCGAAGCCACGGATTGAGTCGCTCGCGGTTTCCGCCGAAGCGCGAAGGGCAAGGCAGCGAGTGTCGCGCCCCTCGCGCTCGGCGGCGTCGGGCTCGCTCTCGGGGCAATCCCTCGAGCTTGGGAAAGTCGCTGACGGGCTTGAAGGTCACGACGGAGGCGGCTGATCGCCGCCGCTCATGGATTGTATGCTTCCGAGCTTCCAGGTCTTGCCATTGCCCCTTTCGTCGGTGATTGCCAGCCGTTCGGCAGACTCTGCCGTGTCGGTGCTAGCTCGAATTCCGGGTCCCAAAACGCGTCTTCGACTTGCCCGTTTCCGAGTAACATGAGTGCATGGGCGATGCGGAAACGGTGATTGTGTCCGACGGTGGAAGAATGGCCTGGCTACACCGCACCGAGGATTCGGTGACGACATTGCATTGCCTTCCCGCGGTGAGGGTGATCGTGCCGTTGGAGGCACTCGTTCGGGTGCAAGCTCCTGAGGGAATCGTCCAGTCGCGGGACTGCATCGTTGTCGGCGCCAACCAGCCAGTCGTTGCAGGCTGTGAGGGAGCGGTGGTTACCGCGTTCGTCGACCTGCGCAGTCCTCTAGCGAGCGCTCAGCGGGCAGCGTATCGGGTGTTGGAGCCCGCGCTATCGGCACGGCTGCAGCGCATCGTGCGAGTGGGTTTGGCGGGGTTCGAACGATCTGCGGCGCCCATGCTCCAGGAATTTGTCGCCGAGCTCGGGGTAGCTGAATCACGCCGAAGCCGGGACAAGCGCTCGGAGCAGGCGTTCGAATGGCTGGAGGCGAACAAATTTGAACCCTGGTCCATGAGCCGTCTCGCGCGCCACGTAGGGGTTTCTGGCTCCCATCTGGCTCATCTTCTGAAACATGACTTTGGCGTGAGCGCCCGCACCCTGGCTCTGTATCACCGGACGCGCGGTGGCGCTCTCGAGCTATCGAGTGGCGCCTCCGTCGCGCACGTGGCCCAGCGCGCCGGGTTCTCCGATCAGGCCCATTTCTCTCGCGCGTTGCGGCGGTTCTTTGGCAAGACCAGCTCGTATGTTCGACGTAGTGTCCGTGACCGGCGCGCTGGCCGCGGTGTCGCCCTCTGAGAATTTCGCAGAATCGTTCAAGGCGTCGTCCGGGGCGTTTTGCAATCTACTCGAGTGACTTCGCTTGAAATCGCTTCGTTGGCTGCCGCCGCGGCTCTGCTCAAGGGTTTCCTAACGGTATTGGTGCAGGGGGCGATCCGATTTCGGTTCAGGCGATTCGCGCAGCCCGAAGATGCCTACTGGCTTGGCGGCGATCCCAAGGCTGGCGATCATCCCTTGGCCGCAACGGCGCAGCTTGCTCTCCGCAACGACGCGGAAAACATTCCCACATTCCTGTTTCTGCTATTTGGCTATGCGCTGCTGGGAGGCAGCCCGACTCGCGTTGCGCTCCACGCCGTCGCCTTCTTCGTGGCTCGCTCACTCCACACAGTCGCCTACTTGCGTCGACGTCAGCCAGCTCGTAATGTGTTCTTCCAGATCGGTCTCCTGTCGACCATCTCTTTGTGCGGTCACGTCCTGTGGGAAGTGCGTTCCCTTTGACGCGGGACGAAGGCGAAAGAGGAGCTGCCGAAACGCTTGTTGAGCAAGCCCGTGTGGATGGGTCAGGGTCCTGGGTTTTTCGGTGCCCCGGAGGGGTTGTCGGGGCCTCGGGAGTGGGGCTCGACGGGCCGAGGAGGTCGAGTCGGGGCCTGGACGGGCTCGAGATCGCTGATGCGACGTATGCCGGTCACCATCGGGCTGTTCGTCAACCCGGGCCACAAGGGCAAGAAGCTGCCCGAAAATGCCTGGGAGGCCAGCAACCGCACGCACGAGTACGATCAGATGAACGACCGCTACGTGCGCTTTCTGCTCGAAGAGTTGATCCCCGAGGTGCAGAAGCGCTATCGCCTCGCGAGCAGCCCCAAGCAGTGGGCCATCGCGGGCATCTCCTCGGGGGGGATCGCCGCATTCTCCGCCGCCTGGCACCGGCCGGACGAGTTCGGCCTGGTGATGACCCACGTGGGCAGCTTCACCAACATCGGGGGAGACCACCTTTACCCATCGATGATCCGCGCGACCACGGCCAAGCCGATCCGAGTGTTCTTGCAGGACGGCTCGAGCGATCTCGACAACATGTATGGCAACTGGTTCCTCGCCAACCAGCAGATGGCGGCCGCGCTGAAGTTCAAGGGATACGCGGTGAAGTTCGCAGCCGGAAGCGGCGGCCACAACGGCAAGCACGGCGGCTCGATCTTCCCGCAATCGCTGCGCTGGCTGTGGAAGGAGAGCCTCTGACCCCGAGCGAAGGGGCGGGTACCTCGACGGCCGGTGGCCCATGGTGGGGGGAGTCACCGGCGGAGCGCGAAGCGTCGGCCCCGAGCCGTTTGCGCCAGGCTGGGCTCCCGGCCGCGGGCGAAACCACGCAAGGCTCGGCCGACCGAGCAAGCAAACCGAAAGTTGCGCGCGTCGCTGCGTTCTTGCGCTGCCCCTCGGCAAGCCTCTCTGCAGAGCGGCCCCGTTGGTCTACCCTGGTCCGATGAGCGCCTATCTCCGCTACCCGCACATTCACGACGATCTCATCACCTTCGTCGCGGACGATGACGTCTGGCTCGTGCCCGTGTCCGGGGGGCGCGCCTGGCGTCTGACCAACGACCATCAACCGGTGCGCGCTCCGAGATTCTCCCCGGAGGGTGAAAACGTCGCCTATGTGTCGCACCGCGACGGCCACCCCGAGGTGTACGTCGTGCCCACCGGGGACGGAGGCCCCCCGTCTCGGCTCACGTGGTGGGGCGCCAAGAACACTCTGGTGTTGGGCTGGACGCGAGACGGTCGCGTGCTGGTCGCCTCGCACGCGGGGGAAGCCAACCTGCGTCACCTCGTGGTGAAAGCCGTCGGGCTCGACGGCTCGGTGCAGCGGCTTGCATACGGCCCGGCCGCGGGCGTCGCCGTCCGGGAGGACGGCGCCGTGGCCCTCTCCACCCCTCCGAGCAGACCCCCCGCGCATTGGAAGCGCTATCGAGGGGGAACCGCTCCGCGTCTGTGGCTCGACCGCTCCGGAGATGGGTCCTGGGAGAGGCTGCTCAGCGACGAGCCCGCCTCTCTCGTCGATCCGATGTGGGTCGCCGGCCGCTTGCTGTTCGTGTCCGATCGCGGCGCCAGACTTCCGGGCTCAGCGGGGGAGGCTTCGCACCAGGCCAATTTGTGGGCGTTCGACGACGTGCTGGGCGCGCCCGACGCCGAACCGACTCGGTTGACGGAGCAAGGGGCGCAGGACGGCTACGTCCGGGATGCGAGCACGGATGGCTCCAGGGTCGTCTGGCACAGTCGCGGTACGATTCGCCTCCTCGACCGCCTGGGCGGCACACCGCGCGTGATCGACGTCACTCTGCCGGGCGTAGGCCCCCGGTCGTTCCGGGCGAAGCCGACGCGGCAGCTCGGGCGCTTCATGCCCGACCACGGCGGAGACGCGAGCCTGGTCGTGTGGCGTGGCACCGCCTGTTGGATCACCCATCGGGAGGGTCCGGCCCGTGCCCTGTTCGCCGACTCCAGGGCTCGGGTGAGAGAGCCGGCGCTGCTGGGCGCTACCGGGTACGGGGTCGTCGTCACCGACGTCGAGGGGGAGGACTCGCTCGAGATTCACCGCCTCACCGGTGGAGAGCCGTCGCGCCGCCTCGCGACGGGAGCGCTCGGCCGAGTGTTGCACCTGGCCTCGGACCCCGCGGGCGCTCGCATGGCGACGATCTCACACGATGGGGTGATACGCCTGGTCGATTCGACGCAGGGGGCGGTCCGGCAAGTGGGTCGCTCGACGCAGGGGGAGGCTCGCTCGCCGAGCTTCTCGCCCGATGGGCGCTATCTCGTCTGGTCCCAGCCCGCCATCGGCGGAGCAAGTCTGCACCAGATCCTGGTGCTGGATACCCGCGCCGACACGCCCCCCGTGGCGTTGACGTCGGGCACGTTTCACGATCACGAGCCGTCGTTCACTCGGGACGGCAAGCACCTGGTGTTTCTCTCCGAGCGCACGTTCGACCCCGAATACGACACGCACGAGTTCGGCCTTTCCTTCGCCGACAGCACCCGGCCCTGGCTGATTCCGCTCGCGGCGACCGAGCCGCCTCCGTTCGGCCCCAGCGCCCAGGGCTGGCGCATCAGCGCTCCGGAGGAGAGCAAAGCAGCCGAGGGAGAGGGAGAGGCGCCGCATGTCGTCGTCAGCCCCGACATCGACGTGGACGGTGCCGAAGACCGCGCGATGCCCTTGCCGGTCGCCTCGGGCCGGTATCGCAGGCTCGCGACGTGTGCGGCGGGGCTTCTCTGGATCGAGGAGCCCGCAGCGACCGGAGCGCTCGGTACCCGGCGTGCCGGTGTCGTTGGCGACCCCGCCCCCGACAGGCTTCGGCTCTGGTCGTGGAAGAAGCGTTCCGTCGAGACCCTCGTCGACGAGGTCTGGGACTACGCCGTTTCGGGGGACGGTCGCCAATTGGTGGTCCGCTACAAGGAGAGAGTGCGGGTCACACCGGCCGATCGCAGACCCAAGGACGACGACCCGTCCGTGGTGGCCGTCGACCTGTCACGCTTGCGCTTCGAGGTACAGCCGGCAGCGGAGTGGCTGCAGATGTTCGACGAGAACGCCCGGCTCATGCGCGACCACTACTGGCGAGAGGACATGGACGGCGTCGACTGGGATGGCGTCGTGCAGCGGTGGCGGCCGCTCGTGGCTGCCCTGAAAACGAAGGACGATCTCGTCGATTTGCTCTGGGAAACGGTGGGAGAGCTCAACACGTCCCACGCCTACGTGATGCCCCGCGAGGTGGCCGGGGACAACGCCAGGCGCCTGGGTTTGCTGGGAGCCGACTTGTCGCCCGTCGACACCGGATGGCGCATCGATCGCGTGTTGCCCGGAGAGTCGAGCGACCCCCATGCCCGGTCTCCCTTGCGCGCCGCGGGAGTCGACGCTCACCCCGGGGACGTGATCGTGGCCGTCGACGGCGCGCCCGTGAACGCCGCGTTCGGCCCTGCCGCCCACCTCCTGGGGGCCGCCGGAAAGCCCGTCGAGCTGACGTTGCGCCGCGGCCACGAGGAGCGGAGGGTCGTCGTGCTGCCCCTGGACGACGAAGAGGGGCTTCGTTATCAGGACTGGGTTCGGTCGCGTCGACGATACGTCGAACGCCATGCCCAAGGACGACTCGGCTACGTGCACATCCCCGACATGATGAGCACCGGGTGGGCCCAACTCCACCGGGATCTGAGGCACGCCACTCGCCGCGAAGGGCTGCTCGTGGATGTCCGCTACAACCGGGGCGGGCACACCAGCCAGCTGGTGCTGAGCCGTCTGTCCAAGAGGCTCGTCGGCTGGAGCAGCGGGCGACACTTCGAGGAGGCCTTCAGCTATCCCGACACCGCGCCCCGCGGACCGGTGATTCTGATCGCCAACGAGTACTCGGGCTCGGACGGAGACATCATCAACGCGGCCTGGCAGGCGGTGGGCCTCGGACCCGTCGTGGGTGTGCGGACCTGGGGAGGCGTCGTGGGCATCGACCGGCGCTTCGATCTGGTCGACGGGACCACCGTCACCCAGCCTCGTTACTCCTACTGGCTCGAAGGCAAAGGCTGGGGGGTGGAGAACCGCGGCGTGCCTCCCGATATCGAGGTCGTACATAGCCCTGCCGACTTCTTCGCCGATGCCGACCCGCAGCTGGACCGCGCCATCGAAGAGGCCCGGCGCATGCTCGAGAACGAGCCGGCGCTCCGCCCGCCTTCGTTGCCCGAGCCACGGGTTCGCCAGGGCTGACCCTCTTCGGCTCGGCATCGGAACGCGGCGCGAACGACTCGGTCCGATGCGCCGAGGCTCCGGCGCGCCCCGCGACGCGCCGCCGCCTGTCGCTCCGCGCGCCGAGCTCCGGCCATCTCCTCCGCGAGTCGGCGACCGGCCACTCCGCGGCCAGCAGCCCACTCACTCTTCCGAAGAAGCGGGCTCCTCCGACGTCGGCGGCGCCTCGGATTCGTCACTCGCCGGCTCCTGTGCCGCGGGCGGCGGACCCTCGATCAAACTCGACAGGACCTGAGAGAAGTGCGTCATGTACTGTACGAAACCGCCGCGAAAATCGTCGACCGCGATCTCATGCTCGATGTCGGGCACGACGCCACGGTTCTCCACGAAGTCCTCCGTCGCATATTGCCCATCGGCGCGGTAGGTCGTGGCCAAACCCCGCGTCAGGGAAAGCATGGCGTCGCTGTTCGTGAGCGGCCCGAACTGCTCGACGTTGCCGCCCAGGCCCATGGTGCGCCGCCCAAACAGAGGCGCGAGCCCGTTGTTCTTGACGAGCAGAGGAAACATGTCGCCGCAGGAACCTGCGAGCTCGTCGATCAGGATCAACACGGGCTTGTTCCACACGTACTCGTCGTCCGGCAAGAGCTCGGGAGCGGGGTCGAAAGGAAGCGGCGGGGCGACGCCCTCCTCGGCATCGTAAGCCTCCTCGATGATGGATGCGCGCAGCTCGTACCTTCGACTCAGCTCGGACGCTAGGTTGGGGTCGAGAAAACGTGCGTAGTCGCGGAAGCCGTTGATCCAGCGCCTGTCCGTGTTCATCGCCTGAACGAAGCCACCTCCGGGCTCATGCGCGAACAATCGCGCGAAGCCGGTGCAGTAGTCGATGAACCCGCCCGGATTGTGCGTCTGGTCGACGATCAGTCCGTCGACGAAGGCGTCGTACTGATCCAGAAGGGCCTTGTAGTACTGGAGGCGCTCTTCGAAGTCCTCGTTGCCGTAGCCGCTCTGACGAACCAGGAGAATGTTCTTCCCCTCGAAGGAGTACAGCGCGCCGAAGATGTCGAAGGTGCTCGATGGGTCCAGGCCGTAGCGACTCAGCATCGTCTCGTTGGCGGTCACCTCGGTGATGTCGAACGCCGCCGCGGTCGGCGGCGTCAGAAAGAAGGGGCGAGTCGCACCGATGGTGAAGAGCGAGCCCTTCGTAGTGAGCCCGAGCCGGTCTGCGGCGTGCACGTAGTACCCATTCCGCGGCGCGATGCGGGCGTCGCCGCTCGGTGTCACGAGCCCCGCCTGGTTCTCCGTCACCTCCCGCCAGACGAGCTCTCGCGAGTACTCGCTGCCGTCGGCTCGGCGAAAGTCCACAACAGCTACGGGCGACTGGGGCACGAGGCCAGAAGCGAAGCCCGGACGCAGGAACGCGCGCAGGATCAGGTGTTCGTTGCTCAGATCGTTGCCGAGACTGTCGAGCTTCACAGCCTCCGGCAGGAAATCATAAGGAGCGACGCCGTCGACGGCCAGCACTTCGTCCCCGTAACCGATGCCAAAGCCGGCGAGTGAAGAATCGAGCAATCCGCCGACCAGCGCTTTCCCTTCGACGGGTTGCACCGCGATGCCAATCTGGTAGCCGATGGCGGGGTCGCTCCTCCGCGGCTGCGTCAGCGAAACGTGGCCGTCCTGGAACCTGGTCAGAAACCAGCGCGCGGTTTCGAAGAAGCCGTTGTCGCCGGGGGATTCGGCCAGCATGGCACGGGCTTGCTGCTCGAGGTCGGCGATCGAGAAGCCGAAACGTTCCTGCTTGTACTCGTACGGACCGTAGAGCGAGTGAACGTGTCCGAAGATCTGCTCCAGATCCTGTTCGGCCTCGGACGGATCCATGTCCCGGAGCGCTGCCGAGAGCTCGCCGAATTCGCCGTTGGTGAAGTACGTTTCCCCCGGTCCCGAGCAGGCGCCCGCCACTGCGACCCAAGCGCAACCGAGCATCAACCGGGTCCTCGTTCGTCCGATCATCATTTCCTCCTCTATTTGTATGCACCCCGGCCGTCTCGCCCTCGCGGCAGGACGGCTGTATGCTCGAAGGCGCCGTCGCCAGCGCGGCTTGCTCGCGACTCCTTTCTCGCGAACGCGTCACCCCTAGCACCACGCAAGCAGTCCGGCTACTTCCGTCGATAGCAGGGGACTCGTGGCGGCAAATGAATGCGCAACGAACGAACGCGCAATGCACGAATGCGCAACGGACGAATGCGCAACGGACGAACGCGCAACGAACGAAGCGCCCTCGCGAACCGTTCGCCCGCCTGGCCTCACACCTTGGGCGCCGCGTTCGTTCCCATGGGCGAATGGCGCCAAGCATTCACCGATGAAGCAAGACCGCGTCGAGTTCGCTGACGGCCAGCCATCGCCAAGCCTCGAACGGGGAGCAGGCCCGCTTGGTGGGGGCGGAGAGCCTTCGCATTGGGCAGCAAGGAGGGCGTACTCCACAACAAGGAAGGTCGCCGGGACTCTGGAGCTCCGTCCTCGTCCGCGGTGCCGGTGCGGCGATTTGACGACGGGCTCGAAATGGACTCGATCGACCCACCCCGAAGTCGCGAAGAACGGCGGTGCCGCCTCACCGCACCCCCTGCTACGCCATCGTGGCGTGCCGGGTCGCGCCAGCGCCCGGCAGGAACGTAGCAAGTTCATGGGTTCGATTCTGGGTGCCGGCTCACGGGTCGTCACTCGAATTATATCGATAGTCATTATCATATTTTGGTTGCGGCCGTCCAGGGGGGCGGTGCAGCGAAATTCCGCCGAATCTCGCCTCGGGTGTTCGCAGCCCGCGGTCGTCGGTCTTGATTGTCGATGACAGCGATGCGGCGGTTCTTCGGGGGAGGCAGAGCGCTGCGTCGTGGGGGCGGCTGCCGTCGCCCGCGTGCGCCGCACCCGCCCCGGCGCGGTGCTGCGCGGCGGGGAGCGCGCAGATGTGACCGGTCGCCGCCCGGTGGACTTCACAATTTGCGCTCCCGTCGCGGCACGGACGCCCTGCGCTCGACGGCTCGCGGCGCGGCGCGGGGCCCGGCTCGGCGTGCTTCGAAGCCTGTGCGGCGCTGCCGCGGTGCGGATCGCTCGCCGGTCGCTCGGGGGCTGCGGCCTTGGGGGCTAGTGGGCATGGCTCCTGCAAAGAGCTTCCCCGCAGCGAGAAGGCTCCCCCGCGGCCTGGGGCGAGCCGTTCGTGCGCGACAATGAAGTAGAGAAAGGAGCCCCGAGTGGCTGCAGGCGCTGGACTTCCCGTTTCCGCCAGTATGGTTTCCCCCGTTTACACCGCATCTCCCGAAGACAGTCTCGCGTTCGTTCACCAACGGATGGAGCAGCACGGGGTCTCCGGCTTGCCGCTCGTCGACGCGGCGGGAAAGATCGCGGGCGTGATCACGCGCACCGATTTGCTGCAGGCGGGAGAGTTTCGCTGGGTCGAGGGGGCGGTCACCGCCCACCTGCCCGCAGCTCCGGCCAAGGCGCACGCGACGAGCCAGCTGGAAGCCGTCGAGCTGGGCACCCCGCTGCACGAGTGCGCCCGCCGCATGGTCAAGGGCCACATCCACCGGCTCTACGTCTTGGATGGGGAGCGGTTGGTGGGCGTGGTCAGCACGCTCGAGATGATGCGGGCGGTGGCGTCGGGGCACGTCGCCAAGCCGCTCGCCGACGTGATGACGGACAAGATCGTGGCCGTTCGCGCCGAGGACCCGCTGGCGCTGGCCATCGACCGGCTGCGGCTCGCGCACCGCAGCGGGCTGGTGGTGACCGATCAGGGTTGGCCCGTCGGGATCTTCTCGCAGCAAGAGGCGCTGCGCAGCGCCGACTGCCCGGCGTCGGAGCCCGTCGGCGGCTGGATGGATGAGCACGTCGTGTGCCTGCCGAGCGTGCTCGGCGTCTCGCGCGCGGCGGCGCAGGCGGTGGCGCTGGGAGTGCGGCGCATCGTGGTGCTGAGTGAAGGTCGCGCGGTGGGGATCGTCTCGGGGCTCGACTTCGCCCGGTTGATCCGCGCGGCGGGCAGCTGAGCCGCGCGGGCCGCGACGGCCGAAGTCGAGCGGGGCTCGGTGCTGCAGAGCCGGGGCGCGCCCCGAGGGGACGGGCGGCTCCGCGCGGAGGAGGTCCGGCCCCTCACGAGCCTCGCGGGGGCTTGGGGCGCTTTTCGGGCTCTGCTCGCGGCCGGGCCGCTTTTCCTGCCGCGCGACCCGGCGGGCGAAGGGGGGCGGTACCCTTCGAGGTCGCGGTCGGCCGGCGCTCCCACGCTTTACCCCATCCCGCGCCACCCCGGCGCGGTTCAGGCGGTCGCGGCGCCGGGGGTTCGGCGTAGACCCGCGACGAGCTTGCGCTCTTCGAGCGCGCAGTACAGCACCGGCACGACGAACAGCGTGAGGAGCTCGATCGCCATGCCGCCCACCGAGGGCAGCGCCATCGGCACCATGATGTCCGAGCCCCGCCCCTGCGAAGAGATGACGGGGAGCAGGGCCAGGATGGTCGTCGCGGTGGTCATCAGGCAGGGCCGCACGCGCCGCGAGCCCGCCTCCAGCGTGCGCTCTCGCACCTGCTCGACGCTGCGCGGCGGATCCTGCTTCAGCCGCTGCTCGAGGTACGTGGACATGACGACGCCGTCGTCCGTCGCGACGCCGACGAGCGCGATGAAGCCAATCCACACGGCCACGGAGAGGTTGACCGTGTGTACCTGGAAGAGATCGCGCATGCTCGTTCCGAGTAGCTCGAAGTCGAGAAACCAGGGTTGCCCGTACAGCCATAGGAGCGAAAAGCCGCCGCACACGGCCACCGCCACGCCGCAGTAGATGATGGCGCTGGTGGCGACCCGGTGAAACTGCAGGTAGAGCAGGATGAACACCAGGGAGAGCGCGACGGGGATCAGCACGGCCAGGCGCTTTTCACTGCGCAGCTGGCTCTCGTAGGAGCCCGAGAACTCGAAGCTGACGCCGGCGGGCACCACCAGCTTTCCGCTCTCGATCTGAGATTGAATGAAGCCTTGGGCTTGCTCGACGGTTTCCACCTCGGCGACGCTCGGTTGACGATCGAAGAGCACGTAGCTGGTCAAGAACGTGTCTTCGGATTTGATCATCTGGGGGCCGCGCACGTACTCGATCTCGGCGAGCTGGGAGAGGGGGATTGGCTCCCCGCTCGGGGTCGCCACCAGCACGCGCCCGAGGGCTTCGATGCTGTCCCGTTCCTCTCGCATGTAGCGCACGCGCACCGGGTAGCGCTCGCGGCCCTCCACCGTTTTGGTGAGCGTCATGCCCCCGAGGGCGACCTGCAGCACGTTCTGCACGTCGACGATGCCGAGGCCGTAGCGGCCGATGGCCTCTCGATCGAGGTCGATCTCGAGGTAGGGCTTGCCCACCACCCGATCGGCGAAGACCGTCTCCGGTCGCACCGCGGGCACCTGTCGAAGGAGCTCCTCGAGCTCGAGCCCGAAGGCCTCGATCGCCTCGAGGCTCGGGCCGTGCACCTTGATGCCCATGGGGGCCCGCATCCCGCTTTGGAGCATGACGAGGCGGGCGCTGATCGGCATGAGGGTCGGCGCGCTGGTGACGCCCGGCCTTCGCGCGGCAGCGACGATTTCGTCCCAGATGTCGCGAGGGGACCGAATGTGGTCGCGCCACTGCCGCACGCGCTCGCCATTCGGCTCGGTGCGGTACTCCGGCTGGTACGTGACCACCGTCTCGATCATCGAGACGGGGGCCGGGTCCAGCGCGCTGTCGACGCGCCCGAGCTTTCCCACGACGCGATCGACCTCCGGGATTCGAGCGATGGCGGCGTCCATCTCCGAGAGCATGGCGCGCACCTCGCCAATCGAAGCGTGCGGCATCGTGGTGGGCATGTACAGGTAGGAGCCCTCGTCGAAGGGCGGCATGTACTCGCGGCCGAAGCCGGGCAAGGCGTGGGTCAGCGCGGCGATGGGTGGGCTCACGCGCACGCCGTGGGGCAGAAAGCCCAGCACTCGATCGAAGCCGAGCCAGGCGGTCGTGCCGAAGGCGACGACTCCCGCGGGAAAAAGCAAGAAGAGCAGCTTACGACGCAAGACGGCGCCAAGCAGCCGAGGGTAGGCCGACTCGAAGAGGCGAAAGGCGAGCATCACCGCCGCGAGCAGCGCGACGACGAACAGCAGATTGACCACGAGCCCCTTGCCCGGTCCGAGCGGCAGCCAGTTTTTCGCGAGCAGGAAGGTGACGGCGGCGACGGCGACCGCGGTCTCGCCCAGCGCCAGGCGCCGATTGAGCGCGCCCGAGAGCAGGGGGCGCGCCAGGCGGTTTGCGCCGAGCAGGAGCACCAAGATCCCGCCCGGCAGGCTGTAGCGAATGAGCAGCGCGCCGAGCAACACCAGCAGCCAGTCGCGGGCGTGCACCCGGCGAAATACGGAGCGTGCGACCCGGTGCGCCCCGACGCTCGGGCCCGGCACCGGCCCGGGGCGCTTGCGAAACAGGACCACGGCCGCGCCCGGCAGGACGAGCAGCGCGATCAGGAGGGTGCTCGTCATGGCGAACGTCTTCGTGAAAGCGAGCGGCGCGAACAGGCGCAACTCCGTCGAGGAGAGCCCGAAGACGGGTAGAAAGCTGACGACCGTGGTGAGCACCGAGGTGAGCACGGCCGGGGCCACCTCGGCCGTGGCGCGGCGCACGGTCACCGCGCGGGGCTCGCCCTGGGGGGCTCGGCCCAGGTGTTGTTCGATGTTCTCCACGAAGACGATGCCGATGTCGACCATCGTCCCGATGGCGATGGCGATGCCGCCGAGAGCCATGATGTTGGCGTCGACGCCGGAGAGCTTCATCACGCAGAAGGCCGCCAGCACCCCCAGGGGCAGCATCAGTGAAATCAACAGGGAGCTGCGAAGCGTGGAGGCTGCGCCGACCGCCTCGACCGAGGAGGCGCTCGCGGCGCCCGCGGGGGCGGCGGGCGGGCCCCGCAACATGATCAGCACGACCAGGATGGTGATGAGGATTTCCTGGTAGAGGGCCGTCGAGAGCGTGCCCAGCGTTTCCTCGATCAGGTCGGTGCGGTCGTAGAATGGCACGATCGTGACCTGGCTCTGCGTGCCGTCCTCGAGGGTGCGGCTCGGCAGGCCCGGCTGGATCTGCGCAATCTTGCGCTTGACGGCCTCGATCACGGCCAGCGGGTTCTGCCGGTAGCGGGCCACCACCACGCCGCCGACGGCGGGGGCCCCCTCGTCGTCCAGCGCGCCGCGGCGCAGCGCGGGGCCGAGCGAGACCCGGCCCACGTCCCGGATGCGGATGGGCGTGTGCTCGCGCGCCACCACCACGGTCGCTTCCAGATCTTCGAGGCTGCGCACGAAGCCCAGGCCTCGTACGACGTACTCGACCCCGTTGATTTCCAGCGTGCGCGCGCCCACGTCCAGGTTGCTGCGCCGGACGGCGCCCGCGACCTGGGCGAGACTCACGCCGTGGGCGCGCAGGGCCTCCGGATCCACGTCGACCTGGTACTCCCGCACGAAGCCGCCGATCGAAGCCACCTCGCTGACGCCCACGGCGGACTGCAACGCGTAGCGAACCGTCCAATCCTGGATGCTGCGCAGCTCGTCCGGGTCCCAGCCGCCCACGGTGCGCCCGCTCGGGTCTCGACCCTCCAGGGTGTACCAGTAGATCTGCCCCAGGGCGGTGGCGTCCGGCCCGAGCGTGGGGCTCACGCCTTCGGGCACCGCGGTCGGCGGCAGTGACGCGAGCTTTTCGAGCACGCGCGAGCGCGACCAGTAAAACTCCACACCGTCGTCGAAGATCACGTAGATGGTGGAGAAGCCGAACGCGGAGGTGCTGCGCACGGTGCGCACGCCGGCGATGCCGAGCAGCGCCGTCGTCAGCGGGTAGGTGATCTGGTCTTCGATGTCGCGCGGGGAGCGCCCGGCCCACTCGGTGAAGACGATCTGTTGATTTTCCCCGATGTCCGGGATGGCATCGACCGGCACGGGGTCGCGTGGGAGCGGCCCCGTGCTCAGCGACAGGGGGGCTACGTGCAGGCCGCCGGCCACGAGCATGGCGGCGAGCAAGAGGACGATCAGCTTGTTGTCGATGAACCAACCGATCAGCGCTTGCCACGGGCCGCGCGGGGGCTCGCCCGAGGGGGCGGGGGCCGGCGTCAACGCCCGCGCTCCGTCGGCCCACCGCGCTCGCTCGCGGCCGAAGGGCGCAGGAAGGCTCCGGGCGCGACCTGCGCTCGCACCTCGCCGCACGTCAGCATGGAGGCGCCGAAGTAGGAGTTGTCGATGTCGGCGCTCCTCTGGATCCACAGCGCGCCCTGGCTTCCCGAAGCCATGGGGCAGAAGGCCAGCCGGAGCTGCTCGTCGAGCGGGTTGCCGAAGCGCGCGAGCAACTCGATGAGGGCCTCGCTGAGAGGCTCGAACCCCTGGCGCGCGCCGGGTAGATCCGTGGCCGCGGCCAGGTGCTGGGCGTGGCCGCCGAGCGCCTTCGAGAGCTCGGACCAGGCGGCGTGAGCCGCCTCGGGGCGTTCGAGCTGGACGTGCTCCGTGGCTCGGGCGAGATCCGCCGCCGCCCGCTTCGTGCGGGGGAGATCGTCGTCGGCGAGGGCGACCTGCACGGCGAGATAGGCCGTGACCACCGGCGAGAGCGCGCTCCTCTGCTCGGCCGAGAGCGGGATGCCCTCCTCCGGCGCCCCTCGGCTCCGGTCGTCCCCCCGGGTCATCATGCTGGGCCCGCCGCGAATCTGCAGGTCGGCGTCGAGGGCGAAGGCGCCGCGAGTCACCACGCGATCTCCCTCCGAGAGCCCGGCCACCACGGGATAGACATCGCCCAGGCGCGGCCCGAGCCGCACCGTTCGGGGCTCGTAGGCCACGCGATCGTCGGCGGCCAGCTCGACGTAGACGAGCGCGCGCCGACCCGTGAAGAGCGGCGCCGTCGCCGGGATGACGAGCGGGCTGGCCTCGGCGGCGGGATCGCGCGCGTCCACCGTGGCTTCGGCGAACATACCGGGTCGCAGCCGGCCCTTTTGGTTGACGACCTGCACGCGGATCTGGGCGGTGCGGCGGCGCGCGTCGAGGGTGGGGTCGATGAACGTCACCTTGCCATCGAACTCCTCGCCCGGAAACGCCTCGACCAGGACCCGCACGTTTTGCCCCACCGAGAGCTGGGAGAGATCGCGCTCGTAGGCGTCGAGCTGCAGCCAGAGGGTGCCCAGCTTGGCCACCCGATACAGCGGGGTGCCCGTCGAGACGTACGCCCCCTCGGTGGCGAGCCGTTCGATCACGGTTCCCGAGTACGGCGTGCGGATGTCCACCGCGCGGGTCGGCCGATCGCGGGTTTCCATGCGCGCGATCTCCCCATCCGGCACCCCGAGCAGGCGCAGGCGCTCGCGCGCCGCCTCGAGGGCCGCGCCGGCTGCCTGCCGGGTGGTTTCGGGGCTGTCTTTCATGCGGGCCATCTGCCGCTTGCCGACCAACAGGTCTTGGTGCGCGACGAACACCTCGGGGCTGTAGAGGGTGGCGATGACCTGCCCGGCTTCGACGCGCTGCCCGGTGACGTTGACGTGCAGGCGATCGATGCGCCCACCCGTCCAGGCCGTGACCGTCTTGCGCGTCGTCTCGTTCGGCTCGAAGCGCCCGAGCAAGCGCAGCTTGGCGGTGGCGCCGACCCTTCGGCGCACGGGGCTGGTTCGGAGCTTGGCGAGCGCGCGGGCGCGCTCGGACAGGACGATGCGGTCGGCGTGGCTCGAGCCGCCGGCCTCGTCCGAGCTGCTGGCGACAATCAGATCCATGCCGCAGATCGGGCACGTGCCGGGCTCGGAGGCGCGGATCTGGGGGTGCATCGAGCACGTCCAGAGGGTGCCTTGGCCCGCGGGTGCCGCGTGGTCGGCGTGGTCGGCGGGCGCCGGCTCGGAGCCGCCGGCGCACGAGCGCAGCGCGACGGTCGCGGCGCCGATGGCGAAGCCGAGCAGTAGCAATAGCGCGCCGCGAGCGCGCCCCCTCAGCCGCCTCGCCAGCCTCTCGGGCCAGGCTTCGGGGGCGCTCACGGGGCTCCTCCCGAGCTCCCGGGAGGCTCCTCATCGAGCTCTCGACCGGTGAGCTCTCGACCGGTGAGCTCTTCGAGCCGCGCCCAGGTGCGGGCGTGCTCCGCCCGGGCTCGCTCCAGGTCGATCCGCAGCTCCAGCAGGTCGCGTTGCGCGAGCAGCGCCTGCGCGACCGCGGCGCGACCCACCGCAAAGGCTCCCAGCACCGACTCGTACGTCGACTGGGCTTGCGGCACCAGCGTTTCGCGGTACAGCCGGACCCGGCGAGCGGCATCCGCGAGCTGGGCCAGGGTCGCCACCAGCTCGGCCTCGGCCTGGTCGATCAGGGCCTGCTGCTCGGCGCGCTGGGCGCGCGCGTCCGCCTCGGCGGCCGCCACCGCATCGTCGTAGCTCCCTTGCCACAGGGGAAGCCGCACGCTGGCCCCGAGGATGACCGCGTCCTTGCCGCTCTCGGCCACCCCGGCGGCGGCCGCCTCCCCGGTGAGGATCCAATCGGCGCCAATCGAAAAGCTCGGCAAGCGGTCGGCGCTTTCGGCCCGCGCCGCCGCCTGCGAAGCCCGAGAGAGCTGCCCCAGGCTCTCGATCTCGGGGTGCGCTCGCACCCAGGACGCGAGCTGCTCGGTGGGCTCCTCGGGCAATGCCGCGTGGCCGGGCGGCTCGGGGGTGGGCACCGGGAGCTCGGCGCCGGCGCCGATGGCGGCGCGCAGCCGGGCCTCGCTGCCGCGCTCCGCCTCCTGCATCCCGCGAATGTCGTCGCCGATGCGCGCCGCGGCCAGATCGAGCTGTTGCACGTCCGCGAGCATCGCGGTCCCCGTCGAGAGGCGCGCCCGCACCGACTCCGAGAGGCTGCGGAGGACCTGGACGTGGTCGTGGTGGATGGCGCGGGTGGTGCGCAGCTGCCACAGGTCCCAGTACGCCGTGGCGACTTGTCGTTCGACGGCCAGCGCGCGTGCCTCGAAGCGCCGCTGCATCGCCCGGGCTCGTGCCGAGGCGGCGTCGGCTCCAGCGGTCAGCTTCGCGGGCCATGGAAAGGCCTGCTGCAGGCTGACGCGAGCCTGCTGCGGGCCGACCCGGGTCTCCACCGAGCGGACGAAGTAGCCGAAGCCGAGCGTGGGCTCGGGCAGGCGGCGCGCCCGCGAGATGCGCAAGACGCTGGCCTGCCAGCGCTCGAAGCTGGCTCGGAGCGCCGGGCTCTGCTTCAGCGCCAGGCTCACGTAGCGGGCAAGACCCGCGCGCCCCAGGGGGGGCGCCGCTCGCTTTGGGGGGGGAGCCGGCTCGGGCGGCACGTCCGCCGCCGCGGCGTCCTTCGACCGCGCACTCGGTGGCGAGGCGGGCTCGGCGACGGCCTCCGCCGACCGGGCCGTGCGGCGGGACCGCCGGACCTGCGGTGCACGCTGGCCGTAGCGCTCGCGGGCCTTCGCGAGATCGCGCGCCGCGGCCGACTCGTGGGCGCCGGCGCACGCCAGCGGAGCCAGGGCGAGGGCGAGCCGGGCGACGGCGGCCAGAGCGAGGGCTCTCCCTGTGAGCTGCGCTCCTGCCATGTGCTACCTCCGGGAGGCGACCACGCTACCCTCGTACATCCCCATACCGCAGGTGAAGGCGATGCTTTCGTTTTCTTTCGGGGTCAGCTCCACTTCGACCTCCTGGTTCAAGGGCAGGGGGCGCCGGATGCCGCGCCCGGGAAAGACCAGCTGTTGCCCGCAGCCCTGGTCGCTCGTCCGCTCGAAGACCAGCGTGAGCGTCTCGCCGGCCCGAGCTTCCACCTCGGCTGGCTCGTAGCCCTCGGCCGTAACCGAGACGGCCACACGGCGCGGCTGTGGGCGGGCGGGCGCCGCAGCGGGCGAGGGAGCCGAGGCTCCGGCTTCGTTCGATTGGCAGCTGCTGACGGCGGCAAGGGCGGCGAGGGCGAGCCGGGCGGTGACACGGAGGGGCATTCGAGACGGCTTTCGGTGGACGGCGGCAAGGGCGGCGAGGGCGAACCGGGCGGTGACGCGGAGGGGCGTTCGAGACGGCTTTCGGTTCGCTTCCAGCAGGGTTCGTGCCAGGGGCTGAGAATCTCTCGAGTGTTTGAAATTCATTGGTTTTTGTTCATCCGATTCCGATTGGGGCGGCTCGCTTGTGACCGAGCGCGTCCTGCTGTAACCGTCAGGGTTACGCGCGTCGAGACGGCCGCCCGAGGCCCCGAGCCGCGCGCTCGCGCTCCGAGGCCACGTCTGCAGGTCGGTTGCGAGCGATGAGCGGCGGGTCCGTTTCCTTGCCGGCGATTGGGCCCCCCAGAATGAAGAAGGCAGAGAACGATGGGCCGCCGCCCGTCTTGGCCTGCTGCGCTCGCGAGACCTGCCCGATGTGCTCCGCCGTTTGATGAAGGCTGGTGGTGGTCAGTAGGTCTGGTGCCGCGCCGCCGTCGATGTCGTCCCGCAGCGGATTGAGCACGCCGTGGGTGGTGGCTAGGTTGCCGGCGGAGAGCATCACGAGCTGCCGCTGCCCCGCGGCGCCAAACGTGTACATCTCTTTGTAGCAGTGCACCGGATCGACGCCGGCGTTGGTGCGAGAATCCGAACAGAATACGAGGCCCGCGTTCACCTGGATCGCCACGCAATGAGTCATGAGCTCACGCTTTTCGGCAGGCACATCCGGCGGCGATGATGCATCTTCGGACCAAGGAGCGAGCAGAAGCAGGCGCCGCTGGGCGGGCGAGCAGCCGGGCGGCGCCGGGCCGCGCCGGGCCGCGACCTCGAAGTGGGCTCGGGCTCGCGCGCCTTTCCGTTTGGGGCCGGAGCGATTAGCGTGCGCCGGCGTGACGGCAGACCCAGCAGGGGACCGGTCCGGTGCGGTGGTGGGCGGAGAGTTCATCGCGCTGGTGGCTCTGACGACCTCGCTCGTGGCCATGTCGATCGACACGATGCTGCCCGCGCTGGGCGAAATCGCGCGGGATCTCGCCGTCAGCGATCCCAATGATCGTCAGGCCGTGCTCACGGCCTTCTTCTTCGGATTGACCTTCGGGCAGTTCGCTTGCGGGCCCGTCTCGGACGCCATTGGTAGAAAGCCGACCCTGTACGCGGGGCTCGGCTTGTTCGGCGCCGGGGCTGCGGCCTGCGCGCTGGCCCCCAGCTTCTCCGTGCTCATCCTCGCGCGCGTCGTGCAGGGCTTCGGGGCCGCGGCGCCGCGCATCGTCGCCGTGGCCACGGTGCGGGATCTGTACTCGGGCCGAAGCATGGCCCGGGTGATGTCTTTCGTGCAGTCCGTGTTCATCCTGGTCCCGGCGCTGGCGCCCGCGTTCGGGCAGGGGGTGCTGCTGGTGGGGTCGTGGCGGGCGCTATTTTGGGTGCTGCTCTCGGCAGGGGCCGTGGATGCCGTGTGGTTTGGGCTCCGGCAGCCGGAGACGCTGCCGCCGGAGCGCCGATCGCCCCTTTCGGCGCGAACCATGCTGCGCGGCTTGGTCGAGGTGGTGAAACACCGGGTGTCTCGCAATTACACGCTGGCCATCGGGGTCACGTTCGGCGGGTTCATCGCCTACCTTTCCACCTCGCAGCAGATCTTTCAGGAGCTGTACGGCGCAGGTGAGCTGTTTCCGCTGCTCTTCGGGGCGTGCGCGCTCTCGATCGGCGGGGCGTCGCTGGTCAACGCCCGCCTGGTCATGCGCCACGGCATGCAGCGGCTGATCCGCATGGCCAGCAGGTCGGAGGCGCTGCTCTCGCTCGGTTTCTTGATCGCCGCCCTCGCCTGGAGCGGGCGGCCGCCGCTCGGCGTGTTCACCGTCGGCCTCATGCTGAGCTTCTTCTGCAAGGGCCTTCTGTTCGGCAATTTCAACGCTCGCGCCATGGAGCCGATGGGGCACATCGCCGGCGCTGCAGCGGCGGTCACCGGGGCGCTCGGCAGCCTGGTGGCGTTGGCGATCGGCACGCCGCTCGGCTGGCTCTACGACGGCACCGTCGTGCCGCTGCTCGGCGGTTGGGTCGGGCTGGGGCTGCTCGCGTTGCTGCTCATCGAGCGGGCCGAGCGAGAGCGCTGAAGCGCCCCGAGGATCCGCCCGGCGCCGCACGAGGCAGGCCCGGCCCCCAAGAAAAGACGAACGGCGTGCTCAGCCCGAGCTCTTGGCCTGCTTCGGGACCGGGAAGCCTCGCTTGCGCATCAGCGCGCCGATGCCGGGCTGCCGGCCCCGGAAGCTCTCGTACGCTTCGGCCGGATCGATGGTGTTGCCGACCGAGAAGACTCGCTCGTAGAGCCGCTGGGCCACTTGCGGATCATAGGGCCCCCCGGCCTCCTCGAAGGCCTCGAAGGCGTCGGCCGTCAGCGTGTCTGCCCACAGGTAGCTGTAGTAGCCAGCGGAATACGAGTCTCCGGAGAAGAGGTGGCTCAGGTGGGGAATGCGGTGCCGCATCACGATTTGCTTCGGCATCTTCAGCTCCGCCAGCGCTTCGCGCTCGAACTTCGCGGGCTCGATGGTCCGATCCGAAATCAAGTGCAGCTTCATGTCGACCAGCGCCGTCGAGAGGTATTCCACGGTGGCGAAGCCCTGGTTGAAGTGGCGCGCGCGCTCCAGCCGCTCCACCAGCTCCTTGGGCAATGGCTCCCCCGTTTCGTGGTGAAGAGCGAAGCGGCCGAGAACTTCCGGCGTCATCAGCCAGTGCTCCAGCAGCTGGGAGGGGAACTCCACGAAGTCACGCGCGACGTTGGTGCCCGACAGCGAGGGGTAGCCGACTTGCGAGCACAGGCCGTGCAGGGCGTGCCCAAACTCGTGGAACATCGTCTCGGCGTCTTCCCAGCTGATCAGGGTCGGCTCCGAGCCACTGGGCTTGACGAAGTTGGAGTTGTTCGAGACGAGCGTGACCACCTCGCCGCGAAAGCTCTCCTGATCTCGGTAGGCGTCCATCCAAGCGCCGCTGCGCTTGCCGGCGCGGGCGTAGGGGTCGAAGTACCAGAGCCCGACGAGCTTGCCGGCGCGCTCGACCTTCCACACCTTCACGTCCGGGTGGAACACGGGTACGTCCGGGGCCGGCGAAAAATCCAGGTCGAAGAGCTGCTTCGCGACGAAGAACAAGCCCTCCCGCAGCTTGTCGAGCTGCAGGTAGGGCGTGAGCTCGTTCTCGTCGAGGTCGTATTTGGCTTTGCGCACCTTCTCCGCGTAGTAGCGATAGTCCCAGGGCTCGCTCGTGATTCCGGCACCCTCGGCGTCGGCGATCGCCTGCATGTCGGCGACCTCCTCGCGCACGCGCGCAACCGCGGCCGGCCAGACGGCCATCAGGAGCTCCATCGCGCTAGCGGGCGTCTTGGCCATCCGGTCCTCGAGCCGCCAGGTGGCGTAGTTCGGATAGCCCAGGAGCTTCACTCGCTCGTCGCGCAGGGCCAGGATCTCGGCGATCAGGCGGTTGTTGTCGTG
>JBNKVS010000065.1:0-5416 GCA_050299315.1 Polyangiaceae bacterium
CAACGCCGTCGCGGATGACGTAGAGCTGACCTGTACCCATTCTCCGAACTGTTACGCGAACGCCGGAAATCAAGACCACGATCGCCGGTGCTCGGGAGACTTGCGCCTTGACATCCCCACCCATAGAAAGGAATTCCAAAGCACCTACGGTTAGGTGTGAGCTTACCCCGCTTTGGTGGACACCCCGAAAGGGAGTACTCTCCCAGGAGATCCACCAATGCCCCCTGTGCCAACGTCGTTTGAGACAGCTCCCCCTGGAAACCCAAGTAGCGATGGGCGGAGAATGGACCCAAGGTCGTGCCGAAACCATTCCGTGATCCCAATCCGATCCCCCCCGCCGAGAGTGAGCGCCGGGCTCGCCAGCCGCGACCGGTTGGAGAGAGCCAGCCAACTTTGGAGACCGTGCCCAAGCGGCGCCGCAGGGTGTTCAGCGCCGCCGACAAGCTTCGCATCGTGAAGGAGGCTGACCGCTGCCTCGCCAGCGGAAAGCGAGGAGCTCTGGAGGCGATGTTGCGCAGAGAGGGCATCTACAGCTCCCTCCTGTCGTCGTGGCGCATGCAGCGAGGGACTCATGGCGAGGCAGGGCTGGGCGCGAAGAAGGCGAGGCGCAAGCCGAAGCTCACGGAGGCGGAGCGTCTCAACGCAGAGCTCACCAAGCGCAACGCCGAGCTGGAGCGGAAGCTGCACGTCGCCAACGCCCTCATAGCGCTCCAAAAAAAAGAGCGCACGAGGTGCTGGGACTGGCACTGCCCGAGAGCGACGGAGAGAGCTGATGGATCTCGTGGAAGACGTGGCTGACCCGGCACTGCCCATCGTGGCGGCCTGCTCTGCGCTTGGGTTGAGCCGGGCCACCTTGTACCGCGCTACCACCCCGGCGTCGCCGCCGACGCTGCGAAAGCGGCCGCCCAGTCCCCGCAGACTTGGCGACGAAGAGCGACGAGTAATCGCAGACGTGATGCACAGCCCCGAGTTCGTCGACCAGCCGCCAAGCTGGCCCGAATCCGCACGGACGGCACACGCGGTGGTGCGTGGAATGCCGAACATGTTGATTCCCCCCCCGGAGCACCCCCCCGGAGCCGCTTTGAAATTCCTACGTGCTCGACCCAAGACGGAACGCATGGGTCGATGGACTACGATCCGATTGGGCCCGCAACCCCCCCGGCTGCGGCGAGTCGTTCGCCCGGCTCCCGCGGGCTGCTCAGCGCCGGCTCATCGACATCTCGCCGGGCAATCGGCTTGGCATCGGCCGATTTGCTCTGGGTCGCCGACGACAAGGCAGCCCGCTTCGCACAGCGGCTCACACGGGTACTCGATGCGCACACTGGCCAAGTCGTCCGCCTGCAAACTCACGACCACATTCGGCACGACCGGACTGGAGACACACGTCTGGTTCATCACGCTTGGGTAAGGCGGTGTGACGTTGGTCCCCGGTATGGGAGTTCCGGTACCCGGATGCTGGAGGCCGAGTACGTGGCCGATCTCGTGCAGCGCGGTGTTTGCTCGAACGTTTGCCGGCACGTTGGCGAAGGAGCCGCCACAGATTCCAGGATTCTGGAAATTCCCGTTGATCTGAATGATGCGATTGGGAGGGGCCGACCCTTGTGAGAGGATGCCGGCGTTGAGATTTGCCATTGTCACATTGATCACTCCCGGTGAGCCGTTGGTGTGCCTGAATCGTGTAATGGCGCCGTTCCACTGGTCGCGCGCGGCGTTGAACGCCTGCTGCCAGACCAGGGGAACGCCCGCGCCGAAGCTCAGCGCGATGCGACTGCCCTGAAACAGTCGTCCCGATGAGACGAAGAACCCCTTTTCAACGACGTCGGCCGTCCCGGCTTCCAACTCGTCGAGCAGCTGTGCGCGGGGAATGGCGATGTCGCCTTCAACGGTGACCATCTCGTCCGAGAAGTACAGGTTGCTCGTGTCGTAACCGCGGGTTTGTAGGTACGACTCGATCAGGGCATTTTCCGCGTCGTCGTTCGCTCCCCCGGAGTCATCGTCGGCCGCCCCGGCGCAGCCGTTGGAGGCCAGCGCCATCGCTCCCGCGAGCGACCATGAAGTCAGCAGGGAAATAGCCCCGCGCTTGCCTGCGCGCCCGTGGAGCGCGCCTCGTTGGTTTTTCTGCATTCTAACTTTGCTCCGATCGATGTCGTTGTGGACGGTCATTTCATTGGATCGAGGTCGATGATGAGCCTCGCGTTGGCGGCGGCGTTTCCTCGTTGAGAAGGCCATTTGCAGGGGGGATTCCGCACGGCTGCCGATCCGGAAGGAGCCCGGCGATACTCGAACGGCGCCGAGGTCTTGGGGGACGCGCAAGCCTCCCGGTGGCGCCGAGATGCGTCGCGTGTGTCGGCTCGTGAGTGACGGCGTCGACCGCGTGCTGCGTCGCGCTCTGAGTAAACGTTGGGCGAAGAGTTGCAGCAGGAGGTCAAACCATGGCGAGGCCGCTGGGCGAGACCATGGCGAGGCCGCTGGGCGAAACCATGGCGAGGCCATCGGAATCGAGGCGAGCTTGCGAGCTCGCGGGGTTTTTCGTGGGTAGGGAACCCCCCATGAGGGAGCAGAGATGTTGGACCGAATGCGGTTGGACTTTTGCGTTCTTCACTTTTCCTCCCGTGCACCACCGGTGCTTCGAGAGCATCCTTGGGGCGTGTTGTTCCACCCAAGGGATGCGAGCATGAGCTCGCGAGCGAGTCTTGATGGAACGGCATCGCCTGCGCCAACAAAAAGCGTCCGCAGCCCGAGGAAGGGCGGGAAGCATCAACCCATCGTGAAGAACTGGCGTCCGGCGCTGTCCGCAGGCGACAATCGAAAGAATCGACCAGTGAGCGCGAGCCGTTTGGAGCCCCTCGTGGTACGGGGCAGAGGGCGCGCAGCGCGGCGACGGCAGGAGGTTCGAATCGCTCGCCTCGAATGACGGCTGCAGCGCGGAGTTGTCGCGTCGGAGGAAACGACGGAGTCGAGCCCAGGGGGCACCTGGGGGTTTCGCCCCCCGCACGCGCCCCCTTTCAGTGATCGGCTGGAAAGCTCGCGTGGCGGGTCTACGGGGCCTCCGGTCCGGCGAGCGCAGCGTGGGGGGTAGCGGGAGGTGGGGAGGGCGAGGCGAAGGCGGAGGATGCGTTGGGCGAGCCGTACGACGATTGCAGATCTCGGTGAGCTTCCCGCTCGAACGGCCACGAAGGGGCGCTCGTCGTCTGCACAGATGAGCTGCACGACGTGGCGGCCGCTCAGAACGGTCGTCGGCACCCCCCCACCGGGCTCGACCCATTGACCCGCCATGTAGAAACCGCGCAGCCCGGAGAGAGTTTTCTCCACCCGGGCGAAGAAGGAGCCATCTTTTGGCATCCAGCCCTCGAAGGCGCCTCGCCAGGAGCGCGTCGACCGCCAGTACGTCAGGGGCGTGGCGACATCGGTGAGCCGCACTTGTTTGGCGAAGCCGGGAAAGCAATTCGACAGCACCGCCGTCAGGCGCTGGACCAACTGGTCCTTCGCGCAGTCTCGATCTGATCGACCAAGGCGGCGGTTCCTCGAATGGAGTCGACGGCGGGTTCAGGCGAGACTTTTCTTTCGGAGTAGACGTAGCGCCGGTAGACTGAGCCCGTGACCCTACCGAACGCGGAGAAAGCGCTCGTAGCCCCCGAGAAAGTGCGGGACTACTTGCTCGCTCCGTCGAATCCGCGGGCTCGAGGGAAGGCGGCGTTTTTTCGTGCGCTCGGGTTCGATCCCGGGGACTGGGAACTGTTGAGAGACGCGCTACTGGAGCTGGCCCGTACTGGGGCGGCCTCCCGCGGCCAGGAAAGCGAATTCGGCAAGAAGTTTGAGATTCGTGCTACCATCAGAGGGCCAACCGGGCGCCAGGCCGTGGTCAACACGGTATGGATCGTCCAGGTGGGCGAGTCCACTCCCCGTTTTGTGACTGCGTATCCCGCATGATTTCCCCGCAACTACACGAAGAGATCGTGGTCCTTCGCGACATCCCCGACGAGGAGTTGCGCGCTGGGGATATTGGCACCGTCGTGCACGTATATCCAAACGGAGGCCTCGAAGTGGAGTTCTTTGCAGCCTCGGGACGGACACGTGCTGTAGTCACCCTTCGAACGGCTGACGTTCGAGCGGTGACTGACAACGACGTCGTGGCCGTTCGTAGCCTAGAAGCCACTGGCTAGGGGCTGCTCGCAGGAGAGTCACCGTCCACGTCGCATTGGGCCTTCGCGTTTGCGGCTCCGACGACCTCGGAGTACCGTGCGGCGCAAATGGACCGTGACGAGCTCGCTGCCTCCTTGATGTCTGTTGCCCGCGTCAATGGACAGTTTCGTCTTCGGTCGGGCACGCTCGCGACAGAGTACTTCGACGAGTATCGATTCGAGTCGAATCCTCGGTTGCTTCGTGCGGTGGGACGCCACCTAGCACCGCTCGTCCCCGCTGAAACCGAGGCGCTGGCAGGGCTGGAGTTGGGAGGTGCGCCTATCGCAGCGGCGCTTTCGTTGGAGACGAACTTGCCGGTCGTGTTCGTACGCAAGGAAGCGAAGTCGTACGGCACGTGTCGGATCGCCGAAGGGTTGATCTGTGGCAGCGTGACCGCAAGTACGCAGGCTACAAGAAAGTGCTTCGGTGTCAGCGTCAGCCCAGTCCTGCCGCGGCGGAAGTGCAGTGTACATCCCCGAGGTACCTCGTTGGCTGGCAAGGCAAAAGTGTAAAAGTTGATACTTGATCGGACAGCAGTCTCGTTCGGCACTCCTGGTGTCCGGTAAGTCCTGCGTGTCAGGCGGTACTATGCTGCAGCGTGCTTTTGGATAGCAAGCGGGAGCGCGCTCAGGAAAGTTTCTAGCGGCGTTTTTCCGAAGCACCAACGCCCTTGGTGGGGCCGTTGCTCGTTGTACTGCACGAGCCACGCATCCAGGTCGGCTTGAAGCTCTTCGACGCTCCGATACAGCTTCTTGCGAAACGCCACACGGTAGAATTCATCGAAAATCGTGCGGTGAAAGCGCTCACAGATGCCGTTCGTCTGTGGGCTCTTGACCTTGGTCTTCGTGTGGTCGATGTCCTCGACCGCTAGGTACAGCTGGTAGGGGTGGTGCTCCGGATTGCCGCAGTACTCCGTCCCTCGGTCGGTTAGGATGCGACAGAGCGGAATGCCCGCTCGTCGAAGAATGGCACCACACGGTCGTTGAGCAGGTCGGCGGCCGTGATGGGGGTCTTCTCCGTGTAGAGCTTCGCGCAGGCGACCTTGCTGTACGTGTCGATGAAGGTCTGCTGGTAGACGCGTCCCACGCCTTTCAAGCGACCGACGTAGAAGGTGTCCTGGGCCCCGCAGTAGCCCGGGCACTCGCTCTCGAACTCGCCATGCGCGTCCTTGTCGGCCTTGGCCTTCTCGAGCGCAGCCACCTGCGCCTCTGTCAGCACGATGCCGTCTTGAGCC
>JBNKVS010000066.1:0-2966 GCA_050299315.1 Polyangiaceae bacterium
GACAGACAACGCATCCTCCGAAAGAGCAAGACGAGGCCGGCGGCAAAGCCGCCGACCTCCGCCTCACGAAAGAAGAAGTAGCCCCGCCTGGCCGCGGGGGTTCGCGTCAGTTTTCTGCGGATCCCCGTGGCCGCCTACACATCATCAGCCAAGTGCGACGACGCTGGCCGCAGGTACACGTCGTCGTGCGCGGAGACAGCGGATTCGCACGCGAGGAGCTGATGGCGTGGTGCGAGCAGAATCGCGTGGATTTCCTCTTTGGTTTGGCTCGAAACAGCCGACTCGTAGCGAAGCTCGAGAGCGACTTCACGCGACTTGCGGAGCAGCCTGAACTCGAGCGGTTGTTTCGTGATTTCCGCTACCGAACACTCGACAGCTGGTCGCGCACTCGGCGGGTAGTGGGCAAGGCGGAGTACACGGGCGAAAAGGAGAACCCACGATTTGTCGTGACCTCGCTGAAGAAAAAGGACATCGAAGCTCGCGAGCTATACGAGAAGGTCTACTGCGCCCGTGGCGACATGGAGAATCGGATCAAGGAGCAACAACTCGCGATGTTTGCAGACCGCACCAGCACCCATGCAATGCGGTCCAACCAACTGCGACTCTACTTTTCGACATTCGCCTACTTGCTCGTCCACCTCTTCCGTCGCACCGCGCTCGCGGGCACCGAGCTCGCTCAGGCTCAGTGCGACACGATCCGGCTCCGCTTGGTCAAGCTCGGCGCCGTGATTCGCGTTTCGGTGCGCCGTGTCTACTTTGCCCTCAGCAGCGTCCACCCGGCCCAGTCCATTTTTCGACGCGCGCTCCAACGCCTGCGACAGGCCCGACCCGCCCCGGCTTGAACTTCTTCTTTTCAGTGCGCCGGCTGGCATCAACGGCATTGCTGCGTCCACTGAGCGACTCGATGTGCAAATTCGCAACTCCACTGCTGCTTGCCGACTCGGCGCCGACCCCTATACGGGCTCTCAGCCTTTCCATGCCCCCTCTGTCGGTACTCCGTGCCCTCCCTTCGCATCGCTCGCCACCTCCCGCCAGGGAGGTGGTGAGCGATGCGGGCTAGGCCGTAAGCATGGCCAACGACCTCGCCGACAGGGCTTCCCGCCGAGTTGGCGAGCAGCAACCGGGCGCTCGCTACCTCCCCCGCTTCAGGCGTTGGTTGTCAAAAGCGTATGAACAGCAGCCCCAGACCGCATCGGGCGCAACCTCGAACGCATCCGTCGAATCGACCTTCGAGTCATCGCCGCTCTCGGAGATCGGCCGCGGGACGAGGTTGCCCTGGCACTTGGCGTAGTCATCACTGGGGCAACTCCGGTGTGCCTCTCGGAAGAAGGCTATCGCGTCGTGCGCAAGCCGGCAGGCGTTCACTTTCTGGAAATCGGTACTCCGCCGACCCTTCGGCAGAAGTTGGCGGTTGAATACTGAGAAACACCTTGGCCGTCTCAGTGCTCCGGTCCAAGCTTTGCGCTGCTGCAACGCCAGTTTGCGTTCGTGCTTCTGAGAAGGAGTAGCTTTGCGCGTTACGCGGCTGGCGTCCCAAGCGCCAAAACAGCGCCGCTAGAGGAATTCGCACTCCGAGCTGTCTCACCAGTTTCATAGAGAAATGAACCGAAACAATTCACTCGAAAGCGGGTGCGTCAGTCCCCGCTGCGGCTTACCCCTAGGACTGTTTTTGCCCGAGCGGCTCGTGTATGGTCCCGCCGTGCGCTGTTCTCGGCTGTTCGCCCACTGTACAGGGCTATTCGCCCTTGCCTGCTCGGCATCTGCCCCTTCCTTTGACACGGAAACAAACACCGAGGCAACGGGGAGCTCCGTACCATCTGAGCCATCCGGTGATGCCGGCGTCTCAGTGATGCCTACGGAGCCATCAACGGTACCACAGGAACAAGAAGCGCCGCCAGTCGTCGACGCCATGCCGGTGGAAGGCCCTCCACGAACGGAAGGCCCCGATACGAACGAGGAAGAAGAGGTCGTAGACACGTCGAACTCCGCGGGCGACTCCGAGGATCCGAATGATCCCGAGAATTCAACGCCTGGGGAAACCGCCGACGGGGGTGCTCCCCCTCCAGTGGCGGAGTGCCTCGACGGGGAGCTCTCGTGCTCGGATAGCGTTACGGTTGCCGAGTGTCGCGAAGGCCGATGGGTTGAGGCGGTAACCTGTAGCGTCGAATGCGCGGAAGAGTCTGGGACCGCCGTTTGCACGGGCAGCTGTGAGCCCGGAGCCGTAGCGTGCACGGACGAGGTGTCACGCGTGCAATGCGCGGAGGATGGTGAATGGCTCAAGGCAGAGGCCTGCACAGCGCCACTGGCCCACTGTGTCGCGGGGATTTGTGAACCGTGCCGCCCCAATGACCGGAGGTGTACGGGCAACGAACCCGAGGTCTGTATTCGCCAGGGCGAGGCGCTTCAGTTCGCACCGCAGGGCGAGTGCAGCGGAGACCGACCCGCCTGCGTGGAAGGGCGCTGCGAGGAGTGTACGCCGCTCGACGAGCGCCTGTGCCCCGGTGCCGAGGGCGCTTGCAGCGCGGGCCGGCAAGTATGTGGCCCTGATGCGACTTGGGGCGCTTGCAGCGTCCAACCGCTAGCGGTGGACGACTGTACGCTGGGCATCGATACGAACTGCGACGGGGAGCTGGACTGCGAGTGCATTGCTGGCGCGACTCGAGGGTGCGGAGCTCGAGCGGGCAGTTTCGGCTGCTCAACGGGCGAGCAGACTTGTACGAACTCTGCCCCGGACGGCAGCACGCAGTGGGGCCCCTGCGTATTTACCCCACAGACGGATGGTACGAGCTGCTTCGACACCAACCCAATAACCATCGGGGATCAGTGCGGAATTTGTCAACGCGGATGAGACAGCGGTTGCGGGAATTCTATGAAGGAATCGGTACGGCTGGCGGAGCCAGCGCCTCACGTCGCGGCGTCTGCGCCGTGGCGTGAGGCGCATTCTCGATTTGAAGCTCCGACAGAAG
>JBNKVS010000067.1:0-7448 GCA_050299315.1 Polyangiaceae bacterium
CTTCGGTCGCGCCTGGTGCTGCCTGCACGGACATCTTTGCGTACCGGCGCGGATAGACCATGAATGCGGTCGATGGTGTCCGTTCACGCGCCGACGCGAAGTTCACATCGGCGGTGACGCCAATGATCGTGCAGCGAACGGTGGGCAACGGGCCAAGCTGGCCCGAATCCGCCCGGACGGCACACGCGGTGGTTCGTGGAATGCCGAACCTGTTGATTCCCCCCCGGAGCCGCTTTGAAATTCCTACGTGCCAGCACACCAGGCAGCACCCACCTCAGCGCGCCTTGCCCAATATCCGCTTGTCACATCATCTTACCATCCTCTCCGCTAAACTAAGAACCGCCGCTCACAGCACGGTGTAGGAGCGAATGTGTCCGTCGCCGTTCAACCGGCAGACGAGCGTGATCGAGCCTCTTTGACTGGAGGCAAGCGTCAAGTTCCCCCCAGCGGTTTGCCCCGCGGGGGCATTGAAGTCCAGCGCCTCACTTTGAAGGATCCTGTCGTCTCTCAGCGACGCGTTTCGCAAGACGCAGCGGGCATCCCGGGCAGAAACGAGAACACCGACGGCTTCGGTCGAGCTGAGGTTCGTCTTGGTGACCGGGCACGTCACGAAGTGATTGCTGCCAGAAACCACAGAAACCCCGTCGAAGTAGTCCAATGAGCTTGCCGACTCGGCATTGGAGGCCACGCACTCCACGCCGCTGTAGGAATTACCGGGATCTGCCTGTGCGGTGAGAGCCGTGCCCACGAGAGCGAGGGCGAACGCTCCGAGAGCAAGAGTGCGGTTGAATCGGGTTGGTGTCTTCTTCACGGGGGGCTACCTTTCTTCGGACGTTGCATCGTTGGTCGATGCGGTGATGGCGAGCGCCGCTTCGCAGCGATTCGAGCGGGCGGAAAACCTGGTTGTGTGCGGGGTGAGTGGCCGCCAGGAGGGAAACGTTCGTGGGCTCAACGCCCGGCAGATTGGTCCGCGGCTTGTGTGCCAGCCATCGCCAGCTCGACCACCTCCCGATGACCCGGGCGAAAGACGAACAGCTCCGTGGCGGAGGAGTCGGCCGCTCGGCGGGCCATCAGCCCGCCTCGAAAGGCCGAATCCAACATCGAAGCGGAGAGCTCACGAGATCCCTCGGCGCGCTCGTGCTGCACCAACAGGCGGCAGTGACTGGTGCGGCAATCCACCTGCTCGAGCCGGTTGCCCGAGGCTTGCTCGTCCTGCTGGAAGAGGTCCTCGAACTGGCGGTCCATCTGGGCGCTCCAGTCTCGGTCGACGCCTTCGGCCCTGTGCAAGGACTGCAGGGCGGTCCATTGTTGGCGTTCGCGCTCGGCTTGCTCGCTTTCCCCCTCGGAGAGCCGCGCTTCCGCCTCGGCGGCGGGGTCACCTTCGGCCTCGCTCGGCTCCGCGTCGTCCCAATGTTGCGGCGGCAGCGCACGCCCCGCCTCCAGCGCCTCGATGCGCTCGCGAAGCTCGCCCGCTTGCCCCTGAGCCGCCTGCAAAGCGGTGAGCAGAGCTCGGGCGCGGCGCTGCATGCGTTCGAGCTTCTCGATGTTGGCCCTGGCGTCCGCGGCAGTTGGCCCCTCGGGCTCCTCGGATGGAGGCGACGCCGTGGCTAGCGCCTGCTCGGCCGGCGGCGGCTCCCCCAACACCCACCAACCCAGGCCTCCGCTGGCGAGCAAGGCGCCCCCCAGCGCCCAGAGGGAAGATCGAAGAAACGTGGACTTTCGCTCTTTGCTGCCGCTCATTGCTTTCGCCGTCCTAACATCCGCGCCGATTCGCGACAAAGAGAAGGCTAGGTCAGACGCGTCCGCTCAGCCATGACAGGCTGTGACAGCGCCCCCGCCGGCGTCCACCACGCACCCCACCCAAGAGGCAAACGGTCTCCAAGCTGGCCCGAATCCGCCCGGACGGCACACGCGGTGGTTCGTGGAATGCCGAACATGTTGATTCCCCCCCGGAGCACCCCCCCGGAGCCGCTTTGAAATTCCTACGTGCCAACACGACATCCCCCAATACGAGCACGTCCACCCCCGATGTAAAGAACACGGCCAACGCATCTTCCACCGAGTGGACGATGGGTTTCCCCATCACGTTGAAGCTGGTGTTGAGTACCATCGGAACCCCGGTTAGGTCGTGAAACGCCACCAGCAGGTCGTAAAATTCGGGATTCCACTGTTTCTGCACGCTCTGCAGTCGGGCCGTTCCGTCCACGTGAACGACAGCGGGGACGCGTTCCATCTGGCCGGGCCGAAGCTTGAGGGCTCGCTCCATATATGGTGACGCGGCATAGTCTGTGAACCATTCGGCCCCGTATTCATCGAGAACCGACGGCGCAAACGGTCGGAACCCCTCTCGAAACTTCACGCGACGGTTGACCTTGTCTTTCATGTCCCGTCGGCGCGGATCCGCCAGCAGAGAGCGGTTCCCCAGCGCGCGCGGCCCGTACTCCGCACGCCCCTGTACCCACCCCACGATCGCACCGTCTGCCAATAGCCGCGCAACCTGTCGCGCCAGGGGCTGACTCTCGTCCCGGCAGTTCGTCAACCCTCCGAGCCGAAGCGCACTCTCGACCGTTCTGGGGTCGATCCGACTTCCCAGGTAGGGAGTCAACGGCCCGGGCGGCAAGGTCCTACCCGGGTTGTCCTGTTGGTACGCCAGCAACGCCGCACCAAGGGCGTTGCCGTCATCCGCCGGCGCGCTAAAGACATGTAGCTTGCGAAACGGCGTTTCGGACAGGATGCGCCCATTCCAGGCCGAGTTGAGCGCGCCCCCCCCCGATAGGACCAAATTGTCCGATAGGTGGAGGTCTGCCAGATCCGTCAGCAGCCGCTTCGAAATGTCGGCGAACACCTCTTGACCCGTGCGGGCCACATCGGCAGCCGCCTCCGGGGAACTCCCCTCGCTCCGACGCCGGGCCATCAGGGCCGTTAGCTTGGTCGAGAAATCGGGAGCCAACTGCAGCGCGAGACGGTCGACCCGGAACATGGACATCATGAGCGCATGAAGTTCCCCATCAACTTGCCCATAGGGCGCAAGCCCCATCACCTTCCATTCCTCTCCTCGCAACGGGTCAAACCCGCACGCCCGGCACAGGTGCCAGTAGAAGAAGCCGAGACTTCCAAGGCCGTTGCCGCCTTCCGAGGGGACTCTTTCGAGTTGGCCCTCGTCGTATCGAAAGAACGCGTTCGCCGTCCGCTCCCCGGAAGCGTCCATGACGGCTACCACCGCATCATCGAAAGGGCTCGTCAGCGCCGCACACGCCGCGTGGGTCAGGTGATGGTCATACTCGCGAAAAGATACTCTGCCGTCGAGCCCACCGGTGGCCTCCGCAACGCGAAAAGCTGCATTCAGGCCACTCTGCGCAATTGCGAGGGGGTTGGCCTGCTCCAAACACTCGAAGAGCGAGAGAATGTAGGCCGCCCCCTCTTCGGCGACGCCTGAAGCCGGAATCCCAAAACCGCGCAATGTCTTCTCTTTCCATGCCTCCAGGGGGCCCGTTGGCCCATTCGCCAATGCGTTCAGAAGTCGGCAGACCGGGGGTTTCTCGCCCAGCGGACCCAGCGTCCAAGTCCGGGCGATCACGACCTCGTCGCCTTCGCAGTATTCCTTCAGAAGACCCGCAATGGAGTTCATACCGTCCGGCGGGCAATTGAACGCGCGTTTGGTTTGCAGCGGACGCTCGGCAGCCTCCGCAAACACGACGCTTCCCTCTGAATTGACGATGGCGATCGCTGGATCGTGCATGGTACACGCCAACCCGAGGTAACTGATTCTCCGTCTTCTGCCCGTCATTGGTTAGACTCCTCCTCGAGATCTCAATACCTGTCCACTGACCCAAGCTCCTGCCTCCGAGGCCAGAAACAGGACCAGATTCGCCACGTCCTGGGGCCGCCCGACACGCCCCTGGGGGTTTTGCTCTGCGATCTCTTTGGCCACCGCCGGCGTCATCCAACCCGTGTCGGTCGCCCCGGGGTCGATCGCATTGATCGTGATGCCCTTCGCGCCCAAAGTCCCGCTCGCGCTCTTCGTGAATGCCTCGAGAGCGCCTTTCGAAGCTGCGTACGGCAGCTCGTCGGGCATCGGATGAACCCCCTGACCCGAGGTGAGGCTGATCACTCTACCCCCTGGACGTCCGTCGTGCCGCCGCGCGAACTCCGCCGTCAGCAGCATAGGGGCACGTGCGTTCACCGCAAACACTTTGTCCAGAGCCCCGGCGGACAACTCGTAAAGGCCCTGATCGACGTTCATCGCGGCGTTGTTGACCAGTATATCCAGCGGCCCAATCGCGCGCTCCGCGGCGCTCACCACCCGCTCCGCAGCGCCTGCCTCCGATAGATCCACCTCGAGCGACCCGGAGCGCCCGCAGCTCTCCGCAAGGTACCCCACGAGCGAGCTCACCTCGTCGGGCCGTGAACCCCAAGGCATTGCATCATCGTAGGAGGTCCAATACGTCAGGAATACGTTCGCGCCTTCCTCGCTCAACGCGCGGGCAACCGCGGCCCCGATCCCAACCTTTCGGCTGGCACCGGTTACAAGGGCATTTCGTCCAGACAGCTTCTTCATCCTTCTCTCCTACTCACGCTTCCTCTCCCGGCGTCAGCTCGCGTTCTCCAATCCGGAGCCAGATGGCCAACTCTACCATCCCCGGACCCTGACAAAGTCACACGACGGGAGTGCCCTCTCGGGACTTCTCAACACGAGCCGGCCACTAGGCAAGCTTCCAACGACCGCCTCCACGTCCCTGGCCCAGCGGGCCCATGACACTCCCCAGCAACCGCGTCCTCCACGGCCCTTGAACTACCGACCCACGAGGATGCCGAGCCAATTGTCTGGTCGAGACTAGTCTCGTGTTGCGCCAATTCTGGGGCCGAAATTCGAGTAGATGCCCCCATCCCATCCGTCCTCGCGCTTCGCGCTGCGGGCGGTGGCTTCCCCCCAATCGCCCGCCTGCGCGGGCTCAGGGGGAAGACGCATCACGCGGCACTGGCAACGTAGTCGACCAGGGGGCGCAGCCTTTTTCGCAATTCTCGCGGCGATGACGCCGGATCAGAAAGTCTTTTGCGCCAGCAGGCTCTGCGGAGCGTTGCGAGCATGTCGGAGAAGGTGATCCCGGCTTTGTGCGTGTACCAGGGCAAGACCGGCAAGCGAGCAGCCAGCGTGTGCTGACCGTGAAGGGTGTACCAGAGCACGACGAGGGTGACGCTGACGAGGGCGAGCGGTGCAGTGCGCTCGACAGCGCGCTCCGTGCGGTTGCAGGGGTCCTCGAAGCCGAGCTTGCTCTTGGCCTCGTGGAAGGTGACTTCGAGCGACCAACGCTTGGCGTAGGTCTCGATGACGTAGCGCGGCGACAGTTTCGTGTCGGTCGAGACGAAAACGTCGTCCTTTTCGTGACCAAGCTGGCCCGAATCCGCCCGGACGGCACACGCGGTGGTTCGTGGAATGCCGAACATGTTGATTCCCCCCCGGGAGCACCCCCCCGGAGCCGCTTTGAAATTCCTACGTGCCGGAACACGATGCGTGGCGGATCACTGCCTTTTGCCGTGCACCGACTCGAGCGATTGCCCGCTCGACGGCGCCCTGGCGTGCATGGAAGGGTGCTGCCAGCTTCCGCAGTGAGCCGTCTCGCGGGGGCGACGGTCGCCCGCTCCCGAATTGAATACGTTCTAGCTCTTGGATTCGTCGTCGCCCGGGGGGGACGGCTCTGCCGTCGGTGCCCCGCCCGCCGCTGCCGTGGCCTCCGCCATGCTTCGCTTCACGTTGCGCCCGCCCAAGAGCGCCTTCACGCTGGCGCCCAGGGCGACCACCGCTCCGATTAGCAGCTTCTTGCTCGCGATCAGCAGTGCCACCAGGCCCTTGAACAAGCCGACCTTGGCGGCCACCTTGCCGGCGATGAGGGCGCCGATCCCGTATGCGGCGACCTCGTCCAGGTCTGGGTCGAAGTCGGAGTAGCGATTCCCCTGTCGAAAGGCGACGAAGCGCATGAGCTCGGGCATCGAGCGCTTGAACTGCCCGAGTTGCGGCATCGAACCGACCGCGTTGAGCTCGAGCACGCCTTTGCGCCCGAGCACGCGGACCGAGTAGTTGAGCGTGTTTTCTTCGCCCCCTTCGAACTTCAGCTCCTTGGCCCAGTAGAGCTTCTTCTCCGTCGCATCGTAATGGGGAGGCTCGGCCCAACCGACTAGCTCGACGGCGGGGTATCCCGCCTTTTGGCGCTCTTCGTTTGCTTCGACAGTGCCCTCCTGCATCGTCCGGAGCAGCTCCGCGAAGTCGAGGTCGGCCGCGTCCTCATCCGAAACGTGGCCGTCCTCGGTGTAGCGAATGACCACCGCCCAACTGTCGTCGGCGAACACGCCCACGCCTCGGGGCAACAGCATGCCGAGTGTCTCCGCGTCGGGCGGGTTGCCCCAGGCCTGAAGGAGTTTGGACGCACCGTCCGGGTCGGTATAGCGAAAGCTGTCCGGTACGGAGAGGCTCGCCAAACCGTCCCCCAATTCGATGTCCCCGCCGTGGAAGCCCAGCGATGCTTCGAACGCGGCCATCATGGCCTGTCGCTGCTCGTCCGTCAGCGGTTGCCCTTCGTCTGCGGGCGCGGTGCCGCCCGGGTCCGGCTGTTGAGCGACCGTCGACTCGGATTCTGGTGCGGCGGCCTCGGTCGGCGAAGCGCTCGCGGGCGACGGCTCCGTTTGGGCAGCAGCCCCGAGCGAGACGCTCATCGCCAATAGTCCGCAGTACATCCTTCGACCAGTCCGTCTCGATCCCCTCGCCATCGCTGTCTCCTTTCGACGGCTGCGACTCGCGCTCCGCCGCTTGCGCCGCGCTTCGCAGCGCACGAGCGGTCGGGTGGGCGAGTGGCGAGCCACACCGACACGAACGGCCTCCAGGCCGCCACGCTGTAGGGCTCGCGCTGGCAATCGATGGGAGCGTGGCGACCGACGTAGCCGTCCGGCGACTTGGGTGAGCGGACGCCCGCCACGCCATCCACGCTCGATCCGACGCGCTTCGATGACGAGGCGACCGCTGGCCAGGTTGGAGTGGCCGTCGATGCGAGCGAGACGACGTCGAGCACCCCGACGCCGTCTCGGGGCGCACGACCAGCGGGTCACTTCCCGAGACACGCGCGCCGAGCAATCGTCCGTGGACGACCGCAGCACGGTCGCATCGCGCCTCGAACGATGCGTTCATCAGCGAGGCAGCGGGATGAATTCGACGTCGTCGCCGTCGATGCGCGGCAATCGCCCCTCCCGCCAGTCGTCCTTGGCTTGCTCGATGCGCTGCTCGCGGCTCGATACGAAGTTCCACTCGATGTAGGGACAAGCATCGTAGGGTGGTGGCGTTCGAATCGCGCGCTGAGACGTCTTCCGGTCCTCGTGGCTTTCAACCTCTTCGTGAAGTGGCCGGACATCCCGCGGCCTCGGATGTGCCGACTGGCGACGCCTTAGCAATTCCGCGCCGT
>JBNKVS010000068.1:0-9866 GCA_050299315.1 Polyangiaceae bacterium
CGCTCACTCGTGGCACAGGGCCTGGACCGCCGCCGCGGAGTCGCAACGCTCATCGCCCCCCGTGAGAGAGAGCTGGTCCCGGTCTACGGCCGAACTAGCTCCAAGATGGTGCCCTGCAGGTTCAGCGTCATATACATGAGAGCATCGTCGCCTTCGTGAAATTCAAAGTCCAGGTTCACCCCTTCGTAGTAGAAGGTGGTGGGGCTGTTCGCGTACGGATTTCGGTCCTCGAAGAGCTGGGGCAAAAGCAGCCAAGCTGGCCCGAATCCGCCCGGACTGCACACGCAGTGGTTCGTGGAATGCCGAACATGTTGATTCCGCCCCGGAACGCCCCCCGGAGCCGCTTTGAAATTCCTACGTGCCGAACGACCTGGGGCGAAAACCCGGTCGACACCGCGTGGAGCGCCAGCTGTCAGTGCTACGGCAGGAGGCGCAGAGGAGCTTCTCGACGCGCTCCCCGAGGTGGCTGGGGCACGAGCTCACCAATCAGCTCGGCCATGGGCTCTGACGCCCTCGACTCGAGTTCGTCGAGATCCGACGCCACGGTCACCGGATGCAAGCGATTCTGCTCTCGTGAGCGTTCGCCTCGGCGCGCGAGCGGGCAGCGCGAGGCTGCTTGGGCCGCGCGCCGGTCGGTGTCAGCCACGTTCGAGCTTTCGGAAAGCAGCCGACTCGGCAGTACTGCTGGCCCGTTCGGGGTGCTACTCATCGAGGCTACGGCCACGAAGGGAACGAGCCGCCGTCTGGGCGGCGGCGGGCGCCATCGGCCGCTCGGCGCGGCCGCCGAGTGACTCACGGAGATACCCATGCTCGGCAGTCTTCTCATCTACGGCAGCCTGGTTGCGGCCGTGCTCACATGGTCGCCGGTCCTCGAGCGCGGGCTCGTCCCGGAGCCTCGACAGCTCGGTTGGCTGGCGGGGGCCGTGGTGCTCTGGCTTGCCGGGTACCATTTCTGCGGCGGACGGTTCGTGCGGCCCCGCTGGAAACAGCTAGGGAAGCTAGTCGTATATTTTACATTCTCGTGGCTGTTGCTGCGCTGGGTGGGAGACTGGGCGTTGCTGTTCATTTTCGGGCACCAAGCCTCGGGTTGGGTCGGGCACGTCTTCATCTGCCGAAAGCACGGCATCGATTGGCGCACTTGCCAGCCCGAAGAGAAGTACCTCGCCCTCACCGAGAAGTGGGCACGCGGGGATTTTTCCTGAAGCGCGACCGTCGCCGCGCGGTGCCGCTTCGCGACCGCTCGCGCGGAGCATTGTGCAGACGGGGCCCTCCGTGGTTGAAGTGGTGGCTCGCACGGCTCTGGCGACAGTCGCCGGGACCTCACCCCCGCGCGGCGCGCTGCTCACTCGAGGTGAGCGTAGCGGCCCGGCCGCCGACGCTCGTGGGCCGGGAAGCGAGCGCGCTCCAGACTCGAAGGGGATGGCTGGAAGGGGGTTGAAATCCTCCCAGTCGATGTCGAGTGCACGATCCGGGAAGAAGAACCAGCGCGCGACGTGACGAGCCTCGGGCCCGTCGGTCGCATTCTGCAGGGCGCCAACGACGAGATGCGAAATCGGGTGTTCCAAGCGGTTCGCCGGCCTTCGCGCCCTACGTCGACGGCGCCATGGTGCGCTTCAGCGCCGCGTGCTGGATACGCGCCGGCACGCCGGGCCGAGCCCAGAGCTCGCACGCCTCTGCCGTGAGTGTTCCGCCGACCGACGGAGCTCCGCCCTCGCACACCGTCGGCGCACGTCTGAGGGAGCCGAGCGCCTCCGATTTGCGTGCGAACGCACACTTTGCTATACGTGCGTTCGCACGCATCGGGCCCTCAATGGTCGAAAGCTCTCGAGCGCGGCACCTTCGGGATGCCCTTCGTCACCTGGTCGTCGCTCACGGAGCGCTCGAAGAAGCGCGCCGGCCGTGCGGCGCCGAGCTGCCCATCGTGCACGCCTATGCGCTCTTGGAGCTCCTTCAATGCCAGCTCCCGATGACGGTATCCGAGCTCGCGGGGAAGCTCGCGATCGACCGCACCAACGTATCGCGCCTGTGTGCCCGCATGGAGAGCAATGGCGAGCTGCTCCGGGAACCGCACCCGAAGGATGGCAGAGCCCGTACCCTACGGCTCACGGCCAAGGGCAAACGCGTCGCCCGCAGCGTGGACGCGCGGAGCGCTCGACACTTCGAGCGTTTGGTCGAGCGGCTCGGGAGCGAAGTGGGCACGGTGGTCGCTTCGCTGAGCCGCCTTTCGATGGCCATGGCGGCCGCCGAGGAGGAGCAATGACGAGAAGAAACTTCGCAATGGTGGCTAGCGTTCTTCAGGCGGCATTGGCCGCGGGTTGCCCGAGTGAAAAAGCGCCCGCGGCCGGCGCGGAGCCTTCCACGCGAGAGGCTCCCGGTTGCGCGGCAATCGAAGAGCTCGCAGGGCTCGACCAGCGTGCCCCCGTGCCCTTGCAACCAATGATGGCATGGCATCAGAAGCAAAACATGATGGATCACCTCGTGGTCATGCAGCGTATCGCAGAAGGTCTCGCCCAACAGGACTGGGAGGCAATCTCGGCGGCGGCCGCACGAATCGAATCTTCCCCACAAATGCAGCAAATGTGCCAGCACATGGGTGCGGGCGCCCCTGGCTTCACCGAGATGGCGCTCGATTTTCACCGCCGCGCAGACGACATCGGCAAAGCGGCACGCGCTCACGATTCGACGGCAGTGCTGCGCGCGACTTCGAACACGATGATGGCGTGTACCGGCTGCCACGCGGCGTACCGGCAACAGGTGGTGGTCGCATCCGAGTGGCAGCGGCGTACCGGGCAGCGGCACGAGCCGGCGGAGCACGCTCAGCACTGAAGCGGCCGCGAGCTCCCCTCGAACTGGGAGGCTCCGACGGCTCACCGCGCCCGCCGGCAAGCTCTCGCGCTGACGAGTCGTCGCTCCCACTCGCCACCACCGCGGAGGACAGCTCGGTGGGCACCGCGGGACAACCGGCTCGACCCGGGTCATGCTCTCCTGGCCGGTCGCGTTGTCGGGGGTCGACGAAGCGCCCTACGGGGCGTTTCTTTTTGCTACGCGCAGGGCCGCCGAGGGCGGCGATTCGAAGCCCGCATTTTCGAAATCCGGTCTGTCGACTGACTACGTACCGGTCCCCGCAAGACCAGCCTTCGCGGCCCAGCCCCGCGAGTCGAGAAAAAAAATTCGTGTCGCCGGCGCTATCGCCGCGCCCTGTTCGACGACCGAACGGATCGCCCCGTGCAGCGGCCCACCGAAGTCGCCGACGGCCGCGCCGTCGCCCTGATCGACGGCGTGTTCCTGCACCGCGACGAGCTCGCCCCCCACTGGGACTTCTCGGTCTTCCTGGACGTGGACTTCGACACGGCGCTGGCGCGGGCCGAGCGCCGAGACGCCTCGCGGTTCGAAAGCCCCGTCGCCCTTCGTTCGCGCTACCAGGCGCGCTATCGCGCTACTTCGCAGGCCAGCGGCTCTGCCTCGCCCGCTGCGAGCCGCGCCGCCACGCGACCCTGCTCATCGATCACCGCGGCATCGACCGCCCCAGCGTCCTCCGATGGGGCGCCAGCCGGAGCGCGACCGACAGCGAGCCGGAAACGTGAGGCTCCGTTGCGCGGCGGCGTCTGCGAGCCTTTCGATCGCTCGCCTTCGGGACGTACCTCACCGCATGGGCCGTTTCGCCAGTTTCGCCGGCTGGGGCCTTTCGGCAACTCTCACGGCTCTGCTCGGTTGCGGAGGGAGAATGATCGACGAGCCGGTGCGACCGCGCTGCTCGCCGCGCAGCTCGGCTTTCGGCTCCGCGCAGACTCTGATCGCACTTCAGTGGCGCGATGCCTCGGCGGATTCTACCGGAAGTCTCACCGTTCCGCCGGGCACCGTGACCGCGGAGGCGATCGAACGAGAATGTGACCCGTTCTCGCCACTGGGGGAAGCTCCCCGAGCGGTCGATGGCGCGGAGGCCCGCGTTCAGTGCAGCGTCGAAGAGGAAGCGCCCAGCCGGTATTGCGTCGCCCTTTGCGCCGAGCGGGACGACTGGGTCGTCGAAGTTCGCGCCGTGCTGAAGGAACCCGAGTGGGCGGATGCGCCCTGGCAGCCGGCGACGGCAAGCGTGCAAGCGCCGGGTCTCGAGCCCCTGCAGTCGGTGCAGTGCGCGACGCGGTTGGCCCGCATCGTGCCGGGTGCAATCTGGCTGCCGGAGCTTCGCTGCCCGCCGCACCCCACCAGCGCCAGCGACAGCGTGCTCGGCGGGGGCATCCTCTTCGAGCATTGTTCCAATTGAGCGCTCGAGACGGCCGGCACGTAGGAATTTCAAAGCGGCTCCGGGGGGGCGCTCCGGGGCGGAATCAACATGTTCGGCATTTTACGAACCACCGCGTGTACAGTCCGGGCGGATTCGGGCCAGCTTGAGCGGGAGGCAACGGAGGCGTCGGCAAGTCCATGCTCTCGATGGGTCTGATCGACCTCGCGCTGCTGATGAACAAGGAGGTGCTGTTCATCGACACGGACACTTCGAATCCCGACGTGTGGTAGTGCCTTCAAGATGGCGACGGCAAGGCGCTCTCCGGCGTGGTGAAGCACACGCTCCGACTCGACGAAGAGGACGGATGGGCCGAGCTGATCAATCTCGTCGACTCCCACCCCGAGCGGCTGGTCATCGTGAACACGGCTTACCAATGGAACGAAGCCACCGAAAAGTATGGCGCGGTGCCGCTTCTGGGAAGTCTTCTCCCGTCGCTACGTCGCCAACGTCAACAATCTGAGCGCCGCGGCGTGATCCGTGGGTGGTCCAAACCCCTGCTGGATCAATTCGGCGACGCGTGTCTCGGGCAATTTTGCGACGAGCCCCGACCCTTTGTAGTCAACAAGCGCCAAAAACTCCTTGCCTACTCGAAGGCAACGCCCGTTCATGATGGTTCCCTCCACGATGCGAGGATCTTCGGCATGAAGCTCTGCCGCCGATTCCCAGAACAGATCTTGCGGATCCATCGCCATGCTCGCTCCCATTCGTCATGCCGGCACACGGACATTGTTGCATTCATCTCGAATGGCCTCTACCACCAATTCGACAACGCGGGCCGGGTTTTCCTCGGCGAGGAAGTGATGTCCTGGTCCAAACTTCTTCATCTTCATGACTGGCAACAGCTTCTGAAGTTCTTCGAGCTTTCGCAGCGATGGCGGGTAGTCGTCGCTGGGTACGACGCCCGGAGTCGCTTTCAGCCATGTGACGGGTGTCTGGAGCTTGGGGAGCTCGGTGCGAATCCCGTTGATGAAGTCCACGCTCGCCTTGGGCTTTCCATGAAGCGGATTGAGTCGCACAAACTCCCGCATAGCCCGACGTGAACGTATCGTGGGCATCGAATCCAGGTAGTATTGGAGCCCTTCGTCCGTGATCGGGCAATGCTCCGGGATCACCTTCTTCGTCATCATGTTGAGCACCTGAACGAAGAAGAACCCGAGCGGCCCGCGCATGAGCCGAAACGGGGTACGAAACTTCGGCTCAAAATCGTCTTCGAAGGTGAATGTCCACAAGAACGTCTCCATCAAGACGGCAGCCTCGTAGCGCTCGGGACGCGTCACCACGTCGTGCATGCCGAGCGGTCCCCCCCAGTCGTCGGCTACCAGCACAATGTCACGCAGATCGAGGGCGTCGATGAATTCCCGGACAACCTGCGCGTGCCGCTCCAGCGTGTAGTTGACATCGTCGGGCTTGTCGGATTGACCAAAACCAAGCAGGTCTATCGCTATACCGCGACGTCCGGTTTCGTTCGCAACATGGGGCAGCACGTTGCGCCAAAGATATGACGACGTCGGGTTACCATGCACGAATAGCACCGGCTTCCCACGCCCATGTTCAACGTAGTGGATTGAGCACCCCATGACATCCACACGGCGGCTGAGGAAGGGATACTTGGCGTCAGTCATTTGTGCCACCTTGCGCCCGCTCCGATTTTCGGCGGTCCTCGACTTTCCTCTGTTGTACCTCTCCAGTTCTCATGGTGATTGCCACAATGCGACAGCGCCTCCGGCCGGATCCCGAATCACGACGAAATCGCCCGTCGGGCCTCGCGTTCGCTCTTTCAGCACCTTCGCACCGAGCTTCTTGGCCTTCTCTGCCGACACATCGAGGTCTTTGACCTGCACATAGGGCAGCCACCCCGTGGGCAGTGTCTCCGATGCCGCCATACCAGACCATGGGCGTTCACCTTCGCCGAAGGCCGTCATCCCCGGTGGGCTTTGTGCGGCGCGTTTCCACTCAAGAAGCCCCTCATAGAATTTCCCAGCGCCAGACGGCTCGTCGCTGCGATGATCGAACCAGATAAACGGATTGGACATGGTTTCTTTCCTTCCTTTTGGGAGGGATCCTTTCCCTCACTTGGAAGACGAACAACCACCGCCATTCCCGACAGACGTCGCGAGTTTTTTCTCCATCTCCTTGAGCCTGTCTTGGAAGTATCTAATTTCGCTTGTGTTTGTGGTCTTTGAGAGAGCATCACCGTAGCTTTGGCAAGCCTCCGGCCATCGTTCCAGCTCCTCGAGCAGAGCAGCGCGGACCGCGTGAAACGAATGCCGCCTCGTGATCTGTTCGTCGTCACGCAGGGAATCAACCAGCTCGAGACCAGCAGCTGGGCCCCAGGCCCGCGAAACGGCCACGGCGCGGTTGAGTCGAATGACGGCCGACGGCGTCAGGGTCAACAGTGCGTCATACAGCCGAACAATCTCTAGCCAGTCCGTGTCCTGAAAGCGCTCCGCACGGCAATGGGTCGCGCTGATCGCGGCATGAATTTGATAGGGGCCGGGTCGACAACGCCGCAATGCAGCATCGATGAGTGCCAATCCTTCGTTGATGGCTTGCCTGTTCCAGAGGCTACGGTCTTGACGATCGAGTGGAACCACGGCTCCGTCCGCTGTAACCCTTGCCGCGGATCTCGAGTGGCTCAGAAGAAGAAGCGCGAGGAGCCCTTCGACTTCGGGCTCTCCCGGAAACAGTCGATGCAATAGGTGCGCTTGGCCAATGGCCATCTGGCAGAGTTCGTGACGGATGATTGGTGCATCAATGGATGCCGAGTGTCCTTCGCTAAAGATCAGATGGACCACTGCGAGCACTGATGCGAGCCGATCGGGAAGCTCTTTTCGCGACGGAACCTCATAGGGCACTTCGGCTTCGCGAATGCGCCGCTTGGCCCGCGTAATGCGTTGTTCGATTGTGCGTGGCGCGACCAGGAACCCCCGTGCAATTTCCTCTACTGAGAGTCCGGCCACGGCCTTGAGCGTGAGCGCGACCTGAACATCGCGCGCAAGCACAGGGTGGCAGCAGGCAAAAACCAGTCGTAACATGTCGTCGCGCAGCCCGATCTCCTCGATGCTTTGTTCAGGCTGTTCGAGCTGCAGGGTGGCAGCCGATGACTCGGCCTGCTGCCGCTCGAGTGCATTCCGTCGATGGCCATCGATCGCCTGGTTGCGGGCCGTACGCACCAGCCACGCTTCCGGGCTTTCGGGTACGCCATCTTCGGCCCAGCGCACAAGCGCTTTGGTCACCGCGTCTTGCAACAAATCTTCCGCCAGGTCGAGTGACCCGACAACGCGCACCAGCGTTGAAAGCGCCTTAGGATATGCAACGCGCAGTATGGCGGCACTAGGATTCATTCTGGGGTGACACCGATCGATTCCATCCACACTGCCGGTCGAATCTCTACGCCCATTCCTGAGACAGGAATACGCTTCGCGAGCTTGATGGCCTCATCCAGATTCGCGCACTCGAACAAATAGAAGCCGATGAAGAGTTCTTTTGTCTCCGCGAACGGCCCGTCGGTGACCAGGAATTCCTCTTTCTGAAGCCTTACCGTCACAGCGCTCGACTCGGCCAACTGTGTTGCAGCAATGAATGCACCGCTTTCCTTGGTGTCTTTCTGCAGCTGACGGTGGGCATCGAGGATAGCTTCACGTTCTTCCGGCGACCGGGCATCGGTGATACCCGGTGTTTCATAAATAAGAATCGAGTAAATCATTATGGGAACCTCCCTGTGTGTGAACGAACAAATTGCCTGTCATGACGAAGACGAACAAGAAACAAGACTGCGCTGAACCGACCGACGATTTTCGAATCGTCAGCCAACTCAATCAAATCCCAGTACTTGACAATCATCACGGCATGGAGAAAACCGAACCAATCAGTATCAATCTCAGCTCGATGCCGTTTTCTCGGCGCTGGGCCACCCCGCGCGGCGGGCCATCCTCGAGCGACTTGCGCAGGGTGACTCCAGCGTTACCGGGCTGGCCGCCCCGCACGATATGTCCTTGACCGCCATTGCCAAGCACGTCCAGATGCTGGAGGGAGCGGGGCTTTTGACCAGGGAAAAGGAGGGGCGCGTGATGTGGTGTCGTCTTCAGCCGGGACCTTTCAAGGGAGCGGCCGAGTGGATTGCTCACTATCAGCGCTTCTGGGAAAAAAGCCTCGACGCATTGGCCGACTACTTTGATGGTCTTGGCCAAAAGGAACCGGGCGAATGAACGCGGCCGCGGCGGACTCAGCGCCAGGACCAGTACGTGTCCGCAAGCTGAGGGATCCCCTCACAAAATGCCTGAGAGTCTGGAATTCCACTGCGGTGGGCGCGTGATTTGATCGTGCAGGCGCAAAGAGGAAGAGCGAGGTCGTTTTTGCGTTGGCGTCGAGGCGCAGCACAGGCGATGGCGCGGCATGGACGAATCAGCAGTCACCACCACCGACACGACTCCGTCGGGCGGGCGGACACGGGCCCGGTCGCGTAAGGGCTCGAAGATGAAGCCCGAGCAGATTCACTCCCTTCTGGAAGCCGTCGTCGGAGAAGACTTCCACACCAAGCGGGTGCTGTCGCTCGCAGACGGGGTGGTGGGGGTCCTTCACGCTGCGATGTTTGGCATCCACGCGATCGGTCGAGGTCTCGCGGCTGCGCGCAATCTCGAGCCGAAGCACGCAATCCAATCAAGCAGGTGGATCGGCTCTTGAGCAACTCGGCAATGCACATGTCGGTGCTGCTTGCCGCGTGGGTCCGGTTCGTCGTAGGCGTCCGCAAAGAAATCGTCGTGGCACTCGACTGGACCGAATTCGATGCCGACGACCAATCCGTCCTCGCGCTCTATCTCGTCTCCAAGCAGGGACGGGCCACGCCGCTGCTGTGAAACTCTGTTCGAAAGTCGGGTCTCAAGGGGAACCGGGCGAGTTACGAGTTCGAGCTCATCGAGATGCTGCACGACACATTGGCGGACGATGTCGGCATCACGGTGCTCGCAGACCGTGGCTTCGGGGACGTCAAGCTCTACGAGTACCTCGGCGACCTCGGCTGGAGTTACGTCATCCGCTTTCGCGAGGACATGTACGTCAGACACAAGGAGGAACGAAGGCTCGCTCGACAATGGTTGCCCGCCAATGGGCGGGCTCGCAAACTCCCTCAGGCTCGCGTCACGGAGGCAGAATTTCCCGTCGCCTCCGTCGTGGTCGTCCACGCCAAGAGGATGAAAGACGCCTGGTGCCTGGCAAGCAACCTCGAGCAGGAGACTGCTGCACAAATCGTCGCCCTGTATGGTCGACGCTTCACCATCGAAGAGACGTTTCGCGACACCAAAGATATCCACTTTGGCATGGGTCTGAGCGCAACCCACATCAAGGCCCCGGTACGGCGCGAGCGCATCTTGCTGCTCGGTGCGATGGCCCACGTTCTGCTCACGCTGCTCGGCGGAGCGGGCGAACGGGGTGGTCTCGAGAGGATGCTCAAAGCGAATACCTCCAAAAAGCGCTCCCTCTCCCTCTATCGGCAGGGCTGCTACTGGTACAGCGCCATCCCGGCCATGGACGACAAGCGACTGGCATACTTGATGGGCCTGTTCGACCAGGTCGTGCGTGAGCAGTC
>JBNKVS010000069.1:0-75903 GCA_050299315.1 Polyangiaceae bacterium
GAGAGTCTGGGCTTCGAGAGTCTGGGCTTCGAGAGTCTGGGCTTCGAGAGTCTGGGCTTCGAGAGTCTGGGCTTCGAGAGTCTGGGCTTCGAGAGTCTGGGCTTCGAGAGTCTGGGCTTCGAGAGTCTGGGCTGGGCCGGCCGGAGATCGGGGGGGACGCGCGTCGGGGCGCCCGCTCGGCGGCGGTGGTCGTGCGAGGCGTGGCGTCCGTGTGCTTGCCCGCTGTCGTGCGGCGAGGGGGGCGGCAAGCGTGCGCCGGCACCGTGGAGTTTCTCACCGAGCGCATCCACAACCCGAACACACGCGCGGCGTACGGTCGGGGCGTGGCCGATTTCTGCGGTTGGTGCGAGGAGGTCGGCGTCGAGCTCTGGGAGCTCTCCGCACCCGTCGTCGCTCGCTACCTCGGGAGCCTCGAGTCGAGGGTTTCGCCCGCCTCCGCCAGTGTCCACGGCACCGCGGTGCGGCAGTGGCTCGGGTGGCTCACGCGGTGCGACGTGTTTGCGCGCAATCCGGGGGGGGCGGTGCGCCCGGCGGCTGGGGTGCGCCCGGCGGCTGGGGTGCGTCCGGCGGCTGGGGTGCGCCCGGCGGCTGGGGTGCGCCCCGCGCGGCCGCGGCTCTGAGCGGTGTCGTTCGGAGCCTGTCTTCGAGGTGCATCCAGTCGGACGCTTCGCTCGTGTTCCGTCGCGTCCGCTACTCCAATCGGCCATTTCCCTCTGCGGAGGTGAGGGACTTGCCGGGGATCACGCGAGCGCTGTATCACCAGATTCGCTCCGGTCCGAGCGCTGCGGCTCGGGGCGTCGGAGCGCTCTCGCGGCGCGAGGCGATTGGAGAGGAGCTCTCTCTCGCTCGAGCTGGGTCGCAACGGTCGCGGCTCCCTCGGCCGTCACGTCGCCTGGCAACGCGCCGAGAAGGCAACGGCGGAGTTGTGCGAGCTCGTCGAGTTGCTCGGCAGTGGGTCGCCGCTGGCGGCCGTCGTGCGCGCGGCTTTTGCGCGTTTGCGCGTTTGCGCGTTTGCTCGAGCGTGCCGGGCGGCGCGGTGGTCGGCTGCGTGGGGGCTCGCGCCCCCGCGGGGAGTCGACGGGGCGCTCGGGCGCGGAGGGGGTGCTCGGGCGCGGAGGGGGTGCTCGAGCGGCCGCCGTCGATTTCGCCCGGCGACCGACCGCGGCCGCCCGTCCCGCGGCCGGGTGGGGGCACCCGAAGGGGGGCGAGCCGCGCGGCGCGCTCGGCGACGGCGCCGGGCACGCGCCGCGTGGTCGTGACGAATCGCCCGAGGGCTCGCGGCGAGCTCTTGTAATCGGAGCAGCTGGTCGCCCCCTCGCGCGCGTGGTATCGGCCGCAGAATCCACGATGGCACATCGCAGCTGGGTCGTTGCTGTAGCGCCTCGGCGGTCGCTCGGCGCCTGCTGGCTGTGCCTGCTGCTCGTTGCATCGGGTTGCGCCGGCAGCTCGGAGGTGACTGCCGAGCTCTGCAGCGGGGCGGGCGCGAGCGGCGGCTCGGGCCCGGAGCGCGCTTGCCGGGCCTCGGGCTCGCCCTCGACCAGCGGGGGAGGGGCGCCCGACCGAGGAGGCCGCGCGCGGGGCGGAGCCGGCGACGGGTCGTCGGGCGCCGAGGCGAGCGCGTCCCCATCGCGGCCCGTCGAAAACGCGGGGCCGGAGATGGCGGGCGCTGGCTCGCGGGGGGCCGGCGGGGGGAGCGCGGCGGACGCGGTGCGGCCGGAGGCCGGCGGCGAAGGGCCTGCGCAGGGCGGCGGTCCCTCGCCGCAAGGCGAAGGAGATGCCGGCTTGCCGCCGCTCGGCGGCGACGGGGAGTCGGCTGACGAGGGCTGTGGCATGCCGCCACCGAATGGTCCGCAGGACGTTGCGGGCGGCGAGGCCGCAGGGGGAGGCGGCGAGGCCGCAGGCGGCGAGGCCGCAGGGGGAGGCGGCGAGGCCGCAGGCGGCGAGGCCGCAGGGGGAGGCGGCGAGGCCGCAGGCGGCGCCGTTTCGCCCTCGCCGAGTGGCCGCGACGCCGGATCGGCGGCGCCGAGCACGGGCGGTGCGTCCGCGCCCGAGGGGGATGCGGCGGCGCCGGCCGATGCCGGCACCGCTTCGCCGGAGGCCGGAGCCGACGCGACCCCGGGAGGGCAGGCGCTCGGCAGCGCGGGGTGCGGCGTGGCGGAGCCGTTGAAGAGCGGCCGGCTTTCGATCGATGTGGGCGGAGTCGAGCGCGAGTACGTGCTGGACGTGCCCGCATCATACGACTCGACTCACCCCTATCGGCTGATCTTCACGTGGCACTGGGCGGACGCGTACGCCGAGGACGTGGTCCGCGGAGAGCCCGGACCGTACGGAGGGCTGGGCCCCTACTACGGGCTGAAGGCGCTCGCCGACGAGACGGCGATCTTCGTCTCCCCCGAAGGCATCGAGGAAGCCTGGTTCAACGAAGGCGGGGAAGACATCGCCTTCTTGCGAGCCATGCTCGAGCACCTCAATGCGAACCTCTGCGTCGATCAGGAGCGGATCTTCACGACGGGCTTCAGCTTCGGCGCCATGATGTCCGTCGCCGTCGGCTGTGAGATGGGGGATGTCTTTCGCGCCGCGGCGCCGATGGCGGCCTCCATCTTCAGCGGGTGCAACGAGGCGAAGGATGCGCCCATCGCGTACCTCGGGATCCACGGCGCATTCGATACGAACATCGATCTCGAACTCGGCTACGCCGCGCGCGACATCTTCGTCGAGCGCAATCACTGCGAGCCCACGGTGAGCTCCCTCGCCGTCGGGGCCTGCGTTGCGTTCGACGGTTGTGAAAGTGGCAAGCCCGTGCACTGGTGCGAGTTCGAAGGCGACCACACCCAGTGGGTCGGTGCTCCGGAGATCATCTGGGACTTCTTCGCCCGGTTCTGAGCGCGCTCTGCTTTCGGAAGGGCCGGGCTCCGAGCATTTTCGATCGGGCTGCCCCGTCGACGGCCTCGGGCGGAAGCGCGGGGGGCCGCCGCCCGATCGAGGACACGGACTTCCGGTCGCGCGGCCCCTCCTTCACCCCGCCTCGTTGCCGGCGCACCCCACGGGGCGCGCGGCTACCAGGGCAGGTTCTTGCCGTCGAGGTCGACGTACTGAGGTCCGTCCACGGCGTGCGGCTTCAGCATCGTCTCCAGGACTCGCACGGAAGCCTGCTCGGCGGAAATCGGGGCCGGGCCCTCGCCGGAGGAGTTGAACCAGCCGGGGTGCATCACGAGCACCTTGATGCCCTCGGGAGCGACGTAGTTCTGCAGGATACTCGACCCCATGTTCAGCGCCGATTTTGACATGCAGTAGGCGTACTCGGCCTTGCGCCACGAGTCGCCGATCGACCCGGCCTCCGAGGAAATCTGCACGATGAGCTTGCGACTGCCCTTTCGAATCAGCGGCAGGCCGTATTTGGCGACGCGCAGAGGACCTACCGAGTTGACCTCGAAGGTGCGACCGAAAATCGACAGATCCACCTCCTCGAGGGGGCCCTTGCCGTCGAGATACGTCACCGCGTTGTTGATCAGCACGTCGAGGTGCCCGCGCTGCTCGGCGAGCTGCGACATGGCCTTCTCGACCGAGTCGTCGTCGGTCACGTCCCCGATGAAGATCGCGAGCCGATCGCCGTATCGCTCCTTCAGCGCGAGCAGGCCCTCGCTCTCGCTTCGCACCAGCACGTTGAGCTGGCAGCCTCGCTCGAGCAATTGCCCCGTCATTGCCAGGCCCAGGCCGCGTCGCGCGCCCGTGATTAGAAATTGTTCACTCATGTTGGTTCTCTCGTTCATCTCCGAATTTCACAGCGGTTCGGGGCCACGGGAGGGCGGCCCACGGCCTACGGTGTAGAGCAAAGCAGTGAGCGCACCCCCGCGGGGGGCGAGGCGGGAGCGAGGGGCCCGCGACGGCTGGGCAGGCCTGCCGCGTGGAGCCGGCGCCGGGGCCTCGTGCTTGCGCCACCGGCTCTGCCCAGGGGCTAGCTGGGCAGCTCACGGTGGCGCGTCTCCGGCAAGAAAGGCAGGGCAACGAGTCCCAGGAGCAAGAGCAGGCTCGCCCACTGGCCCGCGCTGCGAAACGCCTCCACGTCGCCGCCCAGGCTCGCGGTGATGCGGCTGATCGTGAGCGGCGCCGTGGCCGCGACGATGCGCCCGCCGTTGTAGCAGAAGCTCGTGCCGGTGCTGCGCAGGTGTGTGGGGAACAGCTCGGGTAGATAAATTGCGTAGACGGCGTAGACCGACATTTGCCCAAATCCCATCAAGGGCAGCATCCAGTACAGCTGAGCGAACTCCCGCAGGGTGCGGAACACGAGCAGGGTCGTCACAAAGGAGAGCAGCAGCGAGCACGAGAGCGCCTGGCGCCGACCCCAGCGCTGCGCCAGCCACGCGCATCCCAGCATGCCGAAGAACCCTCCGACGTTCTGCAACAGCAGCCCGACCGAGCGATAGTACGCTTTTTCTCCTGCGATGGCCGCGGCGTCGAGGCCACTGCCGCTCAGGTGGGTGTCGACGAGGCTGCCGACGATGCGGGGGTGGAAGTTGCCGATTCCCCAGTACCCGATGATGCCTGCGCTGCAAGCGAGCAGCCCGAACCACGCGTTCGTCGACCAGGGGGCTTGCCGCAATAGCGCGCGGTACGAGCCTGACCGGTGGCCTGCGGTGCGGCTCTCGTCGCCTTTCGCCGCGGATTGCTCGAGCTCACGGGCCTTTCTCCAACGCTCGGGCTCCGGCACTCTGCGCAGCAATAGCACCACCGGGATTGCGGGCAGGGCCCCCACCAGGAAGATCGCCTGCCAAGGCCGAAGCCCAAAGGGCAGCAGCTGCCGCAGACCCAGCACGCCGACACCCATTCCGATGGCGCCCGCGAGCACGTTCCCCCAGGTCGAGAGGGACTGGAGCCACCCGAGGGCTGGCGCGCGGCTTCGATCGTCGAGGGTATCGGCCACGAGGGCCACGGCGAGGCCAAATACGCCGCCCACGCCGCAGCCGGTCAGGAAACGGTAAATGCAAAACTGCGTGAAGGTCGCCGCGAACGCGCTGAGCCCGGTGAACAGGGAGTAGGCCAGGACGCACAGGGAGAGCACGCGAGCTCGGCCTCGCCGGTCGCCGAGCGCGCCGAAGAACAACCCCCCCACGGCCCAGCCGATCAAGAAAACCGAGGTGGTGTACGGAGCGTACACGGTGGCCTGGGCTCGGTCGCCCAGCAGCTCGTCGGCCGCGGCATCCCGGGCGAGATTGAAGAACTGCGAGTCGAGGCAATCGAAGAACCACGAGAGCGACGCGACGGTGAACACGAGCCAGTGCTGCGGCGTGAGCGACCGCCACCAGGGCCCCACGGGGTGGGCTGGCGCCTGTGCGGGCGGCTCCGCCGCCGCGCTCCCCTGCGCGTCGAGGTGCACGCTCACGACTTACCCTTCACGGCTTCACCGGAGCGCCGCACTGGGCCGATTGGTAGATGGCGTGCACCAGCGCTACGGCGTTTCGGCACGCTCGCCCGTCGATCGCGGGGGGGCGATTTTCGGCGATCGCTGCGACGAAATCCTCGATTTGGCGCAGGTGCCCAGTGAGGGAGATGCCGGCCGCCGCGCTGGCGCCCGATCCCAGGGACTGCCGGTTGGAGCTCGCCCGCACGGCTCCGTCCTCGGGCAGGGCGTCGGAGAACTCCCAGCGCGTGATCTCGTCTTCTTCGAGGCACACGGAGCCGCGCTCACCGCACAGCTCGATGCGTCGCGACCAGCCGGGCCACACGGCGGTGCTCGCCTCGATCGTGCCGAGCGTCCCGTCCGCGAAGCGCAGCGAGGCCACCGTGGTGTCGTCGGCCTCGATCCCGGCGTGGACTCGCCGCGCGATGAAGCCGTGCACTTCCACGGGCATCCCTGCGAACCACTGCAACAAATCCACCGCGTGGATCGCCTGATTCATCAGCGCCCCGCCGCCGTCCAGGTCCCAGCGCCCCTTCCAGGGTGTGGTGTAGTACTCGGCACTGCGGTACCACTTGACCGAGGCGTTGACGATCCCGAGCCGCCCGAACCGCCCGGCGTCGAGGGCTGCCTTCACGCGCCGAGCGCCGCTGCCAAATCGCCCCTGAAAGATTCCGGCGATTTTCACCCCCGCGGCCTGGGCGGCCAGGATGATCCGGTTCGCTCGTGCGGGGGTGGTTTCTAGCGGCTTTTCCACCACGACGTGGCGGCCGGCGGCGATGGCGGCCAGCGCGGGCTCCAGGTGGGCGCCGCTCGGCGTCGTGACCGCCACCGCGAGCACGTCGGGCCGCTGGCAGATCTCCTCGACACTGGCGGCGACGGCCAGAGCACCATGCTCCTCGGCGAATGCCCGGCCTTTTTCCGGCGAGCGACTTACGACGCCGACGAGTCGAGCGCCGTGCGTTCGAGCGATGGCGCGGGCGTGAAAGCCCGCGATCATGCCGGTGCCGACGATGGCGAATCCGACGGGGGCACCGGGTCTGCTGGGAGTGTTCATGGGTCGTGGGCCTCGGCTCGCCGGGGCCCTTGCCCGCGGGCACGACGTGCGGCGCTACGCTATCACACAACTCGCGGCTTCTGGGTTGACCGGCGCCGCTGGCGACCGCCCGCTGGCAACCGCACCGCTGGATATTTCTTGGCTACTCGTCGGTTGCCCTGGAGCCGCGTCCCGAGTAATCATTGGGCGATGTCAATTCGTCGCGATCTCTGCCTCGTCTCGGCTGCGCTCGTCGTCGGCCTCGCCCTCGGCGCCACGGCCACGGCGCATTCCGATGTGCCCGTGCAACACTCCGAGTTGTTCGACTGGGCGGGCCTCTCCGCGAAGCCGACCGAGGTGGGGCGGGTTCGCCACATCCTGCGAGCGAAGACGGCGACGCTGCAGGAGCTCGAGATGCACGCCACCACGCTCAACCCCGGCGTCAGCTCGCACCCGCCCCACAAGCACCCCAACGAGGAGCTGGTGATCTTGGCTTCGGGCACGCTCGAGGCCAACTCCAACGGCCAGAAGCGCGTGCTCGGGCCTGGCTCGATCATCTTCAACGCGAGCAACGAGCTGCACTCGGTCCGCAACGTCGGCAAGGAGCCGGCTACCTACCATGTGATCAACTGGCGCTCCGAAGCGACGCCGAAGTAGCGGTCACTCGGAGCGGGCCGGCTCGGCGTCTCGCGCTTCTTGCAGACGCGCAGCGGCGCCGGAGCGGTCGCCCTGTTCCGAGCGGATGAGGGGGTACGAGTCCGGGCATCGACAGGGCGGCCTCGCGTACCGACACGTTCGGCAGCGACGTTCGCCGAACGGCGCCGTCATCAGGGAGCGACGTTGCACAAAAGCGAGGCTGCCGCAGGTGATGGCAGCGGCAGCCAGCGGCTGGCGCGCACTGGCGCCGCGGTTGCTCGCGCGTCGGGGGGCGGCAACGGCTGGGGCGCTGTGCCGAGAGTGCCGTGTCGATGGTGCCGTGTCGATGGTGCCGCGTGCCCCTGGGGCGGGAGCCGCTCGTTTCCTGATTGCCACGATTCTTGCAGAGCCAACGGCGATGCTGCCCAATATCGCCCATGGACGGGCCGATGATCCAGGACGGTGTCTGCAGGCCAAGAAGGCCCGCCAGACGCCACGCGAGTCGAACGTCGACTCTCAATCCGCTGCGCCCACCGGGCTCGCTCGGGTGGGGCAGCGACAACCCGCTGTCGTCGAGGACGTCAAGGACTTGGCGGACGCTCTGGTCGCACACCTCGCAGATCAGGGGATCGACACGTACTTCGGCGTCCCGGGGGGCGCGATCGAGCCCCTGTTCGACGCGCTGGCTCGCCAGCAGCGCGCCGGGCGAGCCCGTTTGATTCTGACGCGCAGCGAGGCGGGAGCCGCCTTTGCCGCGGACGGCTTCTACCGGGAAACGGGTCGCATCGCGGTGTGTACGGGGACGACCGGCCCGGGAATCTCGAATCTCTTGACCGGTGTGCTCTCGGCGCACGCCGATCGCATTCCAATGCTCGTGGTGACGCCGCACGTTCCGTCCTGCAAGTTCGGTCGGGGAGGGCTGCAGGACTCGTCGGCCATGGGCTACGACCTCACGCGCGCGCTTTCCGTCGCGATGCGGGCCTCGGCCGACGTGAGCTCTCCCGCTCAGCTGCCCCATCTCCTTCGGCGCCTGCTGTTCGCGGCCCACGGCCCACCGGGAGGGCCCGTGCACTTGGCGATCTCCCCGGAGGTCCTGCGCTCTGCCCCACGTGGAATGTGGCCGGCGGTGGGAGGTACGGCGTCTCCCGGCCAGGTCATCGACATCGCCGCGCTCGCCCGGGTCGGGCGGCACTTGCATCGGGCGAGGCGGCCCGTCTTGTATATCGGCGACGACGCCGGCGTGGGCGCCACCGCGTTGTGCGACTACGCGGCGCAGCGGGGCTTGTCGGTCGTCAGCAGCCCTGCAGGCAAGCGCTGGGTGAGCCACCATCACGCGGCGTATCGCGGCGTGTGCGGTTTCTCGGGGCACGCCGTCGCGGAAGAGTGTCTGCGCCGAGCCGACCTGGTGGTCGCTTTCGGAGCCACGTTCGACGAGCTCTCGACGGGCTGCTGGCAGGGGCTCCCGGACGTGCCCGTCTACTCCGTGGACGGCCACTGCGAGCACGCCCACCGGATGCTCCAGCTCCAGCCCGTGCTGGGCAGCATCGAGAGCGCGCTCGAGTCGATTCGCTTCGCCGAAAAGGCGGGCGCGGCGCGCGCCTCGGCCGGCCTACGGGTGGTCCCGAGCCGCCCGGATGCCTCTGCTCGTCCCTCGGTCGATCCCCCCGCGGAGAGCGCTGCGAGCCCGGCTGCCGCGAGCCCCGCGAGGCCACGGACCGTGCGCAACGGCACCGTGCACCCCGCGATGCTCATGGAGCGGCTCGGGACCCTGCTGCCCGACGACGTGGTGGTCCACGTCGACGCGGGCAACGGTTTCTCATGGTCGACGCGGCACCTGAGCCGAAGGCTTCCGGACACCTATCGCGTGGCGATGGGGCTCAGCAGCATGGGCTGGGCGATCGGGGCCGCGCTCGGCGCCGCCGCGGGCTGCCCGGGACGGGTGCTGGCGGTGTGCGGCGACGGATCGCTGATGATGTCCAGCTGGGAGCTGACCGTCGCGGTGGCCGAGCGCCTGCCCGTCACCTACCTCGTGCTCAACGATGCGTCCCTGGGGATGGTTCGCCACGGGCAAGCGCTCGGGGGGGCGGAGCGTATCGCCAGTGATTTGCCTCCGGTGCGCTTCGATCAGGTGGCCACCGCTTGCGGGGCCAACGGAGCGCGCATCGAGTCGCTCCAGGAACTCGAGCGCGTTGCCCCCCTGGCCTTGGCCACCGGCAGTCGGGAGCCGTGGGTGCTGGACGTGCAGATCGATCCGGAAGCCATTCCGCCGATTGCCGATCGCGTCTCCGGGTTGGCGAAACGATGATGTGCTGCGGTTGGCAGGCAGCGATGGCCGAGCGGCTCGCCGAGCCGCGGCTTTTCGACGAGATCGTGGAAGTGGCACGAAACGCCTGTGCCGGGGGCGCCAGTGTAGTCGCCGCGGCGATTGGTTGCGCCGCCTACCTGGACAATCCTCTGACGGGCCTGCCCGCGCTTCGCGCCTGTATGCAGCGGGCTCGTGCGCTGGCCCCCGAGGATGGGGACTGGCTCACGCGGCTCGCACAGCCCCTGCGATTGCCCGAAGAGGAGGCTCGGTACCTGCCGGGCTTCGGATTCGTCGAGCGTCGGCAGGCGGATCGGATCCGGAGGTGCGCGTGGAGCCTGGTGGAGGCGTGCCCGGAGCGCAGCTGGCTGCTGCGCCGGGTGCTCGGCAGTGAGTCGGCACGCGAAGCCCTCGGCCCGCTCAACCTGACGGGCCTTTCGGCTTTGGTGCTTGCCGCTCACGGAGTACAGACCCGGAGCGCGGAGAGACTCTTTCTGTGGTGGCGGATGGAGCCGGCGCTCGCCGCCGCCCAGGAGGCGCGTGAGGTCGGACTGTCCTCCGTTCCCTTCCTGGCGGACCAGATGCAGTACGTGGGGCCTCGCCCCGCGCTGGAGCCTCTGAGCTTCGACGACCTCGCGAGGAAAGTTGGCCTGGTGTAAGCAGAACCCGGGCGGAGCGCCTTCGTTCGAGGTTTCCGCCGGCTTTGCCAAGCTCGGTGAGCAGGTGGTGGTGCATGGCAAGGATTTGCACCGCGAGTGCCTGGGCTATAGCTACGTTCGCTACCTGATCTTCTGCGCAACGGGTGAGGAGCCGGATCCCCGAATCTGCCGCGTGCTCGAGCAAATGTGGATCGCCACCGGGTACCCAGATGCGCGTATCTGGTGCAATCGCGTGGCGGCGTACCTGGGCTCCGCCCGGGTGCCTCCGGCGTGGGCGCTTTGTGCGGCGCTCTCCGCCTGCAATGGAACGGCCTACGGCTTCGGGGCGATGGAGGCGGCGTTCGAGGTGCAGGCCGAGCTTCCCTTGGAGCCAGAGGCTCGCGCGGCCAGGCTCGATTGCTGGCTCGAGGAAAGGCGGCTGCTGGCCGGCTACGGCCGCCCCTTGGAGCGGCGCGACGAGCGGATCGCCGTGGCACTGAAGGTGCTCGCAGCGGCCGAGCTGGTCGCCGGCCCCCATCTGGTGGGAGCGTACTGGCTCCACCAACAGCTCCGGAAACGCAAGGGTATCGAGTGGAACATCTCCGCGGTCTGGGCTGCCTGTTGCCTCGACTTCGGGTTCACGCGCGCTCAGTACCGCGAGATGATGCTCCTCATGTTCGTGCCTGGGCACGTCGCCACGTATGCCGACCAACGAGGCCGGCCGGTGATGACGTTTCTGCGCGGCTACCGAAGCGGTGCCGACCCAAGCTCATCCGGCCATGGGAACGAGTGAAATCGGTTGCTTCTGTTGGCGCCGCGCTTTCGCGCGGTCGATCGCGTCGCGCACGGAACGAAAGAGATCCTCCGGTGTGTATGGCTTTCTCAGCAGTGGATTGTCGACGCACTGCACGAGCTCACGAATGTTGACGTCGGCGCTGTAGCCGCTCGTCAGGACGATGGGAAGGTCGTTGTGGTGCCGCAGCACGTTGGCCACGATGTCGGCGCAGGGCATGCCCGGCATCATGATATCCATCAACACGAGGTCGGCTGAGTGCAGCCGGACGTACTCGCACGCCGCAGTGCCGTTGGGCAGAGGCGTCACCTCGTACCCCGCCTGGCGTAAGAGGCGGCCCGTCACTTTGCGCAACAGCGGGTCGTCCTCGACGACGACGATGTGTTCGTGGCCCACCGTGGGGTGCGCCGCGGAAGGTGCGCACTTCCTCGCGACTCCCGGCAGGGTCTGCGGAAAGTAGAGGAAAAAAGTGGTGCCGGCACCCAGCTCACTCTCGCAGCGTATCTTGCCCCCATGCTGTTGAACGATCCCGTAGGAGACGGCCAAGCCGAGGCCGGTGCCCTTGGTCGGACCCTTCGTGGTGAAGAATGGCTCGAAGACGCGCCTTCGCACCTCATCGCTCATGCCGAGCCCGCAGTCCTTCACGGAGATCACGGCATAGCCGCCGGCCTCGGGGCAGCCCTCTCTCCGCTCTGCTACTACCTGCCGCTCGAGCCGAATACGGATGACACCGCCGCGGGGCATCGCGTCTCGGGCATTGATCAGGAGGTTGAGCAGAACTTGATCGAACTGGGAAGGATCCCCCTGCGTAGCGAGGGGCACCGGCGGAACGTCGAGCTCCACCGAAATGGACTCGGGCAACAGCCTGCGAGAGAGCTCGACCACCCGCGATAGCTGCTCGGCCAGATCGATGGACTGAACGTCGAGCGGCTGCGAGCGGCTCAAGGTCAGCAGTTGGGAGGTGAGTTCCTTGGCTCGCCCAGCCGCCGCCAAAACACTCCGCAGCTCGCTCCGGACCTCGCCATCGCGCGCCGTCTCGTTCGCGAGAGAAGCGCTGGCGATGATTACGGTCAGCAGGTTGTTGAAGTCGTGGGCAACGCCTCCGGCCAGTAGACCCAAGCTCTCCAGCTTCTGCGCTTGCACGAGTTGACGATCCAGCTCCTCCTGCCGCTTTCTTGCCAGTTGCTCCATTTCGTGCAGTCGAATCCGGCTCGCCGCGACGGCGAGCTGGTTCGCCATCCCGACGAGGTACTCCAGCTCCTCCTCGCTCGGGGCTCGGCAGCCCTCGTCGCCGAACGTGCCGACGCCGAAGAGCCCGAGCGGTTTGTCGACCAGGCGCAGTGGGATGTTGACGAGTGTTCGATTGCTGAGCAGTCCGACCACTTGCTTGTTCGTGCGCGGGTCGGTGCGGGCGTCCTCGACGATCACGGGGCTACAGCTGTGGGTCAGCTCCTCGAGAAACGCGTCGCCCTCGACCTTCAAGATGGGCGCGACGGACCAGACTCGGTCGCTCACGCCGTGCGATATCTCGAGCAGGCGAAGGGAGGAGACCTTCTCGTCCTCGGCGACCATGAACCAGGCGTGCTCGTAACCGACCGCGCGCCGCACCTCGCGCTCGGCGATGGCCAGCAGGTCGCCGAACGAAGTCGCATGCTGCAGGTCGGAGGCAAACTGCAGTAGCCGTCGTGCTCCGAGCTGTGGCCTCGGTGTCGCCTCGCCTATCGTGTCCATCGTCGCTCCCCTCCGCGCCTGGGCCCGAGGCGCGATGCTCACGCGCCCGCCCACCGCGCGTCTCGGCCCCTCTGGGAGGTATCGGCGCACGGGACGACAAACTTCAGACGCTGGGCGACAGCGAGCGCCGGTTGCGCGCATCGACCCCCTGCTCGTTTCATTGTGGAACCACCGGGGAGCGGCTCGATGCTCTTGCGAGGCCCCCGAGGCCGACATATCGTCCCGCCCCCATGACCCATCTGTTCAAAAATACAGTCGAATCGGCCTCGCTCGGAGCGGCTCGCCTGGCCGTCGCGAGCTGGTTCGTTTGCGCCTGCGCGGCGCCCGAGCCCAAGAGTGCCGCGGGCGTCGCGACCGACCCAGCGGGGCCGGCGAGCCCAGCTTTGCCCGAAAAGGCAGGAGAGTTTTCCGCGATGGCGCCGCCGCGCGGGACCCTGCGCGCGCTCTCCACCGACCCGGACCTACTGATGCGGCCGACGACGGTGGCCTTTCGCGGCGAGCAGCCCTGGGTGGTGATTGGCCAGCTCTCGGCCCTCTTCGGCCCCGCCGAGCCGAGCCTGCCATTTCGAGCGGTCGCGCTGTCTCTCGACGCTGTGCCCGGCGATCCCGCGGTGATCGAGCTGCCCGGGGGCTCGTTTTATCCCGAGGGGATCACGGCTGGGCCGGACGGGTCGCTATACATCGGAAGCATCATGACGGGGACGGTGGGGCGCGTGGCCCCCGGGAGCACCGAGGCCGAGCCATTCGTTGCGGCGGAAGTGACCGAGCGCGGCGTCATCGGGATGACGGTGGACTCCGCCCGCGAGCTGCTTTGGCTCTGCGACTCGAACCCCAAGAGCGAAGCCCCGGCAGGGGACCTGGTGGGTGTGTCTCTGGCTGGCGGGGCCCTGGTCGTGCGTCACCACCTGCCCGAGGCGGCGGGGGGCAAGGCGCCGTTCTGCAACGATGTGATCGTCAGTCCTACGGGGGACGTGTGGGTGACGGACACCGCGGGGGGGCGCGTGTTCCGGCTGCCCGCGGCGCAGGCCACCACGGCGGGGACCCTGTCGCCGTGGATGGTCGGGGGAGCCGTTGCGCCACCCGAAGGAGGCTGTTGTGGAGCCAACGGCATCGAATGGCTCGACGGCCGCCTGATCGTGGCCAATTCCGGGCGAGGCACCCTCGTGGCGGTCGATCCACGGTCCGAAGACCCCGTCGCGGGGGCGAGGGAGGTGCAGCTCGTGGATCGGGAGGGCGACCCGGTGGCGCTGTGCAGCCCCGATGGCATGGCGCGCGTTCCGGGGTCGAGCACCGACCTCGTGCTGGTGGAAAATGGTGGATGCGAGGCCAAGGTGCCTCGCGTCTCGGTCATCTCGATGCGATTTTGAGGCTGCGCCCTGGCGCTCACCCGGGCTCGCGCCTCCGCTGACCCGTCAGAAGTCGACGCAATCGAGCGGGGAAAGCGCCTCCAGGCAGCACGGGGCTTCGCCTTCTTCGAGGGCGGCGCCCGCTTGGCTTTCCGGCGCGCACGAAGCCGGGGGCTCGGCTCCGAGGAGGCACCGGTACTGCAGCTCGTATTGCCGGCGGCAGTCGGCGGGGCTTTCGGAGCACGCCTCGTCGCACTCATCCACCCCGCCGCAAGCCGCCGCGCTCTGCAGGCACGCGTGCAAGCGCGGGCCCCGCAGCGGGTCGAGACGAGCCGCGAGCTCGACGCGTTCGTCGGCGCAGCCACTCGCGAGTCGGGCCTGGCCCTCGATGCACGACAGCGCGTCGCCGGGTAGCACCCGCGGGTAGCTCAGCTCGGCGCCGCAGGCCGCTTCACACCGAGCGGGTCGCAGGCTGGCTTCTCGTTCACACTGCAGCACGCGGTCGAGCGGGTCATCCTCCTCGCAGCCCGGCCGCCGAATGGCGTGGCAATCCCCGTCGCAGGGGGGCGGGTCGAGCGGGTACTGCGATTCGCAGCCGAGCTGCGCCGCGTGGGTGGCCGAAAGCCGCGCCGGTGCGAGCGGGCTGCGGGGGATGCGCGGCAGCCCTTCGCTGCTTCCCCGGAGGGCCTCGATGCTCACTTCGCCCGCTGTGGCGTGTGGCGCGGGCCGGCGCAAGCCCGGCGGTTTCGCGGCGAGTGCGCCCCCGGGGCAGGGGAGCGAATCCCGTCGGGCACGGCTCCCGTCCGCTCGCGGCAACGAGGCGGCCCGCCTCGGCGAGCGCGGCCGGCGTCGGGCGCGCCGGAGAAGCCTGCGTGGCGTGAAACACCTGAACCCAGGCCTGCGAGGGAGCCGCCGTGCGGCGTGGGGCGCGCCGGCGCGACAGGCCGCGGGGTGAGCCCCCCCGGCCGCGGAGGGGCCGCGATGCGCTCGCCTCCGCAGGCGTCGGCGCAGCCGAGCCCCACGCCGGCCGCGGCGAGCCCAGCGACGAGCTCGCGCGGCGTCAGCGCCGCTGTGGTCCGCGTCGCCTCCGGTGTGCCCGCGGCACGCGCGCCGGGAGGGCACGAAGGGCCCGGCACTCGCGCCGTGGGCGGAAGCCAGGGGACTCGCGCTTTCGCGGTGTCGGGCGGCTTGGCCTCTTGCCGAAGCGGGTCAAAGCCGGCGCCCGCCGATCCAGGGGGTGCCGTCCATTGAGCGAAATTGACGCTGACACTGCCTGAGCCCGGGCACTCTCGACGCTTTCGAGGTAACGAAGCGCGGCTCCGGCATGCTACGACCGCTGGGTTCGGTGGATCCACCGGCGCCCCCGCGGTGGCCGCCCTCTTCGAGGTGCCCCGCAGCGCCGCCCGACGGTTCGCCAGGCAGGCGGACCTCGTCGGTTGAATCAGCAAATCGGAAAGCGACCAACAATGCGACCCCTCAAGCAATCCGAGATCGCCGGGTACGCCGTAGGTGACCTGGGCATCAACCTCAATTTTCAGATGATAGGCTTCTATCTGGCCTACTTCTACACGGACGTGTTCGGGTTGACGCCCGGGCACGTCACGGGGTTGTTTCTAGCCGCTCGCGTTTGGGACGCCGTCAACGACCCGCTCATGGGCTTCATCGCCGACAGCACGCGGTCCCGCTGGGGGCGTTTTCGACCGTACGTGTTCTTTGGAGCAATCCCCTTGAATCTGGCGCTGTTGGCTTGCTTCGCCACGCCCGATCTCGGCGAAACGGGCAAGATCGTCTACGCGTACGTCACCTACATCCTGCACGGCATGGTCTTCACCGCCGTCGGCCTTCCGTACTCGTCCTTGACGGCCGCGCTCACCCAGGATCAGCAGGAGCGGGCCGTCATCTCCTCCTATCGGATGTTCTTTGCGGTGGTGGTGGCGATGAGCATCGTCAGCGTCGGGGTGCGCCCCATGGTGGGAGCATTCGAAAACGAGGAGGTCGGCTTCAAGGCGATTGCCGCCGGATTTGCCGTGGTCTCCACCATTCTGCTGCTGATCGCCGCGCGCTTCTCCAAAGAGCGAGTGCCCGTCCCGATGGAGCGCTACGGGCTCAAGGACTTGCCGGCCATCGTGCTGAAGAACCGAGCCCTGCTCGTTCTTTCTCTTTCGATGTTTCTCAATACCTGCGTGTGGGTCATCCCAAACGCGGTCGCTCTGTACTACTTCAAGTACTACGTCGATGATGTCGCGCTGTTCGAGATCTTCTTCATGTTCATGCTGCCGGCGAACGTCCTGGGCGCCTTGGCGGCTCCGCGCCTCAGCCGGCGCATCGGCAAGAGGGCCACGTTCCTTACCGGGAGCGCGCTCGTCGCGCTCTTCTATACGGCGCGCTTCTTCGTTCCGCCCGCCACGGTGTGGCTGCTGATCGGGGTCTCGATGGCGGGAACGTTCTCCCAGATGCTCAACTCCGTGATGCAGTGGGGCATGGTTCCCGACACGGTGGAGTACGGCGAGTACAAGACAGGGCGGCGCTCCGAAGGCATTCCCTTCGCATTTTTTTCCTTCACTCAGAAGCTCGGCATGGCCATCGGCGGCGCGCTGGCGACTTTCGCGCTCTCTCAGAGTGGGTACGTGGCGAACCAGGCGCAGGAAGCCTCCACGATGTTCACCATTCGTTCGTTGTTCACGCTGGCGCCGGCCGCGGCATCGCTCCTTTGCTTGGGCGCCCTGCTGCTGTACGAGCTGGATGGCTCGACCTTCGAACGCATCAAGATCGAGCTCGCCCAGCGTCGCAGCGCGGCGGCGAAGTCGACCCCCCGCGAAGCCACCGAGCCGGCCTGGCCAGCCCTCGCGCAAGAGCCCCCACCGGGCAGCAGCCCGACCTGAGGCCGCTTGCGCGCTTTGGAGCGGGCCCGGTTCGGCGCCATGCCCGGGCGAACCCGAGTCGCCCCGGGTCGGCTTCAGACGGTGCGCCCGCCGAACGCGTCGGACATCTGCTGCTCTCGGCGCCGGTGGTCCTCGAAGCTCGGCTCCACGGCGACTCGCTCGAGCCAGCGCGCTTGCCGATCCAACGCCTTCATGGCGCACAGCCGCTCCTCGTTGCCCAGCTTCGCTCGCTCCACGGCGGAGCGCAGCACGCGCAGTGTCTCGTCGTAGACCCGGAGCGGGACGGGGAAGGGGTGGCCATCCTTTCCTCCCAGCGCAAGTGAGAAGCGGGCCGGGTCGCTGAAGCGATGGGGGGCACCGTGTACGACCTCCGCCACGAACGCCAACGCCTCCACCGTGCGGGCTCCGAGCCCCGGCGTCATCAGCAGATCCACGAAGTCCACGGGCCCTCGCTCGGCGGCCGCGGCAAGCGTGCCACGCAGGCGACGAAGCACCACGTCTTCCTCTCGCACCTCGTGATGCGCAGGCAGCGCGAGGTGCGGGAGCATCTGCTGGCGGGCCGCGCGCTGGGGACGCAGCTTCTTCAGAGGCTGCAGCACGCCGTCGGGCCCTGCGGAGACGAGCTCCAGCTGCGCGGCGCGATTGCGCTCGGCGCGGGCGTCCGCGAGATTCACGATGTTGCCGCGGCTCGGGCCTTCGACCGCGGCGTGCGGGTCGTCGACGAAGCTCTTCAACCCTGCGCTCTTCCAGTGGTAGCGCCGCGCGAGCTTGCGTTCACCGGACATGCCCTGCTGGACGACTGCCCACTGTCCACCCCGTGCCACGAAGAACCCGTGGAGGTAGAGCGCGAAGCCGTCCTGCACGGCGGCCGAGTCGATCTTGGCCACGACGCGGCTCGTGTGCGCCAGGGCCGCCCCGTCGAGGCCGGTGCGCTCGCCCACCTGCAGCAGCTCGGCGGGCGTTTGACGAGAATTGCGGCCCCGACCGCCGCACACGTACACGCCCAGCTCTTCGCTGACCGGCGCAAGCCCCTTCTTGAGCGCGCCGACGACACTCGTCGTGATGCCGCTCGAATGCCAATCCATCCCCATCACGGCTCCAAAGGACTGAAACCAGAAGGGGTGAGCGAGCCGATCGAGCACTTCTCGCGGGCCCCGCACCGGCCCGTGCTGCAAGACGATGGCTTCCACGATCAAACGGCCGAGGCGCGCCATCCGTTGCGAGAGCCAGGGCGGTATGCGACCGCCGTGCAGCGGCAGATCCGCGGTGCCCGCTCGCTTGGCCATGCCGTCGCTCTAGCGCAGCCGGCGGGCGAGCGGTAGGCGCGATCGCCCCCCCGGCCAGTCCGCCGCTGGGAGGGGGCCGGGTCTTCGACGCGAGCGTCGGAGGGCCCGCGCGGCCGTCGCCGGCCTCTCTTGAGGCGAGATGTCGCCAGAGATAGGCTGCTGCCGTGTCCGCCGGTCTGTCCGTCCGCGCTCTGCAGCCCGTCGTTTCCGGGCTCGAGGCCCTGGGCTACGACCCGGCGAAGCTACTCGCCCAGGTGGGCGTCGATCGGGCCACGCTCGCCAGTCCCAATGCCACCGTGCCTCACGCGAAGGCGATGGGCCTGTGGCAGCGCGCCGTCGAACAGCGGGGGGACACCGCCATCGGGCTGCACGTGGCGCAGGCTGCAGCCGTCGAGTCGTTCGACGTGCACGCCTATGCGGTGTTCGCCAGCTCTACGCTGCGCGCGGGGCTTTGGCGAGCGTGCCGCTACCAGCGGCTCGTTCACGAGGCCACCGAGTTGCGCCTGGAAGATCGAGACGGCGAAACCTGGCTGCGGCACCGTTTGCCCGGGGGGCTCGCGGTGCCGCGGCCCTCGGCCGAGTTTCTCCTGACCGCATACGTGCGCCTGGGCCGCATCGCCGCCGGCCGGCAGTGGTCTCCGCGCCAAGTGCGCTTCGCGCACGCGAGGCCGAGCGAAGTGGAGGAGCACGAGCGCTGGTTCGGCGCGCCGCTGGAGTTTTCCGGAGGCGAAAATGCCGTGTCGATCGCCGATGAAATCCTCGACGCCGCGTGCCCGTCGGCCAACCCGGGGTTGGCCGCGGTGCTCGATCGCTACGCGGGAGATCTGCTCGAACGGCTGCCCCGCGGCTCGAGTGCGAGCGCGCGCGTGCGGGCCTACCTCGGTCAGGCGCTCAGCGCGGGCCCCGTCAACGTGGAGCAGGTTGCCGCGCACTTCAAGATGAGCTCGCGCACCCTCCGTCGCGCGCTGCGGGCGGAGGGCACCTGCTACAAAGAGCTGCTCGATCAGCTGCGCCGCGAGCGAGCCCTCGCGCTTCTGGGCGAAGGGCGCGCCAGCATTGCCGAGGTGTCCTTCTTGTTGGGTTTTGCCGACATCAGCGCTTTCTATCGAGCGTTCCGGCGCTGGACGGGAAAGACGCCTCGCGAGCTTCTTCGCCCTGGGCGATGAATCGCTTGGCCGCGCTTGGCCGCGCCGGACAAGCTTTGTGTCCCCCCAGGCCAAGGCGATTCGTCCGCGTCGCGCCACACTCTGGAGCGAAAGGAGGATCGGAGATTGACGATCCAAGCAGAGCTTTCCATCAGGGGCCGCGTCGGGGCGAGCCTCGTCTCCCAATTCGGCAACCCGCGCGGGTGGCTGGGTAGCCTGGCGGGCTGGATCATGGCCCGGCGCCCGAGCAACCGAGCCCGCAACGCCTGGACCGTGGAGTTGCTCGACCCCGAGCCCCATCACCGGGTGCTGGAGGTGGGCTGCGGCCCCGGTCTGGCGCTCGCTCACCTTGCTGCGCGCTGTGTGACGGGGAAGGTCGTCGGCGTCGATCGGTCCCCCGTGATGCTGAGGCAAGCGCGACGGCGCAACCGGCGAGCCATCGCCGCCGACCGCCTGGAGCTGAAGCTGGGAGACGTGGAGCGAGCGCTGCCCGAGCTTCCGGCGCGGTCTTTCGATCGGATCGCGGCCGTGAACGTCGCGATGTTCTTCGTCGATCGACGCGGCGCGCTGCAGCAGCTGGCGGAGCTGCTGAAACCCGGGGGGCGACTGGCGCTCACGCAGCAGCCGCGGCGCTCCGGCGCCACTCGCGAAGACGCGAGTCGCATCGGCTTCGGTTGGGCGCAGCAACTCGGTGAGCTCGGCTTCGTCGACGTGCAGCTGCACGAGCTCGATCTGCGACCGGTGCCCGCGGTATGCGTCACCGCGCAGTGGCGCGGCTGAGCGTCGAAGCGTCCGGCGCCGCGCGGAATCGAGCCATCGCGGACGCGGGCCGAGCCCCGCACGGCGCCGCAAGTTGATCGGAGATTCAGCCACGAACGATCCAACGTCGCTCGCGGTGGCCGGCGCGCTCGAGGAGCTCTCGGGCCTGGAGGCGTTGGCGGCGGCCTACGAAGGGGAGTTCGCCGATGACAGGCTCGCGTACGCCTACGTGCGCACCATCGGGGTCGAAATGACGGGCGTGCTCGGTTCGCACTCGTTTTCCTCTCGTCCCCCTCGATGACGCCATGATCGACAACGAGTTGCTCGACCTGTGTCACCTGGAGAAAAGCGACCTGCGGGGGCTTTCGGCCAACGACGAAGTCGTGGCCGTGCACGAGGCGGCCCGCAAGTTGAAGCCCAAGGGGCAGACCTTTCCGCTGGCCGACGCTCTGACGAAAACGGTGGTGAAGAAGGCCGTCGAGCGGGGCCCCGTCTGGGCCGCCCGCGCCGTACCCCGGGGGCGCGCGCTGGAGCTTGGCGCAAGATAGGTTCCGCTGGCCGCGTCGCAAACGCGGAGGCCCGGCAAACGCGGAGGCCCTGCGGCCCGTGTGCGGCCCTCTGGCGCCCTGTATGCTGCCGCTCCCCTGTGTGCCGCATCGGCGCTGAGCCCGCGTTGGGCGGGGCTATCATTTGCGCGGGTGAGCCCGTATGGCAAGACAAGAGTTGACCATTTGCCGGCGTCGTCCTATCTGGCTGCACCCAGAAGGTCGCTCTATTCATCCCCGCGCCGTGACCCAGCCCGCTTCGCAGAAAGGAGCGCCGTCCCAGGGCCGCGCCGGACGGAGCGACCGCAGACCCCCCTTTGGGGCGGCAAAATACATGACATTCGAAGACTTTGGCCTGATCGAACCGGTCGTACGCGCAGTGCGCGAGGCCGGCTATCAGCAGCCCACTCCCATTCAGGCGGCGACCATCGAGGTGGCATGCGCCGGCCGAGACGTGATCGGTTGCGCGCAAACCGGCACCGGCAAGACGGCAGCCTTCTGCCTGCCCGCCCTCCACCGCGCGTATCACGCCTCCGGGAAGGAGGCGCGCCTCCACACCTTGATCCTCACGCCGACGCGCGAGCTGGCGGCCCAAATTGGCGAGAGCCTCTCCACCTACGGCAAGCACCTGGATCTATGGCACACGGTGATCTTCGGCGGGGTGAGTGACAAGCCGCAAATCGCGGAGCTGAAGCGCGGGGTCGACCTGCTCGTCGCCACGCCGGGCCGTCTGCTCGACTTGATGTCTCGCGGAGTCGTCGATTTGCGCAGCGTGGAGCTGTTCGTGCTCGACGAGGCCGATCGCATGCTGGACATGGGCTTCATTGCGGACGTGAAGAAGATAGCTCAGAAGCTTCCTTCGAAGCGCCAGACTTTGTTCTTCTCGGCAACGATGCCGACGCCCATCCGCAAGCTGGCGAGCAACCTCGTGCACGACCCCGAGTCGGTTTCAGTCGACCCCGTTGCGTCCACGGTCGAGCAGGTGGAGCAACGCGTATACTTCACCGACAAGGGAGCCAAGCGAAGCCTCCTGGTGCACCTGCTCAAGGACCCGCAGTTCGTTCGAACGGTCGTGTTCACCCGAACCAAGCACGGTTCCGATCGCGTCGCGCGGCACCTGGACAAAGCGGGCATCGTGGCCGCGGCGATTCACGGCAACAAGTCCCAGGGCGCACGGCAGCGTGCGCTCGAGGGCTTTCGTTCGGGGAGCGTGCCGGTGCTGGTCGCGACCGATCTGGCGGCGCGGGGCATCGACGTCGACGACGTGAGCCACGTGATCAATTTCGAGCTGCCGAACGTGGCCGAGACTTACGTTCATCGCATCGGCCGTACGGGGCGAGCGGGCAAGGCCGGCGTGGCCCTCTCTTTGTGCGATGCCGAGGAGCGCGCATACCTCGCGGGCATCGAGCGCCTCACGGGCAGGCGCGTCGAGGTCGTCGCGGAGCACCCCTACGCGGCGAGCGAGGGGCGGGGGGCCGTCTCCGTCGCGGCGCCGGCGTCGTCCACACGCGGCCCAGGGCCGCGGGGCGGCGCGGGGGGAGGGCGCTCCACCCGCCGGGGCGGCGCGCGCGGCGAACGACCGGCGGGAGGCGACAAACCTGCCGTGAGAGGTCCCGGCGGCAGGGCCGGCCGTCGGCCCCGGGGCAGAGCGCTCAATCATCAAGCCGGTGTTCGGGGCCACACGAGAGTGATTTCAGAGCCTTGAGAAGCATCGCGGACCCTCTGGAGGCATCTGGAGGGACCCCGGTTGGGGCAGTGGCCAGGCTCTCGACATTCTCAGGCGGGCGCCGCCGCGGGAGCCGATTCAAAGAGCGGTCGGCCGGAGTTTGATGGGTGCCGTGCTCGGAGCAGCGGTGCCGGGGCGGCGCTGTCTGGCGCTTCCGGAAGCGGGGGCACAGCCTGCGGAGCGATCGCCCCGGAGCACGCCGTAGCCGGGGATCCCGGCCAGCTCGTCCTTTCCTCGCGTCGAATGCAGCAGACCCTTCCGGGGCCGATTCAGGAAGGTGAGGGATCCGGCAGGCCGTTTCCCCCGACGGTAATTTTCGAGCCACCGGACGGCACGCGCCGCTCGAGCTCACCGGGCGCGGCGCTGTCGGCGCCCTCGCGAGTCGTTTTGACCGAAGCCCACCCTCAGTTCGATGGAGCCCCCCGGCGTGAGAGCGCAGCGGAGCGGCCAGCCGTGCCCTCGCCGAAGTCCTCGATGGGCTCCGGAGCGGTGGAAATGCGAAGCGTGCGGACCCATGTCACCCGGCCTGGGCAGTTGGCGCGGAAGTTGCTTCACCCGGGTACATGACCCTGCCGTCCGTTCACGAATCCAATCCCCCGAGCTCGCGTGCCGACGCGACAGCGCGCTCGATGGCGTGCCTGGGAGCCGCCACCGCGGAGCCCAGCGAGCAATCGGAGGTCTCGGTCGCGTATCGCGATCCCGTTTGGCTGATCGACCGTGCGTGGAGCCGCCTGCGCCTGTCGCCCCTGCAGATTCTGGTTGGCAAAGTCATCGCCGACCTGTCGCGAGACTTGCTCGAGAGCGAGCGTTCGCATTTCGACCTGGAAGTCGGCGTGCGAGACCCAGACGTCGACGCGCTCGAGGCGTGCCGCGCGGAGCTGAGAGAGGCCTGCGCAATGCAGGGGGCGGACGCCGAGCTCGAGCGCTACAGCGGCGTGATTCGCGGCTATGCCAGTGCGCGGCCTGCGGCGTGGCGTACGGCGTTCGAAGCGGCATTCGACCAGTACCGGCGAGCGGCCAGCCATGCGCTCAGCCGGGCCCTTTCGACCCCGGCCGCCGGCGTATAGCGCACGGTCGATTCGCCTCCGCGTCGCGCTTCCAGAAGGGACCGACGCCAGGGCAGATCGCCACAATCCGAGACACGATGCAGGGCCGAATACCCCTCGAGGTGACCCGTACGGCAGTGCGCCTGGTGCCCGACGTGAGCCGGGTCGTCGCGAAAACGTTCGCTCCGTCGGGCGAGCTTTCCGCGGCAGAGCGCTCGCGCATCGAACGCCTCCAGTCTCGACTGGCGCAGCTGTCCGACGACGAAGTGGCGGCCACTCTGGACGAGACGCTCGCGCGATTCGAGTCGCGCCATTGCGACGTCGAGGGGATCTTCGAGTCGAACTTCCGCGTGGTCGCGGCGCGTGTCGAGCCGCCTGAGCCGCTTTCCACACAGCGCCGCCTGCTGATGGGCGCCTACTTCACCCACGAGTACTCGATCGAAGCGGCAGCCCTCAGCAACCCATCGATCGTGGCTGCGCCCGATCAGGAGGGTTTGGCCGCCGGCGAAACCCGCTTTGTGCTGAGCCTGCGGGCCATCGGGGAGGGCCACGTCTCGTCCATCGAGTTTCGATGCGGCGTCGTCGACGCGTGCGGCCAGATTGAAGTCGAACCACCCGGGCGCTTTCCACACATCGCGGTGCACCGTGCGCCGATCTATCAGAAGGACGTCTTTCGCGCCAAGCTGCGCGAGCTGCACGCGTTCAACGACGTTGGAGTCGCCGTTCTCGAGAACTTGCCCGACCGCTTCACCATACAGGAGCTCGACGAGCAGATCCGCGCAGTGGACCAGGCGCTCGGTCCGGACGTCGCGCAGGCCACGCGAACGCTGCACTGGCTGGCGTCTTCCAACTACGAGAGCACGTTCTCCGTCGAGTCACAGCTTTCCGAGCGGGTGCTCTTTCCCGCCGGGCCCGCCGACAGTCGAGGTATGGAAGACGCTCGCTTCGTGCGCTTTCGGCACGATGACGGCGCGATGACGTACTTCGCGACGTACACGGCATTTGATGGTCACCAGATCCTGCCGCAGCTGATCGAGACGGCGGACTTCAGACGCTTTCGCATTGCAACGCTGAACGGAGCCTGCGCCAAGAACAAGGGCATCGCGATCTTCCCCCGAAAGATCGACGGGAAATTCTTTGCCCTGGCCCGATTGGACAACGAGAACAACTTCGTCGCCTGGTCGGACGACGTTCGCTTCTGGCATGAAGGCGAAGTAATTCAGGCGCCCCGGCGCGCGTGGGAGCTCACGCAGCTCGGCAACTGCGGATCGCCGCTGGAAACCGAGGCGGGCTGGTTGGTGATTACGCACGGAGTGGGGGCGCTGCGCCAGTATTCGATCGGTGCGATTCTGCTCGATGCGAGCGACCCCAGGCGCGTCATCGGCCGTCTGGAGCAGCCCCTGCTCGAACCGAGGGGTGAGGAGCGCGAGGGCTACGTTCCCAACGTCGCCTACTCCTGTGGCAGCATGATCGCGGGAGAGCTCCTCGTGCTGCCCTACGGATTCTCCGACGTCGGAACGCGCATCGCTACCCTGCGCCTGGACGATCTGTTGACCGAGCTCACTTCGCCGCGCTCGGCTCTCGCATCGAAATGATGGAGTGATCCATCGCTCTGGGTCAGCGCTTCGGCTCGCGCGCTGGCCACCCGCTAGAACGCGAGCTCCCGGACGCCCGTTTGGCACCGAACTTGCTTCAGAGGCGAGCCAGCTCGCCAACGCGATCGAGTGTCATCTGCACGACGGGCTTGCGATGAACGAACACCCGATCACAAGGACCAGAATGCAAGATGAAAATGCGGAGCGACTCATGAGAAAGGTCGCCTTTCTGGGCAGTCACACGCCTCGCCAGTGCGGCATCGCAACGTTCACGGCCGACCTCCGGGAGGCGGTGAGCGCGTTGTCCCCGGAGCTCGGCTGTCCCGTGGTGGCGATGGACGACGTGGGAAAGCGCTACGTCTACCCGGAGCACGTGCGGTGTGAGGTCTCGGAGGAAAAGCTGGCGTCCTACCGTCGCGCCGCGGACTACCTGAACGTGGCGGACGTGGACGTGCTTTCCCTGCAGCACGAGTTCGGCATTTTTGGAGGCAAGGCGGGCGCCCACGTGCTGACCCTGCTGCGCGGGCTCCGAATGCCCATCGTCACGACCCTGCACACCGTTCTGGCGGAGCCGGACGCACCCCAGCGAGCGGTCATGGGAGAGATCTGCTCGCTCTCCGAACGACTGGTCGTCATGAGCGCGAGTAGCGCGGATCTGCTGAGCCGCGTCTACGCGGTCGACCCGGCGAAGATCGACATGATTCCACACGGGATTCCCAGGTTGCCGGATGCGGCCGAGAGCAAGAGCAAGCTCGGTCTGAACGACCGGACCGTCCTGCTCACCTTTGGCTTGCTCTCGCCCGACAAGGGCATCGAGCACGTCATCGATGCACTGCCCGCGATCGTCGAGCGTCACCCCGAGGTGATCTACGTAGTTTTGGGGGCCACCCACCCGCACGTCAAGGAACGGCACGGCGAGGCCTACCGCCTGATGCTCGAAGCCCGCGCCGAACGAATGGGCGTCAACAAGCACCTGCTCTTTCACGACCGCTTTGCGGGGCACGCCGAGCTGGTGCAGTTCTTGGCGGCAACCGACCTCTACGTCACTCCCTACCTCAACGCGGAGCAGAGCACCTCCGGTACGCTGGCCTACGCCGTCGGCTCGGGGAAGGTCGCGATCTCCAGTCCGTATCGCTATGCCCGCGAAATTCTGGCGGACGGGAGAGGGGTTCTGGTTCCCGCTGCCAGCCCGTCGGACGTCGCCCGTGAGGTCGTGGCTCTGATCGAGGACGAGCCCAGGACCCGCGAGATCCAGAAGCGTGCCTCCGCGCTGGGCAGCAGCATGCTCTGGCCGGCCGTGGCCCGCGCCTACCAGGAGTCTTTTCGAAGGGCCTTCGCAAGCTACGGCGTGCGCCGGCGTGCGGGCTCGGCAAAGAACGGCTCCAAGCGCGCCTCCGCGCTGCCCGAGGTCAATCTCGGTCACTTGCGCATGATGACCGACGACACGGGCATGCTGCAGCATGCCATCTTTGCCGTACCCCGCTACGACGACGGCTACTGCCTCGACGACAACGCTCGCGCTCTGCTGCTGCTAGCCCTGGTGGAAGAAGCGCGCATCGAGCCGCCGACGGAGCTTCGCGTGCTGGCCACGAGGTATCTCGCCTTCGTGCGTTACGCGTTCGACGTCGAGCGGGGCCGGTTCAGAAACTTCATGTCTTACTCGCGAACCTGGACCGAACCGGTGGGCTCCGAGGACAGTCACGGCCGCGCGTTGTGGGCGCTCGGGACCGTAATCGGGCGCTCCGGAGACGCCGGGCGGCGAGCCCTTTCCCACGAGCTGTTCGGACAGGCCCTGGTCGCGCTCGACGACTTCACCAGCCCGCGCGCCTGGGCGTATGCGCTGCTGGGGGTCGGAGAGTGCATCTCGGCTCACCGGGGCGACTCCCCGGTGCGGGCTCAGGCCAGCAAGCTTGCGCAGCGTTTGCATGCTCACTTCCGAAGCGGGACGCCTGACTGGCCGTGGTGCGAGGACCGGGTGACGTATTGCAACGCGCGCATTCCTCAGGCCATGATGGTTTCGGGGCTGTGGATGGGAAACGCCGACATGGTCGCGGCTGGCGTCCGCGCGCTGGATTGGCTGGCGAGGATACAAACGGCGGAAAGCGGCGCCTTTGCACCCATTGGCACCAATGGATTCTTCGTGCGGGGGGGCACGAAGACCCACTTCGATCAGCAGCCCGTCGAGGCTTGCGGCATGGTTGCCGCTTGTCTGCAGGCGCATCGCGTGACTCGCGACGGAGAGTGGCTGACGCGGGGACGCCAGGCGTTCGACTGGTATCTGGGGCAGAACACGCTGGACCAGTGGCTGTACGACGCCGGCACCGGAGGCTGTCACGACGGTCTACACCGAGACCGTCGAAACGAGAATCAAGGTGCGGAATCCACCCTGTCGTTTCTCATGGCCCTCATGGACATGCGTCAGTGGGACCGACTGGTGGACTCGACTCCGAAGATCGCCCGGTCCATCGAGCGAAACCGGCTGAAGTCCGCCGACGCCTGAGCGCGTCCGCGAGGCCCGAAGCACCCAGACGAGGAACAGCCCCTGCCCCCCCAGCCTCCCGCGGAATTCGGCACCGACGCCTCGAGCTCCGGGCCTCCGCAGACGCCGCCGCCCAACTTTCGGGCGTCCCACCCGGACCCGAGCGCTGACTCCGAGCGATCGGCCGGCGCCTCCGTGCACGCACCGCTCGCGGGCTGGACCGCTTCGCATCCCGGCCTGCTGGCGCTCGTCCTCGGCGCCGCGTTCGTCGTGGTCTGCGCGGGGATCAAGGCTGCCGCTCCGATCCTGGTCCCGCTCGTGCTCGGCATGCACGTCGCCACCGTCGACATGCCTTTCGTCAGCGCTCTGCAGAGGCGACGCGTTCCTCTCGTCGTGGCCGTGGCCCTGGTCCTTTCGGCGGACGCGGTCCTGCTGGCCGGGTTCTCCGCGCTGCTCGTGGCATCGGCCGCGCAGCTCTCCGAGCGGCTGCCGGACTACTTCGCGATGGCACGGGGGGCGGGTCACCAGGTGACGACCTGGCTCGGCCAGTTTGCCCTGGGCGGCGCCCCCGAGGACCTGCTCAACCCCGGCGAGGCCATGCGCTTCGTGGCGTCGCTTGCGGGCGGGCTCGCTGGCCTGACGTGGGACATCACCGTGGCGCTCATCATCGCCGCCTTCCTGCTGATGCGGTTTGGCAAGCTCAGCGGCGACGACGCCGGGGCGTCCGGTCTACTCAGAACCGAGAGCGGCAGCCGCACGATGCGCGAGGTCAACCGCTACGTCGTGATCAAGACGGGCTCGAGCTGCGTGACCGGCGCGGTCATCGGGGTCTGGACGTGGCTGGTGGGTGGCGAGCTACCAGTGCTCTTCGGCACCCTGGCGCTGCTGCTCAACTACATTCCCAGTCTGGGCAGCGTCGTCGCGGCGGTCCCCGCCATCACCATCGGGCTTCTGACTGGAGGCGTTGAGCACGCGCTGCTTTTGACGCTGGGCTATGGCGTCACGAATCTGGCGATCGGCAACGTTTTCGAGCCCCGGGTGATGGGGCGAGCGCTGGGGCTTTGGCCGGTGGTGGTACTGCTCAGCGCGATGTTTTGGGGGTGGTTGCTCGGCGTGACCGGGGCGGTACTGTCGGCGCTGCTGACGGTCATCGTGAAGATGCTCTTGCTCGCCACGGCGGACCTGCGACCCCTCGGGCTGATGCTCGGACCGCGCCGCACGGCGCTGCAAGCCAAGGTGGTGCTCAGCGCCGACGACCTGCTCGAGGAGGCGCTGCCGCAGACCCAGGACGGCCGATCCGCATGACTCGCTTGGCCTCTTCGATCGCTGGCGAGCACCGGGGCTCGACGTGATCACGACCGGGCTCAACCCGACGCGAGCCTTGCGCGTGGCGGTGCTCGCCCCCATCGCCTGGCGAGTCCCGCCCGTGCACTATGGCCCTTGGGAACAATTCGCTTCGCTGTTGACCGAGGGGTTGGTGGAGCGCGGCGTGGACGTCACGCTTTTTGCCACCAAGAGCGCCATCACGCGGGCGCGCCTGGTGGGCAGCGCCCCCTCGGGCTACGAGGAGGACGAAAATCTCGACGCCAAGGTGTGGGAGTGCCTGCACGTTTCGGCCGTCTTCGAGCGCGCCCGCGAGTTCGACGTCATCCACAACGGCTTCGACTTCTTGCCGCTCAGTTACTCTTCGCTGGTGGACACCCCGGTGGTCACGACCATCCACGGGTTCTCTTCCGAGCGCATTCTGCCCGTCTACCAGAAGTACGATCGGAGCAGCTACTACGTGGCCATCAGCGACGCGGACCGGCACCCCGCGCTCGACTACGCAGCCACCATTCATCACGGAATCGACCTGTCCGCGTTCGAGCTCGGTCGCGCCCCGCGCGACTACCTGCTGTTTTTCGGGCGCATTCATCCCGATAAGGGCACGAAAGAGGCGATCCAAATCGCACGGGCGGCTGGACTGCCGCTGGTGATTGCGGGTGTCGTGCAGGACCGCGACTACTTTCAGCGCGAGGTCGAGCCACACGTCGATGGTCAGCGGGTGCGTTTCATCGGAGCCGTGGGCGGCGCGGACAGGAGCTCGCTGCTCGGTGGTGCCCGGGCGCTCTTGCACTACGTGAGCTTCGACGAGCCCTTCGGCTTCAGCGTCGTGGAGGCGATGGCCTGCGGAACGCCGGTGATCGCGACGCCGCGCGGGTCGATGCCGGAGCTGATTTTGGACGCGCGGGGCGAAGCGCTCGCCGGAGGCAGCGCAAACGGACGCCTCGTCCGTTCGCTCGCCGAGGCCGCGAGCGCCGTGCCCGACGTGTCCCGACTGAGACCGGAGCAGGTACGCGAGTCGGTGGCGCGCCGCTTCGACTCGGGCCGCATGGTCGACGACTACGTCGCGCTGTACCGGCGCATCCTCTCCGAGCGCGCCGGCGACGAGAGCCCGCCCCCGACTCGGGCGCTCACGTCGGGCCGGGCAGGCTGACCAGCAGCAGCTCGGTCGCGTCGGCGGCCGTGACGGATACGGCGTGCTCGCCGGCGAAGCCGCAGCCGTCTCCCGTCGACAGGCGGGTGACCCCGAGCGTCGCTTCTCCGCGCACGATGTGCAGCCATGCGGCCCGTCCGGGACCGAGATCGTGAACCACGTGTTGGCCGGGGTCTAGCAGCGCCGAATACAGGTGCAGATTTTGCGTCAGCGAAAGGGAGCCGGCGTGACCGTCCCGAGATGCGACCGCACACAGACCGCCTCGCCGCCGCGCGGTCCCAAAGCGCTTCTGCTGCAGGCCGAGGTCAGGCCTCCCTGCCATCGCGGAGAAGCTCAGGCTGAAGAAGTGTACCCACGCCGAGCGCGACGCGTTTCTGAGGCCGCACTCGACCCCGCTCGACGAAGCGCGCTGGAACTCCCCAGCGCGAATCACCCCCGACCGACCCAGGGAATCGTCGTAGCAAAGCGTGCCTTCGAGGACGTACGTGATCGTCTCGCTACTGGGAGGGCCAGATGGCGCGGGCTCGTTTCCCGGCGGAAGCCGACGTTCGTCCAAAACCCGGAGCGGAGCAAAGCTCGACCCCGCCGTGTCGGTCGCGTGGAAGAAGGTCTGCCAGAGCTCGGACTGCTGACGTCGAACGTAGCGTCGCTCGGCCGACCTGCGCAAGTGTGGCATTCGTGCACTTGGGGTGCAGTTTCCGTGCCGGCTGGCATCTGCGTTCGGGGCGGAGTAACTTGGCGACGCGATTGGAAGTTATCTTTGCGCATTGACGACCTAGACCACCGGGAACTCCTGGAGCTGGACCCGGATGGGGGACTGATTCGATTTGCCGGGCAGCGGGCTCTGCTCCTGGATGCGGTCGCGATGGGCCTGCTCCGCAAGTACCTGGTCGAAAACGTCGGTCTGAGCGCTGCGCGCGCCGTGTTCACCCAGTTCGGCTTTGCCCACGGCTGGCGCATGGCCGAGGCGATGAAGACGCAGTTCGAGTGGGAGAGCGACGCGGAGTGGCGCGCCGCGGGCATGCGCATCTCCACGTTGGAGGGGCTATTTCGCGTGGCCGCGGGGGCGGGGGATCCACTTTCCCGGGTCGGGGCAACGCTGGTGGCCTCGTACGAGGCAGAGCAGCATCTGCTGCACTTCGGTCGCGCGGACGCGCCCATGTGCTGGACCATTTGCGGATTGATCAGCGGTTACCTCAGCCGCACCGTCGGGGAGTCCATCTACGTGCTGGAGGATCGTTGCCTGGGCAAGGGGGACGCCGCCTGTCACCTCGTGGGTCGCACCCGCGACGACTGGGGCGAGGAGCGCACCGACGAGCTGCGGTTTTTCGATACCGCGAGGCTCGACGAGTGCCTGGACGTTTCGCTGGTTCGGGTCACGGAGACACTGATGGCGGCGGAGCGCAAGCTCCGGGCACGCCAGCGCGTTCTGGTGGACCTGGCCCCGGACGTGGAGGAGCCGCTCGGAATCATCGCCAAGAGCGAATCGATGCGCCGGCTGGTCGAGCTCGCCAGGCGCGTGGCTCGCGTCGACTCCACCGTGCTCATCACCGGGGAGAGCGGCTCTGGAAAGGAGCGGATAGCACGCTTCGTGCACGATCAGTCTACTCGTGCGGCAGGCCCGTTCATCGCGGTCAACTGCGGAGCGGTCGCAGAGACGCTTCTGGAGAGCGAGCTGTTCGGACACGCTCGCGGAGCATTTACGGGCGCGACCTCGGCGCGGGAAGGTTTGTTCGAGGCCGCTAACGGAGGGACGCTGCTCTTGGACGAGATCGGGGACGTTTCGCCGGCGATGCAGGTCAAGCTGCTCAGGGTGCTGCAGGAGCGGGAGATTCGGCGCGTCGGGGAGAACCGGACTCGTCAGGTGGACGTGCGCGTGGTGGCGGCGACCAATCGCGACATCGCCGACGGAGGAGTCGGGCACGCCTTTCGTCAGGACCTGTACTACCGGCTGCGAGTCGTGGAGCTCAACGTGCCGCCGCTCAGAAGCCGACGGGCAGACCTCTTGCCGCTCGCTCGCGTGCTCTTGGCGGACGCGGCGATGCGGATGAAGCGAGAAATATCGACGATCGCCCCGGCGGCCGCGGATCAGCTGTTCCGATACTCGTGGCCGGGCAACGTGCGCGAGCTCGAAAACGCCATGGAGCGCGCCGTGGCCCTCGCCGGCGGCACCCGGGTCGAGCTCGAAGACTTGCCGGAAGAGGTGCGAGAGGCCCGCGTCGTGCCGGAAGCGACCAGCGGCGAGGTGCGCCCGCTCGAGGACGTCGAGCGGGAGCACATCCTTCGCGCCCTGGAGCGGAACGATGGCAACCAGACGCACACGGCCCAGCAGCTGCAAATTGGCTCGGCAACCCTGTACCGCAAGCTCAAGAGCTACGGGCTGATCAAGGATCGCGTCCGGCATAAATCGTGACCGTGGGGGCGGCAGCCCGGCACCCGCCATCGGTCCTTCCAGGAGACGAGGCTCGCGCCGCTTGGGTCCTCTTCGGCCCGAGCCGACTCGCGCTGGGGCCCGTCGGCATCCGTGCGCCAGCGGCAGACGTCGGCGGCGTGCAGGCCCCGGCTGTCCACGCTTTCGGTCAACTCGCCCCGGTGCGCCGCCGCTGGGACCGACCAGGCGTTGCGGCACGCCGTTGCGTCGTACGACTGGCTCGCCGAAGGCTCGCCGCCGTCGGCGCCTTTTCACCCTGCGCTTTCCGGGTCATGCCGACGCTCGGCGCGCGCGCGGACACCTGGCGTTCGAGCGCTCGCAGCGCGTCCGAGAGCGCGTCCATGTTGGGGTACCGGTCGTCGGGATCGGGCTCGAGGCAGCACCGGATCGCCGCTCGCAGCGGTGGGGGGATCCGCTCGAGCGTGGCGTGGGCCTGCGCCAGGCAATGACGCCGGGGCGTCGCGACTCGCTCCGACGAGCACGCGTCGGCAAACGGATGCCGTCCGGCAAACGGATGCCGTCCGGTCAACAGCTCGATCAATACGACGCCCAGCGACCAAACATCGGCTCGGCCATCCCAGTTGGCCGCACCCGCCAGGCGTTCGGGGGCCATGTACGCGGGTGACCCGACCAGCGGCGGAGCCTCTCCCGCGCAGCCGATCTCCGGGGGCATGCTCGCGATGCGGGCAATGCCAAAGTCGATGACCTTGACCACCGAAGGCCCGCCGCGCTGCTCGGCGAGGAACAGGTTGCTGGGTTTGACGTCGCCGTGCACGATGCCCGCGGCATGGGCCTCGCTCAGGCCCGCGCAGGCCTGGATGACGAAGCGCAGGGCCTGCTCGACGGCCAGCGGGCCCCGGGCGAGCAGAATCTGCTCGAGGTTGTTTCCCCTCAGCTTCTCCATCACCAAGTAGGGGCACGTCGTGGTGAGCGCCCCGGCGTCGTAGATCCGGACGACGTGGGGCCCGCTCAGGGCCGCCAGGGCCCTTGCCTCCGTCCGAAAGCGGCGCAGCGTCAGCCGCGAATCCCAGTCGCTTCCGAGCACGTCCGGCCCGACCAGCTCCGGGAGTACGAACTTCAGCACGACGTCGAGTCCTAGGGCCAGGTGTCTGGCGTCGTAGAGCACGCCCATGCCGCCGAAGCTCATCACTCCGAGCACCCGATACTTGTCGGCCAGGCCCGCGGACGCCGAATGCGCGATGGGCCTGGGCACGGTCAGGCTCGACCCCTGAGTATCCGTGCGCGACGAGGGGCCATTGGCGAGCGAAGGCGTTGCGAGCGGGTCGACCATGACGCGGGACGGAAGCAATTGCCGTGCCCGTGGCGACGAGCTCGGGCGCAAAGCTCCGGACAGGCAATCGTGCTCCGCCATTGGGTTGGCTTGGCTCTTGCATTGGGTCGTCTGGGGTCATGCTCGCGAGTACGAAGTTCGTCCGCAGCCCCCAGGAGGTCTCCACGTGTCCAGCTCTCAATCCCTGCCACGGTCCGTCTCGGGCGACGCACGCTCGCGCCCGCATTCGCACGCGCCCGTTCCCGTTCCCCGGCGTCCGGGGGCGCGGACGTGGTCGTGGCGGGTCGGTACTCTCGTCGGCATTCCGTTGCGCGTTCACCCGAGCTTTTGGCTGCTGCTCGGCTGGATTGCGCTGACCCACGCCCTGCGAGGACACGGTGCTCGGGAGATTGCCGCCGGGTTGGCGCTCGTCGTGAGCATTTTCGCCTGCGTCGTCCTCCACGAGCTCGGTCACGCCCTGGTGGCCAGGCGCTTCGGGGTGCGGACGCGCGACATCACGCTGCTGCCCATCGGGGGCGTCGCGCACCTGGAACGGATGCCGGAGAAGCCCGCGCAAGAGCTGCTGGTCGCGCTCGCCGGGCCCGCCGTCAGCCTCGGCCTCTCCGGCGGGCTGTTCGCCGCGCTGGCACTGCTCGACGGGCCCACCGGCATCGAGAATCTGCAGCTCGTGGGTGGACCGCTGCTGACCAAGCTGGCGTGGATCAACCTCGTGATTGCCGGGTTCAACCTGCTGCCGGCATTTCCCATGGATGGGGGGCGGGTGCTGCGCGCTTCCCTGGCGATGCGCATGGACCGCGGGCGCGCCACCGACCTTGCTGCGCGAATTGGCCAGGCGATCGCCGTGGTGTTGGGGATCTGGGGATTGTTCTTCAACTTCTTCCTCGCGCTCATCGCCGCCTTCGTCTGGATGGGGGCCAGGAGTGAAGCCTCGATGGTTCAGGCGAAACTCGCCTTGAGCGGAATGCCCGTGAGCCAGGCCATGATCACGGATTTTCGAGCGCTCAGTCCGAGCGACCCGCTGGCTCGAGCCGTGGAGCTCACGCTGTCCGGTTTCCAGCAGGAGTTTCCGGTGATGGAGGGCGCTCGACTCGTGGGCATTCTCACCCACGCCGAAGTGCTCGAGGGACTCGCCCGAAGCGGAGCAAACGCGGCGGTGAGTACGGCCATGTCGGAAAAGGTCGAAACCACCCATCCCGACGAGCTGCTCGAGCTCGCGTTCGAGCGCCTGGAGGCCGGCGGAGGCCAGGCCCTGGTCGCGGTCCGCGAAGGCCAGGTCGTCGGCCTGCTCACTCCGCGAAACGTCGGCGAGATGCTGACGATGGACCGGGCGCTGCAGCGGTCGCACTCCGGGTCGCCAGAGCGCTCGGCCTGAAGCGACGCGCCGTTTCGAGAGGCATCTCGTCCGAGCGGGCGCGCGTCGTGGTAAGACGCTCGCCTGGCGTGCGCCGCGGGGCCATTCGGAAGATGGCGTCGGTCTGCTCGCCGCGGCTCTGGCGTTTCACGCTCTCCTGTCGCTCGCTCCGCTGGTGATCATCAGCGCCGCCATCGCCGGAGTCGTGCTCGGACGGGGCACCGCGCGCCGCCAGGTGACGGAGTTGCTGCGGCAGGGCCTGGGCGACAAGATGACGGACACCATCAACTCCTGGGTGGATCAGGCGTCCCGCGGGAGCGGCATTGCCTCGATCGTGGGCATCCTGCTCGCCCTGTGGGCCGCGTCACGCCTGGGCGACGAGCTGCGCAACGCGCTCAACCGCATCCTGCACGAGGAGCCCGCCGCCGAGTCGGGGGCTTCGTGCCCGACCGCGGCGTGCCCTGGCGGGCGGCATTGGGTGGCGGGGTAGCGATCTCGATACTGTTCAGCGCAGGCAACGTGCTCGTCGGCCTTTATCTCGATAGCGCGGAAGTAGGCGCCGTCTACGGGATCGCGAGCTCGGCCGTGGTGGTCTTGCTCTGGTTACAGTTCTCCTCGACGGTGTTTCTGTTTGGAGCCGAGCTGACGCGAGCGTACACGGAGTCGCTGGCGCGCGGGCCTTCCGACGAGCAGGAGCAAGACCTCCAAAGTGATTCGTGAAGCTTCCAGTTTGACGGATCCTGGCCTTTCGGGGAGGGGCGGGGGCGAAGTCTCGAGGGGGGCAGCGAGCCCAACTCCCTCGCCAATTCGCACGCAGAGGTGTAGGTTGGTCCTGTCAGAGTTCGCTTCGACGCCAGCCGTCGGGGCACGACGGGCTTTGCTCGGGGGATTTGGCAAACCCGCAATGTTGCGCTCATGCGCGGCGAACGAGAAGAACGGCGGGAAGGGCGTACATGGTGATGGCGAAACATCCGGGCTCGGGCGAACCTGATCTCGAACGGCCCGAGGCCGATCCCGCCTTGGGGCCCTCCTTTCCGATCGTCGGCGTCGGGGCATCCGCGGGCGGGCTGGAGGCGTTCCGTCGGCTGCTCGGCGCGCTGCCGAAACGCACCGGCATGGCCTACGTCCTCGTACAGCACCTCGACCCGCGCCACGAGAGCATCCTGGCCGAGCTGCTGTCGGGCGGCACGGCAATGCAGGTCTCGGAGGTCACATGTGACGTGCGAGTGGAGCCGAACCGGGTCTACGTCATTCCACCTTCCAGAGATCTGATTCTCGCCGACGGCCAGTTACGGCTCGTCCCCCGGACTCCGTCCGGGGCAGTCCACATGCCGATCGATTCTTTTCTGCGGACGCTGGCCCAAGCGCAGTCGAGCCAGGCCATCGGGGTGATCCTTTCGGGCATGGGCTCGGACGGTACGCTGGGGTTGCGGGCCATTGAAGCCGAAGGGGGGATCACGTTCGCCCAGGAGCCGAGCTCGGCCAAGCACGACGCCATGCCGCGAAGTGCCATCGAGGCCGGCGTGGTCGACTTCGTGTTGGCACCCGAAGACATTGCTCGAGAGTTGATGCGCCTGGAACGGCACCCGTACCTCGGCGCCCGAGACGCCGCCCGGCTCCGAATGGAGCCCTCGACGAACGCGAAGCGAGCCGCCAAGGTCGACGGCCCAGAGAGCCTGGCCCGCGTCCTCACGCTGGTGCGCCAGGCGGGGGGGGGGGGACTTCAGCTCCTACAAGAAGGCCACCCTTCGAAGGCGCGTCGCGCGTCGCATGGCCGTGAGCCGCAGCTTGACACTCGACGAATATGCCCACCACCTCGAAGGACACCCCGACGAGGCGAGGGCCTTGGCGGACGATTGCCTGATCTCCGTTACTTCGTTCTTCCGTGATCCGGGCGTCTTCCGGGCGCTCGCCCAACAAGTGCTCCCCCTGCTGCTGAACGACGCACGCTCCGACGAGCCCCTGCGCGTGTGGGTGCCGGGTTGTGCCACCGGCGAGGAGGTCTACTCGATCGCCATGTGTCTCCTGGAGCAAGCGGCCGAGCTGTCGCGCAACCCGACGCTGCAAATCTTCGCCACCGACCTCAGCGAGAGCGCGCTCTCGAAAGCACGGGAGGGCATCTTCTCGGTCAACGTCGCGCGAGACGTCTCCCCCCAGCGCCTGCGCCGCTTCTTCACCAAAGCGGGCGACCACTACCAGATCAACAAGGCCATCCGCGAGATGTGCGTCTTCGCGCGCCACGACGTGACCCGCGACCCGCCGTATTCTCGCATCGACCTCGTCAGTTGTCGCAACGTACTCATCTACTTTGAGCCAGCGTTGCAGGAGGCGGCGTTTGCCACGTTTCACTACGCCCTGCAGCCGCACGGATTCTTGATGATCGGTCCCGCCGAGACCACCGGAGTCTCGTCGTCGATGTTCAAGGTGGTCGATGAAGAACAGCGGATCTACGCGCGCAACACCGTGGTCGGTCCGCCTCGCTTGCTGTCCGTGGCGCGTGGCGTCCACCCCTCTTGGGAGAGCAGCGGGGGGCAGGTCGTGCCCAAGAGGCCGAGCGCGTCCAACGCGGCTCGGGAGGCAGACAGAACGCTGCTCGCCCGGTTCGCGCCTGCAGCCGTGTTGGTCGACGACCGCTTGCGGATCCTCGAGTTTCGAGGCGACACGGGTCCGTTCCTCGACCACGGCCAGGGCAAGGCCAGCCTGAACCTGGAGCGCCTGCTGCGCAGAGGCCTGCTGATTCAGCTGCGGCAAGCCCTCGAGGAAGCGCGTCGCACGAATGCCACCGTGCGCAGAGATGGCCTCCAGGTCCACTACCGCCGAGAGCTTCGCGGCGTGAGCATCGAGGTCATCCCGATCCGCGGGCAGGCGGCCACCGAGCGCTGTTGGCTCATCCTGTTCGAAGGGAATGGCGTCGGGCCCGAGGTTGCCGAGGCCCGGGGCCCCGTTTCGCGCCCAGGCGAGGATGCCACGGCAGTCGACGAGCAAGAAATCTCCCCACTAAGTCAGACCTTGGATCAAACCACCGACTACATGCACTCGTTGGTGCGAGAACACGAGGCAGCGCTCGAGACGCTGCAGCTGACGACCGAAGAGGCCCTGTCCAACAACGAAGAGCTGCAGAGCGTGAACGAAGAGCTGCAGACCGCCAAGGAAGAAATTCAATCCTCGAATGAGGAACTGGCGACGCTCAATCAGGAGCTGCACGATCGCAACGCTCGGCTCGCCCGCTCCAACGACCAGACACGGCGCGGACTCGACAGCGCCAACGCACTCGTGGAAATGGTACCTCAGCCGCTCGTGATCGTCGACGAAGAGCTGCGGCTGGAAAAGGCCAACGCGGCGCTCTACGCGACGTTTGGGCTGAGCGCGGAGCGAACTCGGAACCAGCCACTGTCGGAGCTGGGCGGTGGGCAGTGGAATCAGCCGGACTTATTGCGGGCCTTGAATCGAGTTCTGACCCGAGGCGTCACGGTGGAAGAGCTGGAAACCGAGGCCGAGTTCCCCGGCGTCGGTGTCCGCATCATATCCCACAGCGCGCGGCGCCTGCACCCCCAGGGAAGCGGACGGGGACGCGTTCTGCTTGGCATCGTGGACCGCACGGATGCCAAGCGCTCCGAGCGCGGACGCGAGGCCTTGCTGGCACTGGAGCAAAACGCTCGCACGCGAGCGGAGGCCGCGGACAAGATGAAGGATCAGTTCGTGGCCACGGTCTCGCACGAGCTGCGCGGGCCGCTCGCCGTCATCTCGGGCTGGACGGACGTGCTCTTGGCGGCGGGAGGCAACCCGGACGCGGCCATGCTCGCCAAGGCCCTCGCCGCCATTGGCCGTGGCGTGAAGGCGCAGGGTCGTCTCATCTCCGAGCTTCTCGACCACTCGCGCATCGTCACCGGCAAGCTCGAACTGCAGCGCATGGCCATCAATCTGGTCGCGGTCGCCGAGGCTGCGCTCGAGGGCGTGCGGGCCGCGGCGGAGGCCAAGGACATCGAACTGCGGCTCTCGGCGGACCCGGCCACGAGCACCGTCCTCGGCGATGCGGATCGCATGCAGCAAGTACTGTGGAATCTGATCCTCAATGCGGTCAAGTTTACGCCGGCGGGAGGGTCGGTCTGGATCGCGGTCCGCCGAGTCCACAACCAGGTTCACGTCACCGTCAGCGACACGGGGCGGGGTATTCCTGCCGAGTTTCTCCCCCACGTTTTCGACCGCTTTCGGCAGGACGAAGGCTCGAGCGCGCGCACCCAGCCGGGGCTGGGCCTGGGCCTCACGCTCGTCAGGGAGCTCGTCGAGCTGCACGGGGGAACCGTGCGCGCAGAGAGCCCCGGGCGTGATCGGGGGGCAACCTTCACCGTAGTTCTTCCCATTCCGGCCGTTCTGTTGTCAGCTCCAGAGGAAGGGCCCAGTTTGGCACCAGAGTCGGAGCGGTTGCCGAGCCCGCAGCCGCCCGTTTCACTACCCGATGACGTTCTGAGCGGCGTGACCGTGCTGGTCGTCGACGACGAGGTCGATGCCCGCGAAGCTCTCGTCGGCCTGCTCGAGCGCTATGGCGCCCGGGTGCACTCGGCGGCTTCGGTGACCGAAGCGATGGCGGCCCTCGAAGAGGCCTCGCCCGACGTGTTGATCACCGACCTCGGCATGCCGGGAGAGGATGGCTACGAGCTGATCCGGAGGGTGAGGCTGTTGCCGGCTGCTCGGGGCGGCCTGCTGCCCTCGCTCGCGGTCAGCGCGTATGCGACCCGAGAGCACCGCAGGAAGGTCGTCGAGAGCGGTTTCCAGAAGCACCTCGAGAAGCCGGTCACTCCCGTCGATCTCGTGACGTCGGTGGCAACCCTCGCGGGCCACGCCGGCAGCTCGGACGGCCCACTACTCCATTTGCGGTAAGTGGCATCGAGGCCAACCGCTCACGGCCCACCGGCAGCGCCTCCGGGCGCGGCGCTGGGGTTCCCTTCATTGGTTCGACGTCTCCGCTCGATCTGAAGCTCGCGCCATCGATCTGATGGACACGGTCGAAGTGGAAGCTCGTCTCGCGAGCCGCCGCCAGTGCGGAGGGACGGCGCTTTCCGGGGACGGGCGACACTTGCCCCAGTGGCCTCGTGCCACCGAGGCTGAACGACACGCCCCACCCGATGCCACCCCCCGGCTCGACCCGGCAGAACCTGCCCGTTGCCACCGCGCCCAGCTCGCCGTAGCCACCGAGCGGCGTGACATTTGCGTCATCGCTACCAATCAGGTACCAGGAGTGCGTGCCCGTCCTGGGGATGAAGAAGCTCATGCTCATGCCGAGGGCGCCGATGCCTTGCAAGACTCCGCTGCCCGCGAGCAGCGCCGTATCGAGGGTCTTTCGGCCGCAGGGGTCCGCCGAGCAATCGCGGTCCGAAAGCGCCAACCATGGGCCGACCACCGGATAATAGGGCTTGTCGTCGATTTCGCTGTTGGAGCGGGCCGCAGCGACGACGGACACTCCGTAGGTCGCACCGAGAACCAGCGCGCCCGTGACGAGCAACGGCATGTTCGGCAACGACGAGGTATCAGCGGTCGGATTGATGAACGGCTCCGGCAGGACGGGCGCGCTGGAGCCCAACGATGCCAGCTCCGAGGCGGGCACGGGACTGGTTGCGTTCGTGCCGGGCCGTTGTTGTGCGGACGCCACTCCGCCCCAGTGGAGCAGCATCGAACACGACCAGGGGCAATATGGACTTGCCGAGCAGCGCGCGCAGGTGGCGCAGCGCAAAGAGCTCGCCACGGCGTCGAGCGAGTTGGCAACGACCCGCGCTGAGCTGGAGAGGGAACGGGATAGCAGCGCGCTCCAGAGTGAGCGCCTGCAATCGGAAACCCAACGCCGAGAGCGCGCCGAGGAGGCGAGCGAGCAGGCCGAGGCCGCGCGGCAGCGAGCCGAGGAGGCCCAGGCGCGGGCTCTGGCCGCCCTCGAGAAGGCGGGTGAGGTCAAGCACGACGAGCGCGGAACGGTGATCACGCTTTCGGGAGCGGTCATCTTCGCCAGCGGGGAGTCCCAGCTCACCGCGGGCAGCACGGGTCGCATCTCGCCGAACCCGCGCGAGTCTGGCTTGGCTCTTGCATAGGGCGCGGCATGACGGCGACCGAGTTCCAGCGCGCCTCCGCGAGGCCTTCGGCGGCCCCTGGGGCAACCGCGTCGACGGCTCGCTCCGGCGGCTCGTCGAGCTTGTACGACGTGGCAAACGAGCGCGACGGCTGCGGGGTGGCCTTGGTCGCCCGCATCGACGGCGTGCCCACGCACGAAACGCTGCGGCGAGCGCTGGGCTGCCTGTGCAACCTGGAGCATCGCGGCGCGGAGGGCGCCGACCCGGACACGGGGGACGGCGCGGGCATCGCGGTGCAAATCCCCGAGCGTTTCTTTCGAGCGGTAGCCAGCTTCGACTTGCCCGAGCCCGGTCGCTACGGCGTGCTGGTCGCCTTCCTCCCACAGCGGGTCGAGCGACGTGTGCGGCTCGAACGCCTCCTCGAGGAGCAGGTGCGCGCGGAGGGGCAATGCATCATCGGGTGGCGGGACGTGCCCTTTGACGGCCGCTACGTGGGGCGGGTCGCGCGCGAGTCGGCCCCCGTCATTCGCCAGTTGTTCATCGCGGCGTCCGGGGACGTCTCGGATCCCGAGGCGTTCGAACGCAGTCTCTACGTCATTCGTCGTTCGGCCGAGATCGTCTCCGGCGAGGAGCTGACCATCGCGAGCTGCTCCGCACGGACGGTCAACTACAAGGGCCTGCTCACCGCGCCTCAGCTCGGGCCCTGCTTCGCCGACCTGCGGGATCCGCGCTTCGAGTCTGCGCTGGCGCTGGTGCACTCCCGTTTCTCGACCAATACGTCGCCGAGCTGGCGGCTCGCGCAACCCTTTCGGTTGATTGCCCACAACGGGGAGATCAACACCATCACGGGCAACGTCAACTGGATGGGCGCCCGCGAATCCGCGCTGTCGAGCGAGCTGTTGGGTCCGGCGCTGCAGAAGTTGCGGCCCCTGGTGCGCCCCCAGGGCTCCGATTCGGCGACCCTGGACAACGCCCTCGAGCTCTTGGTCCGGTCGGGGCGTAGCCTGCCCCACGCGGTGATGATGCTCTTGCCCCAGGCCTGGCAGAAGCGAACGGATCTGGCGCCCGAGCTGGTCGACTTCTACCGCTACCACGCGTCTTTCATGGAGCCGTGGGACGGGCCCTCGTGCCTGAGCTTCACCGATGGGCGCATCATTGGAGCGACGCTCGATCGAAACGGCCTACGCCCCGGGCGCTGGGCGCAGACGAGCGATGGCTGGGTGGTGCTGGCTTCCGAAGCGGGAGCCTGGTCTCTCGACGAGAGCCTGGTCACCCGCCGAGGTCGGCTCAAACCCGGCCAGCTGTTCGTCGTCGATCTGGAGCGGCACGCCGTGTTCGCCGATGGAGAGGTGGAACGAGAGGTGGCGTGCCAGAAGCCCTACGGTCGCTGGCACGAGCGCAGCACGCTGAGCCTCGACGATCTGCCGGCGCTTTCGGCCGCGCCCAGCCTGCCGGTCGAGTCGATCAGGCTGCGGCAGCTCGCGTTTGGCTGGACGCGGGAGAACGTTCGCGTGCAGACCGTCCCGCTGGCGCGAAAGGGGAAAGAACCCAATGGCTCGATGGGCAACGACAGCGCCCTGGCCGTACTGTCGAACCAGTCCCCGTCGCTGTTTCGGTACTTCAAGCAACGTTTTGCCCAGGTGACCAACCCCCCGATCGACCCGGTGCGCGAGGCGCTGGTGATGAGCCTCGCCACCGGGGTCGGACCGGAGGGGAACGTTCTCGACGAAAGCCCGCACCCCTGCACCAAGCTCGTGCTCGACCAGCCCATCCTGACCAACGCGGAGCTCGCGCGCATCGCACAGGCGACGCAAACGCGGCTGCCGGCGGTGACGCTGGACGTCACCTGGCCCCGGCAGGCCGGCGCGGCAGGGCTGAAAGCGCGCTTGCAGGCGCTGTGCGAACAGGCCGACGAGGCGATCGAACGTCGCGCCGGGTTGCTCATTCTCTCCGACCGCGCTCTCTCGCCCGAGCGTGTGCCGATTCCGTCGCTGCTGGCCGTGGCGGCCGTCCACCATCACCTGGTGCGCAGCGGTCGCCGTCTGCGCGTGGGCCTGATCGTCGAATCGGGAGAGCCGAGCGAAGTGCATCACGTCGCCTGTCTGCTGGGCTACGGAGCTGGGGCGGTGAACCCTTACCTGCTGCTGGAGACCGTGCCCGCGCTGGTCGAGACCGGTGACTTGCCCGCCGACACCTGTGTCCACCAGGCTTGCGACAACGTCATCCAGGGGCTCGACCTGGGACTGTTGAAGGTCCTGTCGAAGATGGGCATCTCCACGCTGCACTCCTACACGGGAGCTCAGGCCTTCGAGGCCATCGGTCTCGACGCGGAGCTGATCCGTGCGCATTTTCCGGGCACCGCATCGAACGTCGGCGGCGTCGATCTCGAGCTGTTGGCCAGCGAGGCCCTCGCGCGTCACGCCCGCGCCTACCCGCGGGGGAAGCGGCGAGAGCCCGCCGCGCCGCTGCCGGCGGGCGGCCTGTACTCCTGGCGCCGGGGCGGCGAAGTGCACCTGTGGAGCGCGGACACCGTGCCCATGCTTCGGCAGGCGGTGACCTCGGGCGCCGGGGGCCCCGCCGCGTACCGGCAGTTTGCCGACCGCGTCGACGACGAGCGCGGGCGTCGGGCCACGCTGCGCGGTCTGCTGACCTTCGCCAGCGCCCAGGCGCCAGTGGCCCTCGACGAAGTCGAGCCGGCCCGCGCCATCGTTCGACGATTTGCCACCGGGGCCATGAGCCTCGGGTCGATCTCCCCGGAGACCCACGAAGCGCTGGCGATTGCCATGAACCGCGTCGGCGGAAAATCGAACACGGGGGAAGGCGGAGAGGACCCGATGCGGTTCCTCGATGAGCGGCGCTCGGCAATCAAGCAGGTGGCTTCGGGGCGATTTGGCGTGACGATCGACTATCTGGTCAACGCCGACCAGATCCAGATCAAGATCGCCCAGGGCGCGAAGCCGGGGGAAGGCGGGCAGTTGCCCGGCCACAAGGTGAGTCGCCAGATCGCGGCGCTGCGCCACTCGACCCCCGGAGTGGAGCTGATCAGTCCTCCCCCGCACCACGACATCTACTCGATCGAGGATCTCAAGCAGCTGATTTACGATCTGCGCTGTGCCAACTCCGAGGCGTCCATCTCGGTCAAGCTGGTCGCGTCGGCCGGTGTGGGGACGGTGGCTGCCGGGGTCGTCAAGGCCAACGCGGACCACATCGTCATCGCCGGCCACGACGGCGGCACGGGCTCCTCCCCGCTCAGCTCGATTCAGCACGCGGGTATCCCCTGGGAGCTCGGGCTGGCCGAAGTCCAGCAGACTCTGGTGCGCCACAACCTGCGTTCGCGGGTCACGCTGCAGGCGGATGGCCAGATGAAGACGGGGCGAGACGTCGTCGTCGCAGCGCTTCTGGGTGCCGAGGAGGTGGGTTTTTCCACGGCGCCGTTGATTGCGCTGGGCTGCATCATGATGAGGGTCTGCCACCTGAATACCTGCCCGGTGGGCATCGCCACCCAGGATCCAGTGCTTCGGCGACGCTTTGCGGGCGCTCCGGAAGACGTGATCAACTACCTCTTCCTGGTCGCCGAGGACGTGCGCGAGATCATGGCGAGGCTCGGCGTGAGGCGGTTCGTCGACCTGATCGGGCGGGTCGATCTGCTGCAAGTGGAAACGAACCTCGAGCACGAAAAGGCGCGGCGCATCGACCTGTCGGCGATGCTCGCGCCGCCCGCAGCGCCGGAAGAGGCCCCGCGCCGCCGGCTACGCGATCCGTGCCCGGTGCTCGATGACGCGCTGGATCACGAGATCCTCGCGCGGGCAAAGGCGGCGGTCGAAGGCGGGGAACCGGTTTCGCTGAGTCTGCAGGTCGAGAACCGGCACCGCGCGGTCGGGGGCCTGCTCTCCTCGCGCATTGCTCGGCTTCACGGTCGCGACGGCCTGCCGCGCGGGACGCTGAAGGTGCGCTTCGACGGCTCCGCGGGGCAGAGCTTTGGGGCGTGGCTCGCGCCGGGGGTGGAGTTCACGCTCTCGGGCGAGGCCAACGACTACGTGGGCAAGGGGCTGTCCGGCGGCGTCATCGCCATCCACCCTGCGGCCGACGCGGCGTTCGTGGCGGAGGACAACGTGATCGTGGGCAACACGGTGCTGTACGGGGCGACGAGTGGGCGGGCGTTCTTTCGGGGCCGGGCGGGCCAGAGGTTTGCGGTGCGCAACTCGGGAGCCTCGGTGGTCGTGGAGGGCGTGGGCGATCACGGGTGCGAGTACATGACGGGAGGCGTCGTCGTCGTGCTCGGCCCAACCGGATACAACTTCGCCGCCGGGATGAGCGGCGGCATCGCCTGCGTCCACGACCCGGGCCGCGAGCTGGCTCAGCGCACCAATCCCGAGCTGGTCGATATCGAGTGTCTCGAGGAGGACGACTTTCGGGTCGTGCGCCGGCTGCTCGAAGAGCACCTGCGGCGCACGCAGTCAACCGTTGCCGAGCGGCTGCTGGAGAGCTGGGGAGCGTCCAGGCATGCCTTCTCGAAGGTGATGCCGCGGGCCTTCAAGCAGGCCCTCTACGGTCTCGTCTCTCCGCGAAGCCAGTCGGAGCCGACCGAAACCTCCGAGCCCGAGAAAGCGATCATTTGAAATGGGCGACCCTTCAGGATTCTTGACGATTGCCCGGGCCACCCAGGGCGACCCTCGCCGAGACGCGCGCGAGCGGGTGGAGGACTACGAGGAAGTCATTCGCCTGCTGCCGAGGGCACAGGTGCAGGGGCAAGCCCAGCGCTGCATGCAGTGCGGCATCCCCTTCTGCCATCGCGGTTGCCCGCTGGGAAACCTGATCCCCGACTGGAACGAGCTGGTCTACCAGCGGCGCTGGCGCGAGGCGCTCGATCGCCTGCACGAGACCAACAACTTTCCAGAATTTACCGGCTTCACCTGCCCGGCTCCGTGCGAGCCCGCGTGCACGCTCGAGATCAACGACGACCCCGTAATGATCAAGCACGTCGAGCTCTCGATCATCGAATACGCTTTCGAGCAGGGCTGGGTCACCCCGCGACCCCCGCGGGAGCGAACGGACCAGCGCGTGGCCGTCGTGGGCTCCGGGCCCGCCGGTCTGGCCGCCGCCGCCCAGCTCAACCTCGCCGGGCACCGGGTCACGGTGCTGGAGCGCGACGAGGCGCTGGGGGGCCTGCTCCGCTTCGGAATCCCGGATTTCAAGCTGGAGAAGGGCGTCATCGACCGGCGCATCGAGATCCTGAAGGCGGAGGGCATCGAGTTCTCGACGGGAGTCAACGTCGGGGTGGACGTCGACCTGAGCGAACTTTCCAGAGCCCATGACGCAGTGGTGCTCGCGGTGGGAGCTCGCCTGCACCGCACGCTCGACCTGCCCGGAGCGAAATGCGAGGGCGTGCACCTGGCCATGGACTACCTCTACGACTGCAATCGAGCACGGACGAGCCCCGGTGCAACGGGTCGGTACGAACCGACGATCACTGCTCGCGACAAGCACGTCGTGGTGATCGGTGGGGGAGATACCGCCGCCGACTGCCTCGCCAACGCTCACCGACAGGGGCCGCGCTCGGTGACGCAGCTCGATCGCGGGGCGGCGCCCGCGGGGGCGCGCCCCCGCGACACCGTGGGTTGGCCCAACGCCCCGCGCCGAGAGCTCTCGTCGTACGCCCTGGAGGAAGGCGGGCTGCGCTTGTGGTCCACCGCGCCGCGGGCGATCGTCGAAAAATCGGGCAAGGTGAGCGGCATTCGCGTGGCCGAGGTGCGACCGCACGATCTGGCCTGGGTCGCCGGAACCGATCGAGAGTTGGACGCCGACCTGGTGCTCGTCGCCATCGGCTTCGAGGGCCCCGAGCGAAGCGCCTTCTCCCCGCCCATCGGCGTGGAGGAGGACGCGCGAGGAAACGTTCGGGCACCCGACTACCTGACGTCGCGACCCGGCGTTTTCGCCTGCGGCGACGCCCGTCGAGGTGCTTCGTTGGTCGTCTGGGCGATCGACGAAGGGCGGCGCTGCGCCATCGCCGTCGGCGACTACCTCGACGCGCAGCCCACGCGCTCGACCCCGGCGGGCCAGCCCGCGGGGCCCTCCGTCACGGCTCCATCTCGCAAGACGTTCACGAGCTCGTCGCCTCGAGAGGTGAGCGTGGAGCGACATTGAGACAGGCGAGCATCGTTTCAATCAGTCGCTTCGTTTCATGACTGTCGCGAACCTGAATGCAGACCACACCCGCCTCTTTCGCCGCATGGTCGTTGCCGCCGGGAAACAACGCGTCCCCGATGAACAGCATTTCACCCTCCACGATGCCGAGAATGTCGCGCAGCTTTCTGATGCCGTGGCCCTTGTCGATACCCGCCCGGGTGACGTCGATGGATGTCGATCCACCGAGGCGCACCGAAAACTCGGGGATCCGTGCCGTGAGCCGGGACTGGATCTGCTTGCGCTTGGCAAAGTCCGGGTCCCAGTGCTTCTTTGCCTCGTTGGGCGCATGCTGCCCCAGGGCAGAAAAGGTAATCTGGCTTCCCCGGTCTTCGATCAGCTCGCCCCAGGTGCCTGGCGTCTCGAACTCGAACGACTCGACCACGGAGGCCAAAGCCGAGACGATCCTCTTCTTCTCTGAATCGGTGAAGTCGTCCGAATACAGTTGCTGCCAGTCGTCGGCATGCCGGTAGAACCGAGCGCCGCAGGTGGGCAGCAGAGACAGGTTCCGCAAGTTCGAATCGGGGGGCAGGTTCGAGACCAACTGTCGTTGAAACTGCGGCCAATCGCCGCCCGAGATGACCGCCACCTGCACGATTCGCAGCAGATCGCGCAGCAGTCGGGCCATCTCCGCGTCGATTGCCGCCTTGCTTTCCGCGAGGGTTCCATCCAGGTCGAAGACGATGAGTCTCTTCGTGAGGCGTGGCTCCTCGATCGGGTAGACGGGGCCGCCTTCGTTCTCCCATCCGTCGATTGCCGGGCGTCTGCCGGGCAGGGCGCTACCCACCCCGGGCCCCGCGTAGTTCGAGTCAGGCACGGGGAGCACGACGCCGCGGTGCGCGGCGACGGGGGTCGGTTCGAGGTGATGGCTGGGCCGAGGTCGATCGCATGGCCGGGTCGTTGCAAGGACCGAACCGCTCGACTGCCGGCGGGGAAACGCGATCACGAGCTCGTATCCAGGGCGCGCCGGGGGCGCACCCGGGTGGCTCGAGTCGGTCATACTGATGCAGCCCAGTCGTCCAGATGGACACGACAATCGATACGCGACGCCCTCGAGACCGCGGAATTTAGCACCATCACCACCGCCCATCACAGTCTGCCAACGCCACTGCCGTGCGAAGAGGGCCTGCGGCGGGGAGAGGCACGCTTGGCTCGCGGGGGCGCTTTCGCGGTTCGCACCGGGCAGCGCGCGGGCCGATCGCTCTTCGTGCAGGACGTCTTCTCGTGCGCGGAGCCGGTGTCCCGCACGCCGGTCCGCGTCATCACGGAGACGGCCCCGCACAGCCTGTTTGCACGCGGCCTGCTGCTGCGAGCGAGAGCCGGCGGAGCCTTTGCGTCGCGCCATCCGCTCACGATCTCGCACGTGGCGCGCTTCCAGGCGAGTCCCGAGGTCGCCCGCATCCACTCCGGCGCGTTCATCATCCTCCGCTTGGACGAGGGCATCGTGCGGATCGGCGGGACGGAGTAAGCAGCCGCAGGGCTTGGCCGGGCGGGTTCGAGAGAAGTTCGCGAAGGCGGTTCGACGAACGCCGGGGACGTCGATGCGGGGGACCACGAGCTTCCCGTGCTGGCGGGGGTCCACCCCGCCGTGGCTCCGCTCACGTTGACGCAGTCCTGCTACGGCCTGGTGGAGCTGGTGGCCCGGGAAAAGGGCGTGGACCCCGACCGACCGTTACACTCGAGCAAGGTCACTCGGACGCGATGACGAGCCGAGAGGCCATGGGGGGCCAGACGGCAGCTGGTGCGCGCCCTGCTGGCTGATGAAACTCTGGAGCAGTCCGACCTCGGAGCGCTGCTCGGACCGCCGCTGGGAATGAACGTGCCCTGCGTCGCGTGACACCAGCTCGAGTCCCTCGCACCATGAGGGAGTCGACCGCGATTCCCAGCTGAGCGCGATCGTCCGGTCCGTGGTGAAACCGCCTCCGCTCCAACGCGCGGCGTCGGCGCATGCACGTCGACAAACGTTCTCGGGCACGCTCCGTGCATGGAACGAGACCATCACCAGAGGATGTGGAGAATTGAGAAGTGCCAGAAGCTTTCGCCCGCGTGGGGCAGCACGTCGGCCGTCGTTCGATGCACCGGGAACCGCGGGGGGAGACTGGCGCCAATGATCAAGCTCACGAAGGCCAGCGAGCGGCGATACCAGCGACATCCCGAAAGGGAGGCCTGGCGCAGCTTCTCCGGAGAAGACCGCACGGATCCGTTCGAGCCGTGCTTTGGTGCGCTCAAAACCTTTCAAGAGGGTCGCCTCGCACCCCGAGCGGGCACTCGGGCGCCCAGGCAGGATGCGGAGCTCATCACCTACGTTCGCGAAGGCACGCTGATCTACGAGGACTCCACCGGCCACTGTGGGCTGCTGCGCAGCGGAGACTTCCAGCGCACGACGGTCGGACGCGGCATTCGCTACAGCGAGGCCAACGCCTCGCCCACCGACTGGGCGCACGTGTTTCAGGTCTGGCTGCGTCCGTCAGAGGCCGACCTCGAGCCGGGTCGCCAGCAGAAGCGCTTCAGCGTTGCGGAGCGCCGCGGGGTCTTGTGCACCGTCGCTTCGCCCGACGCGCGCAACGGCTCGCTCCGAGTGCACCAGGACGCGTTCGTGTATTCCAGCGTCCTCGTGCGCGGACAGCACGTGATCCACGAGATAGCGAAAGGACGGGGCGTGTGGCTTCACGTGGTCGACGGCAACGCCACCATCGGAGCCGTCAACATGGGCCGCGGTGATGGGGTCGCGATCAGCGACGAACGGGCCGTGTCGCTGACGGCAACTGCTGACGCCGAGCTCTTGCTGCTCGATCTCGGTCACGTGAAACCCCACGGTGACTTGCGCCAGCCGTCGTCGCTCTCGTGGGCGCGACAGCCCCCGGACCCTCGTCAGCGCGGCTCCGCGCCGACCATGGTGCCGCTGGCGGCCTGGGGGAGGCTCTCATTTCCGCTCAGAACGGCAAATTGGCCGAAATGACGGGACAAGTCGACCAGCCAGTGCGTCGAAACGCAACGAGCGCCGTGCCGGCCACCTCGAAAAACGCCCGCTCACGTCGTTCGGCGGGTGTGCTGGAAGGTGACGGGCCCCCGGACGACCCGTTCGAGGCTCGGAGAGCTCGGTCGGAAAGAACGCAGACCTCTTTTCGGCGCAAACGCCGCGCGCCAGCCGCCGGTCGGCCGTGGCTCGCCGTTCCCCGCCCGCTCCAAAGCCTCGCCCGTCGTCCGATCGACTCGGTTGTCCACGAGGCGCTGGCCGAAGTGGTGCCGACGAACGAAACGAACGTCGGGGCCGCCGATATCCTCGGCGCACCGGAGGCCGCGCTCGCGTCTAGACTTCGGGCTTGCCGTCGTCCAAGGAATCGTCGGAAGGCTGCGGCCCCCAAACGATGTGGGCGATATCCGGGTCTTCCCCTGACTCGCCTTGCGCCGTGCTTTCCTTCTCGAGCTTGCGCTTCTCGCGCTTTTCAGCTTTGTCGCGCTTGCGCTCTTGGCGCTGCTGCTCTCGACGGCGCTTTTCTATTGAAGGGCGGGCTCTCACCAACGACCCGAACCGCGACGGCTCTTGTTGCCATCCGACCGAGGACGGCCACCGCGCCCACCGCCACCGCCTCCACCGCCGCCCCCGGACGGACCGTCGAAGCGCCGCGGCTCTCGCTCGCGCGCCACGTTTACGGTGATGGATCGCCCGTCGAGCTGCGTGCCGTCCAAATTCTGGATGGCTTGTTGCGCTTGCTCGTCGGTTTCGAACTCGACGAACCCGAAGCCCCTGGGCTGGCCAGTCATTCGATCGGTAACAATCGTGACGGCGCGGAGCTGACCGAATTCCGAGAAGGCCTCGCGAAGCTGTTCTTCGCCCGTAGAGTAGCTGAGATTGCCGACGTACAGTTTGCTGTTCACTAGATTGCCTCGCCTCGCTCGTTGATCTTCGTGCAAGTACTCTGCGCAACGAGCCATGCGCCGAACAGCGACTACGCGCCCAACTTCCGACCCTGTGGCGCCGTTCCTTGCCACACGGCTAGAGGCACTGTGACACGAATCGCTCGGCGCGGCGATAGGTTCATCGCCGCGGAGGCGAGGAGACCGGTCCGAGAGCACCTCTCAGCCGGCCCAATTCTGCCTGCGCCATTTTTGGCTATTTTTCCGATATTGCTCGACTTTTTCCGTGTGAGCCACTTAAGGCTGTCCAGCCACCCAATTGGGATGCGACTCGTCGAAGCCGGTCCGGGGCCGGCGGGCGGGCGCCCGCCCTGCGACGCGTTTCGACACACGTCCGGCTGCGGAGCGGCAGCCGGGGGTTCCCGCGGGAACCGACGAGGGGCTCGCCTCGGGTTGGCTCGACCCTACTGCTGCTGAGGCTCGGCCGCGAAGGCCGCGCTCAGGCTTCGACTCGCTCGGCGCCGGTAGTTGTCGAGCGCCTCCATGAACAGCCTCGTCCAGGAGAGCGGTTGCTCGGCGATCAGACTGCGCACGATTCCGCATCGCCGCTCTCTTTCCGCGTCGGCCCCATCGATCCCGCCCGCTTCCTCCAACTCGACGCAGCACGCCTCGAGAGCTGCCGTCAGCGGGTCGTCGCCTTCGCCTTCGCGCGCAGCGAGGTCGCGTCCCATCAGCCCAGCGGGTGCGAGGCCTCGCAACTCGGCGATGGTCACGACGATGAGCTGCTGCAACCGGTTGAGCCGCAGGACGCTCCAGGCTCGCTGCACGACGTGCTTCGGGTCCTCGTAGTCATGCGCCAAAAGGGGGCGATTGAGGGAGGCGTCGCTGGTGGGCTCGCACGCGGCGGTAGAATTCACGCTACCCCCACGCTCGTCGCCGAATGCTCGCTTCCAGCGCCTCGGGAGGGGGAAACCCGGTGCCACTGCCGGTGCCGGTGCCACTGCCACTGCGGTTGGCACTGCGGGTGGCACCGCGGGTGGCACTGCCGGGCCTCGCCGGATCGGAAACTCGCCGATGAGGACAGGCCACTGCCTCGCCGGACGTGGAGCAAGATGGATCCGCGTTGCGTCTCTTGCTGGATGCTTCCTTCGGCCATGGCTGTCTCGTTTCTTTCTTGTCTTCGTTGGAGCGCGCCTAGAGCGTCGCCGGTGCGGGGTCGAGCAAGGTGGGAGAGGGAGCGCGGACCTCTCCGCCGGCGACTGGGAGCTGTCGCCCGCCTGCGCCGCGATCTTCTTCGGGACTCCGCGTGCTTTCGGGGCCGCCAGAGCACGGCCTGGGGCGTGTCGAATCCCCGGATTCGCAGCGAGCATTCCCTCAGCTCGCCCGACCCACAAACCAAGCCGCACACGTTCCGTGCGCGGCTACGCCCACCGTTTCTCTCCGCAGTGCGGCTCGCTCTGCGAACGCCGAGTGCGTATCTCTTGCGCCACTTGCCTCATTCCTGGTTGCTCGGCACCCAGAAATTCTCCTTCGCTTGGGCGTCTTATCCTTAGCACGCAACGAGCGGAGTGGTCAATGAACCATTTCGCTGCCGATGCTCAGCTCGACGCTCAGGATGCGGCCCGGGTGCTCGGGTCTCCAACGCTGCGCCCAGCCCGGCGCTCCGGGCTGAAGAAGAAGTGGGCCAGCGATGCTGCCTCAGCCAGCCTTGGCCCGAATCAGCCGTGGGCGCCGAGCTCGCGTCGCCCGTGGCGGCGGCGGCGCCGCCGCCGCGGCGAGGACGGGGCGTCGGCGCTCCGGCGGGCCGCTACTGGGGGTCGATGCGCAGCACCTTCACCCGCGTCGTCAATTGGGCTCGAACGGTGCGCGGACCCAGGAACGAACCCTGAACGGGACTGACGCTCTCGGCCACGATGGCGTGCGCGACGGGAATGTAGCCATCGTGGCAGAAGATCCCATGTGTGGGGTCCAAGGCGCGCCAGCCTGCCCCCGGCACGTAGACCTCCACCCAAGCGTGCATGTCCCCGGCAGCAGAATCGTCCAGCAAGGGGTCGAACAAGTAGCCGCTCACGAAGCGCGCGGCGAGGCCCATCGTTCTGGCGATGGCGATCTGCAAGACGGCATAGTCGCGGCACGAGCCGGTGCCCAACTGGAGCGTGGCGAGTGGGTCTTGGATGCCGGGCTCGCTGCGCCGGCCATAGCGCAGAGTTTCGAACAACACTCGATTGAGACCAGAGAGCCACTCGACGGTGCCCGATGGTTGCAGGGTGAAATGCCCCTCGAGCCACTTCTTCAGCGCTCGCTGGGTCGGCTCGTTCGGCGGCGTGAGATACAGGCCGAGGTTGAAGTGGTGCAGGGGCTCGTACGTGAAGGGAAACGTCCTCGCGTAGTCCCGCACCCAGGGCGCGAAGCTCTCTTCTTCTGCCGTCGTGACCTGGCAGGTCGAGTGTACGTCAATTGCGGAGGCCGCCTCGGCGAACACCATACTGGCGGGCATGTTGTCGAACTCGTCCCGCAGCCAGTGGACGGTGGCTCCTGGGTCGGAGTGCACCTGAAAGTGCTCGACTCGCAACAGTGGATTGTCCCGCGGCCGCAAGTAGAGAAGGTGAGGGCCCGGTTGCACGTCTTCGTCGTAGTCGAAGTGCGTGGTGTGGGAGATGTGCAAGCGCATGGATGCTCTTTCGCGTGTCGCCCACCACGGTTGCGGGCGCTCGGGCCTTTCGACGGGCAGGGATGTTCCGGGGAGGATACGCTACCGCAGGCTCCCGCCCAAGGAGGGCACGTGCGTCGAGCGGTCGAGGCGCGATTTTTCGCGAGCGCATTGGTCAGGCAGGGCCGGGGCCCCGCCGCTCGCTCTACCACCGAACCCGTGGCGGGCCGGCATCGCGCCCGCCAAACGCTCGCTGGGCCGGCCCCAAGGCGGTGCCGAGCGCTTCGGTTCGCGCGGTCGAGGGGGGAAGGGCTCTGACGGCGAAGCTTGCCAACGCGCTCTGGCGGGGCCGTTGGATGATGGCTGAGCGGGCCGAAAGCGTGGTGCGCGGCCGTTTGGAAGAGCAATCCGTGCGCGCAGCTGCTATACCCAATGGGTAGCCCCGCAGTGGGTCCTTCGAATCGGTGCGAACGCTGGGGGCGCAAGGCCGGAGCGGCAGCCCGCGCGCGGGTTGCATCACGCCCGCTCCGGCGAGCCGTAAGCAGCGGACCCCCCAATGACCACCAACCTGGAGCGCCATCGTGCACGCTGCGGGGCTTTGCGTGGGTCATTCCTCGCGTTCTGGCTCCGGCGCCGCCCCCATCTTTTGCGCGGCCAAGGGCCCTGGCACACCGGCGCGCGCAGGGCAATCTCCCAAAAAAGGCGGACGGACCTCATGTGGCTTCAGCGGGCAAATCATGTGGCTTGAACGGGCGAAAGTCTCCGAATGGATGGTTTCCCCGGTAGAGAGCCTGCACCAGAACGCTTCGCTCTTCGAAGCCGCGGGGCGGCTCGAACGACTCGGAGCCGATAGCTTGCCGGTCCTCGACGACAACCAGCGCCTCATCGGGATGCTGTGCGTCGCAGATTTGTACGCGGCTACGGAGCTCAGTGAGCCCGGGCCCGGTCCCCTGCATCGGGTGTGGCGGAGGGGCGAAACCGTACGTCGTTGGCTCACCGGTGCCGTGCCCGTGACGGGCGCCGACGTGCTCCTGAGCGAGGGGTGCCGGCGAATGATCCGGCGTGGCCTCCATCGCCTCTACGTCGTGGCCGACGGCCCGCTGCTCGGGGTCTTGACCACACACCAGCTCACGCTCGCCGCGGCTCGAACCGAGTCGTCGGCGCCGCTGAGCTCCCTTTCGGAGGTGCGCCTCGAAACGGTTGCTGCGTCGGAGTCGATGTTCGCGGCGGCCGCTCGCCTGGAGAGCGACCCGGCCTTGGCTCTGATCGTCGAGGGCGAGGCGGGACCGGTCGGAGTGCTTTCTCCGCGGGAGATTCGGCTCGGCCGCGGCTGCGACCCCGACATTGGCGTGGAGTCGTATGCCGAGCGAAACGTGCTCTGGTTTTCGCGTCCGCAAGTTCCCGCCTGTGTGGCAGCGCACGAGGTATGCCGGCGAAGCGCGCGCTACGTGGTCGTCGAGGGGACGGACGGGCCCCCCAAGCTCGTCAGCCTTTTCGACTTCGCGCGGGTCGTTCTCGCGGCGTTGGGCCAGGCGCCGTAGCGGTGACCGAGCGATTCGATCCATGGCCGGAGGTGCCCCTCGGGCCGTCGTGCGAGGCGTTTCTCCGGCTCGCGAGCACCGCTGTGGGACGCTCCACGCGCAGGGGCCGTCCCCCGCGGGGTGCACGCGTTGCGCCCGCGGATTTGCGTGGAAATGTCCCGCGCACCAGGAATCGAGATTCGGCCGGTCGATGTTGGCTTCCCGGCGAACGCGCGCAATCGCTCAGCTCGAGCACATCGCCCGGGCGAGCCGAGAGCCGAGCCGTGTCGATTGGATGACACGGCGGTGCGCCTGGCGTTCCTGCTTCGCGGCGAAGAGATCTCTCGACGAGTGTTTCGTCAGCAGGTACTTCCTACATTCGAGGGGGCTTTTCGAGGAGCGAGGCTATGAAGATCCAAGTGGGATACGAATTTCAATACAGCTTCCCGCAGGCGACGCCGCTGATCTTGATCGTGAACGTCCACCACTCCCGGGTGGCTGACCTCGTTCACCCCGACCACATGATGACGAACCCCTCGGTGCCTGTCCGCGCGTACAGAGACGGGTTCGGAAATTGGTGCAACCGCATCGTGGCGCCTCCCGGAACCCTTCGAGTGTGGGCGGAGACGGTGGTTCGAGACACGGGCATTGCAGACCCAGCCGTGCCCAGCGCACAGCAGGTCCCGATCGAATCGCTACCGGAGGACGTGCTGGTGTTTCTGCTGGGAAGTCGCTACTGCGAGACCGACCGCCTCTCCGAGACGGCGTGGAGCCTCTTCTCGAGCACACCTCCCGGCTGGGCCCGGGTGCAGGCGATTTGCGACTTCGTCCATCAGCACATCACCTTCGACTACTCACGTGCCGATCCGACCAAGACGGCCCTCGGGGTATTCGAGGAGAGGCGCGGGGTTTGTCGAGATTTCGCTCATCTGGCGCTCACGTTCTGCCGCTGCATGAACATTCCGGCCCGCTACTGCACGGGCTACCTGGGAGACATCGGCGTGCCACCCGTCGATGCTCCGATGGATTTCTCCGGTTGGTTCGAGGCGTACCTCGGAGGCGCGTGGTATGCGTTCGACGCGCGTCACAACCGCCCCCGCATCGGGCGGGTCTTGATCGCGCGCGGGCGAGACGCCGCCGACGTCGCGATTTCCACGACGTTCGGCCCGAACGTCTTGCAGACGTTTTTCGTGAAAACGGTGGAGGTCGCGTAGCTGCCGGTCGGCAGCAGGCCATTCAGCCGCGCGACCCGTGCTGTCGCACGGGTGAGGTTGGCGGCGCGATCTCGCGGGGGGTGATTCGCGCTCCGCTCGATATCGAGCCGCTCGGCGGGTCTCCCCGGGCAGGTCCGGCGGCGACGCGGCCAGTGCCACCGATTGCCGCGGGCGCACCGGCGGGTAAAAAAAAGGAAGCGCACCGCCATAGCAGAAGTGAGGAGGGTGCGCTCCACATTCCGCGCTCGCGCGATTCCTGGGCGGCCATTGGAGTGGCGGCTTCCGGCGCGCTGTCGGCGGCGGCCTGGGCGTTGGAACCACGACACGAGCTGCGCCGCCGTTTCGCGGGTTGTTGGCAACGGGGCGGTCGAGTGGTATGGGGTTGCAACCAGGGCAGGCGAGTTGCGTGTGCGCGACGTGCGTCCAACGGAAGGAAGCGAAAGAACCTCACCGGTGGCTGAAGGCACGGGTCGGCCAGCTCCGCCTTGGGCGCGCGCAGCCTGCGGAGCAAGAAATAGCATCGCGATGAATCAGAAGAGAACTGGATCCGTCGACGGAAAGCCGAGCCAGGGGCGCCGGGGTGCGTCTGCCTCCCGAACCGTTCTGCGGCGCCCTTCCACCGTCCAGGGGGCTCCCTGCGAGCGCGTCCTGATGCGCGTGATTCGTGTAGCCCAGGATATTGTCCCCCCGAACGGGGTGGCGTCGAGCTCGACCGAAGAGAGCTCGCCGTCGCGCTTGGAGGCGAGCCGTGCTGCGCTGGCGCGCCGGATCCTCGAGCGAGTGATCGAGGGGCTGGAGCCGGAGGTTGCGCGGAAGCTGAGCACCCTCTTGGTCGCGGGGCGCGACGCCGTGAACATCGCGACGGTTCCGCTCGAGCTCGAGGCGGAGGCCCGAGCGGCGCTCATCGCGGGACAACGAACCAATGCGTATGGCTTCGCCGACTGCCTGTGCCGAGGCTACGCGCTCGCCCGAGCCGCGGCGCTGGATATCGAGAGCCCGCTGGCCAGCTGGCGAGATGCGTTCCCCCGAACCCTGGACGAGCGTGTCTGGTCGAGCTTCGGAAGGCAGCTGGCCCGATCCGCCCCGGGCGATTGGCAGTGCCTCGGGTTTGCCGAGTCGGGCGTCGAGACGATGAACCGGCTGCTGTTGAAGCTGGATGGCCACGCTTGGTGGTCTTTCGCTGGCGTGCTGGACAGGCCGTCGAGTGCCTGGGTGGAAAAGCACGCGCGCGGGCTGGCGAGCCGTCGAGCGACGGGGCTGGTGTTGCGTTCGCTGACCGCGCTCGTTCCGCAGCTGCCCACCTCGGGCGGGCCCGCCCTGCGTCGCGCCGCTCGGGCCGTCCAGGCGCGAGTTGGGATCTAGGGTGCCGATGCCGCTGAGTCCGCCCAGGCGCGCGATCGATAGGCGACGAGCGCTGGGTCGCGAAGAGCTGGGCTGTGGGGTCCGGCCGTGAGTCGCCGAGTGCGGGGGCTTCCCGGGCCGTTTGGCGACGCGGTCGAGGCAGCGGCTCGGCTCGGGTCTTCCGCGCGCGACCAAGCGGAGGCCGTGGGGCGCAAATGGGCGCTGAGCGTCCGACAAGAGGTGGTGGACTCCAGTCGCCGGCCGTCTGGTGGTTGGCCCGGTACGATCAGCGAAGCGCGATCCCACGTGGCCTTTTATCTCTTGCCGTGGCTTGCCGAGCAGAAGGGAGTCGCCATCACGCTCGACGAGCGGGAGAGCGCGGCTCGTTTCGTCTACGCGGTGGCCCGCGCAACCTGGCTCGAGCACAGCGAGCGGGTCGAAGACCACTTCTGAAGGGGCGCGGGCTCGGCGCGCCTACAGGCAGTCGCGCTGCCCGCGGGGCGTGACGTCCGCCCACCAGTAGTCGTATTCGAGCTCGAGAGGTCCACCCCATACCTCGCCTTCGCGCAGCTCGACCATTCGTGGACGGGCCTTGGGGGGCAGCGGGGCCCTCGCGCGGGAGCACCCGCGCACGCCACAAGAGGTCAGCTGCACGGGGTGGCCCGCGGCGCGCTCGACGATTCGGTATAGGACGCGGCCGACCCGAGCCAGACGCTGCATTGCCGAGCCAGTGCCCGGACGATGCCCGACGGTGACCCAGCGAGCCCCTTCGAGCTCGACCGTCTCGTCCAGGGCAGGTGCCGCGGTCGAGTACGAACCCCGGCGTAACACCCACTGCCCGCCCTGGGCCGCCAGGGCGCGCTCTCGGGCGCGCTCTCGCTCTTGGCCGAGCTCGACGACGAACGGCTTCAGATCCTCGGACTCGACGCAGCCGCGTTCGCGCGGCGAGGGGACCGGCACGGGGGGCGGGGGCTGCCCTTCCACCGCGGCCGCACGCGGGCGGCTGACGCAGGCGGCCAGCGGAAGCAGCATTGCCAGGGGGAGCGCCGCCGACCGCGACCCGCGGGCGAGCGCCGCGGCGCAGAGCGGCTCTCTGCTGCCGTGGCGCCGGGCGGATGGCCCTCGGGAGCCTGGGAGTGTCGGGCAGCGCACGGTGGGAGAAGGATAACACCAACCTGCGCGGAAATACCCGACGACAGCGGGCGCCGATCGCACGGCCACCAAGTCGCGGAGCGCGACTCGACTCCGAGCCGCCGCGGCCTCCCCGCGCGCGGCGAGGCGAGAGCCCGCGGGGGCCGTCGAAGGGGATCTATCGGGCTCCTGGGGCCGCCGGTTCCTTCTGGGCTGGGTCGAGCCGCACGGGCGACAGCCGCTCGCGGGGGGGCTCGACGTGGATGAACTCTGCGCGCGCGGCGTGGTGGCAAGCGTTGCAGGTCGCGGTGAGCGTCGTCAGAGCGGCTTGTAGCCCGGCAGCGTCTCGGCGTTCGATGGCCGCTTTCACCATTTGCGCCGGCCCGTCCAACATCTTGGCCGTGCCGCCGCGGTTCGGTCGACGCTCGGCGGCCTGGCTCACGACCGTCTCGATCTTGCTCAGCTGATAGCGAGCGTACCTCCAGTTGCCATCTCTGCTCGCCCAGTAGAGCTCGGTGTAGCGGTAGCCGATCTCGGCCATCGCTACGTCGAATCCGCGCAGGTGCTTGCCAACGAGAGCGAAGCGCTCGTCGACGCTCCCGACGAGCCAGGCGGCGGGGTCGAACGACTTCTTCTTCGATTGGCTCGGGCCAGCAGGAGCCTGCTGCTCGGGCGCTCCACGGGCGTGGCAGCCCCACGACGCGGCGACGAGCAGGAGCAACCGGGGGGAGGGAATGATGGAGGTCATGACATCCGCTAGCATCCCCGCTCTCGATTCCGCGCGCGCTCTCTTTCTTGCCGCGACGGTACAGCGTTTTCGAGGCGCTGCGAAGCGCGTTCTCGACCCCGAGCCGCCGCCGCGGGGTCGGGATCGGGCCCGGTCCGGAGGCGGCGGCTGACCCTGCGGGCCCGAGGGAGAGCGTGCTGCATCTCGACCGGAATCGCCGCCCGCGGCGAGTTCGAAGGGTCATGTCCACCAATCACCTCCCGAAGGTCGTGCAGGGGCTCGCCGGCCGGGCTGGGTCGAGACGACACGGGGTCGGTCCAGCGGTGTGCGGCTCTCCGTGGAGGCCGGTGAGCTACGGCTGGGTCCTGTCGTGCGCAGCGCGGAGTGGGACCTCGGCGTCGTCGAGTGCGTGCGCTCCGAGGGGAGTTCGTGCCGCATCGACGGGGCCTGCGTGCTCGAGGGCATCCTCCGACGAGCGACGGAACGCTTTCTCGAGCGGCTCGACGAGTGGCCGACCTTCTCGACCGCAGCGCGAGCGGATCCGGCGAGGCGGGCGGAGCCGGAAGCCGCGACTCGGGAAGCAGCTTCGGCTCGAGTGAAGCTCGTGCGGCGGGCGCAATCTCTGCGCCTGGGGCGGGCCTGGGCGCCGAAGATTGCGCGCGCAGCGCGACGAATGGGCCCGTTCGAAAGCTGTTGGGCGATGAAGTGACGTTGGCGCAGACGTTGCTGCAGACATTGCTGCAGCGCCCGCGACGCACTCGAGAGACCGATGCCACCTTCGCAACCCGGCCACCCATCGTCACCTGCCGCGGGGGCGTTGCCGGCGCCGCCCGCGGCAAGACCTTCCGGAGGCTCCGCGGGGCTCGAGGCGGCGCCGGCCGTCCGCCACGCCGTCGCAGGGCGGCCCGCGCAGGAGAGCCGGCCGCTCGAAGATCTGCAGTGCCACCCCGTGCTCTCGATCGGGTTTCGGCCCTTCTTTCTCCTCGCGACGGTCAGCGCCATCGTGTTGGTTCCCGCTTGGCTCGGCGTCGTGGGGGGCGGGCTGGGGAGCGCGTATTTCTCGGGAGCGCGGTTCCACGCCCACGAAATGATCTTCGGTTTCGCGGTGGCCGTCATTGCAGGTTTTCTTTCGACGGCGGCGTCGGTCTGGACCAAGCGACGGATCGTCAGCGGCACGCCGCTGGGGCTGTTGGCCGGGCTGTGGGTGCTCGGCCGCCTCGCCCCCCTGTCGGCGGTTCCCGCAACACTGGCGGCGGCCTTGGATGTCGCGTTTCTTCCGGCTCTCGGGGTCGCGTTGGGGCGGGCGCTCATCGTTGCGCGCAATCGCCGCAACTATGTCTTTCTGGTCATGCTTGCGTTGATGTCCGCGGCCAATGCCGCCATGCACGCCGAGGCGCTCGGCGCCGTCTGGCAGTGGCGAGGCAATAGCCTCGGCGGGTGGGGCCAGCTGCTCGCGTTGCGAGTCATCACCCTGATGATCCTCGTCGTGGGCGGGCGGGTCATCCCGATGTTCACGCGCAATGGCACCCGTACGCCTTGGATTCAGAGCTTCGGGGGCCTGGAGATCGCCACGATGGCAACCTTTGCCGCCGCCGCGCTACTGCAGCCCTTCGTACCTCGCGAAGCCTCTGCCACACTGTGGCTCACCGCCTCCGTCGTGGCGTTGGTGCGCATGCTGCCTTGGGCGCCGTGGAAGGCCAGGCCGCCGCTGCTCTGGATTCTTCACTTCGGAGCCACGGCTACCGCGCTCTCTCTGGGCGCGGAGGGCCTTTCGCAGCTCGGAGCCGTGCCGCCGACCACGCCGATGCACTTGCTCACCGTCGGCGGCGTGGGCGGGCTCACGATCGGCATGATGGCGCGGGTCTCGCTCGGTCACTCGGGGCGCCCCCTCGAGGTGCCGCCTTCGGTCCACTGGGCCTTCGGGCTCATGGTTCTCGCCACCATGGCTCGCGCTCTCGGGCCCTGGGTGTTCCCGCGGAGCCCGGTCCCCTTCTGGCATTTCGCGGGGGGCGCCTGGTGCCTCGCGTTTGCCCTGCTGCTGCGCTTTGGTTGGCCCATTTGGTGGGGGCCAAGCGTGCCCCGAGCGCCGGCGCGCTGAGGAGCGCGGGCGAGGCCACAGCCGACCATCCCGTTCGACGGCCAGTGACGGGGCACTAGACCGAGAGCGGCTCGATCTTCCAGATGTCTCGGCAGTACTCACGCACGGCGCGGTCCGAGGAGAAGCGCCCGGCGCGAGCGACGTTCTGGATGGACCGGCGAGTCCAGTCGTGAGGGTTCTCGTAGGCTTGTCCGACTCGGTCTTGGCAGTCCACGTAGGACCGATAATCGGCCAGGACCAAGAACGGGTCTTCGTCGAGCAGTGTCGTAAGCAGCGGAGCGAACAGCGAAGGGTCCCCGCCGGAGAGCGCCCCGCTGGCGATCAGGTCGATCACGCGACCCAGCTCGGGGTCCGAGCTCAGGTGCTCGCGCGGGTGGTAGCCGGCCTCGCGCAGCGTGGCGGCCTCCTGCACGTCGAGGCCGAAGGAGAAAAAGCTGTCCTTGCCCACGGCCTTTCGCAGCTCGATGTTGGCCCCGTCGAGGGTGCCGATGGTGAGGGCCCCGTTGAGGGTCATTTTCATGTTGCCCGTTCCGGAGGCTTCCTTGCCGGCCATCGAGATTTGCTCCGAGAGCTCGGCCGCCGGGTAGATGAGCTGGGCGTTGGTCACGTTGAAATCCGGAAAGAAGACCACGCGCAGCCGCCCGGCGATTTCCGGGTCGCCGTTCACGAGGCGGCCGCAGGCCGTGGCGAGCTTGATGATGAGCTTGGCGAGGCGGTAGCCCGGCGCGGCCTTGCCGCCCAGGATGAACGTGCGCGGCGTGAAGCTCCCCGTGGGTCGATCCTTCAGGCGCAGGTAGCAAGTGAGCACGTGCAGCAGGTTGAGGTGCTGCCGCTTGTATTGGTGGATGCGCTTGACTTGCACGTCGAACAGCGAGCTCGGGTCGACGAGCACGCCCGTTCGCTGCGCGATCTCCCCGGCGAGGTTGGTCTTGTTCTCACGCTTGGCCTTCCTCCAGGCTTGTCGAAAGACTTCGTCTTCGGCGGCCGCTTCCAGTTCGCGCAGTTGCTCGAGGTCGCGCAGCCAGCCCGTGCCGATGCGGTCGGATATCAGGCGGGCGAGGGGGCGATTGCAGAGCGCGAGAAAGCGGCGAGGGTTGACCCCGTTTGTCTTGTTGCTGAAGCGCTCGGGCCACAGGGAGAAGAAATCCTTCATCACGTGTTGCTCGAGCAGGCGAGTATGCAGCTCGGCCACGCCGTTGATGGCAAACGAGCCAGCGGCGGCCAGGTGTGCCATACGCACGCGCTTTTCGCCGGTCTCGTCGATCAGAGAGATGCGTGCCCGCAGAGCGCCGTCGCCCGGCGCCATGCAGCCGACCACGTCGAGCAGGCGGCGGTTGAGCTCGTAGATGAGCTGCAGGTGGCGCGGGAGCACCTCGGCCAACAGCGAGACGGGCCACGTCTCCAGCGCCTCCGGAAGCAGCGTGTGATTCGTATAGGCGAACGTGTTGCGGGTGATCTCCCAGGCCGCTTCCCACGTCGTGCCCCGTTCGTCGATCAGCAGCCGCATCAGCTCGACGATCGCCAGAGACGGATGGGTGTCGTTGAGCTGGGCCACGAAGTGGTGGGAGAAGTCGCTCAGGGAGCGCCCCTGCGCTTCGTGCGTTCGCAGCATGTCCTGCAGCGAGGCCGAAACCAGGAAGTATTGCTGCTCGAGCCGGAGCCGGCGGCCCTGCTGTTGCTCGTCGTTGGGGTAGAGCACCTTGGTGAGGTTCTCGGAGCGCACCTTCTCGTCCACCGCCCGGTAGTAATCGCCCACGTTGAACGCCGCGAAGTCGAAGGACTCGACGGCCTGCGATTCCCACAAGCGCAGGGCGTTGCAGGTGGCCGCGCCGTAGCCCAGAATCGGTGTATCGTACGGGATGGCCTTCACCACCCGCCCGGGAATCCAGTTGACGCGGTAGCGGCCTTGGTCGTCGTGGTACACCTCGCAGTGGCCGCCGAGCTTCACGTCCACGGCGAGGTCGGATCGCTTCAGCTCCCAGGGGTTGCCGTAGCGCAGCCACTTGTCCGTGATCTCGCGCTGCCAGCCATCGGAGAGCTCCTGGTCGAAGATCCCGAACTCGTAGCGAATGCCGTAGCCCACAGCGGGCACGCTCAGGCTGGCGAGGGACTCCATGTAGCACGCCGCGAGGCGACCGAGGCCCCCGTTGCCGAGCCCCGGCTCTTCCTCGACGGACATCAGCTCCGAGAGGTCGAGCCCGCCTTCGCTGAGCGCCTCCTCGACCTGTTCGAAAATTCCCAGGCTCAGCAGGTTGTTGCCCAGGTGAGGTCCGGTGAGGAACTCGGCCGAGAGATAGGCCACCACCCGGGCACCGCTCGACTCCAGGGCGCGCTGCGCCTCCAGGAAGTGATCGAGCAGGCGGTCGCGAATCGTCAAGGCGGCAGCCTGGTAATGGTCTCTGGTGTTGGCGTCCTTGAAGTGGCGCCCCACGCTGTAGCGCAGGTGGTCGGCGAACGCTTGGCGGAGGCTCTCCGGCGTGAGCCCCGTGCGGGCGCTACGCGCGCTCACCGTGGTGGGGACGGCATGGGCGTCCGATCGACCGATCGAGATGGGGTTCGTCGAGGGATGAATCATCGTCGTTTCTTTCTGCCGCGCTTCGGGCGCGACGCTGCATGGGGGCCTCGCACGAGCCCCAACGCCGCTGGGGAGGGGCCGGGCGCCGGGGGACGCTGCACGCTCGTCGGCGCAGCTTCCGAGAGAGCGCGAGCGAAGCGTGCCCGCCGCCGTCGGGGCCAGCGACCGTGCACCGCCCCCCGGCGCCCGGCCCCGGTCGGAGTTGAGTTACTGCGCCGCCCACCGCTGTTCGTCGGGCGGCCGGTGCCTGCGCTGCGAGATGGAACGCTCGAGCTCGTACACGAGAGTTGCCGCTTGGGAAGCGCCGAGCACGGAGGCCGCTCGGGCGATATCCGAGAGAGAGACGATTCCGAGCAGCCGACGGCCCTCTCCCACGACGGGCAAGCGCCGGACCTGCGCTTCGGCCATGATCGCGACCGCGCGCGTGAGGGAGTCCTCTGCAGAGCCGGCCACCACGTGTTTGGCCATGATCTCCTCGACGCGAATCGCGTCGAGGGCCGTGCCCTTCGTGTACGCCGCCATGCAGATGTCCCGGTCGGTGAGCATGCCGACGAGCGCCTCCCCTCGTACTACGGGCAAAGCTCCGCAGTCGAGGTCCCACATGCGACGCGCCGCCGTATTGAGTGAGTCATCGGGGGAAGCCCAGGCGGGGTCCCGGGTCATGATGGCGCCGACGCAAGGAGGGGCCCCCGACGGCGCATTCTCTGCGCCGAGCAGCTCGCACAGCGCATTCGACAGCTTTCGGCTCTTGTCGGCCGCGGCTGCCACGGCCATCTCCAGACCCTTGTCGACGCGGTGTTCGAGCGCTTCGATGCTCGCGGCGAGCTCTTCCGTTCGGTCCCGCGCCTGCATCGAGAGCAGGTGCAATTGCAGCCGAGCGGCCTCGCCCGCTGCGCCCACCTCTTCCAGTGCCGCCTTGATGCTCTCCAGCTTCGGTCTTTCGGTCATGATCAACGCCTCCATTCTCCGCGCCTCGTTCGGGGGCGCCCGCCACGGGGGGGGCTCCGCTGCCGGCCCCGACGCGGGGGAGGGCCAGCTGCCCCGCCCTCTGAGCGGGAGCGGGGTCGTCCAACGTTCGTACACCTGCGTGAGCCGGCCGTTTGCCGGCGGCCGGACGAGCGGGTCCTGCTCGCTCGTCCGTGCAGACATCGGCCCTCATGCACGCGGCGGGCCAAAACGCGGCAGGCGGACCGCGTCCGTCGAAGTGGGCGCCTCCGCAGCGAGGGCGGGTCCGTGGCCCCCGCCCACCCTTCGCGCTTCGGGAGCCCGATTGCATGGCTTGCTCTCGGCGCCCGGGCGGCATCGGGCCCCGGCGCAGCACGGCAGCGGGCCTCAGGCGCCCGGGCGCAGCACGGCCGCCCCGCTGAGGCGCCCCGCGCGCAGGTCGGAAAGCGCGCGATTGGCCTCTCCCAGCGGGTATTCGACCACGCTCGTCGCGAGGTCGAGCCCGCGCGCGAGCGCGAAAAACTCCTCGCCGTCGCGGCGGGTGAGGTTGGCCACCGAGCGGACGCAGCGCTCGCGCCAAAGGAGCTCGTACGGGAAAGCCGGGATGTCGCTCATGTGGATGCCCGCGCACACGACGCTGCCGCCCGGGGCGACGGCGGCCAGAGCCGCCGGCACCAGCGCCCCGACGGGCGCGAAGAGCAGGGCCGCATCCAGCGCCGTGGGAGGCATGGCGTCCGAGGGCCCGGCCCAGTGGACCCCGAGGCTCGAGGCGAAGCGCTGCGCTTGCTCGTCGCCCGGCCGCACGAAGGCGGAGACGCGCCGCCCCTGACGCAGCGCCACCTGGGCAATGATGTGTGCGGCGGCCCCGAAGCCGTACAGACCCACGTGCTCGGCCTCGCCGGCCAGCCGCAGGGCGCGATAGCCAATCAAGCCCGCGCACAGCAGCGGGGCCAGGTGGGCGTCGTCCAGCGCGCTGTCGAGCAAGAAACAATACCGCTCGTCGACCAGCATCTCGCCGGCGAAGCCGCCGTCGAGGGTATAGCCGGTGAACCGGGCGCTCTCGCACAGGTTCTCGCGGCCGCCGCGGCAGAAGCCGCAGCGGCCGCAGGTCCAACCGAGCCAGGGCACACCCACCCGAGCGCCGACGGCGAATCGCTCGGCGCCCGCGCCCCGGGCGAGGACGTGGCCGACCACTTCGTGGCCAGGCACCACGGGCATCGCACCGGCGGGCAGCTCTCCGTCCACGACGTGCAGGTCGGTGCGGCACACCCCGCAGGCACTGATTCGAACCGCGATCTGACCGGCGGCGGGCGGGGGCCGCTCCACCTCCTTCATCCGCAGGGGCTGCCCCGTCTCGACGAGTTGCATGGCTCGCATGGCGCGGCAGTCTCGCAAGCCGCGCCGCGAGAGTCGATGGCCCGGCGATCCGGGCTGAACGCTGCCGGAGGACGAGTAGGCCGTCTCCGGCCCCCAGCGCCTTCTCCCCACGAGCCGGGCACGCAAAATCGTGTGATCGGCCCCACGGGTCGTTACCGGCTGGTTACGCGCTGCTCCGAGGCGGCCCCGATGCCGTGCCGGTGGCCGCAGTGGGCCGATCGAGCGCACGGCAAGGGCGGGCGCGACTCGAAACGAGCGTCTCGCACTCGAGCGCTGCGAGGCAGCGCGATGCATGCCCTTTGCGCCGGGGTTGCGCCGCGTTGCGGGAGAGTTTCAGCGTTTCCGATCGACCTGGCTCGCGCGCCGGCTTCTGCGGGCTTCCCGCTCGGCGGGGCAGACAGCAAGACTGCCTGCGCGCGCGCGGCGGGCGTCTGGACTGAAAATCCACTTCCTCCTCGCACCCTCGGTCCCGCGGTCGTGAGAAATCCGCGCTAGTGGAGCCGAAGGCGACCGTTTTGGGGTGAAGGCCCGGAATTCACTGCCGGGCTGAGGGGGCTTTGCGAAAGCCCCCTGGAAAGAATCTGGGCCGAGACCCAGCGCTTGCGCTGGATTGAGGCCTAGCGGCGTTCGACGAGCTGGCCTAAACACGCGGCATGGTCGAGCCCCGCGTCGTGGTCGATTCCCTCTCCTCGCTGGCCGAGCTGCTGAAGCCGCTGGGCAGCCGCCGGGTTCTCGTGGTGTGCGGTCCGAGCCGGCGCGCGGCGGCCGCCGCGGCGGCCGCCCTCGAGGGCTTCGAGCTCAGTGTCTTCGACGAGGCCCGGCGCCACGTGCCGAGCCGCGTGGTGGAGGCGGCCCGAGAGCGCGCTCAGGCGCACGAAGCGGACACGGTGGTGAGCCTGGGTGGGGGGGCCGCGACCGGGCTGGCGAAAATGCTTCGGCGCGAGCTCGGTCTGCGCTTCGTTGCCGTGCCCACCACGTATGCGGGTTCCGAGCGGACGAGCTTGTACGCCGTCACGGAAGGCGGCGACAAGGTCACCGGGCGCGATGAGGCCGTGCTGCCCGACGTGGTGCTCTACGACGTCGCGTTGACGCGCGAGATGCCGCTCGAGTTGACCGTGACGAGCTTGCTCAACGCGCTGGCGCACCCGCTCAGCGTGCTGAGCACCGGCGAGGCGGCGCCGGAGGTGGCGCAGCGCGCCCAAGCGGCCGCCCAGCGGGCTTTGCGCGCCACCGAGCGGCTCGTGCGCCATCCGCGAGACGAGCGCGCCCGCGTCGAGGCGCTCGCCGCCAGTGGCGACTGCGCGCGCATCTTGGAGCAGGGCAAGCCGGGCCTGCAGCACCGCCTCGTGCATCGAGTGGGCGCGCGCTTCGACGTGGATCACGCGAGCCTGCACGCGGCCCTGCTGCCCCACACCGTGAGGCTGGCGAGGAGCCAGCGCCCCGAAGCCCATCGGCACCTCCTCGCCGCATTGGGGCTGGCCGATCTGGAGGGAGAGCTGTTCGACCTTTTGATCGCGGCCGGCGCGCCCACCTCGCTGCGCGCGCTGGCGATTTCCCTCGAGGAGCTCGAAGGCTCGCTGGCGGACGAATCCGACGCTCCGCGCGAGCTGCTGCGCGCTGCGCACGCGGGCCGCAGGCCCTCGCGCTTCGTGCTCCGAGAGGACTGGGGGTTGCGCCGGCCGATCTCGGCGTGGGGGCCCCCGCCGAGCGAGGCTCGGCGCATCGTGGTGGCGCTGCACGGGCGCGGGGGCAACGCCGACTCGATGCTGCGGCACTGCTTGGCAGCGACCGGGGACGACCCCGCGATCGCCGTCCTCTCGCTGCAGGCGCCGGACGACAGCTGGTACGGGGAGCGACACACGGCCTCGCGCTCCGCGCTCGGGGCGGAGCTGGAGATCAGCCTGGGGGAGGTCCTCCTGGTGCTTTCTCGCCTGAGCGAGATGGCGCCGAAGACGCCGCTCGCCCTTTTCGGGTTTTCGCAGGGGGCGTGCCTGGCGCTGGAGGTGCTCGCGCGTCGGGGAGAGAAGCTCGACGCGCTGGTCGCCCTTTCCGGGTCGGGCATCGGGGGCAAGCCGGAGCCGCCGCGCTTCGGCTCCGGCGTCGCCGGCACCCGAGTCCTGCTGGGGGCTAGTGAGGGGGACCCGTGGCTCGATCCGGAAGAGATTGCCCTCACGGCAGAGCAGCTGCGCGCTGCGGGTTGCTCGGTCACGCTCGACATGGTGCCGGGCGCCACGCACGGCACTCACGATCGCCACCGGTACCTGGCTCGACCTCTGCTTCGCGGCGCCCCCGCTCGGGGCACGCACGGCGGCTTTCGCGCGGTGGTGGAGACGGAGGACCTGCCCGGGGCCCTGCCGATTGGGCGCAACTCCCCGCGGCATCCGGCGTACGGGCTGTTCGCCGAGCAAGTCAACGCCACCGGCTTCGTCGCCGAGCGCGCGCACAACGTGCGAAGCTGGCTGTATCGGATTCGACCCTCCGCTCAGCACTCCGCGTTCGAGCCCCTCGCACACCCGACCTTCACCGATCGGCTCGAGGAAGCCCCCGAGATCAACCTGGCGGCCTACGCCCCGCTCCCCATCCCCGAGGCTCCGACGGATTTCGTCGACGGCCTCGTCACGCTGGGGGGCGCCGGCTCCGCGCGGCTGCGCAGGGGCTATCGAGTGCACCTGTACGCGGCCAACCGCAACATGGAGGATCGCTGCTTCTGCAATGCCGACGGCGAGCTCCTCATCCTGCCCCAGCTCGGATCGCTGACGCTGTTGACGGAGTGCGGAATCCTGGAGGTAGCCCCCGGTTCGCTCGCGGTCGTGCCGCGCGGGCTGCGCTTCAGCGTCCTGTTGGGCGAGCCGCGCGCTCGTGGATACGTCGCCGAGGTGTACGGGCGCGGCTTCGAGCTGCCGGACCGGGGCCTTGCCGGCGCCAACGGCCTGAGTGAGACGCGCGACTTTCGGGCGCCCAGCGCGTGGCACGAGAATCGCCTGGTGGTGGGCTACCGGGTCACGCACAAGCTCGGCGGTGCTCTGCACGAAGCTCGTCAGAATCACTCTCCCTACGACGTCGTCGCGTGGCACGGCAACCTGGCTCCGTACACCTACGACCTAGGCTGCTTCAGCCCGATCACCAATGCGCTCTTCGACCATCCGGACCCTTCCATCCTCACCGTGCTCTCGGCTCCGCTCGACGAACGCGGAAGCCACTGCGTCGATTTGGTGGCGTTCGTGCCGCGCTGGGACGTTGCCGAGGACACCTTTCGGCCCCCCTATTTTCACCGCAATGCCACCACGGAGCTCAACGGCGTGATCCGCAATGGCGGCTCGCCCAACCCGCGCTTCGCGCCGGGGGTGGTGTTTCTCACTCCGAATCTCACGCCGCACGCCGTGTCGGCGGAGGCCGCGGCGCGCTTCAGCGCTCTCCCCGACGAGGAAGCCAGCCGCCCCAGCCGATACCCCGACGACACGCTTTGGTTTCAGTTCGAGAGCGCCTTGCCCTTTTGCCTCACGCCCTGGGCGAAGCACGCACCCCAGCGAGATCGCGGGTGGCCTGCCACGTGGGGTGTGCACCGCACGCGTTTCCCCGGTTGAACCCGAGCCGGCTTTCCGGCCTCTCGGGAGGCATCGATGGCCACTTCCGGTCGCGGCCGCGCGTGGGCTACAAGCGCGGAGATGAAGCATCCCGCGAGAGCCGTCCGGGCGTTGATTGCCGCGGCGCCGGCGGCGATTTCGTTTCCCGGCGAGTGCCTCGCCCGCGATTCTTCGTCGAGCCTGGCCCTCTCCGTCGACTTGGACTTGGCCGCCGGATTCGATGCCGCGGACGTGCCCGAAGGAGAAGAGGTAGCCGACGAGGACGTCTCCCGCGGGTCGGGCTTCGGCGTGCGGCTCGGTTGGGAGCGCGACTTGCTCGCCGTGCTGTATGCTCGCCCGGAGCTGGGCGTGCATCGCTACGATTTCGGGGACGGCGGGCCCGCGTTTTTGCAAAGCAGTGCCGGGCTGCGATTCGGCGTCGAGTTTCTACTGCGGCTGGGGGTGTTCGCCCACGTGGGCGTCGCGCACGTCGAGGACCCGGCCGTGATGTACGACACCGGCGTGCAGCTCGGCCTCGGGCTCATTCCCGGTCTCGATCTCGGCCTGCATTTGGCTTTCGAGTACGTCAATCCACGCGGCGAAGCCGAGTTCGACTTCGTCAAGTTCGGACTGCACGCGGGCCTGGAGCTCTGAGCCGAGGCGCTGGGAATCGAAAACGACCCCGGGCGATTCGAATGTACGGAAACGCGGCAAAAAGGCGCGATTCGTCGCGATGGGGCGCCGGGTTTTGCGGCGAGTTGTGCCGCCAAGTGCGCGGAAAGTGGTGAGGGTTGGGCGGAATCGTCCAGCGGTTCAGGGGAGTCCGAATACGACCCGACGGGAGTGGTCGAATCCGCCCTCGCGCACGCTTTGGTCAGCCGGAAACTCTCGGAGGATCACGCCTACTCCTCATCCGGCGGCTCATCGAGCTCCTCCTCGCCCCCGGCGCCCAGAGGCTTGGACGATCGCAAAGCCCTGCCCGGGCCCGAGGCATCCTCATCGAGCGGGCTCCGGACGCCCATGGGGCCACGCTGCAGCACGTGGGTGTAGACCATCGTCGTGCGCAGATCGCGGTGACCGAGCAGCTTCTGGATCGTGCGGATGTCGTAGCCGGACTCCAGTAGACCGCTCCGGCCGCCACATCCACCCCGTGCTGCTCCCGCACCCGAACCAGCTGCCGCTCCAGCGGCTGCACCAGCGACATCGGCAGCAACGTCACGCGGTCCTTCTGCCCCTTGCCCCGACGCACCACCAACTGGAGCCGATCCAAATCAACGTCCTTGACCCGCAGGGTCAGGCATTCGAGCACGCGAAGGCCCGACCCGTACAGTAGAGAAGCCATCAAGTGCCAGGGCCCCCGCAGCTGTTCCAACACCGCTGCCACCTCCCCGCGCGTCAAAACCACCGGCAGCCGAACGGGGCGTTTCGCGTGCGCGATACCGGGCACCGCTCCCAGAGGTCGCTCCAGAACATGGGCGTACAAGAACAAGATCGCCGCGAGCGCCTGGTTCTGGGTCGACGCGCTCACCTCCTTGGCAACCGCCAGGTGCGAAAGGAACGCCGAAACCTCCCGCTCCCCCATCAAGCTCGGGTGACGGCGGCCATGAAACGCCACGAAGCGACGCACCCATGCTAGATAGGCTTCCAGCGTTCGGGGGCTGTAGTGGCGTGCGGCGAGTGCTTTGTACATGCGGGCCAGTAGGCCTCCGGCCGAAAGCGGCTGCCCCCTAGACACGAAGGGATGCTCCCTCTGCCCTTCGGCAGGCACCTAGCCCGCACCGCGTGCCTTCTCGCCAGCTCTCCCCGCTGACTGCGGGTTCGATTTCGAACACGTTCACCGCTCCGCCTTGGCAGGATTCGTGCCATCCGGTGAACCCGGTGAACTCGGGCGATTTCTCGAATTTCGCGGGCTTCCGCGCTGGCGAAAGCTGGCGAGGGCCGGTGGGGTCGGCCACCGTACGGGAGTCGCGGCGGGCGCTCGGTGGAGGAGCCTGGAGCTGGAAAGGCTAGGGATTGGTGCCGCTGGCTAGCCCGCGATTGGCCGCGAGCCTTGCGAGGAATGGCTCGCGCGAAAGGCAGCGACGCAGCTTGCACGGTAGGGCGGCGTTCGCTGCCCAAGTCTGCGGATTGGAGTGGATCGAAGACCGACGAGCGGAGTGGGAGCGGATTCCAGTGCGCGGATGGACGTGAGGGAAAGGCGGCGCGGTCGCCGGGATTGCGCGAAGGGGTAGGTAGGTCTAATTGAAGTTCGGCAGACAAGCCTCGCGCCACTTTGATGTTCACCAGCGCGCGTAGGTGGCGCAGCCCGCGCTTGGATTTCATTCCGAAGGCAGCAGACTGATTTGTGCGGCGTCCGGTACTTGCGCCGCCTACGGGGGACGGTCAGCCCGGAAGGTAAATCCAGTAGTCTTTCCGAAGCCGCAGAAGTCAATCACTCCGCCATCCGGGGGCTGGAGCGGGCCATGCTCCGCCTTCCAGGCTTCAACGGATCGCTTCCACTCGGCCTCTCCCTGGGCGGACATAAGGCGGCTTTTTCTAGCCTGTTGTTCCACCCTCAGCGCATCCTCGGCGCAGCCCCAGGATGCGGCTGCCGTGAGCAGAAAAAACCACAGAACTCGGGCTCTCGTCCCTGACGCGGCCCCCCACGTCGGTCCTGCATGGAGTGGGCGTTGCCAATTTCTGCGTGTGCTCTGAGTCATGCGACTTGGCCATCTCTCGCGCCTAGCGCGAAGTAGATTCTGTCATCGAAGAGGCCGCAGAGCTAGGCAAGACAGTATCCGCGGACAAAACTTGCGAAAATTGGCGAAAGTCGCCGCGATTGCGTAGACCTTCTACGTGAGCCACCACTGACATCGCTCGAACTCGCTGAGTCCACCGGTGACGAGTTCTGGCCGCGAAGTGAGGGCACACGGTTGTCTCCGACTCGCCGCCAAGCGGGGGCTCCCGTCGACGAAGGCGCGAGCCGGTGTGGCGGAACTCGTGGACCATGAACGCAACGGCATCTGGTAAGCTATGCTTCGGCGCTGGGCGGCATGCGCTACATTCTTTGAGGTAATCTTCGCGTGGTGAGTGAGGTTCGCAAGTTGCAGCGTAGTGACCTTTCCGGTCTTCTCGCTCTGTACAAATACCTTCACGATCAGGACGAGCCTCGCCCCTCCGAGCCGACTACCACCCGACTATGGGAGCAGATCGTCGCAGACCCGTCTCAGATCTACATGGGGGCTTTCGTCCAAGAGCAACTCGTGTCAGCGTGCAACGCGTCGGTCATCTCCAATCTCACACGCGGTGGGCGGCCATATGCCGTCGTCGAGAATGTCGTCACTCACCCCGGGTTCCGGCGCCAAGGGCTCGGGAAGGCTACTCTTGGGGCTCTCGTCCACGAGTGCTGGCGTCGTGGTTGCTACAAGGTCATGCTCATGTCGTCGGTCGAGCGCACATCGGCACATGCGCTGTACGAGAGCCTCGGTTTCGACGGTGGGGCCAAGCAAGCGTTTGTTCTGCGGTCCTAGCCATGGGCTCCATGCCGCTGATCCCCTCGGAGCGGCGACGGCGGCAGCGAGTTCCACTGGTCCTGTCGCTTCGCGCCAAGCTCGTCGACCCAGGTCTGGATCGATCGCAGCAGCGAACGGGCCGAGAAGCGCCGAAGAACACCGTCGCTTTGACAGTCTTGGTTGCGCGCACAGAACCCCGATCGGACACTAAGCGAGCTGCGAACGGTGCTGCCGAACTTGTCGTTGGAGCTGACGGGCTTCTGTGTGGTAGAGTCACCGCTCGCTGCCTTGTTGGCTTCGCCCAAGGCAGCGGTCGTTTCGAGCGTACAGATCTGGGCGAGCTGCAGGGCCCGCAGCTCAACGTCGGTCGTTGAGCAGCCGGCAAGGAGTCGCATCGAGTTTGAGAAGGTCGACTCGTGTGGGATTTCGACCGTCGAGGTGGTTTCGCCGAGCGGTGCTGGATGAGGTCGTGGTCGGGCGCGTGGCGGGCATTAGGAGTGGCTCCTACAGATCGAGCCGGTGGACAGGTGGTGGGGGGCGAGAGGCGTCATGGCGTGGGGTCGTTGCGCGCGACGAGGCTGCCCATCACCGGCTTCCGGGTCTCTCGGGTTGGGAGGCTTTGCCGATTGATCCGGCTCGGGCCTCCTGGCTTTGCCGGTTGAGCAAGTGGTTCCGCTCGAGTCCGCGCAAGGGGTCTTGCGGCCTGAGCTGGCTATGGTGGCTACCCGCGTGGATCCGGTTGGTGTTGCCGCGGTGCTGGACCAGGATACCTCGGTGGGGCGGGGACGTTGTGGCTGGCGACTGAAGAGGTGGTTCCGCTGGGGCCATTGATCGAGCAAGAGTAGTTCCGAGACGACTGAGTGGATGCCAGCACGAGCATTCGGTGGTCTTGGCGCACGATGAAGTCTTGGTGACTGAGGCTGTCGAGGTCGACGGTGTGGGCGCCGAGAGGTCGTGGTGAGGCGGGCATCAGAAGTCGTGGCGTGCGCCGGCTTTGGTGCTGGCTGGCGTAGTGTCGGGCCAAAGAGGCGGGCTCGGGTCTTGCGGTGTGCTGAAGTTGTGGTGGCGCCCGGCGCCCCGGAGCTTTCCGGGTGAGAGGACCCCGGTCGCGGTCTTGGTGCTGGGTGTAACCCGTGGCGGTTGAAGTGGCCTTGGCGAGGGGCTAGAGTCATGGCTCGCGGTGTTCGTGCTCGAGGAGGTTCTTCTCGCCCGCTGGCCCAACTAGGCCGCTGCTGTCGACGAGGCCCTCGCTGCGCTCGGGACCTCGCGACAGAGCGCCAGTCGTTGGGTGGTCCTGGATTTCGGGTTGATTCAGAGCCGGCCCGCTGACAGTATCCTAGGCCGGAAAGGGGCGTTCGCCGACATGTCCTTGGGGAAGTGGATTGCGGGCATTCTAGGTACAGTCATTAGCGGCTACGTGGTTTGGAAGCTAACGGAGGGGCGACCTCGTCCACCTCCGCCCCAAAGCCCGCCGACGATACACCATTTTAGTTGTGCACCCGAAGGCATCACCAGGGGCGACGCTGCTACGCTGAGCTGGAGCATTTCGTCCGCATCAACGGTAGCGATTGCACCCGGTCTTGGTAGCGTGTCGGCAACCGGCTCGAGAAGTGTTCGCCCCACCTCGTCTCAACAGTATCAGCTGAACGCAACTAATGCCTCGGGCAGCTCTGGCGCCAGTTGTGTCATCCGCGTGAAAGAACCAGAGGTGCGTCGCGTGGTGACCAGAGTGCAGCCCCGGCCGCCTACAATTAGCGTTCTCAAGGCACGAATTGGGTGCCTCGACATTCAACATGAAGGGAACATCACTCAACTCGTAGCGCGTGCCTGCGATGGCAGGTCATTCTGCCAGTACAAGGCTCCGCACCCGAGCCAGTTGGCGGGAATTCCGCGCGCGACACGCACCTTCTGCACACAAGCCATGGAAATAACCTATAGGTGCGGTGGAAGGTCTGTGCAGGTCGCGACGGTTCCAGGCGATGCCTGGAACCACGGTCCGGCGCAACTGTCCTGCGGGTGAAACGTGGCCGCCTGGACGAAGGGCGGAACGTACTCGGGGTCCGAGCACGAGATAATGCGTAGCCAATCTGGCTCGCGAACATGCGAGCGAGGCGGGAGCGCTCGTCGCCGGTACGGAAAGCCACCCAACGGGGTAGCGTTTTAGCGTCGACGTGAGTGCCCGAGCGAAGCGAAGGCACGAGGGGCCGACGCTAATGCGCTTGTTGAACAAGCCCGTGTGGATGGGTCAGGGGCCTGGGTTTTTCAGCGCGCCGGAGGGGTCGTCG
>JBNKVS010000070.1:0-145057 GCA_050299315.1 Polyangiaceae bacterium
GCGATCTTTCAGGTGGTTTGCCCCCAAAGCCGCCAAGAACCCGTCCAGCCGCGCAGCCGCGGCCAGGTCAATTTCGTACTCCATCCCGCGGGCTTTGCACGGCCCGAATCACATGGAAAAGTTTTCGACAGTAGTACTAGGTCGAACTCCTTCACCGGCACCGGCCAGAACCGGCGGTTACCGGTCGTGTCCTTCAGGAATCGGTCGCTGTTCGTCGTACCGACGAGGATGAATTGCCGCGGGACTCGCGCGGTAATGCGTCCGTACGCGCCCCGAGCGACCTCGGTGCCCGTCGACAGGAACGCCTTCACGGTCTCCACCTTCGCTTTCCGTTTCCCAGCCAGCTCAGCGCATTCGACAATCCAGCGACCGCGGGTCTTTTCGATGATCTCCTTGTCGTCCAGTTCGAACTTCAGCTTCTCCAACACCCACTCATCGTCGGGCACGAGAGTCTTCAGCATCGATGACTTGTTCTTCCCTTGGGGCGACTTCAGGACGAGCATCTCATCGAACTTGCACCCCGGCTGGCGAACGCGGCGCACGGCCGCGAGCAACACGATGGCGCCTACCGCGCGCGTATAGTGGTCGGTGGCGGCGCCGCCGTAGGTGGCCAACCAACTATCGAGACGCGGACGCCCATCCCATTGGAGGCGGTCGAGGTAGTCGCGGACGGCGTGGAACACGTTGCGTCGGGCCTCGTTCTTGATGACGGTCTCGGTGAAGTCCTTCCCGGCTCGAAGGCCATGCTTGGCGTCCATCTGTAGCCACAGCTCATCCACGGCATCGTCGGTGAGGTCGGGGCCATGTCCCTCCAATCCAGACAAGGTTCGGCGACCCGAGAACTCATCGTAGCGCAAGCTCACCCCGAGCTTCACCATGGCCAGTCGGATGTTGTGCTGGTTCTTGTGCGGGATGCCCTTCTCGTTGATCTGGAACTCTTCGGCGGCCTTCTCTTCCTGTTCCTTGTTGAGCCCCAGGGCCTTTCCGACCTGCTGCCGGGCCTTGGACAAGGCCCGTGCCTCGTCCGGGTAGTTGTCCAGGATGTGGGCACTGATTGGCCAACGCCTATCCGTGATGATTCCGATGACCAGCTCGGGCGGCACACCATGACGCAAGGCGTTCCGGATGAAGTCCCATTGCCAGTCGCTACGGTCATTGGGGTCTTTATCGTCCGGACTGTGGTGCCCGCATTCCTTCCACCCCAACGGGTCGTTGCCCGGGTGTCCGTGGTCAACAAGCCACAGCAGTCGAGGCGAAAGGCCGTACTGGGTCAGCTCGTCGCTGTCCTCCAGCCGCCGCGGCTCTATTCCATCCAGCTGCTCCGGCTTGGAGGGGAGAGCCCGGGCGAGTGCCGGGGGGAACTGGTCGAGCGTATATGCCTCGTGGCTTCCGCCGGGATTCTCCCGAGCTGCGGCGGCTTGGCGCCCCGCCTTGCGCTTCTTCTCGTTCGGGTGGTTTATGAATCCGGGCAGTCTGAAGAGACGGTTAACGTTGAAGCAGTTGTCGCCTCCGAATACTTGCTCCAGCTTTCTCGTGTACCCCTCGACCTGGTCCCAGGCCTCTGCCGTACCGTCGAGTTCTATTGGTTGAGCGAGTCGCCATAGGGCCTGGAAGCCGCCGCCACTGAAGGTGACGTAGGTCGGCGCCGGAACGCCAACAGCGCGTTCCGTCGTGAGGCTCTTGAGGATGCGGTCCTTTTCCTCAGCGAACCATGAGTCGCGAGCCCCCTCTGGGCGCGGGCGAGGGTCCACATCTACGTGGAGAAACGGAACCCGACCAATCTGTTCCTTTCCCGGATTCGTGCTGAGCTGGACGCCATCGGCGACCTCGTTGATCACGAAGTAGCAGTTCCAGCCCAGCTCGTTGGCCTTCCCGAGACGGGTCTCCATCTCTCGCCACTCCTCGGGTGTATAGGTGAGGAGCGTATTCTTGCGAGTGTCGGGCTCCTTCACCCAAACGTTCCACGGCCCCTGCGGATACAGCTTCCGCAGGAACGCGGTCGCCTTCGAAGGCTCCGCCGCGAGCGCCGTCGGGCACGCGGCTACCACGGGGTCACCTCAATTCCTTCGCGCGCGAGAGCTGCGCGTACAGTGCATTGCGGAGAGCCCGGGTGGCGGCGAGCAACCCGACGGCGCGCCTCGTACGCGATGCTCCAAGTGGGTCCGATTATGTTCCACCCTCGCAGCGAGAGCAGCGTACACGCCACCCGGTATGCCTCCTGGAGAACGGCTTCCGATAGGGTCCAGTCCGCCGAGGGCTTCCAACCGTTGGCGGCCGCATGGGCCAACTCGTCCGGGCGGAACCACTGCTCGTGACCCTTCCTCCAACCGCGCTCCCGCAGCCAGCTCTCGTAGCGAGGAGGAAGAGGGAACTGGGTAGCCCTACGGCGAAGCAATTCGGCGATGGGAACGCCGCATAGGTGCCCCTCAACCCACGGGGCGGCCCGGAGTGCCCCGTGGGTTGGGAGCTGGGCGGAAGGACAAAACCGCCCATGACCTTGTTGCGTCAACTCCTGACCCTCCGCAGCGCGTCGCACACGGCGCAGTCGCCGATGTGCCGCACGAGAGCGGTGAGCCGCTCTCGTTGGCGCGTGGAGAAGCCGCCGACCTCGATAGGAATCGCATCCGGGAGGCGCGCGGGCATCTCGCCGCCGCAGGGAACGCCCCAAACGCGAGTGATCGTTCGGAAGACCACGCCGTTGGGCCAGGTGCGCCTGATCCGCCGCCGCGACCGGGCCTCCAGAAGGCCCAGGTCACGCAGCGTGTAGACCGAGAGCGATGACGCGAGGCGAATCACTGATCACCTCCCTCGACCCAGGCGTCGATGTCTCGGCGTCGGTAGCGAATGCTAGCGCCGCGACCGGTGCCGAGCCTGTGGAACCTCGGGCCTCCACCCTTGTGGCGAAGCTCCTCAAGGCGCGACCGCGAGAGCCCGACGTACGTTGCGGCGTCACGCGGCGAGAGCCACTCCCGCTCGACGGGAAGGCCCTCGGCGCGGAGCCGGGGGATGAGCTTCTCGACTGCCGCTGCGGCTGCGAGTTCGGCTAGTTGCTCGATGCTATTGGTGGACACGACGGGCACTCCTCGGAAGCTCTCGCTTCGCGATTTGCGCCATCGGTCATCACCATTCCGCGGATGTCAGAATCCCCCAAACATCCGCTCCCAGCATGATGAAGCCTCGAACGACTACCGGGTCTAGGTCGTTGGCTTGGTCTGAGTATCGGGGGACGAGACAAGCATACGCCCGAAACGGGGCGCGTCTACCACTTTCCTGCTCGCGGTGGCTCTTAGGGACCCTCGACGAGCGCCACCGCGGCCTCATCGACGTGTTGTCCAATCCCGTCCCACGCCATGACCCCCCATTGTGCATGTTCCGAGGAGCCCGCGAGCGCGTGACCAACTTCGTGGGTCACGGCCTCGATGCTCTCGACAGTCCACGTACCGACGCCCTCCCACCGTCGCCCGGAGGGAACGCCGCGCGCGCCGCCCGGACCTTCTCCGGGTCGTACGACGAAAGCTCCAGGAGAGCCGCCCTCGCCCCCCCGGGCGTCATTCCGCCGCCTCCTCAAGGACCACCCCAACGCGGGACAGGATGTGCTCGCTGACCTGCTCCTGGAGCCGGAGGAGGCGGGCGAACTGGAACTCATCGTGGCGGTAGACATCGCCGATGCCCTCGACCTTGTGGGCCATGAGCAGGCGCACGTCGGAGAGCGCTAGGCCCGCCTCCTCCGCCAGATTGGAATACGCGTGGCGAAGCGTATGGCCGCACTCGGTGCCCAACGCGCGGTCGCGCCAGACCTTCGTGTGGGTCACCACGTCATGGTTGTCCCTGGTGGGAAACAACCATGACGTGGTGGGCTCGAAGACAATCGCCAGCGCCTGAGCTCGTCGAACAATCTCGACCATCGGCGCGCTGAGGGGCAGCTCGAACGCGCGCCGCGCCTTCATGACCTCCGCCGGGAAGCGAATCGAGCGACGCTCCAGGTCAATCCAGTCGAAGCGAATCGCGGCGAGGTTGCCGGGACGGAGCCCGGAGAGGAGGCCCAACCGGTGCATCTCGCGTCGGAGCGGGTTGGACAACGCGTCGACCTTCCGCCACCACGCCGCTACGTCGGGGATGGAGCGCTTCTTGGGCTTCTGTTCGTTGCGGTCGACGGCCGCCGTGGGGTTGTCGAGCAGGACGCGAGCGCCGAACGTCTTCTGGGCGAGGCGCCAGACGGAGCCGAACTCGACGACGCATTGGTTGGCGACGCGAGGGCCCGAGTTGTCTGTGACGAACTCGTGGCGGGCTCGCATCATGAGCCCAGTGACGTCGGCGATGGGGAGGTCGGCCCACTCGGGGGCCATGTGGCGCGCGAAACGGTCGCGCATATCGTTGGCGGTGCGGTCGGACTTCCCTCGGCGCTTTAATCCACGGATGTACTCGTCGTAGGCCTGGGCTACGGACCACATTGCCGGGCCCTGGGCGGCCTCTCGCTGTGGTCTCGGGTCCCGGCCGGCCTTTACCTGGGCGATGAGCGTCGAGGCCTGGAGGCGGGCTTCCTCAAGCGACAGCTCGCCGACCCGACCCAGGGTCCGGCGAATCGTCTCGACCCGCTCGCCCGGCCGGCGGAGGTCGACTTGGACCTTCCACGAGCGGCTCCCCCCTGGGCTCACCTGGAGGAAGAACCCGGGGAGGCGGGCATCACGAAGTTGGTAGGGCTTGGACTTGATGGGCGCGTTTGCCGCGCGTTTCTCGGTCAATCGGTCGATAGGCATGCGAACCGGACTCCTCTCGCGGCCCGAACCGGTTTCGAACCGGAGAGGTGGGACTGACTAGCCAGTCCGATTCATGGGCCGCACACCTATCATGCGCGGAAAACACTGTACAAACTAGCAGTATCGGGTTAGGTCGGGTCTCCTCGCGGCTCTCGGGCCGAGTCTACGGAACCGGAAGTCGCACGTTCGAATCGTGCCGGGCGCGCAAGGGAAGTCGGGGGATCGGGGTCGAGAGGCGGCCAAGGGTTGCGCGGGCGGACCCATGCGGGGCGTTGGAGGCGGCGTCAGCCGCGACGCCACTCGCCGCCGACGGCCATCGCCCCCAGGCAGGAGCACGGCGGCTTCGAACGGGCGGCTTCCCTCGCTCCGTCTGCCGCGCCCCCCACAAGGGCGCTCTCGTGTGGGCTGGGCGCCCGGGCCACTGCCGCCGAACCGCCCGAGATCACGACCTGGACGCGCACGGGCGAGGGTACCGCTCGCTCGCGTGCTTCCGGGCGCAGCGCGGCCGCGCCGTCACGGCGCCGCGGTGCAGAGCAGCTCGCAGCCTGGCGTCGAGCAGGGGGCGCACGCGAGAGAAGCGAGGGCGCCGGCGAGCTGCGCCGTCAGGGCGTCGGAAACGCCCTGCTGCGCTTGTTCCAGGAAGGGCGCCGCAAAGGTGGGTATGGCGGCGCAAGTGACACCGGGGCCGGCCGTGATGGTGGGCTGGAGCACGCCGGGTGAGATGTCGACCACCTCGGGCGTCCCCACGGCGGCGTCGATCAAGGCGGTGAACGTGCCCAGATCGGCGCTGATCTCCGCCACGCACGGACCACCCAACGCCGCGGGCACGGGCACGTCGATGCTGGCCGGGGGCAGGTTGGCCTGAACGGACACCTCGACCTGGTCCGCGCCAGCCGGTGCCGTTCGGACGACGATCGAGGGGGCGGGCAACGGGCAGCCGATTTCCCCTCCATCGCAGAGCGGCTCGTCGCACATCGTGAATCCCCCCACCGGGCCGAGCGGGACATCCTGCGGTGGGATGCAGATCCCGTCGACGGCGGCGTTGAGTAGAGCCTCGAGCAAGGGCGCGGCGCACAGCCCTCCGGCGGGCTCGGTGCAGGCTCCGGGCTCCGCCGGCTCGTCTTCGATGTCGACCGTGACCGTGAGGCTGCCGTCTCCCGTTTCCGGCTCGGGCGCCGCCCCGGGGGGCTCGGGCGGAATCACTCGAAAGCCAAACCCGAGCTCCGTCTCCTCCCCCGCCACGATCGACAACGAGGTGGGGTTGGCGGTCGTCAGCTCCGCGTCGACCTGTACCGGCTCCCCGGCCCCGAGCCGCGAGAGCACCCAGCCGTCGAGAAGCTCGGCGACGTAGCTGCCCACAGCCAGCTCGAACGTGACCTGCCCCGCTTCGCCGTCGAGCGAGAGCGACTCCTCCTGCGGCCCGACGAGGGAAAGGGTCGCGCTCGTCAACCGGTAGCGAGCTCCCGAGGCCGAGACACTTTCCAGCGGCATCGAGAGGGTGCCCGTGGGAGCGGGATCGTTGGGGCTCGAGACGGTGGACGAGCTCGACCCGGGGACGGAGAGGGTCGTCCAGTCACCGCCGCACGAGAGCAAGAAGAGACAACCCCCAATGACGCGACCCGTGCAGCGAAGGACACATGCGGAGCCAGACAGCCGATTCATGTAGCGCGTTGTAGCACCTATCCGCCCCCCGGCGACCCAAGACTCGAAGGGGTGCCGCGAGCGTGGACGAAGGGGATCCATGGTCGGCGCCGCCCGCATCGACGCAAAGCGCCAGAACGCCCGGCGAAATGACGCCGCCGCGGGGCGCACGGAAGCCGACGGCCCAGCCAGCGCCCGTGCGGCGGAACGAGGATCGGGGCGCGAACCGCTTTCGATGCCGGGCGGCCCGCCCGACGCCGCCCTCGCTCCGGAGCGAGCCGACGGCCTCAGCGGGTCAGCGAGAGCGCGGTCCGCGTCCCGCCGTGCAGTAGCAGCTCGGCGATGCGCCCGTCCGCGTCGACGTTCGAATCGCGAAGGCGCTGCACCAACAGGCGCGTCTGCCCCTCGAGCTCCAGGTATCGAAAGGCGAGCCGCGCCAGCTCGTGACCTTGCGCATGGCGCAGGAAATCCAGACCCTCCCGGTAGAGGATGCGCGTGGCGAGCACGGTAGCCACGATGCCGATGCGGTAGGGCAGCGTCAGCCGCTCCTCGATGCGGTCCCCCGCCAACTCGCGCAGCACCGGGGGCACGTAGTCCGTAATGAGAGCGGAGAGCTCTTCGGGGAGGCTCACCTCCGAGAGGAGGTACTCCTCGATAGCGCGGACTGCGCCGACCACCGCTTCGCCGAGCTCCGTGGTCAGCTCCGGAACGCTGGCGTCCGGCCGGCGACGGCGCTCCGCGAACAGCAGCCGCGCCTCCCAGGCGGCCAACAACCGCACGCGCTCGAGCACCTCGCGCGAGAGCCTGGCTTTGACGGCAAGGAACTCCTCCGGCTCGAGCAGCATGTGCGCCAGGCCCTCGTAGCTCGCTGCGACGACCCCACACTTGCTCGCCGAAGCATCACTGACCAGCAGCACCCCGGCTTGGTGCGAGAGAGCCCGACGCGCGTCGCCCGTGATGAAAAGGTGGGCGGCTTCCACGATGATGCGGCTCGAAGGGCTCCCGCGAAGATCGAGGAAGCTCTCCCAGTTGTGCCCACTGAGCGTTCCGGGCGGCCCGCCAGCTGGAATGAAAACGTCGGCGGATGTGCGAAACAGCACCGTGCTGCGGTCGCGCGGACCGCGATCGGCGTCGATCGGTGTGAGAACGGCACGCTCGCCCAGGCGCTCGGGGTCGAACCGCGCGATCGGGGCGCGCCGCTGAACCAGGCGCAGGAGCTCACGCGAGTCGATGCCGTCCGGATCGCGCAGACTCCCGCTCGCGTCGGCGATCGCGACGATACGGCAGCGCTCGCCGAAGTCGCGAAACAGAAGCTGCAGGGTGCTGCCGGCGATGTAGCCGTCGGGGCCGCCCGTCATCTTCACGGTGAACGAGTCCTCGCTCGGTTCGATGCCACAAGCCCTGAGAGCTTCTTCGAAGAAGACGATCATCCCCTCGCTGGTGAAGTGATGAGACGCTTCGTCGATCCCCTCACCGGCCTGGCCGCACATCAAGGCCTGCGGGCGCGCGTAGCCTCGCTGAGCGGCCCGATCCACGATCCACTGAGCCAACTCCGGAGAGACGTTCTCGTCGGGACCGAGCAAGAGGCGCTCCCCCGTCTGGAGAACGACGTCGAGCAGCCCGTCTGCCACGGCCTTGATCGAAGGGGCGATGTCGGAATCCGACTCGACCAAGATCACCCCCTTGGCGCCCCCCTCGGGGATGTCCTTGTTCTTGAAATGTTGACCATGCGCGAGCTGCTGGACCTGGCGATACAACCTCTCACGAGCCCCGGTGAGCGCCTCCACGCTGCGTGGCACGACGACCCGCAGCCCACCTCGGGCCACCTCCGAGAAGCGCAAGTGGAAAGCCTTGTACTTTCTCCCGATGCAGAAAAAGACCGCTCGCGGCAACTCTCCTTCCAGCGGGTCGGAGAGATATCCCGGCTCGAGCTTGAGGCACAACCCGAAGCGCGCACGGCTCGCGATGTTGCTCTGCAACGTGCTGCGCGCGGCCTCGAGGAGCGCTTCCAGGGTTCGGCGTTCGTGCTCGTCGGCGATTCCCTCGCGAATCCAGTGGCTGAGCTCCGGTGCGCCCGTGGATGCCACGCTTCCGTCGAGCCACTGTCGCGCCAGGCGCTCCACGAGGGGAAAGTGACGGTCGATGGACTCCCAGATGCGCCCCAGCCCGTACGCTACGCGATCGCGGCGCGCCAGCCGCTCGTGCGCCAGGGCCGCCAGCGCTGAAATGACTTCGGCGGTTTCCACCCCGCAGCCGCGGTGGCGTGCGAGCAACTCGAGCGCTGCGTCGTCGAGCCAGCGCAGCCGCTGCAGGCGCCCACACACGGCCGCCCCTCGCTCGCCCGCAAGCACCCCTTCGCTGTCGAACACGTTCAGGTCGAGCAGCAGCACCTGCCCTCGCGGATGATCGACGAAGTTGAGCTGCGCCGTGGCGATGCTCAACCCCTCCCGTCCGACGCCCGCGACAATTCGCTCGAACAAGCGCCGCGGGTTGGCATTGCCACTGGTGACCGCGATGCGAACCTGCCCCGGCTCCTCCGCTGGGTGAACCCCGACCACGGTTTCCTCGCTGCCAAACACCCCCTCCCAGCGCTGAAAACGAGCCAGAAGCTGCTCCGCGCTGCTTCCGAGAACGGTTTGTGCCGAGCAATGCGCAAAGTACCGAGCCATCCGCTCCTCACAGCCCGGGCCGTCCGGAGCCAGCTCGAGCGTTTCGGCGAGTCGCCGCCGTTGCCTCGAATCGGATGGGTCGAAGCGACCGTGCGGGTCGTCGAACTCGAAGACGTCGATCACCAGGCTGGCATCCTTGGCGGTGTAGACGCGCGCCTCGCGGAGCCGCCCGTCTGGGGGCAACTGCTGGACCAGCTCGGAGAGCAGGCCCGGGTAGTCTCGCCCCTCGATGAACGTCCAGCGCAGGCCGCGTGCGTCCTGGAGCTTGATCCGGGGCTCCATGCCGGCGGCTCGACAGGCGACGAGCGCGGTCAAGTGGGAGCGCTGGCTGTCTTCCCGGGTCTCGTGAAAGTAGCTGGAGGGCATCTGGCGCAGCAGAGTCGGAACGGCTTCCTCGACCGTGCGCCGAAAGCGGCTCGCCAGCTCGGCGACCATTTCTTCGGTGGACATGGCTGTATCTTGGGGCAGCCAAGGCGAAAAGTGGCGACCTCGGCGCACCCAAAGAGAACACGAAACGCGGCAACCGCGTTTCGTGGGGGTTGCATTCGAGCGCCGAGTGCCTGGGAAGCATCACGAACCGGCGGCCGGGGCGCGCGACCCGCGACCGCACGGGGTGTCGGAGACGCCTGGACGGGACCCCAAGCCCCGACCTGAGGCTCCACACCCACCAGGAGACGCCGGCGGCTCGGCGCGCCCCCGAGAGCTCGGGCGACGCGACACGCGCCGGCTCCCGGCCTCGTCCCCTTTGGGCGCGGGCTCGCCCGGGCCGGCGCGCCCGACCGCGAGCTTTCGTGCCATCCGTCTCGGCAGCGCTCGGCCGAGGCGCAGCGGCCTTCGGCCGGAGGCCGGCGCGTGCCAGGGCGCGGCCTTCGAGCCTCCGGCGACGACCGCCGAGCGGCTCTCATGGCCCCCGCGTTCTCGAGTTTCACGATGGAACATAACGGACAGCGCCAACCCTCGCTCACTTCGGCGCACCGGCCCTCGGCCGAGCCATGGGGAAAGCGCCTTCTTCCCGGGAATAGCGGGCAAGCGGGGACCGCTGCCTACGGGCAGCACCGGCTGTCCCACAGCAACCTCCCTTTCAACTCCTACACGCAGTCAGGTCCTCGCCAAACCGACGGAAATCCCCGGGAAGCGTGGTAGTGGCCACTTCGGGTGCTAAGCTGAGCAATCACGTCCCCTCCCCCGGGCTGACCCGAGCCGATGTTTGCTTCCTACTCCTATCTGCAAACCGAGGCGCATGTGCGCATCGGGAAGGTCGTCAACGGGCGCTGGGCCCTGAAGCGGCTCCTGGGCATCGGGGGCATGGCGGCCGTCTACGAAGCTGCGGACAGCGACGGCACTCCGGCCGCTCTGAAGATCGTGCACCAGACGCTGTTGCACGACGACAAGGTGTTTCAGCGCCTTCGCCGCGAGATGCGCGTAGTCAACAGCATGACCCACCCGGGCATCGTCCCCGTCCACGACCTCGGCCGAGACGAGGAGGGCTCGTTCTTCCTGGTGATGTCCCTGTTGACGGGGCACTCCTTCGACGACGCACGCCTGTTGCTCGGCGGCCGTCTGGAAGAGCGCTACGTGCGCTGGGTCGCGACCGAGCTGCTGAACGTGCTCGCGGCCGCCCACGGCCGCGGCGTGCTGCACCGCGACATCAAGCCCTCGAACCTGTTCATCACGAAAGATGGCACGCTCCGCGTGCTGGATTTCGGAGTCGCCCGCCGCAAAGACGCGACGAGCTCCGCGCTCTCGCTGCAGACGGCGGAGGGGAGCGTGCTGGGCACTCCGACGTTCATGTCTCCGGAGCAGGCTCGAGGTCGGTGGCGTGAAGTCGACGAGCGTTCCGACATCTGGTCCGTCGGGGCCTCGCTCTTCACCCTGGCCAGCGGGCGCCCCGTTCACGAGGCCGACAACAGCACGGAGGCCCTCGGGCTCGCGATGACCGCCAACGCGCGCTCCCTGGCGGACCTTCGCCCGGACTTTTCGCCGTTCCTCGTCGACATCATCGACCGCGCCCTCGCGTTCGGACGCTCCGATCGCTACGACAGCGCGGGCGCGATGTACGATGCCTTGACCAACGGGTCCGTGCGCCCGAGCCGCGCGCAGTGCGCCAATCCGGAGCTCGCGCGGGCCCTCGACGCCAGCACGGGCAAGATCGCCATCGAGCCGAACCCCAGCCTCCACACGACGGTCGGGCATACTGGCCGGGCCCGCGCGTCTGCCCCGGCGAACGTTCGCATGAGAATGCCGAGCCGCGTCCCGGCAGACTGGGTCACCCTCTTGAAGACCCGCTACTGGGAAGTCTTCGAGGTGCCCGCAGCGAGCGTGCTGATCCTGCGCAGGTCCACGGAGATGATCGACTCCACGGCCGAGCTGCGAGAAGAGAACCTCCAGGTCGCGGGTTGCTTGGCCGCCAAGCACCGCCGCTGGGGCGGGGTCGTCGACATGCGGCTCGCGCCCGGTCGCGGCGACCGCGACTTCGAGCAGGCGATGGGCTTCTTGAGGCACACGCTCTCCGTGCACCTCGCGCGGCTGAGCGTTCTCGTCACGAGCGCCGCCGGTGTGCTGCAAGTCAGTCGTATCGACCGGGTCGAGGGCAAAAGCACCCTCGCGACGCAGAACGAGGCGGAAGCCCTGCGCTTCGCTTCTGGCGACTGAGAGCCTGCGCCGCACGGCGCACGCGCAGCCTTCTCACGCGAGCTCGGCGACGGCCGCTCGCGTTCGGTACCCGGGGCTCGCTCTGCCCTGCCCGGTGCGCTTGATGACGCGAGTCGAGGCAAATAGTGTTTTGCCCCGGACCATCCGGATCCGTTCAAGGATTCGATGTTCTACTATTTCGGGTATGGCTCGAACCTGAGTGAAACGGCGCTCCGTGCGAAGCGCGTGCGCCCAGTCTCCGCCGAGCCGGCCACGCTCGAGGGCTGGAGGCTGGCGTTCAACATCCCGAACTTCTTCAGCATCGAGGGAGGCACGGGAAACATCGTGCGCCAGGAAGGCTCCGTCGTGCACGGGGTCCTGTACGGATGCGAGGATCAGGATCTGAGCGCACTCGACGAGATCGAGGCGCTCGGAGTCGCGTACAGCCGCGAGTCGATGACAGTCTGCACGTACACGGGGCACGAGCGGACGGCGAACGTCTACGTGGGTTTGCCGAGCATCGTCAGTGAGGGCCTGAAGCCGTCCAAACGGTACCTCAACATCTTGATTCAGGGCGCCGAGAATCGCAGCCTCGACCCGAACTACATCAGCCAGATTCGTTGCACCGAGGTCTGCCTGAAGCCTCGCTACGGACCCTTCGTTTTTCCGGACGAGCCGAATCAGGTCTTCACTCGAGAGGACGTAGCCACGCACGCCCACCACACGGCGATTGCAGGGGCCGTTTTCGACATGAGCGACGCCCGGGTGGAGCACGGGTATCTGCGCGAGCTATTGGGCGGTCGCGACGTCACTCTGTTCTTCTTGCGTCGAATGGACACGAGCGACAGCTCCGAGACGTGGGAACAAATCGAATCGGGGAACCTCAGCCCGCTCCAGAAGGAGTACCTCAACGACTACCTGCACCAGTTCAATCGCGAGTATCGCTACGTCGGACGAACCGCCTACGCGGAGACGCTGCACTCCCCCAGCGCGCCTTCGATTCGACGCAACCAACGGGTGGAAGTCAGCGAGATCGCGGCGCGCAGAGTGCTGCGCACGGCCGAGCTGACCAATCGGGCGTTGGGCCATGAGAACCTGGGATTCTTGAGCGAACAGGCCGGCTTCATGCCGACCATCACTCCGCTGGCGGCTCTGCCCCCGGAGTTCGCCGCCTGGGACGATGTCATTCGAGACCTCACCAACTCGTACGCGGTGCTCGGCGTGCGCCGAGCCATCGATGGCCTGCCGCTTCTCGACCCTTCGTCGGATCTGCTTCCGGACCGCTACCTGCTTCGCGCGGCCGGAGTCCTCAGCATGATGGCACACGCCTACTGGTACTGCGAAACGCGGCCACCGGAGAAGCTCCCCGAGGCCATCACGAAGCCGTGGCAGGTGGTTCGCAAGCGTTTGCAGCGCCCGGACGAGGTTCTGAGCTACATCGACCTCATCGTGTACAACTGGCGATTGGTGGACCCCAGCCTCCCCGACCCGATGCGCGCCGAGAACATGAGGCTCTTGTACCCGACGGTCGACAATCGCGAAGAGCGCACCTTCTACCTGACGCAGACCGAGATTCTCGCCCAGGCCGGACCGGTCATCGGGGCGATCGTTCGAGCGCAAGAGGCCGTGGCCCACGACGACCCGAAAGGGCTCGCGGGCGAGCTTCTGGTCATCATTGCGGCGCTGCAGAGAATCGTGGGCGAATCCCTGCTGAATCTGAACCCGAACCCGGCCAGTGGCTTCTTCGTCAACCCCATCGTGTGGGCAAAGACCGTCGCCCCGTTTGCGGTCCCGCTGCGGGATGGCTCCCTGGGGCCGAGCGGGACCTCTTCGCCGATCTTCAACCTGCTGGACATCTTCTTCGGCCGAAGCAAGAACGAGACGTTTCTCGGACGTGAAATCCGCCAACTGAGGGGCGGCTACCCGCTCTTTTGGCGGGAGTTTCTCGGCTCGGTCGGGGAAATATCGGTTGGGCAATACGTCGCCACCGTCGGGGATGCGAGCCTCTCGGGCTTGCTGAAGGACGCCGTCGAAATCTACGCGGGAGACAACGGCTTCCTCGGTCGCCACCGGATGAAGGTCTACGGCTACCTGGAGCAAGCCTTCAAGGTCGGGCGGAGCGTCACCATTGGAGGCTTCTCGGGCGTCTTCAAGGACAGGACGTGGGACACAGTCGACACCGAGCTGGAAAACGCTCGCGAGGAGAGACTGCAGAGCTTCCCCCGCGGGTGCCACCACGCAACCGTACACTCGGTGGGCCAGACCCACAGCGCCGCGCCCGAGGGGGTCAAGCACGTCGTGCTCAACGTGGAGGGGCGCGGGGTTCGCTACTTGCCGGGCGACCGCTGCGGTGTGCTTCCGGAAAACCGCGACGCACTGGTGGCTCGAACCCTCGAAGCGCTCGAGGCCACGGGCCACGAGAAGATGGCCCTGACCCCCGAGTGGATCTCCGCCGTGCGGCTGCGCTGGGGCTACGAGAACGCCACCGACCTGACGCTGCGCGACCTGCTCCGCTTCGGGCGCATTCGCCCCGTCTTGCCGCGCATGGCCGAGGCTCTACAGGCCGCTACTCAGAATCAGCGTCTTCTCCGGGCGATTCTCCAGCAGACGACCACCCGCTGGGAGCTCTGGGACCTCTTGTTGGTGCTCAAGTGCGACGGCTACGACCCCCGCCGCCTGTGGCAGGCTGCCCCCCGCTCGGCCGAGCACATCTGCCGAATCGTTCCGCCAGAGAGCTTCCGGATGTACTCGATATCCTCCGTCAAGGAGTCACGCGGCCGGGAGGGGGCGAAGGAAATCGAATTGACGGTGGGAAGGGTCCACTATTTCGATACGGCGGGCAACGGCGAGCAGCCCGAACGACTCGAGCGCCTCGGGACGGCCTCCAACTTCCTGGCTTGCGCGGCCGGGCGGCGCGAGCCCATCTCGATCATCATCGATCACCCGGCGCGCTTTTGCCTGCCGAAAGACGACACCGTTCCACTCGTCATCGTCGCCGGCGGAACGGGGATTTCGCCGATGCGCTCGTTCATCCTGGAGCGGGCGAGGCAGCCGAACGGTGGTCACTGCCACCTCTTTCTGGCGTGCCGATCCTACGAGGACTTCTACTACCAGGACGAGCTGCTGCACTGGGTGGACCGCGGCAAGCTGACCCTTCACATCGCGTTTTCCCGCGAAGACGTGGCGGTGCGGTATCAGAAGACCCCGAGCGGCAGTACGTTCGTTCGCGAGAATCGCCCCCGCCGGCGCATTCAAGACATGCTGCTCGCCGACGAGCTGGCGGAAGAGCTGGAGAGGCTACTGGCGCCGCGCCGCGAGGGCGGGCGGGGCGCGCACGTCTACCTGTGTGGGCGCAGCCGCTTCGGTCGAACGGTGCACGAGGCCTTTCGCGAACTGCTGAGCCGTCCGCAGCGAGGCACCCGGCCCGAGCGCCTGGCGATGGCGGACCAGCTCCTGAACCAAATGGTCGGCGAAGGCCGCTACATGCAGGAGATCTTCACGGACGCCCGCACCTGGGACCTCGAGCGACGCGAGATCAACCTCTCGGAGCTGGTCGAGAGGAACAGCTACGACCAGGGCCACTGGCTGCTGGTGGACGGCTTGGTGTACGACGTTTCCGACTACATCCAGCAGCACCCCGGCGGCACCCACGTGATTCGGGGCTACACCGGCACGGACGCGACGCTCGGATACAAGCGCGCCCACGGCGACCGATCGGAGGTCGATGCCACCCGAGAGATGCACAACATCGGGCAGCTCCGCCTGCTCGACTTCGAAAGCGTGACGCGAACGGTGGAGAGCGGCGGCCGCCAGCAGAACGTCGCTCTCTCGACGCTGTACCGCGCGTGGCGCAACCTGACCTTCCTGGTCGTGGAAATGCAAAACGCCCTGCTCAACGACCAGAGTCTCCAGGCGAGCCCCACCCTGCGGGGCGAAGGGGAATCGGACCGCTCGCTGTACAAGCTGCAGCGGGCCGTGGAGACGCACGAGCGCTTTCTGCGCAGCTACCTGGACCACATGGTGGGCGAAACGGTCAGCAAGCTCTGGTCCCTCGTTCGCGGCATGGTGGGCGACAGCGCCGCCCAAGCCGCGATGGCCCCGGACTGGTTCGAGAGTCGCGTGGGAGCCGTGCGCTCCGAGCCCCGCGCTCGAATGGCCGAGGGTTTCACCCTGAGCCTCCACCAGCAGGTCCGGCAGCTGAGCAACACGGGCGCGCCGGAGCGCAGCCCAGAGCGCAAAAGCCTGAGGCGCGCGCTCGACGACGTGTTTGCCGAAGACCGGCGCTTTCTCAAGCAGATCAAGGCGCTGCTGCGCGAGGGCCTGCTGGCCTTCGAAGCGCACGAAGCGAGAGTCCTGGAGCGTGCCGGCACGACCCTGCTGGAGCTGGTCGGCCGCATTCCGGGTCTGGTGGAGGCGTACTACGCGAGCGTCGCAAAGCGGTGCGAAAGCATCGGCTGGGTCCCGACGCGCATTCCTTCGACGTTCCTGCCGGCCGTCAGGGAGGAGTCGAGCATGCGGGTGCTCATCTCGACGGCCTACTGGCTGATGGAGGAGGACGCCGTTCGGAAGGTCGTCATTTTGCGGCGGCACGCAGTGCCTGTCGATTCGCTCGACGAGCTGCTCACGCAGAACCGAGAGATCACCAACCTGATGCGGAGCGTGGACGAGGAATTCGGAATCGTCATCGACATGCGCCAGGCGCCGTCGCGCAACGATCCGGAGTTCGAGGACGCCATGGCGCAGCTGCGAGCCGAGATCTTCCGGCACTACACGCGGGTTGCGGTCCTGGTGAGCAGCGCCCTGGGCGTGCTGCAGGTCAACCGCATCAATCGCAACGACGGAGCGCAGACGTTCGCCACGCAGAACGAGGCCGAGGCCGTGCGCTTCGCGGCCTGCGCCTGAGGCTCGCGCGCGGCCGAGCGTGCTCTCCGAGCCGAAGTGCGGGGCGAGCCTTCGACCGGGCCAGCAGGCTCGCGGCGCGAGCGGCGCGCCCGCCCCGCTCGCTATCGTCGCCGCGGCGCTCGTCGAGCCACCTTGGCAGCGCTCTTGCGGTCGCCGCGCGTCCCCTCGTACAGTGCAGGACCGAGCCATGCCCGCCGCCCCGCCTGATTTCCACGCTCGCAGCACGAACGAGGGCGACCGCGCCGAGCCAATTCCGAGCCACGCGCACACGCCGACCCGCGAGCCCCGTGAGTTCCGGCTGCTGAAAGAGGGTTGGGAAGAGCTCGGGGACCCTCGCTCCCTCTCTGCGATTCGCGACGTCAGCGCGGCGGTTTCGACGAATCGGGTCTGCGAGCTCACGCTCAGCGACGGACACCAGCTCATCGCCAAGGTCTCCTCCTACGGAAGCTTTCTACACTTCCGTCAAGACCACGACATGATCCACGATTGGGGGCGGCAGCTGCAGGCCACGCGGTACCGGAACTTCCTCGCGCGAATCGTGCTGCAGCACAACCGACCGTTCGTGTTTCGGCAGGGCAATCGGTGGCTGGTATTCTACGAGAAAGTACCGTTCTACGATTTCCTGCCACCCAAGCTGACCGAAGCGCACGTGGCCGCGCTGGGCACCGAGCTGGCGCATTTCCATCGCGCCTCGGAGGCGGCCGCGAGCACGCTACCGCCCAGCTACAAGACCCTGGGGGCAGACCTGGGCACGCTCCACAGTGCCGCCGGAAGCCGCAGCTGGCTGCGCGAGCGCGGACTCGGCCCGGACGCCGAGGTCGCGATCCGAAGGCACTGCGAAATATTCATGGAGCAATCCGAGTCTCTCGGTTACCGCAGCCAGCCACGGCTGCCGGTGCTCGTCGACTGGAACCCGGGAAATTTCAGCGTGGGCTTCGACGTGCGCGGCTTCAAGTTCTACTCGCGCTGGGACTACGACTGGTTCCGCGTGGAGCCGCGCACGCTCGACTTCTACTTTTGCGCCCGCGTCGTCCGGAGCGAAGGGGATCGGAAGACGTTCAGCTACTTCGCCAGCCCGCTGCTCGAGCCCCGGTTCGTCCGATTCCTCATCGCTTACCACGAGGTCAACCCGCTCGCCGACGAGGAGGTGCTCTTCCTCAAAGAGGCTTACCGCTTCTTCATTCTGAACTACGTGCTGCACGTCGGCGAGCACTTCTTCCGGCCGCGGCTCCGGCGGCGCCTGCAGCGGGAGGCCCTCAGCTGGTACCTGCCGCGCCTCGAGCAGCTCGACTTTCGCTGCCTTCTCGACGCCCTGCACCACCCCCGGCTGTGGGCGTGCCGCGGGGTCTGAAGCCGGCTGCTCGGCTCCCCCCCTCCGCGGCAGCCTTGCGACCGTTTCGCCGCCGCGCGCCAGCCAACCCGTCTCGCGACCCAGCCGGGGTTCGCTCTCGGCTCCCCGGACTGGCCCGCCAAGGCCCGCTCGGGCAACACCGCGTGGTGGGGGCGATGCGTCGACACAGCCGAACGTCAGTGTAGTAAAACCGGCCCCATGTTGGCGGTGCTTTCCCCCGCGAAGAAGCTCGATTTCAACCTCTCGGCGCAGCCCCTGCCGCTCACCAGTCCGCCCCTGATCCGGCAGACGAGCGAGCTGATGAGGGTGGCACGCGAGCTCACGTCCGCCGACCTCAAGCGCTTGATGAAGCTCAGCGATGGGCTCGCGCGGCTCAATCGCGGCCGCTTTCAGAGCTTCGCTCCCGGTGCCCAACCCAAGGGGTCCAAGCAGGCCGCGCTGGCGTTCAGCGGCGACACGTACGTGGGCCTCGCCGCCTGGGACTTCGACGCCGAGGACTTCGACTTCGCGCAGGGGCACCTACGGATCCTCTCCGGGCTGTATGGTTTGTTGCGCCCGCTCGACGCGATTCAACCCTATCGATTGGAGATGGGCACCAAGCTGGCCACCGCGCGCGGAAAAAATCTCTACGACTTTTGGGGCGGACGCATCGCCAGTGCAATCGACGAAGCCCTGAGCGACCACGAGAGCGCGGCGCTGGTGAATCTAGCGTCCGCGGAGTACTTCGCGGCCGTCTCTCGCAAAGCGCTGAGGGCCCCGGTGATCGAGTGCGTGTTTCAAGAAGTACGCGGCGGCGCCGCAAAAGTGGTGGGGCTGCACGCCAAGCGGGCGCGCGGCATGATGGCCCGTTTCATGGTCAAGCAGCGCCTGGACAGGCCTCAGGAGCTCGAGCACTTCGCCGAGGCCGGCTATCGATTCGTCCGCCAGAGCTCGTCTGCCGACCGCCTGGTCTTCCAGCGCCCGCAGCCCTGAGGCGCGCGGCCTCCGGCGGTTCACGGGGATGATCCCCGGCCAATTGGCCAATTCGGAACCGGGGCGAGCGGGACGGGGCTCGCGCCATCTCGTGGGATCGGCTGCGCTGACCGCTTCGTTGAATGCCGAGCCGGCAGCGTGTAAGACGATCGGGACGGTATGCCAACGAGCCGACAGCCCACGGTCGACGTGGACGATAGCGTCATCAACGAGAGTCGGGGGGCCGAGCTGGCGATCCGCTGGGTCCACCCCCGCGCCCACCTCCCGCCCGTTCCCCTTCGGCACGGCGCCACCCTGGGCCGGGGCGAGGACGCGGCAATCCAGCTCGACGGCGACTCCGTCTCCCGCAACCACGCGCGCTGGGTTCGCGAGGGCCCCGTGTTCGTGGTCCGGGATCTCGACAGTCGCAACGGCACGCACGTCGAAGGCACGCGCGTGGGCAGCGCCGCGCTCAGCGAGGGCAGCGTGCTCCGCCTGGGCGAGTGGCTCGGGGTCATCGAGAGCCTCGACTGCCATACCCCCGATCCGGGGTTCGGGGAGCGGGGCGGCCGCGCGTGGGGGGGTGCGCAGCTGCATCGCGCACTCGAGCCACTGCACCGCGTGGCGACCACCGACTTGCCGATCATCGTCGTCGGAGAAACGGGTACGGGCAAGGAGCTGGCGGCGAAGGCGGTTCACGAAAAGAGCGGCCGGCAGGGGCCGTTCTGCGCCCTCAACTGCTCGGCTCTCCCCGCGGAGATGGTCGAGGGAGAGCTCTTCGGCTATCGGCGAGGCGCGTTCACCGGCGCAGAGCGCTCGAGCCCCGGCCACTTTCGCAACGCCGACGGCGGGACGCTCCTGCTCGACGAGATCGGTGAGCTGCCGGCCGCCGTGCAGCCCAAGCTCTTGCGCGTGTTGCAGGAGGGCGAGGTCACCCCGCTGGGCGAAGCGACGCCGGTGCGGGTCGACGTGCGGGTCGTGGTTGCGGGGCCGGAGCCCCTGGCACAAGCGGTGGCGGCGGGGCGCTTTCGGCAGGATCTCTACATGCGCCTGCGCGGGCTCGAGATCACCCTGCCTCCTCTGAGGCAACGACGCGCCGACATCGTTCCGCTGTTTCGGCGGTTTCTCGAAAGGCACGGCGCCCCCGCGGGCTCGATTGGGCTCGAGGCGAAGCTTCTCGAACGACTCTGCATCTACGAGTGGCCAGGCAACATTCGGGAGCTCGAGCTCACGGCCCGGCAGATGCTCGCGCTGCACGGGGATCAGCAAGTCTGGCGACGCCGCTGCCTGCCCCCGCACCTTCTGCCTTCGCGGGAGCCGATGGCCACCACGGCAACCGGTGATCGACGCAGCACCGATCTCGAGCGCCTGGCGCTGGCGCTGCGCCGCACCGAGGGAAATCTCACGCGCGCCTGTCAACAACTCGGGATCTCGCGTCCGCGGGCGTACCGCCTGCTCGGCACCACGTCGGTCCGGGACTTCTTGGCGAGCCAGACGAGAGAAACGGGCGCGTGAGCTCTTCGCCGGCGGATTCTCCTCAGACCCGCGCCGACTGGCCCGTGAAGCGCCACCAGCCCCCGCGTGTCAGTCGCGTGGGCCAGACGCTCGGTGGCCACTACCTGCTCGAGCGCAAGATTGGCGAAGGAGCCATGGCGGAGGTGTACGAGGTGACGCACTGCCGCCTCGAACGGCGCATGGCGCTGAAGATCATGCATCCGGACCTCGCCGCGGACCAGCGCCTCGTCGACCGCTTCGAGCGAGAAGCGAAAACGCTCGGCAAGCTGTACAGCGAGAACATCGTCGGCGTGAGTGACTTCGGCCAGGCCGAGGACGGTAGTCCTTTTCTGGTGATGGAGCTGCTCGATGGGCGCGACCTCCGCAAGGTGCTCACGGATCAGCGCAACCTCCCCGTCGGGCAAGCCGTCGCGCTCGTGCTGGACGCCTGTCGCGGCATCCAAGCCGCCCACGCGCGCGGGATCGTCCACCGGGATTTGAAGCCCGAGAATCTGTTCGTGGTTCGGCAAGAGGACGGCACGCAGCGCTGCAAGGTGGTCGATTTCGGCGTAGTGAAGATCACGGATGCGGCCACGTTCACTCGCCAGGGCTCGCTGATTGGCACCGTGCGCTACATGGCGCCGGAGCAGGCGCGAGGCGAGCGGGACATCGACGGGCGCGCCGACGTGTTTGCGCTGGGGGCGATCCTGAGCGAATGCCTATCGGGCGTTCCCGCGTTTCCCGGCCGCTCGCATCGCGAGGTTCTCGAGGAGGTGATGCGCGGCGAGCCACGACCGCTCGACTCGACCCTCGGCATCCCTGCCCGGCTGGAGGCCATCGTGCGCCGCGCGCTGGCCGGCGACCGAGACAAGCGCTTCGCCTCGGCGCACGATTTGGGAGCGGCGCTGAGACGCTTCCAGTCCGCCCTGCCCGAGGCGCCCCCCTCGAGCCCCCCGCAGCTACCAATGCCCGTCGTTTCGTCCGCGCAGACGCGAATCGCGACCGAGCCCGAGTTCGACTCGTTCGACGGCTCACAGCCGCCGCTCGAGGGCAGCGCCGCCGGTGGCAGGCCGCACCGGCGACCGCCAGCCTACCGCTGGATCGCGGCGGGGTGCCTGGCGGTGCTCGCCGCAGCCCTGGCCGGTTGGTGGCTGCTCACCCCGGGGCAGCGAGCCGGTGCGAACGCTCCGGGCTCGCCCCTGCAGCCGAGCGCGGCAGATCGGGCGCCGTGAAGAACTGGCGCTGGACGCTGCTCGCCGCGCTGCTCGCCTTTTCCACGTATTTTTGCATGTACGCCTTCCGCAAGCCGTTTGCGGCGGGCAGCTACGCGGGAGAAACGCTGCTCGGGCTGCAAGCCAAGACCCTGTTCGTCATCAGCCAAGTGGTCGGCTACGCGGCCTCCAAGTACATCGGCATCTCCTGGGTCTCCGCAGCCTCGCGAGCTTCGCGCCTCGCGCGCATCGTCTGGCTCATCGCGGCCGCCGAGGTGGCGCTGGTGGCTTTCGCCATCTTGCCGACTCCTTTGAAATCATTGGCTATTCTTTGCAACGGCTTGCCGCTGGGCATGATCTGGAGCTTGGTCGTCCAATACCTCGAGGGTCGGCGCGAAAGCGACCTGTTGCTGGCCGCTCTCAGCTGCTCGTTCATCGTCGCCAGCGGCATCGTCAAGGATGTCGGCCGGTGGCTGCTGGCGCTCGGCGTGCCGGAGTATTGGATGCCCGCCGCGACCGGATTGCTCTTCTTCGCGCCCCTCGTCGTCTCGGCTCGCATGCTGGACCAAGTCCCGGAGCCGAGCGAGCGAGATCGCCTGGCGCGCGAGCGCCGAGACCCGATGAGCGGCGCGGACCGACGTAGCTTCGCCCGGACCTACCTTCCCGGGCTGTCCGCATTGCTGCTCGTGTATCTCGCGTTGACGGCGTTTCGCGACTTTCGCGACAACTACGGCGTCGAGCTCTTCCGTGCCCTCGGCTACGAAGGGCAGCCGGGGCTCTTCACCATGACCGAGCTACCGATCGCGCTGTTGGTTCTGGTGCTCATGGCCGGCCTGACGGTGTTCGAATCGCGGCGCTCCGGACTGCTCGCCGTATTCGCCGTGATGACCGCAGGCATCGCCGTGATTGGAGCGAGCACGCTGCTGCTTCGACGGGGCCACATCAGCGGGCAGGTGTGGATGATCCTCAGCGGTTTGGGTGCCTACCTGGCCTACGTGCCGTTCAGCTCCTTCCTGTTCGACCGCATCATGGCGGCCACTTGCGTCGCGGGAACGGCCGCGTTCGCCGTCAACCTCGCCGACGCGGTGGGTTACACGGGTTCCGTGGGCCTGCAGCTCCTCAAGGATCTGGGAGCGAGCGGGGCGAGCCGCCTCGACTTCTTCACCAACTTCAGCCTCGCCTTGAGCGCGACCGGGTGCCTGCTTTTGCCGCTGACGGCGGCGTATTTCCTGCGCCGCTCTCCGCCTGCGCAGCGCGCCTGCTGAGCGGCGCGACCACGCCCACCGCCAGGCGAGCCGCGCTCGCCCGGCTCGGCGCGGCGGCCAGAGACGAAAGCGATTCCGCTGGCGATGGCTACTGCGAGGACGCTTCGGAGGCGGGCTGCGACTCCGCGGCATCCCCGTCTACCGCCGTCGCAGCGCGCCTCAGGTTCCACCCGCTAGCCAGTGCGGCCAGCGAGAGCGCAAAAAAAGACAGTACCGCGAGAATTCCCAACGGAGCCCGAGACGGAGGAACGTACATCGCGCGCCCATCATACTCGGCCTCGGGTCCACCCAAGAAGCGCATACCGGAAAAGACGGGGGCGCTGCAGGCCGGGCGGACCCCGAGTGCCGCGGAAAAAGCTTCAGGAAATCCACCCGTCCGAGCCCAAGCTGGCCGGCGCGCGGCGGTTGGCCGGGACGCCCGGGCCGCGCCCGACCCGCCGCCCCCCGCGGGGGCACGCCGGCACTCCGCCCACACGCCGAACGCGTGCCTCGCGGCGCGAGGGTTTGGCGTGGATCGACCCAAAACGCACCGACTCCTCGCGGCGCGCGCACCCAGGTGGCGGGGTCTTGAAGCTTGAAAGCTTGCTCGCGATGTTGTCAGCTGGTCAGCATGCCGGACACCTCGGTGACGCTGCCGGGCCGCTGCTCTGCCTGCGGGCAGGCGATGCTGCTCCCCACCGCGGACATCACCAGTATCTTTTCCTGCCCTCGCTGCAACGCGGAGGCTCGCGGTACGTCACTGATGGGCAGCGGTGGCAACCGATCGCTGAGCGCCTTCGACGAGGCGCCCGAGGAAGTCACGCGCATGCACCTGCCGGGTGGGCCCCTGGGCGACCTGGACGTGCCGGTTCCCGTGATGCCCGCGCGCAGCGAATCCGGCCGTCCGCTGCCGAGCGTCTCAAACGCCAGCGCCGCTCCTCCGGGGGTGCGCCCACACCCCCTCCAGCGCTTCGAGGACGACGACGACGCGGGAGAGCACCAGACGCGTCTCGTCGTCCCGCTCTCGTACGAGGACGAGCCGGGCCAGGCGCCGATGCTCCCCGAGCGCAGGCCAGCGCCGGGCGCCGGAGCCGGGGCGGTTGCGGCAGGGGCCTCCCCTTTCGCGCGGGGCGAACCGCCCCCGGGGCTGTCGACGTTCGACGAGGACGACCCAGACCAACAGACGCGCCTGAACGTCCCGCTCTCCTACGAAGACGACCCGGCACCAAACGGCTCGCTGCCCGCCGCTCGAGCGACGTTCGGTCACAGCAACCCCGCTCCGCCCGTCGCGCGGCTCTCGTACGCACCGGCCTCCACGCGAGAGGCCCAAGCCGCTGCCGCCGCCCTCGACGCTTCGCTGGCGACTCCAGCGCCCATCCCTCTGCCGGAACCCTACGATCTGGCCGGAGGCGCCCCGCCCAAGCGCGGGTTGATGGACTCGTTCGGCAACGACGCTCTGCAGCTCTCGATCGCCTTCGACGCGCTGCTGCTCGGCAGATCACACCGAGTGCTCGTCGGTACGGCCGTGCTCACCGGCGTGCTCGCCCCGTTGCTCGACGCACTCCTGGACAGCACGCAGGAGGCCGCGACCGTCCTCACGTCGAACCTGATGTTGTTCGTGCTGTGGATGCAGAGCTTCGCATGGCTGAGCCGCAGGCGGGACGACCAGGACCACTGGGACCCAGCCGTCGCCCGGAGCCGCCTGGTCACGCACTGGCGTGTGCTGCTGCGCGAGTTCGCACAGTTCGGTCGACTTCCTAGCTCTTCGCGCCTGATAGCCTTGGCAGACCTGATGATGCCGGTGGGTGTGATGGCGCTGACAATCGCTTGCTGCATCAGCATCTCGCGGACCGTCTGGGGCTGGCCGACGACCACCGCGGGCCTGTTCGTGTGGCGTTTCACCGGAGCCGGGCTCGTTTCGCTGGCCGCCGTGGCTAGGGTTCAGGCGGCGGGCAGACGCAACCGCTCGTCTGCGCGGGGGACACATCCCTCCGAGATCGGTCGCCTCCCGGCGGCGCTGGACATGGCGCTGCCGCTTCCCGGGGTGCTCTCCAAGGGCACCCTACTCCAGGATACGCTCCAGGCGCTGGCGCTGTGGCCCGTCGCCGACTGGCCCAATGTGGACTCCTACATCTTCGCCATCGAACGGCACCTCAGCAGTCGCCTGCCCGCAGACGTCGTGGCGACGCCGAGCCAACTGCCGGGGGCCCGCCGAACGGACGTGCCCGATTTGACCATCAACGCGTCCCTCTCGCTGACGGTGCGGCGCGGCTTCGACTCGACCGTCCCCGAGCGGATTGCGACGCGAATGGAAGCGCAGGCACGGGCGCGTGGGCCGCACGCCACCCTGTACATTCTCTGCGACGCCCCGTCCTCCGTGCTCTCTGGCCGACAGCAGGACGCCCTCCAGCAGCTGCACGACAACTATCCCATCACCGTCGTACGGCTGCCGATCGTCGCCGGGTTCTGACCCCCCGCGCCCGTCGCCCGGGCTCGCCGCGCGCGACGCACCCTGGGAGGACGCCCGGTCCCGCCCGCGCCCGTCGCCCGCGGCGGGCGCGCCATCGAGCCGAGCGACGGGTAAGCGGCCCGCAACGAGGCCCGTCGAAACACTCCCGTGACACACGCGTGGCGGAGAGCCGAATGAACGCCACCGACGAGGTTGCCTCGCGACGCGGTCGTCGGTCCCCCGAGGCGGGGCTCCGAATTCCCGCGGTACTGCACGCGGCAAAAGCCACTTTCGGCTCCCCCCCCTTTCCGGGCTGGCGCGCGGCATTGCCACCCGGTAAGACGAACGTCGTCATGGACTTCAAGCTAAAAGCACTCGAAAGCCGCCCCAACATCCCCGGCCCGGTCGTCACCTGCGTCATGGATGGCGTGGGCATCGGCATCGAAGACGAGTCGAATGCCGTGTGGCTCGCTCGCACGCCGAACCTCGACTGGCTGAAGGCCAACACCGTGGGCACTCCGTTGGCAGCGCATGGCGTCGCAGTGGGAATGCCCAGCAACGCCGACATGGGAAACAGCGAGGTCGGCCACAACGCCCTCGGGGCGGGCCGCGTCTTCGACCAGGGCGCGAAGCTGGTGCAAGAGGCCGTCGTCAGCGGAGCTCTGTTCGAGGGCGAAGCCTGGAAAGCCTGCTCGGCGCGCGTGCGAGAGAGCGGCAAGGCGCTGCACTTCATCGGCCTGCTTTCCGACGGAAACGTCCACAGCAACATCAGCCACCTCATCGCGATGATCGAACGTGCCGACGTCGAAGGCGTCCAGAAGGTTCGCGTCCACGTCTTGATGGACGGCCGGGACGTTCACGAAACCTCGGGGCTCATCTACATCGATCGGCTGGAGAACGTGCTCACTGCCCTGCGAGACAAGGGCCGCGACTACCGCATCGCTTCCGGGGGCGGGCGAATGAAGGTGACCATGGATCGCTACGAGGCCGAGTGGTCGATGGTCGAGCTGGGCTGGAAGACGCACGTGCGTGGCGAGGGGCGGCTCTTCCGCTCGGCGCAGCAGGCCATCGAGACGTTTCGCGAGGAAAAGCCGGGCATCGACGACCAGAATCTCCCCGCCTTCGTGATCGGAGATGCCGACGGAAAGCCAGTCGGCCCCATCGAAGACGGGGCGGCGGTGATTTTCTTCAACTTCCGAGGCGACAGAGCCATCGAAATCACGCAGGCCTTCGAGCAAGAGAGCTTCGACAAGTTCGACCGAGGCAAGAAGCCCGACGTCGTGTACGCGGGCATGATGCAATACGACGGGGACCTGCATCTGCCGTCGCGCTTCTTGGTCGCCCCACCGGCGATCGACCTCGCCCTCGGCGAGTTCCTGGCCAAGAACGGCGTCTCTCAGCTGGCGATCAGCGAGACGCAAAAGTATGGGCACGTCACCTACTTTTGGAACGGCAACCGCAGCGGGAAATTCGACGACAAGAGCGAGACGTACATCGAGATCCCGAGCGACACCCTTCCCTTCGAGGAGCGGCCGTGGATGAAGGCGGCCGAGATCACGGATCGGCTGCTCGCCGAGCTCGAAACGGAGAAATACCGCTACGCACGCTTGAACTATGCCAACGGGGACATGGTTGGTCACACGGGCGTTCGCGATGCGGCCGTTGTCGCCGTGGAGGCGGTCGACCTGGAGCTCGGGCGTCTCATGCGCTTCATTGCACGTGCCAAAGGCGCGCTGATCGTCACCGCGGACCACGGCAACGCCGACGAGATGTACGAGCACGACAAGAAAACCAACGCCATCGCGTACACGGCCCCCGGCAAGCCCAAGCTCAAGACCAGCCACACGCTCAATCAGGTGCCGTGCTACTTCTACGCCCCCACGGTCCCTTCGCTGGCTCTCGCCGCGGGGGTCGAGAAGCCCGGGCTCGGCAATCTCGCGGCGACGACTCTGCACCTGCTCGGATACCACGCGCCCGAGCCGTACTTGCCCTCGCTCCTCGCATGAGCTCGGCGGGCGGGGCGAGGCGCGCAAACGCCGCGCGCTCGGCCCGCCTCGAAAACGGCCGCGATTCGGGGTCGAGAGGGCCGGGCGTCAGCCGAGACCTGCGACGGGAAGCGCGCCGAAACCCGCCCACCGAGGGCGCGGCGGCTCACAGCCGGCCGGGCGTGCACAGGCAGGCGACGAGGTCCAGGGCGCAGGGAACCCCCGCCTGCGGGTTCCCGTTGTAAAATCCCTGGTTCTCCGCCACCATCGTGCACTCCTTCACGACGTTGCCCGCCCGCTCGCCGCAAATCGGATCCTCTTGGGACACACACTCGAGGATCTGGGCCGGAGTGAGACCGGCCAGGCACTCCAACATCGTGGTGCACTGCGTGAGCGGGAACGTGCCGGCGGCCCCGCTCGTGCACGCCTCGCACGAGACGTCCTCGCACCCCGTCAGGTCCGAGAAGTCGCACGCTTCGGGCGCAAACTCGAGCGCCTGCACCTCGCTGCCCGCCGCGCCGCCCGCCGGCATCCCGCCCGCCCCGGCCGCGGCAGGCATTCCCCCTGCCCCGCCCATGCCCCCGAGGGGCCCGGCATCCGGCGGGGAGCTCATCATCGCGCCCCCACCGCCCCCCATCCCCATGCCCGCGCCGCCCATCGGGCCGCCGCCCCCCTGACCCGCGCCGGCCCCCCCCGAACGCGAGCCGCCCGCGGAACCGCCCATGGCCATGGCGCCACCGCCCCCTGCGGCGCCGGCGCCCCCACTCGCGGCGGCGCTGCCGGCAGCGCCCTGGCCGGCGTCCGCGGCGATCAGTGGGGCCACGATGACCCGGTCCTCGATTTCGACCCCCGTAGCGCACGCAAGGGCGAGCAACGGGCCGGCGACGAGACAGAAGCGAAACGTGTTCATGGGGGTGATTTCTCCAGCGGCACCTTCCCTGGCCGAACGCAAGTGACACAGCGGCACCGGTTGCGCCATCGAACCCGTTCGAGCGAGAGACGTGCGCCTCGAGGGGCATCCCACATTGCGCGAGGTGCACCGAGCGAGGTTCGCGAGCCTAGCATGCCGATTCCGAAAGCAGCCCTTTCGCCGAACAAGCGTGGGAAAAAAGCGTTCAAATCGGAGCATCCGCGTGTGATGGAGCGACGCCCGCCGCGTCGGTGTCCCCCTCGTCAAGCCAGTTCGGCCCACCAACCACTCCAATGACGATGCGTCACGGCTGGAACTGGCACAGAAAATGTGCCACCGTTGTCGGGGTTGGCCGGTGGCACATGCTGGCTCACCAAGCGAGGGAGCGGCAGGTAGTGAGGGACGCACGAGCGATGGCGGTAAGACCAGGCGAGTGGGCGGCGTCGGGAGTCGCTCGGTGAGCGCGTCGCCAAGCGGGTTTCCGTCTCGCTACGAGCCTCTGAAGTGCCTGGGGGCCGGAGGCGCGGGCGAGGTGTGGTCGGTGCGGGACCGCTACTCGGGAGAGCGGCTCGCGCTGAAGCTGCTGGCCGAAAACGCCCACGAGGGGCAGGCGTCGTCACTGGTGCGGGAGGCCACCGCGCTCAGTGGGCTGGAGGGTCTCGGAGTTCCCCGAGTGCTTCGCTTCGGAAAGCTCGCAGGCACGACGCGGTTGTATCTGCTCCGCGAGCTGGTCGACGGGGAAAGCTTGCAACACCTCGTCGAGACGGCCCCCGCGGACCAGTGCCTGGCCGCGCTCGCCAAGGCCGCGGACCGCCTGACGCGCCTGCACCGAGCGGATCTGCTGCACGGGGACATCAAACCCGCCAACATCATCGTCTCCGACGCCGGGGACGCACACCTCGTCGACCTGGGGCTGGCCGAGCCGTTTCGCGACGAGGGCGCAGCCGCCCACGGCTCGACGCCCCGCTATGCCGCCCCCGAGTTGCTCGCTGGCGGCCCCCTGACGGTGCGCGCGGAGATCCACGCGCTCGGCGCCACCTTGGGCGAAATTCTCGACGCCTCCGCGCGACGCGAGGAGCTCTCCCGTGGCCAGCAAGCGCAGCTGCAGAGCGTGCGCGAGCGTGCCTGCGCCCCGGACCCGCTCGAGCGCTACCCCTCGGCGGACGAGTTCGCGTCGGCGCTGCGCGGCGCCCTCGGGGTGCGCACGGCCTCCGTCGCGCCCATCGGCAATGCCCCGTGGCCCATCGCCGGCATCGAGTCCACGTCCAGGCGGCTGCTCGAAGCCGCCCTCGACATGGTTCCCGGCCAGGCGCTCTGCGTCGAGGGGCCGCGCGGCTCGGGCCGAAGCGTGCTGCTTCGTCGGCTCTCGTGGTCACTGGAGCTCGAGGGACACGCCCTGGCGTGGATCGACGATTCCCTGGTGGAGCGGAGCGAGGCCGTCGACGGAGAGCTGGACGCCGTGGCGAGCGAACCGGGCGCCTTCGTCGTCGTCGACGACGCCCACCAGCTCGGCAAGGCCTCCAAGGAGCGCTTGCAGCGAATGCTGAGAGGCGGAGCGCGCCTGATTGCGACCACGGGCGAGCTTGCGGAGGATTGCCAGCGGTTCGAGGTTCCGCCTCTCGATCGACACACGGGCGCGCGCCTGGTGGAGATCGCGGTACCGAGCCTCCCGCCGCGAGTGGTCGAGCGATTGTTGACGGTCTCCCAGCGCCGCCCGGGCCAGCTGCGCCAGCTCGTCGCCTTGATCGCCACCGCTTCGATCGTCTCGGAAGACGACCTCGAAGCGCTGATCGCGGATGCGCCGCGCGACCAACCAGACAATTGGGACCACCTGGGCCTGGTGGAGCAGCAACTGGACCGGGGACGCTTTCTCGAAGCGCAGCGCCTGCTCGAAGGCCTCGAGAGCGATTCGCCTGTGCGCCTCGCAATCGCCCGCGCCCGGCTGCACATGGGCCTCGGAGAAGGGCCGCAGGCGGTGACGCTGCTCGAAAGCGTCGAACCGGCTGCGCAGGCGCTGAAAGACGAGGATCTGCGCCGCGAGCTGCAGTTCTGGCTCGGACGTGTCGAATCCGGCGTGCTCGGCCAACACGAGAAAGCTCTCGGCCGGCTCGAGCCGCTGCTCTCCCTGCCCACGCAACTGGGAGCGCAAGCACTCGCCTACCACAGCCTGGTCATCTTTCGGCTCGGCCGATCCAAGCAGGCGCTCGAGCAACTCGCCCGAGTCGTGGAGCTCACTCACGAGCTCCACTCGCCGCGCATCGAAGGGCTCGCCCACCTCCACGCCGGAATCATCCACTTCGCCGCGCGCGCGAGTGAGAAGGCAGAAGCGGCCTTCGAGGCGGCACTGGAGGCTGCGCAGCGCGCGAGCGACGCCAGCACGCTCGCCCACTCCTACTCGAATTTGGGCGTGCTGGCGCGCACGCGGGGCGACGCAGCGCGCGCCATCAAGTGCTACGAGGCCGCGATCGACGCGGGGCGACGCTCCGGGCTCCTGCGAACGGTGCGGCTCTCGCTCGCCAATCTCGCGAACATGGACCTCTTCCTCGGCCGCCTGGAACGCGCCCAGGCGAGCATCGAGGAGCTCTCCTCGCAGCGAGAACACCTCAGCAGCGCGCTTCGGGCTCAGCTCGCCGGGCTCGAAGCTGACCTCAAACACGGCCTGGGGCAAACGAGCGAGGCGATCGCCGCCTATGAGCGCTGCGCCGAGGCGTACCGGGCGCTCGGCGAGCACGACGCGGCGGCCGAGGCCCTGCTGACCGGGGTGCTGCTGCAGGATGGCTCGACGCAGGAAGAGATCTCCCGGCTCGAGCGCGCCGTGCAAAGCACCTACGACAAGCTGGGAGGCTCGCCGCGCAACCTGCCGTTGTTGCACATGGCCGAAGCCCACGTGGCGCGGCTCTCCGGGGAGGACTCGGTAGCTCGCAAGAAGCTCGGCGAGAGCCTGGAGGTCGCTCGCAAGAACCAACAACCGGAGTGGGTTTGGCGCGCCCTGGAAACGCGAGCGCATCTCGAAGAGCAATGCGGGCAGTGGCTCACGGCGCAGCGCGATCGCGAAGAGGCCTTGCTCGTGCTCGAAGACATCGCGGCCACGCTGCCTCGGGACCTGAGAGAGGTCTACTGGAACGACCCCAAGCGCCACGCGCTGCAGGAAAGCCTGCGCGCCCAGCGCGCCCCCGCCGACCCCCTCGCCATGACCCTCACGACGGGCGGAAGCGCAAGCACCAGCAGCCTGCACGGTCGCACCCCGACGGAGAGCAAGCTCGAGCGCATCCTAGGCATCAACCGCGAGCTGCTCGGAGAGTTCGACCTGGAAAAGCTCACGCAACGAGTGATCGCCGGGGCGCTGGAAATGCTCGACGCCGAGCGCGGCTACGTGCTGCTGAGCGAATCGGGGGGCGCGCTCAGCGTGCACACCTCGCGGGACAACCGCGGAGACGCGGCGGGAGCGGAGTTCTCTCGGTCGATCGCCCGCCGGGTGCTGGCCAACCAGAAGCCGGTCGTGTCCCTGGACGCCCAGCGCGACTCCAGCATGGGCAGCTACGCCTCGGTGCACCAGCTGATGCTACAGGCCGTTGCGTGCGTTCCCATCAACGGTCGTGGCGGAGAGGCGATCGGCGCTCTTTACCTGGAAACCCGGCTGCGCCCAGGAACGGCGTTCGAGCGCGAGCTGCCCATCGCGCAGGCCTTCGCGGATCAGGTCGGCCTGGCCATCACGACCGCGCGGCTCGTCAACGAGAACATTCAGCGGGCCAACGAGCTCTCCGAGACCAACCAACAGCTGGAGGCGGCCCAAGCCCGGCTCAAGGAGCTATTGGGCGAGCGCACGCAGAAGCTCAAGGTGGCGCGGCAGCGCCTACGCGACGCCCGCGACACACTCTACGGGCACTTCGGCTACCAGGGGCTGGTCGGCACGAGCTCCGCGATGCGCCGGGTGTACTCGCTGATCGATCGAGTCAAGGACACCGACGTGCCCGTGCTCATTTCGGGAGAGAGCGGCACCGGGAAAGAAGGAGCCTCGCGCGCCGTACACCAGGCCTCCGACCGAAAGTCTCAACCCTTCCTCGGCCTGAACTGCGGCGCGGTGCCCGAGCACCTGCTCGAGACCGAGCTGTTCGGGCACATGCGCGGCGCCTTCACGGGAGCCGACAGGAGCCGCAAGGGCCTCATCCGAGAAGCGGGTCGCGGCACGCTGCTTCTCGACGAAATCGGAGAGATGCCACAGAAGATGCAGGCCAGCATGCTGCGGGTGCTGCAGGAGAGAAAAGTTCGACCCGTGGGTGGCACGGAGGAGGAGCCGGTGGAGTGTCGATTCCTTTTCGCGACCCACCGCAACCTCAAACAAATGGTCGAGCAGGGCAGCTTTCGCGAAGACCTCTACTACCGCATCGTCGTCGTCGAAATCGCGATTCCCCCGCTGCGCGAGCACACCGAGGACATCACACTACTGGTAGACCACTTCCTGGGTCTGTTCGCGGCGCGCTACAAGCGGGACCGCAAGACCATTACGAAAGCGGCCCTGAAGCGTCTCGCCTCCTTCCATTGGCCGGGCAACGTTCGCCAGCTGGAGCACGTTTTGCTCAACGCCTGGGTGCTGAGCGATCAACCGGAGATCGACGCGGACGACCTCGAACTCCCGGACAACAGCCGGGGCGGTGGCAAGCCTGCCCCGGTTGTCCTACCGGAGCTGATCGCGCTGCCGGCCAGCGGCGCCACCCTCGAGCGGTCGCGCGAGCCGACTGCGAGTAGCCTCTCCAGCCACATGAAAGACGAAAAATCCCGGATTACGGAGGCCCTGGCCGCCTGCAACTGGAACCGCGTCAAGGCCGCCGAAATGCTCGGAATGCCCCGGCGCACGTTCTACCGTCGGCTCAAGCAGTACGAGATTCAGTGAGCCCGAGGGAAGCGCTCGAGCGAAGCCCACCGGCACGGGCCCAACCCCCGGAGCCGTGGCTTGGGGAATCCGCCCGCGGAAGAACGCCCGCGCGCCGCGACGAAGGCTCCCTTCGCTGCCGCTCTCTCCGTGCGCGGCTCTGAGGCGCAACGCAACTCCTCTGCGGCGAGGGGGTCCGCCCCCGAGCCCGGCGGGGCTCCTCGCGCCCTGCCGGGCCGGCGCGCCCCACGCCGGCGCCAGTCGGCCCCCCCTCGAACGACGCCGCCGGACGTGGCACGGCGAGCGCGGTGCCGGCTCCGGCCCGCCCGCGCCTTCACGCGCTCGCGCGACTTCGAATTCGGTACATCACGTCCTTGATCGACTTGTCCGCCGCGATCTTGTTGCGATCGCGAGTGGCGGCGTTTTCGTCGATGATCTTCTGTAGCTCGTCCGCGACTCGCTTGGAGCCTTCCGGGGAGAGGTGATCGATGACTTGAGCCGCAACGTACCGCAGGGCTGCGTTGCGGATCGGCTCGAGCCCAGCAATCAGCGAATCCCGAGTTTTCTCGTCGCCCAGCACTCCGAGCATGTACAGGGCCTTGATGGCCGCGAACTGTTCGCTGTCACTGGTGGTTTTCTGCGCCTTCTCGAGGTAGCAAGCCGTGTCCTTCTTGCAGGCGGAAACGACCTTGGAAGCGAGATCGAATGCCTTCTTGGACTGCGGGTCCTTCGCCTTGCCGACGGCTCGCCCGACATCCCTGACCTGACCGGGCCCCATCAGCTTGATTGCGCTGAGGCGCATCCAGACCTGAGCCTCTTCGTCCCCCTTCTTCTCCTCGCTCTTGTCGATCAACCAGGGCACCAGATCCGGGTCGAAGAAGCCCGCCGCGGCCTCCGCGAGGGCCGTCTTCGCGCTCGCCGGGCCGATCGAAGCGGTGGGCGAAAGCTCGTCGAAGGCGCTGACGAACGCCTTGCGGAGCGACGTGGTGGCGGGCAGCTTGGTCAACTCCCGCGCGATGATGGCGCGGTTCGTCTCCACCGATTCCGACGCAAAGGCCTTTTCGAGCGCCGAAGCCGCCGCCGCGTGCCCGAGCGTACCCAGCACGATGGCCGCCATCCGCACGTGCGGGCGGTCCTTCGGGAGCTGCGGAGCGCCCGTCGCAGCTTGCCCTCGCTCGGCCGCGTACTTCGCAAGCGCCGCGTCCTGGTCCAGCAGCACCTTCGTCGCCACGTCCACGGCGGGCTTGCCGAGCTTGACGAGGGCCATGATCGCCGTGGCGTGCGCGTTGGCTTTGGCTGGGTCCAGCACGACCTTCATCAACGGCACGGCGGCTTCCGCCGCGCCGATCTCCCCCAGAACCTGGGCGGCGGTCGTCTGCCAGAAGAGCTGGTTCTGGAATTCCGCGATACCGGCCGCGTCTTCCTGCTTCTTGGGCATCGTCATCCTGGGCTCGAGCATCTCGAGCAGCGCGGGGGCCCAGGCCTTGTTCGCGACCGAAACCATGGATTTGCTGAGATCCTTGTAGATCGCCCTCCCCTCCGCCGTGCCCGCCCGGGTCTTCTGGAAGGCCGCGAGCATCGGACCCGCCGAAGCCTCCAACCGCAGGTCGGCCACCGCGCGAGCGGCCCACATCGCCTCCTCCCCACCCAATCCCGTGGTCCCGAAATGGGAGAGCGCGGCCGACAGCGCCGGCTCGGCGCGCTCGTCGCGCACCGTCGCGAGCAGCTTGATGAGGCGGAGCCTCTCCTTGGCGTCCAGCATCTCGTACCGCTCGGCGTAGACCTTCGTCAGCGGGGGGACGATCTTGTCCACGAGCGCCTTCACCTGCGCGTCCTCGGCGTTGTCGTTGGCACGGGCCACCGCGTCTTCGAAAAACTGGTCGAGCCGCTTGATGGCGCGCGGACGCCACGCCACGTCATCCAGCTTGTCGATCCAGTACTCGGGTTGACTGTCGTCTTGGCAACCAGCGAGCAGCGCGACCGCGCCGACCCCCATCGCCGAAGCTGCAAGGGGAGATTGAATTGAGAGGCCGTGTAGGGCGACCGTCAAGAGCGCGCCGACGCGCTGAGTGCGGAACATGAATCCTCCTCGGAGAAAGGCCCCAACCGCCAGCATTGGAGCGACCGAAAAAACCGTAGGCCGGAGGGAGGAGCCGTGTCAACGCGGGGGCCCGCCCGACCTCCCTTCCACGAGGTCGAGATGGCGACACAGCTCGCCGTGCAGCGCTGGATTGGCCGCCACGATCCCGCGCCGTAGACCCAAGTCCTTGCCGCGATAGTCCAGGGCGTGCCCTTCGGCATCCGTCACCCGCCCCCCGGCGGCGCTCACCAGCGCGTCGACCGCGCAAGCGTCCCACAGCTTGCCGCACGGACCGAGCGCCAGGTACGCGTCGGCGCCGCCCTGAGCCACCTCCGCACCCTTGAGCCCGGCACTACCCAGCGGGATCACCGAGGCCACGCCCGAGCCCGCCAGGGCGGACGACAGGCGCGCGGAGCGGTGGGAGCGGGAGACGACGATGCGCGCGTCCAAGAGCGGCTCGTGCCGCCCGATCGAGATCGGCCGGAGAGTACCGTTGCCCCGCTGCAGGAAGGCGCCCACCGAGCGCTCTCCCAGCCAAAGCGTGTCGGAGGTGGGAGCGTAGATGGCCCCGAGCGTCGCCGCCTCGCCCTCCAGAACGCCCACCATCACGACGAACTGGCCATTGCCCGCAACGAACTCCCGCGTGCCGTCGAGCGGATCGACGAAGAACACCCGCTCGTGGCGGCGAAAGTCGGCGAAATCCTCGGGCGGGCTCTCCTCGGCGACGACGGCGGCGTCGGGCCACTGCTCCTGGATACGGCTGCAGATGAGGTCGTTGGCGTCCCGATCGGCGCGCGTGACCGGGTCGTTCGGCCCCTTGAACTCGACGCGGAAGCCCTCTCGATAGGTACGCAGCACCCCGCGGCCCGCCTCGCGCACGATCTCCCCGATTCTGCACAGGAGCGAATCGCTCACGCTTGCGCTCCCAGCCGGCGCATCCCGCTGCGTATCTGGTCGACGGTGTGCTCCGGCATGTACTGCGGGCCGGAGCCCGCCTCGCGGACCAGCTGATCGAGTTGCACCCGATTGCGGGGCCCGAGGACGGCGCAGCTCACCTTGCTGCTGGCCAGCACGTAGCGCAGGGCGGCCGCTCGCAGCGTGGTGATCTGCCCACCGAGCGCCCCCGACACGACGCTCAGCTGAGAAATACGCGCCGCCAGCTGCTCCTCGGTCCAGCGATCGCGCCGGTGGTCCCCGTCCCGAAAGATCTTGTCGCCCGCCCACTGCCCGCAGAGCAGCCCGTAGGCCAGCACGGAGCGAGCCATGAGCCCGACCTTGTTGCGATCGAGGTCCAAACCCTCGACGGCGCTGCTGAAGAAGACGTTGTAGGCCAGCTCGAGCACATCGGCGCCCTGGGCAATCGCGGCTCGCGCCACGGCCGCTGAGCCCGCGCTCACGCCCCAAGCGCGAATCGTGCCCGCCTGCTTCAGCTCGGCGAGCACCCCACACGCCTCGGCCTCCAGAACCGTCTTCTCGGCGGGATTGTGCAGAAGCACCACGCCGGGCGGCGCCTGCAGCCGCTCCGCGCTCGACTCACAGCACTGACGCAGATACTCCCCGTCGAATCGGCGGCGCGGCGGCGTCGCGTCGAGGCAGGTGCCGATCTTGGTCACGACCAGGGCCTTCGGCGCCTGCCTCAGCTGCTTCCCCAAGCTCTGCTCCATGCCCCCCTTGGCGTACACGTCCGATGTCTCGAACACGCTAATGCCCACCGCGAGGGCGCGCGCGATCACCTCATCCCGAACGCGGTCACTGACGGCTCCGTAGCCGTCCCCGGACAATCCCCAAGTCCCGAGAGCAATTTCGGAAACCTCGCCAATGGCCTCGCCCAGAGGTCGCTTTCGCATTGCCTCCTATAGAACACAGCCGCGCGGGCGAATCGAGCCCGGCGCCGCCGACCGCCTCACGGCTGACCGACGGGCCAAGCGGCTCTCAAACGATACGGAACCTCCAGGCCCGCGCGCTGCATCACGGCCTCGTCCGCGAGCACCCGCTCCGCGGGCCCGTCGCCGACGACGCGGCCCTCGCCCAGGGCCACGACACGCGCCCCGAGGTCGAGCGCCGCATCCAGGTCGTGGGTGGCCAGCAACACGGCCGCCCCGAGCGAGACGATCGACTCCAACATCTTGCGCCTGGCGCGCGGATCGAGGCTGGCGGTCGGCTCATCGAGCAACAGCAACGCGGGCCGCGTCGAAAGAATCGTCGCCACCGCCAGGCGCCGCTGCTCGCCCAGGCTGAGCTCGGCACACAACCTGCCCTGGTAGCCCTCGAGGCCGACCGCGGCAAGGGCTTGCTCCACGCGCTGGCTCAGCGCCGGTTCGACCAGACCTCGCTGGCGCGGACCGAACGCGACCTCCTCTCCAGCCGTGGGAAGGAACAGTTGGTCCGCCGGGTCCGCGAAAACGTACCCGGTCGTCTGTCGCACCTGCGCGAGCGAGCTCCGCTCCAGCCGAACGCCGCCGACCGCAATGGTGCCGCGAAACGGCGCCGCACCCACCAAGGCCAACAGCAAGCTGGTCTTCCCTGCGCCGTTGGGTCCCACGAGCGCCACGCGCTGCCCAACCTCCACGCGCAGGTGCAGCCCGTCGATGACCTTGCGCGGCTCCTCGCCGCGGCGCTGCCGAAGGACGGAAACGTCGACCAACTCGAGAGCCGCCGGTGCGGCCGGGTGCTCGCACCTCCCGGACGCCCCACCTTCGGCGGGCCCTGCCGAGCCGGGCTGCGGCGGGTCAGGTTGCTTCACGGGAAGCAACTCGGGTGACCCCGCGAGGCCGACGAGCAAGAAAATCCAGGTCGGCCGCCCCGCCTCCGCGCGGCGCGACTACAGTGCAACCTGAACCGGCTGGCACGCGATGTCCGAGACCCACAGCGAGCTGCCTGCGCCGCGGCCCACGAAATAGAACAGCAGCAGATGCTCGCCCTCCCCCTCCACGGGCTGGGCCGGAGCGATGTGATACAGGCTGCCGACCGTGGCGCCCTGCAGCTCCGAGGCCCGCTCCGTGATGTCCACCGGAGGCCCCACCGGCTCGAGCGCGGAGGAGAGCTTGAGCAGGCGAACGCGCCGCTCGGCGCCCCCGCCTTCGCTCCAAGCGAGAACGTAGCCTGCGGAGTGAGGCAGCGCGGCGAGGGCCGGGGCGCTCAGCTCCACGCGCGAGTCGAAGACATCCAGAGGTCGAGGCTCGCCGGGAACCTGGCCGTTGCTCGCTTTGGCCAGCAGCAGCTCGTGGCCTGGTCCGCCGCGCCGCGGCACCACGACGGCCAGCACGCTACCTTTTTCTCCCGCCGCCACGACGGGCCGACCGAGCGGCCCCCGGGGGAGCTCGAGCGTCCGAAGCGGCGTCAGCGGTCGACCCCGCTCGTCGAAGATCCCCGCGCGCACGGCGGCGCGCCTCTTGCCGACGCGGGTCGCCATCAAGAAACGGCCCGGAGCCCCGGCCGCCGCTGCCTGGTCGGTGGGCGGAAGCGCCGCAATCGAAGGCAGCGCGACGAGGCTGCCGCGCGGCAGGCGCCACAGCGCCTTGGCGGCACCTTTTAGCCCCCCGATCACCAACCCTTCTTCTCCCACGCCGACGCGCAGCGGGGGATGGGTGGGCAGCACCCGACCGAAGCTCATCTCCGCGCCCGCGCGCTCGGCGTGAAACACCACGCGGGCCTCTCGCTCGACCAGCGGCTCGACGCTGTAGAGGCTGCGCCGCCCGGCCTCCGCGAAGGGGCGCTCGAACTCCAGCGTCCCCGGGTCCAGCAACAGACCGACGGCGCGCCCGCCGCCTTGCGCGAACCCGACGGCGACCCGCCCGAGTTCCGGCACGAGCGCGAGCGCGGGAGGCACCTCGACGGCGGCCCGAGCACCCAGCGCCACCGGGGCCCCCAGGGGGTGGCAGGCCGGCGAAAGAACGGCGGCCTGCTCCGGAGGCTCGGCGCCGACCCCGGCAGCGACTCGGGCACTCTCCGGGCCATCGGCCAAACCGGACGACTCCGCTCCGGACGACTCCGCTCCGGACGGCTCCTCGCCGGACGGCTCCTCGCCAGACGCCTCCTCGCTCGAAGGCGGCAGGTCGTGAGGCCAGGCCGTGTAGAACGCGATGCCCAGCGCCGCGGCCGCGACGGCGGCCCAACGCGCCGGATAGCGGCTGACTGCGGGAAGCAGCCCCGAGAGCCACGGCTTCTTCCTGGCGGGCTCAGACGACTCGAGCAGCTCGGCCCACGACGGCTGCGCCTGGTGTTCTCTCGGCAGCCCGAACTCGACCGCGAGGGATTCCGCCGAAGGCATCAGCGGGATGGCGAGATCGTGCTGGGTCGGCGGGGCCTCCTCTTTGCGCACCCGCTCGCTCTCCGCGCGCTCGGCGGTGGCGGCGCACATCCCCAGGTTGGGCGGCGGCTCCGGAGCATTCATCGCCACCACCGCGCCCTGCAACACGGCCGGCGGCACCCGCGACGTGATCGCCGCGGCCTGGGGGTGCTGCGACTCCCGCTCCGCCCACGGCGGCGGGGAGACGGAGGGCAGCGGCCGGGCTCCCGAGACCTCTCCATTTCTGTGATTCTCGCGCGCGACGCGCCGCAGGCGAGGGTACTCCGAGACCGGAACACGGGGCACGCGGTCAGTGCCGTCCGCCCGCGGGAGGCGTCGGACCGAGCCTCGCCACCGGGTCGGAATGGCCCGACTCAGCGCCTCGACCTCCATCGCCGGAATCCAGCCCGCCCAACCTGCGCGCCAGACCAGGGTGAAGGGTGGCAGCGAGCCCGTCGAAAGGCCGCGCAGCAGCTCCGCCTCCGGACCTTCCTGCACTCCACCCAGCTCCGTCGCCCAGTGCCAGCGACTGGGGACGGCATCTCCTCGTACGTTCATCACGTTGCGCTATCTCGGCTTGGACTCGCAGCGACGCATACAATGCTTCGCCGCCAAACGAAAGGTGGCACCGGCTCGCAGCGACCTCCTCACGGCGGCGCCTGCAGCCCGCGCCCGGGGCATGGAAAGCCAATGCGCGGGGCGCCCGACTCGATCAGCCCGAGCGCCCACGGGGGCTCGTTTCGGCCCACAGACGGGTGCACGGCCCCGGGCACTGGCGCGACCACGCCCGCGCCCGGGGGGCCCTTCATTCCGGCTCAGGCGAGGACCTTGGCCGCGCGGGCCAGGTGGGCGCTGACGTTGAGGCCGTTCGGGCAGACCGCCGAAGCCTTGGTGAAGTCCACGCCTTCGATGCGACGGGCCTCCGGAGGGAGCGCGCGGTACAGCTGCCTGGCCGCTTCCCGCTTTCCATAGCTGTCGTGGTACATCAAGTACCGGAGCGTGGTCGCCACCGGTACGGGGGCGTCCACGGCGCCCTCGCACAAGTGGCTGCAGCCGTCACACGACACGGAGCGGGTGGCGAGCGCGTAACGCATGAGCTCTTGGCGGTCGAGGGCTCCCAGCTTGCCCGTATCGCGCGCTGCGGCCGCGTTCTCGCGAATCTTCTCCAGGCTGTCCATTTCGGAAACGGCCGCCGTGATGCGCTCGTCTTCCCACACGGCCTTCATCACGGCCTGGTATTGGTTCCATTTTCCCGTTTGCTGGAACTTCTGCCAGCGATCCTCGAAGGACACGGAGGAGCCCTGCGTCTTCATGGCGATCAGCCCCACGCCCGCTTTGTGTGCCGCATCCATCGCCTGGTTCAGCTCCTTGTTGCCGTACTGGCGAAAGTTGTAGCGGAACATCACGGAGTCCACCCAGGGCGTCTTCGCCGCGAGTTGCAACAGCTCGGCGACGTTGCCGTTGTGGCAGGAGAAGCCGAAGTAGCGCATCTTCTTCTGCTTCTTGAGCTCCTCCACTTTTTTCATCAGCGCGGGCGTAAACACGGACGGGTCGTCCACGCCGTGCAGATAGTACATGTCCACGTAGGGAATCTTCATACGGGCGAGGCTTTCGCCGAGGCGCTTCTCGAACCCCTCCGGATCTTTGAGCGGGCTCTTGCTGGTGATCCAGATGTCCTTGCGCTTCGTCGACTTGCTGCGCTCGAAGAAGGTGCCGATCGCCTGCTCGTTCGTGCCCCCCGAGTAGACGTACGCCGCGTCCCAGTAGGTGATGCCGTGCTTGAGCGCCTCGGGCAGCTTCGGGTCCCACTTGGTGTTCCAGGGCATCGACCCACCCTGAAGCAGGATCGGAATCTTTTCGCCCGTCTTGCCCAGGACTCGTTTGGGGACCGGCGCGAGCTTCCCCTCGGCCGCGGCCCAGGCCTCCTCCGCAACCGCGCTCAGCGCGACTTCGCCGAGCAGCGCCCCCCCTCCGATGGCACCGCTGTGCCTCAACAACTGACGTCTCGTGATGAGGGACTGCCCCCGCTGACTCTGCTTCTTCATGAATTCCTCGCTCCCTGCGCGGGCCGCCCGGAGCGACCCCTGTTCATCCCAACTCGTTGCTGCCGAACGTGCGCCGAGGGAGATGCCATCGAGCCCTCGCTCGAGGAGCCCCTCGCGCGTTCGATCACTCGCCTGATTCGACCCGTGGCGCGACGGCCCCTTCTTCCTGCTGGGCCGCGCTCAGCCCGGGGTCCTGGCCCCCTCTTTGCTGCCCAAGAGCAGGCTGCGCTCCTTGGAACGCGATTCCCCAATGGCCGTCACGTAGACGGCGGGATCGTCCTGAACAGGACACTCGTGCTCACAAATGCCGCAACCGATGCAGAGCTCCGGACGCATGAACGGGCGGTTGAGGAGCACCTTTTTCCCATCCCAGCGAGTGACCTCCTCGTCGTAGGTACCGATCGCCTTGGGGCTCGTCGGGCAGACTTCCTCACACACCACACACGGTGATTCCATCGCCCAGGGCAAGCAGCGCCCGCGGTTGAAGAAGGCGGTTCCGAGACGGATCGGACCCTCTTTTTCGTGCTCACCACGACCGAGCTTGCGCGCGAGCTGTGTCTTCTGAATCGCCCCCGTGGGGCAGACCTCGCTGCAGAGCGTGCAGTTCAGCTGGCAGAAGCCGGTACGAAAGTCCATCACCGGCGTCCAAAGACCCTCGAGCCCGCCCTCCTCGAGGGTGGACGGCTGCAGCACGTTGGTTGGGCAGACGTTGACGCACTGGTCACACTTGATGCAGCGCTCGAGGAATTCGGCCTCGGCGACGGACCCTGGCGGGCGGATCGCTTTCTTGGAGTAGGCCTTGTCGGTGACCGCCTTGGAGTAGCGCAGGAAGGGATAGGCGAGCAGCCCGCCGATGCCCGCGAACACCCAGCGCCGCCTCGGCACGTCCGGCGCGCCGATTTCCGTCTGGGGCAGCTTCGATATCACGGGGCGGCCGAAGAGCGTCGCCGTGCCCTGCTTGATCGAGCCGAGAATGCGCTCGTGGACGGGCACCGGCGCGAGCCGGAACGCGAGCGCATCTTCCGGGCAATCGTCGATGCAGTTGTAGCAGACGAAGCACTCGCTCTTGCGCAGGGCCTCTTGCGGGTCCGAGGCTCCCTCGCAGTGGCGCATGCACAGGTTGCAGTCCGTGCACTTGGTCAGGTCGCGATCGATCCGGAACAGGGCAAATCGCGAAAGGACCCCCAAGAAGGCTCCCAGCGGGCACAAGACGCGGCAGAAGAAGCGTGGAATGACCAGATTCATCCCAACCAACCCGACGATCATCAAACCCACGAACCAGGCGCCGGCGAATACTCGCGGATCGGGCGCCCCCGGCGACGAGGACAGAATGGGAGCGAGCGCCCCTGGAATGACCGAGTCGACGGCTGGCTGAATGGCCGTCGCCACCGTACGGGTCAGCAGGCAGATGGGATCGAGCAGCCCGATCTGCAGAGCCCCGAACGCCGCCATCACGAGGAACACCGTCAGCAAGTAGTACTTGAGCTGAAAGATCGGCCGATAGCGGTTGACCTCGATGCTCTCCTTGTTCTTCCGAATGTTGAAGAGCCAGCCGACGAACTGATGCAGCGTCCCGTAGGGACAAATCCACCCACAAAAAACCCGCCCCAACAGCAGGGTCGGGATCGCGATCCACATGGCGCGCCACAGCCAGCGGTAAACGGTGTGGGTCGAGATCGCCGTGGCGAACGTGACGAGCGGATCGAGCTCCAGAAATAGCGAAGCGGGGTAGCCACCCAGCCGCGAGAACCACGTGACCCAGAGCAGAAAGATGAAGAGGCTGAAGAAGCTGGCCTGGGAAATCACCCGCCAGGTCGTGATGCGAAATACTCGCGCGTACCACGGCGTGCCGTCCCGATTGTCCGCCGTGACCTGCTTCACCGCCGCGGGAAGAGATTGAATGACCGGCAGGCGCTTCATCCGAGCCGACTCTCCTTCAGGTTCAGGCTCTTCCACTGGGGTTGCCCCAGACCTCGCCCGGCGGCTTTCTCGAAATAGGCCGGGAGCCCCTCCCCGCTGCGCTCGAGCAGATTGTCCCAACCGTAGGCGTCGGCCGCGAGTGAATCCCGCGACACCACGAGCGTGTTGCCCGGCTTGACGTCGCTGAGGCTGCCGCCGGTCGGGCCGCTGCGAAAGAGCACCCGCGTGGCGTCCAGCACCACGAACGTGGGCCGCATCATCAACGCCAGGTCCGAGATGATTCCGTGGATGTCCTGGTGGAATTGGTTTCGGCGCCCTCCGAGCAGGCCGTACCAATTCTTGGTCGTCATCGAGGCCCGGCACAGGTTGTGGTCCTTGACCGGAGAGACCCCGATGACCTTGGTGGCCCCATCGAACGGGCGCCAGAAGAACGGCCACCGCTGGATCCAAGTGGCCCCCTTGGTCTCGAGTAGATCGAACTGGTGGGGCGCCGGCAGGTACAGCTCGGCGCCGGCGCGCCGCGCCGCGCTCTCGATCCCGCTGCGCGCGAAGCAGCTCTCGGGGGACTCGATCGGGTTGTCCGCCACGCGCACCTCGGCCGCCCCGGCGCTCTTGACGAGGTTGATGAGAGCGACCAGCACTTCGGGATTCGTCGTCGCGCCGAGGGCCGCCGGGCGCTCGAACGCCACGTTCGGCTTGATCACGACCACGTCGCCGCGGGAGATGAAGCTCTCGATCCCTCCCAAGGCGTCCACTGCGGCGCGCAGCATCTCGTCGACTTTGCTGCCATGAGCGACGCCGAGCTCGGGCGTGCCGGGCTTTGCGGCCACGGCGTATCCCCCCTCGGGGAGGCGCCGCAGCGGGGGCCGCGGCTTGCCGCGCTCTCCGTCCACGTCGCGCAGCGAGAGCGGATAGCCCTCCGGCGCGAGGCTCATCCACCCGGCCGCCGCGATGATTCCCCCGACCCCGGTGGCCTGCCGCAGGAAGCGGCGGCGCTCCAGCAGCCGGTGGTGTTCCTCTGCCGCGCGATCCTCCGGCGTCGGCTCGACGACGGAGGGCTTTTTTCTACGGGGACTAGTCGCCATACGCTCCCTCTTTCGAGCCCTCGGGGGGCTCCGTGCTCGCCGGCGCCGCCTCTTTGCCGGGCGCCGATCCGGATGCCCCAGGCGGCGCGCCGGGGGGGTCGGCCGCGGCCTCGGGGCTTTCGCCCGACGGAGGCGCTACCGGCTGGGCGCGCTGCCGCACCTCCGGCGAAAGGCCCTGAATTCCCACTCTCAGCTTCGCGAGGTGCTCGGCCACGGCCTCGCGCGCGGGCGCGCCCCGCACGCCGATCACCCAACGCTCGTGCGAGGAAGCCCCGGAGAAGCTGCCCAAGAACTCGTCTTCGTAGACGGCGACCCCCTCTTCCACCGTGCCCACCTTCTTGCCGAGCGTAGCGAAGCCTTTCTGGAACTCCCGAGCCATACTCTGCGCCTCCTCGGCGCTGGCCTTCGCGACGATGAAGGCCTCCATGTCCTCGTCCGAATCGGCCGGGCTGAGCGAGACCTTGAAGAGATCCGAGGCGAACCCGAAAGAGAACGCGTTCTCCCGAAGGTAGGTGACACTCGAGGCGGGCAGGCCGAGCTCCTCGACGAACAGCGAGTAGGCCCAGGGCAACGCCTCGCCGCTCAGCTTCTCGCGGGCGAGCGCGATGAGCCGCTCGAGCTCGCCGCGCACCGCCGGCGATTCCTCGGAGCCGATGAGCCGCAAGTAGTAGCGCCCCTGAGCCAGAAACGCGGCATTTCGATCGTAGTGAAAGCTGCTGCCCCCCGCCAAGGTGGGCGTGATGCTGGGCTGCCGCTCGCCGTTGTAGGCGCCAATCGCGTTGCGGCTCTCCCCGAGGTCGTACAGCTCCAGGTCGATGCTGGGCCCCGGCTCGCCATTTTCCCGATCGGGCGCCTGCAGCGTGATCGTGTGCAGGCTCTTGACGCCGAAGGACTGGAAGAAACCGGCGCGCCCATTGATCTTCACGTACAGGTTGTCGGCCGAGTACTGCCCGATCTTGCCCTCTGCGAAGCCCCCCTGCGCGAGCCCGACGGGCAGCGGCCCCCGCTCGACGGCGGGCTCGGCTGCCTGGGGCGAGCCGCCCGGTTGCGTGAGCGCGGCGCTCATGTCGAACAGCTCTGGATCCGGATGCGCTCCCTTCCAGCCCACCCAGCCGACGACGCCCATCAGCACGCCGCCCGTTCCCAGTCCCCAGCGCACCTCCGAGGGGCGGTACGTCTTGCGAAAGGACCGCAGCCCATCTTTGACGAACACGCGATCTTCGGGCTTGCCCTTCGAGCGAGATGACTTCGACACCTCGCGTAGCATACTCAACCCTACAGGGCTTTCGTCACGCGATTGTTGGCGCAGAGCCCCGGTGCACGCATCTTCGGCCGACGGAAAGGCGCCCGGCTTCGGCGCCTCGTTCAGTCTGACTGCGGAAATGCTGTCGGCCTGTGTCCGAGCGTTTCCCGGGGCTGTCGCGAGCGCATCGCGGACTTTCTCGAGAGAGCGGGCGTGGCTCGTTCGCCAGCCGCGCGGCAGCGGCTCACGCGGTCGGCTCGGCGAACGCAGCCTCGGAGCGACAGCCGCCTCGCGGCGCGTCGCCCCGGCCGCGACCCAGAGCCCTTCGCGTACCCCCGCCCGAGGTGGCGGGCCCTCGCCCCAGGCCCGCATGGACGGCCAGAGGGCCGCCCCGCACGAGCGCGCGGCGACCCTCTTCATGGCGCCTACGGAGCGAGAGCCGCCCCGAACGCGCGCAGCTCACTCACCCAAGATCGGGCGGATGTCCTCGATACAGAAGTCGAACGCGTAGTTGTGGATCGGCGACACGTCGGAAGCGATCTGCCAGGCGACGTTGAGCAGCGGCGGAGCGAACTCCACGCGCGGCGCTTCACCCCAGCAGCGGTCGACGATGTCGGTGAAGAGGATCTCCGTCTCGGCGTCGGCCACGACCGGGATGGTGGCGCAGAAGTTGGGGTCGGCGCCCGCCAGATCGTTCGGCTCGGCGAGCGTCTCCGGCATGCCGAGCATGCGGAACGTCTCGGGCAAGTCGGTGCCCGTGACCTTGAATGCGAAGCCGACGACGTTGCCTGCGTCCCAGCCCGCCGGGGCTCCCTCGCCCTCTTCGACCGCGGGCACGTTGAGGTTGATCCCGACCTGCACCCCCCAGTGAGTGCCGTAGGCGGTCGCGTCGGGCACCTGGTAAATCGAACCCGACCAACAGATCTTGTCGTCCGTCGCCGCCTGCACGGCGATCTCCGAGGCCGGTGGCTCGTTGCCTTCGACCCCCATGTTCGCGACCCAGAAGACGTTGCCGCTGATCCCCGTCGTCGCCTCCACGACGGTGTCGTCCGTGATCGTCAGCGCCGGGCCGTAGTTGAACGTGGGCGCCATCGGCGCGGGGTCGACCATGCCCATCGCGGGCGCATCGCCCACGTCTTCGCCACCCGGCATCGCCGCGCCCCCCGCCTGACCCATCGGCATTTGGCCGCCGCCGCCCTGACCCATCTGTGGGTTTTCGAAACCGGGGCGCTCGGCGGCGCCGTCGTCATCGGAGCCACAAGCGAACGCCAACAGCGAGGTGGCCAGCAGCGCGGAGAGGGAAACTGTCTTCATTGGGAGGGTCCTTTCGGCTTGAGAGTTTACGGCGGCGCGCAACGCTGCACCGGCGTCACGAAATGTGGGACTGGAGCTGGCTGCGCCCGACAAACCCTGGGAGGTCGGCCGGGAATCTGCCAAAGGCCTCGGGGGGATGCAAGCGGCCAGCGCCGGGACAAATGCTCCGAACGGAATCGCCGCCGGAAACTCCCCCTACAATATCTCACCCGACTAGGGCACATAGCGGAAGCCATGAAGGACGCGAGCCCGCTGAAAAAAGTCGACGCGCAGGTGCAATTTCCCGCGTTGGAACACGAAATTCTCCGGCTTTGGGACAGGCTCGACGCGTTTGCCCAATCGAACGCGCGCCGCGCTGCGCAAGGGGCGGATCCCTTCGTTTTCTACGATGGCCCCCCGTTTGCCACGGGCACCCCGCACTATGGGCACCTGCTCGCGGGCACGATCAAGGACATCGTTCCGCGCTACTGGAACATGCGCGGTCGCCCGGTGGAGCGGCGGTTTGGCTGGGACTGCCACGGGTTGCCCATCGAAGCGCTGGCCCAGGAGGCGCTCGGGCTGCAGGGCACGAGCCAGATCCTCGAGCGCGGCGTCGACGTATTCAACGCACAGTGTCGAAAGATGGTGCAGACGTACGTCGCCCAGTGGCGGCGGACCGTCACCAGGATGGGTCGATGGGTCGATTTCGATAATGATTACAAGACGATGGACACGCCTTACATGGAGAGCGTGTGGTGGGTGTTCAAGCAGCTATGGGACGCGGGCCGAATCTACAAGAGCTACCGCATCATGCCCTACAGCTACAAGCTGACCACCCCGCTGTCGAACTTCGAAGCCAACAGCAATTACAAGGACATCCAGGACCCGGCCGTCACGGTTCGCTTTCGGCTGGCGGGGCAGCCATCGGAGCTCCCGGAGCCGCTCGCCCACTGCGAGGGGCCGGTGGATCTGCTGGCCTGGACGACCACGCCCTGGACGCTCCCCTCCAACCTGGCCCTGTGCGTCGGCCCGGGCATCGACTACGTACTCGCGACCGAGCCGGGCGAGGAGGCGGCCGTGGTGCTGGCCGAGGCGCGCCTCGCGGCCTATCAGAAGCTGCGGCCGGAGCTGCGCGTGGCGGCGCGGCTGAAGGGCAGCGCGCTCGCGGGGCTGCGCTACCGTCCGCTGCTACCCTACTTCGAGGCGCACCGGGGCGCGTTCGTCGTGCTCTCGGACGGGTTCGTCAGCACCGAGGACGGCACCGGCATCGTGCACATGGCGCCCGCGTACGGCGAGGACGACTTCCGACTGTGCCGGCAGGCGGGCATCGAGCTGGTCGACCCGCTCGACGCCGAGGCGCGCTTCACCGACCAGGTGCCGGATTTTCGGGGCCAGCTCTGCAAGGAGGCTGACCCAGCCATCATCCGCCGGCTGAAGGCGGAGGGCAGCCTCTACCACCAGGGCACGATCACGCACAGCTACCCGTTCGAGGAGCGCACCGACACGCCGCTGATCTATCGGGCGATCGATGCTTGGTACGTCAAGGTGGCGGACATCCGCAGCCAGCTGACCCAGCAAAACGACGGCATCGGCTGGATTCCCTCCGCCGTGGGCGCCGGGCGGTTCGGCAACTGGCTCAAGGATGCCAACGACTGGAACATCAGCCGCAACCGCTTCTGGGGCTCGTGCATTCCCGTCTGGGTCTGCGAGACGGACCCGGAGGATCGGCTGTGCGTGGGTTCCATCGAAGAGCTCGAGCAGCTCAGCGGCGTACGCGCCACCGACCTCCACAAGGACGTGGTGGACGCGATCGTGATCGAGAAAGACGGCAAGCGCTACCGACGCACCCCCGAGGTGCTCGACTGCTGGTTCGAATCCGGCTCGATGCCGTATGCCCAACGGCACTATCCCTTCGAGGCGGGCGACGCCGCGGGCACGGAGGCTTTGGACCAGTTTTTTCCCGCCCATTTCATCGCCGAGGGGTTGGACCAAACGCGCGGCTGGTTCTACACCCTGCTGGTGCTCGGCACGAGCCTGTTCGGGCGGGCGCCTTACCGGAACGTGATCGTCAACGGGATGATCCTGGCCGAAGACGGTCAGAAGATGTCCAAGCGGCTGAAGAACTACCCGGATCCCGAGGAGGTCCTCGAACGCCACGGCGCCGACGCGCTGCGCGCCTACCTGATCGACTCCCCGGTCGTCCGCGGCGAGCCGCTGCGCTTTTCGGAGCGGGGGTTGAAGGAAATCGTCCGCTCCGTGGTCCTGCCGCTCTGGAACGCGCTCAGCTTCTTCACGACCTACGCCGAGCTCGACCGCTTCGACCCGAGCTCGCAGCCGCCGGCGCTCGACGCGCGGCCCGACATGGATCGCTGGGTGCTCTCCTGCCTGCAGAGCCTGATCGCAGACGTCAACCGCGAGATGGAAGGCTACCGGCTGTACAACGTCGTCCCGCGTCTGGTCCTGTTCATCGACGACCTGACGAATTGGTACGTACGGCGAAGCCGGCCTCGGTTCTGGAAATCCGACGACCCACGCGACAAGGCGTGCGCCTACCACACGTTGTACGAAGTCCTCGTGACGTTTGCCAAGGCGCTGGCCCCGTTCATGCCCTTCGTGACCGAGGCTCTCTACCAGCGCCTGGTGCGCCCCGTGCACCCCGAATCCGAACCGAGCATTCACTTCTGCGACTACCCGCAGGCCAAGCGAGGCCTCATCGACCGGGGGCTGGAGCAGCGCATGGCCACCGCGCGGGAGGTGGTCGCGCTCGGGCGCAAGCTGCGGGAAGACAAAAAGCTGCGCGTACGCCAGCCCCTGGCCGAGCTGACCTTCGTGCACCGCTCCGAGCCGCTGCGCCACGAGGTGAGGCAATGCGAAGCGCTGATCGTGGACGAGCTCAACGTGAAGAAGCTCACGCTGCAAGCCGACGAGAGCTCCCTGCTCCGCATCACGGTCAAGCCCAACTTCAAAGCGCTGGGAAAGCGCTGCGGCCCGAAGCTGAAGCAAATCGCGGCGGAGCTGAAAAACTGGGGCTTCGAGCAGGTAGCGCAACTCGAAGCCGGCGGCCGCTTCGAAGTGGCCGGAGAGGAGCTGACGATCGAGGACGTCCTGCTGCAGCGCTCGGCGCTGGCCGGCGCTGCGGTCGCCACCAACGGCGAGGTCACGGTCGCGCTGGACACCAACCTGACCCCGGCCCTGCGGCGAGAGGGCATCGCGCGCGACTTCATCAGTCTGGTTCAGAACGCACGGAAGCAGTCAGGTCTAGCGGTAGAGGATCGCATCGAGCTTCGCTATGCGTCGGAGGAGGCTGCCATTCGGGAGGCGATCGACGAGCACGCACAGACGATCGCGGCCGAGGTGCTGGCGGTTCGCCTCGAGCCAGGGCGCGGGCAGCTGGTCCAGCCCCTGGCGGGCTCTGAGGTCGAATTTTCGTTGGAGAAGGCCTGAGCGAAGGCGGTGAGCTCGGCGCGGCGCGCCTCCCGCCCTGCGACCGAAAAGTGCCCACGGAGCGGCACGCCAAGGATTGACAGGGAAGATCCATAGTGGGAGGTTGCCCGCGGAGAGATGACCGAGTGGCCGAAGGTGCCTGATTCGAAATCAGGTGTATCCGCAAGGGTACCGAGGGTTCGAATCCCTCTCTCTCCGCCAGGCCGCAGTGATGGCTCCGAGGCTCGACTTTTGCTAGAGGTCAGCCTCGAGGCCAACGCCACCGCGCGGCAACCAGGAGAGGTGACCGAGTGGCCGAAGGTGCATGATTGGAAATCATGTGTATCCGCAAGGGTACCGAGGGTTCGAATCCCTCCCTCTCCGCAACTTCGCCGCCGCCTGAGCTCTCGTCCCGCCCGGCGGGCGGCCTCTGGAGCCTGAAGAAGGCTCGAAGCCACAGGCCGAGAGGCGCGGCGGCGGGCCGAGTCGCGACGGCCGTGTGAGCTGTGGCTGACGGGCCGGCAGGCGAGCACGGCGAGGCCGCGCCGGCTGCCGACCAATCGGCTCGCGAGCAGAGGCCGTCGAAGTCGAACGCATGGTTCGATCGCGAAGCGGCCCCGGCCGGACCCCGAAGTCCGGGTTCCCCGCGGCCCGAGACGTGGCGCCAGGTGCTCCGCGCTATTCGTCGGTGGCAGAGGGGCCGTACTCTCGCGTCCTGTGGTCACGCGACGCACCCGGAGTGCCCGCGGGGCACCATCCGGAGCCGGGCCAGCAGCTCGGCACTCGGCAGACCATCGACCAGGAGCGAAGCGCATGGACCGAAAGCACGGCAAGACGGGGATCGAGTTTCACCCGGAGACACTCGCGCTCGGCTACGGCTACGACCCTTTCCTCTCGGAGGGGAGCCTCAAGCCACCCGCCTTCTTGACCTCGACGTTTCAGTTCCGATCGGCCCGGGAAGGGGCTCGCTATTTCGAGCTCGCCTATGGCCTGAAGCAGCCTGCGGCAACCGAAGTCCCCGGACTGATCTACAGCCGACTGAACAACCCCAACCTGGAGATCTTCGAGCAACGCCTTTCGGCGTGGGACCAGACGGAGCGGGCGGCCGTGTTTTCCTCCGGGATGGCCGCCATTTCGACGCTCTGCCTCGGCCTGCTCCGGCCGGGCGACGCGGTGATCAACACCGCTCCCATCTATGGCGGCACGCACTATCTGCTCGAGCACGTGTTGCCCGAGTTCGGCGTCATCAGCCGCCAGGTCCCCGCGGGGGACGACACGCCAGAGGCCATGAAGCGGGCCATCGCCGACGTCGGAGCGGACAAGGTCCGCCTGCTGCTCGTGGAGACGCCCGCCAACCCATCGAACACCCTGGTCGACATCCGGGCCGTGAGCGATCTGGCCCACGGCCTCCCGGGCGTTTCCGGTCGCCCGGCGCTGTGCGCGGTCGACAACACGTTCCTCGGTCCCGTGTTTCAAAAGCCGGCTGCCCATGGCGCCGACCTGGTCATCTACTCGGCCACCAAGTTCATCGCCGGCCACAGTGACTTGGTTGCGGGCGTGCTCACCGGACGAGCCGAGTGCGTAGAGCCGCTCCGGATGCTGCGCACGATTCTGGGCACGGTGGCCGCGCCGTTCAGCGGCTGGCTGCTGCTGCGCTCGCTCGAGACGTTGGCGGTAAGGATGCGCGCTCAGGCGAGCAGCGCGGAGAAGCTGGCCGCGGTACTGCTCGACCACCCGGCCGTAACCAAGGTTTGCTATCCCGAGCTGCTCGAGCCCGGAAGCAAACAGCGGGCGATCTTCGAGCAGCAATGCGAAGGGCCGGGGTCGCTGATTGCCTTCGAGGTCAGCGGGGGCCAAGCGGCCGCACAGCGCGTCCTGGACGGTTTCGAGGTCGTGCGGCTGGCAGTCTCCCTAGGCGGAACCGAGAGCCTGGTGGAGCATCCGATGAGCATGACCCACGCGGACGTGCCGCGAGATCGACTCGACGCGTACGGCGTGTCGGAGGGGATGATCCGCATGAGCGTCGGAGTGGAACACGTCGACGACCTGACGGCGGACTTGCTCAGTGCGCTCGACCAAGCCTGAGTCGGCTCACCGGCGGTGCTCTCTTCGGAGGCCCACGGCCCTCGCACCACACCGGCGCGCCCTCGTCCCGGCCGCGGCGCCACCGAGCTGAAAAGCGGACCTGCGCGAGCTTCGAGCGCGCTCCAGAGGCGTCCGCAACGCGGATTGATGGGCGGATCGTGGGCGGAGGAGCTTTCGCCCGACGAGGTCGAGCGCTCGCGGGGTGACCTCGCCGGGCACGCTCCAAGCAGGCAGCCAGGGTAGCCCGGCTGCGATTTTCCGTTGCGCGGGCAGAATGCGCCCAAGAGTGTCTTCACGTGGTCCGCAAAGCGTCAAAAATACGCTTCGATGCGGTGCCAGAAGGGCTCGCCTCGAAATGGGTTACGAGCTAGATTCCGGCGGGTCCGAGAACTTTCTTCTCGCTCCCGAAAGGCAGTCCCGGCGCTCTGCCTCCCACCTCCAGACACCGCCCTTTTTTCAAACGGCTCCCTGTTTCGCTCTCCTTGCCGACACTTTCCGCCCTCCGGGGCACCGAAGCGGCCCCCGTGACGGAGGGGGTGAGTGGCTCGGAGGCCCCAGTGAGCTACGTTAGAATTTCCTTCAGGAAACACACCCTGGCGCGACACGATGCTTCCCTCTTCCTTCGCTAGTAAGCTCGCTTCTTCTCTTTCCGGTGCCGGCGCCACGCCGCGTGCGTCCTGGCGCGTGTTGCGCCGGCCCAGCACCCTGGGGGCAGTCGCGCTCGCACTACCGGCGATCGGCCTGCTCGGCCTGGCCTGCGCCGAGAGCACGGGGATCGACATCGCACCCGACGACCCGCTCGCCGCGGGCGGCGGAGAGCCGATCATCGGGCCCGACGGGCAAACTCAGTGCGCGAACCCAGCAGACACCTGCGGCGGCGGGTGTTGCCAGTCTGGAGAGGAGTGCAGCGACGGGCGCTGCATCGCGACCAACGCCTGCGAGTCCAACGAGGACTGCCTGTCGGACAGCTTCTGCGGCCAGTCGGGGCGCTGCCAGCCCTGGGCATCGGCCAGCGTCTCGGCGGATTCGACGTGCCGCAACGTGGTTCCACTCGCCAACGTCATTCCGGTCGTCCAGTGCGAGTGGCCCGGCGCCACGGCGCCCGAAATCGACCCGGACGCCCTGCAGGTCGTCCAGGCTCCGATGGTCGCCGACTTCGATCTGGACGGCGACCCCACCACGATTCGCCCCTCCATCGTGTTCGTCTCCTACGAGGGTCTGTTTGCCGAGGGCCTCGGCACGCTGCGCATCATCGATGGCGAGACCTGCGAGGAGCAGTTTTCGGTCCGTGGCGAGCACGACTTCATTCCGGAGGTGTCGGTGGCGCTCGGCGACATCACCGGGGACGGGATCCCGGACATCGTCGTGGCCGATCGCGAGCCTTTCGGCGGCGCGGCCACTCGCGACGGGCTGGCGGCCTACGACCTTTCCTCGGGCTCGCCGGTGCGGCTGTGGCGCGAGCGCGGCGACAGCTCCGGAGATCTGAGCGGGATTTCCCTCGCTGATTTGGACAACGATGGGATCCCAGAAATTTTCACGGCGAACGTCATCTGGAACGCGGCGGGCCAGGAGCTCGAGCCGCTGCCCATCGGCCTGTTCGAGCCGCCGCTGGTGATGGACATCGACCGGCTCAACGAGCCGGAGATCATCACCGGGCAGGGGCTCTACCGCTGGGAGGCCGAAGAAGGCGTGATCATCGAGCGCACCGGGATCGGCTTCCAGGACACGGTGGCGCCCCTCTGGGACGATACGGAGAAGGAAGCGGAGATGTTCGTGGCTCTCGCGGATCTGGTCGATCAGCGAACCGATCTGCAGGGGGGGATGGACTCGGCGGAGCTCGTGATGGTCGGCGGAGACGGGGACGTACTCGTCAAGCGCATGGATGGGGTGACCATCCACCGCGTCGCCGGCGCCGGGCAGGCGGGTGGCCCGCCCGTCATCGCGGACTTCGACGGAGACGGCCGCATGGAGTTCGGCTCGCCCGGACGCTTGCAGTTCACCGTTTACGATCTCGACTGCAAGCCGGGGGACTTCTTCAACCAGCAGGGCTGCGCAGGGCAGGCCAACGCGGATGCAATTCTGTGGCAGCAGCCCGTGCAGGGATCGCGCAGCGGGGCCAGCGTGTTCGACTTCGACGGGGACGGTCGCTCGGAGGTCGTCTACGCGGACCAGTGTTTCATGCGCATCTACGACGGGCGCACGGGTCGGGTCCAGTTCAGCGTCGCACGCTCCTCGGTAACTCAGTACGCCTTCCCCGTCGTGGTGGACGCTGATGGGGATTCGCACACCGAGATCGTCACGGCGCACAACGACTCCAACGTGACCGTCACGTGCCCGGCGACGGACAGGACCTACCCCTCTGCCCGCTCCGAGAAAAGCCACGGCGTCAAGGTCTGGTCCGACCCGGACAAGCTCTGGGCGGGCTCGCGCCCGATCTGGAATCAGCACGCGTACTACGTCAACAACGTCAACGACGACGGCACCGTCCCGGCCACGTTCGACGTCAAGAGCAGCTGGGACCCCCAGCGCAACGGCGGCCCCAATACCTTCCGACAAAACGTACAGGGGGAAACGGGAGCCTCCGTCAACATCGCGGATCTGACCACCAGTGGCCTGGCGAACTTCCAGTGCCTGGCCAACGGGCTCCGCGTCACGTTGAACATCGAGCTGTGCAACCGCGGTCTGCTACCGCTCGAGGCCGGCGAGGCCAGCGCCGCCCTCGCGCGGCAGGTCGAGGGACGCACGGAGTTGCTCGCCGAGGTCACCCTCGATGACTCCCTCGAGCCCGGCCAGTGCGAACGCCGCAACGTCCAAATCCCCCGGCGGGACGGCGAGCCTCCGTTCGACGTAGCCGTCGTGGGTGACCCCAACAACGACATCGACGAGTGCACCGAGTCCAACAACCGGGGCACCATCGCCAACGTGTTCTGCGCGCCCGCACCGAGGTGATTCTTCCTCCTCGCTCTCTGCGTAGCGCGCTCGGCACGGCGGGGGGGGTACGGCTCTTCTTTCGGGCGCAGGCTCGTGAAGGCGTGACGCACTCGTAGCCCCGCGAGCCCTAGCGGGCGGAGAAAGAGTGACCTGCGGACGGCAATCGAGCCACCGCAGGGCATGGCCAGCCTGGCGCAACGCGCGGAAAGCTCGACGGAAGCGCTTTGCGAGTCGTGCCCCGTGCGTCGCGGCAGCTCCGGTAGCGTCGCCGTTCGAGCGTACCGTGGACTTCGTCGCTGCGGCCTCCTTCCGAGGCACTCCGGACGCAGGCGCGCACGCGGCCCGCGCTGGAATCGAAGGGAGTCGGACCTTGCCGAACTCGAGCGCGTTGGCCCGGCGGCGCTGGGTCGAGGGGGGCACACTCCAAGGACGCTTCCCGCAGACACGCCGGTTGGCGCGGGCAGCGTCCAGCGGCTGTCCCACCCGTGCACTGAAGCGCCACGAATCCGGCACCGCTAGACCGACGACCTCTGCGAGCGGCAATTTGCCGCATGGGGGGAACCCTCGGGTTTCCGTGGACTGGGACGGCTCGAGCGACTACCGATACCGCTTGACGGCGCGAAGCGGCTACCAGACAAGTATTACAAGGTGCCCGTAGGGCGCACATATCCCGTTGGGCGCCGGCCTGCTCCGGCGCCGCTCGTTGCTTAATACTAACTCATCCAGGAGTCCCCCCATGTCACCGAAGTCCCCCACTCGGCGCCAGTTCGTCAAGCGTGCTGGCCTCTACATCGCCTCCTCCTCCATCGTGCTGCCAGCGGGCTTTGCCTGCAGCTCGGACGAAGATGGGGGCAACGATGGTTATCTCCCCTACCCGCCTTGGCAATCCAAAGCGAACGCTCTGGAGAATGGCGCCAACTGCTGTTGGACAGCGGCTCAACCCGGCGGTGAGGGAGGCCCCGCAAATCATGCCCCGATGCTCTCCGTGAGCGACAACGGGGAGCTCAAGGTGTGGTTGGAAGAGGGGCACCCAATGACGGCGGCCCACTGGATCACGACCGCGTATGTTCGGGATCAGCGGGGCGTCGTGTTGGAATTGGCCGATTTTGGCGAGCGAGACATCTTTCCGCAGTTCCTATCCGCCGACAATGAGTGGCGCGAGTCCACTCCGCTGATCAATATCGAACTTCCGGCCGGCACAACCGAGGTCAAGGCCTACGCCTACTGCTCCCTGCATCAGCACTGGGCAAGCCCGGTCCTCGCGATCTGATCGGCACGCCGGGTTGGTGAGAGCCGCGCGCAGAAGCCGACCGGGGCGGCACGCGGCCGCGTTGGCTCGCTCCCCCACAGCGCGACGCGAGGTGGAATGCCGGCTTGGTGCCCAGGCCGGCACGACTCGCGCGGCGCCCCGGCGGCGCCACCTGCTCGCAATGACGTGGTGACCTGCGCGGTCGCGACCGTGCGAGCCGCGTACCCGAGGTGACGCATCAGCCACCTGCTCGCGCCGCCCGCCGTGTTCTTCCGCTTTTCCGTGCCACGGCACCGTCACCCGGCCCCCTTCGCAACGGGCAAGCTTGCCGCGGCGAACACAACCCCCCTCGCCCCGGCCCCCCCCGCCGGAGCAGGCCCGAGCCGAAGCGGCGCCCCCGCGGGCCCCGAGCGGCCGCCGCCCGGGGTCAGCCAGCCCCCCGGAGCGAAGCCGAGCGGGAAACGAGCTTTCGACGAACCGACTCCAGAAGGCGCTGGGTCCGCTCGATGCCCGCATACTCGCTCAGCCGCTTCCCTTCGTATTCGATGCCGACGTAGCCGTGGTATCCCGCATCCGTCACGATTTTCATCATCAGCGCGTAGTTGATGGTCGTTTCGTTCCCCTTGGCGTCGAAGTCGTAGGACTTGGCACTGACGGCGCGAGCGTGGGGCATCAACTCCCGCACTCCCTTGTAGCGGTCGTACGTGTGCGCCTCGTCGATCTTGAAGTTGCCGAAATCGGGTAAGGCGCCACAGCGGGGATGACCCACCGCCGTCAGCACCTCCGCCAGCCACTGGGCGTTGGAAGACAGCCCGCCGTGATTTTCGACCAGCACGTTGATGCCGTGCCCATCGGCAAACTCCGACAGCGACCTCAGCCCGTCGGCGACCCAGCCGGCCTGCTGATCTTCCGTACCCTTACTGCGGGCATTGACGCGGATGGCGTGACACCCGAGGTACGCGGCTGCATCGACCCACTTCTTGTGGTTGTCGACCACACGGGCTCGCTGCTTCGCCTGGGGCTCGCCGATATCGCCCTCGTGGTCGATCATGATCAGCAGGCTCCAAACTCCGTGATCCACGGCGCGTTGCTTGAGCTGAGCGAGGAACTTCCGATTGCCGATCTTATCCGAGTAAAAGCGATTGACGTACTCGACGGCGTCGATGCCGAAGCCATTGGCGACCTTCGCGAAGTCGAGTGGGTCGAGGCGGCCCGCCTGGAGCTCGTTGTGCAGCGACCACTGGGCCAGCGAAATCTTGAACGCATGGGACCGGGCCGCGCCCGACATGCCCCCCGTGCGCGCATGCGCCGGGCTCGAGAGCAGCCCCACCGGCAACGCGGCACAAGCCGCCGCCGCGGCGCCCCCAAAGACGAAGCGGCGACGGCCGGACGCCGACTCTCCTCCGCCCGGACCTTGCCGGCCGGCCTCGCTGCTGCCTTCCTGCGCGAGGCCCTGGGAGCTTGGGGGTTTGGGGCATGACGCTTGTGCTGGACGGCGGCTCATCGCGGGACCACATATAGCGCGATTCGCTGGCCCCCGTCTCTAGCGAGGCGACCATTCGGGCTCACTTAACAAAGTTAGGGCAAGGCTTTACTGACAGTGTTTGGCGCGCCTAGAATTCGAACACTTGGAGCCGGGAGCCAAGCGTCTTCCGGCCTTCCAACGCCATCGAGCATGCCTGGCTCCGTGCAACGTCGTACCGCTCTGGATGATATGGAGCCAATTCCACTCGGGAGCATTCGTGCTCCTCGCCCCGCAGCTCGCCCCAGGGCAGCGGCTCGTCGAAAGGCCGCAGCGGGCCCAACCCCGCAGCACGGACCGCTCGCGCAGTCGCTCGGCGTCACCTCAGAAAATGCCGCCGGTGTTGGAGATGTGCTTGTCGTCGGCGTCGGAGGCCCGCGCGGCCGAGGCGTCGCAGCGCGGCGGCGGCCGAGGAGCGGCGCATGCGCCGTGGCCCATCGAGGAGCGCTCCCCGCTCGCGGAGAGCCGGTAGCGCGCCGTGAAGCCGGCGAATTGCCCGCCCCGATCGGGAGCGCGGTGCGGAAAGGCGGCTGGCTGAAATGAGCGTGCTGCCCACTTCCGGTCGAGGCCTTCCGAGAACGCACGGCGGAGCGGTGTCCGTCGTGCAGCGCGTGCTCGACGCCGCCTGGATCGTCGTAGCCCACTACATTGCCTGCCGGCTCTATCCGCAGGATTGGTCGCTGATCAACTCGGCGGCTTCGGCGAGCGCAATCGTCATGTTCCAGGTCATGGCGGAAGCGCACGGCCTGTATCGATCGTGGCGAGGGATTCCCCTGCAGCGCGAGGTCGTCACGACGCTCGCGGCCTGGCTCTTCTCGCTCCCCGTCCTGTTGTTCCTGGCGTTCATCACCAAGCGCTCCGCGGAGTACTCGCGCTTCATCACGGTCGTTTGGTTCCTCGGAACCCCCACCGGTCTCGTGATTTGGCGCATGGCGATGCGCAGCCTGCTCTACGAGATCCGCAAGCGAAGCGGTGTCACACGCGGAGTGGCCATCGCGGGGGCGACGGAGATCGCCCTCAACCTCGCCAAGACAATCAGCGAAGAGCCGTACTCCGGGATGCGCGTAGTGGGGTTCTACGATGATCGCAACGAAGATCGCCGCCGGCCCGTGCCGGAGGAATATGGCGGGGTCGTCGGAGACCTCAACCAGCTCGTGGAAGACGCTCGCAGCGGGCGTTTCGAAGTGGTCTACATCAGCTTGCCCCTGCGGGCGGAATCGCGAATCAATTCGCTGGTTCGCCGCCTGGGCGACACGACCGTGACGGCCTACGTCGTCGCGGACTTCTTCGTGTTCGACCTGTTGCACGCGCGCTGGACGAGCGTGGGGGACATTCCAGCGGTCAGCATCCTGGACACGCCATTTCACGGGCTGGGCGGCTGGGTCAAGCGGCTCGAAGACATCGTCGTGGGCTCGCTGATCCTGATGCTGATCGCGGTTCCCATGATCATCGTGGCCATCGGCGTGAAAGTGACCTCGAAAGGTCCCGTGTTCTTTCGCCAGACCCGCTACGGGCTCAACGGGCGGGAAATCCGCGTGCTCAAGTTCCGCAGCATGACCGTGATGGAAGACGGGAAAGAGGTGAAGCAGGCCACCAAAAACGACCCGCGCATCACGCCGTTCGGCGCGATGCTCCGGCGCACCTCACTCGACGAGCTGCCGCAGTTTCTGCAAGTCCTCACGGGTGAGATGTCGATCGTCGGCCCTCGCCCGCACGCCGTGGCGCACAATGAGCTGTATCGCTCCAAGATCCAGGGGTACATGCTGCGGCACAAGGTCAAGCCGGGGATCACGGGTTGGGCGCAAGTCAACGGCTGGCGCGGAGAGACGGACACGCAAGAAAAGATGCAGAAGCGTGTCGACCACGACCTGGAGTACATTCGGCACTGGAACCTGCTGCTGGATCTACGCATCATCTGGTTGACGGTCTTCGGCTCCAAGACGCGAAACAACGCGTACTGACGGCGCGCCGCCTCCCCCACCACCCGCGCGGGAGCCAAAGGACTCGAACGCTGCCGCGAGGTCGACCGGGCGGCGGCGCGGCACGGTCGGCGCGGGCCGAAGCGCCCGCTCGGCGGGTCGTGGCCCCCCCCCCCGCCCGGGGCGATGCCGTGGCCGCGCTGCAACCCGCCTCGATGCGCAGCCCTGGCCTTCGGGGCGCGGCCCCCCGCCGCCGAAAATCAGCAGGGGCCCGAACCAGACGCACCACGAGCCCTCATGGCACCGTGGATCGCATGGGAGACTCGCCGTCCTGCACCCAGCGGTCGATCTGCGCGGTCAAGCCCGGCCACAGGACGGTCAAGAGCAAAATCACGACGGCGGCCCAAACGGCCACCCACTTGGCGCGGGCCGAACGCTCCCGCTCGGACTTGGCGATGCCGACCGTCCTCGACGCATCGGCGGGAGGGGGAGGCAGCGGACGCTCCTCGATGTGCCGAGCGCTGATGAGCGCGGACGACTCCGCCTGCTTGCGCTCCATTCGGGCGGCATCCAAAAAGCTCAAGCGATCCACGTCTACATCGTTGGCCGCCATCGCGTCGTTCACCCATTCGCGAACGTCGGTCATGGTGCTGAACAGATCCTCGCTGGCCGCCACGCGGCGCAGGTGCATCATCATCTCGTCGGCGCTCTGGTAGCGCTTGACGGGGGAGCGGTGCAGCGCGCGGAAGCAAATCTCGTCCAAGCTCTCGGGGCTGTGGCCATGACGGCTCGCCGGCGGCACGGGCATATCGAGCACGTTGTCCAGAGTCGTTTCGATATCGCCGGCCTCGAACAGCGGGACGCGAGTCAGCGCCGTCCAGAGGATCACGCCCACCGAGAACAGGTCCGAGCGCTTATCACCGGGGCCCCCGCGCACGCGTTCCGGGGCCGTATACGCGGGCTTGCCGCGATTGGTTTCCTCGCCCCCTTCGACGTGGCGCCGAACGTAGGCCACCCCGAAATCGGAAAGCCGCGCGATGCCATCTCGGCCCACCATGATGTTGTGAGGGGAGACGTCGTGATGAATCACGTCGAGGCTGACGCCGTCGTCATCCGCCAGAGTGTGCGCGGCGTGCAGCCCCGCGAGTGTATCCAGGATGATCTGCACGGCCGCCGCCGTCGTTGCCTTGCGGCTCCTGGCCTTGAGCAAGTCAGCGAGGCTGCACCCGGTGACGTAGTCCATCACCAGGTACGGCTGCCCCTCGTGGGACCCCACGTCCACGACGCTCACGATGTTGGGGTGATTCATGCGGGAGGCGATGCGAGCCTCCTTGAGCAGCATCTCCGTCGCTTCGTCGCTATCGCTCAGATGGGAGCGGAGCACCTTGACCGCAAACAGCCGGCGGAACCCCCCCTGCCCGGTGATGCGCGCCAAATAGACGGTGCCCATTCCCCCCCGGCCCAGCCTGGAGAGCACCTCGTAGCGCCCGAGCCGCGGCCCCCCCCGCACGGGAGGCAGCAGGCTGGGCGCGGGGGCCGCGAGCGCCGCGAGCGCTCCAGTCGGATCGGTCGAGGAGGGGGGCATCTCGCTGCCCACCGGGAGGCCGCGCCTCGGCGGCTCTTGAGAGCGATCTGCGGGGGGCAGGACCCCCGACTCCCCTTCCCGCGAATCCCGCGGCGGGCTGGGCGTCGCCTGGTCGGGATCGGAGCTGACCAGGCCCTTGGTGATCAGGCCGTCAATGAGCCGCAGCACCTCGACCGCGTCGAGGCCGCTGTCGTCGATGATCTCGAAGATCGCGCGCCGACCGTCCACGAGCTGCACGACCGCCAGCTGGTCGTCGTCCAGCGTCCCGGAGGCCACCGAAAAGCTCTGCAAGTCCAGAACCAACACGGTCGACAACGGAGGAACTCGCTCGACGAGCTTTTTCCACTCGATGCTTCGCTGCCGGCGGCGCCGGAGCAGGGCGTGCACGGGCTGATCGATCAGCCGCGGGCGGCGCACGGGCATCGACTTGATCGTGAAGGAGCCGTCCGTGAGGCCCAGGAGGCGAATCACCGCGGCCTCCCCCTGGAAGGAGCCGATCTCCGCGTCGACGAGCTGACCGCCGTCGAACCAGACCGTGGCGGGACCGAAGTCCGTCTTCAGCCTCAGCTCCCCGGTGTTCTTGTTTTCCTGCATCGTCTCCAGCAGATGAGAAACGGAGACGAGGGACAGACGGCCCGACATGGCCACGGGGCTTCGCACTAGCTCTGTCCTTTCATGAACGCTCTGAAGAGTGGCCAACCCGCTTGGTTCGGATGCCGCATTCCAGGCGTATCCATGCCCCAGAATTCGAAGGTCGCCAAGCGTAGGAGTCCTTCCGACCCTCAGGCCGCGAAACGCCGCGGGGTGCCAATTTGGCACGCTCCCGCGGCGTCGCAAGCGCTTCGCCGCGTCGGACGGGCGAGGACGAAGAGCCACGGAACCATCGGATACGAGGAATTTTTCACTTGTGAGATAATGTGCGAAAGAACTGCCCAAGTACGACAAGCGCTTGCAGAAATGCCGCCCAAGCTCAGGTCCCTGAGGCAAGGTCTCGAAATCGGGCCGAGCCCACTGCACTGTGACTCCGGGATGACGTGCCCGGGGGATAAAAGGAGCCGTGACATGCTGGTAAAGATTACGGATACCCACTTTTTTTCCCGGCGAGGGCAGGCAATGGGTGTCACCATTGGCGCTATTCTGCGGCCGGGGGCCTGCCAGAGTCGCCCCCTCGCCGCACCGACCTATCGAAACGCCGAGCCTCTACGATGACCAGCAGTGATACTCTCGAACGCCGATTGGACATTGTCGTCACGCAAGGGGGCGTGGCGAACCCGACCGGGTCGTTCCTTCTCGTCGTCAGCGGCGAAGCGGCCGGCAAGCTGTTCCCTCTGAACAAGCCCGATCTCGTGATTGGGCGCTCGCCGAGCGCGGATATCCGGATCAACGAAAAAGCCGTGTCCCACACGCACGCACGGGTCAAGGCCGACGGGGAGAGGTTCACGATTCGAGACCTGGGCTCTACCAACGGCACGCTCGTCAACGGCGCCGTCATCACGGCCACGGTGGCTCTCAGCGGCGGGGACACCGTCAGCGTCGGGGCCACCACCTTCACGTTCCTGGCGGGCGAAGACGCCGCCATGGACCAGACGATGCAGCTGCAGAACGGCACCCAGCCGCCCCCGCCGGGCCTCGCCCGTGGCAACTATCTCGACTCCGTCCGCCAGCAGCCCTCCATGCCGCCGGCGCCCATGATGGCCGCAAGCCAGGTCAGCGTCGCGACCGTCGAGGACGAGGGCATGTCGTTCACCGACGTGCTGCGCAAGGTTCACACCTATTGGATTTATACGAAGCGCTACGGGTGGCTGGTCGCCACTTGCACCTGCTTCGGAATCGCCGCGGGCATCGTCCAGACTCGGATGAGCCCACCCGCCGGGTTGGCGTGGAGCGAGGTCAACCTCCTACCTCCGTCCGGCGGCGCCCCCGTGGAGTACGGCCAGCCCAACAACGACACGTTCTTCCTCTCGCCAGCGAGCACCTTTTCCAGCCTGCCGCTGATCAAGAAAACGATGAAGCAGCTGGGCGTCGCGAATCTCGACGACGAGAATGCCACGCGCCTTCAGGAGGCGCTTTCGTTCGATCAGCTCGGCTACCAGTCGCGCACCTGGAGAGCCGAATTCAAAGACGCGACGGCGGAGCGCGCCGCCGAATTCCTCCGGGCACACCTGGATATCTACCTGAACAACGAAATCGACCGGGGGCTCCGCAAGAAGCGCTCCGAGGTCGAGTTCACGCGGGAAAAGGTCACCGAGAGCAACAAGGAGCTAAAAGCCACCGAAGCCGAGTTGCTCTCCTTCCGCACGAAGCACCCCGAGGCCATTCCGCGCGAAGGCGGAGTCCCCAAGACGGCCGAGCAGCTTTCTCGCAATCGTGCGCAGTCCGTTCGCAGCCAGCTCACCGAAGCCGAGCAGAAGCTCTCCGTACTGCAATCGCGCCTCAATCGCGGCATCGGCCTCAAGCAAGAGAACTACAAGAAGGCCAGCGAGTACCTCGACAAGGCGCGAGCGATCCTAGGCGAAATCGCAACGATGAAGAGCCAAGGCCTCGGCGAAGAACACCCAGACGTCAGGGCAAAGCGCCGCCAACGGCAAGAGTACCTGAAGCTCGCCGAAGAGGAGCAGAAGCGCGGGCCGAGCCAGAAGGAAGTCGAGCTGAACGCCGAGCGCATCCAGCTGCAGGATCAGATTGCCGAGCAGAAGCGAAAGGTCTCCCTGCTGCAGGGTTTGATGGCGAGAGCCAACCAGAAGCTCGAGGAAGCCAAGGGCGACGACCTACCGGCTCTGCTGGCCCGCTACTCCCAGCTCGAGCGCGACTACGAGCGCCTCAAGAAAAAGCTGGTGGCCGAGAAGGCCGAGTTGGAAGAGAAGGAGAACCAGCTGCGGCTGGATCGCGAGTTCGGTCGAGATCGGCTGGAGATCCTCACCCCGCCGACCCCCGAAGAGCCTTCCGTCCTGAAGACGACCGTCAAGCGCTCCGGCGTGGGCGGGTTCGTCGGTCTCTTCCTGGCGGTCTTGGCGGCGGGCATCCTGGAGATTCGGCGGCGGATCCTCGCCCGGTCCACCAACTGGTAGCCCGGCAGCGAGGGGCGGCCGCGGGCGGTGGTACCGCCGGGGGGGGCCGCCTTCTCTGCCCAAGAGCGGCTCTCGGTGGGGGCCGCCGATCGAGCGCCGGCTCTAGAGCCCCGCGGACCGCGCGCCACGCCGACACCTGAAGCTCTCTCGAAAACGGCAGGAAGGGGGGGCTTCAGCTAATCATCGCGGAGCTGCCGCACGACGGCCGCGACGGCCTCGCGCCATGGCACTGGCTCCCCGATCAACGCAGTCGCCTCGCCGAGCGCGAGCACGCTGTAGGCGGGACGCTTCGCGGGCGTTCGATACTCATCCGAAGAGCACGGCTCGACGCGGCAAGGGCTGCCCAAAAGGGCCACCACGTGGGAGGCCAGCTCGTACCAGCTGCACTCTCCACCGTCCGTGACGTGAAAGGTTCCGCGCGCTCCAGCCCGCACCAAGGCGAGGGATCTTTCGGCCAGCTGAGTCGCGCTCGTGGGCCGACCTCGCTGGTCGTCCACCACTTTCAACAGGTCCCGCTCACGGCACAGACGGGCCATCGTCCTGACGAAATTCTTGCCCCAGGGCGCGTACACCCAACTCGTGCGAAGTAGCAGGTGCTCCGCCCCGCTGCCCCGGAGCAAGCGCTCACCGAGAGCTTTTCCACGACCGTACGCGTTGACGGGCGCGTGCGGCTCGCCGATGCGATACGGCGAGGTGGCGTTCCCGTCGAAAACGTAGTCCGTGCTGTAGTGCACCAGCAGGGCGCCGACTTCGCGACAGCGCTCCCCCAGCACACCCATAGCTCGGCCGTTGACGGCGGTCGCTTCCTCCTCGTGCGATTCCGCTCCGTCGACGTTGGCCCACGCCGCACAATTGACGACGACACGCACCCCTTGCTCGACACCCGCGCGCACACTCGACGCGTCCGTGATGTCCAGCTCCTCATGCCCCGCGCAGCGTGCAGGGAGCCCTTCCTTCTCGAGCAGGCTCGCCCAAGCGCGCCCCAGCATTCCGCGGCCACCAATGACCAGAAACGGGCCTTCTGCAGATGTCGACACGGTTGGCAAACCTCAGGGAACGTTCAGCGCCACGAGGCGACGTTCTTCGATATCGGCCAACAGCAGACCCTTGCGATCCTTTTCCGATAGCAGCCGCTCGCCCGCAGGCCACTCGATCCCGATCGACGGATCGTCGTGGGCAATCGTCAACTCACACTCGGGGTGATACGCATCGGTGCACTTGTAGGCGAATAGAGCAGTTTCGCTGGTGACGTAGAAACCATGAGCAAAGCCCGGAGGCACGTAGAGCTGGCGCTTGTTGTCCGCGGAGAGCTCCACGCCCACCCAGCGCCCGAAGCTCGGGGAGCCGACCCGTACGTCGACCGCCACGTCGAAGACCTCGCCCTGTAAGACCTGGACCAATTTTCCCTGCGCGTGCGGGTTCTGCAGGTGCAACCCCCGTAGGCTTCCGCGGCGAGAAAAGCTGAGGTTATCTTGTACGAAGTCGGTGTCGATGCCGGCCTCCGCATACCGACCACGGGACCACGTCTCGACGAAAAAACCCCGCGCATCCCCAAAAACCCTGGGTTCCACGATCAGAACCTCAGGCAAGCTCGTCCGCACGACCTGCATGACCTGCCCAGCGTATCACTCGAATTCGGCCAAACCCAGCAGGTATCGACCGTATGCGGTCTTGCCGAGGCGCTGGCCAAGCGCTCGCAGCTGCTCCCGATCAATCCACCCGTGGCGGTGGGCCACTTCCTCGGGAGAGGCGACCTGCAGCCCTTGTCGCGCCTCGAGAGTGTGGATGAAGTTCGCGGCCTGCAGGAGGGCTTCGTGCGTGCCGGTATCGAGCCATGCGACCCCGCGCCCCAGCACCTCCACCCGCAGGCGGCGCTGCTCGAGGTACAGGCGATTCAAATCGGAGATCTCGAGCTCGCCCCGCGCGCTCGGCCGAAGGCTCGCCGCCAGGTCGACCACGTCCGCGTCGTACATGTACAGGCCCGTGAGCGCGTAGTTCGAGCGCGGCTGCTTGGGCTTCTCTTCGATGCTCACCGCAACACCCTGTGCGTCGAACTCGACCACGCCGTAGGCCTCCGGCCGATCCACTCGGTAGGCAAAAACGGTGGCGCCTTCGTTGGTCGCCGCAGCCGCGCGGAGCAACCCTTGCATGCCGTGCCCGTAGAAGAGGTTGTCGCCGAGAACGAGCGCGCAGGGGTCCTTGCCGATGAAGTCCCTGCCGATGAGGAATGCCTGAGCCAGGCCGTCCGGGCTCGGCTGCACGGCGTAGGAGATATCGAGCCCCCAATCCTTGCCGGCGCCGAGCAGCTTCTCGAACTGCGGCCGATCCTCGGGCGTCGTGATGATCAGAAATCGTCGGATCCCCGCGAGCATCAACGTGGTCAGCGGGTAGTAGATCATCGGCTTGTCGTAGACGGGCATCAGCTGCTTGCTGACCGCCAGAGTCAGCGGGTGCAGCCGCGTGCCGGAGCCACCAGCGAGAATGATTCCTTTTTCTACCTTTGCCATCGAACCCTCCTCACGCGCTGCCTCGAGTTCCGTAGTTCTGGTCCATCCAGCGGCGATACTCCCCGGACCGCACCTGATCGACCCACGCCGTGTTCTCCAAGTACCATTTCACGGTCTTCCGCATGCCCGTTTCGAAGGTCTCCTGCGGCCCCCAACCCAGCTCGCGGCCGATCTTCGCGGCATCGATGGCGTAGCGCAGGTCGTGCCCCGGCCGATCTTTCACGAAGGTGATCAGGTCCTTCTTCTCCGCCTCGCTACGGCCCGTTTCCTGCGCGACGAGCCGGCACAGAGTGTGAACGACGTCGATGTTCCTCACCTCGTTGTGGCCACCGATGTTGTACGTCTCTCCGCTCTTGCCCGATTCGATGACACGCCAGATCGCCTCGCAGTGATCCGTGACGAAAAGCCAATCCCGGACGTTCTCGCCCTTGCCGTATACGGGCAGCGGCTTGTTTTCCAGGCAGTTGAGGATCATGACCGGGATGAGCTTCTCCGGGAACTGATAGGGCCCGTAGTTGTTCGAGCAGTTCGTGATGCGCGCGGCCACCCCGAACGTTCTGCCGTAGGCGCGCACCAGGTGGTCGCTGGAAGCCTTGCTCGAAGAGTACGGGCTCGACGGGTCGTAGCGAGTCTCTTCGGTGAAGAGGCCCGTAGCCCCAAGGGACCCGTACACCTCGTCGGTGCTGACATGGTGAAACAAGCCCTCTCCGGGCTGCCAGTACTTTCGACACGCCTCGAGCAACTCGAACGTGCCCCCGATGTTCGTACGAATGAACTCACGCGGGCCAGCGATGCTGCGATCGACGTGGCTCTCTGCAGCAAAATGCACCACCATCTCCGGCTGGTGGCGCTCGAAGAGAGTGACGACCGCCTCGGTTTCGGCGATGTCCACCCGCTCGAAAGTGTAGTTCGAGCGACCTTCGAGCTCGGAAAGGCTCATCAGATTGGCGGCATACGTCAACTTGTCCACGTTGACGAAGTGATGCTCCGCGTGGCGAGGCACCATCAACTTCAGAAAGTTCGCCCCGATGAACCCCGCGCCGCCAGTAACCAGAATCTTCATGGCAATTTCCTCGCTTCCACCCAGTCGGGGAACGCCCTCGGGCGCTTCGCTGCTGCTGCCAGGTTGTAGGAACGATCGAACGGCTCGGGCAACCGGGAAGAGAAGGCCTTTCGCTGGCCTTTCAGTCGGTTACGCCCCCCCAACACCGCGGCTCGCCCCCCCTCGTCCGCGAAGCGCCCACGACGCGCGGCGGATTTTGCTGCCCACGACGCGGGCTTCGACTTCACGCGCGACGCCCCCGCCGCCGCAAAAGCAGCGCCAAAGGGAGCATCCCCAGCGCGACCACGCTCGGAGAGCCGCCTGCCCCCGCCACCCGACAACCGCAGCCCGGTTTCTCCTGCAGGTGCGCTGGCGGTGGTAACGGCGCGTCCGGCTCGGCGGGCGCCTGAGTTCCGCCCGCCCAATACGCGTCGTCCTGCGGTGTCAGCTCGCGCTCTCTCGGCTTGGTGTCGGCCGCGGCCGCCGGAGCGCTTTTCTCCTTTTTCTTGCCCTCGTCGAACACGATGCTGCGGCGGTCGACGACCTCGTTTTCCCCTTGCAAGACCAGGCGCACGGGGCCGCTCATCTTCTGCCCGCTGCGAGAATCCGTCACCACCACGTCGTACTCGCCCGCCGTGAACCCGCGATCGCGCGTGATGCGAAAATCGAAGCGGGTTCGCCGAGCGGGCTTGCCCGACCCCGGGTCCATGAAACCTACATCGACGCTCTCGATGATCGGCTGTTGCTCGCGCAGTGGCACCTTGCGAAGCACCGGGCCCTCGCGGCCGTCCACGAGAGACCTCTCGTAGTAGGTGACGGGGGTGAAGCTGAATCGGACCGGCATCAGCGCGATGTCCGGGGCGCGGTCGAGATGCACCTCGATGCGAACGAGCCAAGAATCGCTTCCCTCGCGGATCGTCTTTCGCTTCCAAACGATGCGGCCGGCCGCATACGCAGAGAGCGGCGCGAGGAAGCAAGCGACCCCGAGCGCGAGAGCCGTTCTACGACCGACCAATCCATTTCCAGTACTATTCAATTTCAACACCATGCAACCTCACCGCGGAGCGCGACGCTACCACTGTCGTCCAGGATTCAACAAAGGCGTTTGTGGACCGCGCGGGGCCGGGCGGTCGCGGGGGGCGGGCGGCGCAGAGCGCTCGGAATGAAGCCAGCCGCGGCGCTCGGCAGCGCTCGGGCGCGCCCACGCGCAAGCGCCGCCTCCGCCGCGCGACGAACCAGCCGCGAGCGGCCGTGCACCGCGCCCGCGTCGCCGGGCCCTCTCGACCGCACTCGGGCTCTGGCGGTGGCGGTCCACGCCGAGGTCGTCCAGCCGCCGACCCTCGGCTTCGGGGGCGCGTTGGCCCGCGACCTCGACGCCGGCCGACGGCGAAAAAGCCTCCCGACGCGGCCGCTGGCGAAGTGCCTCGCTCGCGTCGCGAGGCGCGCCGCACCGCGAAAGAGCTGCGCAGCGCAGGCGAGCGGGGGCGTCCGGTGCGCCTTTGCGCATCCCCCCGTGGTCGGCCAACCGCGGCGCCGCGCGCGTACCGCCCGAAAGACTTCGGCGCGGGCCTCCGCGGCCCCACGACCGTGCCTCGTCCCACCGAGCCCTTCCTCGCTCCACTCGAGCCGCGGCCCCACTCGTTGCACCGTGCAACATAACGAACACCGACAAGCCAGGGCTGAGCAGCGCGGAGCGGGTCTTTTCCGCTGGGTGGGCCCGCGTGGGCGGTGGACCCCCGCCGATGCGCCTCGGGGAGCCCCTCGCTCCTTCGCCGAGAGCCTGCTGAGGCATCTGCCGCGCGACGCGGTGCGATGCGGTGCGCCCGACCGGCTCGTTCGGCAGAGCCCCGGGGCTTCGCCGCCACGCGCCGTCCAAGCAATTGCCTCGACCGCAGCAACGGGTTATCGAGCAGAGCATGAGGAAAGTCCTGATTACGGGCGGGGCGGGGTTCATCGGGTCCCACACCGCGGTCGAGCTACACGCGGCGGGCTATCTTCCCGTGGTAGTGGACAACTTCGGGGCTTCGGACCGGCGGATGCTGGATCGAGTGGCGCAAATCATCGGCACGCGTCTGCCCGTCCACGAGCTCGACTGTCGAGACCGAGCGGCGATGCGTGCGCTCTTGGCTTCCCTCCAAGACTGCTACGGAGTGATCCACTTCGCAGCACACAAAGCGGTCGGCGCTTCGGTCTCGGAGGCGCTCGAGTACTACGACAACAACGTCGGCTCCCTCGTGAGCGTGCTCTCTGCCATGAGTGACGCGGGCGTAGCCCGCCTCGTCTACTCCTCCTCCGCCACCGTATACGGGGAAGCCGAGAAACTGCCGGTCACCGAGGAAAGCCCGGTACAGCGCGCCGAATCACCTTACGGGCGGACGAAGCAAGTCTGTGAGCTCCTGCTCTCGGACGCCGCGAGGTCGAAACATCGAATCCAGGCCGTGACGCTGCGCTACTTCAACCCCGTAGGAGCGCACCCCAGCGGGCTCATCGGCGAGCTTCCCATCGGCAGACCCGAGAACCTCGTTCCGTTCATCACGCAGACCGCGATTGGCCTCCGGCAGCAGCTCACCGTCTTCGGCAGCGACTACCCGACGAGCGACGGCACCTGCACGAGGGACTACGTCCACGTGGTCGATCTCGCCAAGGCCCACGTCTGCTCGCTCGACTGGTTGGGTCGGCAGCAGCAACCCTCGCTGAACGAGGTCTTCAATGTCGGAACGGGCAGGAGCACGTCCGTACTTCAAGCCATCGCGGCGTTCGAAGCCGCTTCGGGGGTGAAGCTGAGCTACGCGCTTGGCGACCGTCGCCCGGGAGACATCGTCGAAAGCTACGCCGCCGTGGACAAAGCGCGCGAGGTCCTGGGCTGGTCTGCAGACCTCGGCATCGAAGACGCCATGCGCGACGCCTGGCGCTGGCAATGCGCGCTCGAAGAGGACCCGCTCGGCTGACGTTTCTCGCGCCGGAAGGCTCGCCCCGCACCCTCGCCTGCGCGCCCGGGAAACGCCCCCCGGGCGACCCAGTCGCCGAAGCGCGCCGGGCTCTCCGCGCCCGAGGCGCCGGACACTCCGAGGTGGCAGAGCCCGGCGCCGGCTTCTCGCGGCGGGGCCCCGGGAGCGGCTCGGACGAAATCGCCCGTACCGCGCCTCTTCTCTTCGACCGAGGCGCACCGCCCTCGCCGCCCCGGGCAGCGCTGTGCTACCGTGAACGCCGCCTCGGGGGCGGTCGCCCGGGCGCGGCAACCGCGGTGCCGCAGGCCGCCGCCCGGGGGCAAGACGATCCCATGGTATGGAGGGCCTGAATGCCGTCATTCGACGTTGTCTCGAAACTGGAGTGGCCAGAAGTGAAGAACGCGATCAACCTGACTCAGCAGGAGCTCAGTCAGCGCTTCGACTTCAAGGGAACCGGCGCCAGCGCACGCCAAGCGGACCAATCGATCCAGCTGGAGGCAAGCACGGAAGAGCGTGTCAAGGCAGCCTTTCAGGTGCTGCAAGAGAAGCTCGTGCGCCGAAAAGTCAGCCTGAAGCACTTCGAGGCAAAGCCACCCACCGCCGGCCCGAGGGGCACCGCCCGGCTGGCGGTCGCGATCACCGAAGGCATCAACTCGGACAAGGCCAAAGAGATCGTGAAACGAATCAAAGAGAACAAGTTGAAGGTACAGGCGTCGATTCAACAGGATACCGTTCGCATCACGGGCAAGAAGCGAGATGATCTTCAGCAGGCCATCGCCGATCTCAAGCAGGCGGACCTCGGATTGGAGCTGCAGTTCATCAACTTCCGCGATTGATGTGGCTCGGCACGAGCGTGAGTCACCCGGAGCAGCCCATCGCCGTAGGCCTTTCGCGTGGCAGCGGCGTCGCGGGCGCGGAGGTCGATCCCGATCGTTCCAGCTCCCCGCCCTCCGCCGCCAAGTCGAAGCCGGTGCCCGGCCTCTCCGCGCGCCTGCGCACGGCTTCGAGGAGCGCTTCGACCGACTGCGCGCGCAGGGCGTGCCGCGCGAAGTCCGCGCCGTCGTGCAACCCGCGCGCTAGATAGCGCAACTGCTCCTTCAGCATGCCCAGGCGCCCCCTGGGGTGGCTCTCGGCCAGGGTGGCGGCGAGGGCCTCGAAGTGATCCAACCACATCTCGACGGTCACGACCGGCGGTGTCAGCCCTCGTTCGAGCGCGGAGAGCTGCTCGAAAATCCAAGGGTTGCGCAGAGCGCCGCGGCCGATCATGACCCCGTCGCAGCCGGTTTGGTGGCGCATGCGGCGAGCGTCCTGCGCGTACCACACGTCCCCGTTGCCAACGACGGGGATGCGCAGGGCACTCTTGATGGCTTCGATGATTCTCCAGTCCGCGACGCCACGGTAGAAGTCGACGCGACGCCGCGGGTGAACGGTGAGCAGATCCGCCCCGCAATCCTCGATGATGCGGGCGGTCGCCACGGCTCCGGACGCGTCCTCGAACCCTGCCCGAATCTTGGCCGAGAGAACCCCCTCGGTGCTCTGTCGCATCGCTCGTACCACCCGGGCGAGGAGCTCGCGGTTGCCGAGGAGCGCGGAGCCGACGCCCTTGCGCACGGCACGCGGGGCCGGGCACCCGACGTTGAGATCGACGAGATCGGCGCCCGCCGCCGCCACGATCCGGGTGGCTTCCGCCAAGTTCGAAATGTCGTTGCCCATCACCTGGACGGAGAGCGCGACCCCCGGAGATTTGACCACCTGACGCCGAAGATGCGCGGGATTCAGCGGGACGCCGGCAATCCGCACGAATTCGGTACACACGACGCCGAGGCCGGGTCGGCCGGCGATCAAGTGCCGAAAGCCCGCGTGCGTGACGCCTTCCATCGGGGCCAGGAACGTGCGGTGGTTGCCGCCTGCCGGCCACGGGCACGGCGCAGCCGGCGCGCTGGCAGACCCCACTGGCTGAGGGCGGACGCGACTCATCGGTGCCGACATAGCACGGCTTCCGCCACGCGCGGAGCCGGCGCGCTCGACGCGCGGCGGGGGGAGGGCGAGCGGCGGAAGAGCGCGGCGCGGCCCCGCTTCGGGGAAGGCGGGGAGCGGAGCGCGGCCGCTCGGGGCGCAAACGGCGTCCCGCCTCGTCGCGGCTGAGCGCGGACTTCGAAGGAGCCGCGCTGCGCGGCGGGCCGGACCGCCTCGCCCGGGGAGCTCCGCCGAGAAAGCGGAGCTCCCCCGAGGCGACCGGCACCGTCGAGAGCCGCGGGCCGCCCCCGCCGCAGGCTCCCTGGTGCGCCGGCGCCTCCGCGAGTATGAAGGTGCATTGCCCCGTGAGGCCCGTTGCGTCGAGGGGAGCTCCACGTGCTACAAGACTTCTCTGCTCCGCGCTTTCTGCGAGAACACTGGCAGCGCAAGCCGCTGTTGCTGCGCGGGGCGTTGCCGCGGTTCCGCGCGCCCATCGACGGCGACGAGCTGGCTGGGCTCGCTTGCGAAGAAGACGTCGAGTCGCGCCTCGTGCAAGGCGCCCTCGGCGAGGGCTGGAGGCTGCAGCATGGGCCCTTCGAAGAGGCGGCATTCGACGATCTCCCGGACCGCGATTGGACCCTGCTGGTGCAGGACGTGGACAAGCTCGTCCCCGAGGTCGCCCGCTTGCTCGCTCATTTTCGCTTCCTGCCCGACTGGCGGCTCGACGACATCATGGTGAGCTTCTCGGCGCCTGGTGGCTCCGTGGGGCCGCACACGGACCGCTACGACGTGTTTCTGTTGCAGGCGCAAGGCAAGCGCCGCTGGCAGTGGAGCGAGCACTTCGATCCGGCGCTCGAGCCCGACTGCGACCTGAAAATCCTGCGACGCTTCGTGCCGGAGCGGGAGGAAATCCTCAGGCCGGGGGACATTCTCTATTTGCCTCCCGGCGTGGCCCACTACGGAGTCGCACTGGAAGCCGGCCTGACGTTCTCGATCGGGCTCAGAAGCCCCGACGGTCGCCAGCTCGTCGCGGAGGTGGCGCAGACCCTGCTCGAGCGCCTGCCGGCGGAGCCGATGGGCGTCGCCGACCCCGGGCGGGACGAGACCGAGGATCCCTTCGCGCTCGAGGCGCGTGACCTCGAGCGGTTGCGCAAGGTCGTGCGAGAGCAGCTGCGGCTCGGCGACGAGGAGCTCGACGACTCTCTCGCTCGGCTATTGACCCAGCCCAAACCCCAGCTCGCACCACGGGCGGCGGCCGAAGTGCCCTCCCTCCGGGAGCTGGCGGCGCAGCTCGCCACGGGTGCCACCTGGTGTCGAGCGCCCGGAAGCCGCTTCACCCACCTCGAGCGCGGCGGGCGGGTCTGCCTGTTCATCGGGGGCAGCAAATTCGAAGCGGCGCCGGCCACGCTCGCCTGGATTCGCCCGCTGCTGTGCGCCGAGCTGGGCGCGGAGGTCGAGCTGGGTCGAGCCCCCGACCAAGGGGCGCTGCACCTCCTGCACGAGCTGTTGGCGCTCGGCCTCGTCGAACCGAGCGCCGACTGACTCCATCGCTCCGGCTTCAGCGCGTCGCCAATACGCTCACCGACTCTCCTCGGCAGGCAGCCAAATAGCGCTGCACGACCGCCGACAAGCCGACGTAGAGCGCCTCGGCGACCAACGCGTGGCCGATGGAAACTTCCAAAATCTCGGGAACTTCTCTCGCCAGCAGGGGAAGATTCTCGCAGCTCAGGTCATGGCCCGCGTTCACGCCCAGGCCGGCTCGAGTCGCGGCCCGAGCCGTGCTCGCGACACGCTGCAGCTCGGCCGCCTGCCGGGGCCCGCCCCACGCCGACGCATAGGGCTCCGTGTAGATCTCGATGCGATCCGCCCCCGTGCGAGCTGCCTCTTCGACCCGAAACTCGTCGGCGTCCAAGAAAATGGACGTGCGCACACCCGCCCCCCGGGCGCGCGCCACCGCTTCGCGAACGACCGCCGCCTGCCGGGGCAGGTCCCAGCCGTGATCGCTCGTGATCTCGCCGGGGGTCACCGGTACCAAGGTGAGCTGGGTGGGGCGCACTTCGAGGGCTACGTGCATCAGCTCGGGGCGCGTGTCTCCCTCGAGATTGAATTCCACCCCGCGCTCGCGGCACAAGGCACGGATGTCACGCACGTCGGCTTCGGTCGTGTGGCGGCGATCCTCCCGTAGATGCAGCGTGATTCCGTATGCTCCCGCGTCGATGCACGCTTCGGCGGCGCGCAGCGGGCCGGGGTTGTCCGCGCCGCGGCTGTTCCGCAGCAGCGCGATCTTGTTCAGATTGACGGACAGTTTCATGGTGTGCGGACCTCGAGCAGGTCATAGCGCCCGCCGCCGCAAATGCCCCCCTTTTCCGTGCCGAAAATTCAGCGCCGGACCGGAGGCCCCCCCCTTCACTCGCCTCGCATACCGCCCCGAGCGGGAGGCCGCGCCCGGGCGCGGGCTCCCGCTCGATCGCCCACCGCTCAGTCTGCGTCGGCCTTGCCGCGCAGCCGCTTCTGAACGCCCCGAGCTCGCTTGAGGGTGAGGCGCCGACGCCGCGACGCCTGCGTCGGGCGGGTGGGCACGCGGGGGCGAGGCGGGTGCCGGATGGACCGGATCATCGCCGCCAGGCGCTGCCGACAGTCTTGCTGATTTTGGGCCTGGGTGCGATGGCGGTCCGAGCTGACCACGAACTCGCCGGCGCGCGTCGCATGCGAGGGATACGCCGCCCGAAGCCGGGCCTTTTGCCCCGCCGAAAGCGCCACGCTGCGATCGAGGTGGAAGCGCAACTCTGCCTTCGTGGAGAGCTTGTTGACGTTTTGCCCACCGGGCCCCGCGCTGCGCACGAAGCGCACTTCGTACTCGTCGCCGGGCAACAGCCACCCCGGAGCGATCTCGATCACCGGTCTGGGCCGCCGCTGGGGGCCGAAGCCACCGCTCGATCCGAGCTGGAGTGGATCCGCCAGGTCACCGGAAGAACCCGCGCCGAGCCACACGCCCAGCCCGCGTCGTCAGCTCTCGGGGAACACGGCTGGCCGATCGTTCGCTGCGCAGCATGACCAGCGAGCGATCGGCGACTTCGATGGTTGAGCCGGACGGGTGGTGTCGCGGCAACCCGGCCGCCGAGGTCGGCTCCCCCGTGGGAACGGCCGTGTCGAGCACGGCGAACCACGACCGCAGGAAGCGCTCTGGAATCGTGAACGCCAGAGGTTCGTGATGCGCGTTGAATGCAAGATAGAAATCGTCGTCCACCACGGGTTGACCTCTGCGATCCCGGCTGGGAATGCCTTCTCCGCTCAGGTACACGGCGAGCGATTTCGCGTAGCCCGTTTCCCAGTCCTCGTCCTGCATTTCCTGCCCGTCGGGGCGAAACCAACCGATGTCGTGGTACACGTCGCCTCGAATCGAGCGCCCCTGCAGCCAGCGGCGCCGGCGAAATACGGCGTGCTCGCGCGAAATGCCAATCAACCTCCGCACGTAGGCCAAGAGCTCCAAGTCGAGCTTTTGCCAATCGACCCAACTGAGATCGTTGTCTTGGCAGTAGGCGTTGTTGTTGCCGTACTGGGTCTTGCCGAATTCGTCCCCGGCGAGGAGCATCGGAACGCCTTGGGAGAGCAGAAGCGTTGCGAGAAAATTGCGTTGCTGCCGCCCGCGAAGCGCCAACACGGTCACGTCCCGCGTCTCCCCTTCGACGCCGCAGTTCCAGGAGCGATTGTGCGCCTCCCCGTCCGTGTTCTCCTCGCCGTTGAGGCGGTTGTGCTTGTGGTTGTAGCTGACCAAATCTCGCAGCGTGAAGCCGTCGTGACACGTGACGAAGTTGATGCTCGCATAGGGGCGGCGCCCGGAGGTTGCGTACAGATCCGAGCTCCCCGTGAAGCGGCTGGCAAATTCGCTCAGCGTTTGATCTCGACCTCGCCAATAGTCGCGGACGGCGTCCCGATACTTCCCGTTCCATTCCGACCAGAGGGGCGGAAAGTTGCCGACCTGGTACCCTCCCTCGCCGATATCCCATGGCTCGGCGATGAGCTTCACCTGGCTCACGACGGGATCTTGCTGGATCAGATCGAAGAACGTGGATAGCCGATCGACGGCGTGAAGCTCACGGGCCAACGTCGCCGCCAGGTCGAAGCGAAACCCGTCGACGTGCATCTCCTGGATCCAGTACCGGAGCGAATCCATGATCAGCTGCAGCACGTGCGGGGTTCGCATGTTGAGGCTGTTGCCACACCCCGTGTAGTCTACATACTGCCGCGGATCCGCTTCACTCAGGCGGTAGTAGGCGGCGTTGTCCGCGCCTCGAAAACACAGGGTGGGGCCCAGCGCATTGCCTTCGCACGTGTGGTTGTAGACCACGTCGAGTATCACTTCGATGTTCGCTTCATGAAGCACGCGAACCATCTCCTTGAACTCCTGCACCTGCAGCCCGGCCCCACGGGTGGCGTACTCCTGGTGGGGCGCGAAGTAGCCCAGGGTGTTGTAGCCCCAGTAGTTTCGCAGGCCGCGCTTGACGAGCGTGTGATCGTGAATGAACTGGTGGACGGGCAACAGCTCGAGCGCCGTCACGCCCAGCGACTTGAAGTAGGCGATCACGGACGGGTGCGCGAGGCCCGCGTACGTGCCGCGCAGGTGCTGAGGAAGGTCCGGGTGCCTTGCCGTGAAACCGCGGACGTTGAGCTCGTAGATGATGGTTTCGTGCCACGGCGTACGCAGCTGGCGATCGCCCCGCCAATCGAAGAACGGGTTCGTCACGACGCTGCGAGGAACCAGCGGCGCCGAATCCATTTCGTTGCGGTCCGAAGGGCCGCCTCCGGGGCGATCGAAGTAGTACGAGAAGACAGCCTCGTCCCACTTGACGGGCCCGTCGATCGCCTTGGCATACGGGTCGACGATCAGCTTGTGGGGATTGCACAGCAGCCCCTTGGCGGGGTCGTGAGGCCCGTGAATGCGGTAACCATATCGCTTGCCTGGCCCGACTCCCGGCACGTAGCCGTGCCACGTGAGAGCGGTGTGTTCTGGCAGATCGACCCGCTCTTCGACGCCCGCGTCGTCGAAGAGACAAAGCTCCACTCGTTGCGCTACGCCCGAGAAAATCGCGAAGTTGGTGCCCGTTCCGTCATACGTAGCGCCCAACGGATACGGTTCACCCGGCCAGATCTCCATCCCGACCCGCATGGTAGCATATCGAGGCGCGGACCATGGCAAACCAACGCGAGCGGAGTCGCCACTCGACCAAGCGCTGTCGGCGTGGCGCTCGCCCGGAGAGTGGAAAACCTCTTTCCCTACTACCGACCGGAGCCGAGCCCAGAGCAAGCCGACTCGCCCCTCCTCACCCGAAACGAGCCAGCCGCCTCGACCGCTGGCGGCCCCGCAGAGCCGCGGCGAACAGCGGCCCGCCCCCCCTTCCGCACCCCGCCCCACGCGTCCGCGGGGGACGGGCGATTCGGCGGTTGTTGCGCGGGCGCGCGCTCCGCCGCCTCGGCTCGCCGGGGGGCGCGACGTGAAATCGCGAAGAAACCGAGCCCGTCGCCGACGCACCCGCTGCGCCGCGGTCCCCCCTTTCGGTGAGGCTACGTCACTCCGCGGCCTCTGCCTGGCGGACCTCTCCACGGCGCTTCTCGAGGCGCCCGAGCACCTCCGCCACGCCCGGCAAAGCCTGCACGGCCTCGATGTCGTGTCGCAAACGGCGCTGCCAATTGCCCGCTTCCGTCGTGGTGCCGGGGACATTCTGGGGAAGCTTCTCCGCCCACAGATCCTCGAGATTGACGAGCACCAGCGGAGCCTCGCTCCCGCCGTAGTGCTCCAGCACGGCCCCGAGCACGGCGCGATGTGCTTCCTCTTGCAGGGGAAAATCGAGCACTGGCTGATCGATGCGACCCGCCTGATGGTATTGGCCAGCGAGCTCCTGCAAGACCCGCTTCCGCTTCCCCCACTCGGCCTCCAGCTGGTCGTCGGTGAGCTGATCGAGCTCTCGACGCTGCCTCAAATCCTCCCCTTCGCACCAGCCCGCGAGCGGAAACAGGTCGTGGGTGTTGACGCTGGCGGCGACGTTGCCCGTCAAGGACTCGAAGTTCACGCGATCGCCGGCGAGCGCGTACTCCAGTACGTGCATGCGCCGGATCCCGTGCCGCTCGAGCGCCTCCGGCAGGCCCGGCGGAATGGTGCCCAGGTCCTCCCCGACGAGCATCGACTTGTAGCGGTGGGACTCGATGCACATCAACGCCAGGATCTCTTCCTTGCGATACCCCACGTAGACGCCGTTCGTCGCGTCGAACCCCTTGGGCACGCAGTAGATGCGATCGATGCCCATCACGTGGTCGATGCGCAGCGCCCCGGCACAACCGAGATGGTGTGCGAGTACGTCGCGCAGGTACCGGTACCCCTGCTTGCGCAGGCCTTCCGGCGAAAGGGGAGCGGTGCCCCAGTCCTGACCACCGGTAAAGACGATGTCTGGTGGGGCGCCCGCCGCACAGCCCAACAAGAAGGCCTCCGGCTCTTCCCACAGGTCGAACCCCGAGGAGTGCACGCCCACCGGCAAATCCAGGTAGAGGCCGAGCCCGAGAGCTCGCGCTCGGTCCCCGAGAAGGCTCATCTGCTCCGCCATGCGGTACTGGCAATACAGGTGGTAGCGGTAGGCGCCCTGACGGTGACAATGGCCGCCCAGCTTGCCTCGGGCAGCCCAGGAGGGCCACGTCTGAAACGGGCGGCGCAACGTTTCACCCGTTGCACGGAAGCGGGCATAAGCCTGCACGCGCGGCCGATCCAGAAAGCGCTGGAAGGCTGGCTCGCGATCGCCCCCTGCATCGAAGAAAGCCTGGGCCAAGTGCTCGAGCACCAGACGCTTCGCGGTCACTCTCGCCCCGTAGTCGACGACGACCGATCTGCCCGCCCCGGCGATCTCCTGGCGAAACTCTTGACACGCGAGCAACGTCTGCGCGTGCTCGCAAGAAGCGAGCTCGGGCAGCTGCTCCAGCGAGAGATAGAACTCGTTCCAGAAGAGGCGGCTCGCCGGAGAATAGGGGCTCGGCTCGAAGATCTCGTCGAGGAACTGAGCGAGCAATGGCAGGGTGCTGACGGCGTGCCCCCCCCGCTCACCCACCCAATCCACGAGCTGCCGCAGGTGGCTCAGGTCCCCGACCCCCAAGCGCTGCTCGCAGGTTTCGTCTCGCGCGCTGCGCAGAGCGTAGGTGGGAGCGAACACACCCCAATCGGCGGCACCCGGTCGCGACCAGGCGCGCATCGGCGCCGAAAAAAGCGTCGCGCGGTGCTCGCGGCCCCCGAGAGAAAGAACGAGCGAGAACACCCCTGCGGTGCCGAAAGGCGGGCCGCAGAGGTGCCTCTCCGCGCCGCCCTCCCCCCCCGCCTCCTCGACCTTTCCCTCCCAGCTGAGTGCCTCCTCGCCGGTTTCCGACTGCAGGCGAACCCGATACGGTCCGCTCGCCGGCCCCGGGCGAACGGTGATTCGAAATGGCGCCGGGCGCTCCGGCGAAGCACCCTCCGGCAGCCAGTGGACCACCACGGGCTCGAGTACGCGCGTCGTGAGCTCCTCGTGGCGTGCGCGCAGGGCCTCCGGCGCGTCCTCGGGCCGTGCCAGCTCGGCCCCGAGGCATCTGAGCACCTCGACGGCCGCCTCGGGCGAGGCGGTACGCCAATGGCCGAACGAATCCAAAAAACCCGGCTGAACGCCGTACGCCGCCGCCAATGCGTGTAAGGATTCCGTCAGCACACGCCTCTCCGCCATCTCTGCACGGACCCGGGGTGCCATCCCCCAGGCGCTTCGCACCTCTCTGTTCCCACGACTAGCTCCCCTTCGGTATCAACACGGATGGAAGATAACGGTATCCCAAACGAACGGGCACCAAAACCTGCGACCGCCGGCCGCAGAGAGAAACCGCATCCCACCCGCTGGTGGGCCGTCGTGATTACGGCACTGGGAGCGTGCGGAGAAGGACGACCCATGGATCACGTCCCCGCTGGGCCGTCGGACGCTGCCACCGCCTGCCAGCCGGGTACTCGAGGGTGTCGATGCGCGAGTCGCACAGGGTGTGACAGTGACCTGCTCTGTGTATCCGGCACGTGTCTCGATCTGAGGAACCGAGACGACTTGCCGCCCCCGGCGCCACCGCGTGGCGATCCGTTCACTCGCCCCCCCGAACCCGCGCCGGACGCGGGCTCCCCCGACCTCGACGCGCGCGCACCCGCTCCGCCCACGGACGCCTCGGCGCCGGACGCGGGCTCGCCCGGCTCGCCGTCGCCACGAGACGCGAGCTCTTCGCCCTAGAGCCGCAATCCGGTCGGTTGCCGCAGCGACGAGCTGACGGCAGGGCACGAAACCAGGCGCCGGGTTCGGATTCGCCGGTCCGGACCCAGCGACCGCCGTGGGGTGTCGCCAAAGACCAGCGTCCCTTCGCGGCCCCTCCCGGCGGCGGAACCGGCCGGCGCAGGTTCGACCCGAGGGGCTCGCACTCGCCGGGCGCGCTCGCCCTTGCCGCGTGCGGCTTCCGCCGTCGGCCGAATCGCCACGTCCAGACCCCCATCGTGAAGCCCGGTCGAACCTACAGTACAAGCGGAAACCGTGCAATTCGCCGGGTCTCCCGACACGGACCCCGCAGCTCTGGAAGGCGGGCGACCTGCGGGCTACGCGCCCGAAGTCCCGCCGACCGGGGTCCGAGCCCGCCGCCAGCGCCCCTCGTCCACGTCGAACGGGGCTCCGCTCACCTCGCCCGTCGCCGAGCGCGACGGGGACCGTGCGGCGCCTTTCAGTTGCTCTCGATACCGGCTTGTCTGTCCCACACGAAGGGAACGCTGAAGGTTCCGTCCGACTCGAGCTGACTGCCCCAAACGGTGCTCGACGCCTGGTGATCGGTCGAGGAGAAGCTGAGAAGCGTCCCGATACCCAGGTCGTGGTCCCGAATCGACGTGTCGAGCGTGTCGATGAATCGTCGTGTGGTGAGGTTCGGCCCGTTGAGTCTGAGCGCGTCCGTAAACAGACGCGCCACGATGTAGCCTTCGAGAGAAGTGAAGGAGAGATCGTTGCCGTCGTAGTCCGCCATGTGATCACGGTACGCCTGTACGCCAGACGCCTGCGAGTCATAGGTCGGCACCACCTGGGTGACCATCACTTGCTCCGTATAGCTACGGGAGAGGCCGGTGTTGATGTCCGTGTAGGTCGCCGGGTCCGCGGTGAGCGCCTCGGCGAGCGAGTCGCTGCCGACGAACGACACGTGCATGAATACCGGCTGCAGGCGCCGCGCGCGCGCCGCGTCCCGATTGATCCAGTCTTTCAGCTCCCTGATGTATCGTTCACCCGGGAGGTAGGTATCGATCATGAGGATCGCGACGGGTACGGGCACGTCTTCGGCGGCTTCGCCGAGCAGCGTCGTAAAGTAGCTCTCGCTCTGAGCGACGGCGGAGGAAACGCTCGCGACGTTCTCTCGCTCGTAGCCCACACGCAGGATCGCATCGACCGCAGGCAGATCTCCGAAGCGCTGATTGTACGCAGTGACGACGCCTCGATACCCCGCGTCTCCATAGCTGTCGTTCTGAGCAAACACGACCACGCGCCTGTAGTCGGGATTGGAGGCGCTCAGTACCGTGGGGATGCGCACCTCGGTGAGGTAGTCGACCATCGCCGCCGTCTCGTCGTAGTAGCCCGCGCGATAGTTGTATACGTACGGCGAATCCGTGCCGTCGCGCAGATACTCCTGGGAACCGGTGAATGGCCCGAAGAAGATTACCTGGTTCTTGGTCGCAAGCGGCGCGGTGCGCAACATGGTGGGCGTGCCGATGTTGCCGATCAACGCGAAGACGCTTTCCCCGCCGCGCACGTCCGGCTCGTCGTCGCCGCGTACCTCGATCACGTCGAGCAGCGCCCGTGTCGCCTCGACCGCGTCATCGGGGTCGTAGTTGTCATTTCGCGCCGTGAGCGTCACCTCGCGGCCGTAGATCCCGCCTTCGCGGTTGACCTGAGCGAGCTGCGCTTCGATCCCGCGCCTCATCTCGTTGCCGAGATCCCCACTGGTTCCCTGCAGCGGGCCACTCATGCCCAGACGAATTGGCGTGCTGGCGACGTCCAGGCACGCCAGCTGCCCGTTCGACGAAGCACAAACATGACCTTCGGCGCAGTCGGCATCCGATTCACAGCGAAATATCCCGGCGGACAAGTCCGGAGAAGAGCACGCAAGCGCACTGACGGAGATCGCCGCGAGGACCGTGGAGCATCGGCGCATCTCAGAAGCTCCCCTGAATCGAGAGCATCGTCGCGCTCGAGGTCTTCTCGACTCCGAAAGCCAGCGCCGACCCGCGTCGCGGCGGTGAGGAAGAGTCGCTCAACGCCCAAATCACGTAGGTCGTCAACAAAGCACCACCTACTCCCATGCCGACTACCCCCATCAACTTCTTCCGATCTCCCGAGTCGACGAGGTCTTCGGCCTCCCGGCGCGTCATCTGCACGACGGCGCCCTCTTCTCCGAACCCCTCGGCGTCAGTTATCTGGCCGTGATCCGAGGCTCCGAGAAGGTATAGGGTAGCCCCGGCGCCCGCCAGTACGGCGCCTCCCCCCAAGAACGCCCAGGCCACCCAACTCTCGTCGCTGCCGCCGTCATCGACCGCAACCACCGCAGATCCATCGGCCTGCCCTTGCTTCGCTTCCGGTACCGGTGGGGGCGCGGGCTCACGATTGGCCTGCGCGCGACTTTCCCTGAGCGCGTTCATCGCGTCGCGCGCGCGCTTGCGCCCACGAGCATCCGCGCCCGGTGAGTCGAGAAACAGCTGGTACTTCTCCATGGCTGCCTCCGCCTCGCCAAGCAGCTCGTAGCAGCGCGCGATGTTGAACAGCAGATTCGGGTCCGCATCGATGGCGTACGCCTGAATGAATTTCTCGATTGCCTTGCGGTACTCCCGACGAGCGTAGAAGTCGGCCCCGGCCTCGTTGAGGCGGGCGACCTCGGCGGCCTGAGAGGCCCCCTCGTCTTCGGCGGAAGCCGGCAAAGCGAGCGAAAACAGCGACGCGGTGGCGAACAGCATCAGCCAGTTCGAAACGAAAAGCTTACCTATCATGGAGTCGACTCCGTAGTTCCTAATCGAGGATCTTGGCTCGCCGCGCGTCCTCATCGATGAGCAGCCGGGGACGCTCGTCCTCGATGAGCAGCCGAGGCGGCGCGGGCGGGCTATGGGGTTTCTCTTTGTTCTCGGCGGTGGCGGTGGCGGGCGCGGGGCGCGGAGCTGCCCTCGGCTTCGCCACCACCTTGGCCGGGGCCTTGCTAGCCCGGCGCGCGGGTCGCGCCGCTCGGCGGGCCGCGGAGTTGCGCTCGGGCTTCTTCTCGGGGGCGTGCTTTTCCGCGCTCTCGGCTTTCGCTGCCGAGGGCTTCTTCGGTTGCTCTTTTTTCCCCTCGTCCGCCGCCTCCTGCTCCGGCTCCACGACGGCTTCGAGCTCCACCCGCGTATGAACGGGCTTGGAGTCGCGCGGGGCGGCCTCCAGCTGCAGCACGAGGTTGCGGCTCTCGTACCCCTGCTTTTCGAGCACGATCTCTCGTGTGCCTACCGGAAGCAGCGTGGCGAGCGGCGTCACGCCAATTACTTCCCCCGCGAGCTCGACGAGCGCACCGCTCGGCTCGCTTTCGAGCAGCACGTTTCGCGATGACTCCAGCGGCTCCACCGTCGCTGGCTCCTCGGCGACCGAGACGGGCTCGACCGGGACCGGCGCCGCCTCGCGGAAACCCTGCGGCGTGGCCCCGGGACGGCTCAGGCCAAACCATACGCCCGCCGCGCCGAGGGACAGAGCCGAGAGCACCACTAGGCGGGCCGCCGTCGTGCGGCCTCCCGGGCCGCCATCGGGGGCGACCTGAGAGGGAAGAGAAGGCCCGCCGGACAAGGCCACCGTCGCGAGAGAGGAGGGCGGCACACCCGACAGCTCCGAACCCGACGGCGGAGCCAGCGATAGGTGCGCCGCCAGGGGAAAGAGGCTGTCGCTCGCCACACCCAGGATGGAGGCCGCCCGCTGCGCATAGGTTCTCGCACGAGAGGGCGCGAACGGCAGCAGGTCGATCGCCAGCTCGGCGACATTCTGGTAGCGCCGCGCGACATCCTTTTGGAGGCAGCGCGAAAGAACGGCCTGCAGCGTCGGCGGGGCGTCGGGGCAATGCTGCGCAATCGGGACCGGCTCCGTCTCCAGGATCCGATGCCACACTTGAGACACGCTGTCGGCCACGAATGCGCTTTCGCCCGTCACGAGCTCGTAGAGCACGGCGCCGAGCGACCAAACGTCCGTGCGGTGGTCCACCCCGTCGGTGGACCGAATCTGCTCCGGCGACATGTACAGAGGCGTGCCGAGGAGGCACGCCGTTTCGTTGGAGGCAAGCTCGTCGCCAAAGACCCTACCCGTGAGCGAAGCCTTGGAGATTCCGAAGTCCAGGAGCTTGATGAGCTCCTGATCCCCACGCCGCGTGAGGAACAGATTTTCGGGCTTCATGTCCCGGTGGGTGATGTCGCGGCTGTGTGCCACGGCCAAGGCCTCGCATGCCTGCAAGATGTAGTGCGCGGCGCGACGAACTGGCAGGCGCCCCTCCTCCTCGAGGATCTCTCCCAGATCTCTGCCCTCGAGGTACTCCATGACGATGTAGGGGCCGACACCGGGCACCATTCCCACATCGAACACCTGGGCGATGTGCTCGCTCTTGATACTGACCGCCGCTTTGGCTTCCCGCGCGAAGCGCTGGACGACGCCGGGGAGCGCCTGCATCTCCGAGCGAATGAACTTGATGGCGACTCGCTCGTCCAGCTCGAGGTGGGTCGCGGCGAGAACCACACCCATGGACCCCACGCCGATGACCCGTTCGATGCGGAAACGCCCGGCCAGCACCTCGCCGACGCCGTAGTGTGCAGGGTCGAACGACGCTTCATCGGCACCGATGAGATCCACCTCCATAGGAGGCTCTCCCGCTCTGGTCGACGGAACGCTGGCGACGCTGTTTTTGGGACGGCTGACTGTCATTGCACTCGTCACACCGCCGGGACGGCATCGGTGAGGGCCGCCGAAGCGAAGTCCTTTCGACGAAGTACATCCCCGAGCAGTGTTCTGAGGTAGCAACGGGTCCCGCTGCGTTACTGCTGGTTAATTTCGACCCATTTCAGGAGACGACGGGCGCCCGACGGGTGGGCCACCAGACCGGAACGGGTCGATCGAAATCCCCACTCCCTCGTCGGAAAACGTGAGGAGAGCGGCTACGGTCGCGCCATGCCCGCGACAACCAAGGTGTATCAGTACAGCAAGTGTTCCACCTGTCGAAAGGCGCTGAAGTGGCTCGATGAGCACTCGGTCCCGTACGAGGCCATCGACATCGTCCAGGCGCCCCCGAGCCGAACACTGCTCACGCAGGTGCTGCGAAAGAGCGGCCTGGACGTGAAGAGGCTCTTCAATACCTCGGGGCAATCCTACCGCAACGGTGGGTTCAAGCAGCGCCTCGCGACGATGACCGAAGAGGAGGCTCTCGACGCGCTCGCTGCGGATGGAAAGCTCGTCAAGCGCCCGCTCGTCGTCGCCCGCGACTTTGCGCTCGTTGGCTTCAAGGAAGACGAATACTCGACGAGACTCGAATGACGCGCGCGGCCGCGCAGTGAGCTCCCTCGGCGGGCTGCCTCGGTGGCCACCGGGGAACGCAGCGAGGCTGCCGAAGCGGCCGCGCCGGGTCGCAGCCTGGGCGGCCGCCGTCACCCGGGCCGAAGGACGGCACCGGCGACCTCGTCTCGCCAGCCGACGGCGCGGCGGGGAGTGCACGCCCCGCATGCGCGGCCGCGCCCAGGACGACGCCGCACCGCCCCACCCCCTGCGAAGGGTCCTCGCGAAGCCAGAACCCCCGACCGACCGGCGCGCGCCCGCGAGACGACCTGGATCCGTCGCCGACAATGGCTGATTTTCCCCCGACGCCTTCTCCTCGGAGCGCCCGAGCCGTGCGTCGCGGCTGCCCGCGAGAGCCGACCGGCAACGCGCAGACCCCCGAGGGCCCGGCAGCGGCTCGATCGCGGGAACGACGATTCAGCAGCGGCTCTGGGACGTCGAGCCGGTTTCCCGGACCTCGCTGCCCCCCCCGCTGGCGAGCCGCGAGCGAGCGTCGCCCCGACGCGGCGTGCGGGGCTCTTGCTGGTTCGCTCCTCGGGTCGTCGAAATGCTGGCGGCAATCACCGGCTTGCCGCCCGAGGCCGCGGGCTCCGCGCGGCCCAGCCGCACCGCGGTGGCCGGATTCCTCCAGCCCGGATTTCTCACGACCGCAGGACCGAAGGTGCGAGGAGGAAGTGGATTTTCAGTCCAGCGGGAGCCGAGAGGGGCGTCGAGGTGCGAGCGGCTGGGACCGAGGACGCTCGCCGGACCCCGGTCCTCCCAATCTGCGCTCGGCAGGCACCTCGCCCGCACTTTTGGCAGCGGGCCGCTCGGGCCCGTCACACCGCAACGCACGACACCACGCGCGCTACATCACGAGTCGCGACACCGCGAATCACGACACGGCGGCGCGCTACGTCACGGTCCGCAACGCCAGGGGCGTGGCCCCGGTCAGCCCGCGAAAAGACGTAGGGATTCGGAAGCGTGCGACTCGCCTCAGGAGAGGGGGTGCTCGGTCTCCGCGCCGCGATACGCTTGCCGGAGGCGGCGAAGAATGTCCCGGCAGGCCTTGAAGCGGCGGCGCGCTGCCGCCGAACGCACTCGGCGCAAGTCGGGTGTATAGACGACTTGATGTGCCATGAACTCGGCGAGGCACTCCTCCGGGTCGACCTGCGAGTGCGTTCCCAAGTAGTCTTCGTTCTCCTCGTCGTAGGCGATCCAATGGTAGTCGGCGGCAAGGCCTGCGCGGCGGCGAGGAACGGGGCGAGCGGCACGCGGCACGCGGAACACATGGGATCGGCGCATCGCTCGCGGAAAGCGCTCGCACCAGTAGTGTGTGATCTCGTGCACCAGCGTCACCTGCGCTTCGGCGAACGAAACGTCGACGACGTGCGGGCGGCAGAGCACGATCTTGCCCGCGTGGTGATAGGAAAATGCCGGGGCGTCCGGTGAGCCCACCGCGGAGTCGTCATAGTAGACTTCGCATTGGTGGTCGTTCGCGAAGGGAATGCCCAGCTTCGCAAGCCGCGCGCAGGCGGCTTCATAGACCCGCTGAAATCGCCTGCGCCGCCCCGAAAGCGTCAACTTCGATTCTGCTTGTTCCATGGCTTGAACACTCGAGAGTCGTCGGCGGGCCGCTCGACCATGCGCTAGGGCACACGGCGCATAAGTTCACAAGTAAGTGCCCGCAGCTGTCCCCCCGGGACGCGCGGGTCGACTCGAGACGCTCGTGCTGAAACGCTGCCTCCCGAGTGAATGCCCACCGATTGCGAAGCTCGTTCGACCGGCAGGTGTTCCACTGACTCGCCAAGACGCGCCAGTAGAACTACTTATCTGCGACCGGGCAGCTCGCGCGAACTGCCTCGCTGCGGGCTCCCACACGGTGAAACACTATGTGAAACACCTCACGCCTGGGACCTAATTCTCCTACCACGGATTGGCGCCGTGAGCGCCAGGAGAACCCAAGCTTCCTGTGCCTAACCGGATGGGTTGTCGGACCTGCCAGCCGGGAGCGATTCCGATCGAGACAGCGGTCCTCAGAAGTGGCAAAAATCGGCGCAAAAAGGCGCCTGATCCACTGCGCCGGGGACGAGGAGCGCGAGCTCCAGCACTGGTTCAGGGGCGCTGGCCCAGTCGCGACCGGTCGACGGCCTTGCGGTCCCCGGGGGGTGCGGCTGCGACCTCGATGTAAGACATTGTCCTACGCAGACCCAGCCCATCGAGCGTCGGGCTCCGGATGGGTCATAGGCACCCGGCAGTGGCGCTCCGAGTGCCGCACTGCGCCTCGTCGCGTCGCAACGCGTTGCCCCCGCGCCGGGCGGGGCGACGTCGCGGTCGACGCCCGCTCACCTCACATCTTGAAGCGCCTCGCCGAAAACGCCGGATCCCCCCGCGACCGGTTCGGTGCTCCAGCGCGTGGCCATACGCTGCGCGCCGCGATACCTGGCGATGTGGCGACACGCTACCCGTCGCGATGCGATGGGCCGATTGGCGCCCCCACCAATCCCGGAGAGTGGCGAGCCCCACGAACGCTGCGCGTCACCTGCCAGTAGTCGCCGGTCGGCAGCGGGCTCGATGCCCTACCCATTGGGCGGCCCCTCGAGCTCGCCTGGGGTGGGGCCGCCAGCCCGCACAGCGGCGCGACGACCGTGCGGCGAGATGGGGCAAACGCTTCACGCCGCGCACGCCTCTCGCTCCGCACGAGCCTTTCTCGAGAGCCGAAACACGGCACGATCGCTGTTCGAAATCCCCGCGCAACCGGCCTTGCGCAGCGCGCGGCATCGGTGTTGCACGACGCCATCCAACACCTCGAGCGGGGAGCCCCGGCGGGACCGCCCGGCGCGCGACACAACCCGGCGCCGCGCCCCAGAGGCGCTTCGCCGAATCGCTCGCGCCGGCACGGGCACGACCGCGCCGGGACCACCGGGCGCGCGACCTCGCCCCGGCGACCTCGCGGGGACGCGCACGAGAGCTGCCGAGCGGCGCGGCTACGCAGCACACACGGCGCTCGACGGCGCCCGCGGTTTGGATGAGCCCCCCGCAGCGGCTACTGCATGGTGCCTGGCTGCCGGAGAGCGAACCCGGCGACCTCCGCCTCGAAAGCCTCGCTTTCACAGACCATCCGGTAGCTGCCGTGCATCGAGCCGAACGGCGTCGTCAGCGGGCAGCCGCTGGTGTATTCGAAGCTCTCGCCGGGGTGCAAGACAGGTTGCTTACCCACCACCCCCGGCCCCTTGACCTCTTCAATCTCACCGTTTGCGTCGGTGATGATCCAGTGGCGATCGGTCAGCTGTACCGTTCGGCTCCCCTCGTTGGAGATCGTGATCGTGTAGAGAAAAACCCACTGATGCGCTCGGGGGTCGGAGTTTTGCGGCGAATACCGAGCCCGCACGCGCACGCGCACGCCTCGAGTAACGGCCTCTGATGTCGTGTACATGGGGGCCTCTCGAGGCAGGTAATACTCCAACTCCTCCCGGCAAGTGAAGCCCGGACACCACGGCAGACACACCACAGCCGCAAGCTGGCCGGCCCCGAGAGCTTGCGCGGCGCGCTTTTCTTCGAGGCTCAACCCTTGGCGGCGCCACGGGTGCGGCGTCGCTTGCGTGTCGGGTAGTACTCCACCCGAGGGAGCAACCCGAGCTTCTGCAGCCAGCGGTACGAGCGGCGACCCGTGAGCTCGGCGGTCGGGTTCTCGAAGCGCACGTGCATGTGCGTCGCGTGGCCCCAGCGGTGGCGGATGATCGAATCCTTGCGACCGGGCGTGCCGTGAAACAGCCGCCGCACCCACTCAGGATCCTCGCCGGTCGCCAGGGCGTACTCCTCGAGAAGAGGCTGGACGTTGCGATCGATGAAGACGTACTGCACGCTCGTCTCTGCGAGGAGCGTCTTGAGGAGAGCCCAATTGCGGGGCCGATCCATGTTGTGAGCGCCCACCCGCCGATACCACACCGACTCGTCGAGATAGAAGTAGCCGATATCCACGTCCCGACCGGACTGGTGACTCTTGTGCGGCCAGAGCCGACCGCCGCGTTTCGCGCTCAGATCGCCGACGAACACCGTGTGACCGCCGGGCAGCTCCTCGGTGACTCGCTCGATCGCGTGCGTGACGAAGGCGACCGACTCGGCGGTGCCCCACGAGTGGTCGGGATCCGCCAGCTTCCAGTGTGGCCCCTCGGGAAAGTGCACGCCGTTGGCGAGCGCCCCACGGCTCGGCGTGCCGATCGACATCGAGCCGAGCTGCGTGATGTCCGCCTGAGCGATGTCGAAGATTTCTTCGTCCGTGAAGGCGGCGAGCGGATGGAGGACCTGGACACTGGGCGGAGGCCTTCGGCCGAACCAGGTGTCGCGAGGCCTCGAGTCCCCTCGTGTGCCGCCCACCCGCAGCAGTTGCACGCGATCCACGTCGGACCGCGCGTGCCCCGCATCGTTTTCGCCTCCGAGCCATGCCGTTGCGCCTGCCCAAGCAGTCGCCGCCACAGCCAATAGGCCAGTTAGCCAAGAACTCACGATTGCACCACGATGCCAGCTTCGGCACAGGGATCAAGCCCGCGAAATGCCTGAACGGTCGAAGGCGGTAACAATTCAACCAGAACTGACATCTGCCGGTGTGAGCGGACGGCCGAAGATCTTGCATGCGGCAACCAAAACGGAAAGTCCCAGCGGATATGCAATCCAGACCGACCCACCGCCCGCCACTTGGAGGTAGCCGCACGCCGCTGCCGCCACCATCGCGCAGAGCGCATAGGGGAGTTGCGTGCGAACGTGATCCATCAGATCGCAGCCCGTCGCCACACAGGTCATCACGGTCGTGTCGCTGATCGGGGAACAGTGGTCGCCGAAGATGGCGCCGTCGAGCACCGAAGCCAGCGCCACGATCAGCAGCGCTTCGCCTCCGGAGGAGAGCGCCACGGGCGCTATGGCGGGAATCACGATGGCCATCGTTCCCCAAGAGGTGCCGGTGGCAAAGGCCACCGCCGCCGAGAGGAGAAAGCTGCCCACCGGTAGCCACTGCCCCCCCAAGCCCGCACCCAAGTGTTTCACTAAAAAATCACCGGCGTTCAAATCCTTACACACACCGGAGAGCGCCCACGCCGAGATCAGGATCAGCAGGGGGGGGAATCCCACCTTCACGCCCTCGGCGAAGGCCCTCGCGAGCGCGCTTGCCGTGGCGTTGCCCCGCAGGGCTGGCAGGGCGAACCCCGCCGCGACGGCCAAGAGCCCGGAGAAGAACAATACCTGCACGTTGTTCTCGCTGGCCATCAGGCTCTCCTGGAATACCGAAAAGGAGAAGAGCCCGCTCGGCGCTGCCACCCGGCTCGCCAGGCCGCCGTCGAGCAAGATCCCCAGGGGAACGCTCACGATGAGCGTCCCCAAAGGGAGCATGGCGTTCCACTGAAGGCCGGGGCGCCCTTCGAGGGCGACCTCATCGGCCCCTCGTACCCCCGGCTCGTCGCTGTCGGCTCGCTTGCGTTCGACGGCACTCGACGCCTTGTCGGACGCACGGCACTCGGCCTGGAACATCGGAACGAAATCGCGCTCCCAGCCCGAGACCAGGAAGACGAGAGCCAAGGCAAACACGCAATAGAAGCGATAGGGAAGCGCCGCGAGCAAGAGCGCGTACCCGCCCCGCGTCACCCCCAGTTGACCAACGACCTCCTGAAACAAGCCCACTTCGTAGCCGATCCACGTCGACATGACGGCCAGCCCCGCGACGGGAGCCGCGGTGCTGTCAACCAGGTACGCGAGCTTCTCCCGGGAAACCCCGAAGCGATCGGTCAGAGGTCGCAGCGTGGGCCCCACCATGAGCGCGTTGGCGTAGTCGTCGAAGAAGACGAGCAGCCCCGCCACGGCCGTGCTCAGCTTTGCGCCGCGACGACTGGCGACTCGCCTCGCCACCAGGTTCAGCAGCGCCCCGGTACCGCCGCTCTCGCTCATCACGCGAACGAGGCCGAGCAGCGTCAAGGCGAAGCCCATCGCGCACAGATGCCACGTGTCCGTCACGTTGCCGATCCAATGCCGCTCGAACCCCGCCACCAGCGTGACCTCGGAAGAAAGCACCCCCACGATCGCGCCGAGGGTCATCGATAGCGCGGGGCGCCGCGTGAAGACCGCCAGCAGCAACGCCACCACGACCGGGCGCAAGGGGGCGGGAAGCAGCAAGCTCACTGCGAGGCCGGCAACGGAGCCGGCAACGGGGCGAACGAGGGGGCGCAGGGGGGGCATCCCGCCGTTTTCGCGGATCGAAGAGACCTCGCCAAGAGCTCGATCGAGGACCCCCGCCCCGCAGCGGGGCCAGCGTGCCGCGCGAGCAGGAGGCTGCGCTCGAAAAAAGCGGCCACGCCGGCTCCGGCCGCGGACCGAGCCTCGCCGCGAGACGGGGCCCCGGGTGCGAAACCGCCTTCGCCCGTGGTCGCGCTCGCGGAGAGCGAAGGCGCGCGCCGGCAGCGGACAGCCGACCGCAGCCGGCCGCGATCAAAAGCGGCCCACGACCCCGACACTCGGCAAAAAGAGCGGGCCCACCGAAACGTCACGGCATTCCCCATTGCACGGCCGCCGCAGCACTTCCCGCGACAGCGAGGCATTGAGCATCTCGGCCACCACGCTGAGCGACTGTGACGGGCCCAGCCGCAGAGTCTTCTCCAACCGCAAGTCCACGCGGGCGAAGGGGCTGCTGCGGGGCTGGTCGAATACACGCTGGCCCGTCGGGGCCTGCCGACTTCCCGGGACGCCGCTGTAGAAGAGACCCCGGGCGCCTACCGCCCAACCGGCGCCGAAGGTCTTGGTCAGCGCCAGATTCAGGATGTGGGGCCTGTCGTATCCGGCTCGCGTATCGATGCGGTCGAAGGCGCGCGTGGCTCGAGAGAGCGTGTAGGAAGCCAGCACCCCGATCCCCTCGGAGAGCGGGCGCTGGTACATCAGCTCGAGACCGACGCTCCTGCCCAGGGAACGAACCTCGGCCTCGTCTGCATCCAGATCCAGGTCCTGGCTCAAGCCGAACGGGTCGGAGAGACCGAGCGTTGCGCTGTAGTACGCCGTCGCGGAGACGCGCGAACGCTCGCCGAGACGCAGCGCGACTCCACCCGTCGTCTGAACGCTGCGCTGCAACCCTCCCGGCAAGCCGGCAACCGCCACTCCGGGAATCGCCGGCACGTAGTTGGGCGGCTGGTGAGCAACGCCGATGCCCTGTTCGATGGTCACGCGGTCGTTGATCCTCGCTCGCGTGCGGAGGCGCGGCGACACCCCCCACGCCGCCTGCTCGGCCGACTCGTATCGGTCGACGCGCACTCCCGGTGCGAGGGTGAGGCGGGAGCCCACGTCGAAGGAAAGCTCGGCGTATCCGCCCGCCGCCGTGTCCCGGCGCCCGGGGAAGAGCGTCACCACGTCGAGAAAGCTCGCGCTCGTGCCTTCCAGTCGCAGGCGGTAGTCGTCCCGCTGGGCGCTGAGCCCCAGATCGAGCACGACCCCTCGAGCGAGCTCCCTCTCCAGCTCGACGCGCAGAGCGGACACGCCGTCCTGGACGCTCCCCTGGGGCCCCCGCGTCTCGTCTCTGCCCAGTGTGAGCGCGGCGCGCAAGTTGCCGCTCTTGCCGAGGCGGCGGTCGTAGCGCAGGTCCACGCGGTGAAACTGCACGCCGCTCTGGCCGGACTCGATCGACGAATCCGCATCCGGTTGCGGCTCGTCCGGCGCGGCCAGGTCGAAGGCCCCGAAAGCCAGCACGCTGACTCGGTCCTGTGGGGTGAGCGCGTAACCGATGCGGGCCTGGTAGTCCCAGTATTCCAGGCGAAAGTCGCTGAGCAGCGAGAGCAGGAGGGCCGTGTACGAGTAGCGGCCAGCAAGCTGAAAGAAGCCCTTGCCATCGGCGAACGGTACCTGGAGGAAGGCGCCCGCGTCGACCAGGCGAAGGCTGACCTCGCCGCGAAAGGAATCGGGCGGCGCCTTCAGGTCCGCACTCACGATGCCGCCGGCGTAGCGACCGAGACGCGCCGGATAGACGCCCGAGTACAGGTCGACGCGCTCGATGATCTCGGGGTGAATGACGGCTGGACCCAGAAAAGCATGAAACAGGTGGGGCACCCGAATGCCGTCGAGGAAGAACCCGACGTTGCCCGGGGGAGCCCCGCGCACGAACGAGACCGGCAACCCGGTGACCAACGGCGCCACGCCAGGGAGCACCTCGACGGCCCGAAACGGGTCACCCAGCGCACCGGGCAGCGCTCTGGCCTCCGCGCCCCCGAGCGAGTGAGCCCCCATGGCAACCTCGCCCTCGACGGTCACCTCCACGCTCGCAGGCGGCGCGACTTCCGCGCGCGGAGCCGGAGCAGGCGGCTTGCGCAAGGGCCGTAGCACGGGTGGCGCGGGCCGCGGCTGGGTGTAGTGCACGACGAAACGAATGCGAGCGGCGATGGGAAGCCCCCCGCGCCTCGCCGGCAAGAAGCGAAAGTCTGCCGCCGCCTCGCGAGCGGCGGCGGCAAACGGCTCTTCCCCGGAGAGCACCGCCACCTCGCGCACCTGCCCCCGTTCGCCAATGAGCAGCTCGAGCAATACGCGCGCGTCCCCGCTCGCGCCCTCGGGGTAGGCCACGGCCGTGGAAAGTGCCAGGGGCGCGCTCACCGCGGGCTGTCGACCGCCGTCGCCAGAAGCCTCGGGCGGCGCCGAATCGGCCGGCGGCCGGTCCTGAGCCCTGGAGAAATCTGCCCTGCTCGAAAGCGCGACGGCGAGAGCCAAGCGGATCCGACGGGCCGCCTGCCCTCGGCGGCGGCGACGCGGACGCGCCGCGACGGATGCCGACGCGGGGTCGGCATTCGCAGCCGCCCCCCCTCGGGCCATGAAAACGCCGCGCCCGTGGCCCGCAAACCGGCACTCGCTCACCGGCTACTCGCTCCCTGCGCGCCTGCTCGGCGGCCGCGCCGAGCCCTGGTGCTATGCTGCCCGGAGCCCATGAAGCCAACGACCCTCCGCACATCGGGCGAACCCCCCCGCTGCGCGCCGCGCCACCGAGGAGCCCTTCGTTTTCGCGCACGACCACCGAGCGCAGAGCGGCCCCGAGCGCCGGGGACCCCGGCCTCGAGGCGAGCCGGCGCGGTCTTGGCGATGTCGTTCGGCATCGGGTGCGGGCTGGATAGCAACTTTGCGGACCTGGGGGAAAAGCTTCTTTCCCCGGACGTGCAAGGAATCGAAGCGCCGGGGACCATGCTCGCCGAGGGCGGACATTCCAATCTTCGCATCATCAGCGAGCGAGATGGTACGCCCTTCGTCATCGCCAATCGGGCCGGTGGCGGCGTCGCGCTGCTCAACCTCGCCACCGGGCAGTACTGCAGCCTGGAAGAAGGGCTCGGCTTCGAGCCCTCGGCGGTGGACTTGAGGGGGGCGCCGCGCCTCGTGCCGTACTACGCCGGAAGCCGGGACAGCGCCGAGCTTCGCTTCGCGGATTTCGAGTGCAACACGCAACCGGCCCGTGTGGCAAACGGCAGCGGCGTGTTCGCCGTGGTCGACGCTCCGGATGGCTCCCGCGGCTCCGGCGTCGTGCTGCGCAGTGGGCGGCAATTGCTCCTGGTCGATCCCCTCTCCGACCGCAGGACGGTACTCGGCGACAACGTCGCCGCCAACCCGTCGCGGGCGCTGGATTACTACTTGTGGATCGACTCCGGTCGCCTCGTGCTCAGCGACCCAGAGCTCGCGCCGGTCGCCGAGGTGGGGGAAGCGGTCACCAGCACCGCGATCTCCATACCCTTGCGCCAACTGGCGTTCACCCAAGCGGGCCCGGAGGGTGCGGTGGGAGGGCCGCTGTACGTGGCCGACGCGCTTTCGCCAGACGCCCCCGAGCTGCTCGAGGAAGATGCCTGCAACCCGCGCTACGTCGCGACCCAGGAGGGGATCCGGCTTTCGTATCTGGCCCCCTGCGGGGAGCGCCGCGCCGTGCTGTACGACCCGGCCACGGAGCGGCGCCAGGAGATCGTCGATCAGCTGCTCGGACTTCCCTCGGTCCGGCGCTTTCGGGGAGAAACCCTGATTAGCTATCGAACCAGCGAGGATCCGCGTGCCCCGACGGGCACTCTGTGGCTCAAACGCGGCACGGGCGAGCCGGAGCGCATCGGCGAGGGCGCCCGCGGCTCCGGCATCATTCCCCTCGGGCCCGGTCGCCTGCGAGCCTTGGTGGACTGGGTCGAGCCCGTGGCGGACTTCATTCAGTGGGAAAATGGCCAATCGACGGTCTTGGCCGAGCGGGTCTTCGAGCTGGGAGCGGTCGGCGAGCTGGAGAGCGGGGAAACGACCCTGATCGCCAACTTCGAGGGGGAAAGCGGCGACCTGCTGCGCCTGGACGCGGAGGGCAACACCGCGCGCATCGCGCGCCGCGTGGCTCCCGGCTCGGGCCGCGAGGATGGTTTCCTCGGGGACTTCGAAAACGGGCGCGGAACGCTGTACCTGCTGGACCGAAGCGACGGGAGCACGCGTCCCTTCGTGCAGAACGTAGCGCGCAACACCTACGACGCCACCGTTCAATTTTCGGGGTGGATGGTGCTCGGAGACGACGGCGGCCAGCCTGGCAGCACCCTCTCCCTTCACCTGCTCGACCCCGATCGAAGCTTCGTCGTGAGCGAGGGCGTCACCGAGGTGCGCGAGGTGGACGCGCCCAATCGCGGCCTCATGTACACGGTCGCCGAGGCCGCGGGAGGCGGCATCTGGTTCGCGAAAGCCTTGTGACGCGGAGGCGCTGGGCGCGGCCGGCCGGGTCTGGGCCGGCCGGAGCCCGTCGCCCGCGCTCGAACGGGGCCCGGAGGGGCGGCCCCCGGCCCCCCCTTCCCCCCTGGGCAGCGCCCCGCCATTCCTGATACAGAGCGCCGATGACCGCGCTCGCCGCCATCGACATCGGAAGCAACTCGGTGCGCCTCCTGGTGACGGACCGCGCGGGAAACGAACGAACCCGCGAGATGAACATCACGCGGCTGGCCCAGGGGGTCGACCTGGAAGGGAACCTCGCCGAGGAGGCCATGGCGCGCACCACCACGGTGCTCGAGGCGTATGGGCGCACGATGCGCGCCCTGGGCGTCTCGGCGGCCCGCGTCACGGCGACGAGCGCAGCGCGCGACGCGGGCAACCGCGAACGGTTCTTCGACCGGGTGCAGCGCGCGGTGGGCTTTCGACCGGAGCTGCTGTCCGGCGAGCAGGAGGCGGCCCTCTCCTTCGCAGGGGCCACCGCCGGGCTGCCGAGGGCGCGGCAAGGCCCGACCCCCAGCACCGTCACGCTCGACATCGGCGGCGGGTCGACGGAGTTTGCCCTGGGTCGCGAGGCGGTGGAATCGAGCATCTCCATCGACATGGGCTGCGTGCGAGTCACCGAGCGCTTTCTCACAGGCGATCCGCCTTCGTCGGCGCAACTGGACGCCGCAACGCAGTTCGTGCGTGCGCAGCTCGAGCGGGTCGAAGCCGCCGTGCCCTGCCGCACGGCGGGCAGATGGCTCGGGCTGGCTGGCACCGTCACGTCCCTGGCAGCCCTCGACTTGGGCCTCCCTCGTTACGACCCGACGCAGACGCACGGCCACGCGCTCCGTGCCGCACGCATCGAGCAGCTGCACGACGAGCTGTGCGCGCTGAGCACCGCGCAGCGCGCAGCACGCCTCCTGGAGCCCAAACGGGCCGAGGTCCTGATCGGAGGGAGCCTGATCCTGGCCGAGACGGTACGCTTCTTCGGACTGGAAGCGATCGGGGTGAGCGAGCGCGACATCCTCGACGGCCTCGCCGAATCCCTCAGAGTGGCCGACCGAGGCTGAGGCAGCGCGCAATGCCCGAGCTGCCAGAGGTCGAGGTGACGCGACGCCGACTGTTGCCCCACGTCGTGGGCCGCACCATCCGCTCCCTGCAGTGCAGCCCGCCGAGCTACTTCTTTCTCACGCCCCCGACCGTTCTGCAGGCAAAGCTCGGCGGAAAGACCATCGCGGATCTGCGCCGGCAAGGCAAATACCTGCTGCTACACCTCACGGACGGCCAACGCTTGCTGCTTCACCTGGGCATGACGGGCCAGCTGTTCCTCGAGGGCAGCAGCAGCCCGCGCCTGCTCACGCTGGCGAGCCATCCCGAGGGCGGCTCCCCCGCCCGCTTTCGCCCCGACCATCACACGCACTTGCAGCTGCACTTCGAGGGAGGCTTCCCCGCGCTGCTGTTTCGAGACATGCGCAAGTTCGGCAAGGTGCGCTTGATCGAAAAAGGGCGGTCCGACGCCCGCCTGGACAAGCTCGGCCCAGACGCGCTCACGGTGACGGGAGAGCTCCTGTTCGACGCGAGCCGCAAGCGCCGCGTCGCGATCAAGTCGCTCTTGCTCGACCAGAGCATCATTTCCGGCGTCGGCAACATCTACGCCGACGAGTCCTTGTTCCGAGCCGGGGTGCGCCCGACCCGTGTCGCGGCGCGCGTCACTCGTCGCGAGTGCGACGCCCTGGCTCGGGGCCTCCGGCAGGTGCTGCTGCGCTCGATCGAGACGGGCGGCAGCAGCATCAGCGATTTCATCGGCCCGGACGGGGCCGACGGCGGATACCAAAACGAGCGCCATGTCTACGCACGGCGCGGCGAACCCTGCGTGCACTGCGGAGCGCCGATTGCCCGAGTGGTGGTCGGCCAGCGCAGCTCCCACTACTGCCCGCGCTGCCAAAAGCGCTAGCCCGGAGCACCGAACAGGCTGCCAGAAGGCCCTCGGCGCGTCCCGCCCGGTCGGCGCCCGGCTGGCCCGGGCCGGCGCGTCGATCCCTGGTGGCAGTCGAGCGGGTTGCCCGAAGCCGAATCGGATGCGCACACCGCCGCGCCAGGGCTCAGTAGTGCCAGGGAAACTTGGTGTACTGCGGCGGCCGCTTTTCGAGGAATGCGTCGCGCCCCTCCCGCGCCTCCTCGGTGGCATAGGCCAGGCGGGTGGCTTCACCGGCGAAGAGTTGCTGACCGACGAGGCCCTCATCCGGCAGGTTGAAGCCGTATTTGAGCATGCGGATCGCGGTTGGGCTCTTGCCGTTGATCTTCCTACACCAATCCAGTGCAGCGCGTTCGAGGTCCGCGTGCGGAACGACGGCATTGACCATGCCCATCGCTTTGGCCTCTTCGGCTCCGTAATTCTCCCCCAAGAAGAAGATCTCGCGGGCTCGCTTCTGCCCGCACTGGCGCGCCAAGAGCGCCGAGCCGTAGCCGGAGTCGAAGCTGGCCACATCGGGGTCCGTCTGCTTGAAGATCGCGTGCTCGCGGCTCGCGATCGTCAGGTCACACACGACGTGCAAGCTGTGCCCACCACCGACCGCCCACCCCGGCACTGCGGCGATCACGACCTTCGGCATGAACCGGATCAGGCGCTGCACCTCCAGGATGTGCAAACGACCCAAGCTGGCTGGGTCAGGGCTCTCGCCCGCCTCGTATTGGTAGCCGTCCCGACCGCGAATTCGCTGGTCACCACCTGAGCAGAAAGCCCAGCCGCCATCCTTCGGGGAAGGCCCGTTGCCGGTCAGGATTACCGCGCCCACGTCGCTCGTCGTGCGCGCATGCTCCAGCGCGGAATACAGCTCGTCGACCGTCTGCGGGCGAAAGGCGTTGCGAACTTCGGGGCGATCGAAGGCGATGCGTACCGCGCCGGTTTCGCGCGCGCGGTGATACGTGATGTCCTGAAACGACAGCCCTTCCACCGCCTTCCAACAATCCGCGTCGAAAATCTCAGATACCGCTGACATGCCGGCTGCGATCTAGAGCACATTTCCGGGCCTCGACGCCGGAAAAATGCCGACGTCTTCCCCCAGCGGCCCCTGCCGCCCGCGGGATTCGCCGAGCCATCGAACCGGGGCCTGGCGCGGCCGGGGCCAAGTGGCGGGGCACGCGCCCCCACCGGGCGCCGGCCTCCCCGGCGACGGACGCGCCGCGACCGCCGCGCCCGATCCAGCACGGATCAGTCGAAACCGTGGGGAACGCAGCCCACCCCGCGGCACGCGTGGACGTCCACCTTGCGCAGCTTGCGCGGGCGCTCCGCCCAGCACCCATCGAACTGGCTATCGTGGCTGAACGACATCACGCGCGCGCCCGGCTGCGTGTTGCCGAACACGGGCGACACGAAGCGATGCCCGCCCGAGAGCTTCAGCTCGGCCAGGAATCGGTAGTGATTGCGCTCCGCCACGGGCTCGGCGTACTTCTCCGCCGGCGCGTCGAAATACAGGCGGATTCTGACCTCACAGCCAATCGCGTTGGCGGAGGCCCGCCGAAACGCGTGGTCGTGCACCTCGACCCGCAGCGGCGCTTCGTGCCACCAGGATTGTGACGCGGAGGCCGTGAGGGCGCCGGTGAGCGCCACCAGAGGGGGAGCGCCCAGGGCACGGGCGCGCGCCCGCCGCAACACGCCCCCTGCGCGTCTGCGCCCCTCACGGATCTTCCTCGTTTCCATCTCCCTCCTTTTCACTCGCCCTCCCGCGCGAAGCCTCTTCAGGCCGATCAACCGATGCGACCACGACAGGCTGTCGAGAAACCGTCCGCTCCGGAATGTCATCCAGCCCACGCCCCCCCAGTACGGGGATATCCCTCGCCGCTGCCACACGCTCCAACGTCGAAATCAGCGACTCGCGCGCTCCCACCGGGGGCAAGAGGGCTCGCTGGCCGTCCCACAGCTCGATCCACAGCGTGCGCGGGCTCACCACGATCCGCTCCACCTGGGGCCAGCGATAGCGGCGCACGCGCGGCAGGAATCCGTAGGCCACCTCGCGTGTCTCGAGCCCTTCCCCGTAGACGCGGATCCCGCGCATCCCGCCTTGGATCAGGGACGCCAGGGCGCCGACGCACAACGCCACGGCGAACGCGCGCGCACCGATCAATCGCCCCCGATCCTGCACGACGACGAAACGATACAGCCAGGAGTCGGCCGCCGAGTTCTCCCCGATGACGACGACGAGCACGGCGGCGAGCGCTGCCACGAGGTAGATCACGGAGGGGATGCGGCTGCGCCACGGCACGGGGTAGACCGTCTCCGTGGGGCGGTAGCTCATCTCGAAGCCGGGTGGGCGTGACGCGCGACTCACCACCCACGACAGATATCACGGCTCCGTGGCAAACCCTAAGGAAGCCTGCAAATGGACGATAGGATTGCGACTTTCTCGGGCCCCGGGGTCCGAAGCGGGGCGTCCCGACCCCCGGCCTGGGCGGCCGGGAAGCGGCGCGCAGCCGGCGTGCGCACAGGCTTGCTCCCGCGCCCGCTTGACCTATAAGGTGCACCCATCCACATGCCTGCTGCCGCACGAAGCCTCGCTGGAAGCGGCCGTTTCGCCGCCTGGGAGCGCATCCGAGGCCCGACGCCGAAGCTCACCACCGCCGCGGCGTGCCAGTTCGCCGCAGCTCACGCGGCTGTCACTCCGTGAATCACCGATCGACGAGCCCCCGCTGCAGGCGTTGCCGCCCGATCCCCCGCGCGGCCGCCGCCGGCTGCGTCCGTCCACCGAGGCGCCTCTCCCCCCCGACGTCCCCCCACTGACGACCATGTCACTGACGATTGTAGATTACGACGCGGGCAATCCCACATCGGTTCGCCGCGCGCTTTCGGCGATTGGCGTGGAATCGGTCATCAGCCGCGATCCGGAGGTCGTGCGCCGCGCGGACCGGGTCGTCTTTCCCGGGGTCGGCCACGCCGCCAGCACGATGCGCGTGCTGCGGGAGCGGGGGCTCGACGAGGCCCTGCGCGAGGCATACGGGCGGAGCGTGCCGCTGCTCGGAGTCTGCATCGGCGCCCAGCTCGTACTGAGCCACTCGGAGGAGGGAGATACGGACTGCCTGGGTCTGCTGCGCGGGCAGGTGCGTCGATTCCCCGAGCTCGCGGCTCCGCTCAAGGTGCCTCACATGGGCTGGAACCGTGTTCGCCTGCTGCGCCCCCACCCGGTGCTCGCACCCCTGCCGGAGCAAAACGAGTTGTACTTCGTCCACTCCTACTTCCTCGACCCGCAGCAAGAAGAGCAGGTGCTCGCCACCAGCCATCACGGCGTCGAGTTCGCGTGCGCCTTCGCGTCGAACAGCCTGGTCGGCGTGCAGTTTCACCCGGAGAAGAGCGGGCCGCTGGGGCTCGCCCTGCTCGCGGCGTTCGCCGAGTGGAGGCCCGCATGCTGACGAAGCGCATCATCTCCTGCCTCGACGTGCGAGACGGCAAGCTAGCAAAAAGCGTGAAGTTCGTCGACACGCGCGACATCGGCGATCCGGTCGAAAGAGCGCGTGAGTACTACGAAGCGGGCCTCGACGAGCTCGTTTTCTACGACATCACGGCCTCCCACGAGGGGCGGGGCATCTTCGTCGACACGGTGCGGCGCGTTGCGCAGCAGGTATTCATTCCCCTCTCGGTGGGAGGGGGCCTGAGAAGCGTGAGTGACGGGGGAGCCGTGCTGGACGCCGGCGCGGAGAAGGTCAACTACAATTCCGCCGCGGTGAAGCGGCCTGCGTTGCTGGAAGAGGCTGCCAAAGCCTTTGGTGCCCAGGCGGTGATCCTCAGCATGGATGTCACGCGAACGCAGCCCTGCGTCGCCGTGCCTTCGGGCTTCGAAGTCGTGATTCACGGAGGCCGACTGCGACAGGGCATCGACGCGGTGCAGTGGGCACGGCAAGGGGAGAGCCTCGGGGCCGGAGAAATCGTCGCCAACTCGATCGACGCGGACGGCACGAAGTCCGGCTACGACGTGGAGCTGACGCGCGCCCTGGCCGACGCCGTCTCGATTCCGGTGATTGCTTCGGGCGGCGGGGGCGAGGTCGAGCACCTGCGGAGCGTGCTCACCCAAGGCCGCGCGGACGCAGCTCTGGTCGCCTCGATGCTGCACTATGGCAGCCACACCGTGGCGCAGATCAAGCGCGAGCTGTCTCGAGCTGGCTTGCCCATCCGCCTCAGCGGCTGTCGAGCCTGACGGGCTCCGTCGTCGGTCCGGGTTACTGCCTGCCGCCCCTTTCCGCTGATCGCGGACGCCCGACGCAATCGCGACGAGTCGCGAGGCGGCTGCCATCGCCCGGCGCGGGCTCGATGCGACGCCGCACGGGCCACCGGGGCGAGCTGCCGGCGGGGCGGTATGCCCACAGGCGAGGGCTCTCGCCGGGATGAGCCGATGGGGCAGATTCCGGTCGGTGTCAGAATTCGGTCGGCCAAAGCGCAGCGCAACGGCCGCGCCAAATTCGGGCAGCAGCACGGCAGCAGCACGGCAGCACTCGAGCCCAATCCAATCGAGTACCCGAGCCAGATCCAATCGGCATGCGAGCCAAATCCGAGCGGCACTCGAGCCGGCGAGGCCCCCATGCGGGGCAGATCGCGGGGGCCGGTGCGGGCCAGACGCAAGCCAGGAAATTCCTGGACGGGCCATCTCGCCCTATCGTTTACTGTAGGGTGGCACCTGCCCTTGATTTCCCGGCTCGCCCGAGCCACCACATTGCACTCCGCCACCCCCTCTGCCGCCCGCCGAGCCAGTCGATTCTCCGCCAATGACCCCTCGAGAAGGAACCACCGTCGCCGATCGCTATCGGCTGCTCCGCAAGGTGGGCGGCGGTGCAGTGGCCGCCATGTGGCAGGTGTACGACGAGGTCAACGAGGGGCTCGGCGCGCTGAAATTGCTCTCCGGCGCCATGCACGACCACCCGGAGGCGCTGGCGCGCTTCTCACTCGAGGAGCGGATTTCACGAGAGCTGTCGGGGCGCTACTTCGCCCAGCGGCTCGGCTCCGGCAGCTGGGACTCGCTGCGCTACATCGTCTGGAAATGGCACGAGGGGGAAACCTTGCGGAGCTTCTTCGCGAGAACGCCCCAGCTCGACGCGCCCACCGTGAACTCGGTCGCCCAGGAAACGTGCCAGGCCCTATCGCTCGCCCATGCCGCGGGCTACGCCCACGCGGACATCAAGCCGGAGAACATCTTCTTCGCCGAGATCGGCGAGGGGGAGCCCAGGCGCCAGATGAAGCTGATTGGCTTTGGCGTGGCGGGGCGAGCCCCCGGTGCGCGCACGAACCGCCCCTCCGCGGCTCGCAGGCGGCCCGGTCAGGTCGTGGGCACCCCGCTGTACATGTGCCCCGAGGCCGTGCTCGGCTACGCTCCTGGTGACGCACGGGCCGACCTCTGGTCGCTGGCCGTGATCGTCTACGAGGCGCTGACGGGGCGCGTGCCATTCTGGGGTAACAGTGAGACGGAGATCTATCGCGCCATTTTGGACCGGCGCGCCACCGCGCCGAGCAAGCTCGCTGAGCTTCCCGCGAGCCTGGACCAGTGGTGGGCGCAGGCCGTGGCTCAGGATTTCCAAACCGCGGCGCAGTTTTCCGCCGCCCTGGGGCGCGCCCTCGCCCCCGTCCTGCGATCGTCGCACACGCAGCGGTCCGCGGTGCTCCCCGCGGCCGCCGAGGAGAACCCGACCGAGCCCGAGCGGAGGGCGGGCCGGCCCCATGCGTCGACCGCTACCGGGGGGGCGCGCGCCCCGGTTTGGCTCGACCCGAAGAACGCAGCGGACCAGCCCCGCCCGGAGTTGAACGGGCTCGCGAACCCGGGTGGGGACCGGGCCGTGGCCCCGCACGTGCCCACGGCGGTGGGGACCCACGCGCAGGAGCCTGAACCCGCCACGAGCGATGCCGTAGAGGAGACGGGGGGCCGCGCGTGGGCGCTGCCCAGCGCGGTTCCCGCGAGCGTGGAGCCAGCCCCCCGCGCGACGACCTCACGCACGGAGCCGCTTCCGGTGACAACCTCGCCCAAGGGCCAACAATCGGCGCCGCAAGCCGCCGCCGCCTCGAGCGGCGGCGCTCGAGACGAGGAAAGCCAGCCGGAGGCATCGAGCCCGGCGCTGGCTCCCAAGTCGGGTGGCACCCTGACGGGGGCACCCTCGGCTCCCGCCGCCTCGAGCTCGCCGCCGGCGCCGCTCGGCGCCCAATCGGGTACCACGCTGACGGAAATTGCCGCGAAGCCCAGTCCCCCCAAGGGTCGAGAGCCCTCCTCGCCGCGTCCCGGGGCACCTGCCGGGCCCACAGAGTCGGCGATGCCGGCAAATGATCGAGAACAAGAAGGCGAGCCAGCCTCACAGCGGCCGACGCAACCCCCCGGGTACGCGCGCCGGAGCCTCGAGCGCACGGCCAGCGGTGGCGCCACACCGCCGGAGCCGCCCCTATCTCCTCCCACAGCGGCCGCCGACGCACCGCGCTCTTGTCCGGACCAGCCGCCGCAGATGGCGGGGCAGCCCGGCCGTGGCAGCGCCTCGGCCCCGGCCCAGCCGAGCAACGGAAGCTCCGGCGAACCGGCGGAGCCGGCGGAAGGCCCGTTCGTGCCCTACCCGTCGAGTCCGAGCGACTTTCGCATCGACGGCGCCCGCAGAACGCTCGTAGGGATGACCCCGCTGCTGCTTCAGGGCGGGGCTCGGGCGGCGGGTGTGCGCGAGCCCGCGCCGCCGCCGCGGGTCGAGCCGAAGCCGGAGGCGATCCGCGAGCCGCACGCCCGCGCAGCGGCCGGCGCGGCCAAGGCGGACGACACCTTGGTGAGCGGCCCAGCGAGCGATGATTTGGCGGCGACCATCCGCCAAGTTCGCCCCCGTGATCTGAAGCCGGCGGGCTCCGCGAGAGAGGGTGCCCGCAGCGTGGGGCCCCGCAAGCAAAGCAACCCCACGGTTCCTTTCCCGATTCCAGTCGTGCCCCGGGGCAAGCCCGCTTCGCGCCGCAACCCGACGGAGATCTTGCCGCGAGGCGCGGGCGGCGCCCACGGGGGCGAGGCTTCGGTGCTGCGGTCGGGCACGACGCAGTTGCTGCGGCTGCAGGGCGAGCACCGCTCGCAATGGGTGGCTGCGGGCCTCGTGTGCGCGCTGGCGGCCGCTCTGATCTTCCTCCTGCTGACGCCCCGGGTGACCGGCACCGCGGACTTGGAGCGCGAGAACCTGCCCTCGCGTCCGGGCGAGCAGGCGGCGACACCTCCGGCGACGGCCGAGCCCACGGCGCCGGCGGACCAAACCGCGCTGCGCGAAGGGCCCGAGTTCGACGCGAAAGACGAAGCGCTCGACACGGTCGCGCGGGAGGAGCCCGATCGGGCGTCGACGATCGGGCCAAGCCAAGAGGCGCCGAAGCGGTCGGAGTCGACTCCCCCAACAAGGCGACCGACCAATCGCCCCGAGGCTACGGCTGCGCCGGCCGGAAAGGCCCCCACCGACCCGGGGCCGCGCGCTCGACCGCCCACGGCCCCGCGGGGGTCGGCCGCGCGCCTTCCCACACCCGAGCCGCCGGCGGCTCCTCGCCCGCCGAAGCCAAAAATGGACGTTCCGGCAGAGCCACCGAAGGCGGCCCCTCGATCGCGCGCCCCCGAGCCTCCCACGGCTCCGGACGACTTCGACTTCGGCATCTAGCGCCCCCCCAGTCAGGAGAACGACGAGATGAAGTACGCCACGACCCTGGCCCTGGCCTGTAGCCTCGCCCTTTCGAGCGCCGAGTGCCTGGCGGCGGATCAATCGGCAGCGGATCGAACCACCGCCGTGCGGCTGGCCACCGAAGGCCAGCACGCGCTGATCAAGAAGGACTACGACACCGCGGCAGATCGCTTCGAGCGAGCCAACGATCTCGTGCCGGCTCCAACCTTCGTGGCCCGGCTCGCGCGCGCCCGCGTGGGTCAGGGCCGCCTGGTGGAGGCCTTCGACCTCTACCGGCGCATCGTCACCGAGGGCGTGGACGAGAGCAAACCCGCCTTCCGCGCCGCCTTCGAAGAGGCCAAGAAAGCGCTCGGCCCGCTGGAGAAGCGCCTCGCTTCGGTCTCGGTAACCGTCCATGGGCCGCTGCCGGCAGGTGCTCGGGTGACCCTCAACGGAGTCGAGGTCCCGCCGGCCGCTCTGGGGCTGTGGCGCCCGGTCGATCCAGGTCAGGTCGTGGCCCGGGTCGAAGCACCCGGCTACAAGAGTGACGAAAGCAAGCCCATCGTGCTGGCGGAGGGTCAGCGCGGCCCGGCCATTCAACTGTCGCTCACCGAGTTGCCGAAGCCGGCCGTGGCCACCAGGCACGTACCCGGTGAGAACATGACGATGGACGGTGGAGATTCCCCGGGGACGAGCACCCAGGAGGTGCTCGGCTACGTGGCGCTAGGGCTCGGCGCGGCAAGCCTGGTCGGCTGGGCCATCTCGGGCCCTCTGTCGCTCTCGCGGCACGCCAAGCTGCTCAAAGAGTGCGATGCGCGGCCGGGCGGCAACTGTGTGATCTACGTGGACGCAAGAGGCTCCGACGAGGAGCAAGAGGCGCGAGAAAAGGTCCTCCGGATGAGAGAGGACTACCGGTCGGCCGCTCGCTGGGCGGAATACACCAGCATCGGTGCGGCGGTCCTGGCGACCACGGGCATCGTCTTGTTGCTGTCGGCTCCGGATGATCCGGCGGCCGACCGTGGCGCTTTCAGCGTGCAACCTTTCGTCGGTCTGGGGACTATTGGGGCGAGCGGGCACTTCTGAGGAACACCACCGGATCGGCCGCCCGCCTCGATCCCTACGCCGGGGTGACCCGACTTCGGTTTTCAATGGCCAGCCACCGCGACAGAGATTCGGAATCCTCCCCGTCATCTCGCAGCCTGAAGATGGGACAGTTCGACAAGCTCTCGGGCTTCTTCACGCCCGTGTGGGAGAGCGCTCGCAAAGGCGGGGCGGTCGCTCCCAGCTCCGATGGCGCCGCTCGGGGCTCGAAGGCAGACCCTTCCGAGCCGCTCTCCGCCAGCCACGACGCAGTGATCAGCGCAGCCGTCGAGGAAACGGGGGCCGCCGAGCCGCGCAGCGCGGACCACGTCCTCGAGTCCTCGCTGCCAGTGCCATCCGCCGGGATCGAAAGCACGGCGGCCCCGGACATCGGGAGCACCCACGTCGAGCCAGCCGCATCGACGGAAACGGCGCAGGCTGCGCTGCTTCGTCGGATGCGCCGCACGATGCATCTGTACTCGCCCTTGCCGGAAGAGATCCGAACCATCGTCGCGCGCTCTCGGCGCGGCTGAACACCCGCGGGATGCCCGCATCGCGCGACTCGCTCGCATTGGCACCGACGCGACCCGAGGCAGAGCGGTCGAACGACGGAACCGTTCGCCAGCCCCTCCTCGCGAATCGCAGCCCCGAGCGCAGGACGCCGCCCCGCGGAGTCGGCGCTCTTTTCGGCCATCGGCAGGCGACCGGAACGGCGCGCTGCCCCCCGATGAGACGCGCGGGAGGCCCGAGGCGCCGGCCCCGTTTCCGCCGAGACACCGTCGTGGGCGCCCGAGAAAGCTGACGAGGCCGACAATCCACCCTGATGCCTCGCAGCGCGCGGCGCGAGCCAGCACAAGTACGCGGCGCCGCCGAAGAACGCCAGCGAGGCCCAGCTGTCGGAGGCTGGAGGCCATGTCGCTTCCCCTCCCCGAACGACCTTCCCGGGCTGCCCCGAGCGCCAGGAGCGCCTCTCGCCGACGACCCGGATGAGAGCGCCCGACGGCGCGCCCTGCTCGAAGAACTCGCCGCGAAAGCGACGCCACCGATGTGGTCGCCCAAAGGCCGACTCGTCACGACCGCGACGCTGCGTCACGGTGCAACGCGACCGGGCGCTCTCCAACTCCCGAAACGAAAATGAGCCGCAGCGATCGCCAGGCTTCACCCGTGCGTCGGTACGCCGTTTGAGAGACTGTTGCTCGCGCGGATGCTCCTCTCACTGGCAATCGCTTTCTCGACGCTGCTACTCGGCATCGAGCAATCGATGGCGTCCACCGCTCCGAGGCCCGCTGCAAGCGTTCCGACCCGAGGCATCTATCTCCGCCAGGAAGCTGCCCAGACGCCGAGACGGCTCGACCCGCTCGTGACCAATTCCCTGCGGGTCGGCGTGAACACGATGGTGATCGATCTGTGGCGGCGAAGCAAAAACTACGAGAAAGGCATCGAGCAGATCCAGTCCGCTGGGATCGAGTATGTACCGCGTATCACCGTTTTCCCAGACGGTGGAACTGCCGAGCAGGTTCGCAGCCGGGCATACTGGGAGAAAAAGTACAAGCTAGTGGACTACGCGCTCAGCCTCGGAGCCAAAGAGATTCAGCTCGACTACATTCGATACAGCTCCAAGACGCGCGCCTCCCGCCAAAACGCACTCGACATTCGCGAAGTATTGCGCTTCTTCAACCGCCGCATTCACGCCCGAGGAGCGCACCTTCAGATCGACGTGTTCGGTGAGGCCGCACACCGACCCTCGTTGCACATTGGGCAAGACATGAAGCTGTTCGAGCCCTTGGTGGATTCGATCTGCCCCATGGTGTACCCATCTCACTACGAGCCCTACAAACGACACGCGACGCGGCCATACGACACCGTCTTCGACTCATTGACAGCCCTCAAGGAGCAACTGGGCGCGAGCGACGTGACGGTGCTCGCCTACGTCGAGCTGTTCAACTATCGTTACCCCATGAGCGCCCAGCAGCGGGCACGATACATTCGCGCACAGTTGCGCGCCGTCCGCGAGGCGGGGGTACGAGGGTGGATTGCGTGGAGCGCAGGAAACCACTACGAGCTGTTGTTCGAAGTTCTCGATCAGCTGCGGCACGGCGCGAAGAAAGCCTGACCTCGAGGTGGCGCGGCCCGCGCGCTTCCATCGCCAGCCCGCGAGCGACCACGAAACGTGCGCGAGCCCCGCGCACCCAGTACCCAGCGAGGGCCCTCCGGAGCACCCAGGGCCCTCCCGTGGCCCGACAAAGGAGACGCCTCATGGCCACTCGTGAGCGGGTGTGTGCGCCCCGCGCAGAAGCAGCCGCCATTCGCGCCGGCCAGGGCGCCCCGGAACCCACCTGCGCGGCGACGACTCCGAGGCCCCTCCTTCTCAAGGGTCAATGGCCCCCGTCGTTCACGGAGGCGTGGCAAACCTCGACCGCCGCGCGCGCGCTTCCCACCAGGCGAACATCCCCTACGGCAGCAAGAGCTCCGGAGTGCGACCCATCGCCCCGCGCGACTCGACCCAGCAGCGAGAGGAGATCCGCCGCCTGTACAAGCAGTTGAGCGACGGCACACTCGACTTGTCACCTCCGAGCGTACCGCCAATGATGAAGCCGAATGACAACGAACCCGAGACCGAGAAACTCTCCGTCTCTTCCAGCGATATCAGTCGGCCCGCACCGCGAGATCGAGGCGTACTGGTCCGGGTCGACGGACCTTCGAATGGTAGGGTGTACTCGCTGCGGGCTCCGGAGCTATCCATCGGGCGCAGCCCAGGCGCTGCCGTGCACATCACGGACGACGGGGTGAGCCGGCGTCACGCCCTCCTGGTGCGAACGAGGGGGCACTATTTCGTGCAGGACCTCGACTCCAGCAACGGGACCTTCCTCGAAGGTCGCCGAGTGCGCCGAGCCCCTCTGATGGAAGGGGACCTCGTCCAGTTCGGGCCGAACGCCGCCTTTCGCTTCTGCGTGATGGATCACCAGCAGGAGCAGTCGCTCAAGCGACTGTACGAGGAAACCACCATCGACGGTTTGACGAGAGTGTACAATCGGCGCTTCCTCGACCAACGCCTGCAGGAGGAAGTCGCATACGCCCGGCGACACCGCACCGAGCTCTCGCTCGCGCTCATCGACATCGATCACTTCAAGAGCATCAACGACCGCTACGGTCACCAAACCGGCGACCGAGTCTTGGAAAGCGTCGCCAAGATCATTCAGGACCAGCTCCGCACCGAAGACGTCGTCGCGCGCTACGGCGGAGAGGAGTTCGCGCTCGTGCTGCGCGGCGTCCCCCTGCGCGGTGCCGCCTCCGTCGCGGACCGCATCCGAGCCGCGCTTCAGGGCACGACACTGTGCGTCGGCTCCGCGTCCGTCCACATCACCCTCAGCGCCGGTTGCGCGTCACTCAGCCAAAGCGGCGGCAGCAGCCAAGACACGCTCCTCGCCGAAGCCGACGAGCGGCTCTACCTCGCCAAAAAACGTGGCCGCAATCAGGTCATCGCGGACTGAAGCGGCACCCGCCCTCCCTGCAGCCCGGTTCACCAGACGCTCGGCCGCTCCAGATCGACCCGGTCGCACCCGCCCGCGGCAACCGGCCCGGTGCTCCCGCCCGCCTGCAGCTCCGCGCGCGCCTACAAACCCACCGAAGAAGGACGCCCTAGCGCCGCCGCCGTGGAGCGGCCCACCCGGCAACCCGCGCGCCCAAGCGCCGCCTGGCGCCTGCCGACTCCCGGCTAGAAGCGCATCGAGAACTGCGCCCCGACCTGCCCCGGCCCGACCGCGGGCAACACCGCCACGTCCTCTTCCTGGCCCGACTCACTCCCGTCGAACCAGAGTATCATGCCGGCGGCCGCCGCAGCCGCTCCGGCCAGGCCAAAGCCGACCAGGCCATAGTTGCCCAATCGCGACTCTTCGTCTTCGAGCCGCGAGATGGCGACAGCGTCGGGTGTTTCACGATTCCGCTCGGCTGTCGCTTCGTCCCCGCGCTCGCCGGACTTCATGAAAAAATAGGCCCCTCCGCCCGCGCTCGCGGCGGCCAGCCCGGCCCAGAGCTCCCATCGGCTCCAAACGGAGGTGCCTCCGCCGGAGGCCGCGGCATCCTCTGCTTCTTCCGACGGATCCAGCTCGACGACTCGCAACTGATTCCCCGACTCGTCGAACGCCGTCACCGTGACCGCCTCTACGTCCGAGGCCACCTCGAGTGTCGCCCCTTTGCCGAGATCCACATCGGCCCTCGACGCCGCCCCCTCGGACTCGCCCATGCTGACCTCGAGCCGCTTCACCATGCCCACCGGATCGTTCGCCACCCCGACCCGAAGGGTCCCGCCACGGACCTCGGCATGGATGCTCAGCGCTCCGACGGCAATCAGCCGATCTCGCGCCTGATTGAGGAAACCCTCGATCTTCGGAGACCCACCGAGGCCCAATGCCTGGGAAGGTTGGAGCATGAGCGCAAGATAGAAGGCATCCGTGGCAGACGTGCCGTTGTTCAGCGCTGCTTCCACGACCCCCAAGTTGAAATAGGCCGTCGCTAGCTGCTCCGGATCGGCCGACCCCGAGAGCACCACCTCGAAGAAGCCCTCGCGCGCGCGCTCGTACTGAAGTCCCTCGAGCAGCCCGTTGGCCTCCTCGAGCTTCTCTCCCGCATCCACGTCCTGAGCGCTGGCCGCGCTCGTTGCCGAGAGCCCCAGGACGATCGACAGCAGCGCACTTCGCGCCCAACCCGTCCTCATTCCGTTACCACGTAATTCTGACTGTCTCGGTGCTGCCAGCCTGCAGCATGAGAGTGTAACGCTTCGTATCTCCGTCGGCATTGCGAGCAACCATCCGATGGGGACCCGGTGCCAGCTCCATTCGAACGATGGGTGTCACGCCCGCCTTCTTACCATCGATGTACACGTCCGCGTAGGGGGAAGCATCGACGCTGAGGTAAGCCATCTTCGGCTTCTCCTCGATCTCTAGATCTTCGTCCGGCCCCATCTCGCGAGCAATCTCTGATGCACCCGGGGCCGGGCTCTCCGGCAGCTCCAGCACGCTCGCCGTCTGAGTCGGCCCGCTGGGCCCGGGAAGCTCGATCTCCCGCGGCTCGCTCGGAGCAGCCTTCCGCACGGTCGGCGCACCTCGCTTCGCTCCGGCCCGAGGGCGCCGAGCGCTCGCCGGCGCCTTGCGCCCCCCGCGCCGCTGCGCGACCGCCGCCGCCAAACCCGACTGCTGCTTCGCCGTCGCGGCCTGTGCGGGCGACGACTCCTCGTCTCCCTGCTGCGGCGCTGCCTCCTCCTCGACCCCGCCGACCGCTTCGTCCGCCCCCTCCGCAGCGCTCGTGGCCTCCTCGGAATCAGCCACGTTCGCCGAGTCCGCAGTCTCCGAGCTCGCAGTCTCCGAGCTCGCTCCCTTCGCGCCCAAAGCCGTCGACCCGGCCAAGATCATCTCTGCGGCCCCCGCATTTGCCACGGCGACCTCGGCGGAGGCCCCGTTCACCTGAGCATCGTCCACGGCGGGCGTGCGCCCGGCGACGATCGCCGCAATAGAACAGATTGCTACCAAAACTCCCATTAGACCTCCTACGGCCCACCAAGACACCCGCGCCCTCACTGCCTCGGGCGGCGCGCTATCGTGCATCCACGCCTGCGTCTGATCGGTCGTCTCGCCGCGGCCTACAGCGGCCACGACCTCCGCCGCCACCGGCGCGTCGGTCGCCCCGACGCTCACGGCGGAATCGGCCAGATGACCCGCATCCGTCTCACGACCCGAACCGTCCATGAAGCGTGTCACCGCGTCATCGGAGACCTCCTCGTCGTATTGCGACAGCGCCAAGTCGCCGGCCATCGCTGGACCGCGATTGACCGCGCCGTCCGATCCGCCCGGGCTCTGAGCAGAGCTCGACACGACGGCGCCGCCGTTCGCACCCCCGACCTCCCCAAACGACACCACGCCCCCGGGCCGCCCGTTGGCCGCGGGCATCGCTGCCCCGGAGCCACTCCCGGAAAACGACCCGACCGGTGAAGAGCCAAGCTCCTCGGAGAACGCGTCGCCGGATGCCGGCTGGCTGTCCTTCTCGTCCTGCCACGGCGTCGCCAACAGCGCGAGAACCTGCCGCCGCCGCTCGAGAAGATAGTGGTCGCAAATCTCCCGGACCTGCGCGGCGATGCTTTGCCGCGCGACGACCGTCCCAGTCCGACGCACAGCATCCTGCAGAGCCCCTGCAAACGCGCGCACCGTCGAAAAGCGGCTGGGCCCACCCGCGAGAACGCCGCGCACCTGCCGACCCAGCTCGTCCTGGCTTGGATCTGCGAGCAGCTCCGACAGGATCGTCGAGAGCGAATAGACGTCCACCGCTGGGGTTACTGGCGCACCTCCGAGCAGATCGGGCGACGCGTAGTCCACCGCAGCCGCCGGAACGTGCTCTCTGCCCACCACGCGCCCCACCGGGCGCACACCGACGAGCCCCATGACGCGCACGTCCCCGCGGCCCGTCAGAACGAAATTTCGGGGGCAAAGCGAGCCATGAACGAAACCGCCCACGTCTTGCTCCCCGTCGAGCCGTAGCTCGTGAAGACGGGCGATGAGCTCGCTCGCCTGCAAGATGACACCGACCGCCACCGCGCTCGGGAGATGCTCGCGCCGCTCTCGCAAACCTTCTAGGACCTGAGCGAGGAAGACCCCCTCCTCGAAGTCGTAGACGGCAAACGGGCGCCCATCGAGCACACCGTAGTCCACCAGGGGCACGACCTGCGGCCCCTCGAGCCTGCAGGTCAGAAGAGCTTCGAGCCACAGCGCGTCAGCTCCGGCCCGGGTCCGGTTGCTGTCCCCTGTGTGCTTCAGCAGCACGGCGCGCCGCGCGCCATGCTCGTTACGCTGCTCACCGAGCCAGGTTCCCCACGCACCGTCTACGTCGAGCTCGCTGATTGCGCGATAGACGAAGCTTCCCTCGGTGATCCGATGGGGGAGGCCGTGCCGGGCACGCAGCCTCTTTGGTTTCGATAACTTGAACACCCCAAACCGCGAGCGATTTGGGGTGCCCAAACTCTGGAACGTGTCCATCCTCTATTTTTACACCCAGGCCGGCTCTATCAAGCCGAGTCCCCCCCTTTTAACGAGACGGGGCCGCCGCGCCGAGCATCCTCAAAACTCGGCGCGGCACGTTTCCGCTGTATAGGCCCGCTCGCTATTCCGCGTTCTCCTTAGTTTTCCAGGTCGTCGATCGCATCTTGGCAGATGTCGATGTTCGGCTGGTTCTGGGAGAAGGTCTGCGCGACGCAGATGCTGGCGAGGAACAGAGCCGTGAAGTCGTCGCGGTCGATGGTGGCCTGACGAACGATCTGGATCTGCGGGTCGAAGATGTTCAGGTTCTGGCGGAAGGTCTCCGCATCGAGCCCGACATCACCGGCAACCGAGCGGAGGTCCATGTCACGGTCGAACTGGAGGAACACACCCGACATCGGATCCGCCTCATTGACCGGGACACCGGCACGACCCAGCGAGCGCTGGTAGAGGTCCGAGTCGTCATCCACGATCTCGGCGAACTCGTCCGGATCGGGGTAGACTTCCTGGACGGCCTCGAAGTCATCCGCGTTGAAGTTGAAGGGATTAGCCTCGACGACCGCGCGAACCTCGTCCACCACGGGCAAGAAGCCCTGAGCGTGGCAGCCGGAGCAGGAGACCGACGTACGGGCGACGAAGTCGTTCTGGAGCGTGTCGAACAGGATGTCCGACTCCTCGACGATGTTGTCGTCCGCATCCGCGATGATGAAGCCCATGAAGCCGTTCGGCAACGTGAAGATCGCCTCGCGGCCACCCTCGGCGAACCCGAATGGATCGTCGAAGATGCTCTCGTTGGCCTCGTCTGCGTCGAAGTCGAAGCTCTGCCAGAAAGCACCCTGGCGGACCTCGATCTCGTGACGCTCGACCACGCGATCCTGACGCGAGATGACCGAACGGGTGGTGCCCGCGCGGACCAACTCTTCCTCGTCGAGGTTCGCATCCACGTCAATCTCGAGCTCGTCCTCGATGAACTGGTCGAGGGTCTGGTTCACGTCCACGTCGATGAGGGCGTAGTACAGGTTGCCCAGCGACGCCTGATCGATGAGGGCGTCCGAGTACATCCACGGGATGTTGGTCCCGGACTGGTCGATCACCGTCTCGGCCTCGTCACCCTCGAACTCTACGGCGTAGTCGTTGAGTCCAACGATGGCTTCCCAGCCGTCGACGAAGTTCTGTCCGTCGACCTCGATGTCGCGATCCCATCCGTAGTCACGGATGTCGATGCGGTAGATCGTCTCCTCGGCGTCGATGGCGAAAGGCTCCTCCACACTCGTCTCGATGGAGAGCATGTTGAGCATCTTGCTGAGACCCCAGCGGTCGCGATCCAGGTTCTCCGAACAGATGCCCGCGTTGTAGCGGTTGGTCAGCAGAACGTAGCGGGTGAAGAGACGATCATCAGCGTCTTGGCTGAGGATGTCGCGCTGCATCTCCTGGTACAGGTCATCGAAGGTGATGAGCTGGTCATCACAGTTCTCCACGTTGACGGGCGGGAAAAACTGGGGGTTGTCGATGAACGACGCCACCAGGTCGATGTCCTGATCGGAAGGAGCCGGAACGCCGGAGCTGGGCGGGGGCATGCTGCCGTTGCGCATACGGACGATGATCGGAGAGCTCTCCGAGCTGCCGCCGACAACCTTGCCCTCGTCGATGAGGCGCTCGAGGTCGTCGATGTAGTTCATGCCGGCACGAGCCTGGTCCTCCGTGAGGGCAGCGCCGTGGCACTGACCGCAGTTTGAACGCAGGATGTTTTCAGCGGCCGCCTTCTGCAGGTCGTACTCGCTATCGACGGGGGTGTCTTGGACGGGGTCGTCCGCACCGCCACCCGTGTCACCGCAACCCGCGAGCTCGGGGTTGTCGTCGCAGTTGTCGCGCTCCACCTCGATGGCGGGCGGGTTGTCGACCATCATCGGGTCGGCTGGCATCGCCTCCGGCATGTTTTCTTCGGCGCCGAGATCGACCGCTTCGGGCTCGTCGTTGCCGTCGTCGCTGCCACAGGCCAGCACCAGAAGAGAGGCGCTAAAGCCGATCGAAAATGCTCTAATCGTCGAGAGCTTGGTTTGCTTGATGTTCACAGAGTCCTCCAGGTCCTTTGTGTCTGCTCGTGAGCAGATGACTATCTATAGAGTACGCCCGGTGTTGCGGCAATGATTCGTGGCCCGAGGTTGAAGGCTGAACCATGGCCTAGAGTGTAGGCGCTAGGTGAGTGGTCTCGCTGACCACCGTGGAAGGAGTGTAGGAGTCCCCCTGGATCTAGTCAGCCAAAATCGTGAGCCCGGGGGATGTTACGTTTCACTAGGATTATTCTAGTGTTGACGAACGCTGAGGTGGCCGGATAAGGCTCGCGATTGCGGAGGCTTGCGCAAAACTGTTCCGGAGGGGGAGCCGGCTCCTCAGGGATTGCCGCGCGCCTTCCGCGGTGAGACCCAGGCGCGTCGCGCGCGAGGGTGGCTAGCCTGAACCGGCTGAGGCGGGCAACAAACGAAGCGACCGCAACAGTGCGGCCAGTTGAGGCGTTTTGTCCGAGGAATCCAGGTGAAAGAGAAAAGTTGAAGCGGGGCATTCAGCGCGCTAGGGTCGCGCGCGCCGCTGTTGCCACGGAGTTCGGGGCACCCATACGATCGCGGTCGCGATGGTTGGCGGAGAGCGGTCAGGCGGCGAGCAAAAGCTCGGCGAGCGTGCTGTCGGGAGCACGGCCCCGGGTGGCGCGGCGGCGAAGCGTGCGGCCGCGATGGGCTTGGCCGGGCGGAGCGGGCCCGCCGAGGACGAGGCGACCGAGGGCAGCGTCGCGTCCGAGAGTCCGGCGGCGGCGCGCGGCGGGGGCATGCCCGCGGCGGCGCTCGCCGAGCCGCTGGCCCCGGAGGTCTTCGCGACGCTTTTTCGCGAGTACGGGCGGTACGTGGCCAGCATCGGCACACGCATCTTGGGGCCCGACGGGCCCGTGGACGATCTGGTGCAGGACGTGTTTCTGGCGATGTACCAGGACGTGCACCGGCTCCGCGAGCAGGGAGCGCTGAAGGGCTGGTTGGCCACGGTCGCGAGCCGGCTCGCCTGGCGCCAGGTCGTACGGGCCCCCGGGGGGGGTCGACTGGCGGCGGCGACGATGGACGAGCTGGCACCGCTCGAGAGCGTCGACGCGAGCCCCGAGGACCAGGCGGACGTGGCCGGATTGATCGACAAGCTCCGGAACATGCCCGTCCCGCTGCGGCAACCCTGGCTGCTTCGGCACATCGAGGGAGAAACACTGCCCCGAATCGCGGAGCTCTGCGAGTGCTCGCAATCGACGGTGCAGCGGCGCCTTCGCGAAGCGACCGAAGCCCTCCTCGTTCCCCGCCACCGCGGGGAGACGCGAGGGCGAAAGCAGTAAGGCAATCCTTCTCGCCTTTCCGGCGCGCGCTGCTCCGGCTTCGACGTGCGGCCGAGCACGCGACCCCTTCTGCTACGACCCGGGTCGACGCCGCGGAGCCACGGGCCCCGCGAAAGAGCGGTGCTTCAGAATCCTACGCCGATTCCCGCGCCGACCACGATGGCGTCGTCTCGGTCCTCGTCCAGCACGGCGTTGTATCGGGCTTCTGCGCTCACCGAAATCAAGCCGAGCGAGAAAAGCACCTCGGCCCCCGGGGAGAGCACGAACGCTCCCTCCGAGTCCGACGCGGATACCCCACCTCCCTCGACCTCGGACGTCGCCTGAGAAAGCCCGATGCCGAGCGTGGGGCGCACGGATATCGGACCGAGCCCGAAATTGGAGCCGATGTGCCCCATGAACTGGCTAATCGAAACACTCGTGTCCACGCCCAGCACCTCCGAAGACTCTCCGAAGAAGTAATCGTAGGATCCCCCGAGGTACAGTGAGAGCGGCAGGCTGACGCCCGCGCGCACGCCAATCCCGGGCCCGTAGGCGTTCAGTTCGCCATCCCCGGTGGCGCTGCCGTACAGCCCCCGCAAGCTGAGGTCCACCGAGACCAGCGGCAGCGCCGACGCGCGCTCCACCATTGCCAGCGCGGAGAGCCCGCAGAGCACCCCGAGCACGAGCGGAGTCCTGCTTTTTCGTCCAAGTCTTTTGTTCCGCACATTCCCTCGCTGACGCACACCTCGGCGCGTTGGGCTGCGCCGTTCGAAGCGCCCGCCGGCAAGCTATCAGCCCAGCCGCGCCGGCGGCAAGTACGCTCGCTCGCCGCGCGGCCAGCTCTGCGATCAGTCCGCCCAACGCGAACCCCGGGACGCTGCCTTCGAACCGGCGTCACGTCGCCGCACCGCGGCAGGGCTCGAGACGGAGCCGATGAGCGACGCAGAGCCCTCCCCCGCCGAAGGCAGCGCTGAACGCGACACGGCGTCGGCAGGGCCGAGACCCGAGCCTCGACCACGAGTCGACGAACCCCGATCGAGGGCGCCGACGGCAACGGCATGGAGAGTGCGCCTGGAAGAGGGCGTGCTTGGGCCGAACCGATGGTGACTGGGCGCCGAGCGTCATCGTGCGATGGGGTCTAGCGCCTCGGAGAGGTGCGCAGGTTCGCCGCCCGCCCCCGGGGCAACCATCGAAAGCGTCGTCGTCGGGAGCGACGCGCGCCTCGCGCGGCTCGAGAACGAGGCATGAAAGCGAGCTGCGGCCCCCCGGCCGCGTCCACGATCCCCCCGCGACGTGGCGCCTGGCCGGCGGGTTCACCCGCGAGCCTCCGCGGCGGAGCGGGCTCGACGAGGCGAATCGAGTCTTTGTGGCGAAACTGGCCTATAGAGGAGCCCGTGCACGGCGCGTGGCCATCCCGTCCGACCCACCCCGGCCATTGGTTGGCTCTCCTGGCGCCGCTGGCGGTCGGAGGGGCAGCTCTCGCCGCCGAGCCGGCCGGCGCCGACCCGGCGCTCCCCGCAAACCCCCAGATCGAGTGGCGTGCCGCGGACACGGAGTGCTCTGGGCAGTCGGTCCGGCAGCGCATGGCGCCGCTCGTACAGCCCAGCCCGCGTCACCGTCCGATGCGCGCCGTCGCCCGCCTGGCCCGGGTCGGGGGCCGCCTGGAGCTGGAGCTGACGACCCTGAGCGAGGGACACGAGGGCCGCCGAACGATCCAGGGCGACACGTGCGAAGAGCTGGAGCAAGCCGTGGCCCTGGTGTTGGCCATGGCTCTCGAGTCGGCGGCGGTTCCGGCCGTGACCCCACCCCCGGAGTCCCCGCCCCCGGAGTCCCCGCCGCCCGAGTCCCCACCGCCCGAGCCCCCACCGGCCGAGGCCCCACCGCCCGATCCACCTGTTCCGGAGCCGGATGATTTCTGGGTGCTGGCGGAGGGAAGCGCCCTGCTGCGCCTGCGCTCCCTGCCCGGGATCGGAGTGGGTGCGGGGGCGCGGCTCGGAGTGCAGTGGGGCCTGGCGGAGGTCACCATCGCCGGCGGCTGGGCCGCCGGGAAAACGACGGTCTCCATTCCCCAGCCCTCGACCCGCCTGAACGCGACCCTGCTGGAGGCATCGCTTTCCGCTTGCGGGTGGCTGCTCGAGCCCGGCCCGGTCAGCCTGGGCCCCTGCATTGCGCTTGGCGCGCAGCGGATCGAGGGCACAGTGGAATCCGGCACGCCGAGGGGCGACCCGAAAATCCAAGGCCATTTCAAGGTCGGTGGCGCGGGCCGCCTACATTGGAGTTGGGGATACTTCGCGCTACGCGCGGACTTGGTCGTCGAAAATGCGCAGCCGTTGCGGGTGGGAACGGGCGAGTCGCTCCAAACGCTCTTCCAGTCCGAGACCCCGGGATTGGGTCTTCAGGCCGGTGTCGGTGCTCGATTCTGAACGGAAGACGGAGGTCGCGACCACTCAATCGGTGTGAGTTCTGTTTGCAGCTTCGCCAGCTGTGCCCGGCCGGGCCACCTCCAGGGGTCCGGTCCGGGCGTAGGCCTGCTGCATTCGCTCCGCGAGATGCTATTTTTTCGCTTGCGCGGCACTGTGGAGGTGGACAGTGCTACTGCGGCGCGCCTGACTTCGGCCAGACTGACTTCGGCCAGACAGGCTTCGGCCAGACAGGCTTCGGCCAGACTGACTTGGGCCTTGGCGATCGAGCGGCACTTCGCGGGCATGTTGCCCACGGGAAACTCAGAGCTTCAGGGCAGCCGGCCCGGCTCGGCGGATGGACCAGCGGTGAGCAAAGGGGCGACGAGGCAGCCGTCGGTCCGTGAGGAGACGGCGGTGCCGAATGAGGTTGGCGGGCCGAACGCGGACGGCGCTGGCCCTGAAGTCACCCCTACCGGGCCGCCCGCGGCGGCGCGCGGGATTGCTCCAGGTCGAGACGTGCCAGGTCTGGATACTGGCTCAGACCCCGCAAGGGGGGATGGCGCAACGGCCGCGAGCGAGCCGGAATGTCGCAGCGCCGAGGAGGCCTTCGAGCGGCACTTTTCCATGGTGTGGCGTGGCCTGCGCCGGATGGGAGTGCCCGAAGCCGCGCTCGATGATGCGGCGCAAGACGTGTTCCTCGTCGTGCATCGGAGATGGGAAGATTTTGCTCACCAATCGAGTCGAAAGACTTGGCTGTATGGCATCGTGATGCGAGTCGCGAGCGACCACACTCGCCGCAACCGGCGCGACCGGTCGAGGTACAGCCCGATCGAGGTAGAGCTGGCCTCCAGCGCCGCTCCGCCCGACCGGCTCTACCAGCAGCGGGAGGCCGGGAGGATGCTGCATCGAGCGCTCGAGCTGCTCGCCGATCCGGATCGGCAAATCTTGGTGCTCGTGGATCTCGAGGAGCAGAGCGTGGTGGACGCCGCCGACGTGCTCGGGATCAAGCTGAATACCGCGTACACGCGCCTGCGCAGGGCTCGCAAGGCATTCGAGAGGGCCGTCGTCGCGGTGCGCGGCGCACGCGAGGTCGTAGATGAAAGCGCAAAAGGGGGAGCGCCTTGAGAGAAGAGCTGAGCCGTGAGGCACGCCAGCTGATTGAGACCGCCCGGGGCTACGACGAGCCCACCAGGGACGATCGGGGGCGAGTGCGAGCGGGCATTGCCGCGGCCGTGGCCGCGGGTGCAGCGCTGACGACTACGGAGGCTGCAGTTGCCGCTTCGGGCGGTGGTTGGTCGAGCCTGGCCTCCGGCTTGCAAAGCTTGGTTCAGCACGCGGCGGCGTTGAAGAGCGCCGTCGCCGTCGCCGCATTGGCTGCCGCAGGGGGATACTTCGCATGGCCCGAGTCGGAATCAGCCGGTGACGCGGTCGCCGGGAGCGAAGCGCCGGCCGTCCAGGCGCAGCCCCGGGAGCTCGCGCAGCCCCGGGAGCTGGCGCAGCCCCAAGACCTGGCGGTACAGCCCCAGGTGGTACGGGCTCAGCCGGAACCCGGGCCAGCGGTGCCTGACCCCGAAATTGCGGCGCTCGATCTAGCGGTCCAGGAAGGTTCCGTCTTCAAGGCGAAGACGGAGTCGAGCACGCCGGCCAGGCGAGCCGTCCGCACGAAAACGCGGCACGAGCGCAAGCGGCGCGCCGCTCCCAAGCCGGTGCCTGCCTCGCTCACCGTAAAAGGTCCCGAGCAACCAGCCGAAGCGGCCTCTGACGAGCACGGCGCGAGTCGCCTGGGAGAGGAATTCAACCAGCTTGCGGCCGCTCGTGAGGAGCTCAGCCATGGTTCTCCCGCGCGCGCGCTCCAGCTTCTGAAGCAGTACTCGGAGAATTTTCCATCCGCAGTGCTCCGAGCGGAGTCGAAGGCATTGCGGGTGGATGCACTCTGCGACGCGGGTCGACGCACCGAGGCAAGGCAGGAAGCCGAGCGGTTTCTCGCTGCGTGGCCCCGGTCACCCCTGGCGCGCCGCGTGCGGGCCGCCTGTCCGTAACCACGAGCGGTGGGCGCCGCCGGGAGCTCGCCAAATACGTACGGTGATTCGGGGGCTTCTCTCGACCCAGGGGCCGCGGGCGAACGCCAAGTCGACCTCGATTGGCGCTTGTGCTCGGACAATCACCTTGTCAGACTCCAGGCTGAGGCTGCGGTGTCGGTACTTGAGTGCAAACTTGCGTTGGGGCGATTCTCTACGCTCTGCGGGAGTCGTCTGCGGCGGTTCGCCCCGACGTTGGGGGCTGAAGCCCTGGCCGCTGCAGCGTTGGCGGTGGTCGGCGCCACGGCTTGCGGCGTCGCGCCCCCGCAGGATTTCGACGTAGAGCCGTACAGCGCTCTCGACTCGACCGACGGGTCGCCGGAGCCCTTGCCCGGGGCGGGCGGAATGCAGGGGGAGCCGATCTGGGGTCCCGATCGCGCCGGGCCGCGCGTCCCGGAGAGGGCCACGGCCCGCCAGTTTGCGATGGATGAGCCGAGTGGCGGAATCGAGTACCTCTCCTCGGCGGAAATGTGTGCGGCTCCATCCCCTTCTTGCGGTGGCTCGCTCGAGGGCACGTGGGTCGTGGACGAGAGCTGCAACTCGGAGGTCGAAAGCACCGAGCAGCGGTGGAACTGGGGCAGTCGACTGTTGGGGCTGCGCGGAGACATCTGCCGCAACGCCGTTCAGCGCATGACCTCGAGGTGGAGCGGCCAGATTCAGTTCGATTCTCAGCTGGCGACGGATGCGCGCGTATTGACGACCACGTTGGAAGCCTACCTCGGCGCCTCATGCCTCACGTCGACACTGGAGAGCGAAACGACGATTCAGGTCTCGGAGAGCAGCTGCAAAGCTCTCGAGCTAAAGAACGACGCCGGCGAGATTTCCAACAAGACGACCACCTGCCACGCCGAGCCGGGCCGCTGCGTGTGCAGCCAGACGATCGTCTACGAGGGCCAGGGCAACGGCTGGTACCGATACGATGGGGACCTGGTGATCGTCGAGAACCAGGGGTCGCCGATCGATTATGAGTACTGCGTGGACGGCAGCGACCGCATCGTCTGGTGGGAAGAGGGCAACCGCACGAGCAAGATGATTCTGCGGCGGCGCCAGGAAGCGCCGGTGATCGTTCGATCCCCAACGGAGACGCCTCGCCTGATCCCGCGGCCTTAGCTGGTTTCGCGCCAGTAGCTGGTTTCGCGCCAGGTCCGCCCGGGGTGATTCTGCCGCTCGGTGTGGGTTCGCGCGCTCGAGACCGGGGTGCCTCCAGCCCACCGCGGGATAGCGCGCGTCACTCGATCGAGTTCTGATCGATGCCGCGACTCAGTCCCCAGAGTTGCTCACGTCGCGGGCACTGGCGCGGGGACGACGTGGATCCTGCCTGCGGACGAGCTCCCGGCGCGCAGCGGCCAACGCGACGTCTTTCGAGCCCCCCGGGGGGCCGAGAACACGGGGGCACTGCGTCGGAAGCAGCGGAGCTGGTCCTCACCGGTGGAACCGGCCGCTGAGCCCCGGGGCGCCACCGGGAACCTCCGATCAATCCTCGGAGAAGCGCTGCCCTCGGTGCCTCAGGTAGTGATCGGCGATCACGATCGCGACCATCGCCTCGGCCATCGGCACGAAGCGCGGCAACAAGCACGGGTCGTGACGCCCCGTAGTGCGGATGCTGGTTGGTTGACCCGCGCGGTCGACGGTGGGCTGGGGCCTCGGCAGGCTGCTGGTAGGCTTCACCGCCGCGCGAAGCACGATCGGCATGCCGCTCGATATCCCGCCCAGCATTCCGCCGTGGTCGTTCTTCGGCGTACGCAGTGTGGGAATCCCCGCGCCGTCGGGGCCGTGTGCTGGATCGACCTCGAACGGGTCGTTGTGCTGGCTCCCGCGCTGCGTGGCGCAACCAAACCCACTGCCGTATTCGACGCCGACGACCGCGGGTAGGCTGAACAGCGCCTTCGCCAGATCCGCCTTCAGCTTATCGAATACGGGCTCGCCCAGCCCAGCTGGGACCCCGGTAGCTACGACCTCCCCCACCCCTCCAATCGAATCCTGATCTTTGCGCAGGCGCTGAATCAACTCCACCATCGGCTCCACCAGTGCATGATCGGGGCAGCGAACGATGTTCGGCTCCCCCGAGGCGAGCCGCTCGACCTGCTCGAGCGTGATGCTGGCTGGATCCGGCACGTCGGCAACCAGCTCGCCGATCTGTTTGACGTAGCCCACCACTCGCGCACCGAGCCGATGCTCCAGCAGCTGCTTCGCGACGGCGCCGGCGGCAACTCGCGCCGTGGTTTCCCGCGCGCTCGACCGCCCTCCGCCCCGGTAGTCTCTCACCCCGTATTTGCGCTCGTACGTGTAATCGGCGTGCCCTGGGCGGTACGTGCTCTGGATCTGAGAGTAATCCCGGCTGCGCTGGTCGGCGTTGCGCACGAGGATCGCGAGGCTGGTGCCCGTCGTGCGCCCCTCGAAAACGCCCGAAAGAATCTCGGGCTCGTCGGCTTCATTGCGCTGCGTTACGATTTTGCTCTGCCCCGGCCGGCGACGATCGAGGTCGCGCTGCAGCAGCTCCACGGAAACGGGCACTCCCGCCGGGCATCCGTCGATGATGACCACATTCCCGGGGCCGTGCGATTCCCCAGCGGTGGTGACACGAAAAGCTTGACCGAAGCTGTTGCCGGACATGGCGCGACTATACAGCACATTTTCCGTCCGAGACGAACGGGAGAAACCGGCGCGACCCGGCCGAAGCAGCCCGCCGCTGCGGGGCGAGAGCCGACCGGCGCTTCACCCCGCAGTCCCCTCGGAGGCAACGGGGCGGGCTCCGTTGCCCGCGCGGGACCGAGAGCCTTTCGCTCCCTGCCCCGGGCCGCAGCGCCCGGGCCGACGGGGCCGATCGAGCCCCTCCGGCGCGCGCCTCCCGCGGCAACGGCGGCCAGCCTCACTGACCCGGCACGATTCGGAACACCGTGCCGTCGTACGAGACCACGTACATCTCACCCGCGTTATCCTGGCCGAACGACGAGATGGCGCTCGCCTGGCCCCCGGCATTGAGATTGCCCGTGATGATCTGGTCGCTCCCCGCAGCGAGCTCGCCCCCCTGCATGCGCAGAGCAAAGAACTCGGCGCTCACGTAGTCGGCGTACAGGTAGGTGCCGCGGAGATCGGGGATTGCGCTGCCTCGATAGACGAAGCCGCCGGTGATGGAGAAGCCGAGGTTGCGACCGTAGGTCGTGACGGGCCCGACGAACGTCGACGTGTCGACGCCCGGGCAGGCGTTGTTCGTTTGGTTCGTGCCCTCGGCGCACCGCCAACCGTAGTTGAGACCGGGCGTCGACGCGGGCTCGAAGTCCACCTCTTCGAGCGCATTCTGCCCGACGTCTGCGACGTACATATCGCCCGTGCACGGGTCGAACGCAAAGCGCCACGGGTTTCGCCATCCGTAGCTCCAGATTTCGTCGGCCCCCTGCTGCCCTACGAACGGATTGTCCGCGGGAACGAGATACGGCTCCTGGCTGCCCGCGGGAACGTCCACGTCGATGCGCAGGATCTTGCCGAGCAACGCGTCGAGGTTCTGCCCGTTGCCGATCGGGCCGTGGTTGGCGTCGTTGCCGCCCCCGCCGTCGCCCATCCCGATGTACAGATAGCCATCGGGACCAAAGAGGACGTTGCCACCGTTGTGATTGTTCTGGGGCTGCGCAACGGTGAGCACGATGCGCTCCGTGCCGGGATCGACCTGATCGGGGCTGCCCTGCAAATCGACGGTAAACTCGCTGACGATGGTCGTCCCGTTGGCCACGCCCTGGACGTTGACGGCAGAATAGTTGACGTAGAGCTTGCCGTTGCTTTGGAAGCTCGGATGGAGCGCCATGCCGAGCAGGCCGCGCTCGCCCTGGGTTTGCGTGCGATCGGAGATGTCGAGGAAAGCACCCGGCTGCAGCTGGTCGTCGACGATCAAACGGACCGTGCCGCCCTGCTCGACGACGTACATGCGGCTGGCGGCCGGAAGCTCCGTAGCGCCCTGCTCGAGAGGCTCGGCGACGACGAGGGTCGGAGATTGAAGCCCCTGCGCGATCGGCTGTAGCCCGAGGTTGGGGACCTGCGGGTTCTGCGCCGGCTCACAGTTGGCGAACGTCGAGGGGGGGACACTGCCCTCCGGATCACTGCCCTCCGGATCGGCGCCCGCATCGGCAGCCGGCGCGCTGCCGCCGGCTCCCTCCCCGGGTGTTCCACCGCCGCTGCCCCCCTGAAGGACGGCACCGCCTTGCCCTTCGCCCGGGCCAGCTGGCACCTGGTCGGGCCCTCCGGCGGTGGGCCCCCCTCCCCCCGCGCTCCCGTCGACGGCCCCGCCCTGCCCCACGGCCGTCGAGGCGCTTCCCGCCATCGGCACACGCCCCCCGCCGGGCTGCGGCTCGAGCCCCTCCACGGTTTCCCCCTCACAGGCAACGGCGAACAGTGCGGCGACGCCGACGGCTCCGCAGACAAGGGTGGCTGGATGACGATGCGCGAACTTCATACTTCTACGAAACCTCCAAGCTCGGACCATAGCCGCTTCGCGGGGCTTTGTCGTGGCAGGCCTGGACCAATTCCCCCACCGACGCGCACACTGGAAAATTCCCCGCGCCGTGACTCTCCGAGAGCCGCCGCAGTGGGTTTACACCGCGACTCGCCCCGGAGATAGTCGAGGCTGACGGGGGCAACGGCAGCCTCCATCAGCTCGTTCTCACGGAGATCAAAACAATGACGAGGCCCGCTGTATTGCCCCCCTTTCGAGCCGATCACGTCGGTAGCCTACTGCGCCCCCGCGAATTGCTGGAGGCACGCAAGCGCCACGCCTCGGGCGAGTTGGCCGACGAAGCGCTGCGCGAGCTGGAGGACCGTTTCATCGTGGAAGTGGTGCGCCTGCAGGAGGACGCGGGCCTGCGCGGCATAACGGATGGCGAGTTTCGGCGAGCCATCTTCCACGTGGACTTTCTGAAGAAGATCCGAGGAGTCACGGTTTCGGCATCTCAATACAAGGTGAAGTTCCGAGGCAATGGCAAAGAGATCGACTTCGCGCCACCGATCCTAGGAGTCTCCGATCGGCTCTCGAGGCCCGAGGGTGGCGTCGCCGTGGAAGACTTCCGGTTCCTCGCGAAGACGACGAAGCAGACGGCCAAGCTCTGCATCCCTTCGCCCAGCATGCTGCACTTTCGCGGCGGCAGAGGCAGCGTCAGCGAGGCAGCTTACCCGACTCTCGAAGAGTTCTTCGAAGATCTGGCGCGGATCTATCGCGAAGAGATCGCGGATTTGGCGGCCGCTGGCTGTCGCTACTTGCAGCTCGACGACACGAACTTGGCTTACCTCTGCGACCCGGAGCACCGCGAACGAGCGCGAGCGCTCGGGGAAGATCCCGACAAGCTCCCGTCGACCTACGCGAAGCTGATCAGCGATTCTCTGCGCGATCGCCCCGAGGGGATGCGGGCGTGCATTCACCTGTGCCGAGGCAACTTTCGTAGCACCTGGGTCGCGGAAGGGAGCTACGAAGCCGTCGCCGACACGCTGTTCAACGAAATCGACGTAGACGGCTTCTTCCTCGAGTACGACGATTCGCGTTCCGGGGGCTTCGAGCCGCTGCGTTTCGTGCCGCAGGGCAAGCAGGTCGTTCTCGGGTTGATCACCTCGAAACGCCCCCAGCTCGAAAGCAAGGAAGAGCTGAAGAGCCGCATCGACGAGGCGGCTCAGTTCATACCGGTCGAGTCGCTTTGCCTGAGCCCGCAGTGCGGCTTCTCTAGCTCGGAGCATGGCAACGACCTGACGGTCGATGAGCAGATCGCCAAGCTCCGGTTGGTGGTCGAAACGGCCGAAGAGGTCTGGGGCTGACCCGGGGCGCGCGGCGGCGCGATGGCCACGGCACCGCGCGGCTCCTCCCTCCGACGGGCGACGGGCGGCGCCCGCGCCGCCGCGCTTCCCCACGCACGGCCGTGGCCACCGGCGGCCCGGGCGCGTCGGGGGCTTTGGCGCTCGCCCCGGCAGGCCCGGGCGCCACTGGCGATCGGTCCGGTGCCTCAGGGCAACGCGCTCTTGCGAAGCGCCGCCCGCGCGCGACGCACGACGGCATCGGCAAACGCCGGGGCGAAGCCCATCGCCTGGTGCACGTCGCCGAGAGCCCCCCAATCGAGCCCGGCCACTCCTGGCTCGTCCGCGAGCTCGGCGCGTACCACCTCCGGCAACGGCACCCCTCGCCGTAGAGAAAGAACCGAGCACCGGGCGACGACCTCGCGCGCTCTGAAAACCGACAGCGGCCCCGAAAGAGCCGAGGTGATGCGCTCGGCGAGCGCCATGTCCCCGGCGACCCGCAGGTTTTGCCGCATTCGCTCCGGGTACACTTGCAGGTCGGCTACGACGCTCGCCGCCAGCTGCAGCGCCCCGGCGCAAAGCTGCAGGAGACCCGGCAGGCACAGCCACTCCACCTGCCATCCATGAGTCCCTCGCTCGTGCTCCTGGGGGAGCGAGGCGTGCAGCGAAGCAAGGCTGCCCGCGGCCGCCCGCGCACACGCGATCACTTGCTCGCAGCGCATCGGGTTGTTCTTTTGAGGCATGCAGCTGCTGCCTCCGCGTTGACCGGGCGCGGCTTCCGCCAACTCGGAGACCTCTGTCTGGCTGGATAGGATGATGTCTTGAGCCATTTTGGCGAGGCTGCCGGCGACCATCGCGAGCCAGGAGGCGAGCTCGACGATCCCGTCACGCTGCGTGTGCCAGGGGCTGTCGAAGAGCTGCAACTCCAACTCCCGCGCCAGCCCCTCGCGCACCTGCAGCGCACGCTCCCCCATGGCAGAGAGCGTGCCTGCGGCGCCGCCGAGCTGCAGCACCCAGAGGCGCTCACCGAGCTGCGCGAGCCTCTCGCGGTGGCGCAGCAGTGGAGCCAACCAACCGGCGACGCGACAACCGAAGCTGGTGACCACCGCGTGCTGGCCATGCGTGCGGGCAGCCATGGGGGTGGCGCGATGTCGCTCGGCCAGGCCCGCGAGTGCTCCGACGAGCCCCGCCAGCGCTTCTTGGATGATTTCCACGGCGGGGCGCATCTGCAAGAGGGCGGCCGTGTCCATCGCGTCCTGGCTGGTTGCCCCGAAGTGGACCCAACGAGAGGCCTCTGGGCCCGCGGCGACACGCAGCTGCGCGAGCAGGGCGATCGTCGGGACTCCGTCGCGCCGCACGCCCTCAGCCAACTCCGCGAAGTTCACGGCGAGATCCGTGCTTGCCGCTTGGATTTTCGATGCCGCGTCCGCTGGAATCACGCCGATGGCGCCCTGCACTTTGGCCAAACACGCCTCGAAGCGCAGCAGAGCAGCGACGTAGGCTTCGTCCTTCATGGCTTCCCCCACCCCCGCATGAGAGATGGCTGCGCCGAGCACCCGCGAAGAGAGCGCGCCCATCAGAGCTGGGATCCTTCCCCCCCCGCACCGCCCAGCGCGGCGGCATCCCGCGGCACGGCATCCCGCGGCACGGCGCCCAACTCTGCGGCGCCCAACTCTGCAACATCCGATGCCCGGGCGGTGGCGCGGGGCAAGCGATCGCCGTGGGCGCGCCGCCGCGCCTCCGCCCTCGAGTACCTCGGTGCCCCGCTCCCGCACGGACCAGACATCGCTCTGCCGCTCCTCTCGCTAGCGGGCGTTGCTCCCAAGCTTGGTGAAGCGAGTTTCACAGATCGAAGAAAACCGTTTCACGAGCCCCCTGCAAACGCACGTCGAAGCGATACGTCGCGGCGCTGCCACCGGCCCGTTCGCCCCGGGTCGCTGCAGATCCGCCTCGTAGGGTGGCGACCAACGTCGACCGGCGCTCGGGGCTGACCTGGCTCAACACCCAGTCGGTCGAAAGCAGAGCGTCGCCTTCGAAGTAGATTCGCGTGAACGCATGCCGCATCATCCCGCGCGCTCCGACTAGCACGGAGATATGTGGAGCCTGAAGGGTGCCGCCGGGGCCCGGCGCGGCGCCGGGCCGAATCGTCTCCACCTGGTAGCGGCCCTCCGCGTCGGTTGCGACGCGGGCGTAGCCGGCAAACGGCGAGCCGCCGCTCTCGTCAGAGCCCGTCAACCCATGGCGTGGGTCGAGCGGGTGGTGATACACCCCCGCGGAATCCGCTTGCCAGAGCTCGACGAGCGCATCCCCCACGGGGCGCTCCAACCCGTCGAGCACGCGGCCGACGATGACGATCGGTTCGGCATCCGGGTCCGAGGGGTCGAACGGCTGCCGCATGGCAGCGTCGAAATCCGCCCCTCGCAGCAGGCCCTGGTGGAAGAAAGGGCCGAGCGTTTGGCTGGGCGCCTGCGTGTGGGCGAGGTTGTAGGCACCCGGTGCACGTCGCGCAGCAGCCACTAGAGAGCCTCCTGCGGGATTTCCTCGCGCCCGCGTAGCGCGATGTCGAAGCGGTAGCCCAGCGCTGCCCCCGGCTCTCCCAGCTCGGGGTCGAACCGAGAGACGAGCAAGCGCCGCGACCGTTCGCCCGGCAGCGACATGAAAATGGCATCGCGATCGAGCAGCGGATCGCCCGGAAAGTACATCTGCGTCACCAACCGGGTGAGAAAGCACGGCCCGAGAAGCGAGAAATGGATGTGGGCGGGACGCCAGGCGTCGTAATTGTTGCGCCATGGGTACGCGCCAGGGCGAATCGTCACGAATCGATATCGACCCTGGGCGTCCGTGAGCGCCCGCCCCGCGCCGAGAAAGTTCGGGTCCAGCGGCGCGTCGTGCGTGTCCTTCGGATGCGGATAGCGCCCTGCAGCGTTGCACTGCCAGATCTCGACCAAGGTATTGGGCACGGGACGGCCATCTTCCTCGACGACCCTGCCGGACACGATGATGCGTTGCCCGAGCGCCGGGCTGCCAGTGCCCGCGTTCGTGACCAGATCGGCATCTCCCGCCCGAAGGGAGCCATGACCGTAGAGCGGCCCGGTCAGCTCCGACAGCGTCTGCGGAATCGGCACCATCGGCAGTTGCGGAGCGCGAAACCGGGTCGACTGGTAGAGGCGGCTTTCGAAGGCTGGTTGAACACACTCGTCGAGCGGCTGAAAGCGGCTGACGAGCCTTTCTTGCCCCTTCTCGGGTGCCCCTCCCGACGGAGTCGAGGAGCTCACGGCGCATCCTTCGCGGCGCTCGGGCGGCCGGGCTCGATGTCGGCAAACACCGCCTTCGCGACTCGAAACGCCGCGTTGGCCGCCGGGACGCCGGCATAGACGGCCACCTGCAGAAACACCTCCCGCACCTCTTCCAAGCGGACCCCCGTGTTCTTCGTGGCGCGCAGGTGCATCGCCAGCTCCTCTTGGTGGCCCAGGGCGGCCAGCAGTGAGAGCGTCAGCAGGTGACGCGTATGCCGCGGCAGGCCTGGCCGCCCCCACACGTCGCCCCAAGCAGCGCGCGTCACGTAGGCCTGGAAATCTCGATCCAGCTCCGTCGCGCCGCGCTCCGAAGCCTCGACGTGGGCCTCGCCCAAGACGGCTCGCCGCACCACACGGCCGGCGGCGTGGCGCTCATCCGGCACGTCGACCCCACCGCGCCGCGCGCACCGCGCGCCGCTCGAGCAGCTCCACGAGGAGCTCGGCGAACCGCTCCGGCGCCTCGACACAAGGCAGATGCCCAACGCCTGCGAGGACCCGAAGCTCCCCGCAGGGCAGCGACCCGGCCAGCGCCCGCGTTGCCGCCAGTGGAATGGCCGCATCTTCTCCGCCGGCGAGCACGAGCGCATCACAGGTGATCGAGCCGACGCGACTGCGCAAGTCCTCGCCAGCGATTGCCGCGGCAGCTGCCAGGTAGCCCGCCTCCGGCGTGCGCTCCAGCATTCGCCGATACCCTCGCATGGCGACTCGGTTTGCCGCGCGATAATCGGGACCGAACCACCGCTTGACAATCCGCCCGGAAGCCGCGGCCAGGCCCGCCGCGCGAATCTGAGCGGAGCGATCAGCCCAGAGGGAGGGCTCCCCGATGCGCGCAGCCGTGGCCGCCAAGCACAGGGCCGCGACGGAAGCCGGCGCGTCGATGGCCCAGCGCTGAGCAATCAGGCCACCGAGGGAAACCCCCACGGGAACCACCGAGCCGCACCCGACGGCGCGCGCCAACTCGCGCGCCGAGGACGCGAGCTCCGCGATGCCCCAGCGCTCGGCAACTTCGGCGGTGGCACTGCCCGAGACGACCTCCGAGCAGCCGTGGCCCGGCAAGTCGTATCTCAAGATCGGAAAGCGACCCCGAAGGCACTCGACCACCCCATCCCAGATGTCCAGGCTCGCGCCCAGCGAGTGAATCAGGACGAGGGTTGGGGGTCCCTCCCCCGCACGCTGGTGCGCCCCGACGAGCGGGCGATGGTCAACGTGATGAACGACACCGTCGATTTCAACGAACCGCATGATATCTTCTAGCCCCGCGAGCTCAGGGCGCCTCCAGGCGGGCAGGCTAACACGGGCCGCGCGCAGCACGCCATTGCCCGACCCAAGATAGTGCGCGCAGATCTTACCAGCACCGTTGCAACTTCCCCGACCATTCACCGACCAGCTGACAGCCCCGCAAACCTCGGCACCTCCCGGCTGGACGACGAGGAAGCCCCCCGATCGAACCCAGACGCGCGCGACGAGCGCTGCTTGGAAAAGGCCAACGCGGCTGTACGCCGAGGTAGCCGCCTGTGAACCGTGCACCCACTGGCGAGCGGTTGCCGAGTCGCCGAGGAATTCCGCCCTCGGCGGCGCAACGCCCTCGAGCTTGCGAGCATCGCCCCCCCCGTGCCCGCGCCGGCTCCGCGCCCCGCGAAGCCAGCTGCGCGAACGACGGCCCGCCGAACGAAAGCGGCGACCGCGCACCAGGCGTTGCACGCGCCGTCGACCCGATCGGCCTCCGCAGCCAAACGCGCCGACCCGCATTCCCGGCGATGGCCAAGCAGCGGTTTGCCGGCCCCCTCGGCGCTGCCGACAGCGTGCTCCGGCGTCGGGCGCGGCGGCCGCAACACCGGGAGCGAGCGAGCGCCCGCAATCGGGTCGACCCGAGCCCGCCCGCGTCGGCCGCAGCGCGAGATTCGGCGAAGGCGCGGGCATCGACCCCAACGAAGGGGTCGACCACGCCGCGACCTTCCCGGCCCTTCGAGTGGCCGCCATCGAACGGTCCAGCGCGGAGCGCCTCGGGCGAAGCGATCTACCGCGGCGAAGGGCACCGCGCCGGCCGCGGCGGGAATGCCTCGCGCGACCGGGGAAGAACGGTTCGACACGAGACGGTACCGAAATCGCGAGGGGACGGGAAAATGGCGCGGAGGTCGAAACGACGAGGGGACTCGGCCGAAGCGACGAACCCCGGCCGCAATCTCCGGCAACCGCGCGCTTCGGCGGCGGACCCGTCGATGATGAGCTCGCGCCCGAAATTGCGTTATAGTTGGGGCCTGTCGGGCCGAACGGGGCGAGCTTCTCAAGGGTTTGCCGCGCGGACGGCGATCCGATTCGATCGCGTGCTGCCCGAGGGAGAGACGATGAAGGAACCGCAAAAGATGTACATCGATGGGTCCTGGTGCCACGCGGCCGACGGCAATGCCTTCGAGGACCGAAATCCCGCGACCGGAGAGGTCTGGGCCCGCGTCGCCGACGCCAGTCGACAGGACGCGGCGCGCGCCATTTCCGCTGCGCAGGCGGCCCTGCCGGCTTGGCGTGGGCTGGCTCCCAGCGCGCGCGGGAACTACCTGTTGAAGGTCGCCGACATTCTCGAGCGCAAGCAGAAGGAGTTGGCAGCCATTCGAGTCGAAGAGGGCGGCGCGTGGATCGGCTTCGGCATGTTCGAGACGGGCTACACTCCCGGGATTTTCCGCGCGGCCGCGGCCGTCTGCTACCAAGCGGTCGGCGAGGTGATGCCCTCCAACTACGGCAAGCTGAGCCTCGTCGTCCGCGAGCCACTCGGCGTCGTCGCGGCAATCTCACCGTGGAACGCTCCGCTGTTGCTGTCCTCGCGCGCGATCGCCGTGGCACTGGCGGTGGGCAACACGGTGGTGTTGAAACCCTCGGAGGAGACTCCGGTCGCCGGCGGCACGGTGCTGGCTCGAGCGTTCGAAGAGGCCGGGCTTCCCCAGGGGGTGCTCAATCTCGTCACGTGCAGCCGGGAGAACATTGGAGAAGTCGGGGACGAGCTGGTCAGCAACCCCGCGGTGCGGGGGATCAGCTTCACGGGGTCCACCGCCATCGGTCGTAAGATCGGAGCCCAGGCGGGCGCGCTGCTCAAGCGCGCGTGTCTGGAGTTGGGCGGCAAAGACGCCCTCATCGTCCTCGATGACGCGGACATGGATCGCGCCCTGAGCGCCGCGAGCTTCGGCAGCTTCATGCACCAGGGGCAAATATGCATGGCCCTTGAAAAAATCGTCCTCCACAAGAATATCGCCGCCGAGTTCACCGAACGATTCGTGGCGCTGGCGCAGGGCCTGAAATCTGGTGACCCCCACGAGATGGGCAACGTCATCGGCCCGATCATCAACCAGCGGCAACTCGACAAGATCGTGGCGCAGGTTCAGGACGCCAAGGACAAAGGAGCCCGGGTTCTGTTGGGCGGGTCACACCGCGGGCTCTTCCACGACGCCACGATCTTGACGAACGTCGAGCCCGAGATGTCCGTCTATCGCGACGAGACGTTCGGGCCCGTGGCGCCACTCGTGACGGTCGCCAGCGACGAGGAGGCCGCTCGCGTCGCGAACGACACGGAGTACGGGCTTTCCGCCGGCATCATCACGCGCGACGAACAACGCGGGATGGAGCTTGCCAAAAAGCTCGACACCGGCATGGCCCATATCAACTGCAGCTCGGTCAACGACGAGCCGTGGATTCCGTTCGGCGGCGTCAAGAGCAGCGGCGTCGGCCGCCACGGCGGCGCGGGCTCTGTCGATTCGTTCACCCAAACGCGGTGGATCACCGCCGAGCGCGGCGGGCGCGCTTTCCCCCCCCCATTCGTTCCGAAAAAGAAGTAGTGGCAAGTGCCCCGGGGCACCCCAGCCGGGGGGGCGGCCATGCCATCCTGTGCAACGGGCGGTTCGGCCTGGTCACCCGTCCCAGGAGCGGCGGTGGATTCAAGCGGACCTCGGCAGGGCCGGCCGCCGCATGAGCTCTGCGGCAGGCAGCTTGCCGTGCCCCAGTGTGCCCGCGCCTCCCTGGTCACGGCACCCCCGACGCACCGGGAGACCTGCCTTTTGGGGGTCGCTTCCGGGGCGGCGCGCGGGTACGCTCCCCGCATGATCGATCTAGGCGCGGCCCTCGAAGAAATTGCGGCACAGCGCGCCACGCCCGCTGCAGCAGAGTGGCTGCGCGCCCAGCGGCAGGCCCTCACCCCGGAGACGTTCGCGGCCGCGCACGCAGCCTGCGGGCGTAAGCTCGGCCACGAGCCGGTCCACCTGCAGCCCGGCGAGGTGCAGCAGCTCGAGCTCGAGGCCCCGGGTGCCGAGGGCTGGCCACTGTCGGCAGTCGGGCGGGCGGCGCTGCAGCTCCGGCTGTGTGAGATGCTGCCCGAGGCCGAGCACCTGCCCAGCATGCGCCGCCTCTACCAAACCGGGGACAACCGGGAGCGGGAGGCCTTGTTGCACAACCTCCAGCAACTCCCCGAGCCTCAGCGCTTCGCGGAGATCGGTGTCGAGGCCTGCCGCTCGCACGTGCAGAGCGTGTTCGAGGCCATCGCCTGCGAAAACCCCTATCCCGCTCGTCACTTTTCCGAGCCGGCTTTCCACCAGGTGGTGATCAAAGCATTTTTCACCGAGGTCTCCGTGGCCCGCATCGTCGGCCTTCCCAGGCGCCGCAGTGAGCGATTGAGTGACATGGCGCGAGCCTACGCCAGCGAACGCCGCGCGGCCGGGCGCAGCGAGCCGCAGGACCTCAGCTACGTGACTGGACCTTGAGGGAAGGGACGGGTCGCGAGCGCCCCGCCACCGAACCCTCAGCACCGTGAGATTCAGGAGCCCCCATGAAGCCCCCTCTGAAGATGTTCGATCCGCACATTCACATGACGTCGCGTACGACGGACGATTACCAGGCGATGGCCGACGCCGGCATCGTCGCCATCGTCGAGCCCGCCTTCTGGCTAGGCCAGCCGCGCACGCACGTGGGAACGTTCGAGGACTATTTCCTCTCGCTGGTCGGATGGGAACGCTTTCGCGCGAGCCAGTTCGGTATCAAGCACTACTGTACGATGGGCTTGAATCCGAAGGAAGCCAACACGCAGGACCTCGTCGAAGGGGTGCTGGATCTGCTGCCTCGCTACCTCGAGAAGGATGGCGTCGTCGCTGTTGGTGAGATTGGCTACGACGATGTGACGGAGGCCGAGGAACGCGTCATGCGCCGCCAGATGGAGCTGGCGACCGAGTTCGACCTGCCCATCCTGATCCATACACCCCACCGAGACAAGAAGGCTGGCACGGAGCGAACCATTGCCGTCGTCCGCGAGATGGGTCTGGCTCCGGAGAAGGTCCTCATCGATCACAACACCGAAGAGACCCTCCCCCTCACGCTGGACAGCGGATGCTGGGCAGGGCACTCCATCTACCCCAAGACGAAGATGAACGAGGATCGCATGGTCGCGCTCGTGCAAAAGTACGGCAGCGAGCGAATCATCATCAATAGCGCCGCGGATTGGGGTGTGAGCGATCCTCTAAAGGTGCCCAAGACGGTGGCCAAGATGCGTGCCGCGGGAATCGACGAGCAATCCATCGAGACCATCGTGTGGAGCAACCCCGCGGCTTTCTTTGCGCAGAGCGGGCGCCTCGAGGGAATCGAGGCCCCTACCCTGGTCGACCAGCGCAAGCTTTGGGAGGGAAACTCCGTGCTTCGCGGCCAGGCTCCGGTCGTACAGCAACAATCGTAGCGTCCCCAACGAGGCCGAAACGCCTCGTCCCCGGGGAGCGTTCGAAACAGCCGACCCCGCCCGAGCGGGCCCCTTCGGCGCGAGACGAGCCGCCGCACGATACTCCATGCAAAAAACGTTGGTGATAAACGTCGTGGGCCTAGCCGAGAGCTTGCTCTCGGAAGAGCACACGCCACACGTGTCGCGTCTTCTGCGCAAAGGAGGCGCTCGCGCGATGACGACGGTCACGCCCGCGGTGACGTGCTCCGCGCAGTCGACGCTGCTGACCGGCAAGCTACCGAGTGAGCACGGCATCGTCGGAAACGGCTGGTACTTCCGCGACCTTTGCGAGGTTTGGTTCTGGCGCCAGAGCAACCGCTTGGTGCAGAGCAAGAAGATTTGGGAGCTGGCCCGCGAGCGCGACCCGGGCTTCACCTGTGCCAACCTGTTCTGGTGGTACAACATGTACTCGAGCGCAGACTGGTCGGTCACGCCCCGGCCGATGTATCCCGCAGACGGGCGGAAGATCCCCGACATCTACACGTCTCCTCCGGAGCTACGAGAGGAGCTGAGCGAGCGCCTCGGCAGCTTCCCCCTGTTTCGATTCTGGGGGCCAGCCGCCGACATCGTCTCGAGCCGCTGGATCACGCGCTCGGCCCTGCACGTAATGGAGAAGCACGACCCGACGCTCACGCTCGTATACCTTCCGCACCTCGACTACGACCTGCAGCGACTGGGGCCGGATACGAGCCACCCGCGGCTCCAGAGAAGCTTGCGCGAGGTGGACGAGCTGTGCGGCGAATTGATGGACAGCGCGCACCGTAGCGGCCGCCGCGTCGTCTTGCTCTCCGAATACGGCATCACACGGGTCTCCGGTGCCGTCGCGCTCAACCGAGCGCTGCGGGAGGCGGGTCTGCTGAAGATCCGCGAGGAGCTCGGTCGCGAGCTGTTGGACTGCGGCGCCAGCGACGCGTTTGCCGTCGTGGACCACCAGGTAGCTCACGTGTACTTGAATCGCCCCGGCATCGAGGGGCAGGTTCGCGAGCTGCTCGAAAGCGTGGAAGGCGTCGAGACAGTCGTGGGCGAGGAAGGCAAGCGCGAGCTGGGCCTGGCCCATAGCCGCTCGGGCGAGCTGGTCGCAATTGCTCGCCCCGATCGTTGGTTCAGCTACTACTATTGGCAGCAGCCCGAGCGCGCTCCGGACTTCGCACGAACCGTGGATATTCACCGCAAGCCCGGCTACGACCCCGTCGAGCTGTTCCTCGACCCGAACCTGTGGGCCCCCAAAGCATCCATTGCGCTTCGGCTGGCGAAGAAGGCCCTCGGATTGCGCACGCTGATGGACGTGATTTCGAGCGAAGATACGTCACTCGTCCGCGGCTCCCACGGGCGACTGACCGACGATCCCGCCGATGGTCCCCTGCTCGCCAGCGACGAGGCGTTCGACACGACGGAGCCGATCGCGGCCACCGAATTCTGCGACTGGCTGCTGGATCGAATCTTCGCATCCGTATGAGCGGCCCCAGCTCGACGGGCCTCGGCCCTTCGCGCGGCGCGGAACCCGCGCCCCGACGAAGCTGCACCGCGCGCACCAGAGACCGGCCGGCAGTGCGAATCTGACACTTCCGCGGGCTCGAGCCAGTGGCGCCCCCCTGACCTGGCGCCCAGCGAGCTCGAGTTTTCGTCTCCCGCGCGCTCCCAGAGCGTAGCAAACGCCTGTGCCGCTCGAACGCCGGCATTGCACATCGGGCGCCAGTCCCCACCGCCGGTCGCTCGCGCGCCCGACCCGGGCGAACCACGGCGCCGCCGGGAGGCGCTTCCGGGGAAAGCCGCGCGGTGGCACCGGCTCGAAGTGCTCATGCCGAACGCCTCGCGCCGGCCCGAGGTAGTCCGCGGGAGCGCGAGCGACCCTCACGCGCCCCGATTTCTCGCGACCGCGGGACCGAGGCTGCGAGGGCGAAGTATGTCCTCGATCCGAATGAGCCTCGCGCGCGCGCCCCGCCTTGCCGTCCGTCGAGCGCGCCCGGCGCCCGACTGCGCGAAAAGACACCCGTCGGCTCGCCCGCGAAAATTTCCGACATCACAGTATAGCCAGGCACGCGCGGGAGGTCGCCGAACGATCACGGCGTCCCCACGGCCCGTGATGTCACCTGCGACAGCACGCGGGAAGTGGCGACCAATCCTCTCCACCGAAGCTCGTCGACTCGCTCGGCGTCTTCACTCACGACGTCCCGAGCCTGCCGACCTACGCCACGGACTTCTCACCGTCCTCACCGAGTCGATCGATCGGTACCAGATGCCACTGTACGTGTGCGGCGGCACTCGCGAACTTCCGTGAGACGGACGCGAACGCGATGGGCGTCGCCCGATGTCTCTTCCCGGCGCCCCTCCGCGATCCGATCGACTCGCACAGAACTCCTCGAAACCGCGTGGCTTTGTTGGAGTGCCGGGCGTCCATTGAGCGCGCTTTGGCGTTTCGCTGGGCAGCGCGCGCAAACGCGGTTCGCGATCCAGGCGTTCGGACCCGCCTCGCCTGCTCATTCGACGGACTCGCTCGGCGCCCCCCATCCGACGCCGAGCTCCGGAAGCCAGTAGAAACACACCGCAATCGAGCGGTGACGCGGATTCGCTCGGGTGCCGAACAGCAGCCGACACGCGCCGCGCGAACACGCACGCCACCGGTCACGCGGGCACGAACCGAGGGCAGCGCCCTTGCTTGCTATCCTTTAGCGACGCGCTTCTTTCCGCGCCGTGTCTTCAGGACAGGACGTTCACGTTCTCACCGCTTCGGCTCGTAGGAGTCCGACTGCGGCAATGGCACGAGCCCCGCAGAGACGGTATCGTATTCAATATTGGGAGGAGGCGTTGCGCAGAGGCCATCGCTGCCGCATCGAGTGACGTAACAGCCGCAGGGTCGCTTGCTCGCTGGTGCCCACGCGGCGGTGAAACAACGGTGGCGTTCGAAACGCTTCCTCTGTTTCGCGACAATGAACTTTGTGAAAGTTCTTCCGAGACGCTTGCGGATGATATTGAATACAATATCATACCCCCATCCAGTCTTTCTTCGGGGGGGAAGCCGAACGAACGACATGACGACCAAGACACCCAAGATCCGGCGCGCGCCACTGCGCGTTCGAAAGCTCCTTTCCCAGCCGTACACCCGCGTTTTGATTCCGGAAGCAGACGGAACGTTCTCCGCCGAGATCCTCGAGTTCGCAGGTTGCTCCGCGACTGGCCGCACTCCGAGCGCCGCCTATGCGAACCTCGAGCGCTGCGCAGAGCGCTGGCTGCGTAGCTGGCTGGCGAAGGGCAACCCCGCTCCGCGCCTCCTGGTCAACCAGAACACGAGTGGGCGGTTCGCCCTGCGGCTGCCTCGGAGCCTCTACCAACGAGCCAGCCAGGCGGCTGCCCTCGAGAGCGTGAGTCTCAATCAGTTCATCTCCAACGCGGTCGCCGAGCGAGTCGGCGCCACCGCCGCCGCCCTCGGGCTCGCGCAGAGTAATGTCGCGAAGGACAATGTCGCGCAGAGCAATGTCGCGCAGAGCAATGTCGACGCGGCCTGACCAGAACACGAGTCGAGCCGTGACGCACCTCGCAGGAACTCCGAGAGAGGGGCGGCGGGTCGGCTTCTGAGCGTCGATGTCGACAGTCGTTGCTAGCCAATAGAGCCCCCAGCACGGCAGCAGGAAGTTGCCGCGAAATCGTACCCCCCCCCACCCTCCCAAAGGGAAAGGAATCGCGATGGAACACCATATCGAACGACCCGACGCGAGCTACGAGCAGGCGCCCGCGTCATGCGAAACGCTTGCGGACGTTCTACGTTTCTGGGCGTCGGTTCAGCCGAACGCGACGGCCTACGTTTACGCTTCCGGTGGACGCGAGCGCAAGCTCAGCTTCGGCCAGCTCTACCAGCGCTCCCAGAAGATCGCACGTGAGCTCGCCAAGCGGTACGAACCGGGGAGCCGCGCCATGCTGCTCTTTCCACTGGGGCTCGAGTTCGTGGAAGCCTTCTTCGCTTGCCTGTACGCCGGCGTCGTCGCGGTGCCCATGCAACCCGGTACGGGGAAGAGCGCCGTGGCCCGATGGCGCGCCGTATGGAGGAACTGCCGAGCGACCAGCCTTCTCACCATCAAGGCCAGCGAGAGGTCGGTGACGGCGCTGATCGACTCGGAAGAGGCCCAGGTGAACCTCGGTGTGCTCTTCATCGACGAGCTCGCGGAGGATGCGCCCCCCGAGGGCAGCCCCGGCGCCGAGCCGACGGAACCTTCGCTTCCGAGACTGGACCCGCAAGCGCTGGCGTTCTTGCAGTACACGTCGGGCTCGACTTCGGAGCCGAAGGGAGTGATGGTCACCCACGCCAACATCCTCGCCAACCAGCGCATGGTGCAGCAGGTGGCAGGCACGGGCCGAGATACGGTGTTCGCCAGCTGGCTGCCGATTTTTCACGACCTCGGCCTGATCGGCAATGTGCTCCACGCAGCCTACCTGGGAGTTCCGGCAGTGCTGCTGTCCACCCTCAACTTCATCAAGAACCCGCTCTCCTGGCTGCAAGCCATCGAGCGCTACCGGGCGACCATCAGCGGCGCCCCGAACTTCGCTTACGAGCTGTGCGTGAAGCGCACCACTCCCGAGCAGCGCGCTTCTCTCGACCTGAGCAGCTGGAAGGTCGCCTTCAACGGAGCCGAGCCGGTGCGGTCCACCACGCTGGAGAGCTTCACCCAGGCGTTCTCCGTCGCGGGCTTCGAACGGGGCGCCTTTCTGCCGACGTACGGGCTGGCAGAAGCCACGCTCATCGTATCCGGCCACCAGGCGGCGAGCCCCTCCCTTCTCTCGCTCAACTCGAGGTTGCTCAAGCGCGACATCGCGATGGACGAGGTCGATGGCAAGCCGCACGTCGGCGTCGGCCGATACGATCATGGAGACCAGACCCTGGCAATCGTCGACCCCGACACGGCAGAGCCTTGCCCGGAGGACCGCGTGGGCGAAATCTGGCTCCGCGGCGCTCATGTGGCGCGAGGCTATTTCGAGAACGAGCGCGCCACCGAGGAAACCTTTCGCGCACGGCCACGGGGAGACGAGCGGCTCTACCTGCGGACGGGAGACCTCGGCTTCGTTCGAGGAGGAGAGCTGTTCGTCACCGGTCGCCTCAAAGACCTGATCATCGTTCGCGGTCACAACGTCTACCCTCAGGACCTCGAGGCGACGGCGGAGGCCTGCTGCTCGGGATTTCGACCGGGCTTCACCGCAGCGTTTCGGCCGGGCGAAGACGAGGAGGCTGGCATCGCGATCGTGGGTGAGCTCGAGCCGCGGGCGACCGTGACCGAGGCGCAGCTGGCGCAGCTCGCCCGCCGAATCGGAGAGGAGCACGAGGTCGCCGTCGAGCGCATCGCCCTGCTTCGACGCAACATGGTACCCAAGACCACGAGCGGGAAGATACAAAGGCGCCAGTGCCGCGAAGGTCTGCTCACGGGCCAGTACACACCGCTCGTCCAGTGGGCGGCTCCGAAACCAGAGCAGCCGATCCGATCGGGCGCCGACGTAGCCGCGCGCGCAGCCGCTTGGGTGGCCAGCACGAAGGGACTGAGCGAAGCGAGCATCGAGCATCGGGCTTCGCTCTCGTCCTACGGCATCGACTCCATTCAGAAGGTCGACCTGATCGTCGCCCTCGAAGCGGAGTTCGGCTTCTCCGTGCCGGAGTCCCGCTTCTTCGCGATCGAAACGATCAGCGACCTCGAGGCCGCGCTGGACCCCGTCGAAGAAGCTCGCCCGCGGCGAGCCAGCGTCAGCCCGGCTCCGGCAATCGCGCTCCCCTCGTTCAGCGCTCTCTCGTTTGGAGTCAGCCATGAGCGCTGAGCCCATCGTCCTTACGGACTTCACCCCCCTGCCGCTGCAACGGCTAGTGGACCAGGAAAGCCTGCTGAGTTATCTAGCGTGGCTGATGACCTCGGCCCGCTGCGCGGAAGCAGGCGTGACGGACCCCCACCACGCGGCTCGTCTCATGCAGGACGTGCAGCACAGAGTGCTGCAGTACGGCGTCAGCCCAAAGTACGTCTCGAAGCGGCAACTGTTGGCCTTCCCCGACGACCCTCGGGCGCTCGGAGCGGTTGGAGGCTCTCCCCAATTTCCGGAGGGCTTCGAAGATCTGTTGCAGAACCCAAGCGGACCGGCGATCGACGAGCGCATGGCGGCATTCGAGCGCGCCGCCGGACGGGTGTTCGAGAAGTGGGGGCAACGCCACGAGCGCGCCCCGGACGACCTGATCCACGTATCGTGCTCCGGGTACGCAGCCCCGAGCCCGGCGCAGCGCTACGCATCGCAACGGGGCTGGTACGACACCACGGTGACGCATTCCTATCACATGGGCTGCTACGGAGCGTTCCCGGCCGTGCGCAACGCGGTCGGCCTGCTCTCCGCCGGAATCCTCAACCAGCCCGAGCCCAAACGGAGAGTGGACATCGTCCACACGGAGTACCTCAGCGGCCACGTCTCCCTGCTCAACACCGAGCCGGGAAACATCATCGACATGACCCTCTTCGGCGACGGGTTCATTGGCTACTCCGCCGTGCCCGAGAGCCAGCTCTCGTGGCGGAAGGAGCAGAGCGGCTTGCGTGTTCTCGCCCACCACGAGGAGCTCATTCCGAGCTCGCTCGGCGAAATGACGTGGCGGCTCGGCCCCACCCAGTTCGAGATGTTCCTTTCCAAGAACGTTCCACTGCTGTTGCGCCAGAACGTCGCCGACTTCGCGAGTCGCCTGGCGCGCCGCGCGGGGATCGACTTGGCCGAGGAGCGTCAGGAGATGGCCTTTGCCATTCACCCGGGCGGCCCGAAGATTCTCGATCACACGCGTGACGTGCTGGGGATTTCGGAGGCCCAGATGACGCACTCGCGCCGCGTGTTCTACGAACTCGGCAACCTGTGCTCCGCGACGGTCCCACACATCTTGGCCGACCTCGTCGCCGACCCGCGCGTCGCCAGCGGCACGAAGATCCTCTCGATGGGTTTCGGGCCCGGTCTCACCGCCTCGGGGCTCATCCTGCAGAAGGTTTGAGGATCGCGTCTCGACCGACGCCCTCCCCGCGCCACCCCACCGACGTCGCCCCCGGGCGGCTCGCATCAATACCGAGCCCGCCCCCGGGCGGCTCGCATCAATACCGAGCCCGCCCCCCGGGCGGCTCGCATCAATACCGAGCCCGCCCCCCGGGCGGCTCGCATCAATACCGAGCCC
>JBNKVS010000071.1:0-291263 GCA_050299315.1 Polyangiaceae bacterium
CCCCCCCCCCCCCCCGACCCATCCCACCGTACCGGCAGCCCCGCCGCGCGGGCACCCCCGTCGCGGAAGCGGGCGACGGGTCTCGGACACATCGCGCGCGCCGGCGCGAGGGCGCGCAGGCCGGGCTTGGCGGCGCAGACGTTGCGCGGGCTCTCCCGTCGAGACGGCGCGTTCCCCGCCGCCCGCTCGCGAGTAAAGTTTCGGCCATCCCGGACCGCGGGGGCGTGGCGGATGGCGACGCCGCGAGGGACTCGCGGTCTCGCGGCGGTGCCGGATCGCGAAATGGCATCACGAGTCAAGTCTTTTCCGCCCGAGCCCGCTAGGAAGTCGTCGCAGTGGAGCTATGTTCGAGCGACGATGAGCCTCGCGAAGCTGCCTGCACCGGCCAGTTCCGACCCGCTCCCGCGCGCGCGGGCCATCATCGTGCGGCGGGTCGCTCTGGGCGGGCTGGTCCTCAACCTCGGCCTGGTGGCGACGCTGCTGGTGCGCCCGGCGGGGGCCGTGGACGTCCCGCTGTACCTCTGCAATTTCGTGGTCCTCGGGATTGTCTTGGTGCTCGGTCGAGGCTGGGCCAAGTTGGCTGGCGCGCTGGTCGTTTGCCTGTTCCTGGTCGCGGCGACCTGGGCGGCGTGGAACCGCGAAGGCCTGGGCTCGGGAACGCTGCCGGCGGCGATGGCGCTGCCCATCGTGGTCTCGGCGCTGCTTTGGAGCCCGCGCGGGGCCTACGTCACCGCGGGAGTCGCATCGATCGCGGTGGCCATCGTCGTGTGGGGCGCGCCGCACGTGGTGGCCAACCCGCTCAGGACGTGGACGGAGCTGACGGCCATCTTCATCACGCTCGCGGTGTTCACCCACTCGGCACTGACGATGGTCGCGGTCCACGCGGGCGCCGCCGAGAGAAGCCGCAGCCGTTTCGAGCGGCTCGTGCAGTGGAGCCCCCACGGCGTGGTGTGGGTCGATCATCGCGGCGTGGTTCAACTCGCCAACCCGCGAGCCGAGCTCTATCTCGGCCTGCGCGACGAGCCTCTGGCGGGGCGCCCCTGGCACAGTGTGGATTGGCTCGACGCCGGCTCGCGCCGCAAGGAGCGAGAGCTCTTCCAGAGGCTGGCCGCCGACGCCAGTGTCGAAGTCGTCTCGCGCGAAGGCAGGCACGTCGAGATTCGCGCCACGGCGTTGAAGGACGACGAGGGGCAGGCCGGGCGGCTGTTGACGCTCGTCGACACGACCGAGCGTGCGCGCGCGGAACGCGCCCGCACGGAGCTCGAGAGCCGGCTGCAGCGCTCGCAGTCGCTCGAGGCGCTCGGTCGGCTCGCGGGGGGCGTGGCACACGACTTCAACAACCTGCTGACCGTGATCGTGGCCTCCACCGAAGCCATGCGGCGGCGCTCGCAGGGGGACGCTCGCTTCGAGGGCGACATTCGTCAGGTCGCGGAATCGGCCCATCGCGCCGCCGAGCTCACGAAGCAACTGCTGGCGTTCGGGCGTAAACAGGTGCTCGAGCCGCGCGTGCTTTGCCCCAACACCGTGATCGAGGGGCTGGGCAGCATGCTTCGCCGCTTGCTTCCGGCTTCGGTTCGCATCGAAGAGCGGCTGCAGGCCGATCTCGGCAACGCGCGAGTCGACGCGGGGCGTCTCGAACAGGTCGTCGTCAACCTCGCCACGAACGCGGCCGAGGCGATGCCGAGCGGGGGCACCTTGACCTTGCGCACGTTTCACGCCGAGGTCACCGCCGAGGAGGCTGCCGCCGTGGTGGAGGCAGCGGTCGGGCCTCACGTCGTCGTCTCGGTGGAAGATACGGGCTGCGGCATGGATCGCGACACGGTCCGCCGGGTGTTCGAGCCATTCTTCACCACCCGCAGCGCCGGGACGGGGCTCGGGCTGGCCACCGCGCATGGTGTGGTGAGGCAAAGTGGCGGGCACATTCGCGTCAGCAGCACACCCGGCAAGGGCAGCTGCTTCGCCGTCTACCTGCCCCGCGTGCATCTGCCGTGCGCGGATTCGACGCCAGCCGGGGGCGGGGCGAAGGGGAGCGCGGCCGCTCCGGCTCGCCTTCGCGTGCTCTTGGTGGAGGACCAGCGCGAGGTCCGCGACGCGTTGCGCGACATCTTCGCGGCGGAGGGGCATCGAGTGACGACGAGCCCGGACGGTGCGAGCGCACTGCGTCGAATGATGCGGCGCGGTGGCCAGGGAATCGACCTGCTGGTCACCGACCTGGTCATGCCGAACATGACGGGCCAGGAGCTAGCTCGCCGCGGCCGGCTTCTGCGGCCCGGTTTGCCGGTCTTGTTCGTATCGGGCCATTCGCCCGAGAGCGATCTCGGTTCGGGGCTGGGCACGGCGTCGGCCTTCTTGAGCAAACCCATCAGCGCTGCCCAGCTGCGCGCGGCGATCCACAGGCTCTTTTCCAATGCGGAAGCAGAGCCCCGCCTCCGGCTGGAGGAATCCACTCCTGCGGCCGGCTGAGCACCGGCTAGCCCGGAGAAATCCGGGCCAGGGCGCGGGCCGGTCGCTTCGGGGGTAGGGGCCGCGCTCGGCCGCAACTCCTGCTACTCAGTGGCCCTTGTCCGACGCGAGTGTTCCTCCCGTGTGGCCTCGAGAGGCGAGGCGGCCCATCGAGCCGAAGCCGGCGTCGCGCGCGGCGTCCGACGCCGCGGCGCCGCTCGGCGAGCGCAGCCTGCGCGTGCACGGTGGACCGAACGACGCCGAGCTATTGCGCCTGGGCCTCGATCGGGCCGCAGTGCTCGACTTCAGCGCAAGCACCAATCCGTACGGGCCGAGTGCCGCGGTGTCCACCGCGGTGGGGGCAGCGGACATCTCGCGCTACCCCGACGACCGCAGCCTGCTGGCACGCGAGGCGCTCGCGGGCTCGCTCGGCATCGACGCGGGGCGCCTGGTTCTCGGCAACGGAGCCGCCGAGCTCCTGTGGACGGCGCAGCGGGTGCTGATGAACGAGGGCCAGGTGGCGGCGATCGCCGAGCCCACGTTCTGTGAATTTCGACTCGCCTGCGAGGCGGCGCGATGCCCCGTGGCCTCCCTGCGCTCGGGCCCCGAGCAGGCCTTTCGCATCGACGCACGACGGCTCGTGGAGCTCGCGTTGCACCGCGGTGCTCGCGTCGTCTACCTGTGCTCGCCGAATACGCCGACGGGAGCCTTCACGCCCGCTGCCGAGGTGGCGGAGCTGGCGGGGCGCCACCCGCAGCTCGCCTTTTTGCTCGATCAGAGTTTCCTCAGCCTGAGCGATCCGCACGAGGACGCGCGCACCACCGTGCCGAGCAACGTGGTGATCGTACGGTCGCTGACGAAGGACTTCGGGATCCCGGGGTTGCGGCTGGGCTACCTCGTCGGCGAGCCCGCTGTCGCCGAAGCCGTTGCCACGCAGCGCCCGGCCTGGACGGTGAGCGCCATGGCGCAGGCGGCCGCCGTGGCCGCCGCCGGCGACGCCGAGTTCGTGGCGCGCAGTCGCGAGCGGCTGCGCGCCAGTCGCCAGTGGCTTTGCGCGCGGCTGCGCGAGCTCCGCCTCGAGCCACAGCCTTCGGTCGCGCCGTTCGTGCTCGTCTCCGTGCCCCAGGCGGTGCGCGTGCGAGACAATCTGTTGCGGCGCCATGGCATGCTCGTGCGGGAGTGCTCGTCGTTCGGGCTAGCCGGCTACTTTCGCATCTCCGTTCGGCGCCGCTCGGCGCTTCAGCGGCTGGTCGAGGCGTTGCGCACCGAGCTTTCAGAGCTTCCCCGATAGGAGCTCGTGCCCGGCGCGGCCCTCGGCCCGCCCGGCCGCGACGCTCGGACGAGCGCGGCGCGGGCACCCAGCGTGCGAGGGCGCTCGCTCTGCGCTCGACGGCTCGCCTCGAGCGGACGCTTCGTCGGAGGGCGGGGCACGATGATCGGGAGGATCGCCGTTGGGGCCCGGTGCAGGTGACGGCCCTCGGTACAGGCGACGGCGCCGCCTTGCCCCCGACGTAGGAGTGATGGTGGGCAGAGGTCGGCCCCCAGCGCGTCCCGGCGGGCGACGACCTGCGGCCCGATTCGGAGCGGTAGGTGGGCAGGCGATGGTATACGCTCGCGCAGCGCCGTGCCCATGTTCCCGGGTGCAACACGTCGTCGTTTCGAGCCCAGGTGTTTTCGGTTGGAGGCTCCCGGTCGTTGTCCCAAGAGAGGCGCCCGATGCGCCCATCGAGGCAACCCGTGTTCGACCCAGACGCTGCAGTGGCCGAAGCCTTGGCCAAGGACGACATCGTCGTGCCGCCGTACCCTGCGGTGGCGGTTCGACTCAATCGCCTGATCAACAGCGGCGACTACGACGTCAATCGTCTGACGGAGATCGTCCAGACCGACCCGGCCGTCTCCGCCCGGGTCGTGGGAATTTCCAACTCCTCTAGGTATCGACCCAAGGCGGGGCCCATCACGACGGTCACCCAGGCGGTCAGCCGCCTCGGCGCGGCGGAAGTGGCCCAGGTCGCGATGGCGGCTGGCCTCGGCAATGCGGCCACGAGTGAAGGCGTGCTCGAGGAGCTCAAATACTTCGTCTGGCGCCAGAGCCTGTACACCGCGTTGGCCTGTAAGGAGCTCGGGCCCGGGCGGCAGCTCGGAGGGGCCGAGTCCTTCTTGTGTGGGCTTTTGGTGGGGCTCGGGCGCAGCGTGACGCTCGCGTGTATCGAGAAGGTGCTGGGGGAGCGCAAAGACGCAACCGCTCTGTCTGCCGAGCGCTGGCTGGAGACGGTCGAGCGGCAGCAAGCTCGAGTCGGGGTGTTCATTGCGCGCCGTTGGGACGTCCCGAGCCTCTTCATCGAGGTGCTCTCGAGCCTGGGCCGCGGCGAGCCGGGCACCACGACGCTGGGCGCCCTGGTTCACACGATGACCCAGTGTTTTCGCTTGCTGGAGCACACCCCGACCCCCGACGAGCCCGCGCTGCGCGCGCTGCTCGACAGTGAAAGCGAGTGCCAGCGGCTGCTGGCGCTGGCGCCGAGGCTGCCCGAGATCATCGACTCCCTGGTCTCGGAGCGGCCGACGCCGCCCAAGCGAAAGGCCCGCAAGCCACTGGCGTCGATGGTGTTGCCCGAGCCCGCGAGATCCCACGACGATCTTCTTTGGCTGCAGTGTCCCGCCGTGATCCCGACCAAGAAAGGGGAGCAGCCCGTCGAGCTGCAGCGCATCGGCTTGCGCGGGGCGCAGCTGCTCGCTCCGCAATCGCTCAGGCCGAATTGGGTGACACGGGTCGTGGTGAGCTGCCCCAGCGGCCAGCTGGACCTGTGGGTGAACGTCAAGACCTGCACGCCGCACGAGGGGCGACATCTGGTCGAGGTGCAGCCGTTTGCGCTCAGCGGCGAGCCCGCTCGGCGCTGGGCGGACGCCGTCCAGTATGCCCGCGCGCATCCGCCCCCGGCCCCCCCGCCCGGTCTGGCGGGGGAGGGTCAGCGAAGGGCCGCCCGCTCGAACTCGGGTCACGCTCGAGCGCCCGAAGGGGGCGCCGGGGACCGCCGCGAGCCGGTGCCCCCGCGGCGCCCTCGCGGAACATGAGCGCCGGCTCGAGCCGGCGCGGCTTCGGGCGAGGCGCTCCCGGGCGCGAGCGAGCTCAGCCCGTGCGGCCCGAGCGTCCGTCGAGGTTGCGGGCGGCCGCACGCAGCGCCCATCCCTGGCGGCTGACGAGCGATGGCTCGCGTGGAGTGTGGAGCCTCCGCGCAAGAGCTTCCACCTTCACGCTCGGTGGTGGCCTGCGGCAGGCGGGGGGCGTTTGGTGCGGCGCCTTCGGGCGCCGATCAGGCCGAGCGCCGCGAGCCCGAGCCAGCCGGGCGGCGCCAGGAAGCGGGCGCCGGCTCCGCGGCGCGCCGTGGCGCAGCTCATCCCCCCGGCTTCGAGCGGGAGAGGGGCCGCGGCGTGCTCGGGCCGGTCGACTACGTCGTGGGCGCCGAACGCGGTGTCGTCGAGGCCCGGGGGTGCTTCCCCTTCCACCTGACGGCCCGGATCTTCTACCCACAGATCCAGCGGGGAGCTCTCGTTGCCTGCGCCATCCACCGCTCGGAGCCTGACCAGGAAACGCAGGGGCTCCTGTTCCTCGCTCGCGCCATCCATCCAGGTGAAGAAGAGCTGGTCCTCGTCGATTGCCGCAACCGCTTCGGCGAGGAACCGAATCGGGGCGGTTCCTTCGACCACTTCGACGCGGAAGCGGAGGTCGCGCCCGGGCGTGTGATCGTCGAGCGCCGAGACGACGACGCGCAGTGTGCCGACGCCGTCGCACGTCGTGCCGACATAGGCGACGAGGGCGCCATTTTCGTCTAGCTGCGGCCGCAGGCCTTGCCCGCGTCCAATCGAGAGGACCTGCGCGTCGAACAGCTCCGGGGCGCCCGTATCGCCCGCGGTGGCTTCGACGGGCCGCGGCGCGGAGAGCAGGTATCGGCAGGCGTGGGCCTCCCGTGCCAGAAGCCCCAGCGCGGCGCAGCAGGTGGCCAGCAGGGGCAGGGTTCGGCACAGGCGCGACACTCCCGAAGCGTAGCAGCTCGGCGAGGCGGTGCGAGCGCGCCCGTGGCTGTGCACGGGGCGCGCCCCCGAGCGGTGCACCAACGGCTCGGCTCGAAACACATCGGCTCGCGTCGGACCCGGGCGCTCGGGCACCCTCGGTCCGCGTTGCCCGCTCCGAGCTGCCCGGCGGGCGCGGCCGTGCGCTGGCCGCCGCGATCGGCGTGCCGGAGCGAGCTCGAGAGGCGACGTCGTTGCTGCGCGAGTCGCCAATCCGGTGGGCGCCGTCACGGTTCGCGCCGCGCGGGGAGCCGGCGGGGACGGCAGCAGGGCGCGCTCGGGCCCACCGCGCGCTCAGCGCGCTCGGGCCCGCGGCGCCTTCTTCTTGCCCTTGCTTTCCCGCTTGGCCTTCAACACCACCTGGTCTGCGTCCAGGTGGTCCTCGCCGCGCCGCTCGAGGTACTCTTCGTAAGTGCCGTGGAAATCGTGCAGGCCGTCCTGACGAAGCTCGATGATGCGAGTTGCCAGCGCGGACACGAAGTGGCGGTCGTGGGAGACGAAGATCAGCGTGCCTTCCCGTTGCAACAGGGCCTCACGAAGCGCTTCGATGGTCTCCATGTCGAGGTGATTCGTCGGCTCGTCGAGCACCATCACGTTCGGCTTCTCGACGGCGAGCCGGGCGAAGACCACACGTGCGGCCTCTCCCCCCGAGAGCGATTCGGCCAGCTTGTCCACGTCGTCCCCGCTGAACAACATGCGCCCGAGGTGCCCGCGAACGTAGTTCGTCGTCTCGGTCGGGCAGGCCGCCCACACGAAGTTCAGGGGGGTCTCCCGGGGGCTGCCGAGCAGCTCGTGGTGATCCTGAGCGAAGTACCCCACGGCTGCCTGGTGCCCCCACTCGAAGCTCCCGCTGTCGGGGGCCAGCTTGCCCGAAACGATCTTGAGCAGCGTAGACTTGCCGATCCCGTTGGCGCCGATGATTGCGACGCGTTCGCCTCGCCGCACCTCGAAGCTCACGCCCCTGAGCACCTGCTTGTCGCCGAACGCCTTGTGGATGTCGTCCAGCTTCAGCACGTCTCGGCCGCTGTGTCGGGCTTGTTCGAAGCGAAAGCTCGGAGCACATCTCGAGCTGCGCGGCACCTCCACGATCTCGATCTTCTCGATCTGCTTCGCGCGGCTCTGGGCCTGGCGAGCCTTGGTGGCCTTGGCTTTGAAGCGCTCGATGAAGGCCTTCTTTTCGGCGATGGCCTTCTCCGCTCGAGCACTCTCGGATTCCTTGCGCACACGCGTTTCCTCCTTTTGCTGGAGGAAGCGCGTGTAGTTGCCCGCGTACTCGAGGATCGTCTGGTAGTCCACGTCGAGAATTCGGTTCGAAACCGCGTCGAGGAAGTGTCGGTCGTGGCTGATGATGACGGCGCAGCCTTTGTAGTTCCGCAAAAAGCCCTCGAGCCACCGAATCGAAAGGATGTCGAGGTGGTTCGTGGGCTCGTCGAGAAACAGCGCGTCCGGATTGCCGATCAGCACCTGCGCCAGCAGAACCCGTAGCTTGTAACCGCCCGAGAGGGTGCCGAGCGGGGCTTCCACGGCGTGTTCGTCGATGCCGAGGCCCACCAGCATCTCTCGCGCCCGTGCGTCGAGCGTGTAGCCGTCCCGGTACATCAACACGTCGTTGAGCTCGACGAGTCGGTCCGCGTTCGGATGATCCTGCCGGCTCAGGCGTTCCTGCTCCTGCAGCGCTTCGTACACCACCTTGTCGCCTTGCATCGTGATGTCGAGGATGCGCTCTTCGTCGCTCGAGAACTGGTCCTGTCGAAGTACGCCGACGTTGAGGTTCTTCGGCATCGCCACGCTGCCCCCCTCGTCCCCTTCGTCGCCCGTGAGGATCTTCAGAAACGTCGACTTTCCGCTGCCGTTGGCTCCCACGAGCCCGTAGCGGCAGCCCGGGTTGAGCTGAAGGTTCACGCCGGAGAACAGGCTCTGTGCGCCGAAGTGTTTGGTGAGGTTGGTGATGGTGATCATGGGCGCTGGGCGAGGTACGGCCGAACCGCGAAGCGTTGTTGGCTACTTGGCCGGAGGCGGTTCGAAGAAACTGGGTCGGACCCTGGGCTCGCTGCGGCCGGGCCAGCCGAATGCGTGGCTTCCCGGGCCGTGGAGGCTCGCCCGGCAGCAGGGCCGCTTCGAGAGTCCCGGCGCGGCGAGGCCGCTTTGGGGTCGTGGGGGAGTGCTTCGCTGCGAGTCGACCCGCTGCGGGAGAGACGGCGTCTGGTCGCGGTGAGCCCTTCGCCGCGTCGTAGCTACGTCCTCGGGACGGCTTACGCAAGGGAAGAGCGGCGTTTTTCCCGGTTTGCCGGGGCACCGTGTCCCGCTCGCGGAGCCGGGGGGGGGCACCAACCAAGCGACGGACCAGGGCACGACCGGTCTTTCGACCTCAGCGGCGGCGAGGGGGCGGCGGGCCGTCCTCCGGGGCCGCCGCTTCTCGCCGGCTCAGCAGCAGCAGGTCGGTCTTCGGCGTCAAGGCCAGGGTGCTGTCCGGAGGAGGGTTGATGACGGCGGGGCCGCCGTCGGGCTCCACCCAGCCCAGCAGAATGCTGCCCGTTGCCGCGATGCGGTCCGACAGTTGGTCGAAGCGCTGCGTCGTGAGCGCAAGGTCCAGCCGCCCGGGGGGCGTGACCTCCAGGGCCGCGTCCTGCGCGTCGAAGAGCTCGTCGTAGACGGAGCGAAGCTCGCGTCGCAGGGTCACGTGGGCCAGCACCCGTCCGATCACGAGCGGGCTCACGAGCACGTCCGCTCGTGCGCCTTCGACGAGGGAGCGATTGTCCACGTCCATCAGCTCCACGACGAGTGGGACCGGTTTGGGCAGCCGGGCGATGGCATCGCTGACGAGTAGATAGATGAGGGCGGTGCGGGCATCTGCTTGGGCGCCGCTGGCGAGCCGGTCGCTGGCCACCAGAAGCACTCGATCGTAGGGCTGTGCCAGCTGCCGGGCGATCACGCTGGGCTTGGCGATGTTGCCCTCGAACTGCCGGACGGTGCTCTGGGTGGGATCGCCCTCGAAGGCGCCGGCGCGTTCGTTCCGCGGCACCGAAGAGAGCACGTCCACGCACAGGCTTCTGCCGTTGTAGGCGTCCAGCTCCCGCACCAAATCCGGCACCTGATCGTTCCAGCCGATGATCAATACGCGCAGCGCCGGCGGTTCGCCGGCCTCTCGGGGCCGCGTGGAGCCGGCCGATTGAGTGCCGAGCGCTGGCAGCCTTTCCGGCGCGCGGGCTCGGCCCGGTTTCGCGGGGCGGGCGGCCTCGGCAGAGCGCGCGACGACGACGAGCTGCGAATCGGGAGCCATGAGCGACTCCGGATCGGGGCAGAGCTGTGCCTCGAAGCTCCGGCCGCTCGCCACCACGCTGCCCAGACAGATGGCGTGGTCGAAGTGCCGGCGGACCTGAGAAAATGGCTGCCCCGTCAGCTCCGGCGCTGCAACCACGTGGATCTCGGAGCCGCGGCCGTGCGTCAAGATCTCCTCCAAGCCGCTGGCCAGCCCGGGGTGCAGAACGCAGAGGGCGAGCAACCTGCCGATCAGTCGATCCGAACAGACGATCTCGAGCGGCCCCGGGTAGGCGCGCCGAGCGACCGAGAGGCGCGAGGGATCGAACAGCTCCGTGACGAGCACTGGCAGCTCGTGGCTGCCATCGAGGTGCTGCGCGATCGACATCAGCAGCTTGATGGTCTGCGCATCGGCCAGGCCCGCATCCGGGCTCATGTCGTCGGCCGGCACGAGCACGGCCGCCGCGTGGCTCACATCGACCCGAATCAGGTCGCGGACGTCCAGCGGCGAGCCGGTGCGCATGGCCACGCTCGTTTCCCGCCAGCTCGAGCCGACGCTCTCTCGCAGGTCTTGGCGCAAGGCCGCGTCGAGCTGTTCGAGCAGCAGCACGATGCGCAGCTTGCGCGCGTCGTGGAGGGACAGGAAACGCTGGACGCGGGGCAGAGCGCGAAAGAACTCCCCGACGATGACCGCGGTGCGGTTCGTCCAGCCCACCACGACCACGTGGCCGCGCTGGGCGATGGGCGTGAGGCCGCTCTCCAGATTTCTCATCAGCGTGTTGAGCCACTGGGTCATCGTCGCGACGAGCGAGCCCATGAACAGCACGTAGCCGAGCAACGTCAGGACGGTGGCGACGAAGCGGCGCGCGCTGCCCTGATCGTCGCCCAGGTAGCCGGGATCGGACATGCGCAGGAACGCCCACCACACGGCGGCCCAGGGAGGCTCTCCGTCGATGATCATCAGCGCGATTCCCCCGGATACGGACACCAATCCGATCAGCGCCCCGACGATGAACAGGCGCGCGAGGGGGCCGAGCAGTAGAAGGCGTTCGAGCCGGTACGTGATCACGTTGAGGCCGCGACGCAGCATCCCGCTACCGTCGCACGCTAACCACGGCGACGGCCACCGGGTTGCGGCGGCGAGCTCGCGCGCCGGCGTGCGTCGCCGCCCCGAGCGAAAGCGCGTTCGCTCGGCAGAGCCGCCGCGGGTCGCGCCGTCGCCCGTCCAGGTTCCGCCGGCCGAGCGGCAAGGCGGCCCGGGTCGTTGCTTCCGGGCCCCGCCTGCCCCATCGTCGTCCCGATGAACGACTCTTCCCTCGGCCCCCCCGCGCCCCCACGGGACGAGCTGCTCGCCGAGCTGGTCGCGCTTCGCAGGGAGCTGCACCAGCATCCGGAGGTCAGTGGCCACGAGCGGGCGACCGCGCAGCGCGTGGCCGAGGCAATTCAGCGCCTCGGCGTCCGCTGCGAGCTGGGGGTAGGGGGGCACGGCGTGGTCGTCGACCTGCCCGGTGCTCGGCAAGGGCCCGCGGTGGCGCTGCGGGCCGACCTGGACGCTTTGCCGATTCGGGAGACGACCCAACTGTCCTTTGCCTCCCGTACTCCCGGCGTGATGCACGCCTGCGGCCACGACGGGCATGCCAGCGCGCTGGTGGGCGCCTTGCGCTTGCTCCTCGCGGGCGCCCCGCCACCCCTGCCCGTGCGTCTGATCTGGCAGCCGGCAGAGGAGACGGCTTCGGGCGCGCGCGCCATGCTTCAGTCGGATGTGCTGCGCGGGGTGGAGCTGATCTTCGGTGGTCACCTCGACGTGAGCTATCCCACGGGCCGCGTGGTGGCCACCGAAGGGGCCGTCAACGCCTCGGTGGACATCTTCGAGCTCGAGGTGCTGGGCGGCGAGAGCCACGCGGCGCGGCCCCACCTGGGGGTGGACGCCCTGGTCGTCGGCTGTCACCTGGTCACGGCGCTGCAAACGCTGGTGGCCCGCCGAGTTCCACCCGGATCCGCGATCGTCGTCAGCGTCGGGCGCTTTCACGCGGGCAGCGCGGACAACGTGCTGGCGGGCGCCGCGAAGATCGGCGGCACGCTGCGCGCCCACGATCCCGCGCTGCGCGCCCACGTGCTCGCCGAGCTGCAGGCGCTGGCCGACACCGTGGGAGCGCAGAGCGGTGCCCGCACCACCCTCGCGGTCGAGGCGGGGGCGCCGGCGGTCATCAACCGGGGAGCCGCCGTCGAGCTGGCGCGCGAAGCCGCCCGCGCGGTGACCGGTCGAGCGCCGCTGTCGCTGGTGGAGCCCAACCTCGGCGGGGAGGATTTCGGCTACTTCTTGCAGCACGTGGCCGGCGCGTACGTTCGTTTTGGCGCGCGCCCCCCGGGGCGCGAGCGGGTGTTTCCAGCCCACAGCGGCGGCTACGACTTCGACGAGTCCGCCCTTCCGACGGCCGCGCGGTGGTTTGCGGAGGTGGCTCGTCGGGGTGGGCAGTGGTTGCTCGACCCGCGGCGCGGGCGCTCGAGCGAGCCGGCAGCCGAGTGACGTGGGCCCCGTCGAGCGCTCGCTCAGCGCGGTGGGCGCAGCAGCGCCGGCTCCAGGGCGAGGATCCCCTCGGGTTCGCCGGGCTGTAGGTCGAGCAGGGCTCGCAGCAGCTCACCCGCCGGGCGAGGCAGCCAGGCCGTTGGGTCGGGCTCGGGGCGCGGGAGGCCGAGCGGGCCGCGGGGCGTCGCGAGCTCGACGAGCGCCAGTCGACTTTCGTCGGTGACCCCGAGCTGGCTCGCCAGGCTGGCCAGGGCGCGCTCGAAGCCGCCGAGGTGATCGACCAGTCCGTTCTTCGAAGCCTGGGCGCCCGTCCACACCCGCCCCTGCGCGACTTCGTGCAGCCGCTCTTTGGCCACGCCGCGCGCCTCGGCCATCTTGCCGACGAAGTCCCAGTACAGCGCATCCATGTCCCGGCCGAGCTTCTCGAGCTCCGCGGCGCCCCACGGCTCGGTCAGGGAGTGAAAGTTGGCGCGCGGCCCCGAAGCCACCGCCTCGGAGCGCACGCCGAGCTTTTCCATCAGCGCGGTCACCTGCAGCTTGCCTCCGACGACCCCGATGGACCCGGTGAGGGTGGTGGGGTTGGCCCAGATCGGGACGTTCGGCAGCCCGCTCGCGTAGTACCCTCCCGAGGCCGCGACGTTGCCCATGGAGACGACCATCGGCTTTTGCTGCGCCGCGCGGCTCAGCTCCCGCCAGATCAGGTCGCTCGCCCGCGCGCTGCCGCCGGGGGATTCGACGCGCACCAGCACGGCTGCGACGCGGGGCGACTTCAGCGCCCCGCGCAGCGCTCGGCGCACCGAGCGGTGCCCGGTGGCCCGCTTGCCCCGCGGGCCCGGCTGGTCGAAGCCGGCCGCGATCGTGCCCGCAATCGAGAGCAGACCGATCCTGGTCGGCCTTCGCGGCCACACGCGCCGCCGCGCCAGGCGCCCGAGGTAGGCGCGGGCGCTGCCGATCCGGCGCTCTCCCCCGCACTGCTCGACCACCTCGTCCCAGTAGCGCCGCTCGTCGATCAGGCCGCGCGCTTCGGCTTCCTCGGCTCGGTGGGGCCCTTCGTCGAGGGCGGCTCGAGCCGCGCCGCGGTCCAGCCCTCTCGCCTCGCACAGGCGGTCGAGCAGGGCCTCGTGCAGGCTCTCCACCAGGCTCTGCATCATTTCGCGGTTCGCTTCGCTGATCGCCTCTTCGGTGAACGTCTCGCGGTAGCTCTTGTATTGGCCCCGCGCCAGCAACTGCGCCTCGACTCCCGCTCGGCTCAGCAGCCCCTTGACGAGCGTGAAGTTCATCGCGATGCCGGTCACGTCGAGGCTGGCGGTCGGGGCCGAAACGATTCGGCTCGCACCCAGCGCCACCCAGTAGGCGCTGAGGTGGAAGTGCTCCGCGTACGCCACCACCTGCTTGCCGCGGCGCACGGCCGCGGCGAGCGCCTCTCGCAGCTCCTCGGCTCGGCCGAGCCCGCAGCGCAGGTCGTCGATGCGCAGCAGCAGCCGCTCGACGCGCGGATCCTCCGACGCTCGTTTCACCAGCCGAAGCACTGGCGCGAGAGCGGGGCCCGAAGGCCCGGGGCGCAGCCGCTGCACCAGGCCACGGGGGGGCGGCAGGTCGGGCAGCTCTCCGCGCAGCGAGATCGCGATGGTGGCCGGGAAGGGCCTGCGAGCGAGCAGGGCCCGCAGGCCGCGCCAAGGCAGCCACAGGGGAGCGAGCAGGATCAGAAACAGCCACCGAAGCATGAGCCGTGGTCATAGGCGCCGCGGCGGCGCTCAGCAAGCGGCCCCCTCGCGGCCTTTCGCATCGCGAAGCACGGCCCGGGACGGCTCTCGAGCCCGGGGCGAGTCGGATCGGGCTATCGCTGGCTTCGCCGGGGTCGCCTTTCCGCGTCGGCGCGCTCTTCCAGGTCCTCCTCGGCCTCCTCGACGCGCACGCCCATGCGGCGCGCGGCGGCCGACAAAAGCTCGCTCACGCCCTGCTCGAGCATCGACTCCACGCCCCAGCCCGCGCCTCGCGCTCGCTCGGCACGAAGCCGCGCCACGCGCCGGCGCCGCTCTCGCTCTTGCCGCTCTTCGAGGGCCCTCAGGGCCAGCTTCCGCTCCCGGCGTGGGTTGGGGAGCAGGGCCCCTTTGGCGCGCAGCAAGAGCCACATCCCCCAGGGGCCGGCGGTCCAGGCGCAGGCCCACAGCCAATCGCCCCCGGTGGCGCCACACAGCGCCAGCAGGCCCGTGTTGACGATCGCCCAGGTGGCCGCACTCGAGCCGAGCTCCCTCTGCCGCTGGCGGCGCAGCAAGTCGATTTCGCGCTGCAGGTCGCGGTCGCGGTCGAATTCGTCGATTGCGTCGTGCACGGCGCTCGGCTCGATGCCCACCTCGCGCGCCGCCTCGACCAGATCCTCTCGCTCGAGCAAGCCTCCCCCCCCGTGGCGCTCCACGGCGCGGCGCAGGATGGCGGTGACCTCTTCCTCCGTGTAGCGACGGGTCGCCATGCCGGGAGCATAGTGCCACCGGAGCCGGGCGGCGTGAATTTCGACCGTGGCGGAAACGCGCAAGTCCCCGAGCCGACGCACGTTTCTCGCGCGCGGCGCGGGCGTGTGGGGATCGCTCAGGCCGGCGCAGCCTCCCGCACTTTCGGGGCGTTGCGCTTATACCTCGCGTGCTACGGTCGTTTTTGCCGACGAGCGGCACCCCTTTCCACGACTCGCCCCTTTGCAACAGCGACGCCCCGATTCGACCAAACACATTCGGCTCCTCTCGCACCCGGGAGGCTACGGAGACGAGCCAGTGCCGGTCCGCTGGGGGGCTTCGACAGCCGCCCGGCGGGGGCCGCTGATCGCGGCGCCGGCTTCGGGAAGGCGCCGAGGCCGCAACGTCATCGGAGCCCACTCCGGGGCCTACTCCGTCTACCGCGCGCTTTCGGTCGCGGCGGGGGCGCTCGATCCGGAGCACCAGGCGGATCTGACGAACACGATGCCCACGCATTGCATCGGGCCCTTTCCCCAGTGGCACGACAGCCGGGGCATCGTGTCCTTCGACCCCTACGGGGCGGTCGTCAGCGACGTGTTTCGCGAGTATTTCGACCGGGGCTACGACATTCGTCCAACCATTGCCGTGACGGCTGCGCACCTCGTGCTGCCCGAGGTCGCCTCGGCGATGGCCGCGGGCCGCTTGACGCCGGACGGGCGCGTGCTGCACGCGAGCGGCGCGTGCGTGGTGACCAAAGTCGCCATCGAGCCCGCCTGGTACCTGCCGGGCATCGCGGAGCGTTTTCGGGTGGACGAGGGCCGGCTCCGCAGGGTGCTGTTCGAGCAGACGGGGGGCATGTATTCCGACCTCGTCACACGCGGCGACCTCTCCGTCTTCCTGCCTCCGATCGGCGGTCAGACCATCTACATTTTCGGAGACGTCTCCAAGCTCGGCAAGCCGGAGACGGTGATCACCGCGCGCGTGCACGACGAATGCAATGGCTCGGACGTTTTCGGCTCCGACATCTGCACCTGCCGGCCCTACCTGACCCACGCCGTGGAGGAGTGCGTCCGAGGGGCGCAGGCGGGCGGGGTCGGCGTGGTGATCTACTTCCGCAAGGAAGGCCGCGCGCTCGGGGAAGTGACGAAATTTCTGGTCTACAACGCGCGCAAGCGGCAGCCCGGTGGGGATCGCGCCGAGGCGTACTTCGAGCGCACGGAGTGCGTGGCTGGCGTTCAAGACATGCGCTTCCAGGAGCTCATGCCGGACGTGCTGCATTGGCTGGGCATACGGCACATCCACCGCTTCGTGTCGATGAGCAACCTCAAGCACGATGCCGTGGTCGCTTCGGGGATCAGTGTGGGGGAGCGAGTGCGCATCCCCCGGGAGCTGGTGCCCCCCGACGCGGCCGTGGAAATGGACGCGAAAGTGGCCGCCGGCTACTACACGGATAGCATCGTGCCGCCGCCCGAAGAGCTCTCCGTCGCCAAGGGCCGCAGCCTGCAGGATGCAGCCCGCTCCGGCGCCGAGGGCGCTCCGCCCGCGGAGGGGGCCCGGCGCCGCGAGGTCGACGAGCTGGCGGTTGCGGTCGAAACCGAGGGGAGCGATTCATAACCCGACCGGGCACAGAGTCCCGCGGGGAGCCTCCGGCCGGGGGTCGTGGCGCGGTGGACGCGGAAGAGGCGCGGGCTCGCCTGCGCCGAGCGGCCGCGATTCGCTCGCGTTGCCAGCGACTGCTCGCAGCCGGGCAGGCCGGCGAGCTGCGGCACTTCGAGGTGCACCTGGAACGGATCGTCGAGGCCGTCGCCGTCACCGACCGCGTCGCCCGAGAGCGGTATCCCGAGCTCGTCATTCCCGGTCACGGGCGTCTCGCGCATTTTCGGGCCGGCGGCATCGATCGCCTCGCTCCCCTGGGGCTCGCGCGGGCCGAGCGCGGCGCCGCGGCGGACCCCCGCGCCGCGCGGTCGCTCGCCGACCTGGTCGTGCTGAGCGTGCTTTTGGACGCTGGTGCCGGCGCCCGCTGGCGTTACCTGCCAGCGGGGGAATCCGTGCCCTTGGCGCGCTCGGAGGGGCTCGCCGTGGCCAGCCTCGGAGCGTTCGCCGCCGGCCTGTTCTCGAGCGACCCGGCCGCGCCGCTCCGTGTGGATGGGTGCGCCCTGCGCCAGCTGTCCGTCGAGGCCCTCGGCCTGAGCCTGCAGCATTCGGAGGCCAATCCAGTGCTCGGCCTGGCGGGGCGTTTCGAGCTGCTGCAGCGGCTGGGGAGTCGGCTCGAGGCGGCTCCCGAGTACTTCGGCGGTGGCGATCGCCTCGGCGGGCTGTGTGATTTTCTCGCCTCGCGCGCCACGGGCGGGCGGTTGCCCGCGCAGCGGCTGCTCGAGCTGGTGCTCGAGGCTTTGGGGCCGGTTTGGCCCGCCCGGTCGCGAATCGGCGGCCTCGAGCTCGGCGATGTCTGGCCCCACTACGCCGCCGGCGGCGAAGGGCTGGATGCGGGCTGGCTGCCGCTGCACAAGCTCACGCAGTGGCTGTGCTACTCGCTGTTCGACGTGCTGTCCTGGTATGGGCTCGAGGTGACCGAGCGCCATCAGCTCACGGGCCTGCCGGAGTATCGCAATGGGGGCCTCTTCCTCGACACGGGCGTGCTGTCGTTGCGCGATCCCCAGGCGGCTGGGCGCACCCACCGCCCCGATGGCGAGCTCGTCATCGAGTGGCGTGGGTTGACCGTGGCCCTGCTCGATCATCTCGCCGGCGCGCTTCGGCGCCAGTGGCGGCGCAGCGAGGCGGAGCTCTCTCTGGCGCAGGTGCTCGAGGCGGGCAGTTGGGCGGCGGGTCGCCGCATCGCCCAGGAGCGCCGCCCCGGCGGGCCACCGCCGCTCATCGTCGAAAGCGACGGAACCCTGTTCTGAAGAGGTCCGCCCCCATGCTCGTCGTCGTCGACCATCCCCTCGTGCAGCACAAGTTGACCCTGTTGCGCGATCGAGAAACCAGCACTCGCAGCTTTCGCGCCCTGATGTCGGAGGTGGGCACGCTGCTGGCCTACGAGTGCCTTCGGGAGGCGCCGGTGTCGCCGCGCGAGGTCATCACGCCGCTGGGGTTGGCCCGGGGCGTGGAGCTCGAGGGCAAGAAGCTGGTGCTGGTCTCCGTGCTGCGCGCCGGCTCCGGGCTGCTCGATGGCATGCTCCAGATCTTGCCGTCCGCCCGAGTGGGACACATCGGGCTCTACCGCGACACGCGGCTGCGGACGGCCGTGGAGTACTTTTGCAAGCTGCCTTCCGGGATGGAGAACCGCGAGGCGATCGTGGTGGGCTCCGTGCTCGGCTCGGGGGAGACGGCGAGCGCCGCCATCGACCGGGTGCTGGAAACCGGGCCGCGCTCGGTTCGCTACGTGTGCCTGGTGGCGAGTCGCGCCGGCGTGGAAACCTGCCAGTCGCGGCACCCGCAAGTGCCCATCATCACCGCCAGCGTCGACGAGACGTTGACCGAGGACGGGTACGTTTATCCAGGTTTGGGGGACGTGGGGGACAGGCTGTTTGGAACCTGCTGAGCCCCGCGCGGAGTCGGCGGGCGAGGAGGGTCGGCGGCCGCCGAAAATCGTCCTCACGGGAGGGCCGGGGGGCGGCAAATCCTCCCTCACGCGGCGGGTCGAGAGCGAGCTCGGCGATGCCGTCGTGATCGTTCCGGAGGTGGCCACCAGTCTTCTGGGAGGGGGGCTGTTCCCCCAGCCCCGAGGCGAAGAGAGCCGGCGAATCCTGCAGCGCTGCATTCACTCGTTGCAAGAGCAGGCTGAATCCGCGCACGCGCTCACGGCGCCGGGCGGTAGCTGCCTCGTGCTCGACCGCGGGTTGTTGGACGGCGCCGCCTATTGGCCCGAAGGGACCGACGCGTTCTTCCAGGCGGTAGGCGGCACCGAGAGCGCGGCGCGGGATCGCTACGATGCGGTCTTGTTTCTCGAGAGCGCCGCGCGTGGCGGTTTCAGTGTGGGCGGGGACAATCCGGCGCGCGCGGAGGATCGACGCCAGGCGCGGGCCCTCGACGACCGCCTGCGCGCTTTGTGGGAGCCGCATCCGCGCTTCGTGCTGGTTGCTCACCAGCCGACACTCGAAGCGAAGATGGCCGCTGGGCTCGCCGCCTTGCGCGAGCTGGTGCACCAGCTCGCTCGCTGAGCCGCGGCAGTGTCGCTTGACGTGGTCACTGGCCATGGGTTGGTGTCCTTGATTATGGACGATGCGGGGCGCGTGCGGGGCGCGAGACCCGCATGCTCAGGGATGGGATGACTGATTTCGCCACTCTTCGTGATACCGTCCGCCTATGATCCCGCGCTTGATGGAAACGGAAGCAAGCACTCTGGATACGACCCGGCTTCGCCAGGAGCGCGACATGTATCGAGCCCTGCTGGATCTCGGTTCGCACGACAGCATCGACAGCTTCGCCGGGACCGCGCTCGCGCGCATTACCGAGATGAGCGGGGCGGAGAAGGGCTACCTGGAGCTCTTCGATCCGAACGACAAAGCTCAGGAAACCGCTGCGTGGCATCGGTCGATCGGCTACTCGGATTCCGAGGTGCAGGGCGTGCAGCACGCCATCTCGAAAGGCATCATCGCCGAGGCCGTGGCCAGCGGGGAGTCCGTGATGACCGCCTCCGCCCTGGTCGACGAGCGGTTCCGGGACCGCGGCAGCGTGCGGCAGCACCGGATCGAGGCCGTCCTGTGCGTCCCGATTGGGTCCGACCCAGTGGTGGGGGTTCTCTACCTGCAGAACCGCCGAACCCCCGGACCGTTCAACGAGGACGAGCTGGCCCTGGCGGAGACCTTCTGTCGCTACCTGTCCGTTTTTGCCGACCGCTTGCTCGTTCGCCGGCGCCTCGAGGGGCATCAGGATTCGACCCGCGAGCTTCGCTCTCGGCTGCGCCTCGAGCAGTTCGTGGGCCGTGGCAAGTCCATCGCCGAAGCGCTCAGCCAAGTGGCGTTGGTCGCGCCGCTCGACGTGTGTGTGCTCCTCTCCGGCCCTTCCGGCTCGGGCAAGACCCAGCTGGCCCGTGTGCTGCACGACAACAGCCCCCGCCGCAGCCAACCATTCGTCGAGCTCAACTGCTCTGCGATCCCCTCGTCGTTGCTGGAGGCCGAGCTGTTCGGCGCCGAGAGCGGCAGGCAGCTGGGGGTGGAGCGCCCGATCGTCGGCAAGCTCGCGGCCGCGGAGCACGGAACCCTGCTTCTGGACGAAATTGGGGACCTCCCGCTCGACGTGCAAGCCAAGCTGCTGCAGCTGCTGCAGTCCCGCCAGTACTACACCGTCGGCGGTTCGGCGCCGCGCACGGCCAACGTCCGCGTCCTCGCCGCCACGAACATCGATCTCCGGGACGCCGTGCGGCAGCGCCGCTTTCGGGAGGACCTGCTGTATCGCCTCGAGGTGTTGCCCGTGGCCGTGCCTTCGCTCGCCGAGCGCCCGGAGGACGTGCCGGACTTTCTCGACTTCTTCGCGGCCCGCTCGTGCCAGCTGCACCGTCTGCCCCGGCTGCACTTCTCGCCTGGAGCGCTTCGGGCGGCGTTGGTCGCGGAGTGGCCTGGCAACGTGCGGCAGCTGGCCAACTGCGTCGAAGCCGCCGTGATTCGCGCCTCGGCCAGCGGCGGCAGGCTGGTGGAGAGCGAGCACCTCTTTCCTCCGTCCGTGTCGCGCTCGGGCGTGGCTCTCGAGTCGGCCGTGGGGCTCACGTTTCAGCAGGCCACCCGGCAGTTCCAGCACCGACTACTGCAACAGTCGCTCGAGGAAACGGGTTGGAACGTGACGCAAACGGCGGAGCGTTTGGACATCGCTCGCTCTCACGTCTACAATCTGATCAAGGCCTTCGGCTTGGCGCGCAGCTGAGGGGGCGAGCCTGGCCGGGCGCGACGCGAGCGCCCCGTGGTGGAGTCTGGCGCGCTGGCGGCGAGCGCCCCTGCGGGCGAGGCGCCTCGCATCGCCCGAGCGCTCGGGTTCGGAGGGAGGGCCGACACGGGCCCGAGCGCCCGCCGGCTTGCTCTCGCGACGGTCTTTTTCGATCCTCCTGGAGCGGCTTCGCTCGCGGCGCTGCGAGCGGGCTCCTATCGCGACGCTCGTTGCCTTTTTCTTGGCGCCGGTTGGTCGCGCCTGGCGTAGGTTCGGTCCATGCCGGACTACACGCTCACCGTCAACGGGACGCCGCGGCAGGTCTCCGTTCCGGAGGACATGCCGCTGCTTTGGGTCTTGCGCGACGTGCTACGGCTCACGGGCACCAAATACGGCTGTGGGATCGCCCAGTGCCGAGCCTGCACGGTGCACGTGGACGGGGTCGCGGTGTTCGCCTGCCAGACGCCGATCTCCGCCGTGGGAGAAAGCGCCGTCGTCACCATCGAAGGCCTTGCCCCCGAGCTGAAGAATCCACTCGTCGATGCCTGGGAGGCGGAAGACGTGCCTCAGTGTGGCTACTGCCAGCCGGGGCAGATCATGAGCGCCGCGGCCCTGTTGGCGCGCACGCCTTCGCCGACCGACGCCGACATCGATCAGGGGATGAACGGCAACCTGTGCCGTTGCGGCACCTACAACCGCATTCGGCGGGCGATCCATCGCGCCGCCGGTCAGGGGGGCGAGTGAAAACGTACGACGCACGAGAGCTCGCCGCCCGCTTGCGCGCGCGGGCGGCCGGGGCCAGCCAGGCCCCGATGCAACGCCGCGTGTTTCTCAAGCTGACGGGCATCGGGGGCCTCGCCATCGCGTGTGCGGACGCCGCGTCCGGCGGCTCACCGGCACCGGGCGAGCTGCCCCCGAGCTCGACGGGCGGAGGCTCGGGCATGGCGGGCGACGTGGCGCCCGCCATGCCGCCCGACGGCGAGCCCGTGGCTCCCCCGCCGGGCGACCCGATGACGACCGAGGAAATGGCCCGGATGGAGGAGATGACGCCGCCCGTGAGCTACACGGAGCTCACCGCGGTCGTCCACATCGGCGACGACGACGGCGTGACGTTCTTCACGCCCCAGAGCGACATGGGGCAGGGCGTGCTCACCTCATTGTCGATGTTGCTCGCGGAGGAGCTGGAGGTGGACTGGGCGAGGGTCCGCGCCAAGCATCCGGACGTGAGCGCGCAGGGGTCGCCGGGGTGGTTTACCGTCGCCAGCAGCAGCATCCCTTCCGCGTTGGGGCTGGGGGGCGGCCCTGGCCGAGGGCAGCCGATCGCGATCGCGGCCGCGGCGGCGCGCGAGATGCTCGTCGCGGCGGCGGCAGCTCGCCTGTCGGTGCCCGTCGGCGAGCTGCGCGTCGAGCTCGGCCAGGTCGTCCACGACGGCTCGGGGCAGCGGCTCGGCTACGGCGAGCTGGTCGAAGAGGCCGCTCGGTTGCCCGTGCCGCAGCAGCCGGCGCTGCTTTCGGGGCAGCGCCCGGCCCGCATCGTCGGAACCCCGCGTTCACAGCTCAACGCTCGCGCCAAGGCCAGCGGTCTGGCTCAGTATACTCTGGACGTATTCGTGCCGAACATGCTCGTGGGTCTGGTGGCTCGCCCACCCGTCATCGGCGGCAGCGTGGCCGCCTTCGATGCCAGCGCGGCACTGAGCGTCGAGGGTGTGCGCGACGTCGTGCAAATCGACTCGGGCGTCGCCGTGCTCGCCGATCACTACTGGGCCGCGCTCAAGGGGCGGGAGGCTCTGGTGGTCGAGTGGAATGCCGGTGCCAATGCCAACCTGTCGACCAGCGGCCTGCTGGACACGATGGCGGGGATGCTCGGCACGGGGAACGCGGCGCTCGCCGAAGGCAATCCCGACCAGGTGCTCGCCGGCGTGGCCGCCGAGCAGCAGCTCGACGTGACCTACGACCTGCCCTACCTGGCCCACGCACCGATGGAGCCGCTCAACGCGGTGGCGGACGTTCGAGCCGATCGCGTCGAGATTTGGGCGGGCTCCCAGGCGACGACTCAGATCCGCGGGATGGCCTCGACGGCGACCGGTGTGCCGCAGGATGCCATCACGGTTCACGTGCCGCTGCTGGGGGGCGCCTTCGGTCGGCGTGCGAACAACGATTTCGTCGCGGACGCCATCCAGGCGTCGGCGGCCGTGGGGCGACCGGTGAAAATCGTCTTTTCGCGCGAGGACGACACACGGTCGGCCAACTACCGCCCCATCAACTGTCATCGCCTGCGGGGCGCCGTGAGTGAAAGTGGGCTGCCGAGCGCCTGGGTCCACGACATCGTCGTGCAGGGAATCTTTGGGGGGTTCGCTACCGAGGGCGCGGCCGAGCCGTTCCCCTACGCGCTGCCCGATCGACGCGTCACCTGGGCTCCGCTCCAGGTCGACGTGCCGGTCTTCACGTGGCGGTCGGTGGGGGCGTCGCAAAACGCGTTCGTGGTCGAGTCGTTCCTCGACGAGCTGGCGGCCCTCGGCGGTCGTGATCCGCTCGAGGCGCGGCTCGAGCTGCTCGACGCCAGCACCGCTCCCGACGCGGCTCGGTTCGCGGCCGCGCTGCGCAACGTGGCGGAGCGTTCGGGCTGGGGCACCCCAGCGCCGGAGGGTCGAGCTCGCGGCGTCGCGGTACACCAGACGTTCGGGAGCATCGTGGCGCAGGTGGCCGAGGTATCGATCGAGCAGGGCCGAGTGCGCGTGCACCGGGTATGGGCCGCGGTCGATTGCGGCCAGGCCGTGAACCCGCTGGGTGTGGAGGCCCAGTGCGAGGGGGCGATCCTATTCGGGCTCTCCGCGGCGCTGTACGGGCAAATCGAGATCGACGCGGGCGTGCCACAGCAGGACAACTTCGACCGGTATCGGCTGGTGCGGATGGCCGAGGCCCCCGCCGTGGACGTCGCGATCCTCGATTCGGGGAAGGCGACCACCGGCATGGGCGAGCCCGGCGTGCCACCAATCGCCCCGGCGGTGTGCAACGCCATCTTCGCGCTGACGGGCGTGCGGCTTCGCCGGCTCCCGATTGGCGATCAGTTGCAGGGCCTCGGTTGAGCCGAGCGGCCTCGGGCCGCGCGCCGCGCCTGTCCCGCGGCGGAGTTTCGGGTCAGCGGCGTACGAGTCGCTTGGCGGCGCTGCGCACCGCGTGGCGTGTCGCGACGCTGTTGGCGAGTCGCGCGAGGTCGCTCGGCGGCAGGGCGCGCAGGACCCGATCGAGCAGCGGCCCGCTGACGCGGGGGCTCGCCAACAGCGCGCCGGAGACGGAGGCGTCTGCCAGCCAGCTGCGGTTGCCGGCGATCAGGTTGAGCAGGGCGGGGGGGAGGCTTCCACTCTTCGCGATGGCTCCCACCTCGCGGGTCGTGATCTGCGGGTTGTGCAGGAGCGCTTCGAAGACGGAGCTGCCGTAGCGGCGATGCAAGGCCGTGCGCTCGGGAAGGCTGCCTTTGCGCGCCAAGGCATCGCGCTCCTCGATGCTGAGCTCGCGCACTCGGTCGTGCAGGTTGCGGATCTTGCGCCCGCCTTGCGAGCCGGGGTCCGAGCGCGGCCCCGCCTCGCCCCGGCTCTCGCCGCCGAGCTCCGTGCTGCTCGGCGCTGCCTCGTGCGCCTCGAGGGGCGGCGCTTCGGGCCGCGCGAAGCTCTCGAGGGCGCGTCGTTGGTCGTCGCTGAGCGCCAGCAGCTCGAGCCCCACCCCGGCGTCGCCAATCCAGACGGCCTCTGCCGGGAGCGTGAGCGTGCGCCCCTGGCTCGGGTGCTCCAAGCGCAGCTCGCAGCGCTCGCGGGGGCACACTCCCGCGGCGCCGGGCACGAAAGCGCGCCCCTTGCGCAGATTCGACTGGTAGTCTTTCGCGAGGGCCTCGGGGTCCGGGTAGGTGAGGGCCAATTGCGTCATGGAAGGCGCCTCCGGGGGGGGCCTACCCCAAAACGGCCGCCGGCATCGGGGGTTGAGCCTCGGGGGGCGCCCCGGCGACGATCCGCGCGGGGCTCGCCGTCGTCCTGCGCCTCGCGTGCCCCGGGGCCTCCGCGAGCGGGAGCCGCTGCGCTCGCTCGAGCGCCGCGCACGCTCACCGAGCGGCGCCGGGCCCCGAGCGCGCCGTGCTGCGCAGGGGGTCGCGCCCTCGAGCGTTGGGCGCCGGAGCCCTCACATCGAGCCCGGCTGGCCGTGGACGTCCTCCTCGGCCGCCCAACCGCGCTGCAGGGCGTCGATCGCCTCGACGATTGCGGGATCGAGCGGCGTGATGGGCGACCTGGCGGCTTCCACGAAGTCACGCAGCCGCTCGGGGCGACTCGTCGCACCCACCGTCGCCACCACGCCGGGCACGCTGTGTGCGTAGCGCACGCAGAACTCGGGCCAGCTGCCGATACCGGAGCTTTCGAAGAGGGGCGCCACCTGTGCTGCCCGCCGCTGCAGGTAAGGCTTCCAGGCGGTACCCGGCACGTCGCGCAGCTCCTGCACGTGGCCACCGGCCACCGTTCGCATGGCGATGAGCGGCGCTTCGCTCTCTTGCAGCAGCGCCCACAGCTCGTTGCTGGCGAAGCGCTGCAAGGGGTTCAGGTACAGGATGTAGCCGTCCACGACTTCCCGGGCGTGGCCGCCTCGCAGCGCCGCGAGCGCCACGTCGGAGGTCCACGGAAAGACCTGCAAGACGAAGGCCCGCACCATCTCCTCCTCCTTCATCCGAGCCAGCTGCCCGCAGCAGTGACCGCCCCGACGGAAATCCTCGGCGAGCGCGCCGTTGAGGCAAAGCTGGCCGATATCCATCTGCGGGCAGCCCACGGCGGCCGTCAGCTGGCCGACGGTCGCTCGCACCTCCTCCACGCTGTCCCAGCCGATCTTGAAGATCATCTTGGGCATCAGGTCGGGCTGCGCGTCGAAAGCCGAGCGGAGCACCTGCAGCGCGTTGCCGTACTGATGGCTGGTGTGAAACCACGCCCCCGTCTCCATCGCGGCGGTGGCCATGGCGATTCGATCGGCCAGCGCCAGCTGGTCGTCTCCGAGCCGCGTGGTCCCGTACACATAGGGGCTGAGGTCGACGAAGGCTTCTTTGGCGGGCATCGCTTCTGCTCCGGGCTCGAAGGGGGGTCAGGCTCGCTAACACACACGCTGCCGATTGGCAGCACCCTCCACGGTGAAACCCGAGCCGATGGGAGCGACGGCGTCGGAATCGTTGCACCAGTATTGCAAGATTGCGTTAAACCTGGTGGCGCGAGGCGACTGCTGCCGCTGACTTCCGTCGCGGCGGAAGTCAAAAACCGGCAATTTTTGAGCAACTCATTCGATTGGGCTCAAATTCGCATCATCGCTTGCTTGCGCTTTCGATGTCAAGGTCATCGGAGAGGAAGGCGAGATGACTCGGGAAATTACCTTCGGCGAGTGTTTCATCATGAAAGCGGGATGCGGGCTGGGTGCGCTGCTGCTAGCGGGATGCGGCGGCCAGGTGGATCTGCCGGCGGGCGGGGCCGGCTCGTCCTCGGGCCCAGATTCGGCGGGGCCTCCCCAGGATCCCCCGGTGGTCGTCCAGAGACCTCCAGTCGACCCGCCGCGAAGCGCGACTGCGGGGACGGAGGCGGCGCCGCTTCCTCTCCTGCAGGCCCAGGTCGAGGACATCCTCGGTCGAACCTGCGGCGAGTGCCACGGGGCCGAAGGAAGCGGCCAGGCCGACATCGACTTCATCGAGGACCTCGACCGGTTGGCGGAAACTGGTTTGATCGAGCCGGGCAACGGCCAGGGGTCGACCCTGATTCTGCGCATCCTCGCTGGGTCGATGCCGCCGCCGGGCTACGCGCCCCCGACGGACGACGAGATTCAGCAGATCATCCAGTACCTCGACGGCTGGCGCGACGGCGCGGCGGGGCCGGAGCTCGGCTGTGGAAACAGTCTGATCGACTTCAATCGTGTCTTCGACCAGATCCAGTCGGACCTGCTCACCCAGGAGGCCGAAGACAGACGCTTCGTGCGCTATCTGAGCCTCTCCAATCGATACAACGCGGGCGTGTGCGATCCGGAGCTCGACTCCGATCGCTGGGCCATGAGCAAGCTGCTCAACAGCCTCTCGCGGCGCCCCCGCATCGAGGTGCCGATTGCGGTGGACGAAGAGCGTACTCTGTATCGCGTCGACCTTCGAGACTATGGGTGGGACGAGGAGATCGCGGTCGAGGGTCAGAGTTTTGCGGACGGCTGGGAAGCCGTCGTGGCGCTCAGCCCGTATGCCGTCCCGTTCGAGGGCGCCGAAGCGCAATTTGCGGCGAGCGAGACGGAGACATCGGTTCCGATGCTGTACGCCGACGCGCTCTTGGACGTGGCGACGGCGGGAGCCCTCTACTACGGGTTGCTCGGCATCCCCGATTCGCTCGACGCCCTACTCGCCGATCTGCAGGTCGACGTGCAGCGCGATATCGAGCGCGGCACGGCGGCGCGTGCTGGAACGACGCGGTCCGGCATTTCGCGGCAGGACCGCCTCGTGCAGCGGCACGAGATCGGCTTGGGGGGCGAGCGGGCGCTGTGGCAGAGCTTCGAGTTGGCGGAGGGGTCCGGCGGCAGTGTCCTTCTCGACCCGCTCGTATTCGAGATTGGGGAGAGTGAGGTGCTCTTCTCGCTCGCCAACGGCATGCAGGCCTACGCCATCTTCGACGGCGAGGGCCGCCTCGCGCTGCAGTCCGACCTCCTGTTCGACACCCTGCAGGACGACTTTCAGCTGCGCGCAGGCATCTCGTGCATGGGGTGTCATTCACTCGGCCCGCTGCAGGTGCTCGACGAGGTGAGGGGCTACGCGGAGTCGACACCACTGAGCTTCGATGCCCAGGAGCTCGAGGTGATTCGAGAGCTCTACCTGCCGGAGGCGGCCATGCAGGAGATTCTCGAGCGAGATCGGAGCGTCTACCTTCGGGCGCTCGGCCGCGCCGGCGTTCCGACGGATGCGCTGGATCCCATCTCCTCGGTGCAGCAGCGCTTCAGCCGAGACGCGACCCTGGCCGAGGTTGCCGCGGAGCTGGCGGTGCCACAGGCCGTCTTGCGAGACAACCTCGGAAGGCTCGACCCCGCGTTGGGGCGCCTCAGCCAGGTGTCCATCGATCGCGACGAGCTTACCGAGCTCTTCCTTCCGAGCCTTTGTGTCATGCAGATCTCGTCGAGAAATCGACCCGACGACGGAGTCTGTGAGGCGCTTCGCTGAGGGCGCTCGGGAGCGGCGGACGGCTCGCCCGCGCGAGCCCGAGTCCATTGACCGGCGGGTCGTCGTCGCTTCGGCGACACCCGCGGGTCGGCGGTGGCCGACCCGCGCCTACCGGAGGCGGCTCCAGCGGCTGCGCGCGGAGGCGCGCCCCGAAAAGCACCTCGCCGGCGTCGAGCGGGGCCAGCGAGCCTACGGGAGAGCCGCTGCGGAGGGTGCACCGTGTCTCGGAAGGTCCTGTCGGAAGGACGCGGGGCCGCACCAGATTCGAAATGGTTCAGATCGGGATTCAGACTGCCTGAACCCTGCCGTCCATCCGAGTGGCTTGCGGTGACCAGTCCTGCCCAAAGTGAGAGTCTGCTTGACGTCTTTTCCGGGCCTTCCGGAACGATGTCCGTTGGGCGTCAGCCGAATGCGGCGGGCGAGAGCGACGTGGTTTGGCTGCGCAAGCTCTCGGCGGCTCCCGACGCAGAGCGCCTCGGCCGCGCTCTGCGTGTGCGACACCCGAGGGTCATCAGCCTCCTCGGGCTATCCGAAGCAGACGGGCAGGTGTGCCTCACGAGCACCTACGTCGCCAGCGTTTCGTTGCTCGAGCTGGTGCGCGCGTGCGAAACCGGTGGAAGAGCGCTGGCGCCGAACATCCTGGCTCGAGTCGCGCTCGACGCCGTGGTCATCTGGGGCGAGCTCGACGGGGGGGGTGGTGCAACTGCCGAGCAGCCCGCCTGCCTGTTCGAGGATACGATCTGGATTACGGCGCGCGGCGTGGTCCACCTGTCGGAGGTGGGGGTCGGCGGGGCCCGGCAGCCGGAGCCCAGCAGCGGCGCCGCGGCGGGCGGGGACCTGCGCCGCCTGGTGGCGCTGCTGGAGCGCCAGCTGCCGTCGGGGGGGCGCGACGCGGAAGCCTTGCGCGAGGCCCTGCAGGGCAGCGCCGCAGGCGGGCCAGTCGGAGCCGCGCGGCTGAAAGCGGCGCTCGCTCCCATGGCCGCGTCGGAATCCGAAGTTGCGGAAGCTCTTCAGTGCCTCTGCGGTCCCGCCTTGATCGAGCGCCAGACCTTCCTGATCGATCAGCACGGAGCCAGCTTCGGCGACGAGGATACGGCGCTCTTCGGGTATTCGGACGAGGTGACCTACCTGCACCCGGCCTCGGGCCCCCCCGTCACGCCGAGGCAGCTACCGAACCGAAATGGACCCGAGCGGCGGCCGACGTCGCCGCCGACGATGCGCCGGCGTGAGCCGGTGAAGGGGGCTGCGCGCCCCGAGGTGGCCCTGCCTGCTCCCTCGCTACCGCCACCTCCTCCGCCGGTCGAGGTCGGCGCGGCGGCGGAGCTCTTGCGGTCCGAGTTGGCGGGGGATCGCCCGTCGCCGCCGCCGCCCTTTGGTTCGCCCTCGCCGCGAGCAGGCGACCCGCCCCCCCTCGAGGAGGCGCCCCCACCGGCGTTGCCTCCCCTCCCGTGGCACGACGCCCCTTCTACCGGCTCGCCTTCGGTGCTTCCCCTGGAGCGAGCTCATCAGGAAGCGCGCTGGGTGTCGGCCGTCGTCGGGGCCGTGGCCCTGCTGCTTTTACTCCTGTGGCTCGTATAAACGTGCCCTCCGAGCCCGAGCTCGGGGCGGGCGCCCTTTCGCGGTGGGAAGGAGACGCCCGGTCGCGCGGTTGCGAATCGTTGCGCCGAGTGTGCCCGTCGGCCCGAGAGGCCCCCCGTGCACCCCGGGGGGTGGGGGCGAGGTGAGTGATGATAACGCTTCGCTGCATATAGCGGCACGTCGGGGTGGTCGTCCCTCCTTTCGGGGATTGGCCTTTCTAGCTCGAGGAGAGAATGTTTACTCCGGGTGACGCACTCGGGCGCTATGAGCTCTTGGCACCGATTGCCAAGGGGGGAATGGCGCAGGTCTGGGCGGCGCGGCTGCGCACCACGCGCGGCTTCCAGAAGGTGGTGGCGATCAAGACGATCCTCGCCGCCGCCTTGGACGACGTCCGCATGGAACAGATGTTCTTGCAGGAGGCCAAGCTAGCCGCCCAAGTTCACCACCCCAACGTGGTGGAAACGCTCGAGCTCGGCGAGCAAGACGGGCGGTTGTACCTGGTGATGGAGTGGGTGCACGGAGAGGCCCTGCGCCTCGTGCTGCACGAATCTCGCAAGCGCGGGGGAGTTCCGCTGAACGTCGGGGTAAACCTCGCGGGTCAAGTGTGCCGAGGGCTGCACGCGGCGCACGAGGCGCGCGATGTGGAGGGGAGGCCGCTCGGTATCGTGCATCGCGACGTCTCCCCCCACAATGTCCTCGTCAGCTACCAGGGGGTGGCCAAGCTGGTGGACTTCGGGGTCGCCAAGGCGCGGCTCGGGCACGAGGAGCTGACCGAGCGCGGCGAGCTCAAGGGCAAGCTGGCGTTCATGTCGCCCGAACAGGCGCGCGGCGAACCCCTCGACGCCCGCTCCGACATCTTTTCACTCGGCAGCATCCTGTACTGGATGACCGCCGGTCGGCATCCCTTTCAGGGGGACACGCCCAAGGCCACGCGTGAGAACCTGTTGCGAGGCGAGCTGCCTCCGCCGCCCTCGCGCTTCGCTCCCGGCGGGTCCGTCGCGCTGGATCTGGTCGTGCTTCGCGCATTGGCTTTCCGGGTGGACGACCGCTGGGAGAGCGCACGCGACTTTCTCGAGGCCTTGGGCCAGGCGGCTCCCCGAGCTTTCGAGAGCGACGCCGAGGTCGGAGTCGCCGCATACATGGCCGGCTTGTTCGGCGCTCGAGCGGAGGCGCGGCTCGAACAGCTGCGGGTGGCTCAGCAAGTGGTGGATCGCATGAACCCCGGGCTCCAGACCAGTGGGTCGTTGCCAGCCGTGGCGGTGAGCGGGAGGGGCTCGGCGCCGCTCGGGCACCGCGCCGTGGTCGCGGTCGATCGGCGTCCGTCCCCCTCATCGTTCGGTCCCTTGGCGCGCGTCGGGATTCGGCCCGTGCTGGCGGGGGCGGCCCTGGTCGCTGCGCTCGGAGTGGTCGTCGGCTTTTCGGTGCGCGGCGTCGGCGTGGACACCCAGAGCGCGGCCGGTGGCCCGCCCGGTCCCCGGGCCGAAGCGCTCGAGCTGCCGTCGGAGGCTGGCGCGACCACGCTCGGCGTGAGCCCCATGGCCCCGGGGCCGCCGGCCGCGCCGGGCGACGAGAGTGGCGAGCTCGAAGTGGCGCGGGTGCCGAAGGAGGGGGCCGCTGGGCCCGCCCCGAGCGAGCCGGATGGCGAGCATCCTCCCTCCCTCGCGGGGGACGAGTCCCCGGGCCGCGCGCTCGAGGAGCAGACCGACCGCCGGGAGCGCCCGGCGCGGGGCGGCAAGAAGGCGGCGCGGCGCCGACCGCGAACGGTGACGGCCAGGACGAAGGCTCGTGCCGAGACCCCGCGGGCATCCAAGCGGAATTCCGCGGCGCCCGAGCCGCCCATCGACGCTTGGAACCTCGACGACTACGGGGGGCGCCAGTAGGGAAAGCAAAAACGGGGGTGATGGTGAAAATCAGTAGAGAGCACCAGTGGGGAAACCGCCTGTGGGCTCTTGGCCTTTCGACGGCGGTTGCTTTCGCTGCAGATGGCGCGAAGGCGAACCCGTCGGCGCTCCAGCGCTCGACGGCCGAGATCCTGTTTCAGCAAGGTGTCGAGCTCGTCGGCTCGGGGCAGTACGCCACTGCGTGCCAGAAGTTCGAAGGCAGCCTCGAGCTCGACGTCGCGGTGGGGACGATGCTGCGCCTCGCCGACTGCTACGATCGGATCGGGAAGACCGCCAGCGCCTGGGGCCTGTTCGAGCAGGTGATGGCCATCTCCGAAGCCTCGGGTGATGTGAAGCGAAATCGAATCGCCGAGGCGCGGGCCAACGACGTGAAGGAGCGGTTGTCACGCATTCGGCTCGACGTGCCCAAAGAGCTTGCCGCTTTGAAGGTGGAGATCGTCGTGGGCGGGGCGGAGATCCCCCGCGCCACCTGGACCACTCCCTTCCCGATCGACCCCGGGGTCGTGGCCATCGTGGCCCGCGCTCCCGGTTACACCCCCTGGCAGGGAGAGATCATGATCTTGGAGGGACCATCGCTGCAGCACGTGAGCGTACCGAAGCTCGCCCGTCGGCCCGAGCCGAAGTTGATCGACGGTCCGGCCCCGCGCGGCGCGCTGCAAGAGCGAGACACGGCCGAGTCGAGGGTGTGGCCTTACGTGTTGGCCGGCGCAGGCCTCGCGGGGCTTGGCGTGGGCGCCTATCTGACGCTGCGCGCTCGCGACCTGGATCGGCAATCTCGCACGAGCTGCCGGGCGGAGGACGCCCGGTTGTGCACCAGTGAGGGGGTGGCGCTGCGACGGGAGGCGATCGACCTGGCCAACGGCGCGACCGTTTCTGCCCTGGGGGGGCTTTTGGCTCTGGGCGCCGGAGCCGCGTGGTTGCTTTGGAGTAGCGGTGATGAGCGGGGGGCGGACGCCGAGGCCCTGCGGTTCGTCGCCCAGCCGTCCGTGGCGGGGTGCGGCCTACGGCTCGAGGGCCAGTGGTGAAGGGGGCGACGGCGGCGCTGGGGCTCCTCGGCATCGGGGCGTGCGGCTGCGTGCAGGCGCTCGGGCTCGAGCGAGCACAAGTCGATCCGACGCTCGAAGGGCCGGTGCAAGAAGTGGCCGTTCCCGCTGGCGAGTCGACGGAAGGACCGACTTGCCAACACTTCGACAACGACCAGCGACTGGGAGCCCGAGGGGGGCAGAGGGCGCTCGCGCCGCTGCCGCCGGTCGACGCGGCTGCCCCGGGGGAAGGCTTGGTGCAGTGAGCTTGGCGCGATTCGTCGCGGGCGGGGGGACCCTCGCCTTGCTATGCGCCTGGGTCGGGCGCAGCGGGGCCGACCCGTGCCCGGACCTCGACGAGAGCGTCGTGATCGTCGGCTCGTCGGCGATCAAGCCCCTCGTCGCAGAGCTCGCGCGGCTTTCGGAGGTGCCGGGCGCAATCGGCGGCCGCATCTACTACCACGGCGGCGGATCCTGCACGGGCGTGTCGGCGATCCTGGAGCCGAGCTCTTTTGCGCCGGAGTCGCTCACGCGGTGGACTGCCGCGGGAGATGAGCTCGAGTGTGAGGTGACGAGCTTGCCCGAGCTATCCGCGCGCGTCGGCGTGTCGGACGTTTTTCCGGGAACCTGCCGATCGCTGCCCAACGGTTTGCCGGCGAACGTCGTCGACTTTCAGGGTCCGGTGCAGGCGATGGTGTTCGTCGTGCCGAACGGTTCCGACCAGCGCGCCATCAGCGCCGAGGCCGCCTACTACGTCTTCGGGTTCGGGGCCCAGTCGGCCGTGGCGCCGTGGACGGATCCCGCCTCCATCTTCCACCGAGATAGTCGGTCGGGAACTCAGAACATGGTCTCGGTGGCGATCGGCGTTCCCTCCGACAGGTTTCGAGGGACCGCGATGCGCGGAACCTCTCAGCTGCTTTTGCAGCTCATGGGGCCCGGCGCACAGAGCCCGGCAGGCACCATCGGGATTCTCTCCGGCACGGTCGCGCACGAGCGTCGCGCGACTCTGAGGGCTTTGGCATTTCAGGATTTTGGCTCGGATTGTGCTGTTTTGCCGGATCGGACGCCAAGCTCCTCGGAGATGGAGAACGTGCGCACCGGGCTGTACCCGATTTGGGGACCCGTGCACCTGCTGACCCACGTGGATGCGATGGGTCGCCCGATGAGCCCCGCCGCCGAGACCGTGATTGGCTTCGCAACGGGCACCTCGTCGCCGATAGAGGGCCTCGATCTCGTCCAGCTCGAGGCGGCCTTGCACATCGTGCCGCAGTGCGCGATGCAGGTGGCCCGGAAGTACGAGATCGGCCCCTTGCTTCCGCACGCGCCCGAGCAGCCGTGCGGCTGCTACTACGAGGTGGTTGCCAACGGGACGACCTCCTGCAAGACCTGCGTGAGCACCAGCGACTGCGAGGAGGAAGGGGCGATCTGCAGTCTCGGGTACTGTGAGGCGCGAGCGCCGCTCGGTCCGTGAGGCGAAAGGCGACGGGCGCGCAGCCTCGCTCACCGCTTGCGCGCGACCACGAAGAGAACGTCGGAGAGCCGCGCCTCGTCGAGGGCTCGTTGCACTTCGGGGCACGCCCCCACGACGCGCGAAAATAGGTCCGATTCGCCCAGGGCTGCGCTGGCCGCGGCGGTGTACAGCAGCTCTTGGAAATCTTGCCCGAAGGTCCACACGGCGACCGGTTCGAGGGAGCAGTGTTCGAGCAGTCGCGCCAGCGACTGCTCGCTGAACACATGGAGGTGGTCGGGCGGGTAGATGTGGCGGCTCGCCAGGTGGGGGTGCATCTGGCAACTGAGCGAGCTCAGCGACGGGTGTCTCGGCACCTCCAACACGGCGTGAGCGCCGGGGGCGAGCCCTTTGCACAGGGTCGAAAGCCAGCGAGAAGGGTCGAGCTGATGCTCCAGCACGTTGAGGGCGGAGACGACGGCAACGCCTTTGCCGGTCGGAATCTCCGGCTCCGACTGGTAGCCGGGGCGGATCTCCAACCCGCGCATTTGCGCGAACGCCACGTGGCGGGGGTCGGCCTCGTAGCCAAGGGGGGCGTAGCCGAGCTCCCGGACGGCACACAGGAGCTCACCGGGCCCACACCCGATGTCGAGCCAGACTCCGCCCCGCGGAACGTAGGCGGCGCAAAAGTCGGCTTTCGGCCGTGCGATCCTCTCGACTCGCCGCTCGAACACGGAATCCGCCAAGTACACGCTCGCCTGCGCCGTACCCGCCTGCTCGTAGATTCGGCAAATCGTTTCGGCGGCCGGTGGATTCGCCACGAAGACGTGCTCGCAGCGAGCACACTCGTCGTAAGCGAATCGATGTACGAGGACCAGGCGCCGGCGCGCGCTCTCCCCACAAATTGGGCAAGCTTGCCGCGAGGGCCCGGGTCGAGCCGCCAGCGCGGAGCGCTCGTGGGCCTCGGCCATGTCCTTTCGCCAGCGCAGGCTGCGATCGAGGTCTCTCATGTCGAGCTCCTTGCCCACCCTGCGGGGCACGCCAGACAAGGAGGGGGCGCGGTGCGGCTCGGCGGAGTGCTCCCGGCAGCTCATCGGCAGAGGATACGGCCGGTCCTGGGCACGGGTTGAGCCACTCGCCTCGGAGGCGCTGCACACTCAGGGCGGCTGGCGCCCTCGCGCTTGCCCCAAACCTCAGCGCACGGCCACGTCGGCGCCGAGCGCCGAGAGCTTGTGCACGAGGTGATCGTACTTCCGCTCGAGCTCGTGGATGTTGGAAAGCTCGGTCGTGCCTTCCGCGACCAGGCCCGCAACGACCAGGCACATCCCGGCGCGGATGTCCGTCGGGAGCTCGAAAACTCCACCCCGAAGTGGGGTGGGCCCTTGAATGATGGCGGAGTGCACGTGGTTTCGGCCGCGAAATCGACAGGGCACCTCACCCAAGCACCGGGAGAAGAGCGTGATGTTCGCCCCCATCTCCGAAAGGTAACGCGTGTAGCCGAGGCGATCCTCGAAGATTGTCTCGTGAAGCACGCTCGTGCCCGTCGCCTGCGTGAACAGCACGGTGAACGGCTGCTGCCAGTCCGTCATGAAACCGGGGTGCACCTCCACCTCGATGTGAGAGGCTCCGAGGGGCTTGCCCTCCGGAGCACTCACTCGCACGCCATCTTCTGTCACCTCGAAGCGTGCACCCATGCGTTGAACGAAGTTCAGAAAGCTGTAGATCGGGTCATGGGTGACGCCCTCGAGCAACACGTCTCCCCCCGTTGCCAGTGCGGCGCAGGCAAAGCTGACGGCCTGATTGCGGTCTACCATGCAGCGCAAGTCGCACCCCCGTAGCTTCTCGACGCCCTGAACGACGAAGGTTCGGTGTGCGTCGACCATGATGTCGGCACCCATCTTCTGGAGCATCTTGACGAGCTCGATGATTTCGGGCTCCGTCGCCGCATTCTCGATGACCGTGCGCCCGTGGGCGAGCGTGGCGGTCATGATCAGGTGCTCGGTGGTCATCACCGAAGGGAAGGGCAGCACGATGTGGGCGCCGTGAAGCCCTCGCTCGCCGACGGAGAAGCGATAGCGGCCGTTGTCTTCCTCCACCCGCGCGCCCATTTCCTCCAGGCCCCGGACGTGAAAGTTGACCGGGCGCTTGCCGATCTTGTCGCCGCCGAGCGTGTTGGCCAGGGTGACCTCACGAAACCGGTGCAACAGCGGGCCTACGCTGAGCACGCTGATGCGATTCCTTCGGCAAAGCTCTTCGCCGATATCTGCCTTGTCGACCCCGCGCGCGCAGAGCCGAATCGTCGAGGGGCTCAGGTGCTCGACCCGACCCCCGAGAAATTCGAACAAACCTTCGACAATCTTGCGCTCGTTCACCTCGGGCGCGCCGAACACGGTGACTTCCTCGTCCGTCAGGAGCGAAGCGATGATGCACTTGGTGACCTGGTTCGAAGAACCTGCCACGGCGACGCGGCCCCCCCTCAGGCACCGCCCGCCCTGGATGTGCATTTTCTTCTTCTTCACTCCCCCGTGGTGTCACGCCTGGGCCCGCGAGACTAGTGCCAAGCCGCAGAAGTTTCTCGTCGCGCGGGGGAGGGGACGCCCCGATCCCCCCGTGCAGGCGCGCATCCGAGAGGGCGCCCCTGGCCTCGTCGGGTCGCCGACGCCTGCGGCGCGAGGGAGCGTGCTACAGGCCTGCGCCGGGCCGACCCGGCACGGCTTGGGCGCGGGAGGCCCGGGGGGGAAAGAGCCGCCGTCGGGGGCCGGGGCGCGGACGGAGGGATGGGATGGGCGCGCGTGCCGCCGGGGGGCGCCCGGGCGAGATGCCGGCGCGCCCCGAGTAGCCCGTCACTCTGCCGACAGAGCCGTGCTCGCGGTGCCGGTGTGGTACGCCTCCTCACCATGTAGGCTGAGGTCGAGGCCTTCGCGTTCGGTTTCTTCCGGCACGCGCAGCCCGATGGTCGCGTCGAGCAGCTTGAGCAAGACCCAGGTCATGCCGGCCGCGTAGAGGCCAGAGGCCAGGACCCCGATGATCTGCTCGCCCACGAGGGCGGCGTTGCCGTTGATCAGTCCGTTCGTCGCCGACGCGGGATCGGTTGGGTTGGCCCACAAGGCCGACGCGAAAACGCCGGTCAACACTGCTCCCAACGCGCCTCCGACGCCGTGGACCCCGAAGGCGTCGAGCGTGTCGTCGTAGCCGAGCCGCCCCTTGAGCAGCACGGCGCCGAAGCACACCGGCCCCGCGAGCAAGCCGATCGCGACGGCGGACATCGGGCCCACGAAGCCGGCGGCCGGCGTGATCGCCACGAGCCCGGCGACCAAGCCCGAGGCCACTCCGAGGGCGGTGGGCTTGCCTTGGTGCACCCACTCGAAGATGGCCCAGCTGAACGCCGCGGCGCTGGCCGCCAAGTGCGTGTTCACCAGCGCCAACGTGGCCCCCGCACCGGCGGAAAGAGCGCTGCCGGCGTTGAAACCGAACCAGCCGAACCACAGAAGGCCAGCGCCCAGCAAAGTCAGCGGAAGGTTGTGGGGAGGAGAAGGGCTGACGCGCTTGCCGACCTTGATCGCAAACACCAGGGCGCTGGCTCCCGCCGAGAGATGAACCACGGTGCCGCCGGCAAAATCCAGGGCTCCGCGAGCAGCGAGCCAGCCGCCGGGACCCCACACCCAGTGGCAGATCGGGTCGTACACGACCGTGCCCCACAGCACGATGAACAGCGCATAGGCGGAGAACTTCAGCCGCTCGGCGAAGGCCCCGCTGATGAGGGCGGGCGTGATCACCGCGAACATCATCTGGAACGCCATGAACAACAGGTGCGGGATTCCGGCTGCCGGCCCCGGCTCGAGTCCGACTCCTTGGAGGAACGCGTACTCGAGCCCCCCGATGAAACCGCCGCCCGTATCGTCTCCGAACGCCAGCGAATAGCCGAACATGACCCACTGCAGGGTCATGATGCCCAGCGCGAAGAAGCTGTGCATGAGCGTCGAGAGCACGTTCTTTCCCCGAACCATGCCGCCGTAGAAAAGGGCGAGAGCCGGGGTCATGAGGAGCACGAGAGCCGTCGAAACCAGCATCCAGGCGGTGTCTGCCGAATTGATCTGATCCACTTCGCTAGTCCTTGTATTGTGGGGGGGGGGCGCTGCCGCCCCAAAGGGGGTCGAGCGCCGGGGGCGGGCATGATTTCGAGCGGGAACATACAGGAAGACGACCCACATCGTCCCACCCCACGCGATTGATTTGGCGGGCCGGCCGCTGTCGGGTCTGCCTCCCGCGTTCCGGCTGCGTTATGCTGGCGCAGTCATGCTCGTGCTGCGCGAAGCCGTGAAGACCTCGAGGGGTGAGCCGCGGCCGGTCGCACGTGGTGGCTCGGTGCCAGCCCGGCGGGGTGCGTCATGAGCGTGCTGCCGGGGGCGCTGGTTCCCGGAGAAGAGTTGCGGGGGCGCTTCGTCGTCGTCGAGCGCATCGGGTACGGCGCCATGGGCAGCGTCTACGCCGCCGAAGATCGGGAGCGGCGGCAGCTGGTCGGGCTCAAGGTGCTCGACGCCTCGGGATCGGAGGAGGTCGCAGACCTCAAGCGGGAGTTTCGCGCCGCGGTGGACATCGTCCACCCGAACCTCGTCCGCCTGCACGAGCTGTTCTGTGACGGCGTCGGTCCCCGTTTCTTCACGATGGACCTCGTTCGCGGCAGGACACTCCCGGAGCTTCAGCAGGAGGGGCTGCCCGAGCGCGAGCTGGTCGCAGTTTTCCGCCAGCTCGCCCAGGCCCTCTCGGCGCTCCACGCCTCGGACGTGTTGCATGGGGATCTCAAGCCGCAGAATTTCCTGGTCACCTCCGTGGGGCGACGAGTGGTGCTCTTCGATTTCGGCTTTGCGCAACTGGTGCGCGGAGCCGGGTCCCCGGCCTCGTTGGGCGCCACGCCGCACTACATGGCCCCGGAGCAGCTGGGCGGAGGCGTCAGCTCGAAGGCATCCGATTGGTACTCCTTCGGGGCGATGCTGTTCGAGGTGCTCACCGGCAGGCTCCCGCTGTCCCCCTCGGCGGGCAGGCGGATGCGCGAGCGCGACGAGCCGCTGCACCGGCTGTGCGGAGACCTGCTTCGGTTAGAGGCGTCCGAGCGCCCCGACGCGGAAGAGGTGCTGCGCCGCCTGGGGGGCGAGCCGGATGCCAGCTTGGGGGTCACCGAGCCCGGTCGGCTCGAGCTGCTCGGGCGAGGCTCCCAGCTGGCAGAGCTTTCGACGGCCTTCGATCGCGCGCGCCGTGGGGGGCCGCAGGTGCTCTGGATCAGCGGCCCCTCGGGCATGGGGAAGAGCGCTCTCGTGGAGCACTTCGCGGAGGAGCTCGGTCGGCGTGGCGTGTTGGTGCTGCGCAGCCGGTGCCGAGAGCGCGAGTCCGTGGGCTACAAGGCAGTCGACGGCCTGATCGACGAGGTGGTCGCGTTGCTCGCCGAGCGGACCCTTCGGGAAGTCCGCGCCCTGGTGCCGAGCGATCTGCACGCGCTGAGCGTGCTGTTTCCGGCTCTCAGCCCCTTCGAGGCGCGTGAGCGCCCCTCCCTGCCCAAAGATCCGGCGCTCCTGCGCCGCCTGGCGATCAACGCATTCGGCCGCCTGATGGCGGCCCTGGTCGACGGCGGGCCGCTGGTGCTGTGGCTCGACGATCTGCAGTGGAGCGACGCCGAGAGCGCCTCGCTCTTGGCGTCCCTGTTCGAGCCGGCTTGCCCGATTCCGCTGCTGTTGATCGGTACGTACCGCACGGGGTCCTGTGAAGGGGGGGCGCTGCGGCGCGTGATGTTCGCCAGCGGGGCGATTTCGCGGGCCACCGTGCGGTTCGTCGACCTCGGTCCCTTGTCGCATCGGGCCGCGGAAGCCCTGGCGCTCGGAAGGCTCAAGGAGTCGCCCGGCCGTCGAGAGCGGGCTCGGCGGATCGCCACCGAGGCCGCCGGCCACCCCCTGCTCGTGGCGGAGCTGGCGCACGCCGCGTCCGCTTCCGCCGGCGTCGAGCCCGCGGTCGGGGTCGCGACGCTCTCCGAGCTGGTCACGTTTCGACTCGGCGAGCTGACCGCCGCGGCTCGCGACCTGATGTTTTTGCTCGCCGTGGCGAAGGCCCCGCTGCTGCGCGCCATCGCCTGCGGCGCGCTGGGCATGGCCCCGGCGGAGCTCGAGAGTGCCATCGACCTGCTGCGTGCTCGAAGGCTCGTCACGACCCGAGGGGTGGGTCAGCGTGACGAGCTGGAGGTGCTGCACGACCGAATCCGCGAGATCATCGCGGAACGGATCGAGCGCGGGCGGCTCGGGCAGTTGCACTTGAGCTTGGCCCGCGCGTTCGAGCGCCAGCCGGGCTCGCCGCTCGAGCGAATTGCCTCCCACTACCAGGCGGCCGGGCACTCTCGGGAGGCTGGCCCATACTGGCTTCGGGCCGGGCAGGAGGCGATGCGCGGGCTGGCGTTTCAGCACGCCGCGGATTTGTTCGCGCGGGCGATCCGCGATGGCGAGCTCACGGCCGAAGCTCGCTCGCAGGCGACGCTGCATCGCGGAGAGGCTCTGGCCCTGTGCGGCCAGGGGGCACGTGCTGCGTCGGCCTTTCTTTCCGCGGCACGTTCGCACGACGCGCTGCAGGCCATCGAGCTGCGCCGCCGCGCCGGCGAGCAGCTGCTCTTCTGCGGCAGCCTCGATCGCGGCCTCGTCGTCATGGATGCGGTGATGCGCCAGCTCGACCTCCGGGCGAGGCCCACCAGTAGCCGGCTCTTGATGGCGATAGCCCGTGGCCGCATCCGCGTGCGGCTGCGAGGCCTACAGTTTGCGGTGCGACCGGATGCCGAACTCGAGCGTCGCCGGCTTCTCGCAGTGGACGCCTGTTGGACGATGGCCTTCTCCCTGGGCGTCGTGGATTTCTTGCAGGGGGCGTATTTCCAAACGCAGCACCTGTTGTTTGCGCTGGAGTCGGGTGAGCCGGGCAGGATCATGCGCGCGCTCGTGCTCGAGGCCACGTACGCCGCCGCCCGCAGCGGTCGGCCCACCGCGAGAACCAACGAGTTGCTCTCGGCCGTCAGCCTGCTGGCGCGGTCCACGGCGGACCCCGCCATGATGGGTCGCGAGGCGCTCGGTCGAGGCGTGGTGCAGTACCTGTTCGGTGACCTCGAGGGGTGCCTGCGCGCCTGCAATCGCGCCGTCGACGTGTTGACCCGCGGTCACCTCGAGCCGAGCGGCGAACTCGCCATGGCTCATCGTTTCATCGTCGGGGCGCTGTTCCATCTGGGCGAGCTCCGGCGGCTCTCGCGGCTCGTTCCCACGTTGGTGAAGGAAGCCGAGGCCCAGGGCAACCGCTTTGCCACTTGCTATTTGCGCAGCCACTATTCCACCCTCGCGTGGCTCGTCCTAGACGACGTGGAGCAAGCCAGGGCCCAGCTTCGGGTGGCCCAGAAACAGTGGAAATCCCGTCGCGTTCTGGCGCCGAGCGCATGGCTCGTTTGCGGGGAGGTGCACATCGCCTTATACGAGGGTGAGGTCGAGGTTGCCGACAAGGTACTGCGCGAAAGTTGGGACGCCTTGACGGAGTCGAAGCTGCTGTGGGTGGGAGGGCTCGCCGCCCATTTGTGGTTCCTGCGCGCCCTCACCGCCGTGGCGCTGGCCAATGCGGCTTCTCTGCGCGGAGAGCGCGGCGGGACTCGATGGCGCTCGCACCTGTTGCGGGCCAAGCGCTCCCTGCGCCGGTTGCGCAAGACGCCGGTTCAGCTGGCTCGGGTGCTGTGGCACGTCGCTCGCGCGGCGCTCGCGACCGAGCAGGGCGCGCCGCGATGTGCTCAGCTCTGGGGCGAGGCCTCACAGGCCTGCGAGCGGTCGCGACTGTCCGTATTCGGGGCGGCGGCCCGCGTGCGGCAGCTCCAGTGTACGGGGGGAAGCGGGTCGGGGAGCGTGGGGTGGGAGACAATCCGCAGCCAGGGCGTGGCCAACATCCCCGCGCTGATGCGGCTTCTGTGTGGCCCGCGACCGCGCTCCCTCGTGGCCGCCTCCGAGCCGAAGAGCGCCCAAATGCCCCGGGCGGCCCGGGAGCTTGCGAAAGCGACGCCGCATTCGGGAGAGCTTCGTCAACACGCCCTTTCGCGACGCCGTACAGCGTGCCTGGGGAGGCGCCAGACTCCTTGACTGAACGATCGTCAGCGCCCGTGTCGTCGGGACTCGGGGCCTTCGAGGAATCCGACGCCACCGGGCCCGAGCACCCGGCCTCTCGCGTCTCGGGGGGGGGGGAAGGCGCAGGAGCTGCCCGCCGATTTGCGCGGGGCGGATCTGCGAGGCCGGGACCCGAGTCATCGTGACCTCGCGGGCGCCGACCTCAGCGGAGCGAACCTCAGTGGCGCGACGCTCCGCGACGCACACCTTTCGCGTGCCTCGATCCGCGGCGCCAACCTGCACGGGGCCGACCTGGCTCGGTGCGAGCTGCTCGGCGCCGACCTGACGGGTGCCGACCTGAGTGACGCGTGCGGCGGTTGCATGGCGCTTTCCTGCGAGTTCCCCGACGTTCTCGTCGAATCGCTGCGCCGCCACCACGAGTGCTCGGAGCCGCTGGCGGCGGCGGCGCTCGTCGCGACGCTCGACGAGGGGGTCGACCCATCGGTCGAGAGCTTGTTGGACCGGCTCGAGCGGCACCATCGCGTGCCTCGTGAGGAGGGCGCCGGCCTGGTCGAGCGGGCGCTGGTCGAAGCGGTGGAAGTGGCGTCCCTGTTCGGAGCCCGCTGAGCGATTCGCCCGCCGGGGCAGGCTGGAAATCCCCACCGGAGGCTCCGATTGGAGCTACTTTGGTGTGCGTGGAAAGCGATCCCGAGAGCTCGGGTGTGCTCGAGACGGACGGGCAGCTCGACGCCTTGCTGCGCGGCGCGGAGCGGAGGCTGGGGGCCGAAGGCTCCGAGCCCGTCTCGGCGGCGGCAGCATGGTTGCGCACGAGTACGGCGCCGGCTCGCAGCTTGATCCAAGGGGTGCGAGCAGCCTCAGACCTGCTGCGCATGTGCCAGAGCGGGCCCGTCGTGGCCACGGCGCTGCTCGCCGCGACCGAACCACTGGTCGAGCCGGATCGCCTCCCCGAGGGGTTGGGCAAGGCGACGCGGGAGCTTCTCCGCGGGCTCGCCCGGGTTCGCACCGTGCGCTGGCACGAGCTCTCCAAGGAGGAGCCCGAGAATCTACGCGGCGCGTTCTTGGCGATGGCGCAGGACGTGCGGGTCGTGGTGGTGGAGTTGGCGTTGCAGTGCCAGGCGGCCCTGCACCTGGGCGAGCTGCCGGAGGCCGAGCAGCGCCGTCAGGCTCAGGTCGGGTTGAACATCTACGCTCCCCTCGCCAGTCGTCTGGGCATCTGGCGCTTCAAATCGAAGATCGAGGACGCTTCCTTCGCGGTGCTCGAGCCGGATACTTTTCGCGAGCTCTCGCTCTGCCTCGATCGGGGTCAGCCGGCTCGCGAGGAATACCTCGGTCGAGTTCGCAGGCAGTTGACCGAGGCGCTTCATGCGGCCCGCATCGACGCCGCCGTCTCCGGGCGTGCCAAGCACTTGTATAGCATCCGCAACAAGATGCAGCGCAAGGCCGTCGCATTCGATCGAGTCAAGGACATCAGCGCTCTCCGCGTCATCGTGTCGGGAGTCGCCGAATGCTATGCGGCCCTGGGCATCGTGCACTCGCTGTGGTCTCCGGTGCACCGCGCCATCGACGACTACATCGCGATGCCCAAGGGCAACGGCTATCAGTCCTTGCACACGGCCGTCGTGGGCCCCGAGGGGCGCTCCTTCGAGGTCCAGATTCGCACCCAGCAGATGCACGAGTACGCCGAGTACGGGGTCGCCGCGCACTGGGCGTACAAGGAAGGGCAACAGCTCAGCGCCGCCGCGGCGGCGGAGGACCGATTCACCCTGCTGCGCAGGCTGCTCGAGTGGGAGTCCGCCTCCCTGGAATCGGCCTGCTTGCCGACGGATCTGTTCACCGACCAGGTGTTCGTGTTCACTCCGAAGAGTGAGGTCGTCGACCTTCCCGTTGGCGCAACCCCGCTCGATTTCGCGTATCGAGTCCACACCATGTTGGGTCACCGCTGCCGCGGCGCGCGCGTCAACGACCAGATCGCCCCGCTGACCTACAAGCTGCGCACCGGGGATCGCGTCGAGATTCTGACGCAGCGGGAGCCTTCGCCGCGTCGCGATTGGATGAACCCGGGCCACGGCTACCTGCTGACGGCGAGCGCGCGAGCCAAAGTGCGTACCTGGTTTCGCAAGCAAGGCCGCGAGGAGGCTCTGGAGGCCGGTCGGGAGCTGCTGAGCGCGGAGCTCGCTCGTGCGGGGGTCTCCGAGGTGGATCTCTCTGCGATCGCCCAGGCGCTGCACTACCGCACGCTCGACGATTTGATCTTGGCCGTCGGCTACGGGGAGCGTCGTCCCAAGAGCGTCGTCGAAGCCGCGCTGCGCGCGGCCGCGGCTGCCGCCCCGCCGCCACCCCCTTCCTCCCCGGCGGCGGCGCCGTCGCCCCCGCGCGGGGTGGTGCTCGACGGCGTGGAGGATATCTGGGGCAAGCGAGCCCAGTGCTGCCGCCCCATGCCGGGCGAGCCAGTGCTCGGTTTCATCTCGCGGGGGCGCGGGCTCGTTCTGCACCGCCGGGACTGTCCGCAGCTGCGTGCTGCACAAGAGCCGGAGCGGGTCGTGGAGGTCGATTGGGGACGCGCCGAGGGTGAGCTTCACGGCGTCGAGCTGGAGGCCCGGCTCGCCCCCGGGTCGGACAGGGTCGCCGATTTGTTGCGCCGAGTCGGACAACTCGGCGGTCGGCTGCTGAGCTCTTCGACACGCATCGACGGCGACGGCGACACCCGAGTCTCGATGTTGGTGCAGTGCCGGGACGCCATTCACGTCGCCGGGCTGCTCGAGCGGGTGTCGCAGGTCGAGGGGCTACGCTCGTTGCGCCGGGTGGGGTGACCCCCTCACCCGCCGAGTGCGGAAGCCCGGCCGGGGCCCGCCGGGCGAGGCCGCTTGGGGCTCCGCGGCTCGCGGCAGCGCGGCGGGCTCGGGGCCTCAGGTGGGTAGGGGGCGGATCCCGACGCCCTGCTCGTAGAGCGCGCCGCCTTCGCCCAGATCGGTGAGGCGCGCCGCCAGGAGCGCGTTGGCGCTGGTGCCGTTGTGGTAGTGGCCACCCTTCGGAGCCAGCGCCAAGTCCCTGCGTACGCTCGGATCGTGATCGATGACGACCCGCAGCTGCCCGACCTCGGACTCGAGCAAAGCCATGGAGCCGCTGTCGACCCCGCCCGCGGACTCTGGGTGAACGCGAACATGCAGGATGTCGGGAGCTCCTTTCGCCCACTGCGCCGACTGGGAGTGGCGCGTGGATATCGCCATCAGCCGAAGGGGGTATCGCGAACTCGGTGGCTCCCGATCCGGAACATCCGTCAACAGCTCCGCCTTTCCGCTCGGCGTGGCGAATCGACGGTCTGCGAACGCGACGCGAGGGACCAGCGGGTTGCGCATCGCGCCGGCCTCGAGCGCCGAGAGGGTGACGCCGGCCGCGCGCGCCCGTTCAGAAAGCACGCGTTCCTTCCACTGTCGAGCCGATCCCGCCATCGGCTCGGCCAGCCCCACGCGTTTGGCGAGAGCCTGCACGATCTCCAAGTCGCTTGCGACGCCTCGGGGAGGCGCGACGACCGGGCGACTCACGCCCACATAGTGCGAGCCGTAACAGCCGAGAATGTCGTCGTCTTCGAGCAATGTCGTGGTGGGCAGCACGACGGTCGCCAGGCGCGCGGTATCCGTCAGCCGTGAATCGACGACGACGGACAGCCGCCGGCTCCGCACGACCTCGGCCGTCCGCGCGCTGTCGGGTAACATCGCGACCGGGTTGCCGGCGGTGACCCAGAGGGCGGCTATCGGTGGGTCTTTTGCCGCATGCACCTGCTCAGCGAGCAGGGGCTCGCAGATCGTGCGAGGCGGCGGCTGGGGGCTACTCCAGACCGCGTCGAATGCCGCGCGCCGCTGAAAGTAGAAGGAGCAGCCTCCGCCGTCGACGCCCAGGTTGCCGCTGATCGCGCACAGCGCGTCCAGCGCGCGCACGATGCTCCCACCATTGGTTCTTCTTCCCATGCCCCAGCCCACGACGATGGCGCAGGGCCCGTCGCCACCCAGGCGCCGGGCGAGATCCTGCACGATGACCGGCTCGACGTCTGCCTGCTGGCACCACTCGGCGATCGAGTGGCGGTGGCACAGCGCTCGAAACCCCGGCAGCCCCTCGCAGTACTCTGCGGTCGCCGCGTCGACACGGCCGAGCTCGAAGAGCCTGCGCCCCACGGCGAGAGCGAGGGCGAGATCGCCACCCGGGGCCAGGTTGACGTAGCGATCCGCGAGCTTGGCCGCTTCGCTCCGCACCGGGTCGATCAGCACGATCTCCGCCCCTGCGGCCCTGGCTCTCTTCAAGATCGGCACGCTGTGGGGGCTCGACACCACGGGGTTCTTCCCCCACAGAAGAATGTGACGAGCGCGCTCGAGACCCTCCGGGTCTCCGCTGTCGGAGATGCCGAAGTCGAGCCGCTGCGCCTCCTCGGCCGCGCCGCTACAGATATCTCCGCGCTTGACCGTCACCGGGCCGAACAGGCTGAAGAAGCGATCCGTGAGCCCCTTGAGCAGGCCGAGCGAGCCGCCGCTTCGGTAGTGGAAAATCGCGGCGGCGCCGAGCTCGGCGCGAATGGCCAACAACTCGGCGGCGACGTAGTCGAGGGCTTCTTCCCAGCGGACCGGCTCCAGCACGCCGCCTTTGCGCAACAGCGGCTGGGTCAGCCTCTCGGGCGAGTACTGGGTCCCGAGGAATTGGTTCGTGCGGTAACAGAGGAAACCGCGCGTCAAGGGGTGCGCTGGGTCCCCGGCCAGCCGCACCACCCGCCCGTCGCGCACGGTCGCGAGGATGCTGCAGGTGTCCGGGCAATCGCGGTTGCACAGGGTGCGTCGAACCTCTCGCATGGCGGGAGCATAGCGCACGGCTCGCCGGGCGGGAGTGGCGCTCGCTGACCAATCCCGCCCCGGGGGCTACTTGAGCGTGTAGACGAGGTTGAACGCCACCACGACGTCGGTGCTCTCCACGCCTTCGAGGGGGGCGGCGTCGTAGCGCATCGTGACGGAGGTCGCCAGTGACAGGGCGCCGGCGAGCTGCGAAGTCAGTGCGGCGCTGGCGTTGATCCGATAGAACTTCGTGTCGTTGAGCGCCTGAATGTACTCGACCCAGGAATCCACGCCCACGTTGGGTGAGAGCTGCTGGATGTAACCGAGCATCGCGCGCGCGCCGTGGCGTGTCTCCGTCTTCCCGATGTCTTCGACTTCCGGATCCACGGCGGCCGCGTCGACGGCGTCGTCTTCGCGGATGTCGTGCTGCAGATCGTAGCCGAGCTCGGCCCATAGCTGCAGGTCTTTTTCATCGTAGAGGTAGTACGCGAAGCCCGGGTCCACGTTCAGACGCAGAACGAGGGATTGGAACTTGTCCTTTCGGGCGGAAAGGCTGAGGAACGCCGAAAGCGCGTCGCTCACGAAGTAGTTGTAGCGCAGGTTCCCTTGGTAGTTCTCGACCGTCGTTTCCAGGTCGTCGTCCGGCGACTCCGCCGTGCGGGCGGTGTTCACGGCGGCCCGCGCGCGCAGCTCGCTCGCCTCGCGGCGGAGCAGGAAATCGGCGGCGCCCGTCAGCAGGACGGACTTCGTGTTGCCCGTGGTCAGCAGACCTCCCGCCATCAGCTTCAGGGTGACGGCGTCGGTCGCTTTCTCGGCAGGTGGATCGGCGGCCGCCTGAAAGCCTTCGGTGGCCACGTCGGTAGTGCCGCCCGTGACCGTTTTCTCCTTGGCAATGCCCGAGGGCTGCGCTGCGGCAGCCGGGGCGTGCAGCAGAGCTGCGGCAACCGTCGCGATCGGGAGGGCAACGCCAACGGTAGGGCGGAGGGGCGTTCGGGGTTTCATTGCTGGGCTCCTTTTTCTCTCGAGCAAGCTTCAAGGGAGGCGGTCGGCGTGGACGTCCAACTGCGGGAAGGGAATTTCGATGCGCGCTCCGTCGAGCGCTGTCTTGATCGCGAGAACCAGGGCCTCGTGGACGCCCCAAAAATCCGCGGTGTTGCACCACACGCGCACCTTCCAGTTGATGCTCGAATCTCCGAGGTCGTTCAGGAAGGCTGTGGGAGCCGGATCGGTGAGCACGCCCTCGACCGCGCCCGCCGCCTTCACGAGCACCTCGCGGCATTGCTTCAGGTCTGCCGAGTAGCTCACGCCTACCGGTATCTCGACTCGCCGTGTCGGGTGATGCGTGATGTTCTCGATGGTGTCACCGAAGATCTTGCCGTTTGGAATGATGAGACGACGGTTGTCCGCCGTGGTCAGCTCGGTAGTGAACAGCTCGAGCTCCGTCACTTTGCCGATCACACCGGCGGCGTTGATCACGTCTCCCACCTTGAAGGGCCGGAAAATGAGCAACATCGCGCCGGACGCGAAGTTTCCCAACGTGCCCTGGAGGGCCAGACCGATCGCCAAGCCGAGCGCGGCGAGCACGGCGGCGAAGCTGGCCGTTTGGATCCCGAAGACCCCGAGGCAGCTGAGCACCGCCGCGGCGAGCAGGGTGTAGCGCGCAATGTTCGCGGCGAATCGCGAGAGTGTCGGGTCGAGATTCCTGGCCTCGGTCACGACGATGATGCGCCGCTTGATCGCGGCGGCGACGAGCCACGCGACCACCAGGGCCACGAGCACGCCCACGACCTTCACGGCCCAATCCAGCGCGGCTTCTGCGACCCACTGGAGGTCTTCGTTGACGGTCCAATCCATAAAAAGCCATCCACTCCAAGTCAAAGCGCGGCAAGAGCGCCGCCCCGCCCCTTTACCGCAGCAATGGGCTAGTGTGAATAGGTCAAAACAACTCTGTCGCTCATGACATGCTCGTGTCCGCAGCGTTGCGTATGGGAGGCGCTCTCTTCGCCGGCGGGGGAGGCGGCTCGACGAGCGTGAGCAACGCAGGTCGAGCAACGCTGTGCAAGCGACGTCGGCAGCCTCGACGCGAAGTCTCGTGCGCAGCGGGTCCGAGTCGCAGCCTCGGAGCAATCGGAGCGGGCGGTCCGCGTTGCACGGGCCCCTTCGGTCGGGCGGCGCCGGCCCCGGTCTGCGGAGGCTGCCGCGACTGAAGCTCGCTCTCACGGAGACGCACGCCGCTCCGGTTCCGTGTCGGGCGGCGAGCTCCTCACCGAGGCGCGCGAGCGCGCCGGCCGCTCGCGCTCGGCGCGTCGTGGCCGCGACGGCTTGTGACGCGGCTCGGCTCGACGACTGTTTGGGGCGGGGTCAGCTGCGTGAACGGAGGTCCACGCCCCGCGGCGGAAGGTCTTTTTCTTTCCCGCGGCAGGCGCTCATCACCCGTGCCCTCGGCTCGACCGAGCGGACTTCTTTGCTGGCCTGGGCGGTCGCGCCGGCGCGCTGCGAAAGCTAGTATACGGTCGCCGGCGTGAAACAGGCGATGTTCGTCTCGAAGCCGAAGTTGGAGCCGGTCGTGTGACGCTCCGCGTGAAAGATGTCCATCGGGTAGGCACGACCCGCCACGATGCCCAGATCGGCGGCTTGCGCGTCGAAGTCGATCTGCCCGCGCTCTTCGCCGTGCATGCTCCCGAGGTCCATCGCCAGTCGGCCGTTGACGAAAATCCACAAGTCGTCGTCTCCGCGAAAGGAGAAGACCTGCCCCTGGCCGTAGGAGAAGTTCAGGTGAATCTCGGTGGTGAACAAGAAGTTCTTCCCACTGCCTGCGGGCGTTGCACCGAGCCCCTCGTCGGGCCCGAGTGGAAAGAAATCGTTGCTGCTGAACACGTACACGCCGGGGCTGCCCGCGGCTTCTTCGAGCTGCAGCGTGCGCTCGAACGCGACGTTTACGCCGTCGAGCGTGCGGTACCACTGCCTGAACGTCTCAGCGCTGGTGATCACGGGGCGATCCGGCCTCCAATCCTCACACTCGAGCGGCGTGCCTTGCCGCGGGGGGCAACCCACGGAGTCGCGGAAGACGGGCTTGCCGTCGGGCCCGAGCTCGTTTTGCACGAGCCGGCGGCGCACCACGTCGCCGGAGAATTCCATCTCGAAATCGGGGTGTGCCTCGCTGAAGTCGCGATACGTGACTTCCAGCAGGCTGTCGCATTCGTCCGGGGGCTGCAGGTCCGCCTCGTCGAAGAGGTTGGCGCCGACTGGATCGAGAGCCCCCGCGCCCGTGGACGGCTGGCCCTGAGCCGTTCCCGGGCCTTGCGAGCCATCGCCGGAGACGGTCTGTCCGCCTCCGGGACCCCCCGCCGAGCAAGCCGCGAGGGGGATGAGGAATGCACTGGAAGCGAGGACTCGGAGAGCTGGGAACATCGGGGGCCAACGGGGGGAGGGGGGGGAGGCCACGAGCGGCCACAGTGCCGGACCCTACCACACTCACCTTCTCCGTCTTCCTTCCGGACCCAGTGTGTTGGGCGGTCACCAGAGCGGCGCGGGATCCCCGCGGCTATTGGGCTGACTGGCCTGCCCACAATTGCTGCAGCTGATCGTAGGCGGGCCTCGGGGTCCGGTCGATGTCGACCAGCCCCCACCACTCCTCGTTGAAGGTCCCATCGGGGTAGGGGCCGCCCCCCGGGGCGACGCCACCGATCTCCTGCGTGTCCGGGCTCCCCGCAGGATCCTTCCACCACTCGTCGGCCCACTCGAAGACGGCCCCGCCGAACACGGCCGGGTCCTCGGAGGCGGCGCTGGCCAGCAGCGCGGCGGAAAGCTCGGTGACGGCGAGCGCCTGGCTTTCCGGCGCGTAGCGCCCCTCGAGGGCGTCGTACGCGTCCGCCCCGTACTCGGCGAGGAACATCGGCTTGTCGCTCAGGGCACGGAAGTCGTCGAAAAGGGTGCCGAAGCCCAGACCTCGATAGGCGTTGATCCCCCACACGTCGATCATCGGCATCGCCGCGATGGTCTCGGCGGAGGGGAGCTCGCCGTGGATCGTCGCGATGGGATGAGCCGGGTCCAGCTCGCGGATCGAGGCGGCCACCGCCGCCAGGCGTTCGATGCTTTCGGAAAGCGACAGGCCCACGTATAGGCCGTTGTAGTTCCACTCGTTGCCCAGAGCCCACATCAAGATGGCCGGGTGGTCCGATATCGCGGCGACGATGTCACGGACCGCTTCCACGGGCGTGCCTCCGTACGGGTAGACGCTCTGGATCACGCGGATTCCGGCGCGATCGAATCGGTCGAGCACCGAGCGATCGGTCAGCGGCTCGTACGTGCGCACGACGTTCACTCCCAGCCGCTGCATCAGTGGAATGTCGAGGGGTGCGAGCCCCGCGAAATCCAGATCCTGGGGGTGGGTGCCGCCGCGGGCGACCGGATTGTAGCACACGCCCCGCATCTGCAGCGGCGTGCCGCCCACCAGCACGCGCCTGCCGACGACTTCCACGCGGCCTCTCGCCGAGCCCGCGCCCGCCGGATCCTCGCCTCCGAAGCCGCCCTGGCCTTGTGGTCGCTCCGCGTCCGGGGGCGGAGAGCCCGCGGATTCGGATCGCCCGTCATCCCCCGCCGCGGCAGCGCCCGGCGCGCCCGCTGCGCCGCCGGCGGTGGCAGCTCGAGGGTCGCCCGAGCCGACGCGTGGCTCCGCGCGGTCCGGGGTCGAGCAGCACGGCAAGCTGGCCAGCAGCGCCCCGGCCCCCGCGACGCGCGCCGCGCCGGGAGCGAATCGGGCGCCACGAAACCATCCGGTGGGCGATACGGAACGAGAGCGAGCCACCGCGGCAGGCTACCGCATCCCGACGCAATTCGCCCGAGGGCCGTGTGCCGGCTTCAGTCGCTCGGCTCGAGCGCGGTACCCTCGGGGACGGGAAAGCTGGCCGCGGGTGGCGGCTGGCGGTGACAGCTACTCCGGCCCAGGAGCAGAAAGCGGCCACAGCGGCTGTCCCACATCTTGGCGAACTCGTGGGCGATGCCGGGAGCGATCTGCAGCTGGAAGGCGCCCTTGCCGCTCACGTGGCTGGGCCAACTCCGCTGCGTCAAGTTGAAGAACTGGAGTCCGCGCTCGTAGCGGCTCTGCCCCTGGGCTCGCGCTTCGCAGCTCTGGTCCGTGTCGCTCGGGTCGGTGTCGCGGTTGCCCAAGAAAATCGTCACCTGAGCCGAGCCAAAGCGTTTCCAGAGGCTGTCGGGGCTGGTCGCGCGAAAGTACTCGACCCGGTTGTCTTCGTGCCCGTACCGGTAGTCGTTGTACGTCTCTTTGCAGCGGTCGAAGCTCCCGGTGCGCTCGGGAACGAGGTACATGTAGGATCCGGGATTGGCGATGACGTATTTCAACTCGCCCTTCCAGCTCGACGTTTCCACCTTGCGGCCGAGCGCATGGCGCTGGGCGAATTGTGCCCCTGCGGAGTGCCCCGCGATGACGATCGTCTCGAGGTTCGGGTTCTGCTCGATGAGTCGCTTCACGACTCGATCGAGCACGTCGAAGGAGGAAAGTTCGGGCCCGTTCTGCGATCGGTGCCCGTCCTTCCAGCCTTCCTTGCTCCAGTAGAGAAAGTGCTTGGGGAGCTTGTGCTTCTGCACGTCGGCGAGCGTCAGGAACTGCAGAGCGAACAGCAGCGTGTCCTGCAAGCCCCCGCTGCGCTGCGCGATGTCTTCCACCGTGCGGTAGTAGGTGCGCGCGTTGCGCAGCTTGCCGTGAATCAACACGACGGCGCGCCGGATCGAGTCCCGGGGCTCACCGAGCCGCTCGTTGCGACAGTAGGGAATGAAGCTCTCGTCGACGGTGATGTGGGTCTTGCACAGGTCGTCCTCGGAAATCGCCTCTGGCGCGGCCGCGGCGGCGGGGCGAGGGAGGAGAATCGCGAGCCAGAGCAGCAGCTGGCTCGCCGCGAGGCGCCGCAGGTCGGCGTGGTAGCGGGGCAGGCGAGACATCCCCAGCCCATACGGCCGAGGCCGCTCACTTCTTCCACGCCCGAGCGGGGCATGGGGGCTCGGCGGTGGCGACGCGGTACGCGGTGTTCCGATGGGGGGCGAAAGCGTGCTGAAAGAACGGCTCTCGCAGGGCCCCGACGCGCCCGCCCGGGGCCCCTGCGCGGCAAGCCTGGCGCCCACCGGAAAGCCGCGTCGCGAGGCGGAAGCCGGCCCGCAGGCAGGGGCGCAGCCTCCCGGTCGTCGAGATCTCCTCGGCTCGCCTCCGCACGGGGCGGGTCAGCGGCGGATCCCGTCGTGCTGGCCTGGGCCGTCCGAGAACCTCTCGCGGCTCGATCCGGCGTCTGACCGGTGGCCGGACTAGCCGAAAAAGGGACCTCTGATCTAGGGTCCGCCGCATGAGCGAGATGCCCAAGGCGTACGAGCCGGCGCCGGTCGAGAAGAAGTGGTATGCGTACTGGGAGGATCACGGCGTATTTCGCGCCAGTGACGCGGCGGGTGATGACCGAAAGACGTACGTCGTGGCGATGCCGCCGCCGAACGTCACCGGCTCCCTGCACATGGGTCACGCCTTGTTCGGGACCATTCAGGACGTGCTGGTGCGCCACAAGCGCATGCAGGGCTACAACGCGCTTTGGCAACCGGGCATCGACCACGCGGGGATCGCGACGCAGACGGTGGTCGAGCGCCAGCTCAAGCGCGAGGGGCTCACGCGCCACGACCTGGGGCGTGAGAAGTTTCTCGAGCGAGTCTGGCAGTGGAAGGAGCAAAGCGGGGGGCGCATCCTGCAGCAGATGCGCGTGCTCGGCTGCTCGGCGGACTGGAGCCGGCTCAAGTTCACGATGGACCCGGACATGTCCCGCGCGGTCGTCGAGGCCTTCGTCCGCCTCCACGACGAGGGGCTGATCTATCGAGACACCCGCCTGATCAACTGGGACTGGGAAGGGCAGACGGCGCTGAGCGATCTCGAGGTGATCAGCGAGGAGGCGACCGGGGAGCTGTACGAGTTCGCTTATCGCGTGGCGGGGCCCGCGGAGCCGGGGGAGGGGGCCCAAGAGCTCGTCGTGGCCACCACGCGCCCCGAGACGATGCTCGGTGACACCGCCGTAGCCGTTCACCCGGACGACCCGCGCTACCGGCACCTGCACGGCAAACGGCTGCAGCACCCATTCGTCGACCGGCTCGTTCCGATCATCTGCGACGACATTCTGGTGGACATGAGCTTCGGGACCGGCGCCGTGAAGGTCACGCCGGCGCACGACTTCAACGACTTCGCGACCGGCAAGCGGCACGGGCTCGAGGAGATCAACGTGTTGACGCTCGACGGGCGCATCAACGAGCTCGGCGGCGAGTTCGCCGGGCTCAGTGTCAAGGAGGCGCGCAAGGCGGTCAAGAAGGCGCTCAGTGAGCGGGGGCTCGAGCGCGGCAGCAAGCCCCACAAGCTGCAACTCCCGCGCTCCGAGCGGACGGGTGTGGTGGTGGAGCCGATGATATCCACCCAGTGGTTTCTCCGCGCCAAGCCACTCGCCGACGAGGCCTTGCGCGCGGTTGCCGAAGGGCAGACCCAAATCATGCCCGTCGAGTGGCGAAAGACGTACGACAATTGGCTGAAGGACATCCAGGATTGGTGTATCTCGCGCCAGCTCTGGTGGGGGCATCGCATCCCCGCATGGCACTGCCAGGCCTGCGCGCACATCACCGTCGCTCGCGGCCGCGTCGAAGCCTGCGAGGGATGCGGTAGCTCTCGGGTCGTCCAGGACGAAGACGTGCTCGATACCTGGTTTTCCAGTGGCCTGTGGCCCTTCTCCACACTCGGGTGGCCCGAGCAAACGGTTTCCCTCGAGCGCTTCTACCCCTCCACGGACATGGAGACGGGCTACGACATCATCTTCTTTTGGGTCGCGCGGATGATGATGATGGGCATTCACTTCATGGGCAAGCCGCCCTTCGAGCGAATTCTACTCCACGGCCTCGTGGTGGACGAGACGGGCGACAAGATGAGCAAGGTCAAGGGCAACACCATCGATCCCCTCGACCTGATCTTCGGCGCTGACTTCAAGTCGGTGGTCGAGAAGGCTTTGCCGGGGGCGCCCCACGCGGAGGCTCTGAAGAAGTTCAAGAAGTCCTACCCCTCGGCGGTGCAGTTTGGGGCGGGGTTTCCTCAGTATGGAACCGACGCCCTGCGCTACACGCTGTGTAGCTACTCACCGCAGGCCAAGCGCATCGCCCTGAGCCCCAAGCGCATCGAGGGGTATCGCAACTTCTGCAACAAGGTCTACAATGCGGTTCGCTTCTCGCTCACCTACATCGAGGGTCTGCAGCTGCCCGAGGGAAGGCCGGAGCCTCGACTGTTGGTCAACCGCTGGATTCTCTCGCGGCTGGTGACGGCGGTCGAGGCGAGCACGCGCGGGATCGAGGGCTTCCGCCTCGACGAGGGCTCGCTCGCGCTTTACCGCTTCTTCTGGAACGAACTGTGCGACTGGTTCCTCGAGCTGACCAAGCCCGTGCTCACGGGTGATGACGAGGGGGCCAAGGCGGAGACCCGACACGTGCTAGCCTATGTCGTGGAGGCTTCGCTGAGGGCTCTGCACCCGTACATTCCGTTCGTGACGGAGGAGCTCTGGCAGCGCGTTCCGCGACCTGCAGGCCGCCCGCATTGCCTCGCGCTCGCGCCGTACCCCACCGGTGCCGAAGGGCTGACGGACCCTCGGGCCGAGCAAGACATGGCCACCCTGATCGGGTGCATCTCCGTGGCGCGAGGCGCGCGGGCCGAGTACGACGTGCACCCCGGGGCGGAGCTCCCCGTGATCCTTCGCTCCGAGAGCGCGCAGGCGCGCGAGGTGCTCGAGCAGGAGGCTCAGGCCATCGTCACGTTGGTCAAGACGGCGGGGGCTCCGCTCGTCGAGGAGGCTCTCGGGGAGAGGCCGGCTGGCTACGTGCTCTCGGTTTCGGGCGAGGTGGAGGTTCTGGTCGGGCTGCGCGGGTTGGTCGACCCCCAAAAGGAGGCCGAGCGTCTCTCGAAGCGGCTGGTCAAGCTCGACAAGGACATCGCCCTGCTCACCAAGCGGCTCGACAATCCAAAGTTCGCCGAGAAAGCTCCGGTCGAGGTCGTGGCCGAGGTCCGGGAGCAGCGCGAAAGCTTTTTGCGCCAGCGAGACAAGCTGCAGGAGGCTCAGCGCCTCGTCGCGGAGCTGGGGTAGTAGCTCCCCTCGGCTCGTGTCCGACCGGGTGGCGCCGCCGAGGGCACACCCCGTGGTCTCGCGCGGCCCCTCAACGGACGGAGCCGGGGGTTTCGCCCGCAGCGTGTGCGGGCCCCTCGACGCCCCTTCGCCCGGGCAGCCAGCGCCAAAGGACGCGCTCCAGCTCGCCTAGGTCGATCGGCTTTCCGACGTAGTCGTCCATTCCGGCTGCCTCGAACCTTGCTCGCTCGCCTTCGAGAGCGTGCCCCGTGCAGGCGATGATGACCAGCTGCGCGTCGGCGCCTTCGAGCGCGCGAATTCGCCGACTCACCTCGTAGCCGTCGAGGTCGGGCATCTCGCAGTCCATCAGAATCGCCGCGTAGCCGTGGGTCTCCACCAACTCGAGGGCGCACTGCCCATTTTCCGCCTCGTCCACGTTGAAGCCGAGGCCCTCGAGCATTTCACGGGAAACGAGGCGGTTGAGCGCATGGTCGTCCACGATCAGAATCCTTGCGGGCCGCAGGAGCGTGGAGGAGGGGCACGGTTCGTCTCGCGGACGTGCACCGCTGGGCTCGCCGTCGACCGTAGGCAGCGGAATCGTGAACGAGAACGAGCTACCCGCGGGCTTCCGGGCGGCGACCTCGACCCTGCCTCCCATCAGACCGACGAGCTGGGCCGTGATGGCCAGGCCCAGCCCAGTGCCCTCGCGCGAGCCCGCCGAACCCTCGTCCACCTGTGTGAAAGCCTCGAAGAGGACCCGCCTGGCTTGCTCGGGAACGCCGATACCGGTATCGAGCACCTCGACCAGGAGACTTTGGGTGGAAGCCGCATCGCCGCCTCGGGCGGCGGCTCTCACTCGAACGTGGCCCGCATGCGTGAACTTGATGGCGTTTCCAACCAGGTTGATCAAGACCTGGCGCAACCGCCCCGGGTCGAGCAGGGCGCTATGGGGGAGTGTTGGATCGTAGTCGAGCTGCAGGTCGAGACCCTTGCGGCGCGCTGCTGGACCCAGCAGCACGACCGTGTCTTTGAAAATTGCCTCGAGCGGCGTGCGTCGCGGGCTCAGCCGAAAGCGCCCCGACTCCAGCTTCGAGAAATCCAGCACATCGTTGACGATACCCAGCAGCGCCCGACCCGCCTGCTCGATCGTCGCCAGGTAGTCGAGCGCTCGCGGGCTGTCCGGTGCCCGCCGCGCCAGCTGGACCATACCCAGAATTGCGTTCAACGGGGTGCGGAGCTCGTGGCTCATGGTCGCGAGGGTCTCGCTTCTGGCGCTCGCGTTGGCCACCGCCTGAGCCGTCTCCTCCGCGGACCGAGCGAGCGCTCGATCCGAGCGCACGACAGCCGGCATGATGTACGCGTTGACGAACGCGAACGCACCGAGGAGCGAGACGAGGGCGCCGATCAGCCCTCCCAGCAGGACTTGTCGGTGGAGCCGCATCCCGGCTCGGAGACGGTCCTGCGACACGAATAGCTCGACTCTTCCGGCGGCCAAGCCCTCCACCGTCAGCGGCTCCCAGACCCCGAAGAATCCGGCTCGATCCAGCAGCGCGCCGGGTGCCACCGTCGTGAGCTCCTCGGCGGCCCCCGGCTGCTCACCGTGGCTGAAGACGGCTCGACCCCGGGTATCGAGGAAGCGCACGGAGCGCACGTCGGGGTCCACAATGTAGCGCTGTGCGGCGGCGCGCAGCTGCTCGCCGTTGCCCATCAACAGAGCCTGGTCCCCGCGGTAGCGCAGCTCCGAGGCTCCACTGAGCGCCTTGTGCTCCAAGTCGCGGCGTACCGCGGGGGTAATGGACTCGAAGGCTTGCTGCGCGAGCGCGAAGAAGAGCAGGGTCAGGCTGGCGGCGATGGCCACCGCGAGCCCGAGGAGGCGGAGCCGAAAACGCTCGGTGGAAAGCCCGCGCTCGCGGTCGCGTGAAGTGGGCGGGGGCGAAGACGGAGCGGCCCGATTGGTGTTGCTCGCCGTCGCGTGGTGTGGCCACTCAGGCAAGGCCCGGCTCGCCCCGCGCTTGCCCCTCGCAGATCGGCCCTCCCGGGCGAGCTAACCCGGGGGCCGCGCGCCGCGACCACGGACGAAGCCGAAGCTTTGCCGTCGCATGGGCGAGTGGGGCAGTTGGCAAGATCGTTCGACTCCCGGCCCTCGTACAGAACGGCGCGCCGCGGCAGCTCGTTACCGCGTGGGGTCCCAGCGTGGGGGCTCCCGGGCTAGCCCCGACCGGGCTCGAGGCGCCCCTGGGTTACAAGACGGTTACGGACTTGGCGAGGTTGCGAGGTCGGTCGATGTCGTACCCGAGCCTCTTGGCCGCGAAATACGCGAAGAGCTGCAGCGGAATCACCGTGAGCACCGGCGACAGGGCGGGGTGGTGGGGTGGGAGAGGTATGACATCCTGGGCGAGCCCTGCGACCTCCTCGTCCTGCGCGTCGGCGATGGCGATCAAATGCGCCCCTCGCGCTTGCAGCTCGCGCAAGCTGCCGAGCATCCGGTCCCGCGTTTCGTCTGGCGGTACCATGGCCCAAACCGGCAGGCCTTGCTCGATGAGCGCCAACGGGCCGTGCTTCATCGCGCCGCCCGACAGCCCCTCCGCGGGCACGTAGGCGATTTCCTTCAGCTTCAGGGCGCCTTCCTGGGCTACGGCCACGTTGCAGCCGCGCCCGATGAACATGGTGAACTTGGCGCCCGCGAACTGTTTCGCCAGGGCCTCGCAGTGCTCCGAGCTCTTGAGCATCTGGCCGACTTGGCTCGGCAGCTGCTCGAGGGCGCGAACCCACTTTCGCCCCTCGGCGTCGCTCATGTCGTGCATCCGGGCGAAACGCAGCGCCAAGAGCTCCGTGGCCAGCACTTGCGCGGTGAAGGCTTTGGTGGAGCACACGCTGATCTCGGGACCCGCGTGCACGTACGTGCCGAAGGCCGTCTCGCGCGCCAGCGAGCTGCCCACCACGTTGGTGATGCCTGCCACGAGCCCCCCCTTGAGCCGAATCTCTCGCAGCGCCGACAGGGTGTCCGCCGTCTCGCCGCTCTGGGATATGGCGACGTACAGTGTCTTGCGGTCGACGATCGGATTCTGCACGGAGAGCTCGGCGGCGTCGAGCGCCATCGCTGGCACGCGCGCGTAGTGCCCCATCAGGTAGGCGCCGACCTCGGCGCTGTACAGGCTCGTGCCGCAGCCGAAGAAAACGATTCGCTGTACGTCGAAGAGCTGGCTCTCGTGGGACTGGAGGCCCCCGAGGTGCGAGCAGCCCATCGACGCGTCCAGGCGCCCACGCATGGAGCGGTCGATGGCGGTCGGTTGGTCGTGGATCTCCTTGAGCATGAAGTGGTCGTACTTGCCGCGCTCGGCGGCTTCGACCTGGTGGAGTATCTTCTCGACGCGCTTGTCGCGGTCGCGGTTGTCGAGGTCGACCGTCTTGATCGATCCAGGGCGAACCTCGGCGATCTCCCCGTCTTCGAGCACGACCATGCGATCGGTGAAGGGGCGCAGGGCGAGTGGATCGGAGGCGACCCAGCTCTCCTTGTCTCCCATGCCGACCACGACGGGGCTACCGATGCGCGCCGTGATCAGCCTCTCTGGGTCGTTTCGGTCCAGGACGACGATCCCTGCCGTGCCTTCGATGCGGTTCATCGAAGCGCGCACCGCTTCGAGGATGTCGCGCCCGTTGCTCAGCTCCCGGCCGATCAACGCCGCCAGCACTTCGGTGTCGGTCTCCGAGTAGAAGTCCACCCCTTCGCTGGCGAGCTCTTGGCGCAGGCTCTCCGCGTTGTCCACGATGCCGTTGTGCACGACGGCCACACGGGAGGGGCCATCTCGGTGGGGGTGACAGTTGGCCGTGGTCACTCCGCCGTGCGTGGCCCAGCGCGTGTGGCCAATCCCCACCGTTCCGGGCAGGCCGCCCGGCGTCGCCTCATCGAGTGCCCGGATCGGCCCGACCTGGCGCGAGATCGCGAGGGTGCCCTGATGTACCGTCGCGCAGCCAGCGGAGTCGTAGCCGCGGTATTCCAGACGCCGCAGCCCGCTGAGGATGATGTCCCAGGCCGGCTTTGGCCCGATGTACCCGACGATACCGCACATAGGTTTCTCTTGCTCCCGGGGAAAATGGCCCGTACGCGCTGGCCGGACCTCGTTTACGGGAAATCCTGGCAGGCTTCTTCCGGCGGGGCATCCTTTTTTGCTCGTGGTTCTTCGTGCCCCACTGGCTCGGCCTCGGAGCCATCCCCGGGACGACTCCACCGTCCGGCAGTCGTCCGGATTGCCGCCGCGAGGGGGTGATCCGATCGCGTTGGCAGAAGGCGCAGCGACGGGCCTTTTCCTGGCGCCTGCTGCCGAGCCCCGGGCGCCGGGAGCTTTCCGGAGAGCGGGTCCGGTGCGGCTCGATCCCTCGGCCGCGACCGCGCTCGGCGCGAGTTGCAGGGCGCCGAGGGGAGCCGCCCGTCTCGCGGACGGCTCCCTATTCGTGCAAGGCGGCGTGTTGCTCGGCCGAGAGCGTGATGCTACCGGCAACCCAGCTGCGCAGCGCGGGCAGCACGCTCTTTTGCCAGTTGGGGTCGAGCCGGGCCCTCAAGAACGATCGGTAGAGTGCGTGGAGCATGTCGTCGAGCTCCTGCAGGCGCGTCATGCGCTCGAAGAAATGCTCCTCCTCTTCCTGGGCCTCGATCGCCGGAAGCCGCACGGCGGTCACGGCCAAGCGCGGGCCATCCAACGTGCAGACCCACTCCGCTTGGTTGCGGATCAGCCGCAGAGACACCTTGCTCGGCAGCTTGCCCATCTTCAACGCTTGGTCGGCCTCGGCGCTGCCGCACGGATCGGCGCTTCGTATGGCGACGCGCTCCTGGGATGCGAGCGGGTCCGCCAGCAGCAGCTGCGCCTCCAGAGATACGTCCACGACGCCCAGCTTGCCTGCGAGCAGCTCCCCTTCGGTCACGTCGCGGCTGAACCAGAGCCACGCCAAGAACTCCTGGCCCAAAAATCGTGTCGTTTCGATGCGGTCGACGAGATCCACCGGTTTTGGTTCCTCTTCCTCTTTCACTCGGTGGCGATTCAATCGCCGGTCGTCAGAAGGTTGCTCACGCTGACCTGATCGAGCTGCCGCAGCCGCGATTTCTCCGTAACCAGGCGCCGCGCGGCCATCAGTGGGCTGTTTTCCACCAGCTCGAGCCCAAACGTGAGCTCGAAGAGCGCGATCAGCCGCTCCCCGAGCTGCGCGGACTGGCTGAAGAAATAGAGCACCTCCCGCTCGGTGTCCCAGACGCAGTCCACCGTGCGCATGCTGGGTAGCACCCTCTGGCGCAGACTGCGCAGCACCTCCTGCTTGAGGTTGGCGGCTTCGGCCCGGCCGAGGCGCGGGCGGCTGCTTTGCTCCAGCTTCTCTTTCGCGGCGGCGCGCAGGTGAGCCTGCAACACGGCGGCCGGAATCCGGTACCGATCGAGGCGCAGGCACAGCGTCACGTATCGGCCCCGGAAAACGTCTGCCGTCGTCAAGTTGGGGCGCGTCGGCTCGTCGATCGCGCACCAGCCGTAGCGCTCCTCTTCTTCCTCTTCGGGCCGCAGCGGCCGGAAGAGCCGCAGGCGGATTCGAGGCAGGTAGGCCTTGCGCGGCTCGGCCGCCACGTCGCCCACGACCCAGTACTTCTTTGCGCTCATCGCGCCCGAAAATGCTCCCAACTCGGCTCCCTGACGGGCGGACCCGTTCGATTCGAAGGGGCCCTCTGTAGCAGACGCGCCGCCGGCTTGCAGCCCTGCCGGCGCGGACGCGCTACAGCCGGCTGCCGAAGTTCTTGTCGTCCCACGCGTGACCGGCAGTGGTCGGCTGCGCCGGGCGAACGCCGGGTTTCGGTCGGGGTGGCGGGCTGGCGCCTGGGTCTGCAGTCGGCGCGCTCGGCTCGGCGCGTGCCGGCGGCCGTGAGGCGGCCGGGCCTTCGCCACTAGGAGCCGCTCCGGCCGAGCTCGACTCGGGCGGGCTTCGGGGTGAGGAGCCGGTGCCCGAAGGATTGGCCGGCGGGGCCGCTGCCGGGGCGGACCCGGGACTGACCGCCGGATCGGGTGCGACCGGCGGCAGGACGCCAACGGCCGCCGCCGGGCTCCGCGAGGGCTCGATCGCTTGCCGAGCGGGCGGGTCGCTGCCGGTTGCCTCGTCGGTGCCCGGCGAAGCTGGCTCGGCGCCGCTCGCCGGAGCGTCGGCACCGCCGGACCCGGGCCGTGGCACTCGAAGTGCCTCGACCGCGCGCTCGAACGACGGCTCGGCTCGGCTCGCCGGGGTCGTTCGGGCGGACTCCTCGTGGCGCCCGACGCCCGATGGGGACGAGCCCGAGTCGGTGCTTCCCTCGCCCCCGGCGAGAAAGAATGCTGCACAGGCCAGGGCGACGGCAACCGCTCCGGCCGCCCAGAGCACGCCTCCACGGCGCGAGGGCGGCGGCGAGAGGTTGACGGAGTGCGGGACGACGCTCACGGTGCTCGCCGCCGGCTGGGAGCTCGGTGGCCGGGAGCTCGGTGGCTGGGAGCTCGCTAGCTGGGAGCTCGCTGGCTGTGAGGGTACCGCAGTGGCGGCGGGCGCCTGGTCCGCCTCTGCGACGGAAGGCGCCGGCTCGCACGCGGCATCCGTCGAAGGGCCGGCGCTTTCGCTCATGGCGACGATGTTCTCCAAGCTCAGTCGCGCGCGCCGGCGCCCGAACGGAGCGAGGTCGCGAGCCAACTCGGCCACGCTGTGGTAGCGATTGCTGGGCGAGGTGGCCAGGCAGCGCAGGATGATCTCTTCGAGCTCTCGAGGGGCCTGCGGTAAGCGGTCCCGCAGGCGAGGCACGCGGCCACCGAGCACGCTCTGGCACACGCCCGGCAGCGTTTCGCCGTCGAAGGCGCGCTCGCCCGTGAGCAACTCGTACAAGATGCTGCCGAGCGCCCAGATGTCCGCTCGCTGGTCGACGGCGTGCCCGCGCATCTGCTCCGGCGCCATGTAGTTGGGCGAGCCGAGGATCTTGGGAGAGGTCGTGAGCCCAGCCGGAGCGTTGACCTTGATCTGCTTGGAGATGCCGAAGTCGACGACCTTCAGCATCGGCGTGCCGCCGAGCAGGCGCGCGACGAAGAGGTTCCCCGGCTTGAGGTCCCGGTGAACGAGCCCGCACAGGTGTGCCTCGGCGACGGCCTCGCAGGCCTGCAACAGCAGATCCGCTGCCTGCGCGGCCTCAAGCGGCCCCTCGCGGTGCAGCAGGGTGGCCAGGTCCGCGCCCTCCAAGTACTCCATCACGATGAAGGGCGAGCCGTCGGTGAGGGTTCCGAAGTCGAGCACGCGCGCGACGTGCTCGCCGCGGATTCGCGCGGCGGATTGGGCCTCCTTCAGCAGGCGGTCCACGATCGACGCGTCCGAGGCCAAATCTCGCCGAACCAACTTGATGGCCACGGGGCGATCGAGCTGCAGGTGCGTGGCCGCCACGACCACCCCCATTCCACCCATGCCGATCACTCGATCGATGCGATATTTGCCTTCTACCACCTCGCCGACGAGCCCGTGCCGCTCGCCGACGGGGGCGCGCTCGGTCGACGGCGTATCCGCTTCGACGACCGTTGCGGCGCCCCGCGGCTCGAGCTTTCCTTCCGGGCCCGGCCCGGCCGCCGTGGGGGTACGGGGAGACAAGCCGGCTGCGAAGGGAGTTTTGTTGTTCGAGTCGCCGGTGGTCATGGAAAGCGCGTGATGGGTGCCCGGCTGCGGCCCTGGGCTCCGCGCGTCGTGGGGGGGACGGGGGCCCAGGCGCGGGTTGCCCCGAGCGTCTGGCTTTGGTCTGAGCTACGAGAATAGGCGGGCTCGCAGTGGGCGGACAGCGGAAAGTGACCTGCGGGTCTTGGCGGCCTACCCTCGCGCGCCAGGGCGCGGCGACCCTGGGGCGGACGCGGCGCGAGCGGGACCCCCCGGCGCGCTTCGCGCGGCCGTCCCCATTTGGCATGGAAGCCACTGCCCCGTCCGATGAGTCGTAATCACTGATTGTCGGTCGCCGCGGGAACAGAGTGGTCTCTGCCTCGAGCGGCGGACGGGGCACGTCGGCGCCGAAGGCGCCGCACCGGCCCGCGGTGGTTTGTGATTGCGACTTAGCGGACACAGCACTAGCTTTCTGGAAGCTGGCGGCCCTTTGGCCAGTAGGCTCGGGCCGCGGAGGGCGCCGCGAGGGATCGCGCGCCGAGATCCAGCCGCGTGCATGCCGCGTCGAGAGCGCAGAGATGCCCGCGCGCGTCCCTTCCGGCGCTGGCGGGTGGGGCGCGGACGCGACGGCGCGGTATCTGCGCGACCCCGGGCTGGTGGGCGCCTGGGCCCGCTGCCGCAAGCCGATGGGGCGCCGTCGTCTTCGAGCCGTCGTCTTCGAGCCGTCGTCTTCGGGCCGTCGTCTTCGGGCCGTTGGCGCGCCGTGCAACAGAGAGCGCCCGCTCGTCGGGGAATGCGGACGCGGCCCGTGCCTTCGCAGCCGCCCGAGCGGCGACGCCCGCGGCCGGGCCGCGCGCCGCAGCGAATGCTGCAGTGAGCCGACGGCGCCGAGCGGCGAGCGCCAGCCGCTGCCCCGGGAGAGCAACGCCCGGCCGACGGCCGAGCCTCCCGACGCGCCTCGACGCCGGGACGCCTGGATACTCGCGCCGCAATGCCCGGCGGTCGCGCGTCAGTCCCTCGGCGCCGCGGGGCCCGGCTGCCTTCGCGAGCCGATTCGATCCCGAAAAAGCCCACGCCCCGCCGCCCGGCGAACGAAGGCGCGGGAGCGCCGAGGGGCCGCGGAGCAGGCGCGTGCTACGAGGTCGAGGCGCGCGCCTCATTTACTACCCGCCCGCCCTGGCATACACCGGCAGGCATGGCTGAGTTCATCATGACGATGCAGGACGTGACGCGTGTTCATCCGCCCGACAAGAAGGTGCTGGAGAACATTCACCTCGCCTTCTTCTTCGGAGCCAAGATCGGCGTCATCGGCGGCAACGGCTCGGGCAAGAGCTCTCTGCTTCGCATCATGGCGGGTGTGGACAAAGAATTCCTCGGAGAAGTCCACACGGCTCCGGGCACTCGAGTCGGCTACTTCGCGCAGGAGCCCGAGCTGGGGGACAACGAGACGGTCCTCGACGCCGTCCAGGAGGCCGTCTCCGACATTCGCGGGTTGGTGCAGCGCTTCGAAGAGCTGAGCATGCGGCTCGGCGAGGAGATGTCGGAGGACGAAATGACGCGGCTTCTCGAGCAGCAGGGGGCGCTGCAGGACGAGATTGAATCCAAGGACGCCTGGAATCTCGATTCCAGGGTGGAGATGGCGATGCAGGCGCTGCGCCTGCCGGCGGCCGATGCCCCGCTCGGTCGCCTTTCCGGCGGCGAGAAGCGGCGTGTGGCGCTGTGTCGGATCATCCTCAGCCGTCCGGACATGCTGCTGCTCGACGAGCCGACGAACCACCTGGACGCCGAATCGGTGGCATGGCTCGAGCGCTACCTGCACGAGTACACCGGCACCGTCGTCGCCGTGACGCACGACCGCTACTTTCTCGACAATGTGGCCCAGTGGATCCTCGAGCTCGATCGAGGTCGAGGCTACCCGTACAAGGGCAACTACACCGGCTGGCTCGAGCAGAAACAGGCTCGGCTCCAGCAGGAAGAAAAGCAGGAAAGCGCCCGGCAGCGAAAGCTGGCTCAGGAGCTCGAGTGGGTGCGGGCCTCGGCGCGGGCGCGCCAGGCGAAGAGCAAGGCGCGCCTGGCGGCCTACGAGGATCTGCTCACCGCCTCGAACGAGGCGCGGACGGACCCGAGCGAGATCACCATTCCGCCCGGGCCGCGCCTGGCGGAGAAAGTGGTCGAGGCCGACGGCTTGACCAAGGGCTTCGGAGATCGCTTGCTGATCGACAAGCTCTCCTTTCGGCTTCCGCGCAGCGGCATCGTCGGGGTCATCGGGCCCAACGGCGCCGGCAAGACGACGCTCTTTCGCATGTTGGTCGGGGAAGAGCAGCCGGATTCGGGGTCGCTCGTCGTCGGCGAGAGCGTGAAGATCGCGTATGTCGATCAGTCGCGGTCGGCCCTGAGCGACACGAAGAACGTGTGGGAGGAAATCTCGGGCGGCGAGGAGCGGCTGGGGCTCGGCAAACGCGAGGTGTCTTCGCGTGCATATTGCTCGTGGTTCGGCTTTCGCGGCAGCGATCAGCAGAAGCGCGTGGCCACCCTCTCGGGAGGGGAGCGGAACCGAGTCCACCTCGCCAAGCTGCTCAAGGAGGGAGGGAACCTGCTGCTGCTCGACGAGCCGACGAACGATCTGGACGTGGAAACGCTGCGTGCCCTCGAGTCGGCGCTCTTGGCGTTTCCGGGCTGCGCGGTGATCATCTCGCACGATCGCTGGTTTCTCGACCGCGTCGCGACCCACATTTTGGCGTTCGAGGGGGACAGCCACGTCGAGTGGTTCGAGGGCAACTACCAGAGCTACGAAGAAGACCGTCGGCGGCGCATGGGGGACGACGGGGTGAGCCCGCGGACCATCAAGTACAAGTCGATCAAGATCTGAATCGCCCACCCCGCCCCGGCGGGGTGGCGTTCGAGCCCGCCGGCCACCGGCTCGCCGGAGGGCACGCGGGCTCCCCGCCGATGTCGAAGAAGCTCAAAAAGACCAACGCCTGTCGAACGCTGGACGCTCTCTCGATCCGGTACGAGACGGCGGCCTATGCGGTGGACGAAAAGGATCTGTCGGCCGAGGCGGTCGCGGACCAGGTCGGTCTCCCGCGCGAGCGGGTGCTCAAGACGCTGTGCGTCCGCGCGGACGACGGCGAGGTGCTGCTCGCGGTGCTCTCGGCGGGCAAGGAGCTGGACTTCAAGGCGCTGGCTCGGGCGGCGGGCAAGAAGAGCGTCGCCTCGGTCCCACTCAGGGAGCTGACCGAGCTGACGGGCTACGTGCGAGGCGGGGTCACGGCGCTTGCTTGCAAGCGCCCTTACGCCGTGTACCTCGACGGAGCCGCCCGGGATCTCGACCAGGTCGCCGTTTCGGCTGGCATGCGCGGGCTGCAGCTGCTGCTTTCCCCGCTCGACTACGCGCGCGCCACGGCAGCCCGTTGGGCTCCGCTCTCCCGCGCGGCGTCGGAAGGGAATCCCCAAGAGCCGCGGCGTCGCCGCGATCGGGGCAATTCGGGTTGATTGCCGCGCTCCATCACGAGCTGAGCGTGGAACGGGCGGCGCGCGTCAGCCAGGCGCCCCCGAAGATCCCCGCTCGGCTCGCTTGGCGGGCGTTTTTCCGGCGTGCCGAGGCCCCAGGCGACCGTTCGCCAGCTCGCCGCACCGGTGGCTCGGGCGTCGGGATGAAGGAAAACGCCCCGTCCGGGGCGGGGAGCGGACGCCTGGCGGAGCGCGCATGCCCGCCCTGCGGCTCGCGGCTGTCGCTCCGCGATCGGCCGCTGCCGACGAGATCGGGGCTCGAGCCCCGCTCCGGCGCCCAACGGCGGAATATCCCGCCGGAGTTTTCGAAATGTTCGGCTGCGCCGAAAGCGCTGGCGCCGTGCGGTGGCCTAGGTTAAGGGGCCCGCATGCAGATCAAGCGCGACTGCGTGGTCGCCATCGACTACACGCTCACCGATGACGCGGGCAAGCTGCTGCAGCAGACGCAAGGCGGGCCGCTGCACTATTTGCACGGCCACCGAAACATCGTTCCGGGCCTGGAGAAGACCTTGCAAGGCAAGTCGGTCGGAGACGATTTCGAGGTCAGCCTGCCGCCCGAGGACGGCTACGGCCGTCACAACGAGAAGCTGCTGCTCGACGTGCCGATGGGCGAGCTGCCCCAAGGCGTGCGGCCTCAGAAGGGCAGCCGCTTTCAGATGCGCTTCGGAGAGCGCGTTCGCCCCGTGGTGATCGCGAAGGTGCGTCTGAAGGACGTCCAGGTGGACGCCAATCACGAGCTGGTGGATCGAACGCTCCATTTCAAGGGCAAGGTGCGCGCGGTGCGCGCCGCTACGCGCTCGGAGATCGCACACGGCCACGTGCACCTCGCCGGGCATCATCGCTGAGGGGGGTCGTCGACCGACGGGGGGGCGCTGCGGCTCCGCCGTGCCGTGCTGCGGCTCCGCCGTGCCGTGCGTCGGTGCCGTGGCCGATGCTCGCGGTGCTGGCCCTGGCGGCGTGTCAGCGGGATCCGGCCGTTGGCAGTGCGGCGGAGCCGGTGGCGCGCACGCGGGTCGAGCCCCGGGCTGCCCCGCCGGCGCCCGGCAGCACCGAGCTGGTGGGGGTTCGAGGCAGCCGGTTCGTGGTGCGAGGCCAGCCCCTGTACGTCACCGGGCTCAACTACTGGTTTGCCGCCCAGCAGAGTCGGGCTGCCTCTGGGCGAGAGCGGGTGGTGCGCGAGCTGGACCGCTTGCGCGCGATGGGTGTCGGCGCGGTGCGGGTGTTGGCGCTCTCGGAGGGGCCGGAAGGCGAGCCGTGGCGCGTACGACCCGCGGCGCAGCCAGCGCCCGGTGTGCTGCGCCGCGACGCCCTGTCGGGGCTCGACTGGTTGCTGGACGAGCTATGGGCTCGCGGCATGCGAGCCATCCTCACCCTGACGAACTTCTGGTTCTGGTCCGGTGGGGTTGCTCAATACCGCGTCTGGGCCGGTGCTGCGGCGATTCCTTACCCCGACATCGAGCGCGCGACGGGCTGGGAGGCGTTTGAGGACTTCGCCGCCGAGTTCTTCGTGGATGCCGGGGCGAAGGCCCTGTTTCGGAAGACCCTCGACCAGCTCGTGCCGCGCTACGCGGGTCACCCGGGGTTATTCGCCTGGGAGCTGATCAACGAGCCGCGGGGCAGGCGTCGCGCCGCGGAGTACCGGCGCTGGCTCGACGAGTCCGCGCGATACGTCAAGGCGCTCGACCCTTCCCACCTGGTGACGACGGGCTCCGAGGGAGACACGCCCTGGCCGCGAACGAGCGGCCTGGACGCGACACGCGATCACCAGAGCCCGGCCATCGACTTCGTGAGCTTCCACGTTTGGCCGGAGAACTGGGGTTGGTTTCGGCCGCGCGAGGCCGAGCCCCGACTGTCGCGGGCGCTTGCCCTGGCCGAGGCGTACGTCGAACGCGAGCTGGCCGCGGCCGCGGCTCTCGGCAAGCCGGCGCTGCTCTTGGAAACGGGCCTCTCGCGCGATGCCGGTCGGTTCGAGCCCGCCGCCAGCACCGACTCCCGGGACCGGTACTTCGAGCGCTTGTTCGACATCACGCTGCGCCACGTGCAAGCCTGCGGGAGGCTCGGGGGCAGCTTCCCCTGGGCCTGGAGCGGGGAGAACGTGCCGCTGGACCCCGGTGGCCTCGGCGGCGAGCGGTCGCTGACGGGCGACCCGCCCCACGAGCGCCAGGGCTGGTACGGCATCTACGCGCGGGATCGCTCCACCGTCGCCCTGATTCGCGATTCGGCCGCCCGCATCGCATCGGCCGCCGCGCGCTGCGCTAGCCACTGAGGGCGGAGCGCTCCCAGGCCGGGGGCTACGCGGCGGCGCGCCCCTTCAGGGCGCGGAGCCCCCGACGACCTCGAGAAGCTCGATCTCGAAGACCAGTGTTCCACGGGGAGGGCTGCCGGGCGGCTCGCCCGGCTCCAGGCGCCCGTACCCCATGTTGCCCGGGATCCAAAACCGCGCTTTGTCGCCTGGCTTCATCAGCTGAAGGCCCTCCGTCCAGCCGCGAATCACGCCGTTTAGCGGGAACTCCGTCGGGCCGCGATCCTGGGAGCTGTCGAACATCGTACCGTCGGGCGTCCAGCCCGTGTAGTGCACGCGCACGGTGTCGGTCGAGTGGGGGGCGACGCCGCCTTCGGGACCTTCGGCGAGGTAGCAGTAGGCGAGCCCGAAACCCGTCCGGTGGACGGGGGCTCGGGGGTTCTCCAGCACGTTGGCTTCGGTGCGGTCGGGGCATTCGCCCTGTGGCTTCGGTCGCTCCCCCAGCTCCTGCGCGAGGACGAGCTGCGAGTCCGAGCGCGCGGCCTCCGCAGGATCGGGCGCCGAGGCGAGGGCCCCGGCGCATCCGACGAGGCAGGGTAGCGCGGTCCGGGTCAGCGCCCGCGCGATCCGTCCGGCGTCCCGCGTGCCGGCTGGGGCGAGTTGTTTCAACGATTTCATCGACATCTTGGCTCTTCTCGCGGCGGACGAGCAGGCTCGACGCCCGCGCGCGGCTAAGCCCTACCACAATGCGGGCGACGCGTGAGCCAGGGCGGCCTCCCGGGTTTCAACGCGACGCGTTGAAGGGGAGCAGTCCAAGCCGGTCTTCGACGATCGTCCGCCGGCGTCGCCGCGCCCGCGAGGCGGGAGCCGGGCTCGGCGGCGCAGTCAGTCCCTGCTCGTCGCTCGGTAGGTCGGCGTCGCTCGGGCCACCCGCCGGGGCTGGCTGCGAGCGGCAGGTCGGGTAGCGCAGGAAGGCCGCGCGGCGCCGTCGAAAGCGCTGCAGAGCCGGCTCCCAGCGCTTCTGCAGCGCGGCCACGCTCTGACCGGCAAGCAGCCCATCCACCACGGCCTGGTCGCCCACCATCTGCACCAAGCGCTCGCTCTTCCACTGCTTCGGGTACAGGCGAGCGAGCGACTGTGCGATGGTCAGCCCCGTTCGCACCGGGTCGAGCTCGTCGGCGCTCGTGACCTGCAGCGACACCCCGAAGCATGGCTTTCCGTGGTGGGGCCCGGCTGCCGGCGTGAAATTCGCCTCGGCCAGCCGCAGCCCCGGCAGCCCTGCGGCTCGGAGCGCGTCCAGCAAGTCTCCCGCCGCGACGAAGGGCGCGCCGAGCAGATGAAACGGTCGCGGAGTGCCGCGGCCGACGGACACGTTGGTGCCCTCGACGAGCGCCACGGCGGGGTAGAGCAGCGCCGCCTCGGGGCTGCGCAGGTTGGGGGAGGGGTTGCGCCACGGCAGGGCGGTGTCTCGGTGGGTCTGCTCCCGCCGCCAGCCCCGCGCGTCGACGACCTGCAGCCGCACGCCGAGCTCCTCCTCGACGGCGATGAGCTCCGCGAGCTCGCCCGCCGTCATGCCGTGGCGAATCGGCAGGGGGTGGTGATTGACGAAGTCGCGAAGCCGGGGGTCCAGCATCGGGCCCTGCACGGCGATTCCTCCAATCGGGTTCGGCCGGTCCAAGACGAGCACCTCGATGTCGCGTTCGGCGGCGGCGCGCAGCACTTCGTGCAGCGTCGACATGTAGGTGTAGAAGCGGGCGCCCACGTCGACGAGGTCGACTACGAGGGTGTCGATGCCCGAGAGCATCGCCGGAGTCGGGCGGGTGGTCTTGCCGTACAAGCTGAACACGGGCAGGCGGCGCTCTTCGTCGATGGAGCTCGCCACTCGCCCCTCGCGCTGCGCGGCGAGACCGTGTTCGGGGCTGAAGAGCGCCACGAGCTGCACCTCGGGCGCTTCGTACAGCCTCTCGAGGGCCGACCGCCCATCGCGGTCGACCGCGGCCGCGTGGGTGACGAGTCCCACGCGCTTTCCCGCCAGCGAGTCGAAGCGCTGCTCCGCCAGCGTGTCGATTCCGCTGTGGACCACCACCCCGGGCCGGCACGCGCGCTGGTGTGCCGACAGCGCTTCGAGCGCGGCGGTCGTTACGTCCCGCTCCAGCTCGAGCACCGCGCCCCGACCGAAGGGGTGAACACGGTTGCTCAGAAAGATGACGAACACATCCTGAATCGGGTCCACCCACAGCGCCGTTCCCGTGTAGCCACCGTGGCCGTAGGCGCGCTCGGAGAGAAGCGGGGATCGAGCCCGAGAATACTTGCTCCGCACGTCGAACCCCGGGGTGCGCCGCTCCCCCCCCGGCGTGAAGTACGGCCGGGTCAGCTCCTGCACGGCGCTGCGGCTCAGCACGCGCGCGGGCCCCGCCTTCCCGCCCGACAGCAGCATCCGGGCGTAGCGGGCCAGATCGGCACCCGTCGAAAACAGCCCCGCGTGCCCCGCCACGCCGCCCAACCGAAAGGCGCGTGGGTCGTGCACCTCGCCGCGGATGAGCGGTGGCTTTCGGCTGTAGTCGTACGACGTCGGGGCGATCCGGCCCCGAGCGACCTCGGGGGGCCGGTAGCCGGTGTCCTTCATGCCGAGCGGCTCGAAGAGCAGCTCGCGCGCGAGCTGCTCGAGCGGCCGTTTGCCGATTTGGGCGAGCATCTCCCCCAGCACGATGTAGCCCAGGTCGCTGTACTTGAATCGGTGCCCCGGGGCGGATCGAAGCGAGCTCGACATGATCTCGCGGAGCGCCGCTGGCTTCCCCTTCTCGTAGTCGCTCAGCGGATTGACCGCTGGGAGGCCGCTGACGTGCAAGAGGGCCTGGCGGATCGTGATGGTTTCCTTGCCGCGCCCCGTCAGCGCCGGAAGGTGTCGGCTGATGGGGTCGTCGAGGTCGAGCAGACCTCGGTCCGCGAAGACTTCCACGAGCGCGGCGGTCACGAGGGGCTTCGTCAGAGAGGCTAGATCGTAGATCGTGTCGAGGTCGGCGGGCTCGCGCTCGGGCCGGAGCGCGCGGTGACCGTAGGCGCGCTGAAACTCGATGCCCTTGCTCGTACCCACCACGACGACGCCGCCGGGGGCCTTCTGGTCGAGGATGGCCTTCGTCATCAGGTCGTCGATCTCGGGCATCTCGCGGGGGCCGCTGCGCTCGCCCAGCAGGGCGCGGGCCCGCTGCCGGCTGGCGCCCTCCCGCTTGCTGGCTTGGGAGAGCCACTCCGCACGATCCGAGCCCGAGGGGGGCGAGCGCTGCGCTCGACAGGCCGCGCAAGCGAGCGCCGAAGCCAGGAGCCCGACTCCGAGCCCTCGCGCATCGGCGAGAGCCCACCGCCAGCGGCCTCTCCGCACTTTTTTCCTTTCGACCGACATGCTCCCACGGGCAAACGGCGCCTCGTGCCGCGCGCTGCAGTCACCCACCAGCCCGATTCGGCCCTTGCGGGCGCCGACCACCCACAGAAACCTGCCTGCAACCATTCCCAATCGGGGCAGCGTCCGGGTTTGGTGGGAGGCGGGTCGGTGCCATACTGGCGGCCATGAGTGGACGCGATTCGAAGGCCTGGCGCACCCTGGACCGCCGCACCATCATCGACCACCGCTATCTCAAAGTTCATCGAGATTGCGTGGAGCTCCCCAACGGCGTGCTCATCGATGATTTTTTCGTCGTGGATTCCTCCCCCTGGGTGGCGGTCGTCTGCCGAGACGAGCAGGGCAGAATCGTGCTCGTGCGCCAGTATCGCCACGGCATCAACCGCGAGACGCTCGAGCTACCCGCTGGCGGTATCGAGGCCGGGGAGCTCCCGCTCGAGGCCGCGCGCCGGGAGCTGCGCGAGGAGACGGGGTACGAAGCCGATGCCTGGCACAGCCTCTCGAGCTTCGCGCAGGATCCGGCGCGGCAGAGCTGCGTGGCGCACTTTTTCCTCGCCACGGGCGCCCGTCAGGTTGCCGAGCAGCGCTTGGACGCCTCCGAGAACATCGAGACGGTATTGCTGCCTCCGAGCGAGCTGCTGGTCGCCGTGCAGCGCGGTCGGATCCTCCACGGCCTGCACGTGGCGGCGCTGTTGCTCGCGGAGCGGCAGAAGTGGCAGGCCGCGGCGGACTCCTCGACCAAGCGAGCTCGCAACGGAGCCGCCCCCAATCACGCGCGCGCTCGGAGCGGCGGCGGCTCTTGACGCGCGCCGCGATCGGCGCGAAAGCTCGAGCATGGCTCCCAGCATCGAGTTGTTCGGCACGTTTACCTCCCCGTACGTTCGGCGGGTGCGAATCATCGCGGCCGAGCTCGGGGTCCCGCTCGAGATGCGCGACACCGCGACGCCCCAGGGCCAGCAAGCGCTGCGGGCCGCGACCCCGCTTTGGAAAGTGCCGGCGGCTTTCGTCGACGGGCAGCTGATCGTCGACTCCGACGCCATCGGCGAGCACCTGGTGGCGCGCTTCGGCCCCGGTCCGCTCGCCGCCCACGAGCCGACAGACGTGGAGGCCAGCAACCTCACGAAGATCGTCGACGGCGCGCTCGACTCGCTGATCAACGCCTTCTATCTGGCCAAGGAGGGCGTGACGGGGCAGCAGGCCCCCTACCTGGACAAGCAGCGCGCCCGGGCGGCCAGCGCCCTTTCGTGGGTCGACGCCCGCGTCGACGAGCCGAGCCTCGGCGGCGGCTTCGGGCTGCCCGCCATCGGCTTGCTCACCGCCCTCGAGTGGATGACGTTTCGCGATGCCTACCCGGTCGCGGAGCACCCCGGGCTGGTGCGCTTCTTGTCGCGTCACGCCGAGCGGCCGTCGTGCGTCTCGACGCGGCCGCCCGCCTGAGTCGTCGGTCGACGAAGTATTGGTCGGCTAGACAGTCTCGCTTGCGGCCCGCGTGGAGATCCTTCGGGTTCGCCGCCGTCCCGCGGCCGGGCCACAGCGAGGCGCCAACAGGGGGTGATGTAGGAGAGTTTGGCCCTCCTCCGGCAGGCGGCGCTATCCTTTCGAACCATGCTCCGCACGGCTTCCTCCTCTCTCGCACTCACCGCGCTGTTTCTGATCGCTCCGAGCGCCGCACAGGCCGCCGAGGAGAGCCCGTCCGTGGTGCTGCTCAGCCCCTCGTCCGCCAGCTGCGTGGATACCGAGCGCCTGGCCGCCGACCTGGTCGAGACCGGCCCCTACTTCCTCTCGGTCGCTCCGGCCGCCGCTTCCGCCGCCCCTCCCCGCGCGCCCCTGTTCAAGATCACCGGCGCCCCCGCGAGCCTGCGGCTGCGCGGATGGGGCCTGACCGCCGAGTCTCTCGGGGGCCAGGCGGCGCTCGGAACGCCCGACAGCGTGGCCGATCTCGATACTACGCTGCCGCCCCAGACGTGTGAGAGTGCCACGGAAGCGGCGGGCCGCGCGATCGGCAAGGCGCTCGGCTCCGCGCCGCCGGCCCCTTCGCGGGTGGCGGCGGCGGATTCCGAAGGGCAGCTGCAGGAGCTCCTCCGCGAGTCGCAAAAAGAGTTGGGCGGCGATCCCCGGCTCCAGGTCGCCGTCGCCGGCGAGCCGCTGGGTCTCACCTTCGTCGTGCAGGACGCGCAGGGGCGCTGTGCGAGGCGTACCTGGTTGACGCTCGAGCCGGGCCAGGAGCCCAAGATGGGTGCCAGCGTCTCCGAGCTTCGCGACCAGGCCTTGGCTTGTTTGGCCATGCCGCCAGAGCCCGGGGCGTCGGCCGCCGTCGCGGGGCCGGCGGCCGACGCGGCGGGGGCCATCGAGGGCAGCTTCCGGCTGCCCAGGCACACCGGTGCGCTGCTCGCGGGCCTCGGGGTGGTCGTGAGCGCCGGCGCGGTGGCCGCCACGCCGTACAGTCCATCGGCCCTGGTGCTCGGTGCCGTGCCCGCTCTGGCGGGCGGGATCGGCAGCTATGTCGTGGGCGAGCGGTACCGCCAAACGGCACTGCTCGGCGGGTATTGGTTGGGGCTGGCGGGCACGGGGACCGCGGTGGCCGCGAACGACGGCACCGCCAAGACGTGGCTCATCAGCGGTGCGCTGAGTGCGGGCTCGCTGACGAGCGCCGCGATGGCGGCGTACAACGACGCGCGGCGTGGCGACGAAGGGGCTCTGCCGGCGTGGGCCGTGGCGCTGCCCTCGACGATTGGCGCGGGCGTTTCGATGGCTGCGCTGTTCGCCGGCGACCGCGGCCCGAGTAGCTTGTCTTTGGCTGCCGTCGGCGGCGTGGCCGCGGTGTTGCCGAGCGTTTGGCTGCTCGTTGGTCTCGACGAGCAAAGCCCCGATCGGGCTCCGCGGCTCGGGGTGATCGCGGATGGCCACACGACCGGGCTGACGATTGGCGGCAGCTTCTGAGCGGCGGGCCCGCACGATGGGCGCGACGCCGTGGGGTCGGGCCTGACGCCGACTGGCGTCGCCGCCGCGTGAGCTGGATGCGGGCGCCGCCGCCGCGGCGGCCCGGGTTGCGGCACCGAAGGCATCCCCGACGCAGCGAAACGCCCGCAAGCGATCCATGCGGCTGCGCCGGGTGTGCGGTCCACGCGGAATGGCGGAGGGGCCACTCGCTCTTCCGCGCAGCCTTGGCTCGTCGTCGAAGCTTTTTTCCGGTCAGACGCGCGGGCGCTTTCGGCGCGCCGGTCGTGGGGTCGATGGATGCGGCCTCGGCCCGCACGCGCTGCGGTCGCGCGCAAGAATCGGCGCCGCGGTCGCGCCGCGCGAGGCGGCCCGCTCGGACGACGCTCACGGCGCACAGCCCGCCCGACATCGGATGAGACACGGGGTGCGCCGTCGCGGCCAAGGCGGTCACGACTGGAGAAATCCATGCAGCCGCTCGATTCGGACGGGCCGTTTTTCGTTCGCCGTGGGCCGCCGAAGGCCAATGCAAAACCAAGCCGCGGCAGGAAATGCTCGGCGGTGGCGCGCGAGCGATCTCGCCGGCCTCCGATCGGCGCAGGCGTGCGGCGCCATTTTTCGCGAGCCGCGGGCTCGACTCGGGCACCCGGCGGGGCGACGGAGTCCCAATGGATTCGCGGCATGCGACGCGCCTCCCGCCGCGAACGGTCATGACGAGCGATCCGATTGCTGGTAGAGGCTTGCCGTCGCGATTTCCCGTTGGCCCCGCGGATCCGTAGGGCGAATGGGTAGCGCGTTTCTTTCGTATTGCCCGTCAGGAGGCCCATGCACACTCGATTCCCTTTCGGCGCACTTGCGCTTGCCGCCCTCGGCGCGACCGCCGTCTCGTGCTCCGACGATCCCACGGATCCCTACGTATCCGCTCCCCTCAACCAATCCGACCGGTCACCCTCGGCGGGGGCAGTGGCGGCCGGTGGCTCGGGCGCGGCCGACGACCAGGTGGCCATGGGCGGCAGTGGTCTGGGCGGCAGTGGTCTGGGCGGCAGCGGCATGGCCGGCAGTGGCATGGCCGGCAGTGGCATGGCCGCTGGAGGGAGTGGCACGGGAGGTAGCGGTATGGCGGCAGGAGGCAGTGACCTGTCCGTGGACGACGAGCCGTGCGACGCGGTCTCCGACGTGTTCCAGGTCAGCTGCGCCGGAGCCAGCTGCCATGAAGCGCCGACCCTCGGAAACTTTGCCTTGGGGCAGGCCGAGGCGGAGGCGCTCGTCGATCAACCCGTGATCCTCAACGGCGGCTGTGGCTCCTTCATCGACAGCGCGAACCCGCTCGACAGCGTCATCTTGACCAAGACGAACTCGCCGCCAGCCTGCGGTCAACCCATGCCGCCCAGCGGCTCGCCCATCTCGGCGACCCAGCGCGAATGCCTGATCAGTTGGCTCGGCCAGTTCGAGTAGCGGTTCGGGCGCCGGGTGGGGGAGGCGGCTGGCGGGCTCGGCGCGGCCGCTGTGCTCACCCGGGGGGGACACTGCTTCCTCCCCGCGACGCTCAGGTTCCGTCCGCCCCGGCGGCGAATGGCCCTCTCACGACGAGGCTGTAGGCCACGCTGGCGCCTCGCGCCGTGCTCTTGTACGAGTGGGATAGGTCTCCGCGAAACACCAGCACGTCGCCCGGGCGCAGGGTGAAGCTCTCCCCTTCCGCCGTCAGCGTCAGCTCCCCGCTCTCGCAGGTGAGGTACTCGTGTGAGCCGGCGGGGTGGCGCCTGCCGGTCACCTGCGCGCCGCGCCCCAGCTCCAGTCGAGAAAAGCCGTTGCCCGGAAGCGGATCGGGCAGCAGCCTCCGCTCGGTGCTCTGGCCTCGGCGGCGCGTGGGCAGGCTGCGCGCGGGGTAATGCCGAGCGGCCGCCGCGGGGGGCCGCAGCAGCTCCTCGAGCGTTACCTGCAGCGCTTGCGAGACCCGGAATACTACGTCGAGCGTTGGATTGCCCTGACCCGATTCCAGGTGCGTCCAGGTGGCCCGTGGAACACCCGCCAGCGTCGAGAGCTCGGCCTGGGTCGCGCCGCGCGCGTGCCGGAGCCTTCTGAGGTTGGTCGCGAGTCGCTCCGACAGCTGCTGGTCCATCCCGCGCCATTGTGAGAAGCGCCGCCGCGACGGGACAACAAACCGACCCCTCCGGCGCAGCAGGAGTCTCGCCCCGTCGCGATTCGTCTCCCCAGGCGGCGATCCCGTTCGGCGGACGGCGGCCGATCGACGCCGCGGCGGCGGACCGCGCCTGGGGCTGGGGCCCCCGCGAGCGAGCCTCGGGGTTGCGGCCGGCGGCAGCGCTCCCGCGGGGGCCTGCTCCGTCGCGAGCCCTGGGCTCGGGACACCCGATCGAGGGCCTCGGCCGCTCGCGGGCGCGCCGGCTCAGGCGTGCCCTTCGGCCCCCGGCGCGGCGGGCCAACGAGGGTCCGGTCCTGCGGTGGCCATCAGCGCAGCGCTCCAGTCGGTTTCTTCCGCTGGATCCGGCGGCGTCAGCGCGATGCGCAGCACCTGTTGCAAGTCGCTCACGAGGTGAAACTCGAGCCGCTCTCGGACCTCGGCTGGCACGTCGACGAGATCGGCTTCATTGGCTGCCGGCAGGATGACTTCCGTTGCTCCCGCCCGGTGCGCCCCCAGCACCTTCTCCTTGACCCCGCCGATCGGCAGCACGCGCCCGAGCAGCGTCACCTCGCCCGTCATGGCGACCTCGCGCCGGACGGGGCGGCCCGACATCGCCGAGATGAGGGCTGTGGCCATGGTGACGCCCGCGCTCGGCCCATCTTTGGGAATGGCGCCCGCCGGGACGTGGATGTGCGCTTGCACGGAGCCGAGGTGCCGCCGCGGAATGCCGAGGCGATCGGCGTGCATCGAGGCGAAGGTCAGCGCGGCTCGGGCGCTTTCCTGCATCACGTCTCCGAGCTGCCCGGTGACCGTCAGCGAGGTGCCGGACCACGCCTGGCTGGGCGGTTGCCCCGGGTCGAGCTCGCCGCCGGTGCCGCGCAGCGCGGCCTCCACGAACATGATGTCGCCTCCCATGGGGGTGTAGTAGAGTCCGGTGGCGAGTCCCACTTGGGGGCGGTCCGCCACGCGCTCGGGAAAGATGCGCGGGCGGCCGAGCAACGGTTGCACCTGGCTCGCCGTGACGGCCTCTATCGGGTTGCCGGAGACGCGCGCCCGCGCCAGCTTTCGCGTCAGCGTCGCAAGCTGCTGGTTCAGCTTGCGCACACCGCTCTCTCGCGTGTACTGGGCGATGATCTGGCGAAGCACCTCGTCGTCGACCACGGGCGCCGGCCCCGGGTCGGCGAGGCCTGCTGCCTCGAGCTGCCGCGGCAGCAGGTGCTGGCGCGCGATCTGTAGCTTCTCGCCCTCCGTGTAGCCACTGAACTCGATGATCTCCATCCGGTCGCGCAGCGGTGGCGGGATCGACGCGAGGGAGTTGGCCGTGGCGATGAAGAGCACCTCGCTCAAATCGAAGGGCACGCCCAAGTAGTGGTCGACGAACTCGTGGTTCTGGGCGGGGTCCAGCACCTCGAGCAGCGCGCTCGTCGGATCCCCGTGGCTGGCCATCAGCTTGTCGACCTCGTCGAGCAGCAGCACCGGGTTCTTCGTGCCGGCGCGCTGCAAGGACTCGACGATGCGCCCCGGCATCGCGCCCACGTAGGTGCGCCGGTGCCCGCGGATCTCGGCTTCGTCGCGCACGCCGCCGAGCGCGATGCGGGCGTATTTTCTGCCGAGGGCCTTGGCAATGCTCTGCGCGATGCTCGTCTTGCCGACGCCGGGAGGGCCGGAGAACAGCAGGATGGGAGCCTGCGACGTGCGCTTCGCGTCCTGGTGGAGCTTGCGCACACTCAGGAAGTCCAACAGGCGCTCCTTGACCTTCTCGAGGCCGTGGTGGTCCGCCTGCAAAATGGCCTGCGCCTCGTCGAGGTCCACGCGCTCTTCGCTGCGGGCATTCCAGGGCATTTGGACGAGCCGCTCCAGATAGGTGAGGGCAACCTGGTACTCGGCAGATTGGCTGCCGATGCGGCGCAGGCGCGCGAGCTCGCGCTGGGCCACGTCCTGCGCGGCCTTCGGCAGCTGTGCCGCTTCGAGCTGCTCCGCGATGGCGTCGAGTGCGTCGTCCTCGTCCCCGTCCTCTCCGAGCTCCGCCCGGATCGCGCGCAGCTGCTCGCGCAGGTACATCTCGCGCTGCCTGCCCTGCAGTTGCTCGTTCACCTTGTCCTGGATTTGCCGGCGCGAGCGCTGCAGGTCCAGCTGCCTTTGCAGCTCGACCAGCACCTTCTCCATGCGAGCCTCCACCTCGAGCGTTTCGAGCAAGGCTTGCTTTTCGGCGACGGGCAGCTCCAGATACGCGGCTGCCAGATCGGTGAACCGGCCCGGCTCGGAAACGGCGCTCAGGACCGAGGAGAGCGCCCCGGGGTCTACGCCGCGCCGCTGGGCGAGCTCGCTTGCTCGAATGCGCAGCTCTTGGTTCAGTGCCGAGAATGAGGCGGCAGAGGGATCGGACGGTTGGATTTCCACCAGGCTCTCGGTTTGCGCGGCCATGTGGGTAGGCCGCTCGTGGAAGCTGTGAGCGCGTGCGCGATGCAGCCCCGTGAGGAGCAGCCGGCTCCCGCCCTTCGTGTGATGGACGTGCTCGATCCTGGCCAGCACCCCGACTTCGTACAGCTGCTCCTGTCCGTCCTCGGCCGTATCCCCGTCGCGGTGGGCGACGACGAAAACGATCCGGTTGCCGCTCTCGGCAACCTTGACCGCTTCGGTGGCGTCCGGCCCGCGAATGGCGAGCGGCAGGGTGGGGCCGGGAAAGACGACGTTGCCGCGAATCGCGACGACGGGATATTCGGAGGGGGCGACGGATACGGCTCGGGACGACATGGGCTCCTTGGGCTTCTTGGGCGAAAGCGGGCGCACCAGCCCGCACTCGGTACCGGGGCCAGTACCGAGGGCGCTCGCGGGCACGGCGGTGCCGGCGACGGGCGCGCCAACGCGTACCTCCGAAGGTGGGTCGCCGCGCGGCGCTGTCAAGGCACCGGCCCTCGTGCCGCTGCGCGCGGCCTCGCCTCCCGGGCTGCCCGGCTGCGCCCAACGCTTCGTGCGCCTGCGGCGTGCCGTGCTCGAAGCGCTCGCTTTCGGGAGGGATCCGGTCGGCTCTTCGTCGTTGGGGGATCCGGTGCGGGGAGCCCTCAGGGGAGCGACTGAACCAGGGGGTGGGGCGGCACGACCAGCACGCCCGAGTGGCGCAGGCGGCAGGGCGCAGGGCAGGTCGACGTATCGATCAGGGCTACCACGGGGTCGGGGCCCATCAGCTCTCGCGGAAGCCGGAAGCGCACGCTGTGGGGGCCACGGCCCGGCTCGATGCCCACGATGGCTGCGGCCGGCACCTTGACGTGACGCTGCAAGAGCCACACGTCCAGCCCCTGCGGCAAATCGGCGTCCACGGTCAGCTCGTAGCTGCTGCCCCCTGCCGGCTTCAGCTCGAGGTGCAACGCCGCGGCTAGCTGCTCGACCTCGGCTTCGTCGCGAGCCCGCGCGGCGATTCGCGCCACCTGCGAAACGAAGTAGGGGTCGTCCTCTTGGTCGACGGCGCGTCGCGCCAGCTCGAGCGCCTTTCGATGGTGGCCCAGGCGCATCTCGACACAGGCCAGGGTATCGAGATACGCCGCCGAAGCGGGTGAATCACGCACGGCGAGCCGAGCGGCGCGCCGCGCCTGCGAGAGCGCGGCGCGGCTCGCGTCCTCCGTCTCGACGACCGTCCAAGCCAGCTCGTTGAGCTCGGCCGCGTCGAGCGGCGATCGGGACGTCGCTTGGGTCAGCATTTGGCGCAGATCCTGCTCGGCGCGACCCGGGCCGGCGAGCACGCCGTGTTGCACCGCCCAAAGAGACAGCGCGGCTGCCACGGCCGCTGCGAGCCGCAGGCCGAGCCCTGCGCGCGGGTCTCGTAGGGCCCGTCGATCGCCCGCCGTGAGCCTCGTCGCGACCCCGCCCGCGAGCAGCCCCGCGAGGTGCGCGACCCAATCGATCTGCGGGAAGAGCACGGGCAGCGCGGTGTTGATGGCGCCGACGATGATCCACGTTCGCCGGGGTTGCACGTAGCCAGCGGGCAGCGCGTCGCGGAAGCGCAAGTTCAGCCAGGCCAAGGCGCCGAGCAAACCGAAGATCGCGCCCGAAGCTCCGACGGAGGCGAACGGGCGCCCCATCGCCGCCGAGGCGATCGACCCCACCACGCCCGAGACGGTGTAGATCACGAGGAAGCGCGCTGGGCCGAGCAATCGCTCGATCATCGAACCGAGCGCCAGCAAGCCGAGGCCGTTCATGTACAGGTGCAGAAAGCTCCCGTGCAGGAAGTTGGCGGATAGCAGCCGATAGTACTGCCCTTGCGCCACGAGGCGCGAGAGGTTGGCGCCGTAGGGGACGAGCGAGTGCGGTGAGCTCAGCGCGTCATCGGCGACCTCGAGGAAGAAGATCGCCGCGAGCAGCCCCAACAGCGCGTGGGTCACCAGCGGCTTGCGCAGCGCGATGGCGCGCGCGCGGTTCTCGCGGGAGCTGAGGTGCGCGAGGATTTCGGTGGCCTCCGGCTGCGCCGAGATCGCGCGGCGCGCCGCGTGTAGGATCGCGTGCGCGGCATCTGCTCGGTGGAACGCCCCCGGCGGAAATACCTCCGTGTTGCCGCCGCCGCTGATCAGAAAGCCGCTGTCGGGCCCGCGGGAGAAGGCCCGCAGGGCGTCGAGCTGTCGATACGGGACCCACCAGCGCTCTGCGCTGTCGGGGCCGCGCGGCAGCAAGAGGCCGCGGACGTGCACCTCGACGGCGGGAAGGCGCCGCGGCCGCGTGCGCAGGCGGACCAGGGCGACCAGCGCCACCGCCATCGCCGGCGCGGCCAGCAACGTGAGAAGCGCTCGCGCCGCCTGCTGTGGCAGAGGCCCGGAGAGCAGCTGCTGCAGAGCGGCCTGGCTCTCAGGCCACCAGAGCCACGCGAGGACGGCGAGCCCCAAGGCCGCGTGCCGCACGCCTCGGGTCCAAAAGGGGGGGCGGCGCACGGGGACCTCGACGAGGGGCGGCTGCCCGGCAGGGGGGGGATCGAGGTCGGGCGTCATGGATGGATCGGAGCAGCGGGGGCGGCGAGGTGCCCACGCGCCGCGTGGTGCGAGCGGAAGCCGCGTTCCGAAGTGCGGGTTACGGCACTCGACCGTGCAGGACAACCACTGCGTCGCGCGACCGGCCCAGCGCGCGCTCGGGACGCTCGCTGCGGCGTCGAACGCCCTGCCTGCGCCGCGATTTTCACACCGAGCCGACGGGCGGCGAGCCAGGCGGGGGCGAGCCGGGGGGCGACCACGATTCGAGCCGGAACGGCTCCTTCTTGCGCAAGACCCCTTCCCACCAGCCGAACGTCATGGCGACCACGTGGTCGAGCTCGAGCGTCTGGGGGGTCGGGGCGAGATCCGGACCCGGCAGGCAGTACGCGGCAATTTCGCTTGCGCGCAGCATGTGCAGCACGCCTTCCGAAAAGCCCTGGCCCGCATAGACGGCGAAGGCAGGGATGTGCATGGCGGCCAGATCGCTGAGGGTGTAGGGTAGCTTTTCGTCTGCCGTTCCGCCCGTCTGCTGATACTTGCACTCCACCGCGAGCGCCCGCTGGCTTTCCGCGTGCAGGGCGAAGACGTCGATGCGCCGGTTCTTGCCGATGATGCTTTTTCCCAGGGGCACCTCTCGGTAGATGGTCAGGCCGCGGCAGCCGTAGTTCTTCGTCAAGTAGGCGGCGATCAGGTCTGCGTACTCGTGGCCCTTCACGCGGATGCCCTCGCGGTAGCACGCAGCGCCGGGTGGTGGGCGGCCCCGTTGACCGCTGCGCCGTTGACCGCTGCCCCCTTCGCCACAGCTCGGTTGGCGGCCGACTCGTTCCCGGCGGCCCCGGTGGCGCCCGCGACCCTGCCGCCCGCGACCCTGCCGCCCGCGACCTTGCCGCCTGCGACCTTGCCGCCTGCGACCCTCCCGCCTGCGACCTTGCCGCCCGCGACCTTCCCGGCGCCTCGGCGGGCCGCCGGACCCTCGGTGGCGGCTCGATTGCTGGCCGGCCCCCGCATAGCCCCGCCCGCGACGGCTCGCGCACCCGCCCCCTTCGAGCCAGCCGTCGCCGAAGCGCTCTTCGCCGAACCGAGCCCTTCGCGGCCCGCGTCGACCCGCGAGCGCCTCGGCGCTCGATCGAGGGAGAAGGCGAGCTGCGTGCGAGCGGGGGGCGGCGGCAGCTCGACCCCACTCGGGCCGGGCCGCTGCAGGAGCGCCGGGTCGGACGGCTGACAGGCCTCCAGCTCGCCGTCACCGCGCGAGCCGGTGCTCGGCGCGCGACCGCTGCGCGCCGGATGGGCGGGCGGCTCTTCGACGAGCTCGCAGGCGGCTTCCGCGAGCCGGGTGCGGCTGATGTCGAGGGCCCGTGGTCGAATGTCGTTGCCGCGAAAATGGCGACCGGCCCGAACCGCGGCGACTCCGACCCCGCCGGCTCCGACGAACGGGTCGACGACCATTTCCTCCGGGCGGGAGCTCTGCTCGATCAGTACCTCGGAGACCCCCACGGGCTTTTCGGTGGGGTAGCCTCGAAATACTCGCGGGACGCTGATCACGTCCGGCAAACCGAGGTTGTTCAGCTTTCGCTTGCCCTTCTCGAAGAAGAGAATGAACTCGTGGCGGGCCCGGTAGTGGTAGCCCATGCCGATCTTCATCTTGTCCCAGACGAGCGGCTTCCAGAACTTGAAGCCCGCCTCCTCGGCCAAGGGCTTGGCGACGAACATCGTTTCCTGGTCGCAGAACAGGTAGAAGTGCCGATCCCGCCTCAGCACTCGAAATACCTCCCGAAACAGCTCGGGAAAGCGGCTGTTGGGGAAGATCTCGAACCAGTCGTTGCTCGACGACTTACTGTGCTTCAAGCGGGTCGTCGTCCCGACGGCCCGGTGTTTTTCGAGCGACTCGTACGGCGGATCGGTGATGACGAGATCGACCGATTCGCTCGCCATGGTTCGAAGCCAAGCCACGGCGTCCATTCGAGCAAAGCTGGCCGTGGGGCGCACCGACATGAAGCCGCACGGTACCTGAACGTCAGCCCAGTCTCAAGGTATCGGCGCACCCGTTTGGGGCGCCGGCGGGCCGGCCTCGCGTTCGCGTGCTCCCCGCGCGAGGGAGCACCGCTCAGGCCATGGCGTGGGGGGCCGCTTCCGCGCGCGCTGGGTGGGCGGGAGCCAGCGGAGTCGAACGCTCGACGAACGAATAGGCGGCGCTCGAGCTGGGCTGCTGCGGCGCCAGCTCGGAGGCGAACTCCGGCAGTGGATCGTGCCCCTGCGCCTGCTCCAGAAGGATCCGCTTGACCTGGGCCTGCAGCCGTCGGCGCGGCCACTTGAGCCGCTCCGCCCGCCGCAGCACGCCGAGACGCAGGGGGCCCTGCAGGCACAACACCGCAGCCAAGTGGGCCACGCCGAGATGGCGGTAGCCATAGAGCTCCGGGTACTGCTGGGCCAGGCGATAGATGGCCGCGGCACGCCACATGCTGGACGCGCCCATGTCGAACACGCCCAGGTCGGCGATGTGTCGGAACGAGATGACGGGTCTGCGACCGCGCCGCGTGGGGGGCGCACGCCGCCGAGTTTCTTCCAGGACCTCGACGATCTTTCGACCGGTTTCGATGATCTCGGCCAGCCCTTTGGGGCTGCCGCCCGGGCGGTGGAAGCCGGCGCCGAGATCGTTGCTTGTCTGCGGGCGAGTGGCGCTGTCGGCCACTTGGATTGCGCTGGCTGTCGTCGTCATGAGAGGCTATCGGTCGGCGCTCGCGGCGGTTGCTCCGAAAATTCACCGGCCTGCACGAAAGTTTCTTGGTCCGCGAAATTACAACTCTTCTTTTTCGCTCGAGCTCGCCGCGCCGCGCGCCCGCTTCGGGCTGGAGCGCTCGTCCCGCGTGAAGGTGCTCTGTCGGCCTCTGCGGCTGCGCTTGGCGCACCCATTTCGGATCTCTCACGGGGTCAGCGACGAGCGCGCCAACGTGCTGGTGGAGATCGGTTCCCAAGGTTGGGGCGAGGCGGCCTGCGTGCCCTATCGGGCGGAAACCCCCGAGGCGGTGCAGCGCTACGTCAGCGCGCTGCGTCTGCCGCCCTCGCCGACGCCGCAAGCGGTTCGCGAGGCCCTGGCCGCCCTGCCGCCGGGGCCCGCCAGCGCCCGGGCGGCCGTCGATTCCGCCCTTCACGACCTGCTCTCCCGTCTCGAAGGCCGTCCGCTCTCCGAGTTGCTGGGAGTCGCGTCGGTCGAAGGAGCGCCGCCGACTTGCTACACGGTCGCGCGGGCGGAGCCCGAGCAGATGGCGAGCCTCGCGCGGGCCGCGCCAGCCGGCGTCGGCCCGCGCAAGCTCAAGCTCGGTGGCCCCGACGACCTGCGCTGCGTGCAGGCGGTCCGCGCCGCCACGCCCGCCGCTCTGGTGGCGGACGCCAACGGCGGGTGGACGTGCGACCAGGCGCTGGCCATCTTGCCCGAGCTCGCCCGCCTCGGGGTGCAGCTGGTGGAGCAGCCCCTGGCGCCCGGGGACCGCGATGGGCTGCTGCGGCTGCGCGCCCTGCGGGAGCGGCCGCCCATCTATCTCGACGAGTCCGTGCAATCGCTCCCCGATCTCGAGGGGGCGGCGCGGTACGCAGAGGGAGTGGTGATCAAGCTGGCCAAGGCGGGCGGTCTGAGGTCTGCCTTGCTGCAGATCCAGCGCGCACGGCAGCTGGGCTTGGGTGTGATGGTCGGGTGTATGGTCGAGAGCTCGCTCGGCATTCTCGCGGCCGCCCATCTCGCTCCGCTGGCCGACTGGGTGGACCTGGACGGTCCGTTGCTTCTGGCGGCTCAGCCTTTTGTGGCGCCGCCTCTGCTCGAGGGCCGCTGGCAGCTGCCCGACCGTCCCGGCTGGGGCCTGGTGTGGGCCTCGGCAACCCCGCCGGAGGCGTGAACGGCCCGGGGGCTCGGCGGCGCGAGCTCGCGTGCGGCTCCGATCGTCCGCCGGCTGACCGGGATAGGGTCGGCGCTGCGGGACGCCGCCTGGTCGTGGACAATCCGCCTCGATCCGTGTTGGGAAGTGACCCGACCCCGTGCCGCTCAGCGACCCGCCCAGCGACTCTGGACCCGCCTCGTTCGATTCGATCGTGCGGGCGCTTCACCGGAGCGAGCCTCGGCTCGAGCTATCGACGATGGACCTGTGCTTCGTCGTGGCCTTGCATTTGGACTCCGCGTTGCACGGTCTCTCCGCCTTGACCGAAAACCAGCTCGTCGACGCGTTCGACAAAGTCTGCGGGGTCGTCGAGCCCGAGTCGGCGCCGGCCCCCGGCCGCGCGACACACGCGATCCGGCGCCTGCGCGAGCAGGGGCTGCTCACCCGCGTCGACGGCGCAGGCGTGCTGCGCTCGGGTGAGTTCGCGCTGTCGCGGCTGGCCAGCGGCATCGTCGACTTCTTCATCGAAGACGAGGCGCTGACGGAGCACAGCCTGCAGCTGCTCGCCAATACCCTCTTGGCGAGCCTCGGGGAGGTGCGCGAGGCGGCTCGGCGGGCCCGCGGCGACGAGCAGTGGCAGGCGAAAGTGGTCGGACCCTTGCGCATCACAGCGGCAGAGCTGATGCTCGGCATCGAGCGGCGGCAGCGCAGCTTGGACGCCAAGCAAGAGCACTTTCAGCGGCGCATCTCGGAGCTGCTTTCCGCGAGTTGGTTCGACGCCGTCCAGGAGTGCCAGGAGATTCTGGATTCCACGGCCAAGGCGCTGCAGCAGCTCGCGCAGCTGCTGCTTCACTACGCGCGCAAGTTCGACGAGGTCCTGCAAGACATCGTCGAGGCCGCGATAGCAGCTGATCAAACGACCGCCGAGGCCGTGGCTCAGCGCGCCATGGGCCAGGTCGATCGGATCGTGAGCTGGGGCTCGCAGCGGCAGCGCGCCTGGTCTCAGTATTACGAATCCGTGCACCGCTACCTGCGGGACATCGTCCGGCTCGACCCCTCGCGCGCGCTAACGCAGCGCCTGCGCCAGCAGCTCACCTCGGCGCAGGGGGGGAGCGCGCTCGTGGTCGCGAGCGCCGCTGCCCTGTGCGTGCCCCGGGCGCTCGCGCCCGTCGAGCCGCCGCCACCGGTTCGGCGGCCCCGCAGTGCGAAGCCCGAAGGCAAGCCGGAGGTCGTGCCGGCGCCGCCCGCGGTCGACCCCCTGCAGCAGTCACTCTCCGGTTGGATCGACGAAGGAGTGCGCGAGCTGAGCGAGTTGACGGCTCGGGCAACCGAAGGCGAGAGCGAGGCGCAGCACTACCGGATCGCGGGGCGCGTCGCCGAGCTGGCAGCCAAACTCGGCGAGCCGCTCGCCGAAGCCGAGCGGGCGTGGGTCCCGGTGCGCTCCGGCCTGGCGATCGAGCAGTGGCAGGTGGAGCCAGCCGTCGGCGGCTCGCGCGGAGAGCGTCGATGAGCGAAGCGTTCCCGGACATCGGCGCCGTCGTGCGTGACGCGCGATTCGCAGCCGTCGATCTGGCGTTGCGCCGCGGCACGCACTTCCACAAGGATCGCGTCGACGAGTACGAGTTCTTGACCGACGCTCAGCCGCTGCTCGAGAGCTTTTACGCCGCCTATGGCTGCGAGCTCGTGCACCGAAGCGACGGCTATTTCTTCTTGTTCCCCGTGGGCGAGCAACTCGGCAAGCGTCAGATGTCGGTGGCGGAGATGGTCGTGGGCCAGGGCTTGGCGCTGTGCTACCTCGATCCCGCGACGCTGCAGGCACGAGGCGTGATATCGCGGGATGAGCTGCTCTCGACGCTGGCCCAGGTCATGGGCACGGATTTGCTCATGCACACGTTCAATCCGAAGAAGAAGCGGATGGATGAGCGCGTGGCGCAGCGCAACGTGCGGCAGAAGGTCGCCGAGGGGGTGCGCCGCCTGAGCGCGTTGGGCTTCGTCGACGTTCTGGAAGGGGATCGGTTGAAGCTGCGCCCGTGCTTGATGCGTTTCGCCGAGCCGGTCGCCGCCGCGCAGGATCCGGTCGCGGCGATGCGCGGGCTGGTGGCCCGCGGTGAGGTGCTCGGCGAAGACGATTCGAGCGAAGGAGGCGATGGGCGAGCCGAGTCGGGCGAGGAGCGAGAGCGCACCAGCGAGCCCTCGGGGGAGGAGGCCGGGGTCGAAGTCGAGCAGGAGGTCGAGGGGCCGTCCGCTGCAGCGGAAGCCGCGGAATTCGACGAGGCGGGCTCGGACGCCGAACGCGAGGGGGAGGCGGGGGCGCTCGCCTTCGAGGGCGAGGTCGGCGAGGCGCTGCCGGGCGAGCAGCCACCGGCGCCGGAGCCCATCGGCGAAGCGGCGCCGGAAGAAGTCGCCCCGGGCCGCCCGCCACCGTGCCCCGATCCCCCCGGAGAGCGATGAGCCGCTGTGTTGCTCAGGCGCTCGTCCTCGTCAACTGGAAAGGCGTATTCTACGAGCGGTACCTGCTCGACCGCCACGTGACCGCGCTGGAGGGCGAAAACGGCGCCGGCAAGACGACCGTGATGATCGCCGCCTTCGTGGCCCTCTTGCCGGATCTCTCCAAGCTGCGCTTCGTCAACCTCGGTGAGACGGCTGGGACTGGCGGCGACCGAGGCATCTGGGGTCGGCTCGGGCATGAGGGCCCTGCCTATTGCGCGCTCGAAGTCGCCCTCGGCGCGGGCGAGTCGGCGCTGTGTGGGGTGTACCTCGAGCGCAAGGCGGCGCCCTCGCTGACGCTCACGCCGTTCGTGGTGCGTCCGGTCCCGGCCGGGGGCAGTGGCCCGCTGCTCCTCGAGCGAAGCGAGGAGCACGAAGAGGTCGTGCCGTTTCACCAGCTGGCCGAGCGCAGCGCGGCCATGGGAGCCGAGTTCGAGCCCTGTGCCACCGCCAAGGATTACTTCGCCATCCTGTTCGAGCTGGGCGTCAGCTCTCTTCGGCTCGACGGCGAAGAGGAGCGCAACAAGTTCGGCGAGATGCTGCGCACGAGCATGACCGGCGGCATCTCGAGGGTGCTCACGACGGAGCTTCGTTCCTTTCTGTTTCGGGAGCAATCGGGGTTGCTCGGTACGTTGCGCACGATCCGCGAGAGCCTCGAGTCCTGTCGCCGGACCCGCCTCGAAGTGGTGGAAGCTCGGGCGCTCCAGCGGGAGATCGAGGGCATCTTCCTGGCTGGCCAGGGCATGCTTTCGGCCGCGTGGGCGTGCGCGCGGGCTCGCTTGGCGGCGGCCGAAAAGGAGGCTGCACACGCCGAGGCGCAAGAGCGAGCCCTGCGCGAAGAGGAGCGAAGCTGTCAGGCTCGCGTGGAAGAGCTGGTGCAGCGGAGGGCGAGCTTCGAGGGGCGCTTGGCCTTGGCGACGCAGCGTGTTGTCGAGCTGGCGGCCTTGGTCGAGCGCCTGGAGCGCGCCGCCGCCGTGGTCGAGCGCCTCGCTCGCGCCGAGGCCGAGGTCGCGCAGCTCGGCGCGGGCCACGAGGCGGCGCAGGCGCAGCAGCGCGAAGCCGCCGAGGCCCGCGCGGCGGCCCGGGATGTGCGGGGCGCCGCCCAGCAAACGCTCAAGCGGGCGGCGGCGGGCCTTTCGGATCTGGAATCGGGGCTGGAGGAGCTGCATCGGCGCAGCCACGAGCACCGCCGCGCGCTGGCGGGCAAGGCCCGCATCGAGGCCAAGCTGGGGCCGGGCGCGGCGGCTCCCGAGCGGCTCTCGGCTTCGCTCGAGCGTGCGCGGGCCGAGCGCAATGGGCTCGACCGGGCCGCGGCGGAGCTGGACAGGCGGCGCGCGAGCGCAGCCGATCGCGCCGAGCAATGGCGGATTGCAACCGAGGCGCTCGCCTCGCTCACGGCTGGGGCCCCCGGTGGCGCTGACCTCGCTGGCCAAGCGCGGGGCGTGTTGGCTCGGCTCGACCGTCTCGAGTCTACTCTCGCCGATCAGGCGGAGCTGCGCCGTGAGCACGGCCGCCTCGTCGAGCGGGCGGAGCGCCGCGAGCGATTGCTGTCCTCGCTCGCCGGCCTCGTCGAGTCGGGGCCGGCCGATGCGGGCAGCGTGCTCGCGCAGCTGCAGCGCCTCGAGGAGGACTGGCGACGCAATCGGCGGTTGTCCGAGGAGGCCGGCGCGCTGCACGGGGCGATGAAGGCTCGGCTCGAGGCCGCCGAGCAGCGGCTCGAGTTGCTGCGCGGGACCCGTCACGAGTACGAGCAGTGTCGGGCGGCGGCGGCACGTTACGCGGCGGCCGCGCCCGAGGAGCCCGCACCCACGCCGGAGTCACTGCCCGAGCAGCTGCGCACCGACTACGAAATGTTGGAAGCCGCGCGCGCCGAGCTCGGCGCGGCCGAGGCGGAGCAGAGCCTGTGTGCTCACGGCCTCGGCGAGCTGGATCGGGAGGTTTCCGCGCCGCCACCGGAGCTCGTCGAGCTGGTCGAGCGCGTCGGCGGGCAGCGCCTGTGCGAGCGGTACGAGGGGCTCCAGCCGGAAGAAGCTCGGCGGGTGGAGGCGCGACTGGGTCCGTGGGTGGGCGCCATCGTGGTGGCCGACCCGCACGCGGCGGCGAGCTTGGCTCGTCGCCTGCCGCGCCCCGCCGGCGACCTCTACTTCTCCTCGGCCGACCGCGAGCTGCCGCTCGCCCACGCCGACCGCAGCGCGGTGGCCGTGGCAGAGGAGCCGCCCGCCGACGAGCCCGGCGAAGGCTCGTCCGAGGTCGTCGTCGTCGAGGGCGAATACGGGGTGCGTCTGTCGCCGCTTCCCGCCGCGGCCAGCCTCGGTCGCCGCGCGCGCCAGCAGCGGATCGAGCAGCTGCGCACGCGGCACTCGGCGGCCGAGCAGCGTCGCCTCGCAGCCTCTCGGAGCCTGGAGCAGCTGCGGGAGCGCATCCAGTGCGGTCAGGCGCTGGCGGCGCTGTCTCACAGCTTCCGGCGCGGCGACCCCAGTGCCGAGCTGGAGCAGGTGAGCGAGCGAATTCGAGCGTGCTCTCAGGAGTGCGAGCAAGCGCACGAGCAACAGTGCGGCGCCCGCATCGAGATGGGGCGGCTCGAGCCGAAGCTCTCGCGATTGCGCGCGCTGTTGCCCGACCTGCAGCTGCTCGACGGGGGCGAGGAGGCCGAGCGAGCGCGCTCGCTCGCCGAGCGGCTCGAGCACGCCGACCGCGCGCGTCTCGAGCTGGAGGAAACCGCGGGCGCGCGGCGGCGGCTGCGCGAGCGGCTGGACGTGCTCGCCCTCGGCGCGCCGCACGAGGCGGCACGCGGGGGGGAGGGGGAGCGGCTGCAGGCGGAGCGGGACGAGTGGTTTGCGGTCATCGAGGCGCTCGAGCATCTGCGGTCGAGCGGCGGCGCGCTCCAGTGGAGCGACGCCGAGCGCGCGCTGTCGGAGCGGGAGCAGCTGCAGCCGCGGCTTTCCGCGCAGCTCGAGGCGGCCGAGCGCCACCTCGCCGAGGCGGAGGCTAGCGTTGCGCAGCGAGACGGGAGCTGGGAGCGAAGCACCCAGCGTGCTCACGAGGCCGCCGCCCAGCTGTCCGCAGCGCAGGCGCATCGGCAGCGCGCTCGGGCCGAGCTGGAGGAGCTCTCGGTCGGCGAGCCCCGTCGCGAGCTGGTCGACGAGACGCTTCGGCGGCGAGCCGCCGCCGAAGCGGAGCTGGCTTCCGTGCGACACGAGGAGAAAGGGCTGGAGACCGACCTGGCGGTTCAGCGCGAGCGCGCCGCCGGCCTCGGCCGCGCCCTCGAGCACGCGAGCGCCGTGGTCTCGCGCGCCCGGCCGGCGCTGCAGCTGGCCGAGCGCTGCGTGGGCGAGCTCGAAGCCCTCGCCTCACCCGTCGAGTTCGAGCCGCTGGGAGCCGAGTCCGCTTCCGCCGAAGAGGCGCTCGCGCGGGCGCGCGCCGAACGCCGGCTGCTGTCCGAGCGGCTCGGCAAGGCGCGGGGCGGGGCCGACCTGGGCGCTGCCCTGGCGGGCGAGGAAATGCCAGCGAGCCCCGTGGGGCTGGCGCAGGATTGGCTGCGAGTCAGAGATTGGTTGATGGGTCGCCTGCCGGCGCCGGTGGCCGAGCTGGGAGACCCGCGCCGGGGCCTCGCGCGCTTGCGCAGCGACCTCGGCCGCCTCGAAGGTCGGCTCGAACAGCAGGAAGCGGCCCTGTGCGGCACGTCCGCGGACGTGGCTCGCAGCATCGACGTTCAGGTGCGAAAAGCCGTGGCCCAGGTTCGGCGCCTGAGCGAGCTGCTTTCGGGGGTGGCCTTCGGCAGCCTCGAAGCCATGCGGGTGCGCATCGATCGCGTCGAGCGCATGGAGCAAGTCCTCGCAGCGCTGCGCGACGGCGAAACGCAGGAGCTGCTGTTCCAGTCGAACTTGCCCGTCGAGGAGGCCCTCGACGAGATCTTCCGCCGCCACGGGGGCGGGCGCGGGGGAGGGGAGCGCCTGCTCGATTTTCGACAGTACATCGAGCTGTTCGTGGAGATCCGCCGCCGGGGGAGTCGCGATTGGCAGCGCGTCAACCCGACGCAAGTCTCCACGGGCGAGGCGATTGGCGTCGGCGCCGCGCTGATGATGGTGGTCTTGGCCGAATGGGAGCGGGAGGGCAACCTGATGCGCCGGCGCCGGGCGCATCAGCCTCTGCGCTTCCTCTTTCTCGACGAGGCCAATCGCCTTTCGCAAGACAGCCTCGGGGTCTTGTTCGAGCTCTGCCACGAGCTGGATCTGCAGCTGCTCTTGGCCGCCCCCGAAGTGGCGACGCGCGACGGCAACACCACCTACCACTTGGTGCGGCGCATCGGGGCGGATGGCGAGGAGGAGGTCGTGGTGAGTGGGCGTCGCTCCGTCGCCCCGCCGCCGCCCGCCGAGTCCGAGCCGGGCCCTCGACCCGCGCAGCAGAGCCAGCTTTTTCAGTAGCCTGCCTCGCTCCGCAGGCCAGCCCGCTTCAGCCCCCTCACGCGCCGCCTCGAGCCAGCGCGCTGCGCGCGCGTCCTTCATCGTACGTTTCCCGAGCGAGTCCATGGTGGATGTTCGGCGCGTCAGAGGCCCGGGCGCGCCGAACATCCAACCCCTCCACGGGGCGAAATCGGCCCCGGTTTCTTTCCCAGCACGTCGTTTCGATCGAAACGATGTGCTGGCAGTTTCTGACGAAGTCTGCGAAATGGCCCATGCGTTCTGCCGCTGCTGATGGGCGAGCGCGAGAACCCCGGAGGTCAATCATGAAGATTTCGAGTGTATTCCTTTTCCTTGCCCTCTTCGTCGCGGCGGCAGCGGCTTGTGGCGGCTCCACGCCTCCACCCGAGGTCCCGAGCGAGCCGGAGCACGAAGCCGAAGAGGAAAAGGCGGCAGAGCCGTCGGAGGAGTCCCCCGTGGAGGTTCCCGACGCCTGGCAGGAGGGAATGACGGAGGAACAGGCCGCGGCCTTCATGGAGGCGAACATCGTTCCGGCCATGGCAGCCGTGTTCACCGAGGAGGAAGACTTCGGGTGCAAGAAGTGCCACGGGCCAGACAACAAGGAGCCGCACGATTTTCTGCCCCGGCTCACCTTCCAGGACGGGAACCTCACGGCGTTCGCCGAGAAGCCCGAGGTCGCCCAGTTCATGGCCGAGAAGGTCGTGCCGGCGATGGCGGCCGCCATGGGTCTGCCGCCGTACGACGTCAGCACCGGCGAAGGCTTCGGTTGCGGCGGCTGTCACGCCATCGACGCACAGTAGGGGGCGGCCCCTTTTGCCCCGCGCTCGGGGCACGAGGGTTGCGGGCGTCCCGAGGGACCGCGCGGGCGAATGTCGACCCGCGCGACGCCCGGGCGAGCGGGAGCCCCGTCGCGCGGATGGACGGATTCGGTTCTGCGCGCTCGCCAGCACGCGTCACCCCTGAGAACGGTTCGATGTGCTGGTCGGTCGACAGGTCTCCCTCTCTCGAAAAAAGATCCTCCTGAGGTCGGGGGCGTGTCCAATCGCTCCGAGGCCGGGCGTCTGCCAGTACCCCGCCCGTGCGGCGGACGCCTGCCAAGGAGATGTATCGAAATGCCCAAGTTCCTCTGCGTTCAGCGAAGCCTGCCCCGTTCCGGGGCGGCCCAAGAAGGACCCTCCGTCGCCGAGATGCAGGCGATGTACGCGCGCTTCACCGAGTGGCGCGAGAAGTTTCGGGAGAACCTCGTCGACCCGGGCGGCAAGCTGGGGGCCGGCAAGCTCGTCGCGGCCGAGGGCACCGACGGACCGATGCTCGAGGTGAAAGAGCTGGTCGGCGGCTACATGATCCTCGTCGCCGAGAGCCTCGAGGCGGCGATTGCCATCGCGCGCGCGTGCCCGGGCCTCGTGCGCCCCGGCTCGGGGGTGGAAGTGATCGAGATACACGGCCCGTGAAAGATGCGCCCGCCGAGCCGAGCGCTGCGGTCGGCCACGCCTTTCGCCGCGACTACGGTCGCCTCGTGGCGGCTCTCTGCCGCCGCGTCGGGCCCGTTCACCTGCAAAGCGTGGAAGACGCGGCCCAGTCCGCGCTCACCAAGGCGCTCGAGATCTGGCCGCGGGGGGGCGTACCCCAGGAGCCGTTCGCATGGCTCTTTCGCACCGCGCACAACGCCTTGCTCGATTCCTTTCGTCAAACGGCGCGCAGCCGCCGGCTGCTGAGCGAGAGCGCGGAGCCCCTCGCGGTCGACGCCGAAGCGCCTCTGCTGCCCGGGGAGCTGCCGGACGACCTGCTGCGGCTGTGCTTCGTGTGCTGCGACGAGGAGCTTGCCCCTCGCTCGCAGCTCGTGCTCGCGCTCAAGGTGCTGTGTGGGCTTTCGGTGCGCGATATCGCGCAGCGGCTCTTTGCCAGCGAAGCCAGCGTCTACAAGCGCCTGGCTCGCGGCCGCGAGGTGCTGCGCGGGCGACCAATGCTCGTGATGGATCTCGACGAAGAGCAAATCATGGCGAGGCGTCCGGCGGTGCTTCAGGTGCTCTACCTGCTCTTCACCGAGGGCTACCTCTCGTCACGCGGGGCCGAGCCCATACGCGAGGAACTGTGCGCGGAAGCGATTGCACTGACGACCACTCTCGCCGGGCACCCGGTCGGGGCCGTGCCGGAAGCCTTCGCGCTGCTGGCGCTGATGCATCTTCACTCGGCGCGGCTGTCGTCTCGCCGTGACGAGCTCGGCGGGCTGCTGCTCATGGAGGAGCAGGACCGCAGCCTGTGGGACCGCGCGCAAATCGGCACGGGCCTCGAGTGGCTCGCGAAGTCGGCGAGCGGAGAGCTCTTTTCTCGCTATCACGCCGAGGCGGCAGTGGCGGCAGAGCACTGCCTTGCGCCGTCATTTCATCAGACCCGCTGGGATCGCGTGGCGGATTACTACGCGCAGCTGGAAGCGCTACAGCCCTCGGCGTTGCACCGGCTAAACCGTGCCGTGGCGGTCGCCGAATGGCGAGGCGCGGATGCCGGCCTGGAGATTCTCGAGGGGCAGGCGCCGCCCACTTGGTTAGCTGGCAGTCACTGCTGGATGGCCGTGTTGGCCGACTTGCACCGCCGAGCTGGCCACCCCGCGGAGGCGGCTCGCTGCCGAGAGCAGGCGCTCGCGCTGGCGCCGAACCCGGCGATTCGTCGGGCCCTGGCGCGCCGCCTGGCCCCGGCGCCGTGAGGGCCCCTTTACGGCGATTCGCAGCTGTGGGCGACGCCGTGCTCGCACGCGGCGTCCGGGGCCGATTCGGGGCGGTGCGCGGCCGGCCGCGTCGAGCGCTGCGGGGGCCCGGGCGAGCTCGCCTGCAGGGAGGAGATCGTCCTGGCAGGCGAAGGCGCTGCCCGCAGGGCGCTGTGACCCTGCGAGTAGACGAACCCGAACATCGTGGCCACGGCCACCACGCTCAACGTCAGCGCTCCGATACTCATCAGCAGCGCCGAGCGACTCATGTCTCGCGGGGCCACGGGGGGCATGAGCTCGGTCTTGGCGCTCTCGAGCGGCTCGGGGGGCAGCGGCGGCGGCAGGGGCCCCGGGGAGCTGCGCGTCGTGTCGTTCGTCGGCCAGCTGGAGTTGCCGGCGAACGGGATCAGCGCAGCGGCGACGCAGCTGGCGCTCGTGGGCCTTTCGGCTGGGTCTCTCGCGAGCAGGCGGTGCACGAGCTGCGCCAGCTCGATGGGTACTTCCGGGCGAAGGGTTCTCAGTGGGGCTGGGTCGCTCGAGAGCACTTCGAAGACGAGCTCGGCTCGCTGCCCCGAGTGGGGAAGGCGCCCCGAGAGGGTCTGGTAGAGCAGCACGCCCAGGGCGTAGAGATCTGCCCGCTCGTCGACGGCGCGGCTGCCGGTGATTTGCTCCGGGGCCATGTACCCGAGCGTGCCTACCAGCGCGCCGTCCTCGCTCTGATCGGCCCCGTGCAGGAGCTTGGCCACGCCGAAGTCGAGAATCTTGGCGACGGGTTGGCCCCCGCAGCGGGTGGCCACGAACACGTTGGCGGGCTTCAGATCGCGGTGAACCAGCTGGGCCTCGTGAGCGGCCGCGAGCCCCCGGCAAATGTCGAGACCGAGCGAGGCCGCCTCGGTGGGATCGAGCGCGCCTCGGCTCTTGAGATAGCTGCCGAGGTCCTCGCCGGGGTACAGGTCCATCACGAGGTACGGAACGCCCTCGTCTCGGCCGAAGTCGAGGGCACCGAGGATGTTGTCGCTCTGTAGGCAGCCCGCCGCTCGGGCCTCTCGCAAGAAGCGCGACAACATCCGTTGCCCCGCGGCGAAGTGGTCGTGCAAGTACTTGATCGCGAAGCGGCGCCCCAGCACGGAGTGCTCTGCCTCGTAGACGACTCCCATCCCGCCGGAGCCGATGCGCTGCTTGAGACGGTACTTCCCCGCAACGAGCCGCCCGATACGTCGATCGGCGTGCTCGGGGCATCCGTCCCGATAGGGAGCGAGCGTCCCCTCGAGACGGGTCCCATCGTCCATCGCTGCGGCCATCGCCCAACTGTAGCGCGCCGGTCGCGCACCCGCTTTCCGGCAACCGCTGCCTGGCGCGTTTCGCAGGGCGAGGGCTCGCCCGGCTCGGAACGCAGGGCGCAGTCCAGTGGATTCCACTGCAACGGCAGGCAACGATTGCAGCGCCCAGCTTGGAAAATTGTCCACGCGGGAAATCAATCCCGATCCGGTCCACCGAACTTTTTTTTTGCTCGCGTCGGCGCGCCCCGGGCTTTGAGGCTGGCCGTGCGCCCGTCGCATCGAGTAATGGCCCCCGTGGCCCACGCCTTTTCCTCCGGCTCCTTCACCGTGGCGCGCGAAAGCACGCTCGAGCGGGCGCTGCGTGAGCACTACGCCGGGGCCAGCTGGAATGCGGTACGCCGGCTGGTGCAAACTGGCAAGGTTCAGGTCGATGGTCGACTGGCCGGTGACCCGCAGATGCTCTTGGGGGCCGGTGGCAGCATCCTTGTCTCGATGAGCGCACCAGCCCCGGGCCGCCGACCGGCGCAAGCGAGCGACATTCTTTTCGTGGACCGGCATGTCGTGGTTGTGAGCAAGCCGGCCGGGATCAGCTCGGTGCGCCACGAGTCCGAGCCGACCAGCATGCAGGAGCGGGTGTCCGCCGCGCTCTCCGCCGCGGAGGGCAGGCGGGTCGGGCCGCTGCGGGTGGTGCACCGCTTGGACAAGGTCACCTCGGGCGTGATGGTGTTCGCTCGCACCGTCGGAGCCCAAACGGAGCTCAAGGACCAGTTTCGAAGGCACACGACCGGCCGCTACTACCTCGCCGTCGCCCATGGCGAGGTTCACGATGGAACGCTGCATTTTCGCCTGATTCGCAACCGCGGCGACGGGCTTCGGGGCGTGACGTTCGAGGCCGGCCGCGGCACGCCCAGTGTGACGCACGTGCGCGCGCTGCAGCCACTGCGCGGCTGCACGCTGGTCCGCTGCCAGCTCGACACGGGTCGTACGCACCAGATCCGCATCCACCTCGCGCAGATTGGGCACCCGCTGGTCGGTGACCCGCTGTACACGAAAGGATACGCTGGTGCGCTGCTCGACTGCTCGCGCACCCTATTGCACGCGGCGCTGCTGAGCTTTCGCCACCCGGTGCACCGCACCCTGCACCGCTTCGAGGAGCCACCGCCGCCGGCCTTCGAGGCGTTCGTGAAGAGCCACCAGCCCGCGGGCGAGGCGCCCGAAGCGTTCGGGAGGCATGGATGAAGGTCGAGGTGATCTGTGTCGGCAAGCTTCGCAACGCCGGGCTCGAGGCGCTGTGTCGGGATTACGAGCGCCGAGTCGGCCGACACGTGCCGATGCGGCAGGTCGAGGTCAAGGACGAGCGCGGACTGCACCGTGCTCTGGATCCGAGCGCCTGGGTCGTAGCTCTCGAGGTCCGTGGGCAAGCGCTCTCCAGTCGCGGTTTCGCCGACCTGCTCGCGGCCTGGGGCGAGAAGAAGAGCGGGCGGGTGTGTTTCCTGATCGGGGGCGCCGAGGGGTTGCCGCGCGAGCTGTCGGAGAACGCGGATGCGCAGCTGAGCCTTTCGCCTCTGACTCTGCCGCACCGGCTGGCTCGCGTCCTGCTCTGTGAGCAGTTGTACCGAGCCGTCAGTCTGTGGCGAGGCGCGCCGTACGCGCGCGAGGACTGAGCTGCCCGGAGCGGGGGGGTGCCGTTCGACCCGGATTTTTCACGGGTCGCGGCGCCGGCTGTGATACGTCGGGGCTATGCGAGGGAGATTTCTCGAACCAACCGAGCGGCGCTGGATCGGGCCTTTCGTGCTGCTGGTTGCGGTCGGCGGATGCCGATCGGGGCAGCCGAGCCAGGGCGAGGCGCAGCCCGCTTCGCCCGCCGGGGGCGGCGCGAAGCAACAGGGCGCTCTCGCAGTGAAGGCCCCCCCGAAGCCACTCGACCCCGCACTGTTTCAACGCATTCTGCGGCGGGACGTGAGTCAGGCGCCCGGTGAGGGGGGGGTCGTGGTGCTGCGGGTGACGAACCCTCGAACCGATGTCGCCGTGCGCGTCGACGGCAGTCCGATGCCGCCGGCGGCGGGTCTCACTTCGTGGGCCGCGTTCCAGCCCACCGCGGAGGGGACCATGGTGATGGGTGACACGGTCGTCTTTCAAGACGAGGTCGACGGCGTGATGGACGCGGCGTTTGCGCACGGCCTGGAGATCACGGCGCTGCACAATCACTTCTTCTTCGACGAGCCGAAGGCCTACTTCATGCACGTCGGCGGCCGAGGCCCTGCGAACGTGGTGGCGTCGGGCGTGCAGGCGATGTGGGCAGCCATCGAGTCGACCCGACGGCAGCGCCCGGCTCCCCCCGCGGCGTTCGGTGGCGAGAAGGTCGAAGAGGGGCCGATGGACATCGCGGCCATCGGCGAGATCGCGGATTCGAAGGTGACCGAGATTCCAGGTGGAGCGAAGGTCACGGTGGCGCGCACTGCCAGCATGGGCAGCGATCGTTTCGGAGGGTCGCTCGGGCTCACCACCTGGGCCAGCTTCGTCGGTAGCGATTTGGGTGCGTTCATGGCGGGCGACTTCGCCATGACGGCGGCGGAGGTTCAGCCGGTGTTGCGCGCGCTGCGCAGCCGAGGCGTGCACGTCGTCGCACTGCACAACCACATGGTGGGCGGGGATCCCTTCTACTACTTCGTGCATTTCTGGGCGACGGGTCCCGCGCCCCAGCTGGCGCTGGCGTTTCGAGTCGCCCGTCAGGCGCAGGAGCAGGCGGCTGCGTCGGCAAAGCCGATGTGACGCTGCCGCGTGGCGCCTCCTCACGAGGCTGCCTGGCGCGACGGCCGTGTGCCTTCGCCTCCATCGACTCGGGCGCTCGGGAGGTTGCCTCCCGGCCCTCATCGCGGCGGGGTCGGTCCTGGAGTTGGCACCCGGGCGAGCGACGCGCCCGCGTGAAGCAGTCCGCTCATCGTGGTCACCGTGGAGCCGAGTAGATCCATCCGGCCACCCGCCCTAGACGGGTCCTGCGGCTGATCGGGCGCGAATCGCATCCCCACCCGACCCCCGCGTCGGGAGCCCTGCTCCGCCACCAGCTCGTTCTTGCCGAGTCGCGCGCGCCACAGCGGGCCCAGGACCGCGTGGACCGAACCGCAGGCTGGATCCTCCGGGATGCCCACGCGCGGGGCGAACAGCCGGGTTACGAAGTCCGTCGTCGGGTCCTCGCTTCGAGCGGTCAGCGCCACCGCGTATCGGTGCCAGTGCCGTAGCACCTCGAGCTTGGGTCGCGCCGCGAGCACGTCCGCGGCGCTCGGCAGCTCGAGCACCAGAAACGGCGGGCAGCGGCGGGCCGCGACGGGCTCCCGCTCGATGCCCAGCGCCCGAGCGGCGCGCTCCGGCGGCGTACAGGGTGTGGTGGCCGTCGTGGGGAGGGTCAGCGCGATCGAGCTGCCGTCTGCCCGAGCAAGTAGCGTGCCCCGACGCAGGGTGGCGAGCTGCAGCTCTCGCCCCCGGCGCCAGCACCCCCAGCCGAGCAGGGCATGGGCGCTCGCGAGCGACGCGTGGCCGCACAGAGGCACCTCCTGGCGCGCGCTGAACCACCGAATGGCGAACGACTCGGCCGAGAGCTCGACCAAGAACGCCGTTTGTGAAAGATTGAACTCGGCAGCGACCCGCTGCATCCAGTCGGCGGCGGGCCACTCGCGCCCCGGAAGCCGAACCACCGCGGCCGGGTTGCCGGTGAAGGCATGCTCGGCGAAGACGTCCACGACCTGAAAAGGAAGGCTCGGCGAGGTCGGGCTCATCGCCGCGATCTTACCACCGCGCCTTCTTCAGCCGTTCGCGGCAGACGACCCTTTTCGCCGGGCTGCGACGACCGCCGCCGACCAATCACGGGCCGGGTTGGACCCCGCGGCATTCGACCGCGGAAAAACGCCCGTCTCCGCACCGAGGCGCTCGAAGGCGGTCAGCGCTGCGCCGATCGACGGATGGCGATCGGCCGGAGCCGCCGCGCAGGCCCGGGCGAACCAGGCGTCGAACCCGGCGGGCACCGGACCCGAAAGCGACGGGCGCGGCGGGGGACGATGACAAATCTTGTGCAGGACCTGTGCATGCTCCTTGGCCGCGAACGGGGGGACGCCGAGCAGGCATTCGTAAGCCAGGACGCCGAGACCCCAGACGTCCGTCCCCGGCAGCGAGGGGCGGCCGCCGAGCAGCTGCTCCGGGCTCATGTACTCGGGCGTGCCCAAAAGGCCCGCTTCGCCCGGGGCGTGCGCGGAGGCTTCGCTGGCGCGCACGACTTCGGCGATCCCGAAGTCGAGAATCTTTGCCAACTCCTCCGGACCGTTCCGAACCAGGAAGACGTTGTCGGGCTTGACGTCGCAGTGCGCGATTTGGCGCTCGTGCGCCATCTCGAGCCCGCGCACCACCTGACGGATCACGGCTCGGCACTCCGCGAGCGGCAAGCTGCGGCGCTGCTGGATTCGCCGCGTCAGGGGCATGCCTTCCAGCAGCTCCATGACCAAGAACGCCAAATTGCCGTGTCGCCCAAAATCCAGTACCTGAACGATGTGGGGGCTGCGCAGCAGGGCGGCCACGCGGGCTTCGCGGAAAAATCGGTCCACGAACGACTCTTCCTGCTGCAGCTCGGGCTGCATCAGCTTGATGGCGATCGGCACCCCGAGCCCGAGGTGCTCCGCACGCCAAATCACGCCCATTCCCCCCTCCGCGATCGGGCTCACCAGCCGATATCGCCCGGCCAGCACCTTGTCCCTTCGCGCCACTTGGTGTGAAGTCATTGCCCCCCGCTATGGCCGCTGTCCCTCGTTCGGATCACCCGAAGGCGAAAGAGGGAACTTTCCGATCCCTTTTCCAGCCCGTCCACCCTACGCTTCACCATCGCCTTTGCCGCGGGTCCGCGCTGGGGTGGCGCCGCGTCGCGGGGCTCGACCGCAAGCCGTCGGGGGCGGAGAGCGACCGCGGGGGCGTGTTCGCAATGCCCAGGCGGCGGTGTCGGCAGAGCAGAGCTCGAAGCGGGGCCGCGCGCCGGGGGCAGGGAGGACGAGTGGCGAGATGCACAGTGAAATTTGGCTGAAGCGCCGCGGTCGCGCGCAGGCGCTCGTGCGGCAGTACATGGATTTCGTCTGGCGTTCCCTGCGCCAGCTCGGGGTCGAGGAGCGCGACTGCGACGACGGGTGTCAGCGGGTCTGGCTGGTCGTTGCGCGCAAGGTCGAGGAGATCGACCCGGCCAAGGAGCGCAGCTACATCTTTTCGGTCGTCGTCCGGGTCGCCTCGGAGATGCGCCGCAGCGCGCGGCGGCACTGCCACGAAGAGCTGGACGAGCTGCAGACGGAAGCGCGGGGCGAAGGCAATCCGGAGCAGTTCTGCGAGCGTCAGCGCGCGCGCCGCTTGCTCGAGGATCTGCTCGCAGAGATGAGTTGGGATGGTCGGGTGGTGTTCGTGATGTTCGAGATCGAAGGCTTCAGCACCCGCGAAATTGCCGAGCTGCTGGGCATCAGTAAGGGCACCGTGGCATCGAGGCTGAGGCTGGCCCGCGAGTGCTTCCGGCGGGGCCTGGATCGGCACCGTTTGCGGCGCAGCGGGGTTCGCTACGTCGGTGACTCCGGCGGCGAGCACAGCGAGCGCCGACCGGGCCAAGGCGCGGGCCGCAAACCCAGCCGCGAGGTGTCGTGATGGAGCCCCGCCGCCTCCTCCACACGAGCCTCGACTCGTTGCTGCGCTCGGCCTTGGAATCCGAGCTCCACGATCGCGCCCCCGAGCGGGCGAGTCGAAACGCGATGACGGTGGTGAACGCCGTTCTCGGGGAGCCCCCTCGTCGGCAGGAGCGGGGCGTCACCGGCCGCGGCCCGGAGCTGGCGTGCCCGCGGGTGTCTCCTCCCCTGGCGTGCCCGCGACCCCGGCCTCCGGCTGCGCCGCCGCCGTCCTGCTCGTTCGACGTGTCGCCCGCGGGGGCGTCCCCTGCCGTCGTGCTGCCGCCGCCGTTGCCCCCCGCGTCATTGCCGCCCGCGTCATCGCGGCCCGAGCTGCCGCCGCCCGAGCCCTCGCCCGCAGTGGCCCTCGCTCCCGAGGCCCCGGTTCTCGCGGCCTCGGCGGTCGATTCGTCGGGGCGGGATTCGCTGCGAGGCCGTTCGATGGCCGACCCGCCTGGCCATCGCGCGTCGGCTTTCAGCCGGTCGCCGGATTCGCGCGAGGCGCCGCCGGAGGCGTCGCCGCGGCGGGTGGTGGCGCTGCCGCCGGGCTTCCTGCCGGCTCCGGTGGCGCCGCGCCGTGCGCACCGAAGCCCGCGGCCCTGGCTCCCCGAGCTTCCGCCGCCCCCCCCGCCCGTGTCCCACGGCAGGCCGGCACCCGAGGCGCTTTCTCTGTCGCCGACGCCGCCCGCAGTCCGACCGCCCCCGCTGCCGGCCCGGGTGCGGCGCAGGGCCTCGCACCCCGCGCTCCCCCACCTCGGGGAAGCGACGCAGCCCTGAGGCAGCCTCGGGGCTAGCGGGCGGTTCGGCGCCGGCGGCGCCAAAGGCCCGCTGCGCCCAGCGCGAAGCCGAGCCACCCCAAGGAGCCGGGAGCGCCGCCGGTGGCAGCGCTGCATCCGCCCGAAGTTCTGATCTCCAGGCGGTCGCCGCGATCCCCTTGGAGCGCTGCGTTTCCCCCGGCGCCTTCGACGACCTCGGACTCGCTCCGGTCGGTGCTGCGCTGCGAGCAGGGAGGCCAGGCTCGCTCCGGGTCGTCCGGGCAGGCATCGTCGCAGTCGAACGTTCCGTCCTCGTCCCGGTCGGTCGTGTCCGCGCCGCAACCGCAAGAGCGCGGCTCGGTGCGATCGGGGTCGCTGGGGCACTGGTCGTTGCAGTCGGCGGTGCCATCCGAGTCCACGTCCTGGTCGAACGTGCCGCAGCCGCACTGCCCGGGCTCGTCTTTGAGGGCATCCAGCGGGCACAGGTCCTCGCAGTCCGGGGTCGTGTCGGAATCGGAGTCCGTGTCCGGCTCGCCGCAACCGCACACGCCCGCGGTGGTCTTGCCCGGGTCCTGGGGGCAGTCGTCGAGGCAATCCAGGGTGCCGTCCAGATCGGTGTCCGCGTCGGCTGCGCCGCAGCCGCACACTCCGGGTTCCGTCTTGTCCGGGTCTGCGGGGCACTGGTCCACGCTCTCGACGCACGCGCCGTCCACGCACTGCCCGCTGTCGCACTCGGCGCCTTCGAGCACGTCTCGCCCGTTGATCTGCACGCACGCTTGGTTGGCATCGGTGCACGTCACGACGCTGCAGCTGCGCGGGCAGCCGCCGGTCGGTGCGACGAGCGGAGACTCGATCGGTGCGCCTTGACCCGTCAGGATTGCGTCGAGCTGCGCGCATTGCGTCGCCCGCGATTGGCAGTCACCCAGGTAGCAGACCCCGTCGTTGCCCGCCCCGTCGCTACAGGCCTCTCCGGCGGCCGTGAAGGCGTCGACCGGGCACCGGCTGCTGCTGCCGGTGCAAACCTCCTCGGTGTCGCATTCGCTGCGGCTCGCGCGACACACCGTGTCGGGCGCCGCCACCTGGCAGCTCACGCAGCAGGCGTCGTTGTAGTCGCTACACACCGCGCCGGCGACGAGCTGGCACGTGCTCCCGTTGCAGCAGGGGTCGATGCCCGAGCAGTCGCCGCTGCCGCAATCACAGCTTTCGCCGGGGGAAACGACGCCGTCCCCGCACGAGCCCGCCGAGGGGGCGCCGGGGACGTCGTCGGCGCAGCGCGCGGGCTGGTACAGTGGCCCCGCGAGAAACTCGGTGAAGTCCTGCTGGCTGCACGGCGAGAACTCGATCCCGGCGAGGTTGCAATTGGAGCAACCCACCGAGGCCATGATGAAGCCACTTTCTGGGCAGCCGGGTGAGCCGTCGTCGTGATCCATGCCCAGGGTGTGGCCGAGCTCGTGCACGGTGGAGAGCACCGCGAAGGCGCTCGCCGGGCCGTCCCCGCTTTCGTTGGCCTGCACCAAGAACCCTCCCTCGCTGCCCAGGCAAGCCGCGCCCACCGGAGCCAACCCGGCGCTGCTCCCGAGGAAATCGAGCCCGCTGAGCAGCAGGTGCTCGTCGTGCGCGGGCAGGCCCGGTTGCTCGCCGGCCCAGGTCAGGAAGCTATCGAGCATCGCCTCGTGGTCCACTTCCTCGCCCGCGCCGAGCGAACCCCCCCCTGCGTCGAAGAGGGGAAACGGATCTGCCTCGAAGGTGACCTGCCCCGCCAGCACGATGCGTACCCGCGGAGTCAGGCCGCTGTCGGCCAGCATCGCGTTGGCCGCGGCGATCAGCTGAAAGGAGTCCAGCTCGGGCTGGCCTCCGAGCAGCGCGGCGCGGCGCGCGTCGTTGACGAGCAGCAGCTCGATGTATTTCGTCTCTTGGGGGGTGCCTTCGCGAAACTCGGCCGTCGGCGCGGCGCTTTCCGGATGCATCCAGACGCGCGTGGCGCTGACGGCTGCCGGGGGATCCAGCGGGTGGCGCATGGCGCTCAGCCAGTGATCGACGCCGTCCTCGACGCGGTCGTCACCGGCGGCGGGCGTCAGCTGCCAGAGCCGGCCGCGCGCGAACAGAACACCGGCCGCTGCGCGGCCCGCTGGGTATCCGGTGGCATCGGGGCAAGTGCTGACGGCGACGAACCCGCTCGGCTCGCCCCCCGCCGGCACCGCTCGGCCCACGTAGCCGCAGCTCGGCAAGTCGGCCCCGAGCTCGCGCAGAACGCCGCTTTCGTCGACCCGATGACTGCGATAGCCCTCGGCGGCGGGAGCCGGCTGCCGATGCAGCTCGAGGAAGATTTCCTCCCCTTCCAGGTCGAGGCTCAATCGCAGGCTCTCGCCGAGCACCTCGACCGAAAGCGCTTGGCCGGCTCGCCCGATTTCGTCGGCGGACGAGGCCGCGGCCTCGTGCGGCGCGATCGCCCCTTCCCCGCAGCCTGCCAGGGCCAGCGTCGAGCCGGCCGCGGCGACGCGGGCGAGCGCGAGGGGCGAAAGCGGAAGAAGCGAGCGAAGGGCAGGGAGGCCCCGGCGCAGCGGGCACGAAGTTGGCTCGAGCATGGAATCTCAGTCTAGTATCAACGCCGCGGCGGAACGAGGTGGCCGCGATGACTCCCTTCCCTACAGCCGATCTCACGACTGCGGGCCGGCGCATCACGGGCGCCACGCTCGCTCTTTTGCTCACCCTCTACGGTGCTGTGCTGTGCTACGCGCTGCCGCGCACCATCCGAGCCCGCGTGTACGTGCCGCCGTGTTGCACGGGCGAGTTCGCGCCGCGGCCGACCATCGATGCCTCGACCGTGTCGTTCGAATCGCCTCTCGGCGAGCCCCTCTCGTTTCGCAATGCCGATACGGGCTGGGGCTTTCCGCCCTACGGCAAGTTCGATTCGGAGGAAATCGAGCGCGAGCTGGGTCGCCTGGCGGAGCAGAGAACGGGCGAGCCGGTGTGGATCACCTACTACGGCTTCTGGGTGCCCGTGGTCGGTTTGGTACCGAACATCGTCGCGCTCGACGCGGAGGGGCCGCCAAACGCGTGTCGCGCGGCGGTGATTTTTTGGGCGCTGGCTTGCGGGCAGGTGGCGCTCGCGGTCGTGTGGGCGCTCCGGGCGCGCCGTCCAAGGGTACGCGGGCCGGTCTCGGGCCAAGGGGCGGCACCCGCGCCGCCCGGGGGTGCCTGGTAGCGCGGCCGTTCGCCGCCAGCGATTGACCTGGCGCTGGCAACTGGCTGCGGCTCTGGCCGATTCCATCGAATGGTCGCACGTTGGCCGCGGTCGTCGCCGGGGTGGGCATTGGGCGCGAGCCTGGCCTGCTCGCAGCCCGGCTGGCAGCACCCTCTCGAGGCGCCACCGGCCCTTTCCTTGCCGCTGGCAGAAGCGGGGCTCGCCGGCCTCGAAGGGCGGTTGATTCGGCTCGAAGCCCCCTTGTATCTGCTCGAAGTCGGCGGCAGTCCCCAGCGGCTGGCGCTGCGCCTGGGAGATGCCCCCGTTCTTCTGCATCCCGGCCAGCGCGGGTCGGGCGAGGCGGCTTTCGCTCCGCGCGCCGCGGCGCTGCACAGCGTGTCGGTTCGCTGGGCCGGCGTGGCCACCGAGCCGCCGCCCCCCGGGCAGGTGCCGCGCCTCGGTTCCAGAGCCGAGCCCACCACGGGTGTCGTTTACCACGCGGAGGGAGAGTTCCACGTGAGCCCGCGCGGGGCCCTGAAATGGCAGGCCGCGCCGCGGCCCCCCGCGCCGCCGGTCGCGCCCCTGCGCGTCGTGGCCTTCAACGTGCAGAACTACTTCCTGGAGGCCGGGCGGCGCGGGGCGCGCACGGAGGCCGAGCGCCTGCGCCAGCGTGATGCGCTCGCCGGCGCACTCGAGCAGCTCGCGCCGGCTCTGGCGGTGCTCAGCGAGCTGCAGGCGGGCGGTGAGGCCGCCGAAGAGCTCGGCGCCGCCGTCTCGGAGCGGCTCGGCCGCCGGCTTGCGGCCGTGCGCCTTGCGGGTGGCTGCTCCGCGGACGAGATCGAGGTCGGCATGCTCTTCGATCCGGCTCGGCTCGACCTCGAGCAAGCGCGCTGGCTGCCCGCGGAGGGCGGGCGGCGTTGTCCCCTGTTGGCGCGCTTCTCCGCCGCCGGCGCCCCCTTGGCGGTCGTCGGGGTGCACGCCGTCAGCAAGCGCTGTGGGTCGGGCTCGCCTTCGGTGCAGCAGGACTGTGGCGCCTCGGCGCGCCAGCGCGAGATTTCGTCGTTGGCGGCCCAGGTTGCGGAGCTGCGGGCGAGTGCCGACCGCGTGCTGGTCGCGGGGGACTTCAACGCGTATCCGGCGGAGCGCTCCCTGCTGCCGCTGCGGCGGCAGGGGCTCGTCGAGCTGCTCGCCTCCGTGGGGGAAAGCTCGCGCTACTCCTATCGCTTTCGCGGCTTCGCGGGCCTGTTGGATCAGCTGTGGGCCAGCCCACGGCTGGCGCGCGACGCCCGGACCAGTGGCATTTGGCACATCAACGCCGACGAGCCGCGGCTCGAGCCCGAGGGCCCCTTCGCCAGCTCCGACCACGACCCGGTTTGGGTCACGATTGACACATCCGACTGGCGCTAGCGCCAACCGTTCAGGGCGCCGACGCGGAGCGCGCCCAATACACCGGGCGCTGCGGGCCGAACGGTTCCTTCGGTAGCCCCGGCGCCGGTCGGCCCGCGCTCACGGCGCAGCCCGCGGCGAGCCGAGCTCTGCGTACTCCTTCTCGAGTGCTTTGGCTTGCTTCTTGGAGAGGCCGCCGAGGGCGTCGAGGGCGCCCCGAATCCGCGCCCTCGAGATGTCGGGCCCGAGGATCTCGAGGGTCTCGAACAGCGGAGTCGATACGGATTGGCCCGAGATGGCGACGAACAGCGGGAAGAGCAGCTCCCGGATTTTCAGGTCCATTTCTTCCCCGAGCGTTTGCAGCTCTGCTTTGAGCGCTTCGGCGCGCCAGTCGCGTAGCGCATCGAGGCGGCGGCTCGCGAACGCCAAGATTCGCTTGCACGCGTCCAGGTCCAGTTTCTTGTGGGCGAAGGCCTCTGCGTCCAGGTTTGCCGGCGGTGTGAAGAAATGCGCAACCTTGGGAAGGGCGTCGCTCAGCTTCTCGATGCGCTCGTGAATCAACCTCAAGATTGGCAGCCCGTATTGCTCGTTGAGAGCCCAGCTCTGCAAGGACGCCGCGAGGGATTCGGTGGTCAGGTCTTCGCGAATGTAGCGACCGTTGAGCCAAGAGAGCTTTGCCAAGTCGAAGACGGGGCCGCCGAGCGAAACCCGCTCCACGTCGAAGTGCTCTTGCATCTGGCGTAGGGTGAACTTCTCCGCGCCATCCGGCATCGTCCAACCCATCATTCCGAGGTAGTTCACCAGCGCCTGCGGCAAGAAGCCCATCCGCTGGTAGTACCCGATGCTGGTCGGGTTCTTGCGCTTGCTCAGCTTGCTCTTGTCCGGATTTCGCAGGAGCGGCAAGTGGCAAAAAGCCGGCGGCTCCCAGCCGAAGTATTGATAGAGCAGCACGTGCTTGGGCGCACTCGTGATCCACTCCTCTCCCCGCAGGACGTGGGTGACTCCCATCAGGTGGTCGTCCACGACGTTCGCCAGATGGTATGTCGGCATCCCATCGGCCTTGAGAAGGACCTGCATGTCCACCTGCTGCCACTCGATGTCGATCGGGCCCCGGAGCATGTCTCGCACCACGGCGCTGCCCGCAGGCGGAATCTTCATGCGCACGACGTACGGCTCGCCGTCGGCCTTGCGCCGGTTTGCTTCCTCCCGTGAAAGCCGCAGGCAATGCCCGTCGTAGCCGAGCCGGCCCTTGGCAGCGAGCTGCTCTTTGCGCAGCGCTTCGAGGCGCTCCGCGCTGCAAAAGCACTCGAACGCGTGCCCGGCCTCGAGCAGCTGGGCGACGTGCTGGGTGTAGATGGCGCCGCGCTCGCTTTGTCGGTAGGGGCCCGAGCTGCCGCCGATGTCTGGCCCCTCGTCCCAGCTCAGGCCCAGCCAGCGCAGGGAAGCGAGGATCTGTTCTTCGCTCTCGGGCGTGCTCCGTGCGCGGTCCGTGTCCTCGATCCGGAGGATGAACTGTCCGCCGTGTTTCTTGGCAAAGCAAAGATTGAACAGGGCGATGTAGGCGGTTCCGACGTGGGGGTCTCCGGTCGGGGAGGGGGCGATGCGGGTCCTGACGGTCATGGGCGCCCGCAGCGTATTCAAATCCGCCTCTACTTCAATCCCAGATCGTGCCCCGGCCGCGGTACCTGCCCATTTTTCCGGTCCGCCGCTCCCCGGCCCGTGATTAACATCGGCCGGACGAGCCTCGGGGGCCTCCCGTGAACATGGACATCATTGCCGAGCTTTGGACGAATCTGGTTGCCGGCGACACCGTCGCCTCGAAAGTCGCTCAGACCCTGGCCGCGGCGGCGCTTTTCGCCGCTCTCCGGCGAAGCCTCACGAGCCTGCTCTGCCGCGGCAGGACCGTCCAGGCTCAGTACACCATCCGCAAGGGCGCCAGCTATGCCATGTACGCCTGCGCCTTCGTCGTGGTCGGCAGGATCTGGTTTCACGGGTTCGAGTCCCTCACGACGTACGCCGGGCTCCTGTCGGCAGGGATCGCCATCGCCCTGCAGTCGCCGCTCGTCAATTTGGCGGGTTGGCTGTTCATCATTTGGCGCAAGCCCTTCGAGGTGGGGCACCGCGTGCAGGTCGGCGACCATCGCGGGGACGTGATCGACCAGCGCCTCTTCATGTTCAGCCTGCTCGAGGTCGGCAATTGGGTCGACGCCGAACAGAGTACGGGCCGCGTGTTGCACATCCCCAATGGCCAGCTGTTCACCACCGTGCTCGCGAACTACAGCCAGGGGTTTCGATACATCTGGAACGAAGTTCCGATCCTGATTACCTTCGAAAGTGACTGGCGCTTGGCCAAGCGGCTCGTGCAGCAGATTGCCGGAGAGCTCGGGGAGCGGCTCGGAGAAGCCGCGCAGGAGCAGCTGCGCGAGGCCGCCAAGAAATACATGATCTTCTACACGCACCTGACACCGGTCGTGTATACCTCTGTGCGGGACAGCGGCGTCCTCCTGACGCTCCGCTACCTGTGCGACCCGCGCCAGCGACGGAGCTCGGAGGAAGAAATCTGGGAGAAGATCCTATCGGCCTTCGAACGCGCGGAGCGGGTCGATTTCGCCTACCCGACGCAGCGGCTCTACGCCAATGACCGGGAGGGCAAGCCGCAAACGCGCCCTCTGAGCGTTTACGGTGGCGCCGGCCTGGCGGCGCGCTCGAATCCGCCTCGCCCGGATTCGCTCACGCCCCCGCCCCCGCGCAGCAGCTCGATTCCCGCGGCCCCGGGCTCGCGACCGGGGTCAGCGCCGCGCTCGGAGCGGTCGAAGGCCTGAGAATCGAAGGAAACCGGGAGCGGCCCCGAGTGGCCGACGCCTTTTCGGCTCGTCGGGCGTCGGGACCAACCGACGCCACGCGGCGCTCACGCCACGTGCTCGGCTCCCTGCCGGCTGCCTTCGCAGTGCGCTGGGGCCGTCGCGCGCAAGAGTGCGCCGAGCTGCCCGACATCGACGATCATCGCGACCCGCCCGTCGCCGAGTACCGCGCCGCCGGCGAAGATTTCGGCCTCGGTGCTCACGCCGTTCACCTCGCGCAGCACCACTTGTTGCACGCCGAGGACTTGGTCGACGAGGATCCCCGCGCACTGGTTGCGCGAGAGCTCCACGTTGACCACGATGGCGTCGCTCGCTTCGACCCGCTCGTGGGCGATCTTCAGTAGCGAAGCCAGGCGCACGAGCGGCAAAACTCTGCCGCGGCGCTTCACGAACTCGCTGGATTGGGCCACCGTATACACGTCGCTCGCCGCGGGCCGAAACGACTCGCTGATGCTCGAGAGCGGCAGCAGAATCTGTTGACCAGCGACCTCGACCAGAAAGCCATCGACGATCTGGACCGTGACGGTCTTCGGCAGGTGAATCGAGAAGCGGGTGCCCTTGCCGAGCTCGGTCTGGATTGCCACGTGCCCGCCCAGCTCGGCCACGTTTCGCTCCACCACATCCATCCCGACCCCGCGCCCCGAAACCTGCGTCACGCGGCTCGCCGTCGAGAAGCCCGGTCGGAACAGCAGCCGCAGGCACTCGTCGCGGGTGAGGGAATCGGCTTCGAGGCGGCTTACCACCTTCTTCGCGACCGCTGCCTCGCGCAACGCGTCCGGGTCGATGCCGCGGCCGTCGTCCTCGATCACCACGAGGACCTCGTCGGGTGTTTCGCTCACCTCCACGCGCACGACCCCCACGGCCGGCTTGCCCACCGCTTCGCGGGCCTTCGGGGACTCGAGGCCGTGGTCTACCGCGTTGCGCAGCATGTGCGTCAGCGGGGCCTCGAAGGACTCGATGAGGCTCTTGTCCACGCTGATCTGCGTCCCGGCCATCTCCAGGTGGGCTCGCTTGTCGAGCTCGTGTGCGAGGTCGCGCACGATCCGGGGTGCTCGCTGGAGGGCCACCTTCATGGGCAGCTTACGAACTTCCATGATGCTGTGCTGCAGCCCGTGAGAGAGCGCGGTGAACGCTTCGAGGGCGCGCTGAAACTCGGTGAAGAGCCGCGTCATGCCCGCGCTCGAGCGCAGCTGCTTGCCGACGTTGCCGAGCATTTCGCGCGTAATGATGAGCTCCCCGACGTAGTCGAGGAATTCGTCCACCTTGTGTTCTTCGACGCGCATCGTGCGAACGGATTGCAGCGCGGGCGCGTTCGCCTCCGCTTGCCCGTCGACGAGCTCGCCCGGTTTCAGAGAAGCGCGGGGCGCCAGGCTCGGGGGCGGGCCCTGCTCGAGCTTCTCCAGGCGGTCCAGGTGGCCCAGGAGCGTGGCCCGCAGCTCCGCCGTGAAGCCGACCGTGTAGACCGACTCCTGATAGTCCTGGAGGGCTTCGTTGACGACGCTTGCGCCCGTCCCCTCGCCGACGCTCCACAAGAGCTCCTCCAGAATGTCGAGCACGTGACGTGATTTGTCGTCGTCGAGCAGACCTTCGAAGGCCGGCGTGAGCGCCTTGCGCAGGCGGTTGCGCGGATTCGCCTCTTCCTTTTTCGCACGATCGAGCGTCTCCTCGGGGATCTCGCGAGTCAGCCGAAGCCTGAGCATGTCGAGCGCCTCCTGCGGCTCGAGCTCTCCGGACTGGATTTGACGCCCCAACACATCCACCTGGCCCAGCACTCGAAGGTACACCTCACTCGAGGGGAGCAAGGGCTCGCACGCGCTGCGCAGTCGAGAAAGTATCGCCTCGTATTCCTTTTCGCGCTCCGCGGCCACCTCGCTCTTGCCGGAAAGCACACGGTCCAGCGTTTTGCGCAGCTCGTCGAGGCCCGCCAACAAGCAGTCGATGTTCTCCTGACTGCACTTGACCTGCCCCTCGCGAATGCGACCGAGCAAGTCTTCCATCTTGTGGCCCAGGTTGCGGATCTTTCGGAAGCCGAGGAATGCGGCGTTCCCCTTGATCGTGTGGATGCCCCGGAAGATTCGGTGAAGAATCTGCCCATCCCCGGGCTTGGCCTCGAGCTCCACGAAGCCGGCAGCAACCTCCGGCAGGTATTCGTTCGCCTCTTCGACGAAGTCGGCCACCAGTTGCGGATCCAACTCGGGTGCCTGGCTCGGCTCGCCTGCTTCCGTCATTCCCCGCCCGCCTACCGCGGCCGCGTCTGTCGCGTTGCGGTGTTGCCTGCCCGTGATAGTACGGCCGGGCGTCGCTCGGCCTAACGCGGCCCGCCGCCGATTTGGGCCGGTTCAGAGATCCGGCCTCGAACCGTTCTGCAGGGAGCGAGGGAGGGAGGCAAGTGTCTCCCGAGTGGCACGCGGCTCGATGGCCGCCCGAGGCAGGTGCTTGCCAATGCCGCCGCATGCTTCACAGTGGGAGAGTACACGGGGGAATCGATGAGTCAGTCGCGCAAGGTTCTGGTCGTTGATGATAGTCGTTTTGCGCGCTCCGTCGCCAGCAAGCTGATCGTCGAGGCGAGGCCGAACTGGTCCGTTTCCCAGGCGAGCGGCGGGCGGGAAGCGCTGGAGTTGTGCAAGTCCGGGGAGTTCGACTTGGTGACCATCGACATGCACATGCCCGAAATGGATGGGTTCGAGCTGGCCCAGCAACTGCGCGAGGAGGGCACCTCGGCGCACCTCGTCATCATCACGGCCAACATCCAGGAGGCCGTGCGGGAGCGAGCGCAAGCGCAGTCCCTGCAGCTGGTACCCAAGCCGCTGTCGGAAGAAAAGGTCCGAAACCTGCTCGGTTCACTCGAAGCACGAAGGTAGGTGGAAGTGTCCTCCGTCTCCACCCTCGAGCGCGATGCGTTCGTGGAGGCATTCAACATCGGAATCGGTGCCGCGGCTGCCTCTTTCAGCGAGATGGTTGGCGAGGAGGTGCTCCTCAACCTGCCCACATTGGAGGTGGTACCCTCCAGCGAGGTGCGCCATTTCGCGCCTCCCGACGCCAGTGTATGTGCCGTGGACCAGGATTTCAGCAGCTCCCTCGGCGGCGGGAAGGCCATCGTGTTTTTCCCGGAAGCGCGCAGCCTGGAGCTGGTGCGCGTGCTGATGGGGGAAGATATCGGGGAGGGCGATGAGATGGCGGAGCTCGAGCAGGAGGCTCTCACGGAGGTAGGCAACGTGGTGCTCAATGCCTGCCTCGCGGGGTTGAGCAACCTGATCGGCGAGGAGTTCGACGTTCGACTTCCGGCTTTTCAGCGCGGCACCGCAAAGCAGCTGGTCGACCCCAAGGACGTGTCGGGAGGCGGTGTGGTGGTGCTCTTGAAGATTCGCTTCGACCTCAAGCACCGGGCCCTGGACGGCAACTTGGCGTTTCTGCTGAGCGTCGAGTCCCTTCAGTCCTTCGCGGGGCAGTTGCTGCACAGGTTGGGCCTGTCCGCGTGATACATCCCGCCCCCTCCTGCCCGGCTGCATCCGATGAGCTCGAGCCGGCGAGCGCGTCCCGTGCGGCGCCCGCGTACCTCAAGGGGCTCATCGAGCAGCTCCAGATCGGCGTGCTCGTCGTGGACGAGCGCGAGCGGATCGTACACTGCAACCGTTGGCTCTTGGACCGCTTGGGGCACGTCACCACGGAGCTGAGTGGCCGACCATTCGTCGAGGTGTTTCCCGGGGCAGAGAGTCGAAGGCTGCGCAGGGCCATCGTCTCGGTGCTCCGCGGGGGGGGGCCGGTCGTGATGTCGCAGGCGCTCAATGGGGCTCCGCTGCCGCTGAGGCCCCCTCGGGTCGAGGACGCAACCGTCATGCAGCAAGCCATCAGCGTGGTGCGTTATCGCTCCGGAGACGGCCGGAACCATTGCCTGGTTCAAATCCAGGACGTGAGCCCGATGATGGCGCGAGAGGCGCGCCTGCGAGACCTGACGTGCAAGGCGAAGGCGGCTCAGGCCCGAGCGCAGCGAAGCGCGGAGCAGTTGGAGCGCCTCAATGCCGTGTTGACCGAACGGTCGCGAGAGCTCACGCGGTTTGCGCACGCCGCCGCCCACGACCTCAAGGCTCCCATGCGCAACATGAGCAGCCTGGCCAACCTCGTGCTGGAGGACTGCCGCGAGCTGATCGGCGAGGAGAGCATTCGCTTTCTCGAGCTGCTCGTGCGGACGGGGCGACGCGGCACCCGGCTCATCGAGGACCTGTTGCGCTACGCCGACGTGCGACGACCGGAGTCCCTCGAGGTGGTGGACCTCGCCTCGGTGTGCGAGGAAGTGGTGGAGAATCTGAGCTCGCAGATTCGCGAAAGGCGCGCGGTCGTCCGTGTGGGGGCCCTCGCGAAGGTGGTGGCGTACCGCACGGGAATGTTGCGCGTGCTGCAGAACCTGATCGACAACGCGATCAAATACGGTCGCCCGGATTGCCCCAGCGTGGAAGTCGTCTCCCGCCCCGAGGGGGGTCTGGTGCGGCTCAGCGTGTCCGACGATGGGCCTGGGGTCCCGGCGCACGCCGAGCGGGACATCTTCGACGCGTTCCGGCGAGCGCACGGGTCCAGCGTCGAGGGGTCGGGGCTGGGGCTGGCGATTTGTCGGCGAGTGGTGGAGGATTGCGGGGGCACCATCGTCCTCGAGCCGGGCGGGTCGGGTGCGACGTTCGTCCTCATGCTCAAACGCGCCGAGGGCTAACCGTTCCCGGCGAAGCGAAGCGCCTGCTCGCCCTCGGCCCTTCGGGCGAGGGCCGCAGGCGAGCGTCTTTTTCGCCGCAAGCGTCGCGCACGGCTTTCCTCTCGAGTGGTCCTTACCCCGCTCGTGGATGAGAACAGGCTCGGTCTGGGACCGCCCGCCCACGTCGTCCCCACGCCATGGTCGTGTGGTCGTGAGAAATCCGGGCTAGTGGGGAACGCTCCGTCGCGCGCCCCACGGGGTCACAATGGAGCGAAGGCGAGCTTCGCTGAGTCGGCACCTGAAGGGATGTGTGAGCTCCGCCGTTTGACCGGCATGGGCCTCGTAGGGGTGGACGAAGGAAGCGGCGCCCGGGTCGTCATCATCGACGACTCCGAGGGGGACCGCCTTGCGCTGACCCGCGCCCTGCAAGTGGATGGGCACCACGTCTCCCAAACCGGCAGCGCGGAGGAGGGGCTCGAGCTGGCTCGGCTCAACAAGCCGGATGTCGTGATCATCGACTATTCGATGCACGACATGGACGGGATTCGCTTTCTGTCCAACCTGCCCTTGGTCGCTCCCGACGCAGTGGCCGTGATGGTGACCGGCATGGGGAGTGAAGAGATCGCGGTTCGGGCGCTCAAAGCGGGCGCGAAAGACTACATCGTCAAGGCTCCCGGTATGAACGGTGTGATCATTCGCGCGGTGCGGAACGCCTGGCGAGAGCAGATGGCCGCGCAGGAGCTGCGCCGCTCGGAGCTGCAGCACGAGGCGATGATGCGGGCCCTGCCCGACGCGGTGCTGCGCGTATCGCGGGGTGGGGCGATCCTGCAGCAAGGGAGCGTGCCCGTGGTGCTCACGAGCCTGAAGGAGCAGGAGCGGTTCACACTTCGCTCCACGTTCGGCGAGGAGGTGGGCAAGCGGCTCGAGGCAGCCGTCGCCGACGCGCTCGCTCACCGAGTAACGGAGCGCTGCGAGTTCGACTGTTCCGAAGACGACATCCTTCTCCACTACGACGCCAGCATCGCCCCCTGCGGTGAGGAACAAGCCGTCCTCGTCATTCGAGACGTCACGGACTCCAAGAGCATCCGGCGTCGATTGGAGCAGGCGCTGGAGCAGGCTCAGGCAGCGACTCAGGTCAAGAGCGCTTTCCTGGCCAACATGAGCCATGAGATACGCACTCCGATGAACGGCGTGCTCGGCATGGCCGAGCTGCTCCTTCGCAGCCAGCTCGACGCGGAGCAGCGAGAGCAAGTGGAGTTGATCCTGCAGAGCGGGAAGACACTGCTGCAGATCATCGACGACATTCTGGATACCTCCAAGGTCGAGGCGGGTAAGATCGAGCTGGAGGACATCCCCTTCGAGCTCGATACGCTCGTGCGGCGGGCTTGCTCGGTGGTGCGTGTGAAGGCAAGCGAGCGGGGCAACGAAATCACCACCGTCGTGGAGGAACGACTCGCAAAGGTGGTAGTGGGCGATCCGACTCGGATCCAACAGGTGCTGCTCAACTACCTCAGCAACGCCGTGAAGTTTACCGAGCACGGGCTGATCCGGGTTCGTCTGGGCTTGGAGGAGGGGGGGAGGGAACCCTTCGTGCGCTGCGCCGTCGAGGATAGTGGGGTCGGGATCGAGGAGAGCAAGCTCGACAGGCTCTTCATGCCCTTCTCGCAGGTGGACGCCTCGACTCGGCGGCGCTATGGCGGGACGGGGCTGGGGCTTGCCCTGAGCAAGCAGCTCATCGAGCTCATGGGCGGGAGCGTGGGGGTCACGAGTCAGGTGGGCGTGGGCTCGACCTTCTGGTTTCAAATTCCGTACCGGCCGAGCACCGTCGCCGCTCGCAGTGTCATTCAGCGGTCCATCGCTCCGAACCGTCGCCTGCGGGTGTTGGTTGCGGAAGACAACCTCATCAATCAGAAGGTGACATCTCGGTTGCTTCTCGGCCTCGGCCACGAGTGTGTCGTCGTCGACGACGGGCGCAAAGCCATCGCCGAGCACATGGCAGGGGATTTCGACCTCATCTTGATGGACTGCCACATGCCTGAGCTCGACGGGTACCAGGCTACGCGGGAGATCCGCGCGCTCGAAGGGGTGAAGTCGGGTGTGCACATCGTCGCTCTCACGGCTAGCGCGATGACCGAGGACCGACAGCTGGCGAGGGACGCCGGCATGAACGACTTCGTCAGCAAGCCAGTCAGTCGAGCGGAGCTGCGTGAAGCGCTCGCGCGGTGCCCTGACAAATCAGCCATCGTGGTCGAGCTATCGCCGGCACGGCAAGTGCTCCGAGGCGGCGCGGCCCCCCGCTCGGACGGTGGAGGCCTGGCGTGAGTCGTGGGCCGCACGACCCGGCCGCCTACGGCGGCGCCGCCATGCTCGAGTTCTTGAGCCGGCGCCTGCGGGAGGGCATCGTCACGGCGGACCGCCACGGGACCATTACCGGCTTCAGCCCTGCCGCCAGCGAGATCTTCGGCTACGGCAGCGAGGAGGTGGTCGGCCAGCCCCTTGCCATCTTGATCCCGGAAACGGAGAGAAAGCCGCACGAGGTCCTGTTGAGGAGCCTCGTTCGGCAACCGGAGCCGACGAAGCTCGACCGGGAGCTGCTCGTGCGCGCGCTCCGCAAAGGAGGCGATGAGTTCTCCTTGCGCATACGCCTTGGCGCGTGGATGAATGGCGAGGAGCTCGTCTTGGGCGCCCTGCTCTCGGACGAGACGAGTGAAAGCGACGCGCGAGCCAACTGGGAGGCGCTGGCCCACAGTTCCTCCGATCTTTTTCTCCTGCTCGACCGCGAGGGGAACATTTCCTTCATGAGCCGCGACGTGCCCGGGCTCACCACGGAAGAGGCGCCCGGCAGTAGCATCTACGATTACCTGATCTGGGATGGGATCCTGCCTCAGAACCGCGACGGCCTGGAGGAAGGGCTGGAGCAGATTTTCGAGACGGGCAGGCCGTATACCTACGAGTCCTGGGGAATTCTCGACAACGGCAGCAAGGCCTGGTACTGGTGCCGGTTGACCCCGCAGTTCCGGGACGGAAGGGTCGCCCAGGCGACGCTGACGATCAGTGACGTGACCGAGAGGCACGAGCGCGATGCCGCCATGCAGCGGCTTGCCCTGATCATCAAGAGCACGCAGGACGCCGTCATCAGCACCAACGTGGAAGGGGGGGTCAAGACCTGGAACCAAGGCGCCCAACGACTGTTCGGATACTCCGAGGTGGAGGCCCGCGGGAAACCTCTGGTCGACCTGCTGCCAGCCGAGACGAGTGAGAAGCAGGAGAGCTTTCGTACATGCCTCAGAGCCCTCGATAGGCCGCAATCCTGGGAAGGGTCTCACTGTGGCAAGAACGGAACCTTCATTCCAGTTTCCATCTCGATGGCCAAGCTCCAGTTCGAGTCCGGGGAATTCGCGGGAGCTTCCATCCTGATGCGCGACACCTCGGCTCAACGGCGGCTGGAGAACGCGCTGCGCGCCGCCAAGGAGGCGGCGGAGAACGCCAGTCGCTCGAAGACCGAGTTCCTCGCCAACATGAGCCACGAAATTCGTACGCCGATGAACGGCGTGATGGGCATGACGGAGCTGCTCCTGGGAACCCGGCTCTCCGACGAGCAAATGGACTACGTGAAGACGCTCCAGGCAGCGTCGGCGGCGCTGCGTGTCATCATCGACGACATTCTCGACGTCTCCAAGCTCGAGGCGGGGCAGCTGAAGATCGAGAACATCGACTTCGACCCTCGGGAGCTAGTGAGCGAGATCGCGGCGCTGTTCCGTTCGACGGCGGAGGAGGGAGCCGTCAGCTTGGAGGTCGAAGTCGACCCGGGGCTTCCTCAGCGCCTCGTGGGAGACCCTCACCGGCTGCGCCAGGTTCTCAGCAACCTGGTCGGCAATGCTCGAAAGTTCACGAGCAAGGGCGGAATTTGGGTGCGGGTGCGGAGCAGCCACTGCTCCGCGCGCGAGTGCTCGATGCGGTTCGAGGTGGTCGACACGGGCGTGGGGATCGCCCCCGAGGCACAGCGCCGGATTTTTGCTCCGTTTAGCCAAGCGGATGGCTCGATCACCCGGAAGTTCGGGGGCACGGGCCTGGGCCTAGCCATCTGTAGTCAGCTGGTCAGCTTGATGGGGGGAACCATCGGCGTGGAGAGCGAGCCCGGTAAGGGCAGCACCTTCTGGTTTGGGCTCACCCTGCCCGTGGGCGACGCCGCGAGCGAAGAGGTGAGCGGCGAGTCGACGCGGCGGGAGGTGAGCGTCGGCTCGTTGCGTGTCTTGATCGCGGAAGACAACCGCATCAATCAGAAGGTGGCGAAGACGATGCTGAAACGGCTCGGCTGCAGCGTGGATATCGCGACCAACGGTGTCGAGGCACTCGAGCGGTTCGAGAGCGGCGAGTACGACATGATTTTCATGGACTGTCAGATGCCGGAAATGAGTGGCTTCGAAGCCACCCGGGAGATCCGGCGTCGCGGCGGTAGCCTGCCGATCGTGGCCATGACCGCTCAGGCCCTGCAAGGGGACCGAGAGGCGTGTCTGGCGGCGGGCATGGACGACTACATCTCCAAGCCGATTTCGAAGCCGGCTTTGGCCCAGGCGCTCCACCGCTGGGCTGAGTGCGGTGCGCGGGGGGAAAACGCAGCCAGCTGAACGTCGCCGCGGACGCCTTCTCTCTTCTCGAGGGCCACGGCAAGTCGAAGGGGCCCGGGGGCTCGCGGGACAGCGGTCGGCGGGGGGCTCGTTCACGCGCTCTCGCAGCACGCCGCTCCGGGGCGCTCTCCCGACCGGCCCGCGAAAGTGGTGCGGCGTGGCAGGAGGCGAGCCGCGAAAGGCCCGCTACTTCATCACGGCGTTGATCGTCCCGAGAAGCTTGTCCGGTGTGAAGGGCTTCACCATCCACGCCGTCGCACCGGCGAGCTTGGCCTTGTTCTTGGCCTCTTTCGTCTCTACCGTCGTGAGCACGATCAGGGGAGTCTTCAGGTAGCCGGGAAGCTTGCGGATCTCGGTCAGCAGCGTCAGCCCGTCCATCTTCGGCATGTTTACGTCTGTCAGCACCAGCTGGAACGAGCCCTTCTTGGCTGCGTTCAGCCCCTCCAAGCCGTCCTCCGCCAAGGTGACGTCGTGGCCGCCCATTTGCAGAGCGGTCTGAATCATCTGCCGCATGGTTCGCGAGTCGTCTACTGCTAGAATTGATGCCACGTCCCTGATCAACGGCCGAAGCGAGCGCCGATTGAGGATTTCGAGGCCTCTGGGTGGTGCCGAAGTTAGAAGTTCAGCGAGGCGGTCGGCGAGCCGTAGGTACTCTCGGGAGAGCACGCTCTCTCGGGCCCTTCGGAGGCGGCGAGGAACCAGTGAACGACGAACTTCTGGAGCAAATCGGCAGCTGTATCGGCGAGCAGATGGATGGTGTGCTGAAGGATGCTCTGCGTGTCGAGAGCCTCGGCACCGACACCTCGAACGACCTGACCGACACCTTCAGCGCGCTCGGCAAGCTGGTGCGCGAGCAAACCCGGGTGATCGATGGAGTGCTCGGCCGCCGTGATGGCGCCGGCGCAGAAGGGCAGGACCCTCTCGAGTCGGCCTCGGAGGGGGGAATCGGGGACTTCGTCGATCGGGCAGCACCCGTGCTCGACCGGCTGAAGGACGTCTTCGAGTCGATGACCGACACGCGTCGAGACGTTTCGCTGGCCCTCGACAAGATCGGCGAGAGCAACGCCGTGATTCAGCGCGGCTTGTACCACCTCGATAGCGTTGCCAACCAGCTCAATACCCTCGCTCTCAACGCGGCGATCGAGGCGGCTCGGGCGGGCCAGAAGGGCACGGGTTTTGCCGTGGTCTCACAGGAGATCCGCAACGCCTGCAAGGAGGCCCGCGACATCCAGGAGCGCTTCCTCCGGCAGCTGGACGAGAATGCGGTGCTGATCGACGAGTTGCGGGCTTCCGCTTCGCGGACGGCCCGGAGCGAGATGGTTGCAGCGGGCGAAGCACTGGGCGACATTCAGGACACCCTGAGCGCGTTGGCGGGGCTCGACCGGCGATTGACGAAGAACCTGGACGAGGTCGCGACCCTCACCAACAGCATCCAGAGCGAGGTCTCCAACGCCGTCCGTCTGCTGCAATTCGGTGATCTGGTGACGCAGCTGGCGGGCCAACTCCGCCTGCGCGTGGCGAACGTGATGGACGTCGTCTCGGCCGTCAACGACGGCCGGGAGGCGGAAGAGATCGAGGTCCTGCTCCAGCGTCTCAAGCAGGTGGCGGAGTCGGCGGGCAGGGCGGTCCAGCAAGAAAGCATGAGCGAAGGGACCATCGAGCTGTTCTGAGCGGCGTCGTTCGGCCGATCCCGTCAACGGGGACGGCGGCTCTCCGCGCTTGCGCAACAGGGGGTCTCGCTCGAGAGCTCTCGCACGGAGCGCGCATCCGAGCCCCTCCGGGCGGTGACGGTAGATCAGCTCTGCTGAGCGAGGTAGCGCTCGAAGGAGGCTTCGACGGCGACCACCTCGTCATTCAGCCGTTCCACGATCTCCTCGGCCCCGTCGAGGCTACCGTCGCGAGCCATCGCTTCCAGCCCCGTACACATCGCCGTCATGCGACTCGCCCCCAGGTTGCTCGTGCTCGAGCGCATGTGGTGAGCCTTCTTTCGAACCGCCATCACGTCTCCCGAGCTCACGAGCTGCTTCAGCTCTTCACACGCGCCGGGAACCTCCTCCATGAACGCGTCGATCAGCTCTGGAACTAGGTCCATTTCGCCGTCGAAGGTCTGCTCCTTGAGGCGCAGTAGAACTTCGAAATCGACCGCTTCGCTAGCGCTCGCCTGGTGCGACATGCTTACCCCTCACAGGTCGTGTGGTTCTCGAATTCCGGCGCTGCACTTGCAGGGCCCATTGGAGGCGATCGGCCGGACCCGGGATACCTTAAGAAAGTCGCTCGGCATGCCGATAATTTCCTGGGGAGCGAGGCGCTCGGGGGGAACGTGGCTACGCGTGTGATCATCGTTGACGACTCGGCAGTCGTCAGAAAAGTGATGTCCGACCTGCTCAGCCGGGAGCACGACATCGAGGTCGTCGCAACGGCGCCTGACCCATTCGTGGGCAGGGACAAGCTCGTCCAGCACAAGCCCGACGTCCTGCTCCTGGACGTGGAGATGCCCCGCATGGATGGCATCACGTTTCTTCGAAAGGTGATGGAATTCAATCCACTACCGGTCATCATGGTCTCCTCGCTCACGCAACAGGGCGGCGAGCTGGCGCTCGAAGCGCTCCGCGCCGGGGCGTTCGAGGTCGTCGCAAAGCCTCGGGGGGCCTACACCCTCGACGACCTCGGACCCGAGCTGGTCGCCAAGATCCGCTGCGCGAAGCACGCCCGGGTGGGGCACGCCGTGCATGCGCCGGTGCCCGGGCCCGCGGCCGCAGCGCCGCAGCTCGCTCGGGCGACGGCTACCAACAAAATCCTGGCCGTCGGGGCCTCCACCGGAGGCACCACGGCGTTCGAGCGGGTGCTGACCATGCTGCCCGCTTCGTGCCCCGGCGTGGTCGTCGTGCAGCACATGCCGGCCGACTTCACGCGCGCCTACGCGGACCGCCTGAACACGCTCACGCCCCTGCACGTGAAGGAGGCGGAGCAAGGCGATGTGGTCTCCGCAGGCAAGGTGCTGATTGCTCCCGGGAATCGTCACATGGCGCTTTCGCGGTCGGGCGCGCTGTACCGGATCGAGCTCAGCGATGGCCCACGGGTTGGGCGGCACCGCCCCGCGGTCAACGTCTTGTTCGAATCCGTAGCCAAGAACGCGGGCAAGAACGCCATCGGCGTGCTACTCACGGGCATGGGGGAAGACGGGGCCACGGGGCTCCTCTCCATGCTGCAGGCAGGCTGCGCCACGGTGGCACAGGACGAGGCAACCTGCGTGGTCTACGGTATGCCGCGTGCGGCGGTGGAGCGGGGGGCAGCTCAGAAAGTGCTCCCGCTCGACCACATCGCGGGAGCGATGATGCATTTCGCCGAATCGACGAAGATGTGAGCGCGGCCGCACGAAGGCCGCTCAGGCACCGCGAACGGGGCCCCGCTTCTCGCGCCCGCTCAGGCGCTGCGCACGAGGCCGAGCTTCTCGCGGCCGCTCAGGCGCTGCGCACGAGGCCGAGCTTCTCGAGCTGGCTGAAGAGCTTCACGCGCTCGATCGGCTTGACGAGGTACGCCTCGGCACCGCGACGGAAAGCGCCGAGCACCTCCTTGGACTCGCCCAAAGAGGTCGTCATCACGACGTGGCAGCGCTTGCTGGAGGGGATGTCGCGCTCCTGTTCCACCTGCCGGAAGTACTCCAATACTTGCTGGCCGCTGACGCTCGGCAGCATGATGTCGAGACAAATGAGGGCGTAGGGCTCGCCCTCGCTGAGCGCCAGGGAGAACGCCTCCTTCGCTTCCTCGCCGTCCACCGCGACATCACATTTCCCGAGCTCGGAAAGAAGTCGCTGCAGGACCCTTCTGGAGATGAACTCGTCTTCGACTACCAGACTTCTCATGTTTCCCCGCGCGCTATCACCGTTGATTCGCCCTCGCTGCCTCTAGGAGTACGGGGGCCAAGAGTTGCTGGAGTGCCTGAACCCCCTTGAACAGCTCGAGCTGCTCCTTGTCGAACACTCCCCACGCGCCACACTGGCGCGCCGCGACCTCGACGGAGCTGCCCCGCTTGGCCAGAGACGACATCACGACCACGGGCTTGGGAAAGTGCGCCATCAAGTTCTTGAGGAAAGTCAGGCCATCCATTCTCGGCATTTCGATGTCGAGCGTGATGACGTCCGGATTGCAGGTCAGAATCTTCTCGCGAGCCTCGAAGGGGTGGGTGGCCTCTCCCACGATGCGGAGCCCTTCATAGCCCTCGAGGCTGGAGCGCACCACGCGCCGCACCATCCTGGAGTCGTCGACGATCAGCACCCCCACGGAGCGAGGTTGCGCGGCGTTGTCGGTGCCGACTTGTCGGCAGTCGATCTGGCTCGTCTCCGTGTTGAACTCCAGCCGGCGCCCCCGTGTTCCGCCCACGTCTTCTCCCGCGAGCTGAACCCCAGCGCGAGAGAGCTCCTCGCGCGCGACGATGATGTTGCGATCGCCGATACCGGCCAAGTTGCCCGATGGATTGAGGTGCCCCACGACGGCGCCGCCGCCGTAGATTCGTGCCCGGTAGTGCTTCGGGTCGGGGTCGAGGGCGAACACGCGCCGGAAGATCTCACGAATGGCCGTGTCTCCGTAGCGGCCGCCCGCGCCCGTGCCGCCCTCGTGGTAGGGCAGCATGTAGTGATTCATCGCGGCGATCCCGCGGTACGGGTTGTCCAGGCACACACTGACACACGAGCCGAGCAGCGTTGCGAGGATGCTCGGCTTGTTGACGGCGGCGAGGTCGCCCGGCAATAGAAAGATCTTCTCCATGCGTCTCTGGTGCTGCTCCCGCAGTGGTGGGCGTTCGATGCCGAAGCGCCTCCTCGTGTATTCCGGGGCGCCCTCCCTTCGATGATCGGCGCGCTGTGGGGATCCTCAAGCGGTCTGGTACGGTCTGTTCCTCCCCGAGGGGTCAGGCTGCGCCGGGGAGCGGCTCGGATCGGAATGGTCGGAGGCAGCTCTTCCCGGCGCCCCGGCGCACGGGGGCGTCAACTCTTGATGTAGATCGAAGGGCGCACGGCTGCGAACGGGCAATGAAGGCCGGTCAGGCTCTCGCTATGGCTCACGATCAAATACCCGCCCGGCTTGAGCAGGCGGTGGAACTCGTTGATGATCTGTTGCCGCGTGGGCGGGTCGAAGTAGATCATGACGTTGCGACACATCACGAGGTCCAGGGGGCCCGTCAGTGCGTAGGGGAATTTGACCAGGTTGAAGTGCCGAAAGAGCAGCCGGGACTTCAGCCTGGAATTCGCGGCGAACTGCTTCACACCATCGGAGAGCACCGGCTCGAAGTACCGCCCCTTGAGCGTGTGCGGCACGGGCTCGACGGCTTTCGCCTGGTAGATGCCCTGCTGTGCCCTCGCGAGTGCCTGGGTGGAGATGTCCGTCGCCAGGATCTTGCAGTCGACCTCGGGGGGGCACTTCTCCATCACGGTCATGGCTATCGTGTAGGGCTCCTCGCCGGTGGAGGCGGCCGCGCACCAAATGCGCAGCCGCCTCTGGCCGGCGGCCACCCACTCGCCCAGGAGCTGCTGAATGAACTCGAAGTGGTCCGGCTCGCGGAAGAAATACGTGACGTTGGTCGAGATGGCGTTGAGCAGGAAAGTCAGCTCGCCCTTCGTCTCGTCCTCCCGCAGGCGCCGAACATACTGCGAGTAGCTCGATAGGCCGAGCGCCCGTAGCCGCTTCGAGAGCCGCCCCACGACGAGGGTGGCCTTCTCCCAGCGCAAGATGATGCCACTCTCTGCGTAGACGATCTCCCGGATCTGCTCGAAGCTCCTGCGGTCGATTCCCGGATCTTCGACCGGGCTCTGGGCACTCATGGCAGCTCTCCGTTGCTCGCTCGCGTGGGGATCGTCAGAAGTCGCGCAGCTCTTCCTCCGTCAGCGGGATGATCGAAGCGGGGTCGAGGCCGCCATTGCTGCCGTTGGAGTGGGAGGAGCGAGTCGGGGGCGGCACGGCACCGGCGCTGGGGGCGGGGGGACTTCCGAACATCGGCTGCCCGCGGTAGGTGCCCTGGGCGGCTTGGGCCTGGGCCTCGGTCACGGCCGACACCCGGCCGCTCCCCCCGAGCTTGAAGCGACCGACCATCGAGGCAAGCTCGGCCGCTTGCGCGGAAAGCTCCTCGGCTGCGCTCGCCGACTGCTCGGAGTTGGCAGCATTCTGCTGGGTGATCTGATTCACCGAGCCGATGGCGCTGTTGATTTGCCCGATGCCCTTGCTCTGCTCGGCGGAGGCCGCGGCGATCTCGGCAACGATGTCGTTGACCTTGACCGAGCCGGCCACGATTTCCTCGAGCTGCTTGGCGACCGCATCGCTCAGCGAAACGCCAGCGTCCGCGTTCTTGACGGACTCCTCGATCAGCTCGGCGGTATTTTTCGCCGCCTCGGCGCTGCGCTGGGCCAGGCTGCGGACTTCCTCGGCCACGACCGCGAAGCCCTTGCCCGCGTCCCCCGCTCGCGCCGCCTCGACTGCGGCGTTGAGCGCCAGAAGGTTGGTCTGGAACGCGATCTCGTCGATCGTCTTGACGATCTTCGACGTCTGGTCAGCAGACCCCTTGATGCGATCGATGGCGGAAGAGAGCTGACCCATGCTGGTCTTGCCGGATTCCGCGTTGTTGCGCGCCGTTTCCGAGAGGCCCGTGGCCTGGCGTGCGTTCGACGCGTTCTGATCCGTCATGGAGCTCAGCTCCTCCACGGTGCTGGAGACCTCCTCGAGGGCGCTGGCTTGTTCGTTCGTGCCTTGCGCCAGGCTCTGACTGCCGCTGCTGATCTGGCCGCTGGCGCTCTTCAGCTGCGTGGCGGACTCGGAGACCTGCAGCATTGCCTCCCCGAGCGCTTGAGCCGTGCGATTGAGATTGTTCTTGACCGTGGCGTGGTCACCCCGGTAGTTGCCCGCCACCCGAGCGGTCAGGTCCTTCTCGGCGAGCTGCCGGAGCACCTCGGAGGCTTCCGCGACCGGGTCGACGAGCGCCTGAATGACGTCGTTCAGGCCCTGCATCATGGGCGCGTACTCCTTGGAGAGCTTGCCAATGTCGCCGCGCTCCTTGAGGTCGCCTTCTTTGCATGCGTCGATGACGCGCTGAACTTCATTGTTGTAGGTTGCGCGCGCTTGCGTGGCGGCGGTGGTGTCCGCTGCGAACTTGACTACCTTGATCACCTTGCCATCCGGGCCGATGATCGGGTTGTAGCTCGCCTGAAGCCAAACTTCGCGGCCGCCCTTGCCGATGCGACGAAACTCGCCTGTTTGGTGTTCGCCCCGGCGCAGAGCGTTCCAGAAGGCCTCGTACTCGCCGCTGCGCGCATAGGCGTCGTCGGCGAACATGCGGTGATGTTGACCCTGAATTTCGTCGAGCCGGTATCCCATTGCCGAGAGGAAGTTGCCGTTGGCCGTGAGAACCGTGCCGTCCGGTGAGAACTCGATGATGGCCTGACTGCGGCCAATGGCGGTCATCTTGCCCTCGTAGTCCACGCTCTTCAGCTTCTGCTCGGTGATGTCCGTGGCGAAGTTGACGACCTTGCGCGCGCGCCCGTCCGGCCCCATGATCGGGTTGTAGGTGCCCTGAATCCAGAGCTCACGCCCGCCCCGTCCAAAGCGCCTGTACTCGCCGCCCTGGAATTCTCCGCGTGCGAGCGCCTCCCAGAACTGCCGATACTCCGGGCTGTCCGCGACCTTCTCCCCCACGAACATCCGGTGGTGACCGCCGCGAATGTCCTCGATCCGATACCCCATGGCGTTGAGGAAGTTCGCGTTGGCGTCGAGGATCGTGCCGTCGACGGTGAACTCGATGATTGCCTGGCTGCGGCTGAGCGCGGTCGCTTGGTCGAGGAGCTGCCGCACCTCGGAGACGTCCTTCCATTCGAGACCCGCGCCGATGTATTCACCCCTGGCATTCGTCATCGCCGAGACGTTGAGCGCGAAGGTCAGGTTGCCCACGCGGATTTCTGCCTGGTGCGGCAGGTTGCGCGGGTCGGAAAGGATCCGGCGCTGGTGCTGCGGGTTCTTGTGGAACCGGTCGATGCAGGAGCCGACGATGCGCGAGGGGTCGAAGCCCGGATAGGCGGCCTGAAACTGGGCCAAGTTGTCTTCGATGAGGCGCTCGGTAGCTGCGTTGATGTAGGTGATGGTGAGGTCGCGGTCGATCATCATCATCGCGGTGGCCGAGCCGTCCAGGGCGGACTTCGCGCGAGCGCTCTCGTTGGCGGTGCGCCGCGCCTCGGTCACGTTGGCCCACTCGAGGGTCGCGCCGATGTGTTCGCCGTTGGCGTTCGTCATCGCCGAGATGTTCAAGGCGAAGGTCAGTGGCCCGACTTGGATGTCGGCCTTGTGCGGCAAGTTGCGTGGGTCGCTCAGGACCCTGCGCTGGTGCTCCGGGTTCTTGTGGAAGCTGTCGATGCAGCTGCCCAAGATGCGAGCAGGGTCGAACCCGGGGAATGCCTGTTGAAAGTGCGCCAGGTTGTCGCGTACCAGCTTCTCCGTCGCCGGGTTGAAGGAGGTGATGACGAGGTCTCGGTCGACGGTCATCATGGCCGTGGACGAGCCTTCGATGGAGGAGGCGGTGCGGGCCGCGTCGTCGGCGGCCCGCCGGGCCGCTGTGACATCGTTCCACTCGAGGTTGCTGCCGACGTGGTTGCCTTCACCGTCCAGCATGGCCGAGATGTTCAGCGCAAAGGTCAGCTCGCCGATGCGAATGTCCGCCTGGTGCGGCAGGTTTCGAGGATCTCCCAGGATCCGGCGCTGCATTTCGGGGTTCTTGTGGAAGATGTCGATGCAGGTGCCGACGAGCTTCGCGGGGTCCAGCGTGGGGTAAGCCTGCCGAAAGGCCTCGAAGTTGTCCTCGATCAACTTGAAGGTTGCCGGGTTGGCGTAGGTGATGACCAGGTCGCGGTCGACCATCATCATGGGCGTTGCCGAGCCGTGCAGCGCAGAAACCGCTCGCGAACCTTCGCCCGTGGCTTGCGAAGCGCCGCTGCCCGCCTCGAGAATCGCGATGGCTCCCACCGGGTCTTCCGCGTCTCCCTGAAAGATCGGGTTCGCGCGGAAGCTCACGGCAACGCTGTCACGTGATCCCTTCTTGGTGAAGGTGTAGTCCTCGGAGATCGCCTCGCCCGCCGAGAGCGCCTCGTCGATCGGCGTTTGGCCACGCTTGGCGAGGAACCCGTGCCAGGCCTTCTTGCCGAGCATGGTCTCGGCGGACTGTCCAGTCAGGGTTTCCATGGCGTCGTTCCAGAAGGAGACCTTGCCATTGGCGTCCACCGCGAACGCGGCGACCGGAAGCTCCCGGAGAAAGTGAGAGTCTAGAGTGTTTGGGTTGCTGCTGGACATGGCTCGTGAATCCTCATGCGTTGGGAGCTGCGGTTGACTGCTGGGCGGCGGCGCTCGCGCTCACCGACTCGATGTTTGAAAGAATGATGTCGACGTCGAGCAGGATCTTGACGCCCGTCTTCGCCTTGGCGATTCCGTGAATGAAGCTGGCGTCCACACCGCTGTTGAACGGCGGAGCGTCTTCGATCTCTTCGCTGGAGATGTGCAACACCTCGGAGACGGCGTCGACCAGAATGCTCATTTGAATCGAGCTCCCGCCTCGCTCCACATCCACCACGATGATGCACTTGCGGTCGTGGTCCGGAGTGGGAGCCATGCCGAACTTGCTGCGCAGGTCCACGACCGGAATGACTCGGCCGCGCAGGTTCATCACGCCCCGCACGTAGGAGGGCGCGAGCGGCACAGCGGTGATGTCCATCAAGGCGATGATCTCGCGAACGCGGATCAGTGAAAGCCCATACTCTTCGCGGCCGAGCTTGAAAGTCAGGTATTTTCCGCCTTTTCCACTGGTGGCGGTCGCGCTCTGCGCGCCTGCCGTCATTGCGACATCCATTGCTCCTCCGCGGGTTTGATTCGGTTGGTGGTCTTCGGAACCGTTTGGTCCGAGTGCGCTGGCTCAGTTCGCGCGAGCGTCAGTACTCCTGCCACGTCCAGCACCAGCCCGACGCGGCCATCGGGCATGATCGCGCAGCCTGATACGCCGGGAACGTCGCCGAGCCCCTGCCCGAGGTTCTTGATCACGGCCTGCTGCTGCCCGAGCAACTCGTCGATCAAGATGGCGACGCTCGTGCCGTCGGCTTCGGTGATGACCGCGAGGCGTCGGTCGGCGGTGGAAGGGGGCAGATGGAAGATGTGCTCGAGGCGCAACACCGGGACGGGCTCATTGGCTACGATGAGCAGCTCGCCCTTTCCGGCGATCGTGCAGAGGCGGGCCTCTTCCGGCTCCACGAGTCGCACGATGTTCAGTGTCGGAATGACGTAGCGACCCTCGCCGAGGCGAATGACCATACCGTCGATGACGGCGAGCGTGAGGGGAACCCGCATGGAGAAGCAACTGCCGCGGTTGGGGCTGGAGGTGATCTCCAGGCTCCCGCCCATGTGCTCGATTTGCCGCTTCACGACATCCATGCCCACGCCCCGACCGGAGAGCGAGGTCACCTCTTTCTTCGTCGAGAACCCCGGCTCGCAAACGAGTCGAAAGATTTCTCGGTCGCTCATGCCGTCGGCGTTCTGAATCAAGCCTCGCTCGATGGCCACGGCTATGATCCGCTCGCGGTTCAAGCCGCGGCCATCGTCCTCGAGCTCGATGTGAATGGTGCCGCCCTTGTGGAAGGCGCGAAGGTGAACGTTTCCGGTCGGGCTCTTTCCGAGTTTCTCGCGATCTTGGGCCGTGGCTTCGAGTCCATGGTCGATGGCGTTGCGCACCAAGTGAACGAGTGGGTCGGCGATGCGGTCGACCACGGTCTTGTCGAGCTCTGTCTCCTCTCCCGTCAGCACGAAGTTGACCCGTTTTTTGGATTTCTTGGCTACGTCCCGCGCCAGCCGGGCCATTTTTCCGAAGCAAGCGCGCACCGGGACCATGCGCAGCGAGCCCCCGACTTCTTGCACCTCACGGGTAACCTTCGCCATGCGCACGAGCTGACGCTGCGTCTCCCGAGTGTCCCCGAGTTGCAGCGCTCGCGTCAGCATGCTCTCGTTGATGACCAGCTCCCCGATCATGTCCACCAAGTGGTCGAGGCGCTCTGCATCCACGCGGATGCTGTCTTGCTTCTGGGAGGCACTTGCCGGAGCGGACTCGGAGGCGTCGCGGGCGGAGGCGGAGCGGCGCGAGGGGCTGGGGGGGACCCGTTCGTGGAGCCTTGCCAGAGGGAGGGGCTGCGACGAAGCGGGCTCGACGTTTTCCCGCAGGATGGTGCGAATTCTCGCAACGAGCGGCGCGCCCTTGTCGGACTCGGGAGCTTTCCAGGGACGCTGCCTCAGGCTGTCCGGCAGGCGTCCGATGATCTGTCCCAGCACGTCGGCCGCGTCGAAGATGGTGTCCATCGTGGCGCCCGCAAGCGTCAGGTTGCCGGCGCGGGCCAGATCCAAGAGGTCCTCCGCCGCGTGCGCGACGCTCTGCAGTTGGTCCATCCCCATGAAACCCGCCACGCCCTTGATGGTGTGGAAGCAGCGAAAGATGGCGTCCAGAGCCGCGCGGTTGTCGGGGTTCTTCTCGAGCGAGAGAAGGTGCTCGTTGCATTCGGAGAGCTGCTCGGTGCCCTCGACGGCGAAGTCACGCATCAGGTTTTCGTCGACCCAGTCCGACAGAGGCTCCGCGGAGGGGGCTGCGGAGGGCGGAGGCGCAGCGGGCGGGTCGGGCTGATGTAGCGCGGGGGCGGGTGTGGCGAGGGGCGGCGCGGGGGAGTCCTCGGCCCGAGGGGGCGGGGTACCCGCTGGGGCCGGCTCCGGGGCGGCCGCGGCTCGTGTGGGTGGAGGGGTGGTTTCCGGAGCGGGGGAGGGATGGAGGAGCGGCGAGGGGGCAAGGGGGCTTGCTTCGACGCCGGGGGCGGGCTGGGCGTCGGACGCTCTCGCCGGGCTTTCCACTTCGCTCGGCATCGGCGCGAGGGGCTCCCTCGTGGCGAGGGACGCGGGCTTCGATGCGGCGGCCTTGGCCTCGGCAGCTCGCGCGAGACCGAGTTGGTTCTGCATCTCGCCGATGCAGGCGAGCAGCTCTTCGTAGGCCTCTTTGGTCTCGTCTTCCTCGGCCAAGATGAACGCTTGCAGCGTTTCGAGCAGCGTGATCCACAGCTCTTTGGTGTGGCCCTCGGATTGTTCGATCGCTTCTTGTACCGTCGCCTGGCAGGGGGCCAGACCCGGCGCGTGGTCGGGCCCGGCTTCCTCGACTAGCCGCGCGAGCTCGCTGAGCGTTTCTGCTACATCAGCTGCCAAGTGTTCCTTCCCCCCAACACGGCGTGCTGCTCCCCCTGTGCCTGGACCGGGCGCCGCGTGGGTGCCGACAACACTGGTCTTCGGCGGGGCGCGCCAGTTACTTTAGGGGCGGCACTCCGCAGCGCGCGCACCACCATGGTGAGGCGGAGCCTCGGAGGGGGTGATTCAACCTCTGCTGCCGAAGTAGGCGAGGGCAGCGGGCACGAGCAGCCAGAGCAAGCCTTTGATCAGGAAGAAGAGAAAGCCTGCCATGCCGAGCTTGGCGACCCAGCGGCGCAGCTTGCTCTTGGGGGGGGGCCGCGAGATCGCGGTGGTGGCTTCGATCATGTTCAGGCTCCTGACGGGTTTCACGGTGGCTCGTCTACTGCGACGTGCTCGAGCGGACTGGTCGACGGCGCGCGGGCTTCCGCTCTCGACCGCGAGCTCGCGTGTGCCGCCCCCGGCGAGCGAAGGCGCCCAGCGCGCCGGGTAGCGTGGTACGGCTGCCGACCGCTCTGCGAACTCGAGGGCGCGTGCCCGCAGGCCACGCGAGCTAGCCCCCGACGAAGGGGGGGTGAGTCGCGACCTCACCCCGAGCGAGTGTGTGAGCCGGGCGCCCATGCTCTCGCAGCAAACGGCGCGCTCGGGCTTCCCCTTCAGAGGGCGGTGCGCTTCGTGAGTGGCGGCGTCGGGCGTGTCGCTCGGGAGGCGAGTGGGAACGATCCGCGCCTGCGAGTGCCCACTCGTGCCCAGCCGCGCGAGCGCCTTCTTTCGCGAATCGAGCCGCCGCGGGCGCGCCCCGGGCGGGGCGGACGGGGCTCTCTCGCGGGCCACACCTGGGGCTCAGTCCAGGTAGCTCTTGAGGACCGACTTGAACGTGTCGGCCGTGAAAGGCTTCGCAATCAAGAACTGCGCCTTGGCTTCCGTCGCGATTTCCCGCATTTGGGGTGTCGCTTCCGAGGTGACGAAGCCGAAGTTGACCTTGGTGCCCTGAGCGCGCAGCTCTCGGAGCAAGTCGATGCCGTTCATTTCGGGCATGTTCCAGTCGCAAAGGACGAGGTCCGGGGAGACTTCGGGGAACTTGGCGAGGGCCTCTTTGCCGTTCTCGGCTTCGCTCACCTGGATGTTCGCGAATCCCGCCTGGCGCAGAGTACGCCGAACGATCATCCGCATGGCCTTGCTGTCATCGACGAGAAGTACTTTTTTCACGCACTATAGAACGACCCGTGACGGATCCAGTTGAGTGAGCAGGGGCGGTTTCCAGAAGGCCGCCCAGCGCCGCGCGGCGGCCGGCCCGGATGAGCGAGCCGGCCGCCGCAAGCGTCTCCCGCCCGTGCCCTTCGCGGCCTGACGACGCCACGCTGCAGCGAGGCCACAGAACGCCGCCACCCGGCGGCATTGTGGGAGCCGCCCCGCAGACCCTTACGGCTTCGCCGAGTACCCGTCACGCAACCTCGCTCGAGGTCTCCCCGAGGCGGTAGATTCCGCTGCACACCCGGACCAGCGAGAGCCCGGTGCCGAGGGGACTCTCTCCGCCGCCGAGCATCAATAGACCGTGACTTCCCAGTAGCTGGCTGGCTCGCGCGAGGATGTCTCGTTTGGTTTGCGGGGAGAAATAGATCAGCACGTTGCGCATCAGAACCAGGTCGAACGGACCGTGGTTACCCCAGGGCTCGGCGAGGTTGCGCTGGAGGAAGTCGACTTGCGCTTGAATGCTCGAAGCCACCTTCCACCGCGCGCCCTGGCGCTGGAAGTAGCGCGTCAGGTAGAGCGCTGGCAAGCCGCGATTCACCTCGTCTTGGCGATACGCGCCTTTGCGCGCGCGCGCCAGGGCGCTCTCGTTGATGTCGGTGGCGACGATCTCGAAGCTCCAGTGCTGCCCTCGCGGCTGCGCTTCTTGCAGCAGGATCGCTAGGCTGTACGGCTCCTGTCCCGTCGAGCATGCGGCGCTCCACACTCTCAGCGTCCGCTCTTCGCGATTGTGCTCGAAGAGCCTCGGCAATCCTTCGTTGCGCAGCGCGCGAAAGGCCACAGGGTCGCGAAAGAAGTAGGTCTCGTTGGTCGTGAGTGCCTCCACCACGGCCTGGCTGAGATCGCCGCTCGGAGCGCCGCGTACCTTGCCCACCACCTCTTCCGGCCCCGAGAGCCCGTGCGCTCGTGCCACCGCCCGAAGGCGTGTGTCTACCAGATACTGTTTGTCGTCCGCGAGCTCGATCGCCGAGCGCTGGCGCAAGAGACTCCGGATGAACTCGAAGCTGCTCCGAGTCACGGAGCCCGGCGGCGCCGAATCGGACCCCGCCACGCTAGCGCCCCCCTGCGGCGGGTCGCGCCGGTTTCAGGGAGCGCGCGCTAGCCCCGAGCGCCGATACGATGTTCGGGGCGATGCTCGGCAATGGCAGGATGCAGTCGGCGAGCCCCGCGCTGGCGACCGCGCCGGGCATCCCCCACACGACGGATGTGCTCTCGTCCTGGACGACGATTTTGCCGCCGCCAGTGCGCACGGCGGCACAGCCGTGCTTGCCGTCCGCTCCCATGCCCGTCAGGATCACGGCCATGACCCGGAGGCGGCAGGCTGCGGCGGCCGATTCGAGCAGCACGTCGATCGAGGGTCGGCACGAATTGACCGGTGGCGTGTGTTCGAGGACGAGCTGGTGTCCCTTGGCGCCGCGGCGCACGAGCATGTGGTAGTCGCCAGGGGCCACGTATGCGTGGCCGGGCAGGAGGAGGTCCCCGGTCTGGCCCTCGCGCACGGGCAGGCCCGACTCGCTGGCGAGCCGCTCCGCGAGCAACCGCGTGAAGGTCGGAGGCATGTGCTGGGCGATCAGGATGGGCAGGCCGAAGCCGGTGGGCAGACCGGAGAGCAACGTGGCGAGTGCGACCGGGCCGCCCGTCGAGCTTCCCACGACGAGCACCTCCGTTTCGCGGGCGCATCCGGGAGCGAGGCCCCCCGTGCGGCTGAGCTTCGCCACCGCCGAGGTGGCTGCCGAGGGCCTGCGGGCGAGGTCGATGGCCGCCTGGACGGCGCGGAGCTTCACGCCGGCACGCCGGGTCTGCCGGCGAGCGCGCTGCTGCTCGCAGATGGCCTCCAGCTTCGGCAACAGGGTGCGGCGCAACATCGCGAGTGCCTCGGCTCGCGAGTTCGTCTGGGTGGGCTTGGCGATGTAATCTGCCGCCCCGTTCATCAGTGCAGAAATTGTCTGTTGGGCTCCGCGACTGGTCAAGCTACTGACCATGATGATGGATGCGTCGCGATGCTTGGCTCGCAGCTGGGGGAGCGCCTCGAGACCCGACAACAGCGGCATCTCCACGTCAAGCGTGATGATGTCCGGCTCGAGCTCCTCCGCCCGCTGGATCGCCTCGTGACCATCTTTGGCGGAGCCCAGAATTTCGACCAGCGGGAGCTCTTCCAGCACGCTCTGAATCAGCCGCCGCGCGATGGAAGAGTCGTCGACGATGAGTACGCCGAGCCTGTCGGCGCTACGCTCCAAGGCCCAGAAACTCCAGCTTTTCGAAGAGCAGACTCTTGCTGTAGGGCTTCATCAGGTACTCGTTGGCTCCGGCCATCAGGGCTCTGGCAACCTTGGCGCTGGAGGTCTCGCTCGTGACCATCACGAAGACCATCTCGTCGTAGGCGGAATCCGCCCGCACGCGCTTCAGGAATTCCAGCCCGTTCATGTAGGGCATGTTCCAGTCGACCAATGCCACGTCCGGTCGCGGAGAGTTGCGGATGCGCTCCAGAGCCGCCCGGCCATTCTCGGCTTCGATCGTCTCGTGCCCTTTCTCGCGTAGAGCCGAGCGGAGCTTCATTCGAGCGACCCGCGAGTCGTCCACCACGAGCGCTAGCACGCCACCGGCTCCTGACCCTGCCTCGTGTCGCACCCGTCCACGATCGCCTTCGGCTCCACGAGGAGCAGCAGCCGCCCATCCAGCTTGCACACGGAGGAAACGATACCGCGCGTCACTGGGTCGAGCGTGTCGGGCGGCGCCTCCAGGCAATCGTCGGTGATGTCCTCCACGTCGCCGATGCTGTCCACCAGCAGGCTCAACACGCTGTCGCCGCTCTGCACGATGACGTTCATGGGCGTTTCGCCCGTTTCGCGCGGAGGAAGCTCCAGCCGGCTTCGGAGGTCGAGGGCCGTGACGATTCGCCCCCGCAGGTTGATGAGGCCGCTGACGGCCTCGGGCGCGAGCGGAACGTGCGTCATCTCCAGCCCCAGCAGGACCTCGAGAACGTGTGCCACGTCGACGCCGAGGTCCATGCCAGCCACCGAGAACGTACAAATCTGACGGTTTGCCATCACGTGGTCACCTGTTCACCAACTCCCTTGCAGAGCTCACTCGACGCCTTTCTGATGCCCGGCCCCGCTCGTGGTGCGCACCCTGATGTGCCATCGCCTAGAAGCCTCCCGCTTGGAGCATGTCCCAGGCTGCGTCCACGTCCAGAATCTCCGTGACGGCCCCGTGGAGCACGGCCGACCCGACCACACCTCGACGCGAGACGTGCTCGTCGACCGCGATTCGATCTTGAACGATGTCGGCGATGCGGTCGACGACGAGCCCAATGGTCTGCCCGTCGCGCGAGTGGACGACGACCTGCACTACATCGGAGGAGGGCTCGGTGCGGCCGCTACCGACGATATCCGCGACGTGCAGGAGCCGCAGGATTTGATCCCGGTACTGAATCACCTCGGTGGACCCGGCTCGCTCGATGCGATCGACCCGGAACTCTTCGAGGCGATCGACCGAGTCCAGAGGAATCGCCATGCGCTGGCCCTCGGATAGCTGGAACGCCAGCATGGTCTCGACGTCCTCGGCGTCGGTCGCGCCCGAGTCCGTCGCCAGGTCCTCCCGGTTGGTCCGCACGACCATGCCGATCGCGTCTGCCAGCCCGAAGACGTCCAGGATCAGCGCCACTCTTCCATCTCCCATGATCGTGGCGCCGGCGAAGGCCGAGATGCTCTTCAGCTCTCTCCCGAGTGGCTTCACCACGATCTCCTGTGTGTCCGCCACATCGTCCACCACGAGCCCGAAGCTGCGGTTGTCGGCCTTGAGGACGATGATGTTGTACCCGGGCGCGCTCGGTGGCTTGGCGGCGCCTCCAAATACGGCGCCGAGGAACACGATCGGCAGCAACTCGCCGCGGAGCCGATAGACGGGCGCGTCGCGCACGTATTCGATCGCGTTTCGCTCCTCGACGCGCACGAGCTCCACGAGATTGACCTGGGGGATCGCGTAGCGATGCTCCTCGGAGCAGACGATGAGTGCCGGAATGATGGCGAGCGTCAACGGAATCTTGACCTTGATGGAAGTGCCCTCGCCGATACGGCTCTGGATGTCGATCGTCCCGCCAATCTTCTCCACGCCCGTCTTGACGACATCCATGCCAACGCCGCGGCCGGAAATGTTCGTCACTTCCTTGGCGGTAGAGAAACCGGGCAGGAAGAGTAGCAGCATGGCCTCTCGGTCCGAAAGCCGAGCGGCTCGCTCTGGGGTGACCAGTCCCCGCTCGATGGCCTTGTCGCGCAGCTTCTCGGGGTCGATACCCCGGCCGTCGTCGGTGACCTCGATGTTCACCATTCCACCTTCGTGAAACGCTCGGAAGGCAATCGTGCCGACCTCGGGCTTGTTTTTCGCGCGACGGTCCGCCGGGCCTTCGATTCCGTGGTCGACGGAGTTGCGCACGATGTGCGTGAGCGGATCTCGAATCGCCTCGAGCACCGTTCGGTCGAGCTCGGTGTCGCGGCCGAGCAGATCGAGGCGGACTTGCTTGCCGCAGGCCACGGCCAGGTCGCGCACGATGCGCGGGAACTTCGACCACACGCTACCGATGGGCTGCATGCGAGTCTTCATGATGCCCTCTTGCAGCTCGGTGGTGATCAGACTCAGTCTCTGAGAGGCCGCCGCGAGCGCGGGGTCCGAACTCGCGACGGAGGCCTGCAGGACTTGGTTGCGGGCCAATACGAGCTCCCCGACCAAGTTCATCAGCCGATCGAGGAGCCCGACGCCGACGCGCACGTTGGCCTCTCGTTGGACCCCGCCACCCTCGTCGTTCTTCGCGCTCTGTCCCTCATTTCCGCGAGCTTTCTCCGGGGGAATGGACGCGGCGTGAGGAGCCGCGGCCTCGGCCGCCGCGGGGTACGCGGGGCGCGCGGGAGGGTGCTCTGGGGGAGCTTCTTCGATTCGCGGCTCTTCGATTCCGGAGAGCAGGGCGGACGCGGGGGGGGAGACACGCGCCGGCTCGGGGTCGGCGCCGCGCTCCGTGGCGCTGGCATTTGCGGGCTCGGGAGCGCTGACCTCACCGGCTTCCTCCGCGGTCGGTGCGGCGCCGCGTTCACCGGGCGCGGGAGCGCAGGGTGCAGAGAGCACGCCCGCGAGGTCGGTGACCACCTCGTCGAACGCTTCGTCACCCTCGGCGCCGCTCGACTCGATGTTCTGGAGAATCGTGCGGGTCGCATCCACGCTCTTGAGCAGCACGCTGGTGATGGCGGGCGTCAGCACGAGCTCGCCGTCGCGCAGCTTCGCCAGAACGTTCTCCGCCGCATGGGTCACTCGCTCGAGAGTCGCGAAGCCGAGCAAACCGGAGGTTCCCTTGATGGTGTGGGCGACTCGAAAGATCGCGCCAAGTCGCTGGGTCGACGAGGGATCCTCCTCGAGCGCGACGAATTGGGAGTCGAGTTCGTCGAGCAGCTCCGCGCTTTCATCCAGAAATTCTCTAAGAATTTCTGCGTCTTCGTCTTCCACCATGTTCGACTCTCCGTGGGCGGAGCAGCTGGACACGCTTTGCGCGGCGAGGCCGGCGGACGCGACAGTCTCCCCTCAGCAAAGTGCAAACGGCGAGCCCAAAGCGCCCTTGAGCTCGGTCGGAGCACTCTCTGCAGTCACCGGCCGAGGACGCTCCGAAATGGAGCGTTCGTCAGGTGGTGTGGGCGTCCACCGCAGAAACAGGTAGCCGGTGCAAGGGCATTCTAAAGTCCCCGCCGCGTGATCCGTCCAGCATGGGAGACCCTGGCAGCGGGAGCTTCCAGGGCTGCGGCAAGTGCGCCGCCAAAGCCGGAGGGGGACCCCCAGATGGGATCGATATCACAATTCCCGAGCGCCAGCGACGACACCGATAGTGGCCGCAAGGCTCGCCGCCGCAAGCTGGGCAAGGATGCGGCCCCGCAGAGCAGCACGAGTCAGATGCCGCTGGCGGCCATGATGGACTGCGCACCCACGAGCCTCATGTTCGCAGACGACTCCGGCACGCTCTTGTACTTGAATGCGGCGGCCAAGAAGGACCTCTCGAGGCTCGAGCGCCACCTGCCGTGTTCGGTCGGCGAGCTCGTCGGTAGCTCGGTTTCCTGGCTCGACGACGCCACCGGTCGGCGCGACGTCGTTCCCACCGAGCCGGGCAGCCTGCCCAAGAAGTCCACGGTGAAGATTGGCGCGGAGTACCTGGAAGTGGTCGCCGCGCCAGCGTACACGCCGAATGGCGACTTCGTCGGTTCGGTCGTGAGCTGGCGATTTGCCACCCGGCACAAGCGGATTCACCGAGGCATCACCGACAACAGTCAGCGGCTGAGCAAGTCGGCCCAGGACCTCACCGCCACGGCCGCCGCGATGCAGTCGAACGCAGAGGACACGGCTTCGCGCGCCATCGCCGTCGCCTCGGCCTCCGAGGAGGTCGCCGTGAACGTTCAGACGGTCGCCTCGTCAGTCGAGGAGATGAGCGCGAGCATTCGGGAGATCGCTCAGAGCGCAAGCCAGGCCGCAGAAGTCGCCGGTCAGGCAGTGGCTTCCGCGGAGGAGACGAACCAGACCGTGACTCGGCTCGGGCAGAGCAGCGCCGAGATTGGCAACGTCATCAAGGTCATCACCTCGATCGCGCAACAGACGAACCTCTTGGCGCTGAACGCCACCATCGAGGCGGCGCGCGCTGGAGAGGCGGGCAAGGGCTTTGCCGTCGTAGCCAACGAGGTCAAGGAGTTGGCAAAAGAGACTGCCAAAGCGACAGAGGAAATCAGTCAGAAGATCGAATCCATCCAGAGCAACACCGGGGGCGCGGTGGCTGCGATCCAGTCGATATCCGAGGTAATCGACCGGATCAGCAACATTCAAACGACCATCGCAAGCGCCGTGGAGCAGCAGTCGGCGACGACCAACGAGATCTCGAGAAATGTCTCGGAAGTCGCGCGCGGTAGCAACAGCATCACGGAGAACATCACGGCCGTGGCCCAGGCCGCGCACAACACCACCGATGGGGCGCAGCTGATGCAGGGGGCCGCAAAGGGCCTGGCCGAGCTCGCGAGCAACCTCGAGGCCCTAGTCGACGAGGACTAGCTCTGCGAGCGCTTGGGGGAACGAATGGAAGCTACGGCGAGCGAGCTTCGCGAAACGGTATGTAATCTCTTCGCCCACACGCTGGGTGTCGAGCTGGTGGGCGATGAGGCGCCTGTGGAGGCGGCGGGGCTGCACGGCTGTGTCCATGTGATCGGCCGCGAGAATCTCGTGCTGATGGTCAGCGTCAACGAGGCGCTTTCGCGCCGCTCCGCCCGCGCTTTCCTGGAGTCGGACGACGAGGTGGCGGAGGGAGACCTGCCCGAGGTATTTGCGGAGCTCGTGAATGTCATTGCGGGGCACTTCGCCGGCATCGCGGGAGACGCTCAATTCACCCTTCCGGTCGTGTCGGCGTCTCGCTTGCACGTACCGAACTCGGGCGCCAGCTACGTCGAGCATCTGCGCGACGACGGGCGCGGGCGCCTGGCGGTCGCCTTGTACCCGGGTGTCCCTTTCGTGAGCGCTGAGGAAATGCGTGGAGACATTGGCGGCTCGGAATAGATCGGGCGGCGCGGGGATCAAGCTTTCCGGGTCCAAACCGTTCTCCCTAGCGGGGCACAAGGAGCAAGGCAATGGCCGACGCAGCAGTTGAAAGCAGGTCGCGGGGTGGCGCGAGCGAAGAGACCATCGGCATACTCGACTCCGTCACGCGGTCGGCGGCGACGGCCTTGTTCGAGGCCTATGATCTCGAAGTGGTGGAGCGCGTCGGGGGGTGCACGATCGAGTTCGCCCAGCTAGTGAGCTCGATTGGCTTCGCCTCCGACGACCTGTGCGGGTCGGTGATGCTCGCGCTGCCCATTCGGGTCGTCGCCGGGACGCAGCCGACGCCGGACGAAGACGCCCGAACCGATTGGGCTGCCGAGCTCGCCAATCAGCTCTCTGGGCGGATCAAGAATCAGCTCCTGCGCTACGGGGTGGCCATCAGCATTGCGCTGCCGGTCGTCGTCCTGGGGTGCGATTTGGACTGGTCCTCGCAGGGCACGGGCGTGAGTCGGGCGTTCGTCTTCGACTCGAGGCTGGGCGAGGTGGTGGTGAAGCTCGATGCGAACTTGAAATGTGACCTGTGCCTCGTCGAATCCACCGGAGATGGCCGGATCGACGAAGGCGATCTGATGATGTTCTGAGCGGCACGACCGCGACGAAGGTCCTACGGGGACCGGGGAGTTGGGATGAGCAAGAGGGTTCTAATCGTGGACGATTCCGCTACAATTCGGCAGCAAGTGCGAATGGCCTTGGGGCAAGCGGGGTTCGACGTGGTCGAGGCCGTCGACGGAGAAGATGGCGTTGCGAAGATTCGCGCGGACAGTGGGCTCGCTGCGGTCATTTGTGACGTGAACATGCCGAAAAAGAGCGGGCTCGAGCTGATCGAGGAGGTCAAGGCGGGCGGGGAGAACAGCGACATCCCCATCGTGATGTTGACCACGGAGGGGCAGCCGGCGCTGATTCAGCGCGCGAAGAAGGCGGGAGCCAAGGGCTGGATTGTCAAGCCGTTCAAGGCGAAGCTCCTGGTCTCCGCCGTGCAGAAGCTGACGGCCTGAGCGGACCAAACCGATTTTTCGAGCTCGAGGACTGCGAAGCCCCGTTTCGAGGCCAGCAGCTCGGGGCTCGGCATTTGCAGAGCAAGGCGGAGTGATGGGCGGCGCGGCACGAAACGATTTCGTTGACGACGAGGAAGAGAGAGCTGGAGGTGAGCTCTCGCGGCTCGTGTCGAGTTGCCTCGACAAGGGTGTCGACAGCGCGACGAGCGGCATCCAGCAGTTGGCGAGCCTCACTGAGAAGAGTGTTCTCCACATCGGAGAGGCCCTCGAGGCCATCGTTGGCGATGCTCAGGATTATGCCCGGCATGCCCGGGTCACCCTGGAGGAAGTGGCTGGCTCGGGCAGCACGGAAGGCATCGCTCAGCTCGTGGCCGCGCAAAACGAGATCCTCTCGGCGTTCATGGGGGAAATCCGTGGGCACGTCAGCCGGCAGGCGGAGGTTGCAGAGGCCGCCATGAAGGCCTCCTCCCGTATCGCGAGCCTCGGCAATCAGATCAGCTCCGTGGCTTCGCAGTCCCGGCTGCTGTCACTCAATGCGAGCATCGAGGCCGCCCGTTTGGGGCAGGGGGGCAAGGCGTTTGGCGTCATCGCATCGGAGATGACCAACTTGAGCCGGCAAGTCGAGTCGACGAGCCGGGCCGTGAACACACTCATCAGCAACCTCTCCGAGGCGTTACCCAGCGTCGCGAGCGCGGCGAGCGACATGCGGGCTTCTTCCGAGAGGTTCATCGAGGACATCGGCAAGAGCATCGCCCAAGTGGACGCGCGGGCGAAAGGCCTCGAGGGCTCGGTGCACGAGACGATGCACTCGGGCGACGAATACATCGCCAAGATCCTCAGCCACTCCCAGGATGCCCTTTCCGCCCTGCAATTTCAGGACCCGGTCGCGCAGGGGCTCGTGGCAATTGCGCGCGAGTTCCGCGATGCAGCGGTCGCCGTCGAGAACCTGGTGGCTCGCTGCGACGAGGGGTGGCGTGGCGCTGTCGAGGGCGAAGAGGAGTGGGCGGCGAGCACGCCGGAGCGCGAAGCGGAGCCCGTCGCGGACGAGGAGGACCTCGCGGGGCTGGAAGCCGGTGAGGTGATGTTGTTCTAGTGTCCTGGCACGGAAGTGCCGGGACAAATGAAGAGAGGGTCACCTCGGCCAAAAGGAGTGCGTTTGTCGCAGAATTCGCGCGGCCCTCGCCCCGTCAGGGGCCGCGTGAGTTCTGCAAGGACTTCTGGGACAGGTGACTAGCCCGGATTGCTCATGACCGCGGGACTCGAGCCCTCGGGGGGCAGCGGCTGCCCGCCGGGGCGTCGCGAGCCGTCGCGGGGGGGGCGCTTCGTGGGTCAGGGCCGGGCCGTGGTTTCGGGTCGCTTGGGCTCGGGTGGGCCGCCGGCTGGCTTGCGCGCCGCGGGGGCCTGCGCCGGGGGCAGCGAGGCGGGCAGGTAGAGCTCCCAGCGGATCCGGCGTGGCCCCGTCGCCGTCAGCGTCAGCCCCCCGAGCTGCAGCCGGGGGGAGGTCGTCGAAACACGGAGCCGATCCAGCGCCCCCCGGTGCTCGATTCGATAGCAATCCAGGCACGTGTCGATATCTTTCTCGCTTGCGACTTGCAGTCGCTGCGGCGGGAGCTCGAGCGGGCCGTCGAGCGCGGCGCGCAGCTTCGTTCCGTCGTACACCCGCGTCGTCGCTGGCGCCGTGCCCGTCAAGTAGCCGACCACGTCGTACACGTCGGCCACGTCCGCCGGTCCTACGACCGCGGGCGAAGATTCCTCGCTCAGGGTATCGATGCTGGCGTCCAACAGCGGAACGAGGTGGTTCTCTCGAAGCAGAATCGGAAGCTTTTCGAGCGGCGCGTCGATCTCGATCCGCTGGCTGTGGTCCGCGTCGCCGCGGATCAGCTGGGCCGCGCTCCAGTCGACGAAGCTGCCCGGGGGTAGGCGCCGGGTGATTCTGCGTGCGCCCCGCTGCACGACCGGTGCGATGTAGAGGGCGGGGCCGAAGTAGAAGCCGTCGTCCACCCCGCGCAGGTCGGGCTGGTCGGGGTGCTCCAGAAAGGGGTGCCGCATCAGCGGAGCGCCCGTGGCGCGAGCCTCGTGGGCGAGCGTGTAGAGATAAGGGAAGAGGCGAGTGTGCAAGCGGGCGTATTTCCGCCAGACATCCTGCACCACGGGAGAAGACCAGATGCTCGCCTTGTGGCGCCGCTCGGCGCCGACGCAGGAGCTCTGGTCCATCATGTTCGAGCTCATCGAGCCGAGCTGAATCCAGCGCGCCACGAGCTCTTCGTCCGCGGCTTGATGACCGTCGATGATGCAGTGGAAACCGCCGATGTCGCTCCCCCAGTGCGGCACCCCGGAGATGCCGAGATTCACGCCGGCGCGCACCATGCTCGGCAGCCCATCGGCGTCTTCGAAGGATGCCGCGGGGTCGCCGGACCAAGTGAAGGGCACGTAGGCGGAGGAGCCGGTGTAGCCCGACCGCTGGAAGGCGAGCCAGTCTCCCGCCACGGGGCTGCTCTCGAGCGCGTCGTGCAGTGTCTTGGCGTACAAGACGGGGTAGAGATTGTGCAGAGCCTGGCCCGAAGAACCGTCGAAGCCGCGCGCCGAAGCCGGTACGTATTCGCCGAAGTCGTACATCCAGCCCGAGTACCCCAGCGAAAGGGCCCACTCGAAGCTCGAGGCGTACCAGCTGGCGGCCCCGGGGTTGGTGAAGTCCACCAGGTACAGGGCGGGCGTGTCTTTTCCAGTGAGGATCCGAAGATCCGGTAGCGAGCCGTTGTCGAGTCGCAGAAAGTAGCCGTGGGAAAGGCCTTGCCGAGCCCAGGGGGCAATGGATCGACTCGGGTCGCGATCGACGAACGAGTTGTAGTAGCCATTGACTCGGTAGCCCAGGCGAGTGGCGCTGGCGACCCAGCTCCGCAGCTCCTCTTCCCGGCCCACGTGGCTCGCCGAGGGATAGAAGTGCAGGGCGTCGTCGAGCCCGGTGACGGCGAGGTCGAGCTCTCGCATCGCGGAGATTTCGGACTTCCCGTCGTGCATGGCTCCGCGCCCGACCCTGCGCCGGGGGCCGAATGCCCAGGCGGGAGGAAGCATCGGGCGCCCCGTTCGCTCCGTGAAGCGGTCGATCAGTTGGTAGGTCCAGGGCCGCGGATCGCCGCTGGAGGGCCAGTAAACCTCGTAGGCGTGCTCGTGCCCCACGTGCCACGCCCGCCAGGCGTCCGAGCGCTCGGAGCCTAGGTCGAACTGGCTGCGGTAGGTCGTGTCGAGCCAGACGGCGTAGCCGCGCGTCGACAGAAAGAACGGCACGGCGTAATAGGTCATCATCTCGCCGCTCGGCATCGGGTTGTCGGGGCCTGCCAGGCGGCCTTCGCCGGTTCCGACGCCACCTTCCTCGATCCACGACCACACGCTCTTGCCGCGCTGGTCGGTGCGGTTGAAGCGCTCCCCGAAGCCCAAGAAGCCCTCGCCTTCTTCCGCGGCAAAGCCGCTGCTCCAGGCTCGCGGCGGTTGCCCGTCGAGCAGCTTGGCCGCAACGCGCAGGACGCCCGGTGAGAGCTCGTGTACGACCTCGACGCGCCGGCCATCCTCGGCGATCAAGACGAGGCGCAGTGTTTCGGTCGTCGCCCCCCGGGATACATGGTGCTCCAGTGCGCGCAACTGCGCCTGCCAAGGCTGCAGCTTTGCCTCGAACGCCGTGTAACCGGCGATCAACACCCGGGAGTATTTGACCTCCCCGTGGGCCCAGGAGAGGGCGGAGTACCCATCGCTCGGCGTGGTGGAGCGAAGCAGCTCTCGACCCTCTTCACCCACCAGGGAAAGGGTGTAGGGATTGGTGTGCACCTGCAGGATCGCGCCCTCCGCCTTCAGCGAGATGACCTCGGGGCTCGGCGGCGCGCGCCGCAGCTCCATGCTCAGGCTGCCCGTTGGCCGCGCGTGCTCGCAGCCGACGACCGGGGCGAGCGAGACGGCCAGGGCAAGAAAGGCGATCGAGCGGGCAGAAGGTACCTCGCCGTGTCGGCGCAGGCACCTCGAGCCTAGCGCCGGGCTGGGCGCACGGGACAGCATTGCCCCATTGTGACATGACAGCGGCTGCGCCGCCGCTCACGCCCGTTCTTCCAGCTCCGTTGCAGCGGTGAAATTTGGCCGAAGAGGGTGGGAAGAGCCCGCCTCGCGCCGGTTTCCCTCGGGGAGAGGCGGAGCCCCGGGCCGCGCGGGCGTTCAGTGACCAGAGGCGAGCTTGCGGGCCGAGGGCGCCGTTGCCCTCGCCTCGGGGCTGCCGGCTCTGCCACTTTCCGGTGCGCTGGCCTTTTCATCCCACCAGGTACGCAGGTCGGAGGCGGACATCGGCTTGGCGAAATAGTAACCCTGAATCTCGACTTGGTCGTAAGGCTCGAAGAAGTTCAGGTGGGCCTCCGTCTCCACGCCCTCGGCCACCACGGAGAGCGAGAGGCTCTTGGCCAGCGCCAGGATCGCCCGTACGATGGAGTCGCTCTTCTCGCTGCCCAGCTCGCGAATGAACGAGCGGTCGATCTTGAGCTGGTCGATCGGGAGCTGCGTCAAGTAGCTCAGCGAGGAGTAGCCAGTTCCGAAGTCGTCGAGGGCGATGCGCACCCCGCGTGCGCGCAGCGACGCGACCAGTTTCGCCACCGCTTTCGGGCTCTGCATGACGACGCCCTCGGTGAGCTCCAGCTCGAGCAACTCCGCGGGAAAGCCCGTCTCACTCAGCGTTGCCACGACCAGGCTCTCGAACGAGGGATCTTGAAACTGCTGTGCCGAGATGTTGACGGCGATCCGTAGCGGGGTCCCGATCTCGTCGAGCCACCGCTTGCCGTGCAGGCAAGCTTCGCGAAGGACCCAGGCGCCGAGCTCCAATATCATCCCGGTGTCCTCGGCGAGCGGAATGAACTCCATCGGCGATACGAAGCCGAGGCTCGGGCTGTTCCAGCGCAGCAGAGCCTCCACTCCCACCGTCTTGCGAGAAGGCAGAGCCACCTTCGGCTGGTAGTGGAGCTGAAGCTCGTGCGGCGCGCTGTCGTGCGCCGGCTCCTGTGCATGCGAGATGCCTTGCACGACTTTGGTCAGTGCCAGCTCCACTTCCTGCCGGCGCATCGCCCGGGCGTGGACCTCTGGCGCGAAAAACTGATAGGTGTTGCGACCGCCGCGCTTCGCTTGCCGCAAGGCCTCGTCGGAATTGTGTAGCAGGGCGTCGGCCGTTTCCCCGTTTTCCGGTAGCGTCGCGATCCCTACGCTGGCCGAGGCGAAGATGGCCGCGTCCCCCTGCGCATAGGGGGCCGAAAGCGCGGAGAGCAGCTGTCGGGCCAGGACCCCGGCATCCTCCGCGCTCCGAATCCTGTCGACGATGACCACGAACTGGTCGCCAGCGAGCCGACCGACCAGGCGCAGCTCGCATTGATCCTCATCGCCTGTCGGAGCGAGCGATATCCTGCCCACGCCTCCGTCGGTGTGCACCACGCGCTGCAGCCGCCGCGCCACCTCCGAGAGCACCGCGTCGCCCGTGGCGTGCCCGTGCGCGTCGTTGATTTGCTTGAAGCGATCGAGGTCGAGCGTCAGCACCGCCAGTCGAGCGCCGGCGCGCCTGGAATCTTCGGTGGCCTGTTCCAGGTACCTCTGCACGTAGGTGCGGTTGTGCAGCGTCGTCAGCGGGTCGTAGTTCGCGCCCCGGTGTGCGGTGCGAAAGGCGTTCGAGGCGCGGATCGCGTAGCGCAGCCGGTGGGAGAGCAGGGCGTAGTTGATCGGTTTGGAGACGAAGTCCGTGGCTCCCGCATCGTAGGCGCGATCGATCGATGCCACGTCGTCGAGCCCCGTCATGATGATGATCGGGATGTAGCGCCCACCGCTCATGTTGCGGATTCGCTCGCAGATCGTGTACCCGTCGACGTGCGGCATGCACAGGTCGACCAGCACGGCATCGGGCCGCGCTTTTACGAACTTCTCCAGCGCTCGCCGTGGTCGGCCCTCTTCTTGTACGGTGAAACCGGAAGCCTCCAAGGCTTCCACCGCGAGCATCAACAGCCTGGGATCGTCGTCGACGACGAGCACCGTGGGTGCGGCGGCGGGGTGGCTGCTCCTACTTTCCGTCATCCCCGCTCCGTTCGTGCCCGAGTAGCGTTTCGACCGCTTTCACCGTCCGCTCGTGGATCCGCTGCAGATCGCTCAGGGTGGCGCGCAGGCTCGCCTCGTCTCGATCGCGCGCCAAGCGCTCGATCCGTCCGCAGAGCGCGCTCAGCTCCTGGGCGCCCACGCTGCCCGCAGCGCTCTTGAGGCCGTGAGCGAGGTTGCGACAGGTGCAATAGTCCGCCTGCGAAATGGCGCGCTGCAGGCGAAGCACCTCGTCGGGCACGGACGCGAGGTAGCTGTCGAGGAACCGAGGGATCACGCTGGGTCGTCCCGGCCGCGCGAGGGCGCGCAGCTGGTCGAGCGGGCCGGGATCCAGGATCACCGCCGACATATCTCGCGCCATCTGTTCGCTCGGGCTAGTCACCGGATTCCTCGTGCGACCCACCGAGAGTGGGTCCCAAATGAGCGATCGGGACCTGCCACGGAAGCTTGAGGCCTTTTGGCTGGAGGCCCGGTCCTCGGACGGGATTCGGGGGCTTGGAGGGGCGCCCGGGTTCGGGTCGTGCCCGAAGGGATCGCGACGGCCGGCGGCGCTACCAGTGGTTGCGGAGCTCGCGCAGCTTCAGGAACACCGCGTGGGGGTCGGGCTCCTCGGGCAGCTCGGGAAACGCTTCGCGCAGCTTGGCGATCACCGTGGGGTGGCTCAGGCGGAAGAACGTGTTGACGCGCTTTTCGAGCCCCAGAGTGGACACCAGCGCTGCCCCGGGATCCTGGCCGCGGATGCGGCCGAGCAGATCCTTTGCCTCGGCGTTGTCGGGCTCTCGATCCAGAGTGAATTTGAGGTTGTTCTCGATGTAGTCGTGACCGGGGTACAGGTGCGTGTCATCCGGTAGACGGGCGAGCTGCTGGGAGAACGTGCGGTACAGTGCGTCGGGGTGGCCGCCCCCGCGGCAGTGGCCCGCGCCGGCGTTGAACAGAGTGTCACCAGAAAACAGGGCCGGCCCGTCCGTATGGGCCAACAGGCAGATGTGGCACATGGTGTGGCCCGGCGTGTCGAGCGCCTCCAGCTCGACGCTGCGTCCGACTCGAATCACGTCGCCGGCGCGCAGCCCGCGGTCGATTCCGGGGATCTTGTCCTTGGCGTTCTCGTGCGCCAGGAGCTCGGCTCCCGTCGCCGCGCGCAGAGCCTCGTTGCCCCCCGTGTGGTCGCCGTGTTCGTGAGTGTTGAGGATTTGGGTGATCTCGTAGCCTTTTTCTTTCGCCGTCTCGAGGCACCGCTGGTGGTCCAGGGGATCGACCGCCAGAGCTTCGCCGGTCTCCGGGCATGCGATTAGGTAGTTGAAGTTTCGAAGGGAATTTCCAGTCCAGATCTGTTCGACGCGCATGGGGGCCTTGTACCAGAAAAGCGTCGAGGAGCGGCGGGGGCGGGGCGGGGCGAGCTGCCCCTGGCCCGGGGGCGCCGACGCAGAACCAATGGCCGGGCCCCCGCCAGCGAAGTGGCCGCGGTTGCAATCCCGTGGTGGCGCCCCTAGCTTCGGGCGACCCCGGGTGGGGTCGTGGGCTCGCGGTGCAGATAAGGCTCGAAGGATTGCAGCACGAATATGAGCAGCAGGGCCGGGCGCGTCCGGTCTTGTCGCTTCCGAGCTTCGTCGTGGGCTCTGGTCAGCAGGTGTGCCTGGTCGGCAATTCGGGCTCCGGCAAGACGACGCTGCTCAACATCGTTGCCGGCGTGCTCACGCCCACGCGCGGTCGCGTCGTGCTGGGTGACCAGGATCTGGCCCAGTTGTCCCCGGCCGCCTGCGATCGCTTTCGGGCGCGGCACGTCGGGTACGTCTTTCAGAGCGCCAACTTGTTGCCCTGGCTGACGGCCGAAGAGAACCTCACGCTCGCGCTGCGGCTGGCGGACGAGGGGGCGCGCTCCGCCGCATTGCGAGCCGCCGAGCTGCTCGGCTCCCTGGGGCTTTCGGCGCGGCGGGCGGCGAAGGCGGGTACCCTGTCCGCCGGCGAGCAGCAGCGGGTTGCCATTGCCCGGGCCATCTGCAAGCGGCCCGCGATCGTTGTCGCGGATGAGCCGACGGCGAACCTGGACGACGAAAGCGCCGCCGCGGCGGTGGAGCTCCTCCAAAATGCGTGCGGCCGAGCCACGCTGCTGGTGGCGAGCCACGACGAGCGATTGATCGCTCGTTTTTCCGACGTACGCTCCGTTCGCCGGGAGGCGGCAGAAGCGAGGCGAAGCCAGTGAGCCCTCTCGCGCTCGTCGCGCGCAGTGTTTGGCAGCGGCGAGTCCAGTCGGCGGCGACGGGGGTCAACGTTGCCGTGGGCGTGTGCCTCGTGAGCGTTCTGTTGTTGGTGCACCAGGCCACACGCGAAAGACTGTTGTCGACGGGCGAAGGTTTCTCTCTCGTCGTCGGGCCGCCGGGGTCGCGTCTCGAGCTGGTGTTGAGCACGGTCTATCAGCAAGGCGCGCCCGCTGGCGTGCTGCCCTACCCGCGCTATCGAGAAATCGAGCGGCACTCGTCGACGCGCTTGATCGTTCCGTACGTCGTCGGGGATAGCTTTCGCGGCCACCGGGTGATCGGCACGACGGATGCGTTCTTCTCGCCGGCGTTCCCGCTGCGAACAGCGGGCCACGATCGGCTCGCGCGCGGTCGACCCTTTCGCCATGATCGCGCGCTGTGGCTGCGGCAGATGCACGGGGAGGCCGTGGCCGGGGCGACGGGCGTGCGCGAGGCGGTGGTCGGCTCGGCTGTCGCTCGTGAGCTCGGCGCCGCCGTGGGCGATCGGATCGAGCCGGCGCACGGAATGGTAGGCGAGGCCGTCGCGCACGACGAAGAGCGGCTCTGGGAGGTCGTGGGCGTGCTTTCACCGACGCACACCGCGTTGGATGAGGTCGTGCTGACGAACCTCGAGTCGCTGCTTTCCATGCCCGAGCACGGGGGCGGAGCAATTCGGGGCAGGGACGAGGCCGGAGTCTCGGCGGCGCTGGTCTTTCCCCGAGCGGGCGTGCACAAGGCGCTGTTGCTCAGCGAGCTGAGCAAGCGCGGCGATATCCAGGTGGCCGACGTGCAGACGCAGATTGCCCGCATCACGTCGGTGCTCGGGCAGGGGGAGGGCGTCCTGCTCGCGCTCGCCGGGCTCCTGGCCAGCCTGGGCGTCTTGTCGGTGGGGCTCGGGATCCACGCGAGCGTCTCTCAGCGCACGCGCGAGCTGTGCCTGCTGCGGATGCTGGGCGCCACCCGCGTCCGGCTCGTCCTGCTCGTGGTACTCGAAGCCGCCTGCCTGTCCGCATTCGCCGGCGCCGTGGGGCTCTTGGCCTCTCACGCCGGGCTCCTGTTGGGCGGTGACTGGCTGGGGCGGCGGGCCTCGCTGCCCGTTTCGGCCGGGAGCTATTGTATCGAGGAGCTCTGGGCGTGGCTGGCCGTCGTGATCGGCGGAGGCGCCAGTGGTCTCTTTTCGGCCCACCGAATCTACCGCCAAGACGTCGTGGCCGGCCTGCGCCCGGCTGTATAGTGGCGACGGTGAAGTCTTCGAAGCGGATCATGGTTGGGCTCGTGCTCGGCAGCCTCGGGTTTCTGGGCCTGGCCGCGTGGGTGCTGGGCGATGCGCGGTTCGGCGAGGGTGGCGTGGCCACCCTGCAAGGTCGGCGCGAGCAGGGGCAGGCGCCGCGCGTGTTTCGCGCCCCGCGCCTCGGGGCCGGCGATCTCTCGGCGGTGAGTGGACCGGTGGAGCTGGTTCAAAGCGTGCTCAGAGATACGCTCCAGTCGATCGTGCTCGGCCAGCTCGGGCCACCGGGGGATGAAATGCTGCGCCAGCGCATCGAAGAGTCGCTCGAGTTGCGGGGGTTCGGAGATCCCGCCGTGCGAAGCCGCGCGGCCGAAATGATATCGAGAGCGCTGCCGCGCAGCGCTCGGGGCGCCGCGGCCGCCTCCGTTTCGCTGAGCCCGACGCAGCGCCGTGCCATCGAGAGCGTGGCCTCGCAGCTCGCCGTTCGGTTGGTATCGACCTCGGAGAATCAGGCGGCGAAGACGGCGAACAGCACCGAGTCGCTGCGCGCCCCGATCCCCGAAGGCTTCGAGCGCATCGCCTGGAAGACGATCGGGGGGTTCGCCCATTCGCCGGGCGCCGAGCTGCCGGGCGACGTGCGTGCCCTCGGTGGCCGGCACGTCGCCCTCGTCGGCTACATGCTACCGGTGGGAACCACGGTCGGGGCGGACCGCTTCCTCCTGGTCGAGTCGCTCTGGGGGTGTTGCTTCGGTGCGGTGCCGGAGCTCAATCAGGTGGTCGAGGTGGTGGTCGAGGGAGCGGGCGGCATGGACTACGTGGCAGACCCCATCGTCGTGCTCGGCACCCTCGAAGTCGGCGAGCGCTACGAGGAAGGAGTGGTCGTCAGCCTGTATCGCCTGCTCGCCTCCGGAGTGATTCCCATCGACCAGTCCTGATCCGGGGCGTTTCGAAAGTGCGCCCTGCCGGGTTTCGAATCCATCGCAGGGATGAATTGCCGTGGCGAGCGTTCCGCATCGGGCCGCCTCGGCCCGAAGTGAACTGTGCGCGGCGGGAAAACCGACTCGCGCGCGCGTCTGCTTTGGACTACATGTAGGGTCAGGTATTCGATGGTGAACGACGCGCCCTCGAGGCGATCCAGCCGTCCCCTGGCCGCTCTGGTTCCTGCATTGCTGGTCGGCACCGTGTACGGGCTGCCGCTCGCCCCCGAGCCACCTTCCGCGCCGCGGCACCTCTCCTCGCGCGGGCGGCAGCAGGCGGGAGCCGTCGAGGCGGCGCTCGGCAGGCGCCTCGAGGGGAACACGCGGGGCGCGCAACGGCCGGGTGGGGGGCTACCGCGCGCCTCGGAGCCGGAGGGTGTCGCGTTCTTCGAGGCCGCGGCGCTGACCGGCGGGCTGGACCTCGAGGAAGGCGCGGAGCTGGAGGCCGCCGTGTATTCCCTGCGGGAAAGCACCGACCGGGCTAGCTATTGCCAGCGCGCCGAAGAGCTCGCCCGCGGCGTGAATCGAGAGCTTCCCGCCGTGCTCGACGAAGACACCGTCGCGATTCGAACGACGGCGATCGGCTGCCACATCGTCCTCAGCTATCAACTCGCTCGTTTGCTGGCCAGCGAGGTCACCGAGTCGGGCTTGGCCGAGATGCGCGAGCAGGTCGCTCGGGAGGCGTGCTCGGACGAAGGAGCCGTCGAGCTGCTGTTGCACGGCGGCAGCTTCACCAGCGTGTACGTGGATGCGGCCGGCTCACACATCGGCCAGTTCGCGGTCGACGCGGGGGATTGCGCGGAGCCTTCGGCGACTCAGGCCGCGCCCTGAGTCGCGCCGGGCGGGCGGCCTTCGAGCCTGCGTGCGATTTTGCGCGGCGAGCGCACTTCTTTGCCGCAAGGGTGTACCGTTCGAGCTTCATTGTTTCAAAGTTGCCCGGGATGGCGGGTCAACCGGGTTGCTGCGTGCGTGCCCGTTGGAAAGGGCTTCCGGATCACGGTACGCTCGAGTCCGTGAGCGGGATCGGGCTTTTGCATTGGTTCGTCGTGCCTGCCCGTCAACGGATCGCGGCGGTCGCCCTGGTCGCTTGGGGGTGCGCCCAGGGAGGCGGCCTGCAGGTCGAGGAGGGCCCCGGGGGGCCGCAGCCCGTGGCTCCGAGGCTGGATCGATCGGGCGAGGGCTCGCCGGGGCTGGGGCTGGTGGACGACGGCCCCGTACCCGAGCGCCCGACGGAGACCTGCGCGCTCGTCCAGGCGCCCGCGGTGCTCAGCCCGCGGCCGGTGGACGTGATCCTCGTGCTCGACAATTCACCCAGCATGGATGGCGAGCAGTTCGCGGTGGAGCGAAGCATCAATCGCAACTTCGCCGGCATCCTGGAAGCGAGCGGGGTGGACTATCGGGTCATCGTTTTGTCCCGGCACCGCGCCGAGCAGCGCTTCTTTTCCGATCTGGCGCGCAGCTCCCTTTGCGTGGAGCAGCCGTTGAGCAGCTTGCTGAGCTGCCCGGCGGCATACCCGGGAACCTCGGAGCGCTTCTTTCACTACAGTGCCGAGATCCAGAGTCGGGACTCGCTCACCCGCGCGCTCGGCACGTACACGGCGCCCGACCGAGAATTTTCCCTCACGGCAACGGGGTGGTCCGCGTGGCTCCGGCCGGGCTCGAAGAAGGTCTTCCTGGAAATGACGGACGACGACTCGACGCTCGGCGCGCGGCGCTTCGCGGAGATCCTGACGGGCCAAGCTCCCGAGCATTTCGGTACCAATCCCGAGCGGCCCAGTTTCGTTTTTCACAGCATCGTCGGCCTCGCCGCCAAGCAGAACCCATCCGAGCCGTACTTCCCGGAAGAGCCGCTCGTCGAGGAAACTTGCTCGAATGCCGAGCGCGTGGTGACCAACGCCGGGCTCGTGTACCAAGAGTTGAGCAAGCTCACGGGGGGCCTTCGGCTTCCCTTGTGCACCAACTCTCTGTTCGACGTGGTCTTCGAGCGCATCGCCGAGGATGTGTTCGTGCAGGCCGGCGTCGCGTGCGAGATCGACGTGCCGGAGCCTCCGGGGGGCCTCGAGCTCGATCTGGACAAGATCGCCGTGTCCTACGCTCGGGAGCGCGGGCTGCCCAGGGATCGGCTCGGGCAGGTGCTCAATCCGGAGGACTGCGCAGGGGACGCGTTCTACCTGGAGGGCGGGCAAATCCACCTCTGCGCCGACGCCTGCGAGGCGGTCAACCGGCAGCAATCGGCGGCGGATGTCCAGGTCGAGTTCGCCTGCGAGTCGACCATCTTGATTCGCTAGCCCGGGCTAGCCGGCTGGGGCGGGCCGGCTGGGGCGGGCCGGCTGGGTTCGCAACTGCGGCGGCGCGTCCTCTAGCGCCCGGCCAGCGCTCGCGCCCCGCTACGGCGGGGCTCGTGCGGCGGCTGTCGCGACCCGCCCCGCCAGCGCCGCCGTTCGACCGCGGAAAGTGTCGAGCCTGGCTGCGCTCGGCCCGCAGGGGGCCGGTGCGAGGCCACGGGGCAGACCTCCCTCGGCGGGAGCCAGCGCGGACGGCTACGGCTGGTGATTCTGCTTCATCGCCCCGAGCGCGGCTCGACCGAGTCGAGCCGCGGGGTCAGGCCAAGGGCCTTTTGCACTGCCGCCAGCAGGGCGCCGCTCGCGACTGGCTTGGGCAACAGCGCCAAGGCGCCGTGCTGGAGCAGCTCTTTCGCCTCGGACGTGCCCGCTTCTGCGGAAACGATGAGCACGGGAATGTCCCGGGTTCGCTCGCTGCTCTTGAGGATCTTGAGCGCCTGCACGCCGTCCAGAACCGGCATCTGCAGGTCTAGCACGATCAGGTCGGGAGATTTTTCGGCGGCCGTGCTCACGGCCTGCGCGCCGTCCTCTGCGTGGAGGAGCTCGAAGCCTTGCCCCTTCAGGGCGTGGGCTTCGAGCGCGCGAAATACGCGAGAGTCGTCGGCTACCAGAATCGTCTTCGCCATGAGCAAATATCCAGGGGAGCGTCGTCCCCCCGGGTGTACCAACGGCCCCCGTGGCTCCTTCCGATAGAGCGGGGGCCCGCCCCATCGGCCCCGCCGCGCCGTTCGAGGTCCCACATCACCAGACAAGGTGTCGCCGGCGGGTGGCGGCCACGCCCGGCGGCGCGGTGCGAGGCGGAGCCGCGATGCGCCGCGGCTCCGGCCACATCTGAGTTCGTGGCACGCTCGCCACCCCCCCGCTGGTGCTCGAGCCGGTACACGCTCCTGCCGCTCCCGCGCTCTGCCCCTCGCGCCCGCTCCCTTCGCCTGGGCGAGGGGTGGTCGGCTCAGGAGGGGCTCGCCGCTTCCGGGAAGAACGGCGCGTAGCGATCCTCCTCGGCGACCCTCCGTGGGCCGCCCGTACCGCTGAGGACGATGTTCAGCTCGAGGACCTCGTAGGTTCCCTGGCTTTCCACATTGACCGTGACATCGTCCAGGTTGATCCGCTCGTACTTGGAGATCACCTGTAGAATGTCTTGACGAAGTTGGGGCAGGTAGTCGGGCTTGGCTCGGTCGCGCCCCTCACGCGCGACGATGATCGACAGCCGCTCCTTGGCGATGGTTGCGGACCGTGATCGAGATCTCCGAAAGTAGTCCAGCCACGCCATCTCAACCCACCGCCGTCGCTGGCTGCCCCGCTGCCCCGCCCCCGAACATGCGGGCGAAGAAGCCCTTCTTCGGTGCGTCCAAGAAACGCTGCGGGCACTCCTCTCCGAGGAAGCGCTGAATCAGATCTCCGTAGGCCTCGGAGGCTTCGCTATTGCCCTCGAGAATCACGGGAGTGCCGGAGTTCGAAGACTGCAGGACGGCGTTGGACTCGGGGATCGCACCCAAGAACTCGATTCCGAGAAGCTCGATCACGTCCTTGTGGGAGAGCATCTCGCCCTTCGCGACCCGCGACGGCGAGTAGCGCGTGAGGACGAGCGAGGTCTTGACCGGGTCCAGGCCCTGCTCGGCTCGGAAGGTGCGCGCATCGAGCAGCCCGAGGATCCGATCCGAGTCCCGCACGGAGGAAACCTCGGCATTGGTGACGACGAGGGCGTGGTCGGCAAAGTACATGGCCATGTGCGCCCCGTGCTCGATTCCAGCCGGTGAGTCGCAGATGATGAAGTCGAAGCCCGCTTCCTTCAGGCCGTTGATGACGCCCTCCACTCCCTCCTTGCTGAGCGCATCCTTGTCGCGCGTCTGCGACGCCGGCAAGATGAACAAGTTTTCGAGCCGTTTGTCTTTGATGGCCGCCTGCCGCAGGGTTGCCTCCCCGCGGATTACGTTGATCAAGTCGTAAACGACGCGCCGCTCACACCCCATCACGAGGTCGAGATTGCGAAGCCCGACATCGAAATCGATGGCTACGGTGCGGTATCCGAGCGATGCCAGACCCGCTGCGAGATTCGCGGACGTAGTGGTCTTTCCCACGCCCCCCTTACCTGATGTGACTACGATTACCTTCGCCAAGAATACCTACCCTCGAGTGAACGCACTCGAACGCTGAAGTCGCCGGAAGCGGCGGCGGACTGCGAACTCGGACAGCCCGCCCGCGCGGGTGTCCGCCGTGTTGCTCAACCCCCGAGTGGCGGCTGAGGCGGCCAGGAGGCCACGAGATCGCCTTTATCTGTCGCGCGATCTTGGGGCCAACAAAGCGGCAAAAAAAACTCCTGCTAGGGTCGACGCTTCAGAAATCCCGGTTCCGCTCGGAGCTCGCGCCGCCGGTCTCGCCGGGGCGCTGGGCGTCGCCCCGCTGACCCGCGGCGGCCTCGAAACCCTCGCGCGCGGCCGGGCCCCACCGCGGCGTTCCCTCAGAGCGCAGAGAGCTGCAGCCGGTCCCCGACCAAGTGGGCTCGGGTGGGGCGCCCCTTGAATTGGCTGCCAATCTGCTCGGCGCTCAGGTAATGCCCCGCCACGCTGAGAAATTCAGCCTCGAGCCCGAGGCAGAAGATGCTGGCTTCGACGTCGCCGCCGGCGCCGGCCAGCGCGCGGCCGCGCATCGGCCCGTAGATGTGGATGTTGCCGTCCGCGATCAACTCGGCTCCAGGGTTGACGGGGGCAATGATCACCAGGTCGCCGCCCCGGGCGTGCACCACCTGGCCGGCGCGAACCGGTGTGGTGAGCGTAAGCCCGGGGGGCTTCGGCAGCGGAGCCCCGCCGGGATCGGGATCTTCGCTCGGTGCCTCGACCGCCCCGCCCGGCCCCGTGCCGTCGACTCGGCTGCGGCGGGGATTGGAGGACGCGCCCGCTGGCCGCGGCTGCGGTGGCGTATGGCGCGTCGCGGCCAACGCGCTCTGCAAAACGCCCCAGCCCGCAGCGACCGCCTGCACCTGTTGCCCATCGGTCGGATTGCGAACCGCGACCGGAACCAGCCGGTGCTTGCGCAACAAATCCGCCAGGCGCGCCAGATCGAGCCGGCGGTCGGCGAGTTCACCGAGGTCCACCAGCACGGGGGCATACAGAAAGAACTGGGGCATTTGGCGCAGGTGCTCGGTGAGCTGGGCCTCGATGGCTTCCATGTCCTCCGTCAGCATGTACAGCAGCGTCAGCGCCGGCATCGTTCCCTTCAGCTTGAAGGCCTGCGGCGAGCTGGTGTTGTCCTGGGTCATGCGTACCTCCGCGGCTGAGACATCGCCGCACGGTACCCGAATGCGGGCGTCGGCAGTAGCCCCGAGCGTGCGAATGGCGGCGGTCCGGGGGGCGTCGCCCGCCGTCCCTGCGAGCCCCTGGCGACGGAGACCTGACAGCCGCGCACCCCGCCGTGCGACTCGGCGGGGGTGGGAAGTGTGCTCGCCGGTGTTCGATGGGCGCTCCTGGCGGCTCGTAGCGGTCGGGCTCGTCCTCCGCCAAAGCGCCTTCGCGGCAGGAGGAGCACCGGGCCCGGGAGGGGCGCCGTGCGGCGCCGTTTCCGAGGCGACCCCTGCCACGCGGAGCAAGCGTTCCATGCTAGAATGCGCTTTTTCGGTTGGCCGGCGGCGCGAGCTGGAGATTGTCTCTCGGCAGCATGTCACCGGGTAGTCCGCCACGCTCATCGCCCGACACCCCTTGGACTGCATGCCCACTTTTCTTCGCATCACCGGATGGCTCGTTTGCTTGCTGCTCGCCTGCCAGGGCGTTCGCCTGCAGGGAGACTCGGCGCGACCCGCACCGGAGCCGGCCCTCGCGAAGCTCGGGGTGCCCCTCGGGGAACCTGCGCTTGCTTTCGAGCAGGCCCCTCCGCAGCGCGACGAGCCCGCCCTCGTAGCCATCGACCCCAAGCCGGTGCAGACGGGCGGGGTCGTCTTCACGGGCAGCTCCAGCATTCGCAAGTGGACGACGATCGAAAACGACCTGGCGCCCCTTCCGATCATCGCGCGCGGTTTCGGGGGCTCCACGTATCACGATCTACTGCGCGTCGCCCGCCGGCTCGTCTACCCACACCGGCCCGACATTCTCGTCGTCTACGAGGGAGACAACGACATCAGCCGCGGTCATAGCCCCGCCCGCGTGGTGAAGAACGCAAGGCGCTTCGCGGCGCAGGCGCTCTCGGAGCTCCCCGGGGTGGAGATCTACTTCCTGGCGATCAAGCCTTCGATCGCTCGTTGGTCGGCGTGGCCGCGCATGCGGCGGGCGAACGCCTCGATCGAGGCCTTCACGAAGACGGATCCGCGGCTGCACTACATCGCCGTGGACGAGGTCATGTTGCAACCTTCCGGTGCAGGCGTACGCCGGGAAATCTTCAAGCGGGACGGTCTCCATCTCAACGAGGCCGGCTACGCCTTGTGGACGGCGAAGATCAAGCCCGTGCTCGAGGCGGCCTGCCGCGGGCGCTGCGATTGAGGGCAGGCGGGCAGCCCGAAAAGCTCGCGACCGGGGCGGGGCCCGTCTCCGCGAGCCCCGGCCATCGGCCCTGCGGAGCTCGTTTCGCCGCGCATTGCGCCGAGCGCTCCGAGGGGGCTGGGCCGCGGGTGTCCGAGCTGCGCCGGGGCTCAGGCCGGTCGCCGGCGGCGCGCAGGGCCGCGGGCGCGGTTTCAGTGGTGGAGCGCCGCGGGCACGACAGGACCTGACAACGGCGGCCGCGACCGAGTAGCCTCTCCGGCGATGAGCTCTGTGGCCACGACATCACCCTCCGAGCCCCGGGCGCCGGCGAGGCCTCTCGATCCCGCGCTGGTCGAGCGCATCGCCGCCGTGGTGGGCGCGGAAAACTGCCTGTCCGATCCGGTCTCTTTGAGCACGTACGAGTGCGATGCGTTGCCGCACCTGAAGGCCACTCCGGGAGTGGTGGTGTTGCCCCAATCGCGGGACGAGGTCGTGGCCGTGTTGCGGCTCGCCTACGAAGCCGGGATTGCGGTCGTCCCGCGGGGCTCGGGGACCGGGCTGTCGGGGGGCGCCATGCCCGCCTCCGGCTGCATGTTGCTCGGCCTTTCGCGCATGCGGCGCATTCTTTCCGTGGATCTCGACAACCAGTTGATGGTCGTGGAGCCCGGCGTCATCAACATCGAGATCACCCGCCGGTTGGCTCCGCACGGCTACTACTACGCGCCCGACCCTTCCTCCCAGCAGGTGTGTAGCATCGGGGGCAACGTAGCGGAGAATTCCGGCGGCGCTCACTGCCTGAAGTACGGTTTCACCAGCCACCACCTGCTCGCTGCCGAGCTCGTCCTCGCGGACGGCAGCGTGATCGAAGTTGGCGGCGCTGTCCCGGATTGTCCCGGTTACGATCTGCGAGGCGCGGTGGTCGGAAGCGAGGGGACGCTCGGCGTCGTCACGAAGGCCACCGTGCGGATTTGCCGCGCACCGGAGTGTACGCGCACCCTGCTCGCCAGCTTTCGCAGCACCGCAGACGCAGGGCGCGCGGTCTCGCGCATCATCGCCGAGGGCATCCTACCCGCGGCGATCGAGATGATGGATGAGCTCGCGCTGGGCGCGGTGCGCCGCGTGATGGGCATCGACCTGCCCGAGGTGACGGCCGTGCTGCTGATGGATGCAGATGGAACTGAGGTAGAGGTGGAGCGCACGGTCGTCTCGGCCCGAGAGGCCTGCGAGCGCGAGGGGGCGCTCTCCGTGCGGCTGCCAGAGAGCGAGCGCGAGCGCGCGGCCCTGTGGCGCGGGCGAAAGTCTGCGTTCACCGCCATGGGGCAGCTGTGCCCGAACTACATCGTGCAGGACGGCGTGATCCCCCGCTCGCGCATCGCCGAGGTGCTTTCCGAAATCGCGCGGCTCTCGAAGGAGATGGATGTGCGGGTGGCCAACGTGTTTCATGCCGGGGATGGCAACCTGCACCCGCTCGTACTCTACGACGCCTCCGTGCCCGGCGAAGCGGAGCGAGCGGAGGCCTGCGCCGGGGCCATCGTGCAGCTGTGTGTTCGCGCTGGCGGATCCATCACGGGGGAGCACGGAGTCGGTGCGGACAAGGCCAAGTACATGGGGGAAATGTTCTCCGAGAGAGATCTGGAAACCATGAACTGGCTGCGGTGCGCCTTCGATCCCGAGGTGCGTTTCAACCCCGGCAAGGTGTTTCCCACGCCGAGATTGTGCGGCGATACACCCGGCCACTACGTTCCCCACCACAGCGAGCGGGCGGGGCTCGCGGGTCGCGGTTGATGGCGCAGATACAGGAGATCGCTCCGGAAGACCTCGAGCAGTGCTCCGACGCGCTGCAAAAGGCAGCGGCCAAGGCGCAACGAGTGCGCTTCGTCGGCGGCGGTACGGCGCTCGGCCTCGGAGGACCCCTCACGGAGGTGGACGTGTTGCTATCGACCGAGAGGCTGTCTGCGGTCGTCGATTATTGCCCCGAAGATCAGGTGGTGGTGGTCCAGGCGGGGTGCACGCTCGACGCGCTGCAGCGAGTCGTCGGGCAGCGCGGGCAGTGGCTCGGGGCCGATCCTCCGTTCGCCCAGCGCGCCACGCTGGGCGGCATGGTTGCCGTAGCCGCCAGCGGGCCGCGTCGGCAGCGCTACGGGCCGCTTCGGGATCTGCTGCTCGGGGTGACGCTCGTGCGCGCGGATGGCAAGGTGGCCCGTTGCGGTAGCAAGGTCGTCAAGAACGTGGCGGGATTCGACCTGCCGAAAGTGCTCTGCGGGTCGCTCGGTACGCTTGGGCTGATCGCCGAGGTGGTGCTGCGCTTGCACCCGGCGCCGCGGGCCAGTTGCAGCGTTCGGCTCCCGAAGCTGACCGCCCGCGAGGTAGCCGAGTGGGTGCTGCGCGTACGGCAGATGCAACTCGAGCCTTCCAGCCTCTGCGTCGTGGGCTCGCCACGGGCGGGCGAGCTGTCGCTGCTGCTGCGCTTCGAGGGCCTCGAGCCGGCGGTGGAGCGGGACGCGGGCCGGTTGAGCCGGGCGGCAGCCGAGCGGGCGGAGCAGCCCGCGGAGGTGCTCTCGGAGGCGGCGGAGGCCGCCGCGTGGGCGGACGCCTCGGCCCCGCGCGAGAGCGGGGATCTGCGCTTGCAACTGGCGGCGCTCCCCAGCGACTTTCCAGAGCTCGTCGAGGCGCTCGCCGAGCTGGAGGAGCACGCCCCGCTCGCGTTCGTGGCCTACCCGGCCGTGGGCACGGCGTTCGCAGCGCTCACGCCACTCGATTTCCCGGAGAGGCTCGGCTATCGGCTCGGTCGGTTGCGTGAGCAGCTCGCGGTCCGCGGCGGCCACCTGGCGGTCGAGGGGTGCGGTGCGCACGACGAAATGGCAGCGCTCTTCCAGCACGTCGAGCCATGGGGCCCGCCGCCGAGCTCGCTTTCGGTCATGCGCGAGCTCAAGAGCCGCTTCGACCCGGAGCGGCGGCTCAACCCGAGCCGTCTGGTGGGGGGCCTGTGACGCTGGATCGCAAGCTCATCGACGAGTGCGTGCACTGTGGGTTCTGCTTGCCCGCATGCCCGACGTACCAGAGCAGCGGCCGCGAGATGGACTCGCCGCGTGGTCGCATCTACCTGATGAAAGCCCACGCGGAGGGGCGGCAGCCCCTGTCGAGTGCGCTCCTGCACATCGACCAGTGCCTCGGATGCCTCGGGTGTGTCACCGCGTGCCCCTCCGGTGTTCGCTACGATCGCCTGATCGAACAGGCGCGGGTGGAGGTCGCGTCCGAGCGGCGATCCCCCGGGGAGCGCTGGCTGCGCGACGTGCTCATGGCCGTGCTGCCCCATCGCCGCCGGCTGCGGGCGCTTTCGGCCGTGTTGTGGTTGGTGCGGGCCGTCGGTGTGATCGGCCTCCTTCGGCGGTTGAGGATCTGGTCGCGCCTGCCGAGCGGGCTTCGGAATCTGGAGGAGCTCGCGCCCCCGCTCGAGGCAGCCGATCTCGGTCGGCGCTTGCCCCGCGTCGTCCCCGCCGCGGGCGCCGTGCGCCACCGGGTGGCGCTGCTGCAGGGCTGCGTGCAGTCCGTGTTTTTTTCGCGTGTCAACCAAGCGACCGCGCGCGTGCTCAGCGCGGAGGGCTGCGATGTCCTCACCCTGCCCGAGCTCGGCTGTTGTGGCTCGCTGCCCCTGCACATCGGTCGGGAGAGTCAGGCTCGACGGCTCGCCCAGCGCGCCATCGAGCGGCTCGAGTCCGAGCGCTTCGACGCGCTGCTGGTCAACTCCGCCGGTTGCGGGTCGGCCATGAAGCATTGGTCGAGGCTGTTCGACGCCGACCCGGGCTGGCGAGCGCGCGCGGAAGTGTTGCAGGCCAAGGTGAAGGACGTGAGCGAGTGGCTCGCCGAGCTGTCGCCCGTCGCCGAGCGCCACCCGTTACGCCTCTCGGTCGCCTACCACGACGCGTGCCACCTGGCCCACGGGCAGGGCGTCGTCGAGCAGCCCCGCGCGCTCCTGCGGCAAATCCCGGGGCTTCGTGTCGTCGAGATCCCCGAGGGAGATCAGTGCTGCGGGAGCGCTGGCGTGTACAACTTGCTCGAGCCCGAAGCGGCGGGCCGTATCGGGCAGCGCAAGGCACGCAATGTGGCTTCCCTGCAGGTCGATCTGCTCGCCGCCGCCAACCCGGGCTGCACGCTGCAAATCCAGCGTCATCTGCGCGAGCTCGGCACGGAGCAGCCGGCGCGTCACCCCATCGAGCTGCTCGACGCGTCGATTCGCGGAGAAGCTGCCCTGGAGCTGGGGGGCCCGTCGCCGAGCCAGTGAGCGGACGAACGCGGCGGCCACTCGGTGCTTCGAGGGCTGCGAGCCGCGGTGGGTGGGGCTTCCCCCGGCGCCTGTTGCCCGGGAGCGAGCACCAGAGGAACTCTTCGAGTATCAGCGCGCGTTTGGCCACCGTCGAGGCGAGTTCACCCAGACCGAGCGCCACCGCGTCACCTCGCCGGCTCAGCACGCGCGACGGCCTCGAGGCCCACGATCACGGCGTCGCCGCGGAGCGCGGGCCGTAGCGCCTCGAGCACGCGCTCGAGCCCGGCCCGGGCCTCCTCGATCAGTCCCTGTACCAGATACGTGCGACCGCGAGACCGGTCGCTCGCCCCTCGGGGCCTCCACGGTGCGTGCCGAATCGCCGCCCGCGCGCGGCACCGAAAGGGCGGGCGAGCCACGTTGGGCTCGAAGTGGCGCGCGAAGGTGTCCACGAACGGAACGACCTGATGGTCCGACCCGCGGGCCCCCTCGGTCGGGAGCCCCCGGTGGGCGGCGGAAGCCGCAAAGGGGCGCGGCGCGCGGGGCGGTACGGCCCGGTCGAGCGCGAGGCCCAGGACCCGCGAGGCGACGGCGCGCGACGCGTCCGAGCTCTGCGCGAGGCGCAGGCCGCGCCGCGGCCTGCGGCCGCGCGGTGCAGCCAGCGCGGCGCGTGGGCGAATGGCCAGCCCCGCAGCCCCAGGGCCTTGCTGCCGCCGGCGCTGGGCCAGGTACTCGGCTTTGATGAGCGCCATGTCCACGCTCGCCTCGCACCCGCGCTTGCATCCCTTGCGGGCGACGCACGAGTCCCTGGCGCGCGCCAGCTCGGGCTCTTGCGGCGCCAGTCCGGGGTCGTCGGCCCACAGCGCCGCCTCGAGCAGGCGCACTCGCCCCGCGGTTCACAGGCACGGGTCTCCGGTCACCTGATAGCTGGGGCACATCACCGGCTTGCCCCTCCGCTCACACCTCCGGCTGCCGAGGCACGCGCGATGGACTTGGCAAAGTCGCCTCCGTGCTGGGGAATGTCGGCGTAGGCGTCGCCTCGACCCGCGTCCTCGTGGAGGGACCCGTCGAGCGCGAGCGGGAGCCGATGCGGGGGTTCGGAGGGGCCCGGCATGGCGAGGGGCAAAGCAAAGGGCGGGACCAACTGGCAGGCGACTCGCCGAATCGTCTGGGCGCGTGGGGCCATGCGGCGCGGGGACGCGGCGCGAGCCCGCACGCGCCGGCGGCCCGCAGCGACGGGGGGAAGCCCCACCCAACGGAGCGCGCGGCGACCGAGGCCCACCAGAGCCACGAGCCGGCCGCAGGCCTGCCCCGGCGAGCGCCAGAGCCGCCCGTCGCGCCGCGTTCGCAGCCGCCTGGTCGAGTGGGCCTCCCTGCCGCGCGCGCGGGCTGGGGCGCGAGCGGAGCGCGACAGGGGGCACAGCGTCGGTGCGTTCGCCGGCTGCCGAGCGCGCGAGATGCGCCGGTCGCGGATTTTTCCTGACTTGGAGTCCGTCGTTGATCTGCCCCCGGGAACCATCTAAGAGCGAATCCTCGGAGCGCCCGCCGTTCGGGGCCGCCGTCGTCGAGGCCCTCGGGCTCTGGGTGTTTCGAGTTCATTTCCCGCTCTGTTTCCGGGGCAGTAGGAAGTCGTGGCCAAGCGAGCCAGCAGGCTCGCAGCCTCGCCGAGGAAAGACATGTCGACAGCCAGTTCAACGATCATCTACACCAAGACGGACGAAGCCCCGGCTTTGGCCACCTATTCCCTGTTGCCCATCGTCGAGGCGTTCACGCGAGCCGCCGGCGTGGAGGTGGAAACGCGGGATATCTCGCTGGCCGGTCGCATCATCGCGAACTTCCCAGAAAAGCTCACGGAAGCGCAGAAGCAGGCCGACGCCCTCAGCGAGCTCGGCGAGCTCGCCAAGCAGCCGTACGCCAACATCATCAAGCTCCCCAACATCAGCGCTTCGATCCCGCAGCTCAAGGCAGCCATCGCCGAGCTCAAGGGGCAAGGGTACGACCTGCCGGACTACCCCGAGGAGCTCAAGACGGAGACCGACAAGGAGATTCGCGCCCGCTACGCCAAGGTGCTCGGCAGCGCCGTGAACCCCGTGCTGCGCGAGGGCAACTCCGACCGCCGCGTGGCTGCCGCCGTCAAGCAATACGCCAAGAAGCACCCGCACTCGATGGGCGCTTGGAGCAGCAGCTCCAAGTCGCACGTTGCACACATGACGGGCGGCGATTTCTTCGGCAGCGAGCAGTCGGTCGTCTGCGAGTCCGCCGGCAGCGTCCGGATCGAGCTCGCGACGGGCTCGGAGGTCGTCGTGCTCAAAGAGAGCACGCCCGTGCTCGCGGGCGAGGTCATCGATTCCTCGGTGATGAGCGTCGCGGCGCTCCGTGAGTTCTTTGCTGCGCAGGTGCGGGAAGCGCAGGAGTCCGGTGTGCTGCTCTCGCTGCACCTGAAGGCGACCATGATGAAGGTCTCGGACCCGATCATCTTCGGCCACTGCGTCAGCGTCTACTATGCCGACGTGTTCGAGAAGCACGCCGCCAAGTTCGCGGCGCTGGGTGTGGACCCCAACAACGGCATCGGTGACGCTTACGCCAAGATCCAGGCTCTGCCCGAGGCCGAGCGCGCCGCCATCGAGGCGGATTTGAAGGCCGTATACGCGACTCGGCCCGCCCTGGCGATGGTGGATTCCGATCGCGGCATCACCAACCTGCACGTGCCCAGCGACATCATCATCGATGCCTCGATGCCCGCTGCGATTCGCGCTTCCGGAAAGATGTGGGGCCCCGACGGCAAGCTGGCCGACACCAAGGCGGTGATCCCCGATCGCTGCTACGCGGGCATCTATGCCGAGACAATCGACTTCTGCCGTGAAAATGGCGCCTTCGATCCGGCCACCATGGGCAACGTCGCCAACGTGGGGCTGATGGCCCAGAAAGCCGAAGAGTACGGTTCGCACGACAAGACCTTCGAGATGCAGGCTGCCGGCGAGGCTCGAGTCGTCGACCGGACCTCGGGCGCCGTGCTGATGCGCCACAGCGTCCAGAAGGGGGACATCTTTCGGATGTGCCAGACGAAAGACGAGCCGATTCGCGACTGGGTGCGGCTGGCCGTGGTTCGAGCCCGCGCCACCGGAGCTCCCACCGTGTTTTGGCTGAGCGAGGAGCGGGCGCACGACCGCAACCTGATCGCCAAGGTGCAGAGCTATCTGAAGGATCACGATACCGCTGGCCTCGACATCCGCATTCTGGCGCCGCGTGAGGCGATTCGCCTTTCGCTCGAACGCTGCAAAGCGGGCGAGGACACCATTTCCGTGACCGGCAACGTGCTTCGGGACTACCTCACGGACCTGTTTCCGATCCTCGAGCTCGGCACCAGCGCCAAGATGCTTTCGATCGTTCCCCTGCTCGCGGGCGGCGGCCTGTACGAGACGGGAGCGGGCGGTTCGGCTCCAAAGCACGTCCAGCAGTTCGAGAAGGAGAACCATCTGCGCTGGGATTCACTCGGCGAGTTCCTCGCGCTTGCCGTATCTCTCGAAGATTTGGCCGAGAAAACCAACAATGGGAAGGGCAAGGTGTTGGCGGCCGCGCTGCACGAGGCGAACGCGGCATTCCTCGAGAACGACAAGTCGCCGTCGCGCAAGGTAGGCGAGCTGGACAATCGCGGCAGCCACTTCTACCTGGCCATGTACTGGGCCAAAGCCCTGGCGGAGCAGAGCACGGATGCGGTGCTGGCGGCGAGGTTCGCCGCGATTGCCCAGCAGCTGAGCGAGCAGGAGGCAAAGATCGTCGGAGAGCTCAACGGCGTGCAGGGCAAGCCGATGGATATCGGCGGCTACTACCACCCGAGCGACGACGAGGCGTTTGCCGCCATGCGGCCGAGCGGCACGCTCAACGCCATCATCGCCAGCCTGTAGTCGCGGGCTGCGCGGGGGAGCGCGGCGCCGCCCGGGTGGGGGGAGCCGCGCTCGCGGGCCGCCGCGGGAGACGGCGGGGGGCCCGGGGCGCGCCGCGGAGGGAGACGGCGGGGGGCTGGACCCGATCCCCGCCGGGGGGACCCCGGCCTTCGCTGCCGGCCGTCAGGGCCCGCCCGAGCGCTTTCAGCGCCGAGTGGGCGCGCGGCCCATCACGTCGAGCTGGTGTGCCACGTAGCACAGCTCGGCGCGGTCGACTTGCGCTCGGCGCTCGGCGAGCCAACCTTCGAGAGCCTGCAGCGGGACAGAGCCCTCGGCGGCGACGGACTCCGCGATGGTGGCGAGAATGTAGCGCAGGAAGTACTGCTCGTCGGCGACGTACGCGCCGCGCGCCGGGAAGACCACCCAGTCCGAGCCGCCCGCGGCGAGCAACTCCGCCCCCGTCTTGGGCAAAACGGTGAGTAGAAGGCGACCCGTCTTGCTGCTGCCGCTCGGTTTGCCGTCGCGCAGCCGCTCGTCCATCGTGCGGTGGTAGGCCGCCATCACCTGCGCGTCGAGGGGTAGCTCCGGCAAGAGCAGGGTTTCGCCGTCGAAGTTGATGGTGAACCAATACAGGGCTCCAGGGGTCAGGCCGCGCCAGATGCCGCGCAAAGTGGGCTCGAGATCCATCAGGTCCAGCAGAGCGTTGGCGATCACGAAGTCGAAGCGACCCGCCACCCCCGCTCGACTCACGTACTCGAACGCGTCGCTACACACGAAGCGGGCTCGAACCTCGCCGGCCGAGTGGGAAAGCACCACTTCGTCGCCCTCGGTGCGGGCCGCGGGCAAGGCCGAAAGGCGCTGCTGGGCCGCCGCGAGTACCTCTCGATCCAAGTCCACGAACGTGTAGTCCGCGCTGCCCAGCAGCTGCCAGTCGATCAACCGGGTGAGCATGTTGCCGAGCCCGCAGCCGATCTCCAGGACGCGCAAGGGCGCCTCGGTGGCCTGGCGGGCCGCGGAGAGCTCTTCGCGCAGCCGGGCGACCACGCCCTGGTTCAACGCCCGATCGTCGACCGTGGTTTTGGATTGTAGATAGCGTGTGGCGGTGTACTCGCTCATGGTGGCCCGATCACGGTCTTGGGGCGGACGCTCGCAGCCTCCGCGGCCTGGTTGCCCAGCGCGGTCTCCGCGCTCCGCGGCTCGGCGCGCCGGCGAGGCGCGTTGGAGCGCGCTCGGCGCGGTGCGGGCCGCGCGGGGCGCGGGGGCGCGAGGCCGTCCGCTGCCGCCGCGAAGTGCGTGGCCGAGGCGGAGCGAGCCGCGCGCCGTCGCACCGCGCCCCGCGATGCCGCGGCGCGGTGCTTTCGCGCCCTCACGCTTCGTTGGCCGACGGGGGCCGGTGCGAGGGCGGCCGTGGAATCTGCGGAAGGCATCGGAATCGAGTGGGGCGCGCTGACGCGACCGCCGCGGCGGGCCGACCTGGCCGCCGCCGGCGAAGAGTTCCCGCGCACTCAAGCAGCGGAGCGTTTTCGACGCAAGCCCCGGGACTCATTATCGCTCCTGGCGGCCCCGACGAGGCGAAGGGAGGTCTGCGCGCCGAGGGTCCGCGCTGCACCGGGGGTCCCCATCGGCTCGGGCGGTTGGCTCGGGCGGTTGGCCCGGGCGCCGGCCACCGAGGGGGCGCGGGGCGGGCTCGGGCGCCAAGGGGCACCTCGGCCCGGAGGGAGCGCGTGGACAAGGGTTTGCGGCTGACCAGCGATCCTTGCTAGGCAGGGCTCGCCGCCGGCTCGGTGCCGCCGCCGCTGCGCCGAGTTGGAGCGCTCCCGTGGCGGGCTCGCTTCCCAGCGGACGAACGAGGAGCGTGTTGTGTATTTGGGTGAGCGGGTCAGGCGATACTACGATGAAAATACACGACTCTTCCTGCAGCTAGGGCAGGGCACGGAGGGCACCATCCACCGAGCGATCTGGGGGCCCGAGGTCGGCAGCCGGGTCGAAGCCATGGCCTTCGCGGACCGCCTCGTCATCGAGCGGTTGCGTTCGATGGAAGGTGGCGGCACGCTTCGCGTAGCAGATCTGGGCTGCGGCGTTTGCGCCAGCCTGTGTCGCATCGCGAAGGCGCTGCCCATTGAAGGTACGGGCATCACGATCAGCCCCAAGCAAGTCGCATTGGCCGAGCGCCGCATCGAGGCCGAAGGGCGCTCGGGGACGATCCGCTGCCTGCTCGGGGACTTCTGCGATCTGCCCGCGGGGCTTGCGGCGGTGGACCTGGCGTTCGGAATCGAGTCGTTCGTGCACGCTCCCGATGCCGCGAAGTTCTTTGGCGAGTGCGCCAGGCTCGTGCGACCCGGAGGCTACCTGATGGTCGTCGACGATCTGCTCGGGGCCGCGCGGCACCGAGAGGATCCGCGCGCGCGTCGCTGGATTCAGCGTTTTCGCGAGGGCTGGCTCGCGGACAACCTCTTGGCCGAAGAAGAGGCCACCCAGCTCGCCGAGGGGGCGGGCTTTCGACACGTCGAGACCCACGACCTCACGCCGTATCTCGAAATCGATCGGCCCCGCGATTTCCTGATCGGCGCGTTGATGCGGGGGTTCGGCTGGCTGCCGATGAAGAGCCACTACTGGGGCATGCTGTACGGCGGCCACGCGCTGCAGGTTTGCCTCAAGCGTGGCTGGATGCAGCACCTGTGCCTGGTGTGGCAGCGGGTCGGCTGAACGCGGCGCTTCCGATCGGTCGCGAGCCTGGGCTCAGACCTGGTGAGCCCGCGTCGCTTCCCGCGGCCCAGCTCGATCGGTGGGCGCCCGCCGGTGCCGGGCGGGCCCGGACCTCCAGCCCCCCGGTGTCAGCCGGAAATGGGCGGCGGAGCCCCTCCGAACGCTGGCGATCAATCGGGCGCTAGCAGCGACCCGTCGTGGCAAACGCGGATGTCGAGCCCGCTCAGCGATTGGGCGAAGGCCCTTGTGGCCGCGAGCGTCGACAGGATTGGTGCCCCCCGCGGGTTGAGTGAAGTGTTGATCAGGATCGGGCAGCCGGCTATGTCGCCAACCTGGCTCAAGAGCCCGTGCAGGAACGGGTCTTCTGCTCCGTCGACGGTTTGTACGCGGGCCGTGGCGTCGTAGTGGCAGATGCCCGGCGCGAGCAGCCGGGAGCGCTCGCGGGCCTTGGCCGCGTACAACATGTACTTCGACTCACCTTCCCACTCGAACCACCTCGAGACGACTTCCGTCGGCACCAGCGGAGCCAGGGGTCGATAAAATTCGCGCTGCTTGATCACGTGGTTGATCAGGTCGAAGTTCTTGCTGGTCGGCAGCGCCAGGATGCTGCGATGGCCGAGCGCCCGGGGCCCGATCTCGCTCTGGCCTCGGTGGCAGAACACGATGCCCCCCTTCGCCAGAAACGACACGAGCTCGGGTCGAACGCTGCTGGCTTCGAGAGCAGGCTCATCGATGCGATCGCTGTAGCCGAGGAACGGCATTCGGCAGCTCACCTTGGCACCGGCGCGCTCGTGGCAGTAGTACAGCAGCGCGCCGAGCGACTGGCCCGTGTCATCGCAGCAAGGCGGCAGGAGCAACTGGCGCTGGGGCCCGATGAGCTCGCGAACCCGGGTGTTCGCGACGATGTTCAGGGTGGCGCCGCCGGCGAGCAGCACGCTCGGGGCGCTCTGGGGCAGGGCGGCAACGCTTTCGACGCGCAGCTCTTCGAACAAGCGCTGCGTGGAAGCCGCGAGGTCGAACGCCGTTCGACTGCTCGCGTAACTCTCCACCGGAAAGCGCCGCTTCAGCTCCTCGAGCGCCCGCGTGGCGGGAACCTCGTGAAAGAGCGGCAGGTGGTCCCTGATGAAGCTCATCATCTCCGGGCGTGGCTCGCCCAGCGAAGCGAGCGCCATCAGCTTGCCTTCGCACATGATGCGCCCGTACAAATAGCGGGATACGACGTCGTAGAAGCGAGAGGAGAACGCGTCGTGAATGGGCTCGTTCGGCAGCAGCTCGATGCGGCCAGCTCGGCAGCGATAGGTGAAGTGCGCGTGCCCGAAATCTCCGCCGCCGTCGCACACGTCGATCACCACGTCGTCGTGGCCGGGGAAAGCGTGCACCATGGCGGCGTGCGCCAGGTGGTGGTTCAACACCAACACCTCGAACGGGCGCCCCAACAGCTCACACGCTCCCTCCGCCAGCCACTCCACGTCTCGCAGTTCCTCGGGCAAGTGGTCGTTGAGGAATGCCGTGCACGACACGCCATCGATATCGGAGATGCCGATACCCACGTGGCGCAGCGCCACCGAGATCAGCTCTTCCATCTCCTGCTTGCTGCAGCGCTTCTTTTTCTCGCCGAACCAGCGTTCGGCTTCCAGAACCAAGAGGACGCGCGACTCGTCGGCGATGCTCACCGAGGAATCGTGCATGTTGTAAGAGAACGCGAGAAAGTGGGGCATCAGCGGGGCCTATCGTGTCACGGAACGGTAGTTCCTCGAGACCAATGTAGAAGAGTTTCACCGCACATGGGAGCCCGAACGGGCCAAATTCCCTGGGTCCCCACCCCTTCGGAGGCCGTGTGAAGGGAACGAGGAATCGGAGCGGGGGCGCGCCAGCGCGAGCGGCGTTCGCGGCGGGGCAGCGAGGCAACCCGTGGCGGGTGCCGAGCTCGGGCTTGGCGTCAACTCGGGCGGGCCGAGAAGTAGCATTGCCAGAACGATCGCATGAACGACAGGCTCACGGCCGTGGTGCCGAACGCCGCTGCGCGCGAAGCCCACGGTGCCGGCAAGAGCAACCCCGCGACCAGGCTCGTCAAGAGCAGGACGTACGCCAGGCGCCCCAGGCGCGTGCGCGGCGCTTCGATACGGCTGGGGACCATCCAGAGCGCGAGCACGTAGATGTATCGCCACAAGCCGCCGAGCAGCACCCAAGGCCCGGCCACGCCCCGCACCAGCAGCACCACCGACAGGGCCAGCACGAAAAAGGCATCGACCTCCACGTCGTAGCGAGCTCCGAAGTCGCTGACTTCGCGGAAGCGCCGCGCGCACCAACCATCCACCACGTCCAGCAGCAGGATGGCGAGCGCCACGCCGGCCACGGCCTCGCGGCCGTAGGCTCCGTATCCCATCAGGAGCGTCAGCGTCGTGCACAGCCGGACGCTGGTGATCACGTTGGCCCGCCCGAACTGCCCGGTGGGTGTCCATTGCCCTCGCGAAAGGGCGATCGCCATCGCGAACGAAGCCGCCGCCGCCCAGGCCACTGCGGACGGGAAGCGCGACCAAACGCTGAGAGCCGTGCCGGCGCAGACCACCACGGCGTGTACGCGGCTCCAGCGCGTCAGCTGCAGGAGCGCCGGCAATCGGGCCGGGGAGGTGCGTGAGGGGCTGCTCGTGTTCATCAGTCGAATTCTTTCGAGGCGGTCTCGATGGTTTCCGCCAGGGCCGAGCGAGCCGAGCTCGCGGCGGCTTGCCAGCTCGGCAAGCCGCGCTGCCGCTGCCAGCAGGCCTGCGCCATCGCGTGGCGTCGCGGCTCGTCCGCCAGCAGCGCCCCGAGGTGGTGGCCCAGGGCGGACTTGTCCCCGACGGCGGTGATCAGGCCCTGTTCGCCGTGCTCGATCATGTCGCGAACCGCGCCGGCCGCGTAGGCCACGACCGGTACGCTCGCGGCCAATGCCTCGAGCACGACCAGGGGTTGGTTCTCGTCGTAGCTGGGCATGACGAGCACATCGGCGCGGCGAACGGCGGCGCGGACTTGCTCGGGCGGCTGCTGCCCGAGCAGCTCGATGGGGCGGCCCCGCGCGAGCTCGCGCAGGCGCTCCGAATAGCCGGCGTCTGCCGACAGGCTGCCGATGACCGTCCAAGTGTAGTCTGGCTCCGGGTGCGAGGCGAGCACCTCCGCCACGTCCAGGAATCCCTTGCGGGGCGTCACCGCCCCCACCGAGACGAGCCGGCAGGGGCCCTGGCGAGCGCGTGGAGCGGCGCGCCACGCGTCATCGATCCCCGGTGAGGCGACCACGACTCGGGCGGGGCCGCGGCGCAGCCAGCGATGGTAGTGCGTCCCTGGCACGACGACCACGTCGAGCGCGCCGAGCACCTCGCGCTCGAAGGCCGAAGGTGCCTCTGGGGGCGGCTCGCCCGCCTCCGTCGCCGCAATCATCGAGGGCAGGGAGTGAAGCATGGTGCCGAGCAGAGGCCCCGGTCGCGGCGGCGTCGCGCTTCGGCGCGAGAGCAGGCGGCTCGCGTGCTGCTCCGTCAGCCAGATGCTGTCGAGAAGCAGCAGCCTTGCCTCCGAGAGCCGGCTCACACACTCGGCGAGCTCTTCGGGCGCGCAGCCGTGGCGGGCCCAAAGCCCTTGCTCCGCCATGCGGGCGTTGTACGCGAAACCGCCCGAGATGCGTCCGCCGCTGTGCGGCTCCACGAGCGCGACGCGGCTCACGGATCCACCGCCAACTGCTCGGCAGTGCGCTCGGGCGACGCCGCGCGCGCGAGATCGCTGGTGCGGGGCCGCGCCCTGGCCGCCAAGAACAACACGCCGACTGCCGGAATGCTGATGACGAGCGAGAACGTCCCGTACACGATGGAGACGGCGACGCCGGTGCTGCTCGCCAGGCCTGCCGAGGCGAAGAGCATGGCGCTCGCGCTCTCGCGAATACCCCAGCCACCGAAGAAGCTGGGAACGGAGGAAGCGACCAGGATCAACGGCCCGAGCCAGCCGAGCTGCCCCATCGGGAGCGAAACGCCGATGCTGCGCCCGGCGACGTAGAGCTGCAAGAGTGTCAGCGCCACGAGCAGCAAGGAGGAGGGCAGGTGCACGGAGGCGCGCCGAGGATCGAGGAGCAGCTGCGAGCTTCGAGCCAGGCGCTCGAACAGGCGCCCCGCGAGGCGCCCGCGGCGCTTCGACCAAGTGCCGAGCGCCCACACGGAACAAAGGGTCGCGCCGCCCGCGGCGGCTGCGATGGCGAGCGACTGCGGCTCGATCAAGCCGGCCGTGAGCGTGAGCGGCAAGGTGAGGAGCACGACCAGCCACAGCGCGAGCTGGCCGGAGATGCGATCGAGCGCGAGCGCCTCGAAGACGAGGCCCGCAGGGGCCTGCGAGGCGCGCGAGTGGCGAACCCCACGCAGTCCGTCGCCGGCGACGCCGGTGGGCAGGACCTGGTTGCCGAGCACGGAGAGCGAATACTCCCAGGTCGCTTCGAGCCATCCCAACTCCAGGCCGAGCTCGCGCGCGACCCGAGACCACCGCAGCCCGAGCAACCCGAGCTGGGCGAGGCCGAGCAAGAAGGCCACCGCCAGCCAGCGGGCGTCGAGGGACGCGAGCTGGGCCAGAACCTGCCGTGCGTCGACGAGCCCCACGCAGGCCACCACCAGCGCGACGCTGAGCCCCACGCTGCCCCAGCCCACCAGCGCGCGACGTCGCGACGCAGGACGTGGGCCGCGGTGATTCGGGCCTGAGGGGGCGGTCATGTCAATAATGTCCGACTAATCGGCCAAGGCTGCGGGAGGCGCGTGCTGTGCAGGCCCGGCGCCCCCGAACGAGAGCCGACAGTCCATTCGCAAGAGAAATTTCTAGTAAGCAGGCGCTTGTACGCCCGGCGGTTATCTATGACATTGCGGTGGCTTCGCAACCACAAAACGGCGTCTGGCGGGGGGCGGCGACCGGTCATTTTCGCGATGACCTCGTTCATCGTCGGCGATCGCGAGGGGTTCGGCACCGGGGCGGACGCGGGGCAGCGAGCCGTCGGAGCAAAAAGGCGAGTTGCCCCGGCGGGATCCGGCTCGAGCCGGGGCGGCCCGAATCGCCCACACCGGTGTCGAGTTGCCGTCTGGGTTTTGGGGGCCGTGGGCCGAGGCGGCGTTCGCGGGGCCGCGTGCCGGCGCGGTCTCGACCCTTGCGCGAGCGCGGCTCGGTATGCCGCGGGGCGGCAGGCGCCCGATGCGGCACGTTTCGGCCGGGGGCGGGGGCCCACCGGCGCCACCCGCCGCGCCCGGGTTGGTTCGCGCCGCGAGGGGGGGGGCGCCCGGCGCGGGTCCGTCCGGCGCGTTGCCAGCTCCCTCCGGCTCGAGTCCAGGCGGTCTTGCGCGCGTCGGAGAGGGGCGCGTCGAGCGCCCCGAGGTCTCATCGCCGCGCACGCCGCACGGGCATCGGCCGCGCGGGAGCGGTCGTGCCCCGTCGCGCCCCGGTGGGCGTCCGCCCCGGGGGCTTCGGGCCGCGTGTCGAGTCCGCTCGGCGGACCGCGTCGACGCGAAGGGGGCGGCGATCGGGTGGGCGCGTGGGGGCTCGCGGGGGCCGATCGGTTGCCGGTGCGATCCTCTCGCCTCCCTCGCGATCTCGCGGTACACCTCGTTCATGCACAGGGGTATTTCGCAGTTCGAGAGGGCCGGTGAGCGGCCGGCTGGAGCGCGGCGAACGACTCGTCGCGATTGGTTCGGGCGGGCTCGGTGGCTCCGTTCCGGGGGGGCTCGCGTTGCGGCGTGGTTTCGCCTGCCGCCATCGGCCCGGCCCGTTTGGGCGGTGGCGGCCTGCGCTTGCGTCACGTGGCTCGGCAGCGGATGCGAAGACGAGGATTGTCAGCTCCAGCGCCAGGCGCTGGAGCGCACCTGGTCGGACTTGCAGCTGGCCGCCACGTCCCTTCAGCAGCCGCCGGTCGGAGAAGACCTCGCGGAGTCGAAGCAGGAGGAGCGAGTGCGCGCCTGGAACGCCGTGGCCACCAAAGCCGAGCTGCTTCGCAGCTCATTTGCTACCGTACAGATCACCTGGGATCCAGCGCGCAAGGCTCGCGGCGAGCTTCAGAAGCTCTGGGAGCCCTTGGCGGACCAAGAAGAAGAGGCCGTGCATAGCTTCGGCCTCACGCTGCAGCAGGCCGACGAGCGCTGGAAGCAGACGGCCGCGGCTTGCCGCTGAAGCGGCCTGGCGAGCTGGCTCCGCAACTGGGTGGCCGACACCGAGCCGGTGCCTCATGACGCAGCACTTCGCGCCTCCCGATCGAGAGGGTGAGGGCTCGCGGCGGCGCCCGCCGCTTCGTCTCGCTCGCGGCGATGCGGTGAGCTTCGTCGATGTGGCACGGGAAGACTTCGATTCGCCGCCGTGCGGCACCCGGTTGGGACGTGTCGCCGGCGCTCGGATACGAGCCCGGACCCGGCAGCACGGCCGCGCGGCGTCACTTCGGCGCGGGCGTCGCCACGTACAGGTGGCAGACCCCGAAGCTCAGCGCGTGGGACTCCGCGACGCGCAGGCCCGACGTGACCAGCAGCGCTTCGAACTCCGTCGGTGGCGGAAAGGCCGCGATCGACCGAGGCAGGTAGCGGTACTCCTTCGAGCCCGAAAGGAGCCCGCCCACGAGCGGCACGACCCGGTGCATGTGCCAGCGAGAGAGGGCGGCGAGCAGACCGTGGCGTGGCTCGGATAGCTCCAGGATACAGATGCGCCCGCCGGGCCTCGTCACGCGCGCCATCTCCCGCAGCGCCTTCTCGCGATCGGGTACGTTGCGAATTCCGAACGCCATCGTCACCCCGTCGAAGTGGTCGGCGTCGAAGGGCAGCGATTGCGCGTCGCCCTGCACGAGCTCGACGCGCGCGGAGAGGCCGCGCGCGCGCACCTTGCGCTGGCCGACTTCCATCATGCGGAGCGACGGGTCGAGCCCGACGATGTGCGTCTCGGTGTGCTGGGAGGCGATCAAGAGCGCCAGATCGGCTGTACCCGTCGCGAGGTCGAGCACCTTGCCGCCAGGGCTCAGCTGCAGCGCGGCAACGGTTTTCTTTCGCCAGCTCTGGTCGATGCCGAGGCTGATGATTCGATTGAGCAGATCGTAGCGCTTCGCGATGCCGTCGAACATCTGCCCGGAGCCGAGCCCGGCGGAAGCACTGGAGGGGTCGGCGGCGGAGTTGGTCATGGAAGGCTCGGGGCAGGGCACTCGCGGCCGGTTTCGAGCCAGCGGGGCTTGTCTTGGGCTATCCCCTGCGCTCGCATCGGTCAAGACGCGGCCCGCTCCGGGCCCCCCGGCGGGCTCCCCGCGCGGCGGACCTCTATCAAGCGTTCGTCTCACTGGCCGTCTGTGCCGAGCATGGGTTTCTCTTCGAGACGCGGCTCGCGGCGGCGCTGCCGAGCAGGCCTGCCCGGGGCACTGTCGACGGCGCTGGTGGCGGGCTGCGGCGTACCGGTCGACTCGGGGGACGAAGGCCCCCAGGAGCCACAGGACTTTGGATCTTTTGCGGAAATCGTCTTGACCGGCAACGCCGCCAGCACCGTCAGCCTGCAGTCCGGGCTGGCCCTGAACTTCGCCGCGGACGCGACGACGACCAGGACGGAGGCGCGGCTTGCCGAGCCGAGTCCGTCGCGGGCCGCCGAGCTCTTGGCCAGCTATCAGGGGCCGATCCCGCTCTCCGGGCCGATCCTGATGACGCCGTTCGGTCTTTCGTTCGACGGCGAGGTGGTGCTCACGGTCCCCGTGGCTACCGAGCACCCCTACGTGTCCGCGGTGAGCCTGGAGGACGAGGCGGACACGAGCTGGGAGCCCTACGGCAGCGCGGCCCTGCGGGGCAACCGCGCGTATCTGCCGGTGCCTCGATTCGCCATCGTGATGTTGGTGGAGCCGGGGCCGGGGCAATTCCCGCCCGACGCGGGGATTCCGGAAGGCCTCGAGGGGCTCGTCGAGGGCGGCGGGCCGTAGCGGGCCGCTCCGGCGCGACCGCTGCGGGCGAGCCGGCGACCGCCCCCCGATGGCGTCGGCATCGCGAGCGGTTGCATTCGGGGCGGAATCTGTCTAGCACGACGCGCATGGCTGCCGTGACCATTCCCCCTGCCCAGGAGCAGTTGCCCGTGCTTTCGCGCGGCGTCGTGGACATCACGGCGCAAGCCGAGTTCCTCGAGCGGCTGGAGCGAAGCCACCGCGACCAGAAGCCGCTGGTGGTCAAGGCGGGCTTCGACCCGACCACCCCGGACCTCCACCTCGGCCACCTCGTGCTGACCGAGAAGATGCGGCAGTTTCAGCAGTTTGGGCACGACTGCGTGTTTCTCGTCGGTGACTACACGGCCCGCATCGGCGATCCCACGGGTCGCAACGTTTTGCGCCCGCCGATGACCGACGAGCAAATCGCCGACAACGCCAAGACGTACACGGACCAGTGCTTCAAGGTGCTCGATCGAGAGCGCACGCGCATCGAATGGAACTCCTCGTGGCTCAGCCAGTTGGCGTTCCGAGACGTGATCGACTTGGCTTCTCGCTACAACCTCGGTCGCATGCTCGAGCGGCGCGATTTCAAACAGCGAGTGCAGGAGGAGCGGCAGATCGCCATGCACGAGCTGCTCTACCCACTGGTGCAGGGGTATGATTCGGTGAAGCTCGAGCCGGACATCGAGCTCGGTGGGGCCGACCAGATCTTCAATCTGAACGTCGGCCGCCACCTGATGGAGTCCTTCGGGCAGCGACCCCAGATGGTGCTCACCGTACCGCTGCTGGTGGGTTTGGATGGCGTGGACAAGATGTCGAAATCCAAGGGCAACTACATCGGCGTGATGGAGGATGCGGACTCGATGTTCGGCAAGGTGATGAGCATCAGCGACGAGACGATGGTCGCCTGGCACCCGCTCTTGACCGGCGAGCTGGCGCCCGAGGGCCTCCCGCTCGAGGCCAAAAAGGGGCTGGCGAAGCGAGTGGTGCGGCGGCTGCACGGTGAGGAGCGAGCCGCCGACACCGCGGCGTGGTGGGACGCGGGGCGACCGCCGCGCAACCTGGAGCAGAAGCGCGTGGCCGCCGGACCCCTCTTCAAAGTGGTGCTGGCCGCCGGGGGCGCCAAGAGCGGCGGCGATGCCCAGCGCAAGATTCGCCAGGGCGGAGTGTACCTCGACGGGGAGCGCTGGGCGGAGCCGACCGCTCCGGTCGGCCCGGGCCGCTACGAGCTGAAGGTCGGCAAGAAGTGGGCGGCTCAGCTTTTGGTCGTGGACGGCTGAACGGGCGCTCGACGCGGCCGGCTGCGTGCGGCCACGAGCGCGGGCCGGCGCGGGGTGAGGGCAGCCTGCCAGAGGAGCGCGCGCCGTACGGCTCGCGCCGTGACGGGGGCGGGAGCCGGGTCGCGACCGGCAGCCCCGGGGGGGGGACGGACCTGCGCGGAGCGAGCCGGCCCCGGCCCGAGCCCCGGCCGAAGGGCGGGGACACTCGCCAGCGGCGCCTCCCCCGCCGGCGGCTGCCACGCGGAACGAGGCTCGGGCGCTCGCAGCGGCACTGTGGGCTCGTCGCTCTCGGGCCGCCAAGGTGGCCTGAGAGGGCGCGCCGGAGTGGTTCGGCGGCTCGGCTCCGTCGGGGCAGAGGGGGGCGTCGGCGCCTCCCCATCTTCCTCGTCTTCCTCGAGCGCTTCGAGGTCGTCTTCGCCGAGGCCGTCGCGACGGCCTTCCCGCTCGGGGGGAGGCGGGGAGTCGTCATCTCCGCCCGCCGGTCGTGCCCATCGCTTGCGCAAGCCCCGCAGCAGCACTTGCGCCAGCGGGATCGCCAGCAGCACGAGCAAACGCAGCAGCGACTCGATGCGGGCATCGAGATCGGCCCAGAGCGACGGCACGCGCATGGTCCGTCAGGCGCCGCTGGGCCCGCGGCGCCTGCCCGCCGAGGAAAGGCGTGGCCGCGGGAGCGCCTCGGTGTCGCGGCCCGCCAGGCTCAGGGGCGGCCCGAGGGCGATGCTCAACGCCAGCTCCCAACCGGCGGGGCCGCGCCGGGCCGGCGGCCGCGCTCGGGAAGCGTACGGACTGCGGCGAGCGGGCGCCTCGGGCCCAGGCGGGTAGCCGACTCGGCGTGAAATGGGCGCCTCCTCGCCGTCCTTTTCGCCCAGCGAGCCGAGCGGCAGAGCGACCGTTGGGGCCTTGCCGCGCGAGCCGATCGGGTTCATGTCTCTCCTTCGTCGCGTGTGGCGCCGCGCCCGATGGCGTGGCGCATCTCCGTGTCCGCCATGACGTTCTTCAGGCTGTAGTAGTCGAGCGCTCCGAGGTTGCCGCTGCGGAAGGCCTCCGCCAGGGCCTGGGGAAGCAGCACCTCGGCCTCGACGACCCGGGCGCGGTTTTCCTCGATGCGGGCCTTCATTTCCTGCTCGGCGGCGACGGCCAGAGCGCGACGAGATTCCGCCTTGGCCTGCGCGATTTGCTTGTCGGCGAGGGCCTGCTCCGTCTGCAGCTTGGCCCCGATGTTCTGGCCCACGTCCACGTCGGCGATGTCGATGCTTTGAATCTCGAACGCCGTGCCTGCGTCGAGTCCCTTGTTGAGCACGTTCCTCGAGATCCCGTCGGGGTTCTCGAGCACCGCCTTGTGGCTTTCGGAGGAGCCGATGGTCGTCACCACACCCTCGCCGACTCGCGCGAGGATCGTCTCCTCCGTGGCACCCCCCACGAGCCGGTCGAGGTTGGCGCGTACCGTGATCTTCACGAATGCGCTCACCTGGATTCCATCCTTGGCCATCGCCGTGATCTTCGGGGTGGTGATGACCTTGGGAAGCACGGACATCTGGACGGCTTCGAGCACGTTGCGCCCTGCCAGGTCGATGGCCGCCGCCCGCGTGAAGGTGAGCTGGATGTTCGCTTTATCCGCCGAGATGAGGGCGCGCACGACCAGGTCGACATCCCCGCCGGCGAGGAAGTGCCCCTCGAGCTGCGAGAGCGAAACCTCCAGCCCCGCCCGCAGCGCCGCGATTCGCGGCGTGACGATGGCTGCCGGGGCCACCTTGCGCAGCCGCATGGCGATCAGCGTGCCGATCCCCACGGGCGCCCCCGAGGTCCAGGCCTGCACCCACAAGCCCAGGGGGACGAAGTACAGGAGCAACCCCAGCGCGAAGAGGGAAGCGAGCAGGACGAAGATCGCGATGACGGTGGTGCCCATGTCCGCCCTTCATGCCACAGCTACGACCACGTGTGAGCCCTCCACGGAGACGATTCGCACGGCCACGCCGGGCTCGACCACCGGGCCCTCGCTGACGACGTGTGTCCGGCGGCCGCCGAACTCCGCGATCCCCGCGGGGCGCAGGATGGTGAGCGCGACGCCCGTATCGCCCGCTCGTGGTCCCGGGGAGCCCGCAGCCGGCGAGCCAGCCTTGGAGGTCGCGCCCTCGGGCGCGGCGGCGGGAGGATCGGGCTGAAAGACGAGGAAGCTGCGGGACGTGGCCCGGGGCAGGTAGCGTGCGAGGACGAGCGACAGCACGACCACCAGCCCCATCCCGACGCCGAGGCGGACCACGGCGCTGGAGAGCGCACTTTGCAGGTAGCCCAGGTCGTAGGCGACCCTCACGGGCAGGTCGACGCGGATCATCGCCATCAGCAGGGATGCGGCAACCATCAGGAGCCCGAGCACTCCGGCCACTCCGAAGCCCGGGATCACGAGCACCTCCAGGGCCAACAAGCCGAGGCCGCCGCACAAGAGCAGCACTTCCTCCCAACCCGCCAAATGGGCGGCCCAGTGACCCCCGAAGAAGAGCGCCAGGCAGAGCAGCCCCAGCGCGCCGCCCCAGCCGAAACCCGGCGAGTAGAACTCGACCATGAGCCCGAGCATCCCCAAGCTCATCAGCAGCGAGGAGACGGCCGGATCCGTCAGAAAGCTCGCGAGCCGCTCTCCCCAATCCGACTGCGGCTCGACGCGCTCGGCTTCGTCGAGCCCCATCGCCTGCAGCAGCTCGTCGAGGCTGCCGACGACACCGTCTGCTAGCCCGAGGCTCGCGGCGTCCCGGGCCGTCAGCGTCAGCAGCTTGCCTTTCTCGCTGACGCCCTCGACCTCGATGTCGGCATCCACCATGGCCTCGGCCAAGTCGCTTCGGCGGCCGGTCGCCTCCGCCGTCGCACGCATCTCGGCCCGCATGTAGCTGACGACCTTTTCGCTGGTGGGCTTGGGCGGCCCGGGCCCGTCCACCTGGACCGGCGTGACGGCGCCCATCGAGGCCGTGGTGTCGAGGATGAGCGTGTCGGCCGCGAGCGATATCAGGGCCCCGGCACTGATCGCCCGGTGCTCCACGTACGCGATCGTGGGGACCTCGAGCGCCAGGATCCGGTCGCGAATTTCCACCGCGGCGTCCACGCGACCGCCGAACGTGCTGACCTCGAGCAACACGACGGTATCGTCGTCGACGTGGCGCAAGCTGCGATCCACCAGGGCCGCCAGGCCGATGTCGATGGGGCCCTCGATCGGCAGGATCAGCAGCCGCTTGCGCCCGCCGCCGGGGGCTTGGTAGCCGGCGAGCTGGCTGAAGTCCAGCGGCTCTCGGTCGCCGACCGACACGCGACCCGACGGCGCGAGCTTGGGCGGCTCGCTCGACTGCGACGTCGACCGCGGGCCCTCCGCGGGCTCGGCCGACGTTTTCGCAGGCTGGGCCGCCGCCGAAGCGCTCAGCGGCGCGCGGCGCCCGGGCAGACTCGAGGGCAGCACCAGCAAGCACACCAGCACGAACGGAAAAAGGAGCCACGACTCCATCGCTCGCCCCCACGGTGCGCTCGCCAAGACCGGGCCGGCGCTCTTCAGCCGACACAGCGAGCCGCGCGGCGGCCGGCCACACCGCGGCTGGCGGCAGGGCGGCGGGGGCGCTGCGCGATGCATGGCCGATCCCTATCACCGCCGCGGCGAGGCGGCAATCGACCTCACCGCAGCGGGATCGGTTCGCCCAGGGAGTGGCCCTGCACGATCAGCGCCCCGGGTCGGCGGGGAGGGCGGGGCAGCTTTGCGGGGGCTCGCCCGAAGCGATACGCGTCGCGACCGGTGGCCTGCGGGCCCGGACCGAGCGTCTCGACCACGACTTCCAGGTCACCGCGGGGCGACCGCGCGCCGGCGAGCACTCGGAAGCTTCGGCTCAGCGTGGGCGGCGGGCGGTCGACGATCTCCATCGCGCGGCCCTCGAGCAAACGCACGCCCGGGGGCAGCCGGAGCGCGATCCGCAGGGATCGGGCCTTGGGTGCCGTGACCTTCGCCTCGACCTCGACCGCATCGGCCCCGGGCGAGTCGGGCCCCGAGACGTGCACCCGGATCGGCGGCTGCCGTTTCGACGGACGCACCGGGACCGGGCGGGGCGCGGCTTCGAGCGCCGCCACCCACTCGGAGTGGCTCGAGACCCCGTCGGAGGCAACCGGGTGGCAGCCCAGCGCCGTCGCCCCCGGGGCGAGCAAGGCCCAGGCCGCGAGCAGTCGAAACGCGCCAGCAGATCGGCGCAGGGGCTTCACGGGCATCGTTCGGGGCCTCCATCGTAGGGGTAGAAGCGCGTGGGCTGGGCCACGTCTGCCATTTGCTCCGCTGGCACATCCATGCAGCGTAGCGCATCGAGATAATCTGCAAAGGTCGGCGCGCTCACGGCCAGATCCTTCACGTCGGTTCGTTCGCACTGCTCGTCGACCTTCCAGCTGTGTCGTGTGTAGCCCCGTCCGAACGGGCTCTCGCCCACCAGCGGGCTCGCGAGCGCGGCGACCAGCACCGAAGCGTCGATGTCGGGCTGTCGAGACAGCTCCCAGATCATGGCGGCGACTTCGTTTTCGTCGATGGCTTGCTGTAGATCCTCTTCGGGGTCGGGGCGCAGCCAGGAGAGCCCCGCGGGGTAGGTCCGCGCCTGGATGTCCAGCGTGAAGAAGGTTCCGTATTGCTTGTCCCAGTACCGGGGGTCATCTCGCAGCAGGCTGGAGAACGCCGTCGCCCACCCCTCGGACCAGGCCTGGCCCGGCTGCGTGGGGACACCGAGGCAGTGCGGCCCCCCCTCGTTCGGGCGAACGCCGTAGGACCACATCGCCCAGTGACCCATTTCGTGGGCGGTGACGCTGTCTGCCCAGTAGCTCGTGTTGGCCTGATGCGAGGGGATGAGCAGCTGGGCGTCGAAGCGCAAGGGTCCCACCGTGACGGGCTGGGGGAAGAAGCAGCTTCCACAATCCCAGTGGCTGTTGGGTCGAAACCACACGACCAAGCTTCGCCCCGGACGACCGAGGTGATCGCGCGCGAAATCCACGGACCGACTCACCTGCTGAAACAGGTGCACGGCGCCGCTGCCGAGCTCCTCCGTGATGCGCAGGGTGGAACCCGAGTTGGTGACGCTCGGGTCGAGCGCCCAGACCCAGTGCTCGGCGGCCTCGCCCTCGGAGGGTCTGAGGTAGCTCGACTCGCCGTCGGGAGCGTTGGGCCTGAGCACGGCGAACGCGACGCCCGTCTTCGATTCGTCCGGTCGCATGAGCATCACGACGAGCTCGTCGCCCGGCTGTGAAACGGTCGGGATCCGAACGCGAAAGCGCCCCTCGTCGTCCGTGGTGGTCGCGTCGAGCAGATCTTCTCCGCGAGTGCTCACGACCAAAAGACCGGCCGCGGGTCGCTGCTGCAGCGTACCCCAGTCGCTCAGCGTCGAATTGGGCACGCGCAGGTCGTACTCGATCGAGCCGGTGTACTCGGCGGTGGTCGTCTGGGCGCAGAAAGCGCCGAGCGCGGAGGGACGGCAGTCGCCGTCGCACGGCCCTGGCTGCCATGTCCCCTTCTCGTCGCACACCTCGAGGCCGTCTTGCCCGCTGCAGCGCCGGCTGTCGGTAACGCAGCGGTCCGGTAGCTGCTGGCAGTAGGCCACACCGCGCTGCTGCACACAGTGCTCGGAGGGTCGACATTGCTCCGAGGTGAGCGAAGGGACCCCGTCCCCCGTGGGCAGAATGCAGCGATCCACGCGCTGCGCCGTGGCGCAAACACCATCCGCCGGAACCGAGCCGCACGGAACGTACGTGGGCTCGTCCGCATCGGTGTCCGCACCCGCGTCCGCGTGCTGCCAGCCGTCTTGCTGTACCGAATCCAGATTGCCGCTCGAGGCCGGCACGAAGCCGTCTCCGGTCGGTGGAGCCTGCTGGGGCGGCCCGACGGCTTCCGGATCCCCGTCGCCCTCCGGGTCGTGACCGGCGCAGGCGCAGAACGAAGCCGCGCAAGAAAAGACAAAGACTCGCAGGGGGCTGGACATGGCTCGCAGTCCTCCGCCTGAACGGAACGCCTCTGGCGAGGTTGAGGCATTTTCCCGCGTCGCGGGGGGCGCTCCCCGCGACCCGCGATATCACGCGGCGCCGGTGCGGCCGGCGGCGACGCATGGGGTCGCTTTCACGCTGCCGCCTCTTCGATTGCCTCGCCACCGTCAAGCCGATGACGGCTCGCCGATCGGGGCCTGTCGATTCCCCCACCCGACACGTCCCCGCCCTCTCGAGGCTAGCCCGGTCTTCTCACGACCTGGTCCCGAGGGTGCGATGAGTCGTGTCTTTTCGCCCAGCGGGCATCTGGATTGAGGGTCCACTTCCTCATCGCACCCTCGGTCCTGCGATCGTGAGAAATCCGAGCTGGTGCAGGGCGAAAGGAGCGAGCGCAATGCTCGAACGGTTTTTCGTCCCCCATCGGACGAGGGCACGAGAAGCTGCCCGTTCGCCAGGTCTTTCGTTCGACTCAGGGCTGGCCGCGGCTCGTCTCTTTCGGCGTGGGGGCGGCGAAGCTCTGCGTCAGCCTTTCGATCACCTCTCGCGGAGCACGCACCAGCACGCTCGTGCCGGCGGCCGTATGCCGCTGAGTGAGCACGCGGCATCGTTCGTGTAGCAGAGCGACTCTCGCGTGCAGCTCGTACGGCACGTCGAACCGATGCTCCACCATGCCGTGCTCGAACTCGGCGACGATGCGCGCGTGCAGGCGCAGCACGTCCTCGGGGCGATGGGCACTGAGCACCAGCGCGTCCGGAAACTCGCGCCCCAGGGCGCTCCGCTCCGCTTCCGAGAGCCGGTCGGCCTTGTTCAAGACGAGCAGGCGCGGCTGGTCGTCTTTGGGTGCCAGGTCTTCGAGCACCTCTTCGGTGACTCGGATCTGGTCTCGAAAGGCCGGGTCGGAGCCGTCCACCAGATGCAACAGGAGGCCGGCGTCGGTCGCCTCTTGCAGAGTCGAGCGAAAGGAGGCGACCAGATCGTGCGGGAGGTTCTTGATGAACCCCACCGTGTCGGAGATGAGGATCTTCGGCGCCGTTTCGGGCTTCAACGTTCGCACGGTGGTGTCCAGGGTCGCGAACAGCTGGTCGGCCACGTATGCCCGGTCTCCCGTCAGGCGGCGCATGAGTGAGGACTTGCCTGCGTTGGTGTAGCCGACGATCGCCACCGTGTTCGTCTCGCGGCGCTTGCGCCGCTGCGTTTGCTCCGTCTTCTCGAGTGTGGCCAGCTCGCGCTTGAGCTCGGCAATTCGGTCGCGCACCTGGCGTCGGCCCAGCTCGAGCGAGGTTTCCCCCGCGCCGCGCCCACCGACCCCTCCTCGTTTGCGATCCTCTCCGGCGCCGCTCTCTCGCAGCCGCGGTGCCAGGTACGAAAGGCGCGCGATCTCGACTTGCAGCCGGGCCTGGCGGGTGTGGGCGTGGCGCTGGAAGATCGATACCACCACCATGCTGCGATCGAGCACCTCGGCGTCGGTCGCCAGCTCGAGGTTTCGCGTCTGGCGAGGAGAAAGATCGTGATCGACGAGAACGACCCGCGCCTGCTCGGCTTCGGCGACGGCTCCCGGCGCCGGCCCGAGCGGCTCGGCGTTCGCCCCCGGCGCCGAGTGGCTGGGAACGTGACCTGGGCCCCCGGTCAGGCGCGCGAGCTCCAGCAGCTTGCCGCCGCCGATGCCCGCCGGGGCTGCGAGCGCCTCGCGCCGCTGCGTGACGCGCCCGACCACCTCCAGCCCGAGGGTATCCGCCAAGCGACCCAGCTCGGCCAGGGAGGATTCCAGTTGCTCCGCGGTGGTGTCGCCGAGTTGGATGCCCACCAGCACGGCGCGCGGCCGTGGGCCGTCGGCGCGTCGCAACGCGCTCGGCGCCGAGAACTCGGGAGGGTCGTCGAGCTCGGGAAGCGCTGGTTCGGAGCTCATCGAGCGTGGGTCGTCGTCGTCGGGCGGAGAGGTCAAGGGGGCTCGGGGGCGGTTCGGGGGCGGTTTCTTCCGCCGTCGCCCCCTCTCATAGTCGCGAAACGGCCCCGCGCAGGCAGGATTCGACTGGCCCGGTGCGCGGCCGGTGCAACCGTGACCGTTTGCCGCCCGAATCGAATCTCGACTGCCAGCCGGCAGCTCGCCGCGCATGCGATCGGTCGCCCCCCGGCGGGGGTGAGGTGCGGATTCCATCGGCGTGCTGGTTCAGCCGCAGGGCGGGGCCACGGCGCCCTCGCGGCTCGGGGCGTCGGCGTCGGTCCCCCGCCCGGCGCCGAGCGCTCGACTTCGCTCGACTCGCCCCCGCCGGGGCGCATGGCGGCTCGCCCCGCGGCTGTCCCGGTGCCGTCGCCGTCCCGTTCCGCCCGGCCGCCGGACCCTGTGGCGAGCTCCGAGCCGGGCTCGGGCCCGCGTTGCCGCCGAGCCCTGCCCTGACAAGTGGTGTTGACCGGGCGGCGGCCACTTGTATCCTTCTGCTTCATTTTCACCGGCGGCGCCTCGCCATGGGAGCGTTGGCTCGACCCCGGGCGTCGTTCTTGGAGAGTAGTAGGTAGTCATGCTTCGTGCAGCACAGGGCCGCGATCGCTCGCCCGCCCAGGCCTCTCGCTTCGGCCTGCGGCGGCGCCCAACGCGCGGTCGGCTCGCGTCGACCCCCACCTGGCTCGCCATGAGCATTGCGGCTGCCGCCGCCCCGGCTTGTCTGAGCGACACGGTGATCAACCCCGAGCTGCCCGTCGGGGGCGGCGGCGCGGGGGGCGAGATGGGTCCCTCCGGCGAGGCCGGGGGCACTTCCCCCATCGGCCCGGGCGGCTCGGCGGGGGTTGAACCACCGACCGACCTCGACCTGCCCGACGAGGGGGTGGTTGTGCCCCGTCCGCCCGCCGCAGGCGGAGCCGACGGGGCGGAAGACGGCGGCAGGGAGGGCATGATGGAGCCCGCCGGCATGGGCGGGGGCTCGGCCGGGATGGCTGGCGCGATGGAGCCGGAGCCACCCCCGGGGCCGTGCTCCGACCTCGATGAGGACGGCATCTGTGACGAGGACGATGGTTGCCCGCGGCTCGCAGACGATGGCGCCGACTCCGACCAAGATGGCGTGCCGGACGCCTGCGACTGCGAGTCGTCCAGTGCGCTCGATTCGGATGGAGACGGGCTGGTGGACGAATGCGACCGCTGCGGGTTGGGCGTCGCTCTGGCGCTTGCCCCTCTGTACTACTTCGCGTTCGACGACGCGCCCCAGAGTCAGGTCGTGCTCAATCGGGGAACGGCGATCGGCAATGGTCTCCCGGTCGGGGACTTGCAGCTCGGCCTCTCGGGGATCGGGGATACTCAGAGTGGCGCCGCGCGCCTGCCCCCGCCCGACAATCGTCCGTTCGCGCGCTTGGCCGTGCGGAACGTCAGCGCCTGGGCCAGCACTCAGTTCACCGTGATGGGCTGGATTCGCACGCGCAAGACCCAGGATTTCGCCATCTTTTCCTACTCCGTAGCCGGCTCGCGGCGCGAGGTGGCGCTGTCCGTTCGCGAGGGGCGCTTCGTCTTGCACCTCGAGGGCGAGCCCTTGCAAGGGCCGCCCGCGAGCGTACGAGACGGCGGCTGGCATTTCGTGGCGGTCTCTTGGGAAGGCGCCCAGGTCGATTTCTACCTGGATGGAGCAGGCGTCGGCAGCGCGGTCGTGCCCGCCGTGGATCCAGTGGCCACGCCCGGGCGCGACCTCGTGCTCGAGCCCGGTGGGATCTTCGTCATCGGCAACGACCAGCAGCTGAACGGAGGCTTCTTCACGCCGGAGCTCGCGCTGGTCGGCGGCATCGACGAATTCGCGGTGTTTGCCAGCGCTCTCGGGCCCGAGGACGTGGGGGAGATCTTCCGCGCCACGACCTGCGGCGAGGTCTGCAATGGGATCGACGACGACCTCGATGGGCTGGTGGACGAGGGCTTTCTCGGGGCCAGCCCGAGCTGCCCGGCGCCGACCTGTCAGGCGATCCTTCAGAATCGGAGCAACTTCGGGCCGGGTGAATATTTCCTGACCGAGGATCCGAACGCGATCGTCAACTGCGCCTTTTGAGCACGGCGGCCGGTTCGTGCGGGATGCGGTGGTAAGCGGCGGCGCGCCCGAAGGGGCCGGAAGCGCGGCGCTCGGCGTTCGGGTCGAGTCGATCACGGCGAGCTTCCAGCGACGCTTCGGTGCGCCGCCCGCCGGGATCTGGGCCGCGCCCGGGCGTGTCAATCTGATCGGCGAGCACACGGACTACAACGGCGGCTTGGTGCTGCCTTTCGCCATCGAGGCGTGCGCGCTGGTGGCCGCCCGCGCGCGCGGCGACGACCTTCTGCGTCTGCACTCGGCGCAGCAGGGGGCCTGCGAGGTGAGCCTCTCGGCGGTGGCCCCCGGCAAGGTGAGCGGGTGGGCCCGCTACGTGGCCGGTGCCGCGGCGGCGTTCGCTTCGTACTCCGGCGAGGCCCTCGGGCTCGATCTGTCGTTGGACAGCGACGTGCCGATCGGCGCGGGCTTGTCTTCCAGCGCCGCGATTCAGTGCGCCACCCTGGCCGCCATGGTCGATCTCCGACGGTGCTCGGCGTCACCGCTCGAGCTCGCTCGGATGGTTCAGCAGGTGGAGTCACGCTACGCCGGCGTGCCCTGCGGCTTGATGGATCCACTCGCCAGCCTCTTGGCGGCTCCGGGCCACGCGGTGCGGATCGATTGCGCGCGCTTCGAAATGTCCCGGGTTCCTTTGCAGCTGGCGGCGCGCTCCGCCCGGCTGCTGATCATCGACACTCGAGCGCCCCGGCTGCTCAGTGAGGGTCCCTACGCCGAGCGGCGAGCGGACTGCGAGGCCGTCGCCGAACGCTGCGGCGTGGGGCTGCTGAGCGAGCTCTCCCGGGCCCAGCTCGGCGCGGCCCAGGGCGCGCTTCCCGAGCGCCTGCTGCGGCGCGCCCGGCACGTGCTGGGAGAGAACGAGCGCGTCACTCGCACCGTGGCCGCCCTGCAGCGTTCGGATCTGGCCGAGGTCGGGCGCCTCCTGAGCGCCTCGCACGAGTCGCTGCGCCGCGACTTCGAGGTGACCGTGCCCCCGCTGGACGTGGCCGCGGAGGCCGCCGAGGGTGCCGGGGCGTGGGGCGCTCGCATGGTGGGAGGGGGCTTTGGCGGTTCGGTGCTCGCGCTCTGCCCGGCCGCTGGCGAAGGGGTCGCCGAAGCCGTGCGCGTCGCCTTTGCCAAGCGAGGCTTTGGCGAGCCCCGCATCACGAGCGTCGAGCCCAGCGCGGGCGCTCGCCGCCTCGTCTGAGAGGGGAGCCGCCGGCTCGGTGAAGCCGGGCCATGGGAGGTGATTCACCCGCAGCCTCCGGTAGGTCCGGGCGGCGCAAGCCTTCGTCCCCGCTCGGCGGGTCGGCATTCGCGAGCGCGCAATGCTCGGGAGGCCGGCAGGCGATGACTCGATGAAGCTTCCGCGGCCCTGGGGCGAATCCTGTGCCGAGACGATGACGAGTGACGATCGCGAGAATCGACCGCCGCGCCGGACCGGGGACCTCGGGGAAGGCGGACCGCGGCGCGCCGCGAGGAGCCTTTCGAGATCCGGGCCGGTCGCCGCGGACTCGTCGCCGGTGGGCGTCGAGCGCGCCGGGGCGCTGTGGAGGACGCTCACGGGCTGCTGTGGCAAGCTCCCGGCCCGGCTCGCTTCGGCGTACGTCGGGCGCTACGAGAGCGGGGTGGAGCTCTCGTTCGAGGGCGGCGCGCTGGTGCACTGCTGCGGGGCGGTGGAGACACGGTTGTGGCCCGCTGCCGGGCGCAGCGACCTCTTCGTCGCCCCACGGGCGCGGCTATCGGGGTTCCTGGCCGCCTTCGACCGCGACTCGAGCGGTGGCCTCCGGGTGTTGCTCGGGCGGGTGTGCGTGGTGCGGGGGGTGCTGTTGCATTGTGTGGTGCTTCAGCGTTTGTCGCCGTCCGGCTGCGATTTCCCCGCCGGGCTGCCGCCCGAGGCGGCGAGCGTCGCCGTCAGCGCCCAGCCGAAGTCCAGTGTCTCGTCGTTGCGCAGGCTGCCGCCCAGCGCCTCGTAGGGCTCCATGCCGAAATCGGCATGGCGGAGCCGGAGCGCGCCGCGGCTCGTAAGCTTGCCCCCCTGCAGCTGGAAGGCGAGCGCGCCGCGCGCGCGGTGCTGGCGGCCGCGAATCGAAAGCGTGAGGTCCGCCGTGAAGTGCTCGGCTCGATTCGCCGACCGGCAGGCGCTGACTTCGGCGCGGAGGGTCGGGAAGCGAGCCTGCCACAGCTGCGCCGGCGAGAGCATGTGCTCCTTGACGGTCTTGCGGTCCTCTTCGTCCAGCATGCCGTCGATCCCCAGGCGTTCGCGCAGCGCGGGCTCGTCCACCACGAGCGCCCCGACCGGCATCTGCAGGCTGCCTCGGCACCTGTCGGGCTGGCTCGGCACGAGCCACAGCTCTCCGTTCGCCGCCTCGGTCGAGATGACGTGATCGTGAGAAAGAAAGCTGAGCAGGCCTCCGCCCGAGTAAACGCGCACGTACAGCAGGCTGCGCGGGGAAAGTACGAAGCGCTGCTGCGGCGGGTGTGCAGGCGGCGGCTTCGGTGGAGCTACCCGCGGTGGCTCTCGGGGGGAGGGCGGCTGGGCTGGCGGGGGCTGTTCGGGCGGGCGCGGGGGCTGGCTCGGCGGGGGAGGGTCGCTGGGTGGCTCGTCGGGCTGGCTAGCCGCCTTTGTTTGCGGGGGCGGCTGGGCCGGCGGGGGCCGATCGGGCTTGGCGGGGCGCTCGGGCTGCGCGAGCGCGAGCCCGGCCGCCAGCACCGCGCCGGCCGCGCCCAACCCGATCAGCGCGCGCTTGGCCCTGGCGGCTCGCTCGGGCAACTCTCGAGCGGTCCGCGGCGGCGGCGCGGCGGGGCGCCGCAGCTCGGCAGGGGGGGAGGGCTTGCGTGACATCATGAGGCAGGGGTCAAGGGTGTGTGGCCTTCATCTCGAGGCGCGGGACGTCGCGCGGCTCGTCACCGGCCGCGAGGGCGAGCAGGGCTTCGAAGGAGCGGGGGCTGCGCGAGAGCCACGCGAGCGCGGCCCCCCGCAGGCGCGGGCTTCGGCTGAGCGAGAGCATGCCCACCGTGAGCGCATCGTAGCGCCGCGAAAGGCGCCTCAGGTCGCTTGGGTACGCGGCGAGCGAGTCGCTCAGGAGCCGCGCGACCAGGCGGCGCGCCGCTCCCAGGCCAATGCTCAGCCCCTCGCCGGAGATTGCGTCCACGTACCCCGCGGCATCCCCCACCAGCGCCACTCCGGGGCCGATCACGCGCCGGGCGCGCTGGCGCAGCGGGCCGGCGCCGCGGCAGGCGCCACACGCCACGCCCTCGAGCCTCTGGCTCAGCCGTGGAAACCAGCTCAGGGCTGCGGCGGGCGGAAGGGGCCTGCCGTGCGAGAGCAGGGCGACTCCGACCTCCTCGTCGCTCACGGGCGTCACGTAGGCTTCCCCGAACCGGTGCCAGTGGACCTCGACCAGATCGGTCCAAGGCGCCACCCGGTAGTGACACCGCACGCCGAAGCGGGCGTTCCGCCGCGGCGGGGCCTCCCAGCCGAGGCGCCGGCGCAGCGGGCTGCGCAGCCCATCGGCCCCCACGAGCAGGCGGGCCACGGCGGTCGACCCGTCGCCGAGCTGAACGCGGACGCGGTTGCCGAGCGCTTGGTGTTCGCGGACGGGGACGCCGGAACGCAGGGCGACGCCGAGCTCTCGCGCGCGTTCCAGCAGCGCCTCCGCGAGCCGCTCGCGCCGCAGCCCCAGGCCGGGTCGACCCGGGAGCCTCGCCTCGGCTTGCCTGGCCTCGTCGATGAAACGCACACCCCGAAACGCGCGTCCCGAGGTCAGCCGCACGCCGAGAGCCTCCAGGTGCTGCAAAGCGGCTGGCATCAGACCTTCGCCACAAGCCTTCGCGGGGAGCGCGCCGCGCTGCGCCTCGACGACGAGCGGCCGCAGCCCCCCGAGCCGCGCGGCGATCGCGGTCGCCAGGCCGACGGGGCCGCCTCCCGCGATCACCAGATCGAAATCGGCCGTCATGAAGCGCTCGGCGCTCTCGGGACCGAGCTCCTGCGGGTACCGAACCCCTCGTCGAATCCGCAGTGCTGGCGCAGGGCGGCTTCTTCGCAGCGGATTCGGACGGTGAGGAGCCAGGCGTCGAGCAGCGAAAAGACCACCGCTACGGCCACTGCGCCGTGAATCAAGGGCAGCGCGATGCCCTCTGCGACGACCGCGAGGTAGTTGGGGTGGCGCAGGAAGCGAAACGGCCCCGCGGTGACGACGGGGAGGCCGGGGACCACGATGACCCGGACGTTCCAGCGCTTGCCCAGCGTGGCGATCGTCCAGTAGCGCAGGGCTTGGGCGAGCAGCGCGACCCCCAGCATCGACCAGCCCAACAGCGGGCGAAACGGGCGTTCGAGCAGCCACGCTTCGGCGCCACAACCCAACAGGAAGGCTGCGTGCAAGAGCTTCATCCAGCGGAAGTGGCCCGCGCCGTACTCCACGCCGCCCTGGGCGAGCGCCCAAGCCAGGTTGCGCCGGCTGATGCGCAGCTCCACGAGCCGCTCGAGGCCCAAGGCCACGAGCAGCGCACTGTACCAGTACAGGCTCACCACGGCAGACTCACCACCTCAGCAGTAGCATCTCCGAGCAGAACCCGGGGCCCATCGCGAGCATCACGCTGTGCTGCCCGGGCCGGGGGCGGCGGCGCTCGAGCGTCTGCTCGAGCACGTGGAGCACCGACACGCTGGAAAGATTTCCGTGATCTCGCAGCGACTCCCAGGTCAGATCCAGGGCGCCGTCCGGCAGCTCGAGGGTCCGCTCGAACGCTTTCAGCACCTTGGGCCCCCCGGTGTGCAAGATCCACGAATCGATGTCGCCGCGACCGAGCCCCTGAGCGGCCAGGAACTCGTCGACGTCGCCGCCCACGTGCCGCGTCACGAGCGTGGGAACGTCGGCGGTCAGCTGGATTGCCAGGCCATGGCTGCCGATGCGCCAGCCCATGACCTGCTCCGTCCCCGGGTAGAAGATCGAGCGCGTCGCCACTACCCGTGGCCCCGGCGGGCCCGCAGCCTGCCCCCGCAGCACGACGGCGGCCGCGCCGTCGCCGAACAGGGTGCTGCCGATCAGGTTGGGGATCGAGGTGTCGTCGCTCTGCCAGGTCAGGCTACACAGCTCGACGGCCACCAGCGCGACCGTCTCGCGCGGAAACCCGCGCAGGTAGTCGGCGGCCCGCGACAGCCCCGCAGCGCCCGCTACGCAGCCCAGCCCGAAGATGGGGGTGCGCTTGATGTGTGCGCCGAGCCCCAGCGCGGTGACCAGCCGCGCGTCGATCGAAGGCGTGGCGAGCCCGGTGACGGAAACGAAGAAGATGTGATCGAGCTGGGAGGGAGAAACGTCGGCGCGCCGCAGAGCCTCGCCGAGCACCCGGGTGCCGAGCTTCGTGGCTTGCTCGATGTAGACGTCGTTTCGATCGGAAAAGTCCCGCAGCGCTTGGTAGCGCTCCGGGGGCATGGCCAAATGGCGGCTCTGCACGGCCGTGGCATCGGCGAAGCGCTGCAGCAGGCGCTCCACGTGGGCCACGCCCCACTGCTCTCGCAGCGCCTTGGCGAGCTCCTGCTGGGTGTAGCGGTACTCGGGAAAGGCGGAGGCGACCGCGGCGACCGTCACCGCCCGCACTCCAGCGCCCCCGCGAGCGGTCCGGTAGCGGTCGCGGAATCGAGGTTGGCGCCGACCTGCACCTCCACCACGTCCCCGGGGGTCCCGGAGAGGAGCGAGCAGCGGACGCCGATCAGGGCCACCGTGTCGGAGCCGCTCGGCCCTCCCAGCCGACACACCCCGACGTTGTTGAAGGGCTCCTCGGGCGCCCCCGTGATCCACAGGTACACCTCGAGGAAGAGTTGCCCGTCGTTGAGGCTGCAGTAGAGCGTGCCCCGAATCGGCCCGCCCTCCGTCGCGGGGGCCGGCTCTCCCTGCGGGCCCACTGCGCCGGTGCGGCCGCGCTCGCCCGGGGGCCCGGGCTCCCCGTTGCACACCACGCCCTGCGGCTCGCCATCGACCAGCAGGGCGAGGCCGCCCTCCGGGCACTGTTCAGGCGTCGCCGAAAGCACTTCGATGTCCGCGCTCTCGCCTCCGCCGCAGCCCCACAGCAGGCAGGCGCCCAGAGCGCGCGCGAGCGCGGCGCAGGATGTCCTGCCGGAACGGAAGGCGTGGAACATCAGCCCTCCTTAACACCGAGGCTCGAGGGGGCGCATCTCATCCGCGCGGCCAACGCGCAGCGGCAGGCCCGGGAGGTCGTTGGCCGGTCAAGCGGCTTGGCGTTCCCGGTGCGGGCGATGCGGCCGGCCAAAATGGCTGACAATGAGTCTTTCCGCGCGAGCTCGACCGCCCTGCGGCGGGCGGCAACCGCCTCCCCGTGGGCCGGGCTCGCTGGCGAGCGCCCCGGTGGACCCGCGGCGGGGAGCGCGCGCCAGCGCTACCCGGAGGGCGGTCGCCCCCCGCCGATCCATCGCGGCTGGGAGGGCCATCGCCAGCCAAATGGCTCGCGACCCCGGAATGGCTAGCTACGCGGCTCGGGCTCGCCGAACGCCGTTTTCCGACCCCGTTCGAGCATCAAGCGATCGTACTCCTCGAACAGCGTTCGACCCGACTTGGCGCGCGGCAGACCGATGCCCAACACTTGCGCCGTCACCAGCCCCGCGAACGCCATCACCCGTTCGCGCTCGGTATAGCGCGCCGAGTGCTCCAGGTTGTTCAGCGCGCGTTTCACCGTCTGAGCCAGGCGGTCCTCGATGCGGCTCGGCACTCCGGCCATGGCGTAGCGCTGGCCGAGCTCGCGTGCGTAGTGGCAAAGTGGCGGGTCGTAATCCGCGCCGCTGGTGCGCAGCCTCTCGGCCTCGCGCTCGGCGGCTTCGCCGAGGTAGTCGCTCACGATCGTTATCAAATCTCCGATCAGAAACGGCTTTTCCAGAAAGCGCACGGAGGCGCTGCGAGTTCTTCGAGCCAGCTGCCGGTCGTCGCAGCCCGTCATCAACACGACGTACATCTCGGGGTTGCTGCGCTTGAGGTACTCTGCCAGACGCATCCCCTCCATCTGCGGCAGCTGGTGGTCGAGCAGAGCGACCTGGAACGTCCAATTCGGCAGGAGCTCCAGGCCGGCCTCCGCGCTATCCACCGCCATCACGCGGTGGCCCTCTTTTCCGAGCGCCGTGCAGATCAGATCGCGCAGGGCCTCGTCGTCCTCCACGACCAAGATGTTGAGTTCGTCGGCTCTGGGTTGCATCGCGGCTCCGCACGAAAAAGGGGGCGGTGGGGCTCTCGACTCGGCTCGCGGATTTTCGCCCGCCGCACGCTGGTCCGCAAGGGGGCTCGCGTGGGCGCGCCGACGCTCGCGCCGGCCGCGCGCCGCTGCTACCTTGCCGACGTGTGGTCGGACAGCCACTGCCACCTGGACTTCCCGGCGTTTGCAGCGGACCGCCGGGCGGTGGTCGATCGCGCGCGCGGCGCGGGGGTCGGGCAGTTCTTCGTGCCCGGTGTTTCGCCTCGGCAGTGGGCGAGGCTGGCGCGCATGCGCTCCGGCTGCTCGGGAGTGGAGATCGGGCTGGGCATCCACCCCCACTTCCTGGCGCAGCTGAGCGACTGGGAGCAGGCGGAAGGGCTGCGGCTGCTTCCGCGCCGTGCCGTCGAGCTGCAGGTCCGCGCGGTGGGGGAGTGCGGCCTCGATGCGCTTTCGGCCAAACGAGGGGGGGCTTCGATGTCGCGGCAGGTGGACGCTCTGCGCGCGCAGCTGGGCATCGCCGCGCAGCTACGCCTGCCCGTCGTGCTGCACGTCGTGCGGGCTCACGGCGCGGCCCTCGAGCTGCTGCGCAGCGGCGGGCTGCCGCGGGGGGGGGTGCTGCATGCCTACTCCGGCCCACCCGAGCTCGTGCCGCGCTACGCCGCGCTCGGCTTCTACTTCGGGTTCGGAGGGGCGGTCACGCACGAGCGGGCGCGACGGGCTCGGGCCTCCCTCGAGGTCGTGCCGCTCGACCGGCTGGTCCTGGAGACGGACGCCCCCGACCAGGCCCCGGTCGGGTTCGAAGGCGCCGGGGAGCCAGGGCGAAATGAGCCCGCCGCGCTGCCGGGCATCGCGCGGTGCATCGCCGGCATTCGGGGCCTTTCCCTCGACCAGCTTCAGCAGCTTACGTGGAACAACACACAGCGTCTGTTTGCTGCTTGACCGACGCCCGGTCTGCGGCTAGTCCGGCGGCCGGTAGGTGGCCGGATCTTGCTACGACGAAACTCTGACCCACCAGCGCCGCCCGCTCGGCCCCGCCGCTCCGAGCGCCCCGTGGATGGGGCCCGGCGTCGTGGGGCGGCAGCGCGGCCCGCCCGGGTCGGGTTCGACGAGCGACGCCGCGCCATCCCCTCGAGGAGTGATTCGCGCGACCCGTCGGGAGAGCCGTGAGGTCGAAGCCTTCAGCGGTCGCCTAATCGGCCGATAGTAGGAGAACGAGTATCGTGCAGCTACCCCTGACCCCGGACACCACCCAGCGCTCTCCTCGCTCGGCGACGCCGGTCGAGAGTGCGGTCGACGAGCCGACGGACGCGGCGGCCGTCGAGACGCCCCTTCGAACGCATCGGCGCTTCGACCGCGCCGCCCGCCTCTTCGGCGAGCCGGGGCTGCACCGGCTGATGGGCAGCCACGTGCTCGTGGTGGGCGTGGGGGGAGTGGGTTCCTTTGCCGCGGAGGCGTTGGCTCGCAGCGGCGTGGGTCACCTGAGCCTCGTCGATTTCGATCGGATCTGCGTCACCAACACGAATCGGCAGCTGCACGCGATGAAGGGGACCATCGGCCGCCAGAAGGTGGAGGTCATGGCCGAGCGCCTGCGCCGCGTACATCCGACCGCCCGGATCGACACCGTGCCGTGCTTCTACGCGGCCGACACCTCGGAGTCGCTGCTGGAGGGGCCGGTCGATTTCGTGGTCGACGCGATCGACAACCTGACCGCAAAGGCCCACCTGCTGGCGGCGTGCAAGCAGCGCGGCATTGCGGTCGTCGCCTGCATGGGCGCCGCGGCTCGCCTGGACCCCACCCGGATCGTGGTGGACGACTTGAGCGAGACCCAGAAGGACCCGTTCGCGCGGGCTCTGCGCAAAATTCTGCGCACGCAGTACTCTCTGGAGGCTTCCAAGGGGAGCCCACTCGGCATCCCCGCCGTCTTCAGCCTCGAGGAGCCCGTCGCGCCCAACTCGCTGTCCTACGACGAGGGCGGCTTTCGCTGCGTGTGCCCTGGCGGCAAGAACGGCCTGCACGACTGCGAGCGGCGGGCGCGCATCGACGGCACGGCGGCGTTCGTGACCGGTGCATTCGGGCTTGCCGCCGCGGGCGTGGTCGTGCGGCGGCTCTGCGGGCTTTGAATCGCGACGTGAGGCGAACCGGCTCGTTCCGTGTTTTTGGGTGCGTGCGGGAGGGCCCGCTATACTTCATGAATTCCTCCTGCCTGAAGGCATTCGCCCGTTGGATTCACGACGCAAACGTTCAGGGCCCCGCGCACGGGATTCGCTTGCGGGCCGATCCCGGGCTCGCTCGGCAAAAGCGCACCCTCGAGACGTCGGTCCGGCTCGCGCCGAACGGGGCGTTCATGGACGAGAGCCCCGCCTGAGCGCACCGGTCGGGCCCCGCTCCGGCCGAGCTGAAGCGGCGCCGGGCGGCGCGGGGCGGGCGGTTCGCCGACGCGACGGCTCGGGCGGAGCGTGCGCGGAGCCGAGGGGCTACCGGTGGCGCGGCGCTGCGGGCCTCGGCGCGTCCGTTTGGGACGCGGCGGGGCGCCGGGCGGCGGTGGCCTCACGGCTGTCGGTCCCGGAGCGCTCGCTCGCCGGGGGGCTTCGTTGAGGGGCGCCGAGGCAACCCAGGGCCTGCTGGCCAGGCTTCGCGCCAGCCTCGAGGCCGTGCGCGGTAGCGGTCGCGGAGCCGCGGCGCTCGGCGACCAAGCGGTTGCGGTAGCGGAGGACTTGTTGCGGCTGTGCCACGCCCTCGAGTCCTCCGCCGAGGCCGAGCAGCGCAGGCAGCTCTCCGCGATGGCGGACGACCCGAAGGGCTGCGCGCTCACGGCTCTTTTCACCGATCGGGTGCCCCGCGCCCGCAGCGCGACCTCGGCGGTCCGGACGGGCCGGCAGCTGATCGCTCGGCTCGGCGTGCCGCGCTACTTCCAGCGCAGCGATCGCATTCTGCTGCGCGCCTTCGGCGCGTTCGGAGGCCTGCAGCCGGCGCTGGCCGCGGCCGCGGTTCGGCGCCACATTCGGCATGAAACGGCCCGCTACCTGCTGCCCGACGAGCCTCCCGAGCTGGCGCCTCGGCTCGCTCGGCTGCGCGAGACGGGGGCGCAAGTGAACGTCAATCACCTGGGGGAGGAGGTGCTCAGCGCGGAAGAAGCAGAGTCGCACCGCTCGGCCTATGAGCGGTTGCTTTCGCTCTCCGAGGTGGACACCGTTTCGGTCAAGATCAGCGGCCTCTGCGAGCGCCTCTCGGCGCTGGCCTTCGAAGATGGGGTGGAGCGCATCAGCGCGGCGCTGCGCCGGGTCTATCGGGCGGCCGCGCCGGACAAGCTCGTGATGCTCGACATGGAGGCCTACAAGGATCTCGCGCTGAGCCTCGCGGCGTTTCGGCAGGTCGCGGGCGAGCCCGAGTTTTTGAGCTCGCGGGTCGGCATCGTTCTGCAGGCGTACCTCCCCGACAGCCACGCGGCGTACGACGAGCTGCTCGAGTTCGCCGCCGCTCGGGTGCGCAGGGGAGGAGCTCCCTTGCGCGTGCGTCTCGTCAAGGGCGCGAACCTGGCCATGGAGCGAGTCCTCGAAGAGCAGCGCGGCTGGGCGTGCGCCGTGTATCCCAGCAAGGCCGACGTGGACGCCAGTTTCCGGGCTCTGTTGCAGAAGGCGTGTGCTGCGGAGCACGCCCCGTACCTGGTGCAGGGCGTCGGCAGCCACAACCTGTTCGACGTAGCGCTCGCGTTGCTGTTGCGCAGTAGCCTCGGCGCCGAAGGCCACGTCTCCTTCGAGGTGCTGGTCGGCATGGCCGAGCCGCTGCGCCGGGCGCTGATCGCGCTGGGCGTGCCCACGCTGCTGTACTGCCCGACGGTGGCCGAGGAACAATACCACACGGCCGTGGCCTACCTGGTGCGGCGCCTCGACGAGAACACCACGCCGGAGAACTTCCTGTGCAGCGGCTACTCTCTCTCGCCCGAGCAGCCCCCGTTTCGCGAGCACGCGCGCGCCTTCCTGCAGTCGTGCGAGCGCCTCGATGGCGTTCCCACGGCGCCACGTCGTCGCCCTCGACCCGAGGTGGCCGTTCGCCGCGCCACGGAGGCCCCTTTTCGCAACGAGAGCGACACCGACTTCTGCCTGCGGCGAGAGCGGGAGCGGCTGGGGCGCGCCATCGCTGCCCTGCGAGAGCGGCCCTGCTTTCACGTGCCGCTGTGGATCGGTGGGCAACCGCGCCTGCGGTCGGGGCCCCTCGGCTTCGATCCGAGCGAGCCCGGCGCGGAGCCGTACCGCCTCTCACTGGCGGAGCCTGCGGACATCGAAGACGCGCTGAGCCAGGGCGAGGCCGCTCGGTCGAAGGCCGAGGGGGTGCTGCCCCGCCGGCGCGCCCGCTGGCTCGCCGAAGTAGCCGCGCTCTTTCGCGCGCATCGTCACGAGCTGGTCGCGCTCATCATGCTCGACGGCGGCAAGGTGGCCGCCGAAGCAGATGCCGAGGTGAGCGAGGCCATCGATTTCGCCGAGTACTACGCGCGCACGGGGCTCGAACAGCTCGGCTGGAGCCAGGCGCGCTTGCGTCCGCGCGGGCTCACGGTCGTCACGCCGCCCTGGAATTTTCCCCTGGCCATACCCATGGGCGGTTGCTTCGCGGCGCTCGCGGTGGGCAACCCCGTCATCCTCAAGCCCGCGCTCGAGACGCCCGCGGTCGCCGAGCGCGCGGTCCAGCTGTGCTACGAGGCCGGGGTCCCGCCCGAGCTGTTGCAGTTGGTGCTCGCGGAGGATTCCGTGGCCACGCCGCTGATCACGGATCGGCGCACGGCGGCCGTGGTGCTCACGGGCGCCAGCGACACGGCGCGCCTGTTTCGTCGGCTCAGGCCCGACCTGTACCTGCTCGCAGAGACGGGCGGCAAAAACACCATCGTCGTCACCGAGCACGCGGACATGGATGCCGCCGTGGCGGCCACTGTGGATTCTGCGTTCGGGCATTCGGGCCAGAAGTGTTCGGCGGCCAGCCTGCTCATCGTGCAAGAGTCGGTGGCTCGAGATGGCGATTTCCTGGATCGCCTCGCAGCGGCGACGCGTAGCCGTCGCGTCGGCAGCGTCTGGAGCCTCGAGGCGGATCAGGGGCCGTTGATCCACCCGCCCCGCGGGCCGCTCGAGCAGGCCATGGTCGCCTCCCGCACCGAGCCCGAGTGGTCGTTGCGCCCCCAGCAGAGCGCGGAAAATCCCCGGCTCGTCACTCCCGGCATTCGCACCGGGGTGCAGCCCGGGAGCCTGCTGCATCAGACGGAGCTGTTCGGTCCAATCGTGGGGATCATGTCCGCGCCGAGCCTGGAGCGGGCCGTGGCTCTGGCCAACGATACGCCCTATGGCTTGACTGCTGGCTTGATGAGCCTCGACGAGTCGGAGCAGGCTTACTTTCTCGAGCACATGGATGCGGGCAACCTCTACGTCAATCGGGCCACGACGGGAGCGATCGTCCAGCGCCAGCCGTTCGGCGGTCGAAAGACCTCCAGCTTCGGGCCGGGCGCCAAGGCGGGGGGGCCGAACTACACGCTCGAGCTCGTGCGCCAATCGGACGGCGTGAGCCCGGAAGGGGCCGAGCTGCCGCCGGTGCTCCGCCACGTGCTCGCGCCCATCGCCGGCTGGTTGCCCCCGGGCGATCGAGACGCATTCTGGGCGGCTTCGGCCAGCTACCAATTGGCATACCGCGACCACTTCGTGCTCAACCACGACCCGGCCGGGTTGCGGTCGCAGCGCAACGTGTTTCGATACCAACCGGCCAAAGAGGTGCTGCTGTGGGTCGGCGAAAAGGCTTCCCCATTGCACTTCGCGCTGTCGCTCAGTGCGCTCGCTCAGTGCCAGGTTCGCTTCGACCTGGCCATGCTGCGCCGCGATGTGGAGGTGGAACGCGTCGCCGCCTTGCTGCGGCCGTATCTGCGCGAGGTGGTCGGAGAGCTGGGGACCGCCGCCGAGCATCGCGCGGCGCTCGCAGGCTACCGGCGTGTGCGCTGCATCGGGGAGTTTCCGAGCGACGTATTCGCGGCGAAGAACAGCGTGGACGCGTACTTCGAGCGCCAACCGCCGCTGCGATTCGGGCGGCTCGAGCTCCTTCGGTATTTCCTGGAGCAATCCGTCAGCGCCGAGGTGCATCGGTACGGCAACCTGCAGGGCGCGCGCCTCTTTCCGCTCGGCGGTTGAACGCACGTGGCGGGCCCGCCGGGGCAACGGCTCGGCGTCTCTAGCCCGAATTTCTCACGATCGCAGGACCGAGGGGGCGACGAGGAAGTGGATCTTCAGTCCCGCCGCCCGCCCGCGCGCGCAGGCAGACTCGTTGTCTGCCCCGCAGGCGTTGGCGGGCAGCGGGGCGAAAAGACACGACTCCTCGCACCCTCGGGACCAGGTCGCGAGAAATTCGGGTTACGGTACGGCGAGCAGGCCCCAGGGGCTCACGGAGCGCGCCGCTTCGCTCTCCCCGGCGCTGCCCGCGAAGAATTGTACGCGTCCCGTCTCCGCCTCGTAGAGCGCGCCGACCAGCGCGACCGCCCCATCGTCGATTCGGCGGCGAATGGCGGCGCTGCGCTCCTGGATCCGCCGCATCGTTCGCAGCACGTGGGCCCGCGCGATGAGGTCGTCTTCCGAGAGCGCCTCGTCGCCCGGACCGCGGATCGCTTCGCTCGCCGAATGGCGGATGTCCTCCACCAGCTCTTCCCAGCTCTCGGACCGAAGCTCGGCATCGGCGTGGGGCTCGGCGCTGGCAAGGGCGCTGTGCAGAACGCCGCAGCGACTGTGCCCCATCACCACCAACAGCTTCGCGCCAGCCTGGATGCAGCCGAACTCCATGCTGGCCACGACCTTCGAGCGAGCGACGTTTCCCGCCACGCGCACGACGAAGGCCTCGCCGATGCCCAGGTCGAGAATGTGCTCGATGGGCGTCCGGCTCTCGATGCAGCTGAGCACCACGGCCAGTGGAGCCTCCTTTGCCTCTTGCTTGGCGCGCGCCTGCTCGAGGAGGTCGCGCTGTAGCTGGTTCCCCTGTCGAAATCGCTCGTTTCCCTCGCGCAGCAGGTCGAGGACCTTGTCCGGGGTCAGAGAGCTTTGCAGCTCCCGGGTCGAGTAGTCGATCAGCTGGGGGCCGCTGTCCAGGTGCGCATAGCGGTGGCGGAAGCCTACCATCGACAGCTGAATGTCTCGGCTGATGGCTTCGCGCAGATGAAAATCCTCCAGGAGATCCACCACGTCGGGGTCCATGTAGTCGGTGTGGCTGGCGTCGACGACGACCCGCCCGCCGTTGGGTACGTCATCGAGGCAGCGCTGTAGGGAGGCTTTGTTCAAAAAGCTCACCTGATTGGCGAGCTGGATGCGTAGCACGTCGCCGGCGAGGTGCTTTTCCACGATCTGGCGAATCGGTCGCCGGTAGTTGCTGCGCAGGATGAACGCGACGCTCACGCCCAAGCCGATCACGATTCCCTTGAGCAGATCGGTGACGACGATGGCGAGGACCGTCGTGGCGAAGGGCAGGAACTGCGGCATCCCTTCCTCCCACATCTGCTTGGCCTGGCGGGGGTTGGCCAGCTTCAGCCCGGTGACGATCAGCACGGCGGCCAACGCCGAGAGCGGGATCTGGTTGAGCAGGAAAGGGACGAAGAGCACGCTGCCGAGCAGCAGCACGCCGTGAAATAGCGTGCTGAGACGGGTCTTGTTCCCCGCGTCGATGTTGACGCTGCTGCGAACGATCACGCTGGTGACGGGCAGGGCACCGATCAATCCGCAAACGAGGTTGCCGCACCCCTGGGCGACCAGTTCGCGGTTGGGGGGCGAGTGCCGATTGGCTGGATCGAGGTTGTCGACGGCCTCCAGGTTGAGCAGTGTTTCGAGCGTCGCGACCACCGCGATGGTCACGGCGGCCGCGACCACGCCCGGGTTCGCGGCCTCGGCCCAGGCCGGAAACGCCATCAGCTCCTTCGCCGAGGCGAGGCCCTTGATGAGCGGCACCTGCACGAGGTGGTCGCTCCCGATCCGAAAGCCGCCGCCGAGCAGCTGGTTCAGCCCCAGCCCCAGCGCCACCACCGCCAAGGGCGGGGGGACCTTCGAGGCCTTGGCGCCCGGGATCTCGTTCCAGAAGAGCAAGAGCGCGAGGGAAAGCAGTCCCACCAGCGCGGCGCCCGGATGAACGTCGACGGCTGCTGCCAACAGCTCGCTGAAGGTGTTTTGGTTGTCGGGTTGTTCGAAGGCCATTTCGCCGACGGGATCGGGATCGTGGCCCAACACGTGGGGGATTTGTTTGAGGATCAGGATTACGCCGATCGCCGCGAGCAGGCCCTTGATGACGCTCGAGGGAAAGAACGCCGCCACCGAGCCCGCCCGCAGCAACCCGAGCGCGATCTGCAGGGCCCCGGCGAGCATGACGGCCAAGAGAAAGGCCTCGAACGATCCGAGGCTCGCGATCTGCGCGGCCACGATTGCCGTCAGGCCGGCAGCGGGCCCCGACACGCTGGTTCGCGAACCGCTGAGCGCCCCGACGACCAACCCGCCGACGATACCGGCCAAAAGGCCGGAAAGCAGCGGAGCGTCGGATGCGAGCGCAACGCCGAGGCATAGCGGGAGCGCGACCAAGAACACGACGGTTCCCGCCGTCAGGTCGCGAGCGATGTGGGAAAAAGGGCTTTCGGGGGGGCGAGCGCTCGTGCGTTGGGTCGTCATGGTCGTTTCGATCGGGGAGCCGTGACTAACGGAAACGGAACACGACGGCGAATTGCGTACCCCCCGGCGTGCATTGGTGCCGCGCACGGGCGGTCCCGTGCTGGCTGATCCCATGACACTACCACACCCCTTTCACCCCGAGCTCGGCTGCGCCGGGTCGAGGCCTGGACGAGCAATGAAGAACGCCGCCCCGGGAAGAGTCCCGTCTCCTGACCGCGGCGCCCCTCACCCGGGCGGCTCTGCCGTGCCCAGCCGGTGCAATGGCGGGGGGCGGCGCGCTCGAGCGCAGCTCGTTTCCCGGTCGAGCCAACCCAGCGCTGCGTCTCCCGAGCGGGGGACGCGGCTGGGCTTGCTTCGCGACGCCTTGCTCGGAGCACGTTCGCCGTCGGCCGTGGCCCTTGCCGCGCCGGGGGCCTTGCTCGCGGCCGTGCTCGCCGGCTGCGCGGGCATCGCGGCAGGCGCAGGGGGCGCGGCTGCCACCACGCGCGGTGCTTCGGCCGCCGAGGTCCCCGCCGCCGCCCGCGTGCGCGGATGCCCGCGGGGAGCCGACTGGGGCGCTGCGTCGCTGATCGACGACTTCGAGGATGGCGATGCCCGCGTCGCCCCTCTGGGGGGCCGCGGCGGAACCTGGTATCTCGCCACCGATGCCGAGGGCTCGCGCCTCGATCAGCCGGAAGGGCCGGAGTTCCGCAGCGCCGAGGGGGGCAGCTCGAGCTCTCCCAAGCGGGCTGCGCACCTCGTGGGGCGGTCGGCGCGCGGAGGCGATCAGGCCTGGGGCATCGAGCTCGGGCTCGGATTGCTCGAGGGCAACGCCGCCTACGACGCATCCCAATACGCTGCCATCTCGTTCGTGGCTCGCCTCGGAGACGCGGATTCCGGGCGTCGGATGCGCGTCTCGCTCCCGGATGCGAATACGCACCCGGTCGGCAACGTGTGCAGCATTTGCTTCAATCATTTCAGCCGCGAGGTTCGGCTGACCCCGCGCTGGACGCAGTACACGCTCGGCTTCGCGGAGCTGCGTCAGCGCCCCTATTGGGGCGATCCCCGCCCCGACGCGGTGAGCGCCGACAAGCTCATCGGTGTGGCCTTCCAGCTCGGGGGCGGCGGCCGCTTCGATGTCTGGATCGACGACGTGCAGCTCGTCCCCTGCCGGCCCTGACTCGCTCCGAGGCGTGGCGCGCGGGAGCGCGTGGACGAGCCGGCGTGCGGCAAGGCTCGGTGCGGCAAGGCTCTGGCCGCGTAGGGGTTGGATGGGGCGCGCGGGCCGCGAGTGGACGGGGCCGTCTACCACGCCCGCGGCATCGGGCCAGCACTCGGCGCGGGGCTGCGAGCCGGGGGCTGCGATCGCAATTCGCTCCCATTGCCGTGCCCGGTCAATGTGGGTAGCTTCGGACGACAGTCGTACTCGAACCGAGACCTTCTTACATTCAGCCAGGAGTCACCATAGTGCGCTTTCGCCTCTTTTCCACCACGTTGCTCGTATCTCTCGCGGCGCTGTCCGCATGCTCCTCCGACGATGAGGACGACGATCCGGTCATGACGGACGTCGAAGCGAGCATGGGCGCGGACGAGGACGCCGCGATGAGCTTCTTCGCCACCAGCTCGAGCATGGGCAACGGGGGCGACCTGGGCGGCCTCGAAGGAGCGGACGCGTACTGCCAGAGCCTCGCGGAGGCGGCGGGGTCCGCCAAGGCGTGGGCCGCGTACCTGAGCACGGATACCGTGGACGCTCGGGATCGCATCGGCAGCGGGCCTTGGTTCAACCAGCAGGGCGAGCAAATCGCCGCGGATCTCGCCGAGCTGTTCGACGAAGGCACCGTGTTCAACGGCGACCCCAACCGGATCGTGGACGAAACGGGCGCGCCGATCCCAGGCCCCGAGCACGACATTTTGACGGGATCCGACGCGCAGGGGCGCGCCGTGGCCGGGCTCAATTGTGAAAACTGGACTTCCAGCAGCGCCGAGCTCACCGAAAACCCGCAGGTCGGTCACAGCGACATTCCGACGAACCCGATGTTCAGCCCCTCATGGAACGCCGCACACACCTCGGCCAACTGCAGCCAGCCCGGCCTTGCCATGCGTGGAGGGGCGGGCCGCCTGTACTGTTTCGCCACGAACTGAAGCCAGGTGTGAGGTGCGCGGGCCCGATCGCTCGGGCTCGCTCTCTGCCGCTCGGGGCGGGTGGCCACCGGGCCTACCGCCCCGAGCGTCCGCCCCGAGGGGCCGGGCATGGTAGGTTTCCCCCGCAGTGAAGAACCGCAAGTCGATCAAGCAGCTCGCCCAGGAGTACGGGCCGTTCGCCCTGGGCACGTATCTCGTGATTTTCGCTCTCGTGTTCGGCGGCTTCGCGCTGGCCATATCCTCGGGCTTCGAGGTGGAGTCCGCGGCGGGGGGAGCCGGCCTGTTGGGCGCCGCTTGGCTGGCCACCAAGCTGACCCAGCCTCTGAGGATCGCCGCAACCCTGGTGATTACCCCGCTCGCCGCGGCCGGGCTTCGCCGGCTCGGCTGGGTGAAGGGCAAAGGCGCGGGCGAGCCCTGATCGGAAACGGATCACTCGCCGGGGGCACCGCTGCCTCGCCCCGGCGAGCAGCGGCGTTTCCGCGGCAAGTTGTCCCCTCCGGGCGCCGTTGGGTCGCCCTCGTCGCGCCGTCGCAGGCCGGCTCACGTGCCGGCAGCCCGCTAGCCGGGTCAGCCCGAGGCGTCCCCGCCGGGGGGGGCACCGCTGGAGGCGGCGTCCCGACGCAAGGCGCGCTTGATTCGCGCGCGTAGCTCGGAATCTTTCAGCGCCCAATTCCCGAAATTCTTGCCTTGGTTGAGCGCCGACTGGGTGTGCGCGATGACGTGCGAGATCGGGCTCCGGCTGCGACCGAGCTCGATCTCCACGCAGGGGATCGACCGGTTGCCGAACGTGGATTTGTACCCCGTCTCGTCCCCTCCCGTGCCGAAGTCGAAGAGGGTGCAAGGCGTATTTTCGATCAAGTCGCGGATCGCGTAGAGCAGCGAAGTCGTCCCGATCGAGTCCTTGCGGCAGGCGGGGTCGAAGCCCGGGGTCTCGTATTCGTAGATGTTTCCCTTCAGCGAGCCGCGCAAGAAAGCGCGAACCTCGCCGTCGAGCGAAAGCAAGTACCCGCGCAGCTCGCCCCGAGCGGCCTGCTTCCGCATCAGATCCTTGGTGGACTCGTCGTTCAGGAGGCGCTGGCCTACGTCCCACTGGTAGGTCTTGCGGCTGATTCGCTCGCCCTCTTCGAGGTAGCGCGGGATCTGCTCCGCTAGCGTCACCGCCTCGAATTCGACCCGGTAGCTTTTCTCCAGCTTGCGCATCTTTCGCTTCTGCGACTGCCGGCTGGAAGGGCTCAAGCCTCCCAGGTAGGTGTCGAAGTCGGGCGGCAAATCGATCAGCCAGCGCAGCGAATTCGTGCGCTTGGGGTACGATACGAGCCATTGCCAGCCGGGCTTTTTCAGCGCGTTTGCCAGCGGAGATCCGACCGGCGTTTCGCCGACCGCGAGCCAGTCGAAGTCCCGCTTCTCGCGGAGCTTGGCCAGGGCCGCGCGGATGCGCTCTGCTCCGGCGTGCTGCATCATCCACTGCGAGTAGAGAATCAACGTGCGGGCCCTGAGCCCGAACAGCCGCCGTTCACCCATCGTGAACGTCTTGGTTTGCTTTCGCAGGTAGAAGGGCGCCACCAGCGGCGCCCCTTCGACGCCTCGATCGACGACGATCCGCGGCTGAATTCCGGGAATGGACGCGATTCGCCGATAGTCGGCGAAATCTCCGTCGAAGAACTCGAGGCGCTGCTTCGAGTCGGCCCATAGCTCTTCGAGATCCGGGACCTCCGCCAAAGACTCGCAAACCGTGATCGTATCAGGATCCATTTCGTAACCTCCAAGCGATGAGTCTTGTTGTGCTCAACGGCTTCTGCTGCTTTCGAGTCGCCATCTCGCGTCGGGAGATGGCTCGTGTCCGCCGAGCCCCCCGGGCTGCACCGGAGATGCGACGCGGCGCCGCCCTGCGTGGGTGCTCACCCCGAAACGAAGGGAGAGGGCGGTCCGATTTCCGCGCCGGCCATCTGCTTCGACGCCCCCACCCCGCCGCTGCCGGCGAATCGGGGACGCGCCGCTCGAGGCGGCCGCTGGAGCCCTCACGGAGCGTCGGCGCCTGCCGGGCGGAGCCCGGCGAACGTTCGTTGTCGAGCGATTACTGATTGTACGGGCCAATGCGGGCCATGGTCGCCCAGGCGCCGCGGATCGAGTAGTTCCCGTCGGCCACGAGCCACCTCTGTTGCTCGGCGCCGACGACTTCTCCGGTGACGTATGCGCCCCCGACCTCCAGGTTGAGGAACCCACCCGCGCCCGGGGGCCCGGTGATCGGATCCACGAAGGAGGGAAGGCCACCGTCCATGACGAACGGCTTGCCGCCCGCGTTCGTGGAAAGGTGCATACCCTCGACTGGGTTCCCGTTGCAATCTCGTGTCGTGAGCACGAGGTGCCCCTTGTCGAAATCGATGCCGGCGTTGAAGTTTTCGTTGAAGGTTCTCAGGTTCACCTCACGAATCAGCCCGACCTCACCCAGGTCGAGGTTTCCCGCCAGCGGGGGCAAGAAGTACAGCGTGCTGATGATCCCCTCCGCCTCGAGCTCCAGATAGCCCTCGAAGCCGCGGTACAGGGGAATGTCGAGGGTTCCGTCTTCGCTCGCGACCAACCCCGCGGCGATGGGCGAGGCGCAGGCCGAATCGGAGCTCAGGCACGCATCGACTCCCACTCCGCCCAGCGAGGACTGCTGAAATAGGTCGCGGAATCGCAACTTGACGACCGCAGAGGACTGGGCCTGGACCAACAGCGACTGCGCCTGCACCGAGGGCTCCCCGAGGCACCCCCAGCGCGGATCGAGCGTGTCGTCGCCTCGGGCCAGGCCCGAGCAGCCCAGCGAGCCCCACGCCACCACACCGGCCAGGAGGCACACTCCGCTCGGTAGGCGCGGAGCGGGTCGGGCTTTCGACGTGTCGTCGGCCCGGCTCGTGCCCTCGCTTCCCGGCCGATCAGAACGTCCCATGGCAGCTCGCTCCGTGGCTCGTGAATTCGCAGGCGAGGCCGTTTGCCTGGCCTTTCTCCGTTTCTTCGCCATCCAGCAGCCAGTAGCTCACCAGCGCTCCGAAGCCCAGCACCCCGGCCCCGATCGCCGTGCCAATCGCCAGCCCTTCGTAGGTGCGCGCCGCGTCCCGCTCGCCTCCGCATTCCACGGCCCGGGTACGCCCGAACGTCACGCAGTCGTCGCTGTTCCACTCGCTCACGCGCTGCTCGCGCAGCCCCAGCGATACGGCTGAGGCCGCCGCGGCCGCCGCCGACCCGGCCACCAGGCTCCAGGTCAAGGCGCTCACACCGGGGGAGCTCCCGTCGGCGGTGAACGAGGGCGTGGAGGCCGCTGCCGCGGCGGCCTCAGTCGGCCGCGCGACGAGCGAGACGGACTCTCGCACGAGCCGGCCGGCGCGCACCTCGACCGGCCTCGTCACGGGGAAGTAGCCGTCGGCCGCAACCTCGAGAACGTGGCTGCCGCTGACGGCCTCGAGCGGGGCGGTGTCGGACCCCTCGGCGACGGGCGCACCGTCGAGCCGCAGCGTGGCCGACGCGTCCGCCGGGGTCACCCGGACCTGCAGCTGCCCGATGTGCAGCCGGACGGCCGCCAGAGCCTCGCGTAGCACGCCCCGGTTGCGGTCGACGTAGTCGTCTCCGTCTTCGAGAGCCTGCGAGAGCAACCGATTGGCCCGCAACCAATGCCCCATGGCCTGGTGCGCTGCGGCGAGATGGACCTGCGCGCGTCGGGAGTCGGGCCGCAGGGCGTGCGCCCGCTCCAGCACGGCCAGGGCGCGCTCGTCCCGACCGGCGCGCCGCAGTCGGATCCCTTCCGAGAGCAGGGCGTCGAGGTCTTGCTCGGAGCTGCCCGCGGCGTTCGCCTCGGCCGGCTGCGTGCTGCCCGAGTTGCCTGCGTCGTTGGGCGGCTCCGCAGGAGCCGGCGGAGGCGACGGGGACGGCTCTTCGGCGGCGGCCTGCCGAGCGAGCAGCAGCAGGCAAACCGCGGAAGCGAGCAGGGGCGAGTGCGCGAGCGGGCGAGAGCGAAGCATGGCTATTCGGGGATCGGGGCTCCGTTGGAGCCGTTGGGGGACGGGGCGGGGACCGCGGGGTGGGTCCCGAACAACTCGCGCAGCTCGTCGGCCTCGCTCGAGCGGGCCCGGCCGCGCTGCGGGGATGGGCTCCCCGCCGACGACGGCCGAGGCGGGACCGCGCTGGGCGCCTCGCGCGGCGAGCTGGAGTGATCTCTCGTTCGCTCGCGGGAGCGCTGTGAGCTCGCCGCGAGCCCGCGAGCCCGATTTGCGCCCTGGCGCGAGGACGCGCGGCTGCCGCGGGGCGCGGCCCTGTCGACGGCCGGCTCGGCGCGCCGTTGGGAGTCGGCCGGCTGCGAGTCGGCGGGCTCGGTCGGCTCGCGCTCGCCGGCCATCGGCCGCGGCGGCGGAGGAGGAAGGTTGGCCTGCGCGCGCTGCTCGATGAGCGGCTGCTCGGGTCGAGCCGTTGCGCTGGCTTCGCCTTCGAGCGCGCGGGGCCCCGGCGGCGACGAGGCCTCGCCGCTTCGCGAGCGAACCGCCCACAGCGCCGCGCCGACCGCCACCGCGGCGACGCCCGCGCCCACGAGCCACGCGGTGCGCCGCGGCCTGCGTCCGAGGCCCGGCTGGCTGCGGGCGCTGCCCCCGAACGTGCCGGACCAGAGCGCTTGGCTGCGGGGGCTGGCCATCGGAAACAGCTGCCTGCCGATGTCGCGCACGTGCGCGAAGCGATTGTCGGGATCGAGGCTCATCGCGCGCTGCACGAGGCGCTCGACGGCGCGAGACACCTGGGGGCAAGGTTTGCGCAACGGCTCGTGGCGCCCGGCCGCGATGGCCATCAGGAGCGAGGCGGGCGTCTGCTCGTTGAACGGGGAACGCCCCGCGAGACAATGGAAAATTACCACACCGAGCGAATATTGATCGGCTTTTGCAGTCAAATCGCGCGCCCCGTTGAGCGCTTCGGGCGGCATGAACAACGGGGTTCCGAGCAGCTGATTGGTGTCGGTGCGGTGCAGATCCTCGGCGGCTTCTTCGGCGGACGGGGAGAACTTGGCGATGCCGAAATCCAGCAGCTTGGGGACGATCTCCCCGTCGGGTGAACGAGCGAGGAAGATGTTGCTCGGCTTGATGTCGCGGTGAACGATCTGCCGATCGTGGGCGTAGCCCAGGCCCGAGACGATCGGCAACATGAGGTCGGCCGTGTGCTGTTCGCTCAAAGGGCCCGTGCGTCGGAGGTGCTCGGCCAGGTCCAACCCGTCGAGAAACTCCATCACCAGGTAGGGCATCCCGTCTTCGACCCCCACGTCGGTCACGTCGACGATGTTGGGGTGCTTGACGCCCGCGGCCGCTCGCCCCTCGCGCAGAAACCGCAGCCGCCACTGATGGTTGCCGATCTGCGTGCGCTCCATGACTTTCAGCGCCACCGTCTTGCCGAGCTTGACGTGCTCGGCTTCGTAGAGGCGAGCCATGCCCCCGCGCCCCACGCAGCCGCGGACGACATAGCTTCCGAACCGGTGACCGGGCGGGAAGTCGTCGGTTGGCGTCAGGGGCGACATGGCGAGACCTTATCTTGCCGCGAGTGACGAACAAATCTCGTGCAGGCGCAGGTTTCGATTTCTCTCCTCGGTGCATCGGCCGACAGCAGACAGTCAAGAAACCTTGGGTTTTTGTACCGAAAGGCTCACGGTCGGCGGTGGGCGTCGCCGGGGGGAAGGCAGCCGGTGCGTGGCTCGACCCGTCGCCGCGGTGCGTGGCTCCGCCGCGTCGGACTCGTCGACTCCGGGCTTCGGGTTCGTGTGGGCGGAGGTCAGGGGCCACCGCGGCCGGACCGCAGTCGGGGCGAGGGCAGGGGCGGGACCGGCGCGCCCGTGACGCATTGCGATGCGCTCGGAATTGCCCTCGCAGGTCCGCCCCCATCCGCGGGGCCGCGCGGCTTGGGCTCGCCGCGGGACGCGGCGAGGGGAGCCGAGCGTTGCGATCCGCGTGGTGCCGGAGTAGCAGGTTGCCTCGGTGTCGGCCGGGGTCGTCATGTTCGTACGCAGGAGTGTCGGGATGGGGGGAGCTGGCGCGTCGTTGGTGAGAGATTCACGGGGTGCGCGCCCCGCGGCCACTGGCGTGCGGCGGGGGTTGATTCTGGCTTCGGTGGGTTTGGGGGCCTTGCTCGCGGGAAGCGCGGCGTGCGGAAGCGACGACGACGCGGAGGTGACGGGGCCGCGGATCGACGGGCCGCAGCCCGGCGAGTTCGTCGACCTGCTCCAGACGGAGCCCCCGCAGGCAACACGTGCCGACGCCGGGCCGGCTGGCGGCTCGCCGTAGAGGCCCCTCGGGGCAGCGAGCCGGCGCCCCCAGCCGCGAACGAATCGCAGCCGCAACCGGAGGCAAGGCGTTCGTCGGCCCGACCAGACGGGCCGTTGAAATCTGCGGCGCGCAAGCGGCTCGGCTGCGCGTGCGCCCCGGATTGCACGCGCCTTCGAGCTCCGGCCGCTCGGCTACCGGAGCGACTCGATGTACGCCACCAAGGCGTCCAGATCGTCGTCGCCCAACCCCAGTGCGGGCATGCTGGGCGTGTAGCCCTCGACGACCTCGGCCGCCGGATTTTCGATGGCGGCTCGCAAATAGCGGGCGTCGCGCGTCTTTCGCGTGCCGTCGCTGAGCCGAACGGGCGAGCCCGCGCGCCCGGCGAGCGCCGGCCCCGTCGGCTTGTCGCGCTCGAGATCATGACACGCGCCGCAGCCCGAGCTGCGGTACAGCGCCTCGCCGCGCTGTCGCAACTGGGCCGGGGTGGGTCGCTTCGCGCCCGTCTGCGGGAGGGCGAGCTCGACCTGCTCCAGATCCGCCGCGGCGTAGGCAAACAGCGCGGCCTCGCTGCGCGCGAGCAGCCAGCCGTCGACCTGGACCGTCTCGCCCGCCTGGAAATCCGCCGCCATCCGCTCGGACCACGTGTGCGCGGCGCGCGCCGCCGCGGCGCTCGACTCCGCAGCCGCGAGCTGCGCCAAGCCGCGCTCGCCGAGCGCCATCGAGAGCCATTCGCCCGCGGGCCGCGACCCGAGGGCTTCGATGGCCAGCTGGCCCAGGCGCTGCGCGGCACCGAGGCGGCTGAGCATCGTCTCGACGCGATCCGCGAGCGGCGACGTGCGCCGCCGCGAGCAGCCCGGGAGCGCTGCGGAAAGGGGCGCGGAGAGCAACAGCGCGAGCAGGGATCGGCGCGGGAGTCGCCGGCCGAAGCCGCGGCGAGCCGTCATGACAACACCTGGCGCAGGTGTTCGCTCTGGCGAAGAGCCAGCGCGAGGATCGTCAGCGTCGGATTGGCCGAGCCCGAGGTGGGAAAGAGCGAGCTCCCGGCGACGGTCAGGTTCGGCACGCCGTGCACCGTCCCCAGCCCATCGCACACGCCCTTGCGGGGGCTGTCGTGCATGCGCGTCGTGCCCATGTGGTGGCAGCCCCAGCGCGTGAGCCTCGGCCACTGGGAGCCGACGCCGAGCTTCACTCGACCCCAACCCATGCGCCCGAACTCGCGAGCGATCAGCTCGTGGGTGCGCGAGAGCGTGTGCAGATCGAGCTCCGTCAAGCGCCAGTCCAGCTCGATGCGACGCATGCCCAGCGCGTCGCGCTCGCTGCCGAGCCGCACGCGGCTGCTCGGGTTGGGGGCTTGCTCCGTGGGTGTGCCGAAGCTGTACGCGGCCTCGGAAGCTCCGCTGCAGCTGTCGGCTAGGGTGGCCATCACTTCCGGCCAGTGGCCAACCATGTTTCGGTCGCGCAGCATGCGGTCGCCCGGCTTGGCTGGCATCAGCACCACATGGGTCGACAGCAGCTGCTCCCGTTCGCGGACCTCCGGCTTGAGCGAGAGAAACCCCCAGATGGAAAACCCGCGCTTGCCGGGCGGCGCGGCGCGGTAGAAGTGCGCGCGAGGCATCGCCGCGCTGGCCGTCAACAGCGCGTAGTGGTCCACGTGCGGGTGCTCCATGAAATAGCGCCCCACCAGATCGTGCTGGTTGCCGACGCCCCGCTCGCTCACTTGGTCGGAGGCGAGCAGGAGCCGCGGGTTCTCCAGCCCGCCCGCCGCCAGCACGTAGTGGCGCGCCGTCGCGCTCAGCCGCGGTCCCCCGAGCACCCGCGCCGTCACCCCGCTCAGCGCGCCGGCGTCCGCGCGCAGGTCGAGCGACGTGACGTTGGCGTGCAGATACAGATCGATGTTCTCGGAGCGTGCGAGCTCCGCTCGCCACAGCTCTCCGAGGCGCCGCCGCTGGTGTGCCAGCTGAAAAACGCGACTCTCCAGCGGAGAGGCGGCTCCGAAGGCGAGCGGCGCGCGTTTTCCTTTCCAGCCCTCGCCTCGGTAGTCGTATCGCCCCAGACCGAGCAGCTCGTGCGCCCTTCGGTAGTAGGGTTCGAGCGTTTCGAGGCGAAAAGGCCATCCGCTGTCGGCCACCCAGCTGCGCTCCCGAAAGTCGGAGCCCTCCAGCGGAGTGCACATGCCGGCCCAGTGGTGCGAGGTGCCTCCGAACGCGCGCACGCGAACGCTTTCCAGCTCGCCGTAGGCTTGGCCAATGGAGCTGCCGCGATACAAGTCACTGCTGTCCGGCTCGGGCGCCAGGCCCCCGCCCTCCAGCACCACCACGCGCAGCGATGCGCGGCTCAGTTCGCGGGCGATGCAGAGACCCGCCGGGCCCGAACCGATGAGACACACATCTCCCTTCACCACGTGCCCGTCGGGCAGCTGCCTTGCATCTCGAATCATCTTCGCCCGCGGATCCCGAATTCGGAAGTTTGCCCATTTGAGCCGAGGTCGGGCCGATGGCAAGGGACTGGCGAAAAAGGCAGGTGGCCTTTCCGTTGGGGGCGCAGCCGCCTCGGCCGCCGGAGCCGCGCCGCACCCGGACAGCGAGCCGCGGCGCCCGCCGTGGCCATGGCTTCGACGCCGGTCCGCGGCCCTCCCGCCGTGCGTCGACGCAGCGCGCGAGCGATCCCTTCTCTCGAGCAGCACGCCCCGCTTTCATTCGATGTCTTCTGCTGTACAGGGGCTGACGCGCGGTGGCCACGAAATGGCTCTTGGATCGAAGAGCCGGTCGAGCCTCGAGAGCGCGCGACGAAGCTCCCGCCGCGCCCGGCGGAGCCGCGTGCCGAATCGGCTCGCCAAAGCCGAAGCGTGACGCACGGGACCACAAACTTGGCCGCCGGGGGGTGCGCCTCGTGGCAGCGTGCTTAACGTCTGGCGAGTGGAAGGCAATCGTTTCGTCACGACGCGCTACGGCTATCGCTTCCGGTCGATCCTCCTGGTCGCCGGGCTCGCGGCCGTCGGTTTGTTCGCCGGCTGGGCCGTCGCGGGCTGGCCGGGGGCGCTGCTCTCGGCGGCGTTCGCCCTGGCCGCGCCGCTGCTTTCCCCACGCATTGGCACCCGCTGGTTGATGCGAATGCAAGGCGCCCGGCCGCTGGCCGCGTGGCAGGTGCCATCGTTGCACACCACCGTCGAGCGGCTCGCGCGGCGCGCTGGCCTCGCCCGCGCTCCCGCACTGTACCTGCTGCCCGGCGCGGCACCGCAAGCGCTGGCCGCGGGGGAGGGGCGGGACACCGCGATCGGCGTCACGGCCTCGCTGCTGCAGCGGCTGCCCCCCGCGGAGGTGGCCGCCGTGGTCGCCCACGAGCTGTCGCACCTGCGTGCGGGCGACGTGCGGCTCACCCGCTTCGCCGCATCGGTCGGCGCGCTGACGCGCGGTATCGCGGTGGCGGGGTGGGTCGCCGTGCTGATGTCGCTGACCGGGCTCGTGCCGTTTCCGGGCTCCGTCGCCTTGTTCGTCATCACGGCCCCCACGCTGGCGACGCTCGGGCTCTCGGCGCTGTCGCGCATTCGCGAGCTGCACGCCGATGTGGCCGCCGCCGCCCTGCTCGGCGAGCCCGAGCCGCTGGCTCGGGCGTTGCTTCGGATCGAGTCGCTCACGCGGCCCCCGTGGCCTCTGGCCGCCCTCGAGCCACCCGCCTGGTTGCGCACGCACCCGCCCACGGCGCTGCGCGTGGAGCGTCTCCTGGCTTTGCGAGGCCCGCGTTCACCCGCGGCGGGTCGCCCGGCGCCGCCGGGCGCGACGCGCCCCGAACCAGTCGTCGGGGGGGGGCGCATCCGGCTGGTCGCGCACCTGCCATGGCCCGCTCATTGACGGACTCCGACCTCGCCGCGCGTCTGCGGGGCGGCTGGGAGCGGGCGCGGGTCGAGCTCGACGCGGAGGGCTTCGCCGTCCTCGAGGGGCTGCTCGTGGACCAGCAGTGCGGTGAGCTCGCCGCGCTGTTCGGTGGTGAGGCGCCGTTTCGCAGCGTCGTGGTCATGGCCGACCATGGCTATGGTCGGGGAACGTACAAGTATTTTCGCTATCCGTTGCCGCCGCTCGTGGCCTCTCTGCGAGCGGTTTGCTACCCCCTGCTGGCCGAGGTGGCCAACGCGTGGCACGAGGCGCTCCGAATTCCGCAGCGCTACCCCGCCGAGCTCGACGCCTATTTGGAGACTTGTCGGCTCTCTGGCCAGTCGCGCCCGACGCCGCTGCTGCTGCGCTACGAGGCCGGCGACTACAACCGGTTGCATCGAGACGTGTACGGAGAGCAGGCTTTTCCCCTGCAGCTCGCGGTGCTGCTTTCCGAGCCGGGGGAAGATTTCGCGGGGGGAGAGTTCCTGCTGTCCGAGCACCTTCCTCGCATGCAGACCAAAGCCTCGGTCGTGCCGCTCCGCCGCGGAGATGCCGTGGTGTTCGCCGGTGGCGTTCGGCCCACGGCCGGCAAGTACGGGCCGCGACGCTGCCAGCATCGGCACGGCGTCAGCCGCCTGCGGCGCGGCGAGCGGCTCGCGCTCGGCCTGATTTTCCACGACGCGCAGTGAGCTGCCGCCGGGGCGGCGGCGCCAGAGCTCCGGCGAAGCGGGGCAACGAGGCCGCCCGCGACGGCGCGCTCGCTCGCCCGGGCGGCCACCGCGCGGGGCCCACCGCCCGTTCCCCGGGGAGGCCGTGTTTTCCCGCGCCCGGGCAGGTGTTCGCGTCGCTCGTCATGGTCGCGAAGGGCTCGTCGTTGCGGGCGCTGCTGCCCCTGCCGTCGGTCCTCGCCGCCGGCTGCCTCTTCAACGCACAGGGCGCGTTCTTTCGCTCGCAGACCCATCGCGCGCGTACCCCACGTGCGCCGAGAAGGTGCTGGCGCTGGCCTCCGAGCTGGCGCGCGGAGAGTTGCTCGGCGAAAGAGATTCTCTCGCTCGGCACGCGCCGCTTCGACCGAGGCGGCGGGCCGATGCGAGAGCGCTCGCCGCGCCTGAGTTGGCCCGTTTCGGCACGGGCACGGCGACAATCGTCGCCGCGGCGAGCCGGGGTCGAGGATTGGCGACGCACGCTCGATGCCGCGCGCTGCGCCGTGCGCGCGAGGCGGGCGGGTCGCCAGGGGGGCGGGTCGCCAGGGGGGCGGTGGGTCATACGGGTGGGACTCCGGTTGCCCGCGGGATTCGAGCTTCGGTGTCGCCAGCAGGGCGCCTGCGTCACGAGGCGGAACGATTTTTCGGCAAGCGGGCCTCCTTCGGGCATTTGTGCGCGAGCGTCCGGCAGCGTATCGGGTCATGGTGCCAGAATCGTGGCGCGGACGGAACAGCGGGCAGCGGCGACGGGGCTCTCCGGCGCAGCTCGGAGTCGGGCCGCGAGGTGGGCCGTAGCCGGCTCGCGCGCCATGGGGCTGTGTCTGTGTGTTGCGCTGGGGCCGGCGTGCGTTGCCTGTCAGCCCGTGTCGTTCGCGCAGCGGCCGCCGCGCCCGAGCTCGGCCGCGGTGTTCGGCCGCGGGCTCGGGCAGATCAACGTCGGGGCGCGCGAGCGCGCCGAGGAGCGGCGCATGCTGGAGCTGGTCAACCGGTATCGGCAGGAGCGCGGCCTCGCCGCCCTGCAGTTCGACCCGCGGCTGAGTGAGATCGCCCGCTTTCACTCGGCAGACATGCGCGACGCGCACTTCTTCGATCACCACTCCCCCAACACCGGCACCCTCGAGGATCGGCTCGACGCGGCTTCGTACCTCTTCGAGGTGGCTCGCGAGAATCTCGCGGAGGCCCGCACGGTGAGCCAGGCCCACGAGAATCTCCTGGCCAGCCCCCCTCATCTGAAAAACATCCTGTCCGAGGACGTCACTCACTTCGGCGTCGGAGTGGTCGAGGGAGGCGTCGTGGACGCCCGGAACCTGACCGTCACCCAGGTGTTCTCCACTCCGGCCCAGCCCGAGTCTCCCGGGCAGGCCAAGCAGCGCATCGTGGAACGTCTGCGGTCCGCGCGTGCGCAGAAGCGGCTCGACCCGGCGCCGCAGCTGCCGCGGCTCGCTCGGCTCGCCGAGGAGAGCCTGCGAGAGCTCGACCAGAGCTCGGACTCGCGAGCCGTGGCCGTGGTCTCCAAGAAGCTGGTCGACGCGCTGGGCCCCGGTGCGGGCAGCACGCTCGTTTCCCTGCAGACCGTCTCGGCGTCCTCCGAGGTGCAGGTACCCCAAGCTTTTCTCGAGCACACGGTGGCGTTCGGGCTCGCCCTGCGCAAGGCCAGCGGGTATCGCGGGAGGCCCGCTCTGCAGCTGCTTCTGCTCACGAAAACGGAAGGGCAACCCTGAGGGGGCACCGAATGGGCCGAGTCGCGCAGCGCGCGGGGTCTGTCGAACGCGGAGCGCTCGCTCCGCCCAGTCGAGCCGCGGGCGGGAGCCGTGAGGCTGGCGGCGGTTGGGTCGCGCCTCGAGCCGCCTGCGCGGCAGGGGGGAGCGCCGCCGGTCGCCATCGGAACGGGACGCGAGAATCGTGGGGGAGGCCGCGCCGCGCGGGCTCCTGCGGAATAATCGACGGGAACAGAGGTTGAACGAGTCATGCAGCAGGAGCATCGAGCGGATCGCGCTCAGCCATCGAGCCATGGTCGCCCCGCGGGCGGCGGCCGTCCCCCGCGGGGCGACCAACGGCCCTGGAGCACCGATCGCGGGAAGCTTTGTGCGTGGGCGAGGGAGTGGGCCTCGCTGCTGGCTTTCGCGTCGATCGTCCTGTTTGCCCGAGCCTCGCTGGCGGACCACTACGTCGTGCCGAGCGGATCGATGGAGCCGACCGTCGAGGTCGGAGACCGGATTTTCGTCGACAAGTCGGCCTTCGGCTTGCGCATCCCGCTGACGCAAGTGTGGCTCGGGTCGGTCGAGACGCCGGCGCGCGGCGACGTCGTGGTGCTGGCACCGCCGCAAGAGGACGGCACCGTGTTGCTCAAGCGGGTCGTTGCGGTGGAGGGAGACGAGGTGGTCGTGCGCCGCGGGCGGCTCGCGATCGACGGCCACCCCGTGGCAGTGCATGGGGTGGGGGTCGAGCGGCGCGAGCTGCTGGGGGTGCCGCATCGGATCCGGCTCAGCGACGGGGGAGGGCCCGACATGGGCCCGGTGCGCGTTCCGCCGGGGCAGATGCTGGTGATGGGAGACAATCGCGGCAACAGCCGCGACGGGCGCACCTTCGGGTTCGTTCGGGTCGAAACCGTGCTCGGACGAGCCGTGGCCGTTTATGCGCGCGGCGGCCACCTGACGTGGCAGCGATTGTGAGCTCGACCCCGCGCTAGTGAGTCGCCGGTTGCCTCGGGAAGGGCCGCCGCCCAGCGCGGTGCCCCGCGGGCTACTGCGCGGCGGGGCGGGCCCGGGCTTGCGCGAGCGCGCGGCGCCTGACTCACGCGAGCGCGCGGCGCCTGACTCACATCGCACCACCACCTCACGAGGCCGTCGCGCGACCTGACCGTATCGGGACACGCGCCGTGTCTCGGCGCCGCACGAAAGAAGAGCGGACGTCGCGCGAAGCGGCTGGGCCTGGTGCCCCGCGGCGCTGCCGGCCCGGCACCCTGCGCAGGTGTGCCCGTCGGGAACTGTCAGCACGTCGTGCGGCGGAGTGGCTCAGCTGCGTTGCTCGACGCGACCCGTTCGCGGTAGCCTGAGGAGCAATCCATGAGTCCGCTGGGGAAAAACCACGAACCGGTCTGGTACGGCGTCGCAGGGCACCCCGGGCGCAGCGCGGCGTCGCGCGCGGCCTGCCGCGCCCCGGTGCACGGGGGCGCCGCGCTCGGGCCCGCGGCGGCTTTCGCGCTGTTGGCCGGCGCCGCGTCTTGCGCTCTCGCCGTGTCGGCGCCGGGTGTTGCTCGGGCTCAGGTGTCGTCGAGCCCCGGGCAGAGCGGAGGGGCAGCGAGCGGTACGGCGCCGAGCCCCTCCTCGATCACGGTACGAGTGTCGGGCGGGCAGGGTGCGATTTTCGTCGACGGGCAACAAGTCGGCCAGGGAGAGTTCTCGGGCGAGCTCGAGCCGGGGCTGCACCAGCTGCGCGTCGCCCGCGAGGGCTACGTCGATCGCGTCGAGCAAGTCGTGCTCGCCCCCGGGCAACAATACGTGGCGGGCGTCACGCTGCGCCAGGAGCTGAGCGGCGTGGCGGACGAAGTGGCCGTGCTCAGCCGTGGGGCCCCGGGGGAAACGGGCGGCTTGTACGGTGGTGTGCACCTTCTCACCGCGTTTCAGCCCAACGGCTCGGGCTCGACGATGCAGCGGGGGTGCGACACGATCGGGGCTAGCAGCTGCCAGTCGGGAAGCGGGTTCGGGGGCGGGCTGTCGGGCTACGTCGGCTATTTCCTGGACCCGATCGGGCTCGAGGCGGCGCTCTTCATCTCGGGAGACTACGTCCGGCCCTCGGCCAGCTTCGATGGGGTGACCGGGTCCGCCATCAATCCGGTCGTCGCGGCGCCCGAGCGCACCGAGGATTTCCTGATCGTGCGCGTGGGCGGCGGCATGGGATTTCGCCTGCGCCTCGTCGAGCAGGTTTCGAGCTTTCGATTCAGCTTCGCGCTCGGCCCGGGCCTCGTCTATCGCACCCTCGGAATGGACCGAAACACCACCAGCCCCCAGGGGTACGAGGGGCGGTACTTGGATGCCGGGGCCAGCTACCTATCGGCATACGTCAACGCCGAGGCGGCGGTGGGCTTCCTCATCGGTCGCTCCACGGCGTTGACGTTGGGTGTCACGACGTGGATTGAAAACGCCGGAGACCGAGCGGAGAGCGCGGAGGATCGAGCCGTGCTCATTTCGACCAACCCCGACGTGCCCCCCCGGCCCCAGGCAACGCCAGCCTACGACCTCGCGAACGGGGCCCAGTGGTTCATCGGGCCGCAGCTGGGCCTGGCCTTCGGACCCTGAGAGCAGCTCGAGGCGATGACGGGAACCAAGGATCACGCGTACCCCCGGGAGGGTGACCTTCTCGAAGAGAAGTACCGGATCGGTCGAACGCTGGGGACGGGCGGTATGGGCGCGGTGATTGCGGCCCATCACGTGCTGCGTCAGGCGCCGGTGGCGCTGAAGTTCATGAGCCCGGAGGCGGCCGCGTCGCCGGGCATCGTGGAGCGGTTTCTCAACGAGGGCGTGGCCGTCTCGCAGATCGACAGCGATCACGTCGTCAACGTGTTGGACGTGAGCCGCCTGCCGAGCGGGCTTCCGTACCTCGTCATGGAGTTCCTGGACGGCCGGGATCTCGCCACGTTGCTCGAGCAGGAAGCGCCCCGAGGGCTGCCGGACGTGGCGCGTGCGGTGCACGTCGTGCTGCAAATTTTGACGGGGCTCGCCGACGCCCACCGGGTGGGCATCATCCACCGCGATCTGAAGCCGGCCAACTGTTTCGTCGTTCATCGCAACGGGGACGCGGATTTCGTCAAGCTCGTCGATTTTGGGATCAGCAAGCTTCAGTATGGCTCCAGCAAGCTCACCGCCGCGGGCAGCGTGCTCGGAAGCCCGCTCTACATCGCCCCCGAGCAAGCGCTCGATCCGACCGGAGTAGACCGGCGCTGCGATCTGTACGGCGCAGCCATCATTCTCTACGAGCTGCTCAGCGGCAACACCCCCTTCGAGCCGAAGTCGGGGCAGCTCACCGAGCTGCTGATGATGGTGACGACCAAGGCGCCGACGCCGTTGGACGAGCTGCGGCCAGGTCTGCCGCCCGGGTTGAGCGATCTCGTGCAGCGAGGGCTGTCGAAGGCTCCCGGCGAGCGGCATCAGAGCGCCGAAGAGATGGCCGTGGCCTTGTCGTCGTTCGCCGACGGCCGGAGCCAGCTCGTGTTGCAGAGGCTGATGCTCACGGCCTCCACCCGTCCCGCACCGATGCCCTCGGCAACGCCCGGGAGCGGGTTGCCGTCCGGCTTCCCGCAGGGTGCTTCCCCGGTGGCAATGCCCTCCGGCGTAGCCTTCTCGGCATCGGTTCCCTCGGGATCGATCCCCTCGCAACCGACGCCCGCGGGTTCCGGCGCGGAGGCGTCGATCCCCGTCGACCCGTCGTCGCGGTCGGTCGCGGGTGCGGGCGGTGCGACCGGTAGCGGGACGCTCGAGTCCGTCCGCTCCGCCTCGTCGGCACGCCCGTCGAGCGCGCCGCCGCCGAGCGGCTCTCCCGACGCGCGCGGCGCGGCGCCTTCTTCGGCGACCTCCTCGCAGGGGCCTGCCGGCGGCGCCTATGCTTCGGCGGAACCGGGCAGCGTTCCGTATGCGGAGGCGGCTCCCCCGGGCGCCTACCGTTCGACGACGGCGCCCGGCAGCGAGCTGCCGCCCCGATCCCAGCCCTCGCGCGGCGGGATTCCCTGGAAGCTGATCGCGCCGATGGTGGCCATCGGCGCGCTCGTTGCGGTCGTTTTCGCTCCGTGGGAGCCCCCGCCGCAGCCGCCGCCGGCCTCTGGAGGCGCGCTGCCGCCGAGCCGCACGCTGCCGGCTCCCTCGCCGAGCCGCCCGCCGCCCGCGACGTCGCCGGCCCCGCAGGAGGAGCCCGCCGCGGCGGAGGCGCCGCTCCGTGGCGAGCCGGACAAGGTCCGTTCCGAGTCGGCGAGCGGCCCCCGCGTACAGCCGCTGGGCAACCTGCCGCCGGAGCCCGCCGCGTCTGCCGAAGTGCCGGCCCGAGTCGGGAAGAAGCCGGGCGAGCCGCGGAGCGTCGAGGCCCCCGCCGACCGGCGGCGCGCGAGGCCCAAGGCGCGGCGCAAGCGCCGCCCCACCCTGAACGAGATCGAGATCGAACGATGAGGTGGAACCAAGTGGCGAATGGGAGGTGGCGCGGCCCGAGCCGGCTCGCATGTGGAATCGGTCTCGCGCTGCTGCTTTGCGCGCAGGGGGCGGCAGCGCGTCCCACCGTTCGAGACGAGCTGCCGAGCGCGGCCCGCATCGAGTGGGACGCGGCGCTGGAGCTGTACACCGCGCGCGACTACCGCAGCGCCCTGGAGCGCTTTCGGAAAGCTTTCGAGGTGAGCAAGAATCCCCGCACGCTCTACAACGTGGGGGTCTGCTGGAAGAACCTCAACCAGTACGCGCAGGCCATCCGGGTGTGGCAGGAGGAGCTGACCCTGCAAAAGCGCCTCGAGGCGGAGGACGTGGCCAAAGCGAAGGCAGCCATCTCGGCCCTCGAGGCGTTCGTCTCCAGTCTCCAGATCCGGGTCAACGAGGTGGGGGCCACCCTCGAGGTGGACGGGCTCGAGCTCGGGCAGTCGCCGTTCGTCGAGCCGCTGGCGGTCGACATCGGGGAGCGTCAAGTGCGGCTGACCAAGGCGGGCTTCGAGCCGATCGAGCGCAAGGTCATGGTGGAGCGGGGCAGAGTGGCCTCACTCGACCTCCGCATGGTTCACCTCGAGAAGAAGGGGCATCTGGAGCTCCTGGTGCAGGGGCCTCCGGATTCGGTCGTATTCATGGACGGTCGCGAGCTCGGTCGCGGCGGCTACAGCGGGGACGTGCCGGCGGGACGCCACACGTTCGAGGCGCGCGCCGAGGGCTTCACCACGACCAGCCAAACCAGCGAGGTGCCGTACGGAGAAGACGTCGCCATCACCCTCGCCATGTCGGAGGCTCCCACCGAGGGCAAGGTGCGAGTGGTCAGCTCGCACGCCGATGCGCAGATCCGCGTGGACGGCCGGCTCGTGGGCACCGGCGCTTGGGAGGGCCTGTTGCCAGCGGGCGGGCACCAGGTAATCGTCAGCAAGGAAGGCTACGACGAGCGGCAGCTCGAGGTGGCGCTCAACCCCAATCAGGCTCGAACGGTCGAGGTGGATCTCGCTCCGGAGAGCGCTTGGGTGTTTTGGTCGGTCAGCTTGGCCGCGGTCGTGGCGGGCGGCACCATTGCTGCCATCGTGCTCAGCCGCCCCGCGGAGAATCCGCCGGTGCGCGGCACGTTTGGCACGACCACCGTGGGCGGCGGTGACCCGCCCACGGGTGCTGGTTTTTCATTCTGAGGTTTTCGTGGACTTCGACACAGCGAAGGAGCGCGCGCGGCTGCCGCGTGAGATGGGCCAGCCGAGCGCACGCGACCGGCTGGGGCGGCTGGGCCTGGCGGGCGCCGTGGCCCTACAGCTGGCCGCGGGGGCCGCGTGCTCGAATCGAGAGCCGACCGAGGTCGTCGGGGGTGTCAGCACGCAGATACGCCTGCCCGACCACATCAAGACGGTGGGCGTCGTGGTGCAGGAGAATGGGTCGGTCGAGTTCTGTGAGACGTACGCCGTGCGCTTCGGTGAGGCCATCTTGCCCTCCACGCTGGGGGTCCTCGGGTCGGCAACCGGGCTGGACGATCGGCAGCGGGTTCGCTTGTCCGTGCTCGGAATGCGTGTGGAAAACTCGCCGTTCATCACGGATTGTGGGGTCGGTGCGGCGATTCCCGAGCCGAACGCGCCCAACCAGCCCGGCGATCCCGTCAGTCGCGAAACGATGGTGCTGCGGCGCCGCGTGGTGACGCTTGTCGACCAGGAGATTCTGTACCTCAACATGCCGCTCAAGGAGTCCTGCCGAGACGTGGCGTGTTCGGACGACGAGACCTGCGTCGGGGGCGTGTGTGTCCCGATCGACATTCGGGATTCCTGCCCCGTCGAGGGCGAGCCTTGCGGAGAGGATCTACCCCCATACGACGACTCGCTGGTCTACGGGACCACCAACACTTGCTTCGACCCGAGCCAGTGCTTCCCGGCGGGCGCTACCGTGCCAGCGCTGCTCGAGGACCCGGAGACGTGCACCTTTCGCGTGCCGTGGCCCGAGGAGTTTCCCCGGCCGGCGCAGGGCGATATGAACGTGCGGGTGCTCTACGATTCCTTCGGGACCGAGTTCCTCGATCGAGACGCAGAGATTCTGCCGATCGAGCAACGCGATGGCTTTTCGCTACCGAATCCCAACGACCCGTTCCTCTTCCAGCTGGCTCCCAATCTGTGCGAGTCCAACTACAAGACAGAGCGTATTCTGCGCGTCGAAGGTGGGATGTTCTGCCCCGGCAAGCGCGCCTTCCAGCCCATCTGTGAAGACTACGTGGCACCCGACCCGCGCGATCCCAACCGCTTTCCGGACCCCAGAGACCCCAACGGGGAGCCGGGCCTTTGCACCATCGCCAACCTCGAGCCGGTCGAGAGCGCGCTGTACGTGTTGATGGATCAATCGAACACGATGTTCTCCTATTACGGCGCGGACGCCGGCTTCGACGAAGTGGTCTCGATTCCGCTGTCGAGCCCGACGGCGCGGCGCAGCCAGGCCGCGTTCTCCCACATCCCGGCCGCGGCCGCCCAGTGTGGGACGGACGCGTACTCGGCGCCGCTCGTGCCCTTCGCGCGAGTTGCCCAGGTGAGCGATCCGATAGGCAACATCCTGCGCGATTCAGCCAGCGTGCTCGCGGACAATCCCCCCGAGATGAATCTTCAGGCCGCCCTGCAGGGGGCGTATACGGCCCTGCGGCAAGTGGCGCCCGCCGATCCGACCGGAGCCGTGGAGCGCCGAGCGGTGATCGTCATCAGCAACCGCGACATCTTGCAGGGCCCCTGCGACGGCCCGACGGCGCAAGACTTGGCGCGCCAGGCGACCCAGGGCGCGGCGCCCATCGCCACCTATGCCGTGGCGCTCGGCGACGGGGATCCGTTGCTGATGGACGACGCCGCGGACGCGCTGACCGTCGCGAGCGCGAGCGCTCTCGCCCAGGCGGGCGGCACGCAAGTGTACAACGGCGTGGCGGACGCGGCCGAGGGCGCCAGCGCCTTGACCGAGGTCCTCACCGAGCTCAACACCTGCGTGTACCGGGTTCGCCGGCTCGACTTGGGGACCGGCGCGTTGCCGCCCAGGGCCACGCTATCGTACGTGGATCCCACCTCGCTCACGCAACAGGTCGTCGACATCGAGCGCAACCAGGCCTGCACGGAGAACTCGGGGCCAGAGGTCAGCGGATGGAACCTCGACGCGGGGGGTCGAGTGTTGATCTGCGGGGCTGCATGCGATGCGCTCCGGGAAGTGACGACGAACGTCGGGTTGGCGCAGCTGGCTCGGCAGCGGGTGTCTCCGCCCGTGCCCGTCGTGGCCAATCTGCCCTGTGATGACCTGGCGTTCCAGTGGCTGCCGCCGTGAGTCGCGGGAGCGCCGCGTGAACCGGCGCGGGTGCCCGTGCGTCGAGGCGCTTTCGGCCGCGGCGGCGCTCGAGCTCGTCGCGCGGGGGCCGGGGCGTGGGGGCCGGCGCGTGCGCGTTCGCTCGGCGAGGACTCCCCGTCGCCGGCTCGAGAGCGAACGACCGGGCGCCGCTCGCCGCGGCGGCCGGCCCCCGAAACCCTCGGCGGGGCCGCTCGCCGCGGCGCCACCGAGCGCGCGGGGCGCGTAGGCAGCGTGGCGCGGGCTTCGAATGCGGGCGCGTCGATCCGCCTCTCCCGGGTCGTGCTCGGGACCATGGGGTACGACGACTTCCACGGAGAGAGTCGCGCCCGGCGCGAGCGCATCATCGATTGCTTTCTCGACGCCGGGCTGAGTAGCATCGATACGGCACCCCTGTACGGCTTTGGGGAGGCCGAGCGGCTTCTGGGCGAGGCGCTACGCGGGCGCCGGCAGCGAGCGCAAATCCTGACCAAGTGTGGCATGCGGTGGGATGGCGGCGAGGGGGCCGTATCGTTCGAAGCCGAGCACGAGGGCAAGCGCGTGGTCGTTCGTCGCAACAGCCGCCCCGCCTCGTTGCGCGAGGAGCTCCAGCAGAGCCTCCGGCGGCTGGGAGTGGAGTCCGTCGATCTGCTGCAAATCCATCAGCCCGACCTCGAGGTGGCACTCGCCGAGTCGCTGCGCGCGCTGCGCGAGGAGTGTCGCCTGGGGCGCGTCGGGGCGCTGGGCGCGTGCAACGGCGAGCCGAGCTGGCTGGGCGAGGCGCTGCGGGCCGGCGAGCTCGCCACGGTGCAGCTCGAGCGCAACCTGCTTTCGGGCTCCGGGGGCAGCGCCGTGGTCGAGCTGGCGCAGCGCTGCGACGCTCCCGTGCTCGCCTATTCCCCGCTCGCCCAGGGGCTGCTCGCGGGGCGTGCCACGCAGCCCGCGCCCGCGGATTTTCGCGCCCACGGCGCGTTGTTCCAGCCCGAGGCGAAGGCCGCCATCGCCGAGTTTCTCGCTGGCTTCGTCCAGCCCGTCGCCGCCGCCTACTCGCTGAGCGTGGCGCAGCTCGCTCTTGCCTGGTTGTTGCGCCAGCCGGGCGTGCATCCCATCGTCGGAGCCAGCCGCGTGGAGCACGTGGAGCAATGCCTCGCGGCGGCCGCGGTGACGCTGAACGAGCGCGACGCACAGGAGCTGCAGCAGCGCGCCTCGGCCCTTTCGGCTTCGCTGCGTACACAGCCCTGGAGCCAGAGGCTGCGCCGACTTCCCGCGGGGCTTCGCCGGCGGCTCGGAGGGCTTCGCCGGCGGCTACGCCGCCACCCGGTCGAGGCGCCCGATCGACGGGGGTGAGGGCACCGCCGCGGGCTGCCCCTGCACGAGGCGTGGCGCAGCAGCACGGGCCATGAGCCGAAGATCCGGGCAGGCGGCCGCGGCGGCTCTCTCCACGAAGACGGGCCGCCAAAAACCCGGGCAGACCGCCGCCGCCTCGGCGAAGCGCGCCGCGGCCCCCACGACGACGGGACGACCGCGGCGGTCCTCACGAGGACGGGGCCACCCACCGAAGGCCGGCAAACCGCGTGACCTCGGCGAAGCGCGCCGCGGCCCTCACGAAGACGGGACGGCGGCGGCGGCGATCGGCTCGACGCCGCCGAGCTGCGCAGGAGACCCGGGGCTCGACCCGATCGCCCCGCCGCTCGGGGTTGGCCCCGAGCGCTTTCCTGCGACCGCAGGATTGCGTCGCGGTTCGGCGGGCGGGTGACTGCGGAGCACCCCCGAGGCGAGCCGCAGTGCATCGTAGCCGAATCGCTCTCGAACCGCGTCCACACCCCGTGTGAGCCGAGTGCCGGTGGCAAAGCGCCCAACCGCGCGCGGGCTCTCGGCCGCGCCGTCCCCTCCCTCACGACTCACCGCGCCACGGCTCACCGCGCCACGGCTCCCTTCGTCGCTGCCTCCTTCGGCGCTGCCTCCTTCGTCGCTGCCCCCGGGGCCATGCCGCTCGGCTTCCCCGCGAAGCTCGCCGTCGGCCGCCCTGCGCCCCACGCGGCTGCCGACCTGCTCGCCGCTCGAGATGCCCGCGTCGAGCCCGAGGGCGCCCGGGGCAGACGCCGCGCCCACCGCTGCCTCCGACGCTGGCGTCTCGCCACCGGCTCGATCGCGGCGACCAGGGGGCCGAGCCGCTGTCGCGCCGGCCCACCGCGCGGCACCAACCAGATCCGGCGGCACCGGGATGCGTTCCGTCGGCGGCCGCACGACCGGAGCTGGCGCGACCGGATCTGGCACGGCTGGAGCGGGCACGGCCGAAGCGGGCACGGCCGAAGCGGGCACGGCTCGCGATTGCGAGGCGGCTGCCGGCATTTCCGTCGAGCGGCCCGAGCGAGCGCTCGACCGGCGTGCTTCACGTCCGTGCGCCGCCGCTGCCACGGGGCGCGCCTCTGCCGCGTCTTCGAACAGGGAAAGCTGCCGGCTCGGGAGGCAGAGGTTCGAAAGGGCGATCCCGACCAGACGCACGGGAGCGGAACGTGTTCGCGCTTGATGAAACAACCGCTCCGCCACCGGCAGCAGTCGCCTCTCGCAGTGGCTGGGCGAGAAGCTCGCGGAGCGACTCAGTGTTTGGAAGTCGCCGTACCGTAGCTTCAGCGTCAGGGTCGAGGCGAGCACACCGCGCTTGCGCGCGCGGTAGCAGACCCGCTCGCACAGCGAGCAGAGAGCGTCGAGGGCAGCTCGGCCCGAGTGTACGTCGGCCGAGAACGTGCGCTCGTTGGAGATCGTTCCGAGTGTGCTTCCCACTGGATCGTGCTCGCGAAACGCGGGTCGATCCGGCGTGAGCTCATGGGGGCCAGCTCCGCGGGCAGCGGAGAGCACGTGCGGCAACCGCGCGCCGAAGACGCCGGAGAGCTGCGGGGGTGGGGCCGCGCACAGCTCTCCCAGGGTTTCGATCCCCAACTCCTGAAGGCGACCCGCTGCCACGGGGCCGATGCCCGGGAGCTTGCGCACGGGCAGGGGCGCCAGCAGGGCGGCTTCCTCCCCGGCTCTCACCAGCTTCACTCCCGCCGGCTTGGCCAGGCCGCTCGCGATTTTCGCCACGCTGCGGCTGGTGGCGATGCCCGCGCTCGACGGCAGCCCCAGCTCCCCTTGGATGGCAGCGCAGAGCGACCGAACGACGCGCTCGACCGTGGCTTCTTCATCAGAATCCCCGGGCCGCCGGTACAGCTGCTCGCAGCCAGCGAAGTCGATGAACATCTCGTCGATGCTGGCGACTTGGACCGCGGGTGAGAATCGCTTGGCGATCTTCCGAACGGCGGCCGCGTACTCGCCGTAAACCTCCCCGCGAACGGGAAGGTAGGTCGCGTCCGGCGCCAGCTGGCTCGCCTGGGTGAGAGACATCCCCGAGCGCACCCCGAAGCGCCGCACTTCGTAGCTGCAGGCCGTGACCACTCCGCGCTGCCCGGGGCGGCCTCCGACGATCACCGGCTTGCCGACGAGGGACGGCTCGAGCACGCGCTCGACCGAAACGAAGAAGGTGTCCATGTCGAGACAACACAGCCGGGCTCGGACGCTCGCCATGCTGTGACTATGTTCAGTATTTGGCGAATGTCAAATCGTCGGGCACAGAGACGCGGCCTCGGGGCCAGGAAAGCTGCTCGGCAGCGGGTAGGTGACCGCGCCGGTCGCGGCCCACTCGGCCCCTCGCACCAGCAGGGTGCGGAAGCCGACGCAGGCCATGGCCAGGCCGGAGTGTCCGAGGGTGGTGTGGAACACCCGCCCGGCGCCGAAGCGCACGGTCATCGCCGCCGGCTCGTGGCGCTGGCTGCCCTCGGGTGTCTTGCCGGCGAAAACCGTCGCCAGGATCTCCATCTGCTCGGCGGGCCCGCGAAGCAGGCCGTACGCCTCGTCCAGCGAGTGCAGCCACCGGGGTGGCATGCCCGCCACGATCGGGTGGCCCGGCTGCCGGATCTCCACGTGGTACTCGTGCTGGGGCTCGTGGTGCCCGCAGGCGCCCGGCCCCCCGCGCGTCACGCGCTGACCGGCTTCGTCCAGGTATGCGTAGTCCCCGGCGTCCGGTCCGCGCCCTCCCCAGCCTCCGAGCCCGATCATTCGGTTGTAGGCTGGCCACCGCGCGAAGGCGTTGCTCGCTGCGTGCACGATGACGAGCCCGCCGCCCTCGCGAACGTAGCGCTCGAAGGCGGCTCGCGTCGCCGCCGGCCACAGCGGCTCGCCCCGCTCATCGGGAAGGGGGCTGTAGTGCGGGAGGACGACGTCGCAATCCGCGAAGTCGTGCCGGAGCCGCTCCGGCCTGGCCTCCCGGTGAACCTCGACCTCGAAGAGGTCGGACGCCGTCAGCGCATCCTGCAGCGAGCGGCTCGTCTCGGGCCAGTCCTCGTGACTGTGGTTTCCCTCCAGCAATAGTAGCTTTTGCTTCATGTTCCTCGCTGCGCACCCTAGCGTGGATCTCTCGGGATCTGGTTCCCGATGGCGCGCCGACGGGCGCCCTTTCGTGCGGAAGGGCCCCGTCGTCTCCGCGTCATCGGTCCGGCCGTCTCGGAGAAATCCGGCCAACTCGAAGCTCGGCGGGTTTGCCGCGGAGACTTCGGGGCAGGAACGGACATGGAGGCCGGCGAGCTGTCGCCGCGGCGGTTCGGCCGATGGGGTCGTCGCGCGGCGCGGCTCCTTGGCGCGCCCCGCGGCGCGGCCTGCACGCGGGGTGCGGGTGGCGGCCGCGGAAGGTCCGGCCGCCGCGGCCAGGCGAGGATCCCAAGCGGCGTGCCGTGGCGGCCGATTGTCACGGGTCGTCGGCTGAAGTAAACGAAAGCAGCAGTGGTGCTCGCGAGCTGGAAAGAATCGATCTACATCTGCGTGGGGTGGGGCGGGTGCGGCTTGGGATTGGCCCTCTTGGGATTCGCCCGTGGTCGCAGGGCGCGCGCTGCGGCGGCTCGAAAGCGCGCTGCGGCCTGGCCAACGAGGCTCGCGTGCCTGGCCGGGGTCGTCTCGCTTTCCCTAGGGGTCCTCGGGCTGTGGGCTCGCTATCGGCCGCAGCCTCCCAACCTGGAGCGCACCTATTTCGGAGCGGTGCATTATCGTCGCACCAGCTCGAGCGCGCCGCGTCCCCGTGTGGTTCACAGCCTGGCGATCGACTTGCGTCGCTCTGGCCCACGCTTCGTTGCCACGCGACCCATCACGAGCGATCCCTGCCAGCCCGCCCAGACGACCTCCGACTTCTTGACTCGGCGACAGGCCCACGTGGCCTTCAACACCCAGTACTTCTTCGCCTGCCCGGGGGCGCCGCCCCTGTGGCGCCTGGTCAACGGAGCGCCGACCGCTCTCGTCGGCCTCAGCGTGGTCGATGGGCGTACGGTCAACGCCAAACGCTGGAAGGGGAGCACGTTGTACGTCGACGATCGGGGACGTTTGAGCCTCACGGAGCGTCCCGAGCGTGTCGTGCACGCGGTGTCCGGTCGGCATCGCCTGCTCGCGCAGGGGCAGGCGACGCAGGCGACGGATGGGGTGCTCGCGCCCCGAATTGGCGTGGGCCTCGATCGGGCACGCAGTCGCCTCTTCATCGTGGTCGTCGACGGACGTCAGCCGGGATACAGCGAGGGGGCTTCGTTGCCCGAGCTTTCGCGCTTGCTCTCGGAGCGAGGCGCCTACGACGCCATCGAGCTCGACGGAGGCGGGTCCGCCACCATCGTCGTGCGCCGCGAGGGAGCCGGAGCCGAGGTGCTCAACTCACCCATTCACGCCCGCATTCCGGGGCTGCAGCGCCCGGTGGCCAGCAATTTCGGGATTCGATTCACTCAGCTCGTCGAAGGCGAGTAGCGTATCGAGATGCGAGCGGGGGGGTTCGTTGGGCCGAGGGAGCGGTTGAGCTCGAGGCTCGCCGGCCGCGCGACGACACTTCGCCGCCCGCCTCCGGGCACTGCGGGTAACCGGATGACGAACGTGGCCCCACTGCTCGCCGTGCTCTCGCAGAACAGCTGCCCGCCGTGCCTCTCCACGATGGTCTTGTAGGCGATGGCCAGCCCCTGCCCGGTGCCTTTTCCCACCCCTTTGGTGGTGAAGAAGGGGTCGAAGATCCTTCGCTGCACCTTCTCCGGGATACCCGGTCCGTTGTCGGCGATGGTAATCTCGATCCCCTCCTCGAACCGCTTGGTGGTGACCAAGATCTTGCCGTTGCGCGTTTCTCCGTACCTTTCCCGAAGCGCATGCGCCGCGTTCACGAGGATGTTGAGCAGGCTTCGCTGCACCTCCGCGACGAAGGCTACGACGGGGGGAAGGTCCTCCGCCAGGTTGCACTCGACCACGGCCGCGTTCTTCCACTCGTTTTGCGATATCCGCAGCGCCGATTGGACGGCGTGGTTGATTTCCATCGGCTCCGGGCTCGCGCTGCCCGGATGCGAGAAGTCCTTCATCGCCACCACGATCTCCGCCACGCGCGAGACCCCTTCGATGCACGACTCGATCGCCTGCTTGGAGTTGTCGAGTAGGAAGGCGACCCGCGCCGTCTCCTCCATCTCCCTCAGCCTCTCCACTTCCTCTTCGGTCGCGATCTGCTCGAAGGCTGCTCGATAATCGTCGACCACTTTGCACAGGCGCGCGAAGACTTTCTCGAGAAATCGCGCATTGTCTCCGATGTACTGCAGAGGCGTGTTGATCTCGTGCGCGACCCCGGCCGCGAGCTGGCCGATGCTCTCCAACTTCTCTGCCTGCAACAGCCGTTCGTGCAACTTGTGCGTCTCCGACACGTCGCCAATCAGTACCACCGCCTCCTTGGGGCCGGCCGGCGCCACGCGAAGCTCCAGGTGCGTTTGGCCTCCGCCTTCCTCATCCAGGTGCCACCGCAATGCGGCCGGGCTGCCGCTGCTCAGGCACTCGCCGATGGCCTCCAAGAGCGCGCGAGCGGGGGGCTGGAGGATGCCGGGGTCCGAAAGGCTTCCGCCCACCCGCAATCCCGACAGCAATCGCGCCGCCGTTTCGGAAGCGCCGGGGCGCACGTCCAGGATTCGACCGTCGGCACTCAGCCGCAAGATCGCCTCCGGGATGGCGCGCAGCAGCGCCAGGTGCTGTTGGCTCGTCGAGACCTGGTCCGTCACGTCGGAGAACAGAGAGAGGGCTCGCACGGCCGTCCCGTCCTCGTCGAAGTGCACCGCGCTGCGAGCCGCGATCCAGCGATAGTCGCCGAGGGCGTGCTGCATTCGCCACACGAAGTGGAAGGGCCAGCCCTGCTCCAAGTGTGCGTGCCACTCCATCAGTACTTCGTCGAGATCTTCGGGGTGGCTCAGGCGCAGCCACAGGGACGGGCTCTCCTCTGGGCGCTCGTCATCGAAGCCCAGGAGCAAGAACCAGCGATCGCTGTAGTGGACCTCGCCGCTGACCAGGTCGTGGTCCACGACCCCTTCGAGGGTTGCCCCGAGCACCAGCTCGAGCACCTCTTCGGGGGTCTTCGAGGAGCACAGTCTCTCCAGCCCTCCGCTGATCCCACTCATGGGCAACTCGAGACCACCAGCGGCTGCACGAGGTTGTCCCTCGCGGCCATGCGGCGAAGAACCCGGATCACCGAGTCCGTCACGTCTTGCCCGGCTTTCATGAAGAGCACGCCCTCCGGCGAACGGGCGTCCGCCTCCAACCGCATCCCGATTTCGAGCTGGTTGGCGGTAACCTCACGGGGCTTGCTGACGGGCTCTCCCTTCGCCACCTCCGTGCGCAGCGCCCGAGGAAACCTCACCTTTTCCAGAGCCGCGGCGACGGGCTCGGCGAAGCTCTTGCTCTGTCGCAGGGCAGCCACGGTCTCCTTGGTGTTCGCCGTCATCGTGTAGAAGCCAACCGCCGCCTCGCAGGTCTGAATCACGTGCACGCCCCAGGCGATCTGCGCCTCATCACCGGGTGATGACGGATCCCCCGACGGCGGAAGGGGCGGGGTGGCGAGGCGCTCGACGATCTGGAGCACGCCGTCCAGACGTGGGATCCCCTCGAGCAGGCCGTGGGCCGTGTGAGGAGCGCCCTGCACCTGCTTCTTTTCCTTGCCCGAAAGGGGCTGGCCGCGGAAGGCGCGCTCGACGAGGCTCTGGGGCATTCCCGCGTAGCCGAGGTGGCCCAACATCACGGCCGCCTCGATTTGCCATACGTCGCGCAGTTGCAGCAACTCAGCGACTCGGGAGGCCAACTCGGTGACGTAGCGACCATGGTTGAAGGCGATGGGATTGACGAGGCTCAGCACCTCCGTCAGCGCGCGGATGGAACCGATGAGGGTCTCCTCGAGGAGCTCCTTCTCGGCCAATATCAGCCGGTGCTGGGCCAGAGCGTCACGGACGGCGCGCTCGAGGGCGTCTCCTTCGCAGGGTTTGGTCAGAAAGCGGAAGATCCCGCCTTCATTGATGGCACGCACCGCGGCGTCGAGTTGCGAGTAGCCGGTGAGCAGCATGCGCACGGTATTGGGGGCCACGCGGGCCGCCTGCTCGAGGTAAGCTGCCCCGTCCATCTCGGGCATTCGCATGTCGGAGATCGTCACCGCGAACGGTGCGTCTTGCTCGAGGATGAGCAGAGCCTCGGCTCCCCCCGTGGCGGTGACCACGTCGTAGTCCAGGCCGAGAGTACGCTCGAGCCCCTTCAGCAACTGCGGCTCGTCATCGACGCACAGAATGCGAGGCAGCGCCTGTGTGACTTTGCTCATTCGCTCTCCTCTCCTCGTTCGGATCTGAACGACGTGCTCCGAGGTCCACTGAAATGGCATTTGGCCGGTCCCGGGGTGGCTGGGAGGCAAACGTTCAGGTCGAGCCGGGTCCAGCCGTCTCGCGGCCCGCTCGTGCCGCTCCATCCGCAAAATAGGCCGATTGGTAGGCCCAAATGGAGAAGGAGCCGATGTCAAAGGGGGGCAGCGGGGGGCCTGGTCGCACGGGGCAGGCGGGCGTCTGGGCCCGCACCGGGTCGACGGCGGCTCCGGCCGCCCGTGCCGACGCGGGCTCTCCGCGTCGACTCCGCAGCTGCAAAGGGACGCGTCGGACGATCGGAGTCGCGCGGACACACCTGGCCCGGACTTCTCACGATCTGGTCCCGAGGGTGCGATGAGTCGCGTCTTTTCGCCCAGCTGCCCGCCAGCGCGTGCGGGGCAGACAGCAAGTCTGCCTGCGCGCCCGGCGGGCATCTGGACTGAAAATCCACTTCCACCTCGCGCCCTCGGTCCTGTGGTCGTGAGAAATCCGAGCTAGCGAGTTTCCGCTCCTTGGCTCGGATGGTGTGCTCTTGCCCCCGATTGGCAGCTCGGCGCGCGACCCGTGGACCGGCGGCCGTCTCGGAGCGAGCCGAGCCGCCGAAGCACGCCGGGATCGGGGGGCGACCGCATCTGCCGCGCCCCGGCGACTGGCGAGATCCTCACGCGCTCGCAACCATTTCACGAAGTCTTGGCAGCGGCGCCCAGCCGTGCCTCAATGCGGACTGTGATTGCCAAATCGTTTCACCGCGGCGGGCCGGGCAGCCCGGTCGCGCGCGAGCCGTCTGCAGCCGGGGTTCCCGTCCTCGCGAGCCCAGTCGACGGCCGGCTCACGGTCTCGCAGCGCGTTGCTCTCGGCCTCGCGCTTGCCGGTCTGGCCGCCTGCAGCGCCGGGGGCGCGACGGTCAAGTCCGGCGCGGACGCGCCGGGTGAAGGCGGCATCGAGCTGGTCGTTCAGGAGGGGGACGCGGCGGACGCGACGGCGCCCGTCGATCGGGAGCTCGCTTGTGTCACGCCCCTGGACCCAAAGCTCGAAGACGAGTCGCCGTGGCAGGAGGATCTCGGCAAGCGAATCGACGAGGTGCTCGAGGGGGCGGATCCGTGCCACGTGGGCATGGCGCCCGAGGAAACAGGCTGGCTTGCGCTGCGCCTGCTCTACGACGAGACGGGGCAGCCCACCTCCCAGCACGTCATCTCGGCCACGCCCAGCGGGTGCGCCGCCGCACGGTGTTTGACGGAGAAAGTGGCAAACATCCACGCCGCGGGGCTGAAGCCGGGGCAGGCGGGCTACTACGATCTGGGGCTGTTGCTGGAAGGTGGGGAGCGGCCCCTGCGCTCGCCGTACCCGGTCGACCCGCTCGGGGGCGAGGCGGAGCCAGCCGCCTGTGTCGACCCCGAGATCGCGCGGTTGAGCCGTTCGAAGGTTCGAGAGGCGATCGGCGACACGCACAAGGGTCTCAAGCAGTGCTACGACCGCGCCTTGGTGCGCAACCACTCCGCGGAGGGGAAGGTCACCTTCGAGCTGCTCATCAGCCGCAGCGGGGCCGTCGAGCGCGCTTTTGCCACGGAGTCGACGCTGTACGACTGCGAAGCGATCGAATGTATGCTGGGCAAGTTTCGAGAGCTGGATTTTCCACCGCCCCTGGGAAGAACCCTTCGCGTTCGCTACCCGGTGACGTACACGGTGCAGCAGTACTCGGTGCGTCTGCAGTAGCCCGCTTTCGAGGTCGCGAGGCGGCGCCCGCGGGCCACGCGGCCCGCCTGCTCGCTCGCCGGGGCTTCGGCGCCGCCCTTGGGCTCCGTGCGCGAGCGGGCCCGGGTCTATCGAGGGCGACCTAGGGCCGCCTCGAGCTCTGCACGCTCGGCTGGGGCGAGGAGCGCGAGCCCGAGCTGAACCGAGGCGTTGACCCAGCCGAAGCCTTCGCGGGCGATGTAGTCGAAATCCGTCCCGACGTTGCCGTACTCGGCGAACACCGCGTGGCTTCTCGCGACGACGTCGTACTTTTCGGGGATCGTGCCGTTGAAGGCAGCTGCGTTGCTCGCCACCATCGAGAGCCAGGCGGAGGCGAGGCGCTTGGCTTCCTTCTGGAAGCCGTGCCCGATCAGGGCGTACCAGGCGAGGATCTGATGGGGGGCCCAACCGTTTGGATATTCCCACTGCCGGTCGGCGCGCGTGCTGAACTGCTCGCGGGAGCTCTTGGCGGTGGCGAGCAGGCCGCCTTCGGCCTCCAACTCTCGCAACGCCGACTGCACGTACCGGCGCTGATCGTCCGCGTCGAGGGGCAGCTCCGCGCCTGGGCAGGCCGCGGTGCTCGCCCACAGTGGGTAGAGGGTGGTAGCGCTCACGTAGCCGGTGCGCTCCGCTCCGTCCGCCGTGACGAGCACGTCGTAGAAGAGCGCGTCCTGCGGCGACCACATCAGCTCTTTCATCAGCGCGATCCGCTCGCGGGCTCGCTGGCAGAACAGCTCGGCTGGGTGGCCCGTGCGCGCGTGCTCCGGGTACTCGGAAAGCGCGGCCTGAAGGTACGTGAGGTCCAGCTCGTAGCGATACAAGAGCCCGTTGAGGTCGACCGTGGCAACGTCGGCGCAGCGGTTCATCGGGCTCGAGGCGCCGCGGGAGGGTCGTGGCCAGAACCAGCGGTACGTCGTGTCGTGCCCCGACTCGCGCATGCAGCGGTCGTGTCGGAATGCCGCATCGAGCTCGGCGGCCAGGTCGCGCTGCGACAGTGCGCCGCTCTGATAGCTTGCTTCGAGTGACTCGCCCAGGGCGCGGTAAAGGGCTCGAAAGTGCCCCGGCTCCACTTCGGGGGGCTGCCCCCGGCCCGTTCCCTCGTAGCGCGCCAGGCATACGCGCTGCGGCCCCTGCCCCCTGCACAGTGAACCGATACGCCGATGGCCTCGCGACCACACCTCCCAGTACTCGCTTCGGGCGGCTTCGACCGAGCTCGCGAGCCACGCGCCATCGCGCTGCGCGGGGGGCGTGGCATCCCAAACGGCCCGGATCATCGAACCGAGAAATGGCGGTTGCGATCGAGTGAGGTAGTAGCTCCGGTTCGCGTTCAAGATGGCGCCGTAGTGCTCCACGGAATAGACGAAGTTGTCCACGATGCCGCGAGCCAGATCGAGCCGACCGTCGGCAATGAGCCCGAGCAGGATGAAGTAGCTGTCCCACCCGTACATTTCGTTGAAGCGCCCGCCGGGCACGACGAAGGGGGCGCCCTCCGGTGGCCCCTCGGCGGGGCGACGCAGGGCGAGGCTCAGGGGCCCCTGTTTCGGTCCGAGGCTCTGCACCCAGGGGGGCCACTGCGCTCTCGGTGGCAGGGCCCGTACATTCACTCGGCGGGGAGCGAGCGCAAGCAGGTGCCGCTGCAGACGGGTGGCCGTGGCGGCCCGTTTGGCCGCGAGCGCGTCCGCGCCGAGGCCGCTGCAAGCTCGCCCCGCCGCTTCGACGAGCCCGCGGGCGGCGGCCGCCCGTGCAAGCAGCTCGGACGCGAGGGGGGCGAGCGAGACGCGTTGGGCGGCTCTCTCTCGAGACCGAAAGAAGGTGTGGAGCCGCCTGCGCCCGGCCTGGCTGCCGAGTAGCTCGGCGATCGCCCGCGCCGCTTCGGGACCGTGATCCGAGACAGGGGAGCGGACGGCGCCCTTCAGCGCCGCGGCGAAGGCTTCGTAGCCCTGGTCGTACTCGGCGGCGACCTCGCGAAAGTACTCGAGGGCCGGAGGGTCGTCGCCGGGCACGTACAGCCAGAGCTCGGGGTCGCCGGCGACCTTGTCGTCGTCGAGCAGCGCGGCCAGGCCCTCCCGGTCCACTCGACGAGTCAGGGCGGGCCAAAACTCCTCCCGAATCCTGCGGCTCAGCCGGGAGAGCGTGGGCTCGTCGATTCGGTCGAGCCGCGGCGGTGCGGCCGTTTCCAGCGCGACGGTGAGCTCCTGGAGCAGATTGGACAGCTGCACCACACCCGAGGCCGCGTACCGCCGCCCTCCCCACTCGAGCTCGAAGCGCCCCACCGGACGGTCCAAGATGGTGAGCTTTTCGTCGCAGTCTCGATCGTGGGCCGCGAGCAGCTGCTCGCGGACCGCGGCGAGCCGCCGTTGGGTGGATTCCCCCGAGCCGGCGGCCCCGGCTCCCGACTGGAGGAACGAAACCGGGGCGCCGCCCGACGCGCTGCGAGAGGACGAGGTGCAGTGCGTCGTGGAGGCGAGCAGCGCCGCTGCGTAGACGGCACGCCGCTTGTGGCGGGAAGGGCCGGGCATTCATCCGTCATAGCCGAGGCCGCCGGCCGGCGCACGCCCAGCGGGTGCGGATCCACGTCTTCGTCGGGGTCCTGCCCGCGGTCCCGCTCGCGTGGCGGGGTCGCGAGCGTTCGGTTTTCGGGGAGCGGAAGCGAGCTTCTTCGAGCGCCGTGCGGCGGGTCTACTCGGCCGCCGACAGAACCTTGAACGGTGGGCTGGCTTCACCCCAATACAGGGTCCGGTGTGGGAAGGGGATCTCGATTCCGCGTTGATCGAAGGCCTTCTTCAGGCGCCGCCGGTACTCGCGCCCCACCTCCCACTGCGCAATCGGCCGCGTTTTCAGGCGTGCCTTGATCACGACGGCGCTGTCTCCGAACGCGTCGAGCCCGAAGATTTCGATGGGCTCGAGGATCTTCGGTCCGAGCTCGGAGTCTTTCTTGAGCTGCTCGGCGACCTCTTTCATCACCTTGGACACGGCGTCCGTGTCCTCCTTGTAGGCAACGCCGATGTCGAACACCATCGCCGACCACTCCTTGGTCATGTTCGACAGCGAGTTGATGTTGCCGTTGCGGAAGACGTGAACGACCCCGGCGAGGTCGCGCAGCACCGTGGTGCGCATTCCCATCTTCTCGACCAACCCGCCAGTGCCGTTGATGATCGCCACGTCCCCGAGCCGGATGTGCCCTTCCAGCAGGAGGAAGAAGCCGAAGAAGAAGTCTTTGACCAGCTCCTGCGCGCCGAAGCCGATTGCCAAGCCGACGACGCCCGCGCTGGCGAGCAGGGGCCCGATGTCGATGCCGAGCTGCGTCAAGACCAGCAGCAGCACCATCACGCCAATCGCCACGCGCCCCGCCCGGCGCACGATGGATACCAAGGTGTGTGCGTGCTTCGAATCTTCGTCGCCGCCCGTGTCCGCCGCTTCGAGGTACTTCCCGAGTTGGCCGCAGGCGAATGTGAGTGCCCGGTTCGCGAGCCACCCGACCGCCAGCACCGCGAGCACCGCGGGCACGGAGCTCGCGAGCCAAGTGACGGTGGCCTGGGCCAGCCGTGACCAGAACTCCGGGCTTATCCATTCAGACAGTATGTTGTTGAGGTTTTGCAAGCGTACTCTTCCTGTGGGTCATACGAACGAGGGTCAACGCGGTCGATCGACCGTCGAGCGAGCCTCGCGGGGCGTGTGTCTCTTCGGCTCGGGCTGGCTCGAGCTCGCTCCAACCGCGCACCAACGTAGTGAGCGTCGAGGCTTGTTTCGAGCGCTACCTCCTCGCGGTTTGGACTGTCGGGCCGGACCAGACTCGAGGCGAAACGAAGCGCAACACGCCGCCATCCCGCAAGCCTGGCGCCCGCCCCACCGCCCCGAGATCGTCGCGCGCCCGTAATACTGGCGACACGCTCGCGTGGCTGGATGCCCCGATGCATACACGCCGCCAGTTCGTCCGATCGGGTGCTCTCTTTCTCGCCGCGGGATCGATGGGGGCGGTCGTCGCCTCGACGAGCAACGCCTCCGCGCGGGCTCACCGCAGGCGGCAATCGCGCCCGGGCTACGGCGAGCTAGTCTCGGACCCGGAGGGGACCCTCGACTTGCCCGCCGGGTTTCGATACCGTGTCTTTTCGCGCGAGGGGGACGCGCTCAGCGGCGGGGGCCTGGTGCCTTCGAGCCACGATGGGATGGCCGCCTTCTCGGCGGGCCTGCGCGGTACGTGGCTGGTGCGCAACCACGAGCTGGACGTGGACGACGTGATCGAGGACGGCTTGATCGCCGTCGAGCACGCTGCCGGTGCAACGTACGATCCCGAAGGGGTCGGCGGCACCACCACCTTGCTCGTCGGCCGCGATGGCCGCCTGCGCCGCCATCGCGTGAGCCTGGCGGGCACGCTCGACAACTGCTCCGGCGGCCCCACGCCCTGGGGCAGTTGGCTCTCGTGCGAGGAAACCGATGAGATTTTAGCCAAACCCCACGGGTACGTGTTCGAGGTCGATCCGCGTGCTGGTGGCAATCCGCAACCAATCACGGGCATGGGGCGCTTCGAGCACGAAGCCGTCGCCATCGGTCGCGACGGCCGGGCCTACCTGACGGAAGACGCCTCCGGGCCCTTTGGCTGCTTCTATCGCTTCACTCCGAAACATTGCCGGGGGGGGCGGGGGAGCCTGCACGGCGGTGGAACGCTCGAAGCGTTGTCGGCCGTAGGAGTCGCCGTGGACCTCTCCGAGATACTCGAACCGGGCACCGTCCTCGACACGGAGTGGATCTCGGTTCCCAACGTCGACCCAGGTGCGGGCGACACGCCGGTTCGCGAGCAGGTCATCGAGCGGGGCGCTACCCCCATCCAAAAGTGTGAAGGCACGTGGTGCGGTGCAGACGGCAGTATCTGGCTCGTCAGCAGCCGGGGCGACGGCCCCGACGCCGAGGACGAGGAAGATCGCAGCGCTGCAGAGCACTCGGGCCAGATCTGGCGCTACTACCCGAAGACGGGAAAGCTCGAGCTGGTGGTCCTCTTCCCGAAGGGCACGCCGTTCGACCAGCCCGACAACATCACCGTGGGCCCTCACGGCTTCGCGCTCACCTGCACCGATGGAGACGCCGACCAGTGGCTGGTCGGCATTACGCAGGCCGGCGAGACGTTCCCGTTTGCTTTCAATGCGCTCAATGAGGAGGAGTTCGCGGGCGCGACGTTCTCTCCGGACGGCGGTACGTTGTTCGTCAACATTCAGGGGCCTCCCGGCATGACGCTTGCGATTGAGGGCCCCTGGTCGGGCCGCCGCGATTGACGCGACCAAGCGCCTGGGTGACAGCCGGCGGCCTCGAAGCGGCGCTCACCATGACGTTTGCGTGCGAGCTCGCTGGCTACGTGCCCGTCACTTGGGCGACGAGGAAGCTTCGCACAGGCTTTCCATGGGTGTTGCCCGGCGGCTGGTAGCCTCCCCGCCACGTATGGGCTCGCCTCGTCACTTCTTTCTGTTCTCGTGCGGGCTCGCGGCAGGGCTTGGGTGCAACAGTACGCCGACTGGAGGCGAAGGGCGAGGGGCTTGGCCCGCGACCTTCGCCTCCGAGAGGGGCAATGCGGCTGCAGCGTTGTTTTCGGCCGCCGGCGTGCGCTCCGAGTCGGTTCCGAGCCAAGCAGCGCTCCAGCCTCACGAGGAGCTGCTCCAAATGTTGCGGCGAAGTGACTCGGTGATCCCTCCGGGGCCGCCGGTGTACAAGCTGCGAGCGGTGTACAATGCCGAGGCGATCATTCCTCCCATGTGCTACACACGCACGGTCGGGGGGCACAACCCGTGCTACGTGTGCCATCAGGGTGCCGTCGCGGGGCGCCCGAACCGGATGAACGATGTTTCCCTGCAGTCGGCCTACAGCTTCGGTGATCTGGGCGCTACGAACCACTGGCGAAATCTCTTCGAGGATCGCCGGGTTTGCGTCGCTCGAATCTCGACCGGCGAGATACTCGAATGGATCTCGCGAGAGAATTACTCCGAGCTGTCGGGCCGGCTGCAGGCCGCTGGTTTTCGCGGCTACGTTCCCGATCTGACCAGCCTTCAACTGGGCGCTGCCGCCTTCGACGAAGAGGGCTTCGCAAAGGATGGCAGCCACTGGGTTGCGTTCAACTACAAGCCTCTCCCCAGCACGTTTTGGCCCACCAACGGAGCCACCGACGACGTGAGGATTCGGCTCCCGAAGCCGTATCGTCAGAGCGAAGCAGGACGATTTTCGCGCGACACGTACCAGGCCAACCTGGCGATCCTGGAAGCTCGCATCAAGGGCCTGCAGCGCGTGACCGTCCCGGGGGATCGACGAGAGGCTGGTGGGTGAGGACCTGGACGGGGACTCTCGGCTCGGGGTCGCGCGCGAGGTCACGATGGTCGACCACTTCGTCGGCGCTGCGAAAGAGCACCTGACCTGGCCGTACCTGTTTCCTCGCGACACGGAATTCCTGCATTCCGTGCGCTACCTGGCCCTCGACGCATCGAGGACGCCCCGAACGGATCGGCGACGGGCGGCGACAACTGGTTCTTGCGGGACGCAGATAACGACGGTGTCGCAGAATCTCTGGACCACTTCGTCTCCGTTCAACATCCGGGCAGCACCGATCTGGACACTGTCCCGGACGGCTTTGGCGACGCCGTGTGGGCCTTCGACCTGACGGGTGTCGTACCGCCGCCCTGCAAGGAAGAGGCGGTCACTCCTTCTTCGCATGGATTCGGGGACTGGGGCTACTGGGTAGCCACCGGGAAGGTCTGCGCACCGAACACCTCGAGCTTCGTCGAGTCCCTGGCTGCGTCGAATCGTCGTAGCCGTCGCCGTCGCCACCACCGCTAGAGGTCGGGGTGAGGAGAAGCGGACCGCGCTGTGCGACGATCCGCGCCGACCGGGTTCGGGGGGGGCGGATCGTCCGGCGCCGCGGTCTGCCCGCGGTGCGCGCGACTAGCCTGCCGGCGGCCTGCGCGAAGCCGCTTCGAGCCTCGGAGCCGGCTCCCTGGACGCTGCGCTGGCAGACCGTTCGAAGGGGGGAAGCATGTCGCGCTGCGTTGGGTGCGGAATGGCACGGGACGCCTCGGCCGGGCCGCTCGCGGCCCGGAAGGAGCCGTGGTCGGTCACGGTGCGGATCGCCTTGCTGCGGTGGGCGACGGCTCCCGGAAACCCCACGCCAAGCGAGCCGAGCCGGTCCGGGGCGCCTGGTGGCGCGTGCCACCCCGTTGCACGCGATGGCTCGTTGATTGATCCGCGGCGATCAGCCGGATCGCCGTCCTGGCGGGCTCGTGGACCGTCGCGCCGTATCGAAAGGGCGCATCGAGCCAGCTCGGCGAGCCTCTTCGGCCGCTATCCGCTCACGCAAAGGCGGCAAGGGTTGGTAGGCTGCACCTCGTACGTGCAGGACGAAAATCCAAGGCGGAAGACTTCCGGCATCAATCCGGACACGGCTGGGCAGCGCATGCGCGGATTGTTCGCCAGTCTCCGCTGGTCCTTGCCCCTCCTCGTGGTCGCCGGGGTCACGGTGTGGCTCTTGAGGGAGCGCGCCCCTGCGGACGACGAGGCTCTGCTCGCGACGTACTCGCTCTCGTTGCGAGCGGCCGCGAAGGAGCCGGAGGGCGAGCCGTCGCGCCCGGCGCCGCCCTCGGCTGGAGAGATTCGGCTGCGCCCGGGCGGGAAGCTCGAGTTGCACCTGCGCTCGGAAGGCAGCGCCTCGGAAACGCCCCGGCTCAGCGTCTTCCTGGTGGCCGAGGGCGGTGGGGAGAGCGAGCTGTCGGTCGAGTCGCATCGAGCCGACAGCGGCGCCCTGTTGGGGGTCGCCGGGTTGCCCGAAGCGCTTCCGCCCCGAGGGGAGCTCGCCATCGTGCTGCGGGCTCCGAGCCCCCTCCCTCTGCCAGATCCCTCGAACGTCGACCCTGACGCGGCCGAGCGCCGTTGGTCGGTGCCCTTCGCGCGGCTGGACTGAAGCGCCGAGCTCTCCGGGCAGGGTGCCGGGCCGCGCCACTGGCAAAAGGGAGCGAGGTGCTCAGGAGGCGCGCTCGAGCGCCGAGAGCTCTTCTGGGGCTGCCACCAGGCGCTTGCGACCCCATAGCGCGAAGTAGGCCAGCCCCGAGCAGAACCACACCAGGGCCCCAATCACGACCTTCTGATAGATCGGATCGGCCACGAACAGCGAAACCAGCGTCAACAGGGCAATGGCCAGGGCCGCCCACGCGCCCACGTTGCCGAGCGGGCTGCGGTATGGCCGAGGAAGTTCCGGAAAGCGCCTGCGCAGCAACAGGAACGACAGCATCTGCAGGGCGTATGCGAGTACGGCACCGAACACGGCCATGTTGAGCAGCACGGCGCCGACGGGGTGCTTGGCGCCGAGCGAGTGGATTGCGGTGGCGACCGCGAAGCCCAGCAGGGCTCCGGTGATCAAGGCGACGTGGGGCGTCTTGTAGCGCGCGTGGGTCACGCTCAGAAACGCCGGAAAGTAGCCGGAGCGAGAGAGCGAGAAAATCTGTCGACCGTAGGCGAAGACGATACTGTGAAAGCTCGCGATCAGGCCCGAGACGGCCACCATCCCCAGTGCCTTGGTTCCCAGCGAATCCCCCAGGATCGTGCGAAACCCGTCGAGCAACGGCTCCTCGGAAGTGCTCAGGGCCGCGGCGCCCGGGGCGATCGATGCGCTGATCGTCAGCGTCAGCAAGGCGCACGCAATCAGCGTCACCAAGCCCCACAGTATGCCTTTCGGCATGTCGCGCGCGGGATCGTGGGCTTCCTCGGCGGCCAGAGGTAGCTGCTCGATCGCCAAGTAGAACCAGATGGCAAAGGGGAGCGCCCCGACGATGCCCTCGGGGCCATTCGGGAGCCACGGCGAGTTGCCCGGGGCAGGCGGGATGTTCAGCGCGTAGCGCTCGAAATCCAGGTGCGGTACGGACAAGACGAAGAACATGCTCAGAATGGCCAGCGCGAGGCAGGTAATGGCGACCGTGAACTTGAAAGCCGCCTCGACGCCTATCACGTTGAGCCCCACGAACACCGCGTACGCCGCAGCCCACCAGGCCGGCGCCCAGGAATCTGGAGTGCCGAAAATGGCTCCCAGGTAGCCCCCGATGCCCACGACGATGACCGCCGGCGTGAGCACGTACTCCATGTTCTCCGCCAGACCCGTGACATAGCCGCCCCAGGGCCCCATCGCGGAGCGCGCGAAGGAGTACGCGCCGCCGGCGTGGGGCAAGGCGGGGCTCATCTCCGCGATGCTGAAGCACAGCCCGACGTACATCACGGTGATGATGAGGGTGGCCCACAGGAGCCCCCCGAAGCCGCCAGCGCCGAGCCCGAAGTTCCAGCCGAAGAAGTCCCCCGAGATGACGGCGCCGACGCCGAGCGCCCAAAGCGACCAGACCCGCGCGTAGCGCTGGAGGCTGCGGCGCTCGAAATAGTCGCGCCCCACGGCGACGTAGCTCACGTGAGCCGGTGGGCGAGGCGGAGCGGGGGGACTCATGCGAGGACTATCGCGTACCCGCCTCGGGCCCCGCCACCGTCTGATGCGGGCCGAGAAGAAATTGCGAGCGTCGAGCCCCAACGATTTGCGGCGACCCCGGCGCAGCGTGGCCGGCACGAGCCCGTGACCGGCGGGCTCCAAGCGCTGTGGGAGTCGGCAGGCGACGGGTCGTTCGAAGCGGCGAGCCAGCGAAGAGCGGGGCGGGCCGCTTCGACGGCGAAAGCCTCACGCCGTCTGCTCCGTGGGCAGCAGCTCGGCTGCTGCGGCGGGCGGCGGCCGAAGCGGTCGGCAAAGCGAAGGGGGCGTGTGCCCCCAACGTTGGGAGCGTGCCGCGCTGCCGCCAGTGGAAGCGACGGCGAGCGGCGTCGGCGGCCCGCGCGGCGGCCCTTGGCCCCGCGGAAGCCGACGCTCGCCCGTCGGGTCGCGAGAGCCGCCCGCGACGCGGCGCGGACTCGTTGGCGACGGGGCACGGGCCGAAGCCGCGGCTTCGATCGGGGAGCGCCCCGCGGGCTCCCTTCCCGGCAGGTGGGCCAATCGGTCCCGGTGTTTCATTGCGACGCGGTCCGTATGGGCAGCCGTGGGGGGGACGACGGATGGGCCGAGCGACTGAGTCGGACCGATGGTCCCGGCTTCGGTTCGGGTCGTTTCGGCTCGCACCCGACCGACCTCGGCCATGGCGGGGGGATCCCTCGTGATCGCCCCCGCGTGGGGCGCCGCCGCAGGCGCTGGAGCCACCGAGCGGCCAGCCAACTGGGCTGGCCTCAGGCTCCGCAAAACACATGCCACTCGCTCGCGGGAGTGCCCGGAGAGGTCGTCCCAGCGCCGCTTTTCGAGGCAATTTTCGCCATTCGGCTCCTGTTGTCGTTTGCCGGCGGTGCGTCCATTGCCGCGAGCTAGGCTGGGGCCAATGAGTACGAACGCCGTGAGCGAAGAGTGCCGCGGAAGGCGCCCGCCGGGGGCCCTCCCCCGAGGGGACCGACGGCGGTCCGGCGCTTTCTCCGCCACGAGCCGGGCTCGCTGCCGGCGCCCAGCTTGCCGCGCACTGGAGGAAAGCGAAGGCGGATGACGACCGAAATTGCCGGAGAAGTAGCTCGTCGGCACCCCTCACGCGATGGGGTTGGCGGCGCGCCGGGGCCTCGCGGGCCTGGGTCCGGGCCCGCCCGTGGCGAGCCGCTCGTCGGGCAGCTCGCAAGGGGGCGACGACGATGAGCATCGTCATCGGAACTCACGAGTTCATCATTGGCGACCGTCGCGTGGTCGGTAGTGGTGAGCGCTACCCCCCCCACCCGAAGGTGTTCGCGAATCGCCACTTGGTGATTGGCTCCGTTGGGTCCTTTGCGATCACCTGCCGGGTGGAGCGCCTGGTCGCCGAGGGGGCACATCAACCCGCAGAGTTCGTCCGGGTGATGACGGAGGACAGTGAAGCGCTCCTTCTGGTCGAGGGGCAGCTGTGGTGGGTTGGGGAGGAGTGGGCTCAGCCCGTCGAAGATCCGTACCACGCGATTGGCTCGGGAGGCGAGGCGGCGCGGGGCTACCTCGCCGGCGCGGAGCGCTACGACGAAGAAACCTGTCGCCGGGCCCTGGAGTTCGTCTCGTCGATTCGCCTCGACTGCGGCGACGGGTCGACATTGCACCGGCACGCGCGGGCCCACTCCAAGCTCCGCCAAAGTGGGTGAAGGCGCGCACTTCCAAGCCACGTACCCAAAGATCCCGTGGCGGCTAGCGCGGTGCCAGGACGCTGAAGATCACGAGCCAGCGCCGCGATCTGGGTTGACAGAGGGTTTCTCTTCGCACGCCCGGCTAGCTGTCGGAGCCCGCAATCATCGGCCAGTCGCTCCTCGTGAGGGCTCTGCCGCCCGCGTGATTGCGGCGCGCGTGAACGCGGACCGCGGGGCAAGAGCTGACCCGAGCCCCCCGCGACTGGTGACGTTGGCGGGCTGACTCGTGCCTCGAGGTGCGGCGGGGTAGCGGTCGTGCTCGACGGACGCAAGTCTGCCTGCGCGTTCGAAGCCCCTCCACATCGATGTCGACTCGACGTCACCCGTCCTGCCGTCGCGGGAAACCCGTGCGACTCGGCTGATCTGTCCGGAAGTGTACGCCCACGTCGTTGCTCGACGCTCGGGGGGGGCCTTCATGTTCCCAAAGACCCTCCGTTTTAGTCGAACGGAGGGCACGCTTGCTGACACTCGTTGCGGATGATGAAACGACTCAACGCATGTTGTTGAAGCGAATGCTCGTGCGCTGGGGACACGACGTAGCCGTGGCGAAGGACGGCACGGAGGCCTGGGAGGCGCTGCAAACGGACCCTTGCCCTCGAATCGCCATTCTCGACTGGAACATGCCCGGGATGGTCGGCATCGACATCTGCACGCGATTGAAAGCCAAGAGGGGGGGCGAATACGTCTACACGATCCTGATCACTCACGGATCGGACGAGGACGCTGCGCAGGTCGCGCTGGATAGTGGCGCTGACGATTTCTTGCGCAAGCCTCTGGATTTGAAGGAGCTCCGAAGCCGAGTCGGCGTTGGGCTTCGCGTCGTCGAGTACGACGACCGCGTCCGTGAGAAGACGCGCGAGTTGGAGCGCTACACCACTCAACTCGAGGAGATAGCGGCTTCGCGCGCGAGGCAGCTCGCCCACGCAGAACGCATGGTCACTTTGGGTATGCTCTCCGCGGGGATGGCCCACGAAATCAACAACCCGTCCACCTTCATCTCGGGTAACGCGCAGACGATACGGCGCTTCTGGAACGACGCAGCGCCCTGGCTGCAGATCTACGCCGCAACGGCGGACGCGAAGGAGCAACGAAAAATCGCGTTCATGCTCGACGAGCTACCCAAATCGTTGGACGGCATCCAAAGCGGGGTCAAACGCATCGCCAAGATCGTCAGAGGCTTGAAGGCCTACTCGGGGCAGAACCGAACGGAATGTTCGGATTGCGACGTGAACCGCTGTGTTCAAAGCGCCCTAGAGCTCTGCAACTACGAGCTGCAGAAGGGAGGGACACGGGTGCAGTGCGTGTTTGATGAGGTGCCCGTCGTGCGGGCAGACGCGCAGCAGCTGGAGCAGGTGCTGGTCAATCTGTTGGTGAACGCTTCGCACGCCATGGGTCAATGCGCCACCAAGCGCGTGACCGTTCGGTCCAAGCGCGAAGGCGAGCAAATCGAGCTCACCGTGAGTGACTCGGGGCCCGGTATCCCGCACGAGCTGGTGGAGAAGATCTTCGACCCATTCTTCACCACCAAGCCAGCCGGAAAAGGTACCGGTTTGGGGCTGTCGATCTGTCGAGACATCGTGCGGGCTCACGATGGTGATCTCAGTGTCGCGAACCTTCCGGAGGGGGGAGCTCAGTTTCGCATTCTCCTGCCGCTGCAAAAGGGAGTCACGTCATGACCCAAATTCTCGTCGTAGACGACGAGGCGGAGATTCGTCAGTTGCTCGACAGGCACCTTCGCTACCTCGGGTACGAGGTCGATTGTGCCGAAAGCGGCGAGCATGCGCTCGCTGCCCTCGAGTCGAAGCGAGTGGACGTGGTCATTTCCGACATCGGGATGCCGGAGATGGACGGCTTGGAGCTTCTGCGTCGGATTCGCAAGGACTACCCCATGACGAGAGTCATCATGATCACTGGCTACGTCAGCCAGGAGAACGTTCTCTCTTGTATGGCGAAAGGTGCGGAGATTTGCATCTTCAAGCCGCTCGAAGACCTCGAGGAGCTCGAGCAAGCGGTGCAGCGCGCCGAGGAAACCCTCGAGCGCTGGTGGTCGACCCTCGGCCGACTGCGAACCATGAAATCTTCGCCACCTGCGGCATAGGGGTAAGACCGCGATGGACCAAGCCGCCGCCGACAAGTTGCAGCGAGAAGTTCTTCTTTCGTTTCTAGAGGAGGCGGATGAAGCGCTACGCGAAGTCGATACGCGCCTGGTAGCCCTGGAGTCCGAGCCACAGGATACGGAAAACCTCGGCGCGATTTTTCGTGCAATCCACACGGTAAAGGGCAACTCGACCTTTTTCGGGCTGATGAAGGTCAAACAGCTCGCGCATCAAATGGAGGACCTTCTGGACCTCCTGCGAGAAGGCAAGCTCAACTGCCTGCCGCCCCACGTGGACTGTCTGCTGTCTGGCGTCGACGAGCTGAAGCGCATTCTCGACAGGGTGAGGAGCGAACAGGAGGAGGTACCCGCCGAGCAGGCGGAGGTCTTTGCCGCGCTCCTGCGATCCATCCAGGACGCGATGTCGCAGAAGGAGCCCGCCGGCCGCACGTCGCCGGGTTCCGGGGCGGCGGCTGGGGACCCCGAAGCCGCTCGGCGAAAGTGGCGAGAGGCGCTCGCGACTCTGCGTGCAATCCGCTCCTCACCCTGGTTGCCCAAGGATCTGCACCAGCCCCTGGATGCGCTTCGGGCCGCCTTGAGCGAGCTGGCCCCGGCTTCCGTCGACCCGGAGCCCGAGCCCCTTCGAATTGGCGTCGTCGACGGCGGGGAGGCCGCCGCCAGCGCGTCGGAGCGGGGGCCGCGCGCGCCTGGCCCGCCGCCTGCCGAGAAGACGGCCACCGAGCAAGCCTCCGCACGGCCAGAGGACAAGTCCGCGCCTGCCGCCTCTCCACCGCCACCGTCTGCGGGCGGTGAGAACCCGCATAGCGTGGCGGCGTCTGCGCCAGCGCGCGGCTCGTCCGCGGGGGGCAAGGCGCAGGCGCGCACGATGCGAGTGGAAGAGGCTCGTATCGAGGAATTTTTGGACTACGTCGGGGAGTTGATCATCACCCGTGAAATGCTCGGGAACGTCGGCAACCGGCTGCGACTGATGCCGCAGCTCAACAAGCTGTCGGTCGAGTATCAGCGCGCGATGGAGGCATTCACTGCCCTTTCTCACGATCTCCAGACCAGCATCATGGAGATCCGAAAGGTTCCGATCAAGCTGATGCTCACGAAGGCGCCTCGGCTCGTTCGAGACGTGGCCACGGCCCGCAACAAAGAGGCTCGTGTCGTGCTCGAGGGGGAGTCGACGCAGGTCGACAAGAGCTTGCTCGAGGCCCTCGAGGATCCCTTCGTGCACATGATGCGCAATGCCGTCGACCACGGGCTCGAGTCGCCGGATGTGCGCGAAAGCCGAGGCAAGCCGCGCCAGGGCACCATCGTCGTGCGGGTGACGGAGACGGCGGACGAGCTCTTGTGCCGCATCCAGGATGACGGCGGAGGGCTCGATACCGAGAAGCTCAAGCAAAAGGCATTGGAAGATCAGCTGATATCCCCGCACGCCGCTTCCTCGATGACCGAGCAGGAAGCGTACCAGTTGATCTTCAGCGCCGGGCTCAGCACGGCGGAGAAGGTGACCGAGGTGTCGGGGCGCGGCGTTGGCATGGATGTGGTGCGCCGCAACATCACGGAATTGGGTGGTCGAATCGAGATCGAGAGCCGGCTTGGCGAGGGAACGGCGTTTACCATTCACCTTCCGAAGGCCGTGTCCGTGCAGATTTTCGACGGGTTCCTGGTGCGTGTCGAGTCGGAGCGACTGGTGCTTCCCCTTCGCTCCGTGAGCGAATCATTTCGCCCCACCCCGGACCAGGTGCACACGATCGTCGAACGGGGCGAGTGCGTGCGCCGGCGCGGCCGAGTTTTTCCTCTCGTTCGATGCGGTGAGGTGCTCAGCCTCAGCAGAGAGCGGCGCTCGGTGAGTGAGGGCATCGTCGTATCCATCGAGGTATCCTCGGGCCGCCCCGCGGGGTTGCTCGTCGACGAAGTGCTGGGGGTGCAGCAGGTCGTCCTCAGGGAAGTCGAAGGTCTGGAGGTTGCCAGCGGTGTGTACAGCGGCGGGGCCGTTTTGGGTGACGGGCGCGTTGCGATGGTCGTGGATGTGGAACGCTTGGGCGCCCTGATGAGCTGACCGAAAAGAGTCGTTGGGAGGCGGGCTATCGCGAGGACCTTGGCATGTTCGGTGCAGCGTGGGAGACCATGTCCATACTTCGACGTGCCCCGGGGCTCGCGAGCTCTGCTTCCGCGGGCCAGCCGTTCCCTCCAGTTCCCCGCCGGCGACCGAAGAGGGCGCCTCCGAGGGCGCCCAAACCGCACCGCCGCCGCGACCTGCAGCCCGTCGAACCCGACGTGCCCAGCCAAGAGCCGCTGCGTTTTCCCGCGCCACGACCTCTTCACCGGCCCGTACTTTGGGGGTCCTCGCCGTCGAGTGAGGGCGCTGCCTCTGCCCATCGGTCACCGAACCTTGCGCGAGGAGGAACGCATGCCGATCGCTGAGATGACCGAGGTGCTGGCGACGGTTCGCGCATACAGCGCTCGGGTCGAGCACGTTTTTCGACAGCAAGGAGCGCAGACGCGGACCCCGGGAGCGCGGCTCTGCTTGCAGCGCGCCGCCGATCGCGAGCGGCGCCTGCAGACGGCCGTAGACCAGCGGGCCTTGAGGCTTTCTCGTCGAGTGCGGCACGTGCTGTTCCGGTCGCACAATCCCCAGCCGCTGTTCGCGGCCGTCGAAGGCCTGGAGGTTGAACCGGAGGTTGGGCTCGAACAGGTGACGGATCTCGTGACCCGGTGCAACTGCGCTCTGCTCTCGTACTACGAGTGCTTGCTGGTCTGCACGTCGAGCCTCGAGGTTCGCGAGTTCGTCGAGTCACTGCGCGCTGCGCGGGAGCAAGAGCTCAAACAGCACGTCTGGCAGGCTGGACGCTCCAGCCAATGAGGCCCTCGTGGTCGGGGTGAGTCCGAGCCCATTCCACCCCCGTCGACCGAATCCCTCGCACGCTCCCGCCGCGAGCGCGCCGCTCTGGCGGCGGAGAGTATCGGTCCAGTGAAGCGTGGTGGTGGGCGGATGCCGCCGGCAGCGACCGGGCCGTGCGCGGTTTCCCCGCTTCGCCCGTTTCCGCTCGCGCGACGTGACCGCGCAGAGCTGCGCCCGCAGCAGACGACCGCCTGCCGCGGGCAGTCCCCCGCCGCGAGCTCGCGCGCGCGGACCGGCGGGCTTCACCACCGCCCTCCGGCGAGCTCGGGCTGGGCGAGTTAGAACTTGCCTGCGACCACCGTTACGTTGTCCTCTCCGCCGCGGGCGTTGGCGGCTTCGACGATGCCGGCGAGCACGCCGCTCAGGCGTGCGGGCGCAGGCCTTTACAGGGCCGATAGATGCTCTTCGATTTCGGAGTCCGTGAGGTGGCGAGTGACGCCATCCGTACACAGGAAGACGAGGTCGCCCGTCTGCAGCCGTTCGCGGTGCCCGTCCGTGATGACCGATTGCGCTGGCGTTCCCACGTCGTTGAGCAACACGCTGCTCAGCCGCGAGCCTTCGTGGGGCTCGACCCCGGCCGCACCGCCAATCGTGTGGTCCTCGGTGATTCGGCACAGTTTGCCGGAGCGCATGACATAGCACCGGCTATCACCGACGTGAAGGACGTGAAGATGAGGCCAAGCCACGTAGGCCGCCGTCAGTGTGGTTCCCGGGGTGTTGGGAATGCGTTCCCCGTCGGCCTGGCGGCGAATGTTGCTTTCGCTGCGCTTGGCCGCTCGATCGAGCTCCTCGTTCACGGCATCGGGCGGCGTGTCGGCGCTTTCGATCAACCAGGGCAGCTTGGAAAGCACGTGGCTGGCCACGGTGTTTACCGCCACCTCGCTGGCGAGCTCGCCGGCGGCGCGACCACCCATTCCGTCGGCGACGATCATCAGCCAGCCCTGCGTGGTGGTTCTCGGGGCAAACGTTCCTTGCGGCGACACACTCGTGTCATGGACCCTCAGTGAGCGGTCGAGGCTCGCCACCAGGTATTGATCTTGGTTGCTACTTCGGCTCAGGCCGCGATCGGTGATGCCATAGAAGCGTGGCTCGCGGGGCGAGCGCGTTCGCGCCACCTCCCGCAGTGGGCTGGGGGAGGGGTTCATCGGCGATTGTTGCGTATCGGAACAGAGCGGAAGGTTGGGGGCTGCGGCCCTGGTCATACGGTTCCTTTCGTAGAAATGATGGATCGGTGCGCTCGTCGGACGGATCGCTGCGCCGAAGGCGGCGCGGGCGGCGATCACCGCAGCGTCGACGCCCGCACGAGTCGCACCAAAGACCAAGCAACCTCCATGCCACCGCGGAGAGCCGACCAAGAAGGGGGGGGGCACGGCGCGCTGTGGCGCCCTGCCCCGGTGGGGCAGAATGCCACGCGCGGTCTCGGCCCAGCTCCCGCCCGGAGGTCGGCCGCGGGGCGTCGCGCGCTGCACCCCAAAAAAGCGGCCGCGGGGCGTCGCGCGCTACACCCCAAGAGCGGCCGCGCGGGGCCCGTGGCGGGCTTCAGGACCCGGCGACCAGGCTTCGCAGCGCGTACGGAAGAATCCCCCCGTGCCGGTAGTATTCCATCTCCACCTGCGTGTCGATGCGAACGCGGACGGTGAACTGGGTGGACTCGCCGCCGGCTGCCTTGGCAACGACCCGCAAGGTCTGACCCGGAGAGAGGCCCGCTGCGATGCCGGCGATGGAATACTCCTCCTCTCCGGAGAGCTTCAAGGACTCGGTGCTGTTTCCTTCCGTCAGCTCCAGGGGGAGCACGCCCATCCCCACCAGGTTGCTGCGGTGGATGCGCTCGTAGGACTCCGCGATGACGGCGCGCACTCCGAGCATGCGCGTTCCTTTCGCGGCCCAATCGCGGGAGGACCCCGACCCATACTCCTTGCCGGCGAGGACGAGCAGGGGGACCTGGCGCTCGGCGTACTTGCGGCTTGCTTCGTAGACGCTCGTCGTCTCCCCTTCCGGGAGTAGCCGTGTGTAGCCACCTTCCGTGCCCGGAGCGAGGCGGTTTCGCAAGCGAACGTTGGCGAAGGTTCCGCGTACCATCACCTCGTGGTTGCCGCGACGCGATCCGTAGGAGTTGAAGTCCCGGGCGGCGACGCCGTGGCTACGCAGGTAGTCGGCTGCTGGCGAATCCTTGGCGATCGAGCCGGCTGGGGAGATGTGATCCGTGGTGACGGAGTCCCCCAGTGCCAACAGCACACGCGCGCCCTCGATATCCTGGAGTGGCTCGGGCTCCGGGGAAACGTCCTTCAAGAAGTCGGGGCGCCTGATGTAGGTGCTGTCGGGATCCCAGGCGAAGCGGTCGCCGGTGGGCACCTCGAGGGACCGCCAGCGCTCGGTTCCCGTAAATACGTCTGCGTACTTCGTTCTGTACATTTCCGAATCCGCGGCGGTGCCGCTCAGCTCGGCCAGCGCGCTGGGCGAAGGCCAGACGTCCTTCAGGAAGACGGGCTCGCCGTCGCTTCCCGAGCCGAGAGGCTCGCTATCGAAATCGATGTCCAGTCTGCCGGCGAGGGCGTAGGCCACGACCAAGGGGGGGCTCGCGAGATAATTGGCCCGGACATCGGAGTTGATGCGCCCCTCGAAGTTTCGGTTGCCGCTGAGCACCGCGCCGACCACGAGCTCGCCTTGCTTGACCGCCTCGGAGATGTCTTCGGGCAGCGGCCCGCTGTTGCCGATGCAGGTCGTGCAGCCGTAGCCCACCACGTGAAAAGAAAGCGCTTCGAGATCTTCGAGCAACCCGGAGCGCCGAAGGTACTCGGTAACCACCTGGGAGCCGGGGGCCAGGCTCGTCTTGACCCAGGGCGCAACCTCGAGCCCGCGCTGGCGCGCGGCGCGGGCGAGCAACCCTGCGGCGAGCATCACCGAGGGGTTCGAGGTGTTGGTGCAGGAGGTGATGGCCGCGATCACGACGGACCCGTGGCGGAGCTCGAACCCCTCGCCGGAGCCTGGTCCGCGCTGTACGAACGTGGGCTTGCCACGTCCACCGCTGAGCTTTGGCAGCGACCCCGAGAACCTCGCCTTGGCGTCGCGCAGGGCGACGCGGTCCTGGGGGCGCGATGGGCCGGCTACGCTCGGCTCGATTCGATCCAAAGGTAGCTCGACCACCTCGGTGTAGGTTGGCTCCGGATCTCGATCCCCGCGCAGCAAGCCCTGGGCGCGGTAGTAGGCCTCGACGCGCTGGACCATTTCTTCGCTTCGACCGGTCACGCGCAGGTAGGTGAGCGTCTGGTCATCCACCGGAAATAGCGCACAGGTCGACCCGAACTCCGGGCTCATGTTGGCGATCGTCGCCCGATCGGCCAGAGTCAAGGCGGATAGACCAGGGCCGAAGAATTCCACGAACTTGCCCACCACGCCCTGCTGGCGAAGGCGCTCGGCAATGGTCAAGACGAGGTCGGTTGCCGTGGCGCCCGTCGGGAGAGCTCCGACGAGGCGGACGCCGACTACCTGCGGTATCAGTAGGTTGATGGGCTGCCCGAGCATGGCGGCTTCGGCTTCGATGCCACCGACACCCCAGCCGAGCACACCGATGCCGTTGATCATCGTCGTGTGGCTGTCCGTGCCGACCAGCGTATCCGGATAGACCACTGCGTCCGCCTCGAAGGCAACGCGAGCCAGATACTCCAAGTTGACCTGGTGCACGATGCCCGTGCCCGGGGGCACGACGCGCAGCCGGTCGAACGCCGTTTGAGCCCAGCGCAACAGCTGGTAGCGTTCACGGTTTCGCTGAAACTCCAGCCGCTCATTGATCGAGAGCGCGTCGGGGCCGCCGAACGCGTCGACCTGGACGGAGTGGTCGATGACGAGCTCGGCGGGGAAGCAGGGGTTGATGGCGCTCGGCTCGCCTCCGACCTCGACGATCGCGTCGCGCATTGCCGCCAGGTCCACGACCGCGGGTACACCGGTGAAATCCTGAAGTACCACCCGAGCGGGGTGGAATGAGACCTCCGCGGAGGGTGTCGCCCGAGCGTCCCACTGCGCGAGCTGCAGGATGTGCTCTTTGGTTACCGTGCCACAACCCTCGTGGCGTAGAAGGTTCTCGAGCAGGATGCGCAAGGCATAGGGCAGGCGAGTGATGTCGACGCCCGTGGCGTCGGCAAAGCGCGGTAGGCTGTAGTAGGTGAGCTCGGAGCCCGACAGGCTCAGCGATTGGCGGACGTTCAGCGAGTCCTGCTCGCCAGGCTTCGAGAGGCTGCGGTGGTTCATCGCTCGATCAACGCAGCTTCGCGCCCCGGAATCAATGCCGACGAGCACTTGTCCGGCTATGCAGGCTTGCGTTCGCGCCCGCGGGCCTTACGACCCGATCAAGACGCCAACTTTTGCGTGAGGTCCACACTGCCGAGTCGGAGTGTATCCGGATGCTCGCCGACCGCGCGGCGAGCGCGGTCCACGAATGGTGCGGGCCCGGCGATCCAGGCCTTTGCGGGCTGCTCGAGGCGCAAAGTGCGCAGGACTTCTTCGAGGTCGCATTCGTCTTTGCGGCGCGTGACCACGATCGGAGACTTGCTCTCGTCACACAGGCGATCGAGCTCTCGACCCATGAGCCACCACACGTCGTCTCGCCCGAAGTGGAAAACCCTCGCCTCGCTGCCGTTGCCGAGTCGGCTCAGGCGGTGTAAATGGCTGGCGGCGCTCCCGAGGCCGCTGCCGCCGGTGATTAGGACTCTCGGCGGGTCGTCCGCTCCCGCCACGGTCGCGCGAGTCGGCCATTGAGGAGCGGCTGCGAGCACCCGCGCTCCCTTGCCCACACTCTGCGGCAGGGTAGCTTCGACCAAGCCGGCGGGCGTGTTCGGCACGGCGCGGGCGCGGGTTGCGGCCGTGATGCGATACGCGCTCGGCCGGTCGGGGTCTCCGGAGAGCGGGTACCGGTGGCCCGCGATTCGGCTTTTGGCATTCTCGCTGAAGGAGAGGGGAAGTACCTGGCCTGGCTCGAAGCCGGGGAGGTCTCGCCCGCGGCCGCACTCGAGGACCAGGTGGGTGGCGTTGCCGAGCCGTACCTCGTCGACGACGCGAAGCTCGCGCAGGCCGAGCCAGCCGCTGGCGGCGCGCGCGCGGCCGAGCTTCTCCCGTGCCAGCTGACGCCAGCCCGCGAGCAGCGGCCTGGTGGCGGTCAACGCTTCGAGCGCTTCCACGTCCCAGTACTCGAGGAACGTGGCGCGCAGCAGCTCGTCGATGGTCGGGGCGTCTTCGTCGCGATCCAGCAGCACTGCGGGGTCTCCCGCGGAGACCGTTCCGGGCCGCACGACTCGGAGGTAGTACCCGACCCGGCGGCTGTTCAAGAACATGCGGCTGAACTTGAAGCCCATGCGCGCGTCCAGCTTGGCGCATGGAATTCGCGGGTGTAGAGCTTGAAGCACTGCCGTGCCACAGCGAAACACGTCGCCTACCCGCACGTGTTTTTCGAGCATTCCGGTGACCGTGAGATTTTCACCGAACTGGCCGAGTTCGCACCGCAGATGGTGGTAGCGCGCCCAGAAGTCGTAGTGCTCCCTCGGGTAGGCGCAGAGCGCATGGTTGCGTTCGCCGAATCTTCCTCGGTCGACGCGCACGTCCCCGCGAACGCCGAGCTCCTCGATTCGGTGGCGTCCGGCCTTGGCGTACTTGAAGATCCCGGTGCGGACTGACTTGCCTCGCATCGAGATCCATCGCTCCGACGCGATGTTGACCGAGACCACTCGACCACGCACGTTCTGTCGCTTCCTTTCTTCCGGTCCAGTGGGCTTACGGCGAAGGCGAGGCGCTGCGCTTTGGGCTCGAGGAGCCTGAACGGCCTATTTTTCCTAGATGTTGAGCAAATCCGACTCAAGAAGCGAACCCGTCGGGCGTTCTCTGCGGTTGGATCCGGCTGGGAAGTGATCTTCCGGAGGGGGAGGCGGCTTGACCTGCGAAGTGGAATGCGCCCTGGCTGGCCAGCCCTGGGCGGTGAGTGGAACCATTTTCGGCCTCGACCGAGTCCTCGACGAGGAGGGCCGCCCGCTCGCCGAACGCCGAGCTCCGAGCGACGCCAAGGTCGGGGTGGAGATCCTCCTCGAGGATTGCCCCTACCACGATGAGCGGCAAGGTAGGCCGATGAACGCTTCGGCGCTGCTGCAGGTACAGCGTCACTACAAGCGGGCCGTGGCCGAGTTCGAGGAGTTTCGCGCGCAACTGCCCGCCGTGCAGGGGTGGCACAACGTGCTCGTCACCGTCATCGACGCGCTCTTCGAGCCCGCCCGTGGCGTGTTGGAGGCTCGCGACGCGACCCTGGCAGTTCCGGCGCGTTCTGCCGTCAAGCACAAGCTCGCGGCCGGGTACTTCGGCGCGCTGCGGGAGGTGGCCTACGAGGAGGCCGCCGGCCGCTGCCGGAGCGTGACCGCGGAGGAGTTCGGCGCGTTGTTGCGGGAAAAGGGGAGCCTGCTGGGGGCCAGTGAGGTCTGCGCCGGGCCGCCGGCGATGATTCGCGCCGCGACGCGTGCGATTGTCTCGCCGGCGAGCCGCCCCGGCGTGGCGGTCGAGGCGCGCCGGGCGCGGCTGGCCGAGATTCTCGCCGAGCAGATGCGCGTCGGGGTGGCCTGGGAGCTCTTCGATCTGGCCCACGAACGAGCCTTCTTCGAAGGCAATCCCGCCGGGACTCTGAAGGCTCGCAACGATTTCTTGCGCCGGCGCTTCGAGCTGCGCAGGCTCGAGCTTCAAAACGACACGACCCTACCCATAGCGACCCCGGCGCCCCGACTGCCCGGCGTCGGCGCGATCGGCGACGAGCTCGCGCTCGCGCTGCGACGACACTCCGAGTGCCCGATTCGAGATCTGCCGAGCGCCCGACGAGCGCTCGCCTTTGGCGAAGGCGCCGCCTCGCTCCCCGGGCCCGCCGTCGACCAGCTGGTGGGGCGCTTGGCGGGCTACGTCGAGGTGTACTGCGAGGTGTGGCGCATCCAGTGGAAGCTGGAGGGCGAGGCGCGGGCCCTGCTCGGCTACGACCCCGAAGTGCCGCTGAAGCCGAATCCGATCATCATCTCGGCTCCGCGTTGGCTCGATTGGGCGGAGACGATTCTCGGCCACCGAGTGCGGGTCGAGGCCCCCCCCACCTGTGCCCTCAGCCTGAAGAACCACTTGAGGACGCTCGACTGGCTCGCGGCCTGAGCGCCGCCGAGGCGACTCGCGCCGGCCCCTCGCACGGCACCCGCCCGCCCCGAGGGGCAGCAGTGGTCGAGTCGACCCGGCGTGGCCAATCCGAGCCGCACGAGCCGACGCCCGACTTCGCGGCCCATCGACTGCGCAGGCTCGGATGAAGCAAGATTTCGCGACTGGAGGCTCGGGCGATCAGAAATGTTGCCCGAAGGTGTCGGCATCTGTTTGGGGACGCTTGCGACGTGAGACGCCGGCAGGCGCCGGAGAGTCCACGCTCCGCACGCAATCGTTCTCGTTCGGGGGCCCCGATGGATTGCACCCCCACCCAACAGAGGAAATTTTCGTGACCGAAACACAAAAAGCCTTGGATCTCGCTCCGACGAGCATCCGACTCGGAGCCAATCACGGCTACCGGTTCGAGGCCGATCGGGTCCAGCTGAACAGTGATATCGAGCTTCGACCCGGGGTCTCCGCGGATCAGTGGAGCCTGCAGCTGTGGGCGTGCACGACGCCGCCTTCGGAGCGAACGCTCGGCGAGCTGACGCGCTGCGGATCGCTCGTCGCCCAGTCGGCCCTCAGGGTTCCGATACCGCTACAACTCCACATGCATCGAGTGCAGGTGGAAGAGGCGGCGCGGGTGCCGCCGCAGGGGCCGGCGTACCAGATGATCCTGGTCGTCGCCGATCGGGCCGGCAAGGTCGCCGACTGGGCCTGGTACGACAAGCTGCAGTTCTTCTCTGCGCCCCGCTTCGGCGGCGGCGTGAGCTATGAAATCGACGGGGATTCGGTTCGGCTCGGCGCGGAGCGCGTGGAAAACCCCCGCGCCTTCGGAAGCCGCAGCGGGTCGCTGCGCGTCGAGCTCTGGGCGCTTCGTGAGCCGTACCGGCACGATCCCCCCTCGGGGCACTGCCTCGCAAGCGCCTCCCTCGGGACGCTCGACGGCGAGCACCACCTTCGCCAGGCGTCGCTCCTGTGTGATTTCCAGCGGCCGAGCCCCGGAACCTACAGCGTTGCGTTGCTGTTGCGCGAGTGGACCGCGGCGGGCTACCTCACCCGCGACATTCGGCTGTTCTCCGCTCCGTTCTTCGAGGCCGCCGCCGCCGACGTGGCCCCGCCGCAGCCCGCGTCGCCCGAGCTGCCCGCGAGCTCGACCGTCGATGCTTCAGAGGCCGTGGAGGTCGCTGGCGTTGTCGAGGCACCGCCCGCCGTCGAGGCAGCGTTCACCGCCGAGGTGCCCCGGCGCCCCGGAGCCGTCGTCGCCGACGAAGCCGCTCCGCAGGCAAAGGTCGAGGCCGAGCCGGTCGAGGTGCGGGCCGACGCGGAGCCGCCGGCGAAGGTCGAGGGCGAGCCGGTCGAGGTGCGGGCCGACGCGGAGCTGCCGGCCGAGGCGAACCCGAAGCAGTCGGAGGTCGCCGAGGTCTCGGGGGCGCCGCCCGTCGCGAAGGGCGAGCCGGTCGCCGCCGCGGCAACCGCCACGCCGGCGCCCGCGCGCCCAGCACCGGTGGCGCGCGCCTCGCGCGGGGCGATGACCGGTCGGTTGACCTCCATCAGTCGAGCGAGCGTGGAGGAGCTGGCCAAGGTCAAGGGCCTCAACTTCAAGATCGCGAAAGAAATCGTGCGCAGTCGCCCGTTCGAGAGTCTCGAGGAGCTGACGCGCGTACGTGGCATCGGGCCGAAAATGCTCGGGAAGCTGCGGTCTCTGCTGGAGCTTTGAAACCGGTCGGCGGCGCTCTGGCCGCGCCGCCCGGCGCATCCACGAGCCCCGCGCGGCGCGCGCGGGGCTTTCTCAATTGGCGCAGCGCACGAGCCGGCGCGCGCCTCGGGCTCGCTCTCAGGTGCGACGCGTCTGGGTCGCGCTTCCGAATTGGGCTCGCACGCGCTCGCCGAGCTCGCTTGGAGAGAATGGCTTGAAAATCGTGTTCTCCGGCGTGGCCGGCAGCCTGCAGCGGGTCGGGGCGCTCAAATCCGCGTAGCCGGACATGTAGAGAATGGGCTGCCGGGGGGCCCCCTCCAGCACGGCGTTGGCGAGCGCGATGCCGTCCATGCCCGGCATGACCACGTCGGCGAGGATGAGGTCGATGCGCGCCCCACTGCGGTTGAAGGCCGACAGCGCGCTGATGCCGTCTTCGGCCTCGATCACCCGATATCCGAGCCGATGCAGGGTTCTGCTCACCGTCTGACGGACGATGTCGTTGTCGTCCACGACCAGCACGGTTTCGCACGCTTTCGGCTCGGCCTTCGACGCCGCAGCGGGCTCGGGCGGCTTTCGGAGCCCGCCCCGCGGCAGATAGGCACGGAACGTCGAGCCTTTGCCAGCCGTGCTCGACACCTGCAGCCCCCCCCCGGCTTGAGTCAGAATCCCGTAGCAGGCAGGCAAGCCGAGCCCTGCGCCCTCTCCCTGGCGCTTCGTGCTGAAGAAAGGCTCGAACACGCGATCTCGCAGCTCCCGAGGGATTCCGCAGCCCGTGTCTTCCAGCTCGAGGACGACGTAGTCCCCCGGCTCCAGGCTTCCGCCGGCCGGCTCCGCGAGCGGCGCCGCGAGCGAAACGTTCTGGGCTCGCACCCACAGCTTGCCACCGGTGGGCATCGCTTCGCGAGCATTCGCGCTCAGGTTGAGGACCACCTGGCGCAGGGCGGCGGTGTCGACGCGTGCTGGCCAAGTCTCTTCGCCGATGGACACGTGGAGCTCCACCTGGGGCCCCACACTCTGCTCCAAGGAGGAACGGAAATTGCGAAGGGCACGGGGTAGCTCCACGTCCTGCGGCGAAACGGGCTTGCGCCGGGAGAAGGCCAGCAGCTGAGCCGTGAGCGAACGCGCCTGGTCGCCGGCCTCCAGCACCGCTTGCAGATGCTCGTAGGTCGGATCCCCCGGTGTCATGTCTTCGGTGGCGAAGCTGGAGAACCCGATGATGGCGGTCAGTAGGTTGTTGAGGTCGTGCGCAATCCCTCCGGCCAAGCTTCCGATGGCCTCGAGCTTCTCCGACTGCACTCGGTGCGCTTCCTCGGCAGCGCGCGCCGACTCGTCCATCATCACGCCGACGACATGGCGCGCACATCCGTCCTCGTCGCGCAGGAGGGCTTGAAAAAAAGTCGAGACGTGGACCCACTGCCCGCGCTTGTGCCGCACTCGCATCTTCAGCTCGCAGCGGGGCCGGGCGCCCGTCAAGAACTCCTCGTAGCGCTGATGTACGACGAGCGAGTCGTCGGGGTGGAGCTGCCGGCTCATCCATTCCGCGTCTTTTCGCCGCGGGGCGAGCTCGTCGGGCGTGTAGCCCAGGATTTCCGCAAGGCGCTCGGAGCAGAAGGTGCTGTCGTCGAGCGGAACGTGGTGCTCGATCAGCCCGGCGTTCGTTGCCTCCATCGCGATCGTCAGGCGCCGGTGGCGCCTCCACAAGGCGGCGTCCAAGCCGCGCGGAGCGATCTCGCTCTGCTCGAGGAGCTCGCGGCGTACCGCGGCGGGGAGCCGGGCCAATTCGTCTTTGGCGTGGTAGCCGCCGCGACACTCGGTCATTCGGCGGACGGCCTGGCAGTCGTTCCCGGCGCCCGAGACGAACAGGAATGGTGTGCCTTTCGCTTGCTTTCGACAGATCTCGAAGGCCTTCGCCCCGTCGAAGCCCGGCAGCCGGAAGTCTGATATCACGAGGTCCCAGCTGCGCTGCAGGGCGTCGTGCAGGGCCTGCTCCGAGGCCACGCGGCGTGACGCGATCGCGAATCCGCTGCTCGACAGCGATTCGAGGATCAGGGCCGCGTCGCCTGGATCGTCCTCCACCAATAGCAGATCGAGGCTTTTCTTGCTTTGACAGCCGTTGAGTGGTCTTTCCGTCATGACCTTCCCTCTTCCGCGCGTCCCCCATCGCGCCGCTTGCCACCGCCCCGCCGGAGAGCGACGACGCGACCCGACACCCTATCGAGTCGACCCGCTGTCGTATAGGCCGATCGAGAGCGCCGCTGCCTGCGCGCCGCGGCCCGGACGGGCGGCGACGACGCGAGCCGGGAACCGCGCCTCCGGGCGTCGCCCGACGATGCCCCGGGGGGGGCGGTGAGAGCCCGGGCTCGGCGGGGCGACGCGGCGGGGCGGTCGCGAGTCCGGGTCCGCGAGCGCCCCGAGAGTGCAGGGGACGGAGCCGTGGGAGGCGGGGCTCGGCGCGACCCCTCACCGGCCTGGTGGCCTCGACGCGGAGGCCTTATTAAGAGCCGAAAATGAGCGTCCCAAAGGAAGTCAGGCAAGTGCTCGGCGGCGCTGGCAAAGCGTGTCGAGGAGTTGGGTCAGGAGGGTGCATGTCGGTTAGTCAGGCGCGGAGTCGAGGTTCCTGGAACGCTCGAGTTCTGGGGGACATGCTCGCCTCCAGCGCGACCCAAGCAGTCGTCTTCACGGACACGAACGGGCGTATCGTGCATTGCGACCTGCGGCGGGAAATGCCCGAGGGGTTCGCCGAGTTCCTGGATTGCGTGCTCTCGGCGCAGGCGGGCGCCGGAGAGCGCTTCGGGCTCGGCAAACCGACCATCAGCGCGTCGCTCTTCGATGGGGGAACTCTCGTGTGGGGGCGGGGCAGCAGCGGAGCGGTCGCCGTCCTGGCTTCCGGGCGCGCCAATCTCGGGCAGCTGATCAGCCAGGTGCGTCGCGTCTTTCCCGAAGGAGAGCTCTGAGCGTGGCGTGGCTGAAGAAGGTATTGGGCGCAGAGCTGGAAGAACAGCTGGAGCAGCTCACGGGTCAGCTTGCCGAGGAAGCGGACAAGGCGACCAAGCTCGAGCGCGAGCTCGAAGAGGTGCGAGACCGACTGGCTGCCAAAGAGCAAGAGCTCGAGCAGGCGGTGTTCCGCGAGCAATCCCTTTCCGAGTCGGTCGTCCAGGCTCAGGACCGCCTCGACGAGGTCGAGCGGAGAAAGAAGGAGGTCCCCAGCAGCCGAGAGACGGACGGCCAGCGCAAGGTGGGGGAGCTGGAGCATCAGCTGGCCGAGCTGGGCCGCGAGCGGGACGATCTCAAGCGTCGCTACGGCGTGGTGAGGTCGCGGTCGGAGTCCCTGTCGCGCGAGCGCCGCGCGGCCCAGCAACGGGCGGACGTAGCCGAGGCGGACCTCGAGAAGCTGCGTGCGGAGCTCGACGAGGCCCGCGCGGCACAAGAGGCCCGCAGCGTGGTGGACGACAGCCAGCTCAGCGGGCTGCAAGGAGAGCTGGACGAGGCGCGCAGGAACGTCGAACAGCTGCAGGCCGAGCTCGATCGGGAGCGCGAAGATTTCGCGCGAGCCACGGCCGAGCACCAGCGGACGCTGCGGGGGCAGGGCGATCAGGAGGGCACCGTAGGCCAGCTCGAGCATCGAATCGAGGAGATTTCTTCGGAGCTCGAGAACGCGATGGAGCGCCTGGGGCAGTCCGAGCAAGCTCTCCAGCAAGCAGAGGAGCGTTTCGAGCAGTCCGAGCAGGAGCGACGCCAGGCGCAGGAGCGTCTCGAGCAGGTGGAGCAAGGGCGTCAGCAAACGCAAGAGCGTCTCGAGCGGGCCGAGCAGAGCCTCCGCGAGGCGGAGGACCAGATCGCGGCGGGGCGCCAGGAAGTCGTAAGCGCCAGCGAGCGCTCCGAGTCGCTCGCGGCTCTGGTGGCCTCTTCCGCGGCGAACGAGAACGCGACGCGCGAGGCGCTCGCGCGCCTGGTGCGTGTCGGCGCGCGCGCTCTGGGCGGGGTCATCGGCGAGCGGCTTCACCTGGCGGTGGAGCTGGCCGTGCGGGCCGACGGTCAGCCCCTGTATTTCCCCGGCGAGGAGCAGGGCGAGCCGCTCGAGCGAGTGGCCCACCATTTCATGCAGCTGGGGTTGCTCGAGTCGCTGCGCCGTGCCGAGCAGGGTTGGACGATGACGTTGACCGCCAGTCTGGCGGACTGTGAATACTCCGCCCGCTGGGTGGCGGGCTTCGCTCTGCTCTACCTGAACCAACTCGATGGCACGGACCTTCGCCTGGATGACGTGGTCGCCTCGGAGCAGGGGTACGAGGTTCGAGTCGGCGCCCGCGTCGTGCCCTCTCTTTCGCAGCAAGAAGCGCGCGCCAGCTGAGCGCGCACGGCCAGTCGAAAGTCTCCCCGCGCAGGGCGTGCGCCGATTCGCTGGCGACCGTGCTGCGGGGGCGCGAGGGGGGCAGCGAGCCCGCGCCCCGCGCGTGGGCGCGTTCACGGTCGCGAAGGTCCGATCCAGCGCGCGTAGACTGACGAGCCACCGTGGCCGCGGCCGCCGTGGCGACGAAAATCCTTGGTACGCTCGCAGCCTCGCCGGCCCAGCTCGGGTGAAACGGGGGGTGCAGGCCCAGCTCGGGTGAAACGGGGGGTGCAGGTCGCGTGTGTGGCGAAACGCCTCGGCGGTGCGCGGCCGCGGCGGTCCCGCCGCGGCGGGCGAGCCTCCGGCAACCGGGCGGCGGGGCTTGCACGACTGAAAGCAGGTGTGACGCTCATGTCGGTCACCCTTGGGGCGTGAAAGTCACACCCTTGACGCATTCGTTCCCTGTTGCACATTCAGGGGGTCCCCCAGCCTCCACCGCGGGTGCCAATGCGGAAGCGCGCCTCTCGCAGCGGTTACCCGGTGAAGCCAAACTCGCAGCCGTTCCGCGCTGGCTTCAAGCCGTTCGATGGGCGCGGCGCGCGGTCGCGAGGCACCATGCCGAATGTCCCGGTCGGCGGTAGGGGTGGGGGGGGAACGAGAATCTACGGAGAAGTCGTTTGGAGAGAAGAATCGCACAACCCAGTCAGCGGCGGGAGCGCATTGCCCTCACTCCCCAGGAAGAGCGCGACCTGATGGATCTCATTGCTCAGGCTCGCGCACAGATCTTTCGCTTGGTCCTGGCGAGCCCCGGAGGCCGGGCCGCCGTATTCGCGATGCGGCGGGCAATCGAGTCCGGTGCCGACGTGTATGATTTCGTCCAGCGTCGCCTCGGGGGTGGCGAATCAGGGCGCGGAGCGGGGGCGGCCATTCGGGACTTCTCCGAGTGGTGTGACTCCGTGCCCGAGGAGGGCGCGCCGGTGCAGGAGGCGTGGGCGGCCCGGGCTGGGCTGCTGACCCCCCGGGCTCGCAGTCGGCTGGTCGAAGCGGCCCGCCCCACGCTGAGCGGTCTCGACGCGAGGCGGGTGCGGCGCGCCGAGCTTCGGGAGCGCCACGCTCGGGAGCGTTTCGTGCTCGCGAACCAGGGGCTGGTCATTCGAATCGCGACCGGGCACCGAAATCGAGGGATCCCGGTGCCCGATCTGATTCAGGAGGGAAACCTCGGGCTGCTCAAGGCGGTGGAGCGTTTCGACCCCGAGCTGGGGTACCGCTTCAGCACATATTGCGTGTGGTGGATTCGCCACTACATGCGTCGCGCCCTGTCCAATCACGGTCGCCTCGTGCGCTTGCCGGTCCACGTCGTCGAAGAGCAGCAGAAGCTTCAGCTGGCCGGTGCCCGCCTTGCCGCCCGGCTCGACCGGCAACCTCTGGACCACGAGCTGGCCAAGGAAGCCGGCCTCAGCCCAGTGCGCGTGCGCCGGCTGCTGTCCTCTTCGACCTCCACGCCCGTGAGCCTGGACGCCGGAGGCGACGACCGCGGCATCTCCCTGGCGGAGCGCTTGCACGATCCCGAGGACGAGAACCCGCTCGACAAGCTGCTGAGGTCGAGCCGCTACGAGGCGGTCTCGAGCGTTTTTCGCAAGTTGGGCAATCGGGAGCGGACCATGTTGCAAATGCGCTTCGGCCTCGAGGGACACGACCAGCACACCCTGCGGCAAGTGGGCCAGCACTTCGGGCTTTCCCGCGAGCGTGTACGGCAAATCGTGACCGAGGCCATCGAGGAGCTCAAACGGGCACACAGCCTAGGCTTCGGCGACTCCAGCATGGCCTGACTCCGGCGCTCGGGAGAGCGCGCGGCCGCGATGGGTGACTGTTCGGCCAGGGTACCGCGCGTTCGACTCGCGAGGCGTGGCCGAGGAGGACCCAGGAGCAAGGGGGCACAACCCACGGTCGTCTGACCGGCTTGGTCGTCGCCGTCGTCGGGGGGAAACGCGCGAGCGAGCGATGTCTGCCGCGCGACGTGGCAGTCTGAGAGCCATGGAGGATGCCACGGCGAGCGTGGAGGTCCAGCTGACTTCCCACCTGTTGACCTTCTTTCCCCAGTTGCCGGGGCGAACCCTGCGTGTTCTGCCGGGAACCGCCGCGGAGGTGGTTCGGCAGCTGGACGAAATCGCGCCGGGGCTGCGCTTCTACCTGTGCGACGAGACGGGAAGCCTGCGTACGCACGTCAACCTCTTCATCGGCGAAGAGCGAGTGGTCGATCGGGCGCGTCTGCGCGACCGTGTCGCCGCAGGGCAAAAAGTCTACGTCATGCAGGCGCTCAGCGGAGGCTGAGCGGCTGACGAAACGCGGCGCCGGCCCCCCCTTTTCGGCGGGTCACCCGCCGCGGCAGGGATGGTCGCGAGGTGGCCGAGAGCACGAGCGAACGGCTCGAGCCCTCCTCACGGCGCGGCGAAGCAAGAAGACAACGACGAGAGGCGAGATGGCGAAGAAGATTTTCGTTGGGACGCGCAAAGGCACGTTCGTGGTGGATCGAGTCGGGGCAACGTACGCCGCCGCGCTCGCGGGCCACGTAGGGATGGGCGTTGCGTACGCCGCGAGGGACCCGCACCGCGGCACGATTTGGGCCGCGCTTTCGCTCGGCCACTGGGGGGCGAAGCTCTCTCGCTCCGACGACGGCGGAAAAACCTGGGTCGACGCGACGCAGATTCAGTACCCGGAGGGAGCGCGCTACTTGGTCGGCTCCGAGCCGGGCTCGGACGGGGAAAAAGCGCCGTCGTTCAAGCCGGCAAAGCTGCTGAAGCTGTGGACGATGGCTTTCTGCCCGTCTGGCGCGATGTACGTGGGCACGATCCCGGGCGGGCTGTTCGTCAGTCGTGACGGGGGCGAGAGCTTCTCGTTGAACCTGCCGCTGTGGAACCACGAGTCGCGGGGCGGCGACTTGTTCGCCGGCGATGGCAGTGGCCAAACGCACTGGTTCGGTACGCCGGCCTCGGAGGCGGGCGAGTTCGCGCCCGGCATCCACTCGATCGCTCTCGATCCGCGCGACCCCAGGCGCATCCTCGTGGCCGTCTCGACCGCGGGTGTGCTGGAGACGACGGACGGCGGAGAGACGTGGCGCGGGAGAAATCGCGGGCTGCTGATGGACTATCTCCCCAATCCATCCGCCGACTGGGGTCACGATCCGCACTTCGTGGCACGCTGCCCCGGGCAGCCCGACCACGTGTGGCAGCAGAACCACTGCGGCGTGTTCTACAGCGACAGCGGGGCGGAGCAGTGGAGGAAAGTCAGCGCGCCCGATCAAGGGGTCCACTTCGGTTTCCCCGTGGCCGTCGACGAGCAGGACGGCAAAACGGCTTGGGTCGTTCCGGGGGTGAGTGACATGCAGCGTATGGCCATCGACGGCTCCGTGTTCGCGGCCCGTACGACGGACGGGGGCGAAAGCTGGGCTCCGCTGCGAAATGGCCTGCCGCAGCAGTCCGCTTACGACGTAGTCTACCGCCACGCCCTGGACATCGATGGGGAGCGCCTCGCATTCGGCAGCACCACGGGAAACCTCTACATCAGCGAGGATCGCGGCGACAACTGGCGGTGCCTGGGCAACAATCTCCCCCCCATCTACAGCGTCCGATTCGGCTGACGAGCGGGGCGCTCTCCGGCTCAGTCGAGCACGAACTCGACGCGGCGGTTGCGGGCTCGGGCCGCCGCGTCGGTTCCGGCCTTCGCCGGTCGATCCGGGCCGAACGCCGCCGCCACCAGTCGCTCCGGGGGGACGCCGCGCTCGATCAAGTATCGACGAACGGCGACGGCGCGCTCGTGGCTCAGGCGCATGTTCAGCTCACGGGTGCCCGTGTCGTCGGTATGACCTTCCACCCGCATCCGGCCGACCTCTGGGTTGGCTTTCAGCGTCAGGGCCACCTGATCGAGGAGCTCGAGGCTGCGCGGGGGCAGGCTCGCGGAGCCGTGATCGAAGCGAATCGTGTCGAGCACGATGAGCCGCCCCTCCTCGAGCACGACCCGCGGGTCTCCGGCGTCCGGGCAACCGTCGTCGTCCTCGATGCCATTGATCGTTTCCTTGGCGTTGGGGCATCGATCGAGCCCGTCTTCGACGCCGTCGCGGTCGCCGTCCGGTGCGAGCGGCGCGGAGGGCGGCCGGCACGAGAGCCAAGCCGCGGCGGCCAGGGCGCCGAAGTGTAGCCAGGCCTTGCGCGGCGGGCGCCGGCACTCGAGGAATTTCTCGGGAAAACGCAGGTCCACCGAGTGCAGCAACGGCGGGGACCGCGGCGCGCTAAAGCGCCGCGCCCTCGGTGGCTCGCTCTGGTGCAACGTCCGTCGCGTTGCGCTTTCAGGAGCGCCGCACCATGGCGGCGGGGCGGGCAGGCGACGCCGGGCGGCAAGCCTCGCCTGACTCGGATCAGGCCGCCTTCCGACCTCCTAGCGAGAGCACGAGGAAGGCGCAGAAGTGGCTGCCGATCTGGGCCGTGGCGACTTCTGCAGCCACGTTGCCCGAAGCGCGGAGGCTCCCGTTGAGAAACAGGGGTAGACCGAGCTCGACGCTGCCGACCTCCGGGGGAAGGCGCGTCTTGAGCCCCCCGGCGGCGACGTTGATGATTTCTCCCATCGCGTCGGTCATGTCGGACTCGGTCAGATCTTCGGATGGCTCCATGCCGAGCATTTGCCGCCCGAGCGCGTAGCAGGTGTTGTCGGGTCCGATGAGCCCGATCAAGACGGGCGACTTCGGCGACACGAGCTGAATGAACGACCCCCCGAACTCCGGCGGCAGGGTCGTGCTCAGCGCAATCGTCTTCACGCGGAGCCCACCGAGGAAGGCCTCGGCTGTTTCCTCCATCGCGCCCGCCAGGGCTCCCATCCAAACGCTCGATGCCGCAAGGCAGTCAGCTGCCATGTTCCCCCCCGTCTCGATTCCAACGGCGCGCCGGCCAAGATCTTCACCCGCCTTGCCGGTGTTGCCGGCCGCGGTCGACGAACGGAGCGGAGCAGGGGCCGCCGGGGACGACGCCGAGCGAATCGCGGCGGCGGAGCGCGGCCGGTGTGCGCGCCCTCAATCGACGATGCGGTGCGTCTGTTCGTAGCCGGAGGTGAGGTTCGCCACGGTCAGTTGGACGGCGCCGGTGTCGAAGATGCTGTAGCGCTCCTCGATTTCGGCCCCGAGGTGTTCCACCCGCTGGACTCGCAGCTGCCCGAGATCCTTGCGCCCCTGGAGAGCGGGGTCGAAGGGGAAGTACATGTCGGCGTAGGGCTTCATGTCGCCGCTCGGACGCCCCGCTCGGTCCAGCCAGCTGCATTCGAGAAAGCGGAAGTGGCCTATGTTGTGCCCCGGCCGGTAGCGTCGCACCTTTCGTGCGGGCGGCTCCCCCTGGCCGGGCAACGCCGTCTCCGGTCCGAAGATCGGGTCGAAATCGATGCTCCTGCCGCTCTGCGCTTCCCGAAAGACCCCGAGGTGGTGGTGGTAGCGGTCCTGGACCCGATACCGCTCCTTTTCGCCGGCCGCGATGGCCAGACCGATCGCGATGGCCGCCGACGGGTAGGGCGAGCGGTGGACGCGGCGCGGGAAGTCCTCGCGCAGGGTGCGCGCGATGAGTGGCAACGCGCTGGCTCCGCCCACCACGTACAAGCCGGCGAGCTGAGAGGGGTCGCCGTGGTCGGTGAGCACTCGATGCAAGAGGCCGAGCGTCTCCTCGACCAGGGGGCGGCACGCGCGATCGAAATCCGCGATGGCGATGGCTTCGACATGGTTCTCGGGGCAGAGGAGGCGCTCGCGTTCCTTGACCCCGAGGCACGAGCCCACCTCCACGAATACACGGCGCGTGTTGGGGTTCATCGCCTCCTTGAGCTGGCGACAGTGGTGCCGCAAACGGGACTTGCTCAGGGGGCTGAGCGTATCCTCGGGGATCCCGCAGCGCTCGAGCGCGAGGCCCAACAGGAGGCGGTCGAAGTCGTCCCCGCCGAGCCGGCTCGAGCCGAGGCTCGTGAGAATGTCGTGGGCACGGCCGTGCATGTCGACGAGGGAGATGTCGAAGGTGCCGCCGCCCAAATCGTAGACCAACACCTGCTCGCGGCGGCTGTTGAGCGTGTTGCGGAAGCGATGGGCGTATTCGAGGCCTGCCGCCGCGGGCTCGTTCAGCATCCCCACGACCTCGAAGCCGGCAGCGCGAAATACCTCCAGCGTCAGTAAGCGCTGAGTCGAAAACGCATTGGCCGGCACGGCCACGGCCACCTGCAACAGCTCGTCGGCGCTGACCGTCGGGAGATTGGAGCTCTTTCGCAGCTGCTCCCGCAGAGCTTGCAGGTAGCGGGTGACGAGATCGGCGAGGGTGACCTGGCTGGAGCCGATCTTGACCTGGCGACCTGGTGTCGCCTGGGGCGATGAGAGGAGGCGCTTGAAGGAGGTTCGCAGGGTCCACCCTCGTTGGTGGCGCCTCTGCAGGGCGTCGAAGCCGAACAGCAGCTCTCCATCCTTTTCCGCGACCACGCTCGGAAAGAACTCGTGATCCTGGCCATCGCTTCCGAACAGTGAGATCACCGGATAGTTCCCGCGATCGCTGGCCGCGACAACCGTTCTAGTCGTACCGAAATCGATGCCCAGGCGCATGGTGTCCGTCGCTCCGACGAACAGTATTGCTCGGTTCCCTGGCGGCGTCGCCTTTTCTACCGAGCCGACGTGGTCGGTGCACCGGGGCGGTGTGAGTCCGCCGCGTACAGGTGCGGCTCGACGTCGCCTGGTCGCGGGGCCGAGGGGGCGCGCCGAGGCGACCGCTCCGCCTCTGGTCCGACGCTCGTCGCCTCTGCGTCTTCTGCCGGAATCGAGGGGTCCAGAGCCGCGCCACGCAGGCCCGTTCGGCTTTGCTTCAGTGGTTGTGGCGCGGGGTCTTTCGCGCGACGCCGCGGTATTTGACGGCCAGCTCCATCACCGCCCCGGTATCCATCTGGCCTACCGTGGAGCGGAAGAGCTCTTGCCACGGGGTTTGGCTCTCCGGGATGGGCGGACTCGGCTCCTGCTTGCGCCGCGCGATCTCCTCGTCGGCGACCAACGCGTCGCAGCGCCCCGCGTCGAGGTCGATGCGAATCGCGTCGCCCGTGCGCAGCCAGGCGAGACCGCCGCCGGCAGCGCTCTCCGGGGCACAGTTGAGGATCGAGGGGCTGTCGGAGGTCCCCGACTGGCGTCCGTCTCCCAACGTCGGGAGGCTCGTGATCCCTCGCTTGAGCAGCGCCGCGGGCGGACGCATGTTGACGACCTCTGCCGAGCCGGGCCACCCGATGGGCCCGGCGCCGCGAATCACCAGGATGCTCTGCTCGTCGATTTCCAGCGCCGGGTCGTCGATGCGGGCGTTGTAGTCGTCGGACCCGTCGAAGACGACGGCACGGCCTTCGAAGACGTTTCCCTTCGACAGGTAGCGCTCTCGAAACTCTTTCGAGATCACGCTCGTCTTCATGATCGCGAAGTCGAACAGGTTGCCCGTCATCACGAGAAAACCGGCGTCCTTTTGCAGCGGCTCTTCGTAGCGAGTGATCACGTCGCGGTTGGAGGTCACATGGCCCTCGATGTTCTCGGCCAGGCTGCGCCCGGTGACCGTCAGCGTGCGGCCGTCGATGCGCCCAGCGCGCAGTAGCTCCGAGAGCAAGGCGGGCACGCCGCCGGCGCGGTGGAAGCTCTCCCCCAGGTACTTGCCGGCCGGCTGCATGTTGAGCAGGAGAGGGATGTCGCGGCCGTGATCCATCCAGTCCTGCGCCGTGATCTCGAAGCCGGCGTGGCGCGCCATGGCGGCGAGGTGGGGTTGGGCGTTGGTGGAGCCGCCCATGGCGGCAATCGCCGCGATGGCGTTGGTGAACGATGCGTGCGACAGGATCTGCGAGGGCCGCAGGTCCTCGTGAGCCATCGCGACGATACGCCGGCCCGTCTCGAAGGCGATTTGGCCGCGCTCGCGGTACGGCGCCGGGATGGCGGCACAACCGGGCAGCGAAAGCCCGAGGACCTCCGCCACCGCGTTCATCGTCGACGCGGTGCCCATCGTGTTGCAGTGCCCGACGGAGGGCGCCGAGGCGGCCGCCGCTTCGAGGAACTGACGCTCGTCGATCTCGCCCGCCGCCAGCCGCCGACGCGAGCGCCAGATCACCGTGCCGGATCCCACGCGGTCGCCCTCGTGCCAGCCGTCGAGCATCGGCCCGCCCGAGAGCACGATGGCGGGGATGTCGACGGTGCTGGCTGCCATCACTTGCGAAGGGGTCGTCTTGTCGCAGCCAGTGGTCAGCACGACGGCGTCGATCGGGTAGCCGTGCAGAATCTCGACCAAACCCATGTAGGCGAGGTTCCGATCGATGGCCGCCGTGGGCCTGCGGCAGTTCTCGAAGATGGGATGCATGGGGAAGACCATGGGGATCCCACCGGATTGGCGCACCCCGTCGCGAACGCGCTTCACGGTTTCCAGGTGGACGCGATTGCACGGGTTGAGGTCGCTGCCGGACTGGACGATGCCGATGATCGGCTTGCCCGAGAGGAGCTCGTCGGGCGTCAGCCCGTAGTTCATGAAGCGCTCCAGGTACAGAGCGACCATGTCCAGGTGGTCGGGGTCGGCGAACCAGTCTTGGGAGCGGAAGCGTGTGCGGGGGGTCGGCTTGGCGGGAGGATCGGAGGACATTTTCGGTGCGTCTCGGAGCTGGGATGAGGGGCCTGTGGGTCGCTACTCGTACACGAAATGACGCTTGCCCGCAGTGATTTGCCGGCGGGGCGCGGGCCGGAGGGGAAGTGGCTTCGGGCGCCCGGGCTCCGCCGGCCGAAAGCCGGCTCAGTCGGGCGAGCTGTCGGAGGGAGAGGCCGAGCCCGAAACTGCCCCATTGCAGGTTGAGCCCGGGGGTTGCGAGGAAGCTGCTGGTGACGCCGACCAGTCGCGTGGGCGAGCCGGTGTTGAAGAAATCCATGGAATCGGAGTCGGCGGGGAAGGTGATGCCGAGGCCTGGCCAGAAGTCGAATCGACCCACGGAATGAGCTGGGCGCACGGCCGGGGTGGCGGGGTTGATCACGTTGCCGTCGACATCCTCGGCAATGGCGACGTAGGCCCCGCCGAGGCCGGTCACGCGCGGGCCTGCCAGCACCGAGCCGACGTACAGGTCGACGGCGAACTCGCTGGTCCCGATGGGCTCTCCGTTTTCTCCCAACGGGCCTCCTGCGCGGGCGCTGCGCGCGGCCACCAGCGCGGCCCCGCCGAGCAGCAAGGCGCCGAGCCGTCCGCGGCGCAGCCGATGACGTCTTCGAATCCAGCGGCCTGCGCCGCGCGGGGGATTGGGCCCAGGAGCATCCCCGGCGCCGGGTCTCCTCGAGGCGCTCAGCCCGCCCAACCGCACAGCATGAAGCGAATGCTGAAGATCGCCAACAGGAGGCTGAACCCGAACAGGGTGAGTCGCTCGAGCTGGGGCCGCCCTTGGCAGACTTTGGCCATGAACAGGAATGCGGGGAACAGGCTCAGGACGTAGCGATTCATGCTGGTGATCAACCCGGTGCAAAGGGGGAGCAGCACGCCGAACATCGTCAGCGACCACAGCGCGATGCGATACCGCTTCAGTGCCATCACCGCGGCGATGGCGAAGAACGAGAGCGCCGAGGCCAGATCGAACAGGGCCTGGGCGTTTTTCGCGTTGCGCGGAAGGTTCCAGCGGATTTTTCCGAGCGTGTCTGAAATTGCGTGGTGCGGAAGTTGCAGCTCCCGGCCCCAGTGCCCCTGGACCTGGGAGAAGGCGAGGGGATCGCGCCCCTGCGACCACAGGATGAGCATGAAGGCCCCGAGCCCCAGCGGCATCAGCAACAGGGCGAGCATGACGGGTCGAAACCGCTCTCGCCGCCGGTACAGCTCCCAGATCAAATCCAGCGCGACGGCCCCGAACAGCACCACCCCGGTGGAGCGCGTCAGCGTGGCGCAAAAGCCGAGCACGCCCGCGGCGACGAAGCGGCGCTCGAAGTAGCACGACATCGCTCCCGTGGCGAAGGCCAAGAACAAGGATTCCGTATAGAAGGCGGAGAGAAAGAACGAGGATGGAAAGGCGAGCAGCAGCACGACGGCGAGCTTGGCCACCGCGGGCGTGAAGAGGTGCTCGCCCAGCCGCCTCAGGTTGTGGATCAGCGCGACGGTGGCGGCGTTGGAAACGACCAGCGCGCCGACGAACGGGCCGCCGACGACAACTCCGACGTAGCGGCACAGATAGGGGTAGAGAGGGTAGAAAGCCGCGGCGGAGGGGCTCGTCTTCGAGTGGTAGCCGCGCAGCGCGATGTGGCGATACCAGCCGGAGTCCCAGCGGAAGAAACCGTTGAGGAAGTAGTGGTCCTTGCCGAACACCTCCCATTGTGGGCGGCAGCGCCCGGCCTTGGGCGTCAGGCTGAGGCCCAGGAGATCCACCGCGAAGAGCAGGCCCCGAAAGGCCGCCCAGGTGCCCAGCGCCCACAGCAGCATGCCAGCGGCCCGACGCCGTCGCGGGCTCGTTTCCTTCGAGAGGAAGTCGAGCCACGGCCACCCCCTTCCCGCGACGCCCGGCTTCGTGGAGATCTCCGACATCCGGCTCGCTATAACGCATGCCGGGAGGGGCTGGCACGTTGCTGGCGGCCTCCCCGGCGTCTCGCTGGAGGCGCCCGGCGCGGACGGGAACTCGAAAGGAGCGCGCCCCGGCGTGGCCGGTCCGCGCGCGCTCGACGAGATGGCCGAAGAATCGTCCTCGGCGGCTCAATCCGAGGGCTCCACGACGGGGACTCGCCGCAGGTCCAGGCAGTGCGGCGTGCAGGCCGCGGGCGGTGGCTCTCGCGGCACGGGCGCATCCGCGGGGTCGACGGGCGTCGCGACGACCCGCTCGGCTCGGCGCTCGGCCGCTTCTTCGAGGCACTCTGGCAACCCGGGGTACGCCTGCCCATCCGGCCGCCACGAATGCACGGTGACCTCGAGCGCTCGCCCTGCCTGGCCGTGTAGACGAAGCACCGGCATTTGCGCCGGCAGGCTCGGGTGCAGGCCGGACCAGGGCACGAAGCTGCGGTACCGCAGCCCCATCACTCGTTCGCACGAGCCCTCGCTTCCGCGCATGGGCAGCAGCCAGCCGTTGGCGGAGACGCGTACCGCGGCGAGCGCCTCGGCGGTGGGCGCTCGCAGAGTAACCTGCAGCCGGGCCGTGCTGGCGTCCACCACTCGGGAGCTGCCCTGCTCTTGAGAGGCCACGTCCCCGACCAGCGGCCAGAATTCGACGGCCTGATCGAGCTGCAGCTCGCAGCCCTCGAAGCCGATGCTCGACAGCCTGGCTTCTCCGCGGTCGAGCAGGAGCTGCCGCACCTCCGCGGCCAGCGGCAACCCGGCCCGCTCGAGGTCCCCGAGCACCTCCCGCAGATCTTGCTCGAGATGAGCGGGGAGGGCGAACCGGTCGTGAAGCTCGTCCCCCCAATCTCGCAGCGGCGGGGCCGAGTCGCGCGCCGCCAGCATCGCCACCAGGCTGCGGAGCAGCAGGGCGCGGGCTGCACTGATCTCGGCGCTGCGCGGCATCGAGAGCGCCCGAAACTCCACCAGCCCGAGCTTGCCTCGATCTGGTAGGTGGGGATTGAACAGCTTCTCGATGTTCATCTCGCTGCGGTGCGGGTTGCCCGAAGAGTCCGCCAGAAAGTGACGCAAGGTGCCCCACAGGCAGTCGGGCGAGGGCTGCTCGATTCGTTCGAGCTGCTCGAGGCCCACCTGGAGCTCCAGGAACGACTGGCGATCGCCTTCGTCCGGTCGCGGCGACTGGCTCGAGCCCCCGACGTATTTCGTGGCGAACCAATACGAGAGCGAGGGGTGAGCGGTGAAGTAGCGAATCAGGCGCGGCAGTAGCTGGGGCTCGACGAAGAAGGGACTCTCGAGCGGCGAAGGGCCACCTGCGGTCATCTGGCCGCCGCCTCCCGAGTCCGACACCGTTCCGTCGTACTGCAGCCGATAGGGCCGCAGTCCGACGGACTCGGCGACCTCGAACAGGCGGCGGCTCTGGTCGTAGAAGGCTTCCAGCGAGGCCATCGGAGCTTGGTTGACCTCCAGCACCGCGGGGTCGGCCGTCAGGGTCGTCCAGGCTACCGTCGAGTCCACCGGCGGGGCGAAACCCCGCAGGCCGAGCCCTTCGACGCCGGCGGCTCGGGCAGCCTGCTCGAGCGCGCCGAGCAGGTTGGCGAAGCTCTCGACGCCGGGCAAGGTGGGCAGCTCCACCCACGCGTCGTTGTCTGCTCCCCCGGCGCCGGCGTGGATCAGGACCAGCGCGATCCCATCGCTGGCCAAAGAGTCCACCGGCTCCTGCCTGGGGCCGTGCTCGGTGCCGTGAGCCGAAGGCCTCAGCAGCCGCGGCTCGGCTTCCGGTGTGCAGGGGCCGGCGCTGCCATCGGGGCGACACACGACCCGAGCGACGCCCGGCTCGGTGGTGTCGAGCGCTGCTGCCCACCAGCCCGCCGCCTTCAGTGCCTCGACCACGCGCGCTCGCATCGACCTGCGCTGCTCGGCCGTCGCCGCGATTCGCTCGGGCGACGGCTCGCCGTCCCCGAGCCGATCGGGAGGCCCCGACCAGGCTTGGCTGCCATCGCGCCGGGCCCAGATCCCGTAGCACCAGCGGGGCACCGGCTCCCCACCATATTTGCGGCCCAAAGGTCGCATCGCCAGCGCCCCGGGACGATCCTCGAGCAATCGCCGCAGTAGCTGGCGGGCGCGCGCCTCCTTGTCTTCCCCCAGCGCTTCGCAGAGCCACTGAGGGCTCTCCGAGAAGCGATCCGTGAAGGTCGGCTCCGCGCCCCACCAGATCGGCAACACCTCCGAACAGCGCCGGTCGTGCTCCCGCAGCGCGCGACGCAGCGCGCGACCCAGCTCGGGGGCGGCCGGGGAAACGGCACCTTCCTTTCGCCGTGCTTCCTGCGGCCGGGTCAGGGCTTGGCTCATCGTCGTGGCTCCGGAGGCGGTCGCCGCTCGGCGAGAGGGCTCGGCCCGCGGGCGAGCGCGGCGACGCGGGCTGCCACCGGGCGCCGCTCGGTGGTCTTGGGGATCGCGCTGGTCATCAGGTTTTTCCGGAGCCTCTCGCGGGACTCGGAGACGCTGTCCGGACGCTCGGGAATCTGACAGGATTTTGGTTTCCGACGGATATTTCGGCTCGGGCTTCCTCGACTCGAGCTGCCGCGCCGAATCGCTTCGAGCTATTGTCTCTCTGCACATGCGGCGTATCAAGATCGAGCACGAGACCCGCTACGAATATCCCCACCCGGTGGAGTTTCTCAGTCATCGTCTGTTGGTCCGGCCGCGGGAGGGGCACGACCTGCGGATCGAATCTTCGCGACTGGACATCTCCCCTCCGTACCGGATCCGCTGGCACCGAGACGTACACGGCAACAGTGTCGCGGTGGTGAACTTCGAGGAGCCGGCGGCGGTTCTCTCGATCGTCAGCGAGGTGGTGGTCCAGCACTACGAAGTGGAGCCCGTGGAGATGACCGTCGCGCCCGCGGCGGCGATGTTTCCATTCCACTACGACCCGATGGAGCAAATCGACCTGATGGTCTACCTGATCAGCGCATTTCCCCAGGACAGCGGCCACATCGGGCGCTGGCTGTCGGGGCTGTGGCTGCCCGGGCAGATCGTCGGCACGCTCGAGCTTCTCGACGCGATCAATCAGAAGATCACGCAGAACATCGAATACGAGGTGCGCGAAGCCGTCGGCGTTCAGTCGCCATCGCTCACGCTCGGGCGCGGCAAGGGGTCGTGCCGGGACGTGGCCACGCTCTTCATCGAGGCGTGCCGCTACTGCGGGCTCGCCGCGCGCTTCGTCAGCGGCTACCTGCTCTCTTCCGCCGCCACCGTGGACGTGGCCACCACGCACGCATGGGCCGAGGTGTATTTGCCGGCGGGCGGTTGGCGCGGTTTCGATTCCACGGGTGGCCAGCACGTGGGGGGACAGCACGTGGCCGTGGCGGTGCACCGCCATCCGGAGGCCATCCCGCCCGTTTCGGGGGCCTACCTCGGCCCGGAAACGAAGCCCCGGCCGAAGATGAAGGTGCAGGTCACCGCGACGCCGCTTTGAGCTTGCACGGCAGGGCGTTTCGAGCCCGGGGGCCAAACGGGTCCGCTCGCTCCCGTCGAGCGGCTCAGTTTCGTCGAGGGAGACCGGCGCCGAGCGTTTGCGCGAGCGCCTGCAGCTCCGTGTCACTGCGTACTCGCCGTCGGCGATCGCGCAGCGTCAGCCGATCGACCACCTGGCCTTCGGCGGTCGTCTGCAGCCGCGCGCCCACCACGTCGAGGTCGTGTGCTGCCGCCCAGCGGGCGAGCTTGCGCGCGAGCCCCACCTGGTCGACCGCCACCACCAGCAGCGCGAACTCGGCCGAGGGAGGCTCGGTGGGCTGGGCGACCGCCGCCAGCGGGGCGGCCAGCGCCGCGCTGGGGTTCGAGCTCACGGCGCCCAGCCGCTCGGGCACGGCGATCGACGAAAGCAGCTCCCCGACGCGCTGATCCACTTGGTCCGCCGGAGCGCGCACCCAGAAGAAATCGAACGCTTCGGCGGGGCCCCCGCGCCGATTTCGGGTGTGGATCAGAGCGCCGTCGAGGCTCAGGCCCGCGCTCTGAAAGGCGCCCGTGAGGTCCGCCAAGAGGCCCGGGCGATCCTCGGCGACCACCAGAATCAGCGCCAGCGTCGGCTCCGGGCGTGCGCACAGCCAGGCGCGCGACTGCCCCGAGGAGCGCCCCGCCGCCCACTGGTAGTGTTGTTGCCGTTCCGACTTGGGGAACAGCCCGAGGTAGCCGTCGGGCAGGGTTCGAAAGAACTCGGCCTCGCTCTCCTGCTCGTAGTGGTCTGCATGGGCGGCCGGCGCAGTCATCCTTGTCCGGGCAAGCTAGCTCCGGGCTGTGTTTCGAGTCGATTTTCCGAGGGTTTCGCTTCCAGGCCCGGCGCGCGCGCCCGGTCTTCCCCGATGGGTCCGACCAGCCCGCGGCTCGCGGCGTGCACCCTCTCGAAACGAAGTCGACCCGTCCGTCCCGCACAGGGAGCTTGCGGCGTGCCGAGTTGGTCCCCGCCCGGCGGGCCGACTTTTTCGACGGGGAAGGCTCGAAACCGCGCCCTCGGAGGGAAGAGGGCCGGGCCCGGGTGAGGAGGTGGCGGTCGACTCGCGGAGGCGGGCTCACGGACGGTGTCGCTCGAGCGGGCGATGTGCGAAGACGACCGTCCCCTGCAAGAGCGTCTTCCCGCGCGGCGGGCAAGGGGGGCGGAGCGAGGAACATGGCGCTGTCGAAGAAAAGCGAGGTCGAGAAGTTCGATGCCTACTCGCAGACGTATCGAGAGGAACATCGGCGCAGCGTGGCTGCGAGCGGTGAGGAGCCGCAGTACTTCGCCCGGCACAAGCTCGGCTGTCTGCAGCGGCTCGGCGTGGCACCTGGGCAGCGCATCCTGGACTTCGGCTGTGGAACGGGCGAGCTGACGAGACTCCTGGTCGAGGGCTTCGGCGCCGCCAGCGGGTACGATCCCTCGGCAGCCAGCCTAACGGTGGCTCGTCGAGCGGCCCCCGGCGCGGAATTCTTCGACACCGAGTCGGCAATCCCCGACGGCGCGTACCACGCCGTGATCCTCGCTGGCGTGCTGCACCACGTGCCGCCGTCGGAGCGACCCGACGTCTTGCGCTCGGCCGCCTCGAAGCTGCACCCGGAGGGTGGGCGCCTCTTCCTATTCGAGCACAATCCGCTCAACCCGTTGACGCGTCGAGCGGTGCGGCTGTGCCCCTTCGACGACGACGCGATTCTGCTGTCGCCCTGGGAGCTCAAGCGGCTCGCGCGTGCGGCGGGGCTGCTCCGCGTGCGGCAGGACTTCGTCCTGTTCTTCCCGCGCCCGTTGCGCGCGCTGCGAGGGCTCGAGCCGCGGCTCGCGTGGCTCCCCATCGGCGCGCAGACTCTCACCTGGGCGGCGCGCTGACCGAGCTCGGTGTCGCAACGGCGTCCACGTTCCGAGTCTCCTGCACCAAGTACAGCGGCCTCCGCTTCACCTCGTCGTAGATGCGCCCGAGGTACTCTCCCAGGATCCCGATCATCAGCAGCTGGGCGCTCGACGCCATCGAGATGGCCAGCATCAAGGTGGCCCAGCCGGGAACCGCCGCAACGCCGGTCAGCTTCACGAGGACGACCCAGACCGCGACCCCCAGCGCTCCGAGGCCCGCGAGCAGGCCCAACAGCGTCGCGAGGCGCAAGGGGAGGGTCGAAAATGAGACAATCCCGTCGGTGGCAAACCGCAGCATCTTTCTCAGCGGGTAGTGCGACTCACCGGCGAAGCGGGCAGGGCGATCGTAGTAGACGGCCGTCTGCCGAAAGCCGACCCACGCCACCAGGCCCCGGACGAACCGGTTGGTTTCGCGCAGGCTGCCCAGCACACCCACGACGCGCTGGCTCATCAAGCGAAAGTCGCCGGTGTCGACCGGGATCTGGACACCGACGAGCAGGCTCAGCAGACGATAGAAGAGCTTCGCAGTGGCGAGCTTGAAGAAGCCCTCCCCCTGTCGGCGTCGCCGCACCGCGTAGACCACCTCGTAGCCCTCCCGAAAGCGCTCGAGCATTTCCGCGACGACTTCCGGCGGATCCTGCAGGTCCGCATCCATGACGACCACTGCCTCGCCGCGCGCGTGGTCCACGCCGGCGGTAATCGCGATCTGGTGGCCGAAGTTGCGCGAGAAGGACACGAGCTTGAGCCTCGAATCACGATCGCACGCGATCTGAAGCAGCTCTCGTGAGCGGTCGACCGAACCGTCGTCGACGAAGACGACCTCCCAGGTGGTGTCGAGCGAGGTCAGAAATGCTTCGAGTCGCTGCAGCAGCTCTGGAATGACCTCTTCTTCGTTGTAGATGGGGAGCACGAGGGACAGGTCGGGCGCGGACATTCCGCTCGCAGCGCTATCGCGGGGTCCTGATTTCGTCAACCGGGCCACGAGCCGATGTCTCGTCTGGCTTCGGGCCTCGCTCGGCCGTCCGTCTTCCGACCGGGGCTCGCCTCCGCCGGCAAACGTGCGACGGGGCCGCGGGCAGGCCGCCACCGTGGCGCAGACCCTGCCGAAATCACGTCGCTCGGACTATGCAGAGGAGCATGCGCAACCGAACCGCGTTCTCGATTCGCTACTACGTGGCTCTGCTGCTCGGCGTCCTGCTGCTCCAGAGCCTCTTCTTCTCCGGCTCCGAAGCCCGAGAAATGGCCTACAGCGAGTTTCTCCGGCACGTGCGGAACAAGCAGGTCGAGGCCGTCGTCATCACGGAGGGGCGGATCCACGGGCTGCTGGGCAAGGTCGACCCTTCCCACAGCAAGGATCCGAGCGAGAACCTCGAGCCCCCCGCCAAGCCGACCCCGTGGCGCTTGCCGTGGGGCCAGGCCGCCCGGGAGGAGCAGAAGCGCCACTTCTGGGTCGTCCCGATCGAGAACCCGGGTCTGGTGGACGAGCTGGAGAAGAACGATGTCGAGTTTCGCGGTCGCATCGAGAACAACTTCTTCTCCAACCTGTTGCTCAACTGGATCATCCCGTTGGGCGCGATGTTCTTGCTGTGGGGCTTCCTGATGCGGCGCATGGGCCGCGGTCCGACGACGCTGACATTGGGAAAGAGCAAGGCGACTTTGCACGAGGTCGATCCCAACAATCGCACTCGCTTCGAAGATGTGGCGGGCGTCGACGAGGCGATCGAGGAGGTGCGCGAAGTGGTCGATTTCCTCACCCACCCCGAGCGGTTTCGCCAGCTCGGGGCGAAGCTGCCGCGCGGAGTCCTCCTCGTCGGGCCGCCGGGCACGGGCAAGACCCTGCTCGCCAAGGCCGTGGCCGGCGAGGCCCAGGTCCCCTTCTTCCGCATGAGCGGCTCGGATTTCGTCGAAATGTTCGTCGGTGTGGGCGCCTCCCGCGTGCGAGACCTGTTTCAGGAGGCCAAGAAGGTTGCCCCCTGCATCATCTTCATCGACGAGATGGACGCCATCGGGCGCAGCCGATCCCAGGGCGCGATGGCGATGGCGAACTCCGAGCAAGAGAGCACGCTCAATCAGCTGCTCGTCGAGATGGACGGGTTCGACGCCAACAGCGGGGTAATTCTGCTCGGCGCGACGAACCGCCCCGAGGTGCTCGACAAGGCACTGCTGCGCCCGGGGCGCTTCGATCGGCAGGTGTTGGTGGACCGCCCCACCCGGGAGGGGCGGATTGCGATTCTCAAGGTCCACACGAAGAGCCTGCCGCTCGCGCGAGACGTGAAGCTGGAGACGATCGCGGCGCAGACGCCCGGCTTCGTGGGGGCGGACATCGCGAACCTGTGCAACGAGGCGGCTCTGTTCGCGTCGCGCCGCGCCGCCGCGGCGATCGCGCTGGCCGACTTTCAAGACGCCATCGAACGGGTGATCGGTGGAGCCGAGAAGAAAGGCAAGGTTCTCAGCCCCAGCGACCGAAGGCGGGTGGCCGTGCACGAGGCTGGACACGCCGTCGTGGGGCACTTCACCGAGGGCGCGGATGCCGTGGAGAAGATATCGATCGTGCCCCGGGGGCAAGCCGCGCTCGGCTACACGCTGCAAGCCCCTGCCGAAGACCAATATCTGATGACGCGCGCCGCGCTGCTGGCGCGCGCTCGCGTGCTGCTCGGGGGGCGCGCTGCGGAGCAGCTCCTACTCGGTAGCATTTCCACCGGTGCGGCCGATGACCTGGAGAAGGTCAACCAGCTGCTGAGGCAGCTCGTCACGGTGTATGGGATGAGCGAGAGGCTGCCCAACTTGTCTCTCGCTTCGCGGGAGGGTGCGGGCTTTCTCGGGCAACAGCAACAATACGTCCAGCACTCGCCCCAGCTGGCGGAGCTCGTCGAAGAAGAGTGCCGAGGCCTGCTGGCGGATGCCTATGCGTACAGTCTCGCGCTCCTCGATGATCGGCGCTCCGACCTGCAGGCTCTGGCCGAAGAGTTGCTCAGTGAGGAGAAGGTGGATCGGGCGCGCATCGTGGAGCTCTTGGGGCCGAAGGTCGGAGCGGCACCCGATCCGGCGGGCGACGGCTTCCTCGACGGGGGGCACGTTCCGGGCGCGCTCCCGCCCCATCCCGGTGTCGAGCGCGTCGGCGGCGCGTGACGGGCGCCGTGATCCGGTGCGCGGCCACTTTTGGCAGTGAACGGATTGCGGGCTGGACGTGCGCGCCTGCGCATTGCAGAGTAGGTCGTGGTCAGCGAGCGAGGCTTTACGGTTTGGCTCACCGGCTTGCCGTGCGCGGGCAAATCGACGATTGCGCGGCTGGTTGCGAGTGAGCTGCGTGCGCGTGGGCGCGCCCTCGAGGTGCTCGATGGGGACGAGGTGCGCACGAACCTCTCGAAAGGCTTGGGCTACAGCCGGGCGGATCGGGATACCAACGTGCTGCGCATCGCCTATGTTGCCGAGCTCCTCAATCGCCACGGCGTCTCGGTCGTCGTCGCGGCCGTGAGCCCTTACGAGAGCACGCGCAGGCAAGTGCGTGAGCGGCTCGCGGGCTTCGTCGAGGTCTACGTCGATTGCCCCGTCGCGGAGTGCGAGCGGCGCGACGACAAGGGCATGTACGCGCGTGCGCGCGCGGGGCAGATCGAGCACTTCACCGGAGTGGGGGATCCGTACGAGCCGCCGAAGTCCCCTGAGCTCGTGCTGCCCACGGAGAGCGAAGCTCCGGCGCAAAGCGCCCAGCGAGTGCTGCGCTGCCTCCGATCGCTGGGCTACCTGCGGGGGCCCGGGCCCCTCGGGCGGCAGGCGAGCGCAGACTCCTGACGCGAGGCCCGCTGTGTCAGGACGGGCCACGGCGGGCGGCCCGACGAGCGGGCCGCGGCGTCCGTTGCTCGGGAGGCCCGTACGTGACCGTCCCGTCGCTGGTCACCGGCTCCAGCATTGCGCTTCGATATCTTCGCAGTCTCCCTTCCGGGAAATGCCGCGCTGTCTCATTCGGTTATCTGGCCTGCCGCGAAGCGCTTCGTGCGATGCGGTGGCCCGGGTCAGCCAGCACCCCGATGCGGCCCCGCTCGGCCCCATGCCGACGAGCCCTGGCAGCGCGGCGCCGCTGGCCGACCCACCACGCAGCAGCCCACCACCCGAGCGCGGCCCGGCCGCCGCCGCTGGGAAGGCCCGCCGCGGCCGCGCCGCAACCCGTCGCGCGCGGGGCGCAATCCGGCGAGAATCCGCCCGGCGGCGCCGTGTCGGCCGGGCACACGTCGCGCTCCAGCCGACCCGGAGGGTACAGGGCGCAGATGCCCGCCCGGTCGTCTTCGGGAAGGCCTGCCGCCACCGCGTCCGGGCTGTACCGGGCGTTCATCACCGAGCCCCCTCGGCTGGTGTGGGCGAGGCCGAGGCAATGTCCGAGCTCGTGGATCAGCACCGCCTGGAGCAAGTGCAGTTGCCCCCCGTCCCGTTCTCCCCAGTCGTAGTCCGTGGAGTTCAGCTCGATGTCGCAGCCGAGGATTCGCCCCGTGGCGTCGGACGTGTACGTGGAACGAGCGAACGGGTGGGTCCGCTCCCCGGGCCAGCCGTCGTCGCGAAACACGATCAGATTGGCATTGGGGCCGTCGCGATTGTATTCGACCCGCTGGCAGCGAGCGGACGTGGGGGGCAGCACTCCGAGCGACGGGTACCGTCCGCCGCCGCAGTCGGCGCGGAGCCACGCGCCCAGTGCCACCGTCAGCGCCTCTTGCGCGTCTTGCAGAGAGATGCCGCGCAGGGTCGAGCCGTTCTCTTGGACCGCGAAGGTCATGCACGCCTCGGCCCAGGCGATGGGAGCGCCCAAGGTGGCGCAGCCTTCGGCGTCCGGTGCACAGCCGCTGTCGTCGCCTTCCGAGTCACACGTCGTTTCCTGGCAGTACGCGGCAGCCCGAGGGGCCGAGAGAGCCGCCCAAAGCGCGAGCGCGATGGCGACGGCACGGGGCGCGCAAGCCGGGGGCACGCCTGCAGTCTAGCCCGGATTTCTCACGATCTGGCCCCCAGGGTGCGATGGTCGTGTTTTTTCGCCCAGCTGCCCGCCGGTCGTGCCGTCGCCCGCACCCGGAGCCCATCGCCATCGACCCAAGTCGTCCCCTCGCTACCGATCTTGCGGTCGCGACGGATCCGGGGTCGCGGCGTTGCGGGGCGGTCCGCTCGGCTTCCCCGTGGGCGAGGCGCCCGCGGCTCACTCGAGGCTGTGGTAGGCTTCGGCGATGGTGCGGCCGTGCTGGCGCCACGAGTACAGGGCCGCGCGGACCTGACGCTTCGCCACCGGAGGCGCGCCGACTCCTTCCACCAGCTCACTCACCGCCTGCGCCCAGCGCTCGAGATCGCTCACGGGCAAGTACAGGGCCGCGTCGCCGCCCACCTCGCGCAAGACTGGCAGGTCGCTCGCGGCGACGGGCGCGTTACAGGCCAGTGCCTCCACCAGCGGCAGGCCGAAGCCCTCGCGAAGCGTCGGCATCACCACGCACGCGGCGCCGCGGTACAGCGCAGCGAGCCGGGCGGTAGAGACGCCGCGCAGTTGAACGACCCGGGGCTCGAGCCGTGCCTCCTTCAGAAAGCGCTCTTGGGCCGCCGTCCAATGCCCGCCGACCTGCACGAGAAACAGGCCCGGCCGACGCTGCAGCAGCCGGCGAAACAATCGCAGTAGGAAGTCGATGTTCTTGCGGGGCGCGCAGCTGCTCACGTTCAACAGGTAGGGGCCAGGGCAGATCGAAGGCAACAGGACCTCCCCCGAAGGGACGAATTCGGGCGCGATTCCGTAGGGCGCATGGACCAGCCGGTCTGGTGGAATCAGCCGGTGCTGCTCGAGCTCTTCCCGCACGGCTCGGGTCGAGTAGAACACGACCCGGGCGCGTCGGAAGCCCGCCCGCAAGATGCTCGAGAGCGCGATCGCGGCCGGGGCGCGCGGGTCTGCCCGCAGGTGGCGGCGCGGCTCGAGGGACGCTCGAAACGCGTCGATGTCGTGGCAGTAGATGCCGAGCCGTTCGTTGGGCAAGACGTGGGCCAGATGCGAGTACGAGTGATCCACGATGTGGTAGCCGTGGAATTGGCGCGGCTCCGTGGCGAGCTGAATGGGATACTCCACGAGGCGGGCCGCGAAGCGCTTGACCCTGGCCACCAGCGGAAAACGCTGTGCGGGGCCACCCAGCCAGGGCAGCTGGCTCGGCTTGATGCGCACGGGCTCGATGCTCGGCTCGCGACGTAGCGCCTCGAACAGCGCATCGCCCAGCAGATCCATGCTCGTCCATCCCTCTTCCCGGTAGTCACAAAGAAGCGCGAGCCTCATTCCTCCTCCCTCCGTCGCGCGCAACGGCCACGGGCGCGCCGCAGGCTCGAGGGCTCCGGGCCGGGCTGCGCAGGAAACTGCCAGAGCTGGCGGGCGAACGAGGCGCCGGCGCGGAGCAAGGAGGCATTCACGAGGTGGCAGGCCGGCATGTGAGCCCGGCGTCGAGCCCCCGCCGCTCGGACCCAGACGTCGACGACGTTCGCCAGCAGGCTACCGACCGGGTCGGCGCGCAGGTGATCCAGCGTGCGCCGCGCGAACGCGTCGGAGAGCTCGCGCCACGCGACGGCGAGCAGCCAGCGCGCGGCGCGCGCGAGGCCGGCCCGCTGCAGGTGGGCGGCCAGCGCGCGGGGCTCGAGCCGGTAGTGGGCCGCGATCGGCGCGAGCTCCCGTAGCCTTTCGGCGTGTGGCTCCCGGTCCTTGGCCGCGTGCCCGAGAGAAAGCGCGTAGGTGTCGAGGCCCGTGGGCAACCAGACGGGCGCTCGAAATAGGGCTTCGTCGCGCGAGCCGCGCGCGAATAGGGCCTCTGTCGTGAGTCGAAACAGGCCGAAGGGAAAGGGCGACTCGTGTAGATCGACGGGGAGCGGAACCTTTGCGTGCAACCAGGTCGAGGCATGGGGCGCGCTCGTTTCGCGCTCGTAGCCCAGCGCCCGAAGGCGCCGCTCTGCGGCCTGGCGGGAGCCGGCGCGCACCAGCACGTCGATGTCCTTGGTGCCGCGGGGGACGCCCCGGGGGAACACGGTGGCTCCCAGCAGCGCACCCTTGATCGGCATCACGTCGATTCCCACGACGGAAAGCTCGCGGGCGAGGCGAGCCGCGCCCTCGCGGGCGGCGAAGCCCGAAACCCAGTTCTTCAGCGTGGGATCGAGAGGCATCGGGCCGGGGCGGGGAGGTGGGCGGCTCGGCGCTCCGCGCGCCGCGTGCTGCCGCTGCTCCGCCCGCCCGC
>JBNKVS010000072.1:0-7075 GCA_050299315.1 Polyangiaceae bacterium
TTGCCGCGGCTCGAGACCTGGCCCCACGCCAGGCTCGGCGAGCTGTTGCCCCACCTGTGGGCAATCGGCGGCGAGTCCGACGAGCAGACCGCCCAGTAGCCCTCCACAGCTCAGCTCGCACGCGTCCTCCATCGCACTCGAGTGGTACCCGAACCCGCCTGGTCAAACCAGGTGCCCTCCAAGGGATGCTTACTCGGCTACTGATCGCGAGGGGGCCGGTGGCGGAGGTGGCATGCTGGCAAGCGGTCAGGCTTCCAGCAGCGCCGCTGTCCCTCTGCTCCCCCGGCGGCCCGGCTCCTTCGGCGCGGCCCGGTCAGGCTGCCGTGAGCGCCACCTCCACCCGGAGACCGAGCGCGGCGGCGACTCGCTCGAGCGTGTCCAGCGTCGGGTTGCCGTCCGGATTTTCGAGCCGGGCGATCTGTTGCTGGGAGGTTCCCGCACGCCGCGCCAGCTCGGTCTGGGTCAATCCCTGAGCGTCTCGCGCCCAGCGGATCTGCAGCACGGCCGAGAGCTTGGAGCCGATGCGCACGGCCGTGCCGGGCTTGGCCTTCGGCCGCGGCGGAAGCTCCCGCTGCACGAGCGCCGTCTCGAGCCACGCCTCCAGCGCGTCGCGGCCCCGTTCGAGCGCGTGGGTGCGGCTGTCGCCGAAGGTCTGACAACCGGGGCAGTCGGGAAACTCGACAAGCCAGCGGCCGTCTTCCTGAGTGATTTTGGCGCGGTACTGCATGGTTTTCCTCACTTGAGGCCGGCCTGATGCAGGATGCTCGCCAGGGTGCCCTTCGGTAGATCCTTGACGGGGTGGGTGACCATGACACGGCAGCCCGGCTTGTCGGGATGAACGAAGGTGGTGGTCCCCTTTGACACGCGCAAGGCGCCAGCCGTTGGCCTTGAGCAACCGGATGACCTCTCGCGACGACACCCCATGAACCACAACATCAATGTTGTATGCGCGAGGCGATCGAGAGGAAAATCTGCCGGTGGGGGGCGGTGGTCGGGGTCGGGGGGGGCTCGGCCAAGCTGGCCCGAATCCGCCCGGACTGCACACGCGGTGGTTCGTGGAATGCCGACGATGTTCATTCCGCCCCGGAGCGCCCCCCCCGGAGCCGCTTCGAAGTCCCTAGGTGCCCCGGACCCCAGGATCCGACGAATGGAGTATTCTCTGCGAGGGATCGACGTGGCGACCAGACGAACGATGGCCGAGAAGGCAATCAAGAAGACGGCAGCCTCGAAGGCGGCAACCAAGGCGTCGCCGCACCCCGTCAAGATCATCTCGCCACGCGATGTGCCGCTGGTCGAGCGCCTGCGAGCCATCTGCCTCGCATTCCCCGAGGCCGGCGAGCGGCTGTCGCACGGTGAGCCCACCTGGTTCGCAGGGAGGGGGAAGGTCTTTGCCATGCTCGACAACCACCACCACGGCTCGGCCCACCTCGCGGTCTGGCTGCCGCAGCCCGTTGGCGTTCAACAGGCCCTGATCGAAGCGGAGCCGAAACGCTTCTTCCGCCCGCCCTACGTCGGCTCGAGCGGCTGGGTGGGCGTCTTCCTGGACACCAGGCCCCGCTGGAGCATGGTCCAACATCTCGTGCACCAATCCTTCGTGCACGTCGCCGCGAAGAAGCTCGTCGCTCGACTGCTCGAGCAGGGCGAGCCCGGCGAATCGCCGTAGGGCGGGGCGTCGACTCTTTGCCGGGGCGCCAGCCGGGGCGCGCTTTGGTGCAACACGGGCTGCGTTCTCGTCCGACGGCATTCGACACGCTGTGCCAGCGCCGGCGGAGGACATCACGAAACGAGCCGCGGGCAGGGCGGCGCCCTGCTTTTGCACATTGTGCGCGAGGATATCGCTGGGGGCTCCCCAGGGCGCTACGGCTGCGATGTCGTCGGCGCTGATGAAGGCGACGCGGCCCTCGCCGGTCGCACTCTGTACAGGGTGCTCTCTTCACGGATGGTGCGCGCGTGCGGGCCTTCGGAGGAGTTTTGCATGAACCGGGAGGGGCGCAGCACCGCCCACTGTGGCGCGTGGTCCCGGAGCCACGCGTGCACCTCACCCATCATGGGTCCCCCCGGCTCGAGTTGGCAGGAGCTGAGCAAGACGAATCGTCGGGTACCCCCGGCCAGCGCTGCTTCCAGGATGGGCCGCATGATCGCCAGGTGGTCGGTGCGGTCCGTGGGGGCGACCAAGTAGGCGGCGTGGCAGCGCTGAAACGCCGCCGCCGATGAAGGATCACTCCAATCGAAGCGGACCTGATGCGGTGCGCGCGGGCGGCGGGTGCCCACCGCGCAGGAGGCCCCGCGCTCGGCGAGGCGCGCCGCCACGCGCCGTTCGGTGGTGCCGGTGCCACCGACGACCAAGATCGGCTCATTCATGGCCGTGCTCCCCACCGAGCGCAGCGGCAGCCCGCTGGCGGCCCCCCAGAGCCACGAGCAGCACCTGCGGGTTCCAGTAGTCGCGGTAGCGCGCGATGCGGCCGTCGCGCAGGGTGATGACCGAGATGTAGGTCTGGTGGTAGGGGGCGCCCGTCTGCCTGCCACGACCCTGGCAGGAGAACTCGACCACCTCCGCACCAGCGCGGCGGCGTCCGCCACCGAGGAGGACGCGAGCTGGAATCCATCTGGCGTTCTCACGACAATGCCGCCTGCCCCCTCGACTCCATAGCAGCGTCCCGTCGCACCTTCACCGGCAAGAGCGACGGACCCGCGCTTGCAGCTCCTTTGGGCCAGTACGACAGCGTCTGCACTGGTACTCCCAGCTCACCCGCCGTGCGCTCCAACGTGCCGCCACACTCGAGTGCCTGGCGGGCGAAGCGCACAGCGAACTCCCGAGACTCCTTGCCGTAGCGCTTCGCCGTCCCCTCGCCAGAGCCTTTCTCCGAGGCCTTCCGAAAGTCCGCGACCGTCTTGATGCTCATCGTCAAGTCCATACTCCCCCCGGAGTCGACTGTTGACCCTCAAGCCGCTCTCGTCACGACGGTCCTCGGCTGGGAGTTACCATCCTTCCGGCGCTGGGCTCAGCCCCCGCCCGATCGCCAGATCGAAAACTCCGGCGATGGAACGGCCGCGTCGTCGCAGCGGAGCGGCCCGAAGCTCCAGGCCAGGTTGGAATTGACGATCTCGAAGCCCCCTGCCGACACGGTCTGCCCGAATGGAATCGTGGCCGCGCCACCCGTCAGATCCAGCTGCAGCGAGTACTGCCCAAGAGCCGAAAAGCATTGGCTCTCGGCCCAACAGCTTGCCTCTCCCACGGACCAACCCCGGACCTCGGCAGGAAGGCCCACGGCCTGGCCCATACCGCGCCCAGCGGCGAGCCGCAGCTCGTCGTCGGGCCCCCGCAGCTCCAAGAGATAGTCCGTCGCGACCCACGGATGGGTCCGAACCTCCAGGTGCAAGCGGACGGCCTCGCCCACCTCGAGCGGGGGCTCGGAGCCCAACCGTTCGATGGCAAGCGCGGTGATGCGCCCCTCGTGCTCGATCGAAAGCACCCAGTAGCGGTGCCCCTCTGCGAAGTCCGTCCGGGTGGTGCACAGCACCTCCCGATCCCCCGCGCCCTCGATCCCGGGAACCCCCAGCCCCGCCAGCTCCTCCGACGAGGACTCGCCGAGCCCGCGCACCACCCCTTCTACGTCCAGGGGCTGCGACTCCAGGAAAACTTCGAGGTCGGCAACCGACGCCGAGCGCACGCACAGGTGAAACAGGCGACGCTCCCCGCACGTCATCGGGACGGCGCCCCCCGCGGGCTGCGCCATCTGCCACGAGGGCACGCGCTCGCCCGAGCGCGGCGCTTGCCGACACTCGTAGTGAAACGAGGAGAGCACCGTCGGCGTCGGGGCAAGCGCCACCCACTCGGGCTCCTCGATCTGCGCGTAAGTTACCTCGCGATCGGTGGTGACGGTGATCGGGCCTTCCGGCGTGTCGTAAGTGAGCTCCACGCCGGCGTGCGAGCTGGTGGGCTCCAGCCGCTGCGAGGAGAGCTCGAGGCGCCGCAGTGGTCCCTCGGGCCGCGCCCGGTAGAACGCGTACAGGTCGTCCCAGGTGAATGGCCCCAGCGGGCGAAGCAGCACGAGCTCGCGCGAGGGCTCGTAGAAGGTCCCCTCGGTCTTTTCGTAGAGCAGGCCGAGCGTCGGTGCCTCGCCCGCTGCAGACGCGACCTCGGCCAGCTCGGCCTCGCTCACAGGCTGCGCCCCACCGCCCGGACAAGCCGCCGTTGGCCCGGCCTCGAGTCGACCGGCGGGATCCAAGGTCAAGCTCGCCGACCACGACAGCTTGCTTTCGCCCCACTCGAACAGCCCGGGCTGCAGGCGTAAGGCGGTCGTTTCGCCCTCGGCTTGGACGACGGCGGGCTGCCACTGCAGCACCTCGACCCCCGACCAGACGGCCAGCCCCGACGAGCCCTCGGCGCTGGGCACGCGCGTCACCACCCAGAGCGTCCCCTCGCAGTCTCGCGCGGCGGCCACCAGCTCGCCGGGCAGCGGCGGCGCGTCGCTCGAAGGCGTCCACGGCCCGGTCGGGTTGCACGCCACCCAGGGCGAGGGCGCCGTGCCCTCGACGCCTTCGGCGGCCGGTGGCCCTTCCTCGCCTGGCGGCGAGCTGCTCGCGTCGACGCCGGACACGGCCTCTCCGCAGCCGACCGAGCTTCCGACCATCAGTGCGAGAGAGAGCCTGCCAAAGCTCCGAGGCGCACCGCGTGGACCCACACCACGCTCCGCTACGAGATTCGCCAGCATCACTGGGTCGCGTACCACACCACTCGACCGATGCCAGGGCCGCCACGCTGCCCGCGGCCTCGCGCGGGCCCCTCGGCGCCGAGTTCCCACGACAATCGACTGCCAGTCGCCGCTCGGGCCAGTAAACCCAGGCTATCCAGAACTGCCGCGCCCGCGCCACGCTCACCCGAGAGCACGCGCTCGGCGCGCCGTGGCCCCGAGAGCCTCCGTTCCGGATCGACACATTCCCCCTTCGGCGCCGCGCGGCTGGCCGCGGGGATGTCCGGGACCTTTCGTGCGCCGCTTGCCCCCGCGTCCATACTGGGCCCCATGGCGGTAGAAAAGCTCGGGGTAGCCGCGCTGGCCAGCGTCGTCGGCTTCGCCGGGCTGAGTGCGATCGGCCAACCCGCCCGCGCCTGCGGCGGCTGCTTCGGTCCGCCGGGAGCCAGCGCGCCCGTCGCCGAGCACGCAGAGCAGCAGAGAGCCGCCACCGCCGGCGACCTGGAGCAGCTCGGGCAGGTTGCCGGAAGCCGTGACACGCAAATGACAATTCAACTAATGATCCCGCCACCGAATGGAGAATCGACATGAAAATTTGCATAGTCGGGGCGTCTGGGAAGTTGGGGCGCTACATGGTGCGCCATGCGCTGGAGCGCGGTCACGAGGTGGTTGGGGTGTGTCGCCCCGAAAGCGTGCCGAAACTCTCGGACTTCGAGGGGCGGATCACGGTGGTGCCCGGCCGCACCGATGATCCCGCGGTGATTCGCCGTGCAGTGGCAGGTTGCGAGGGTGTCCTCACCGTGCTGGTCCCCTGGGGAATGAGCCACTACGCATCGGGTACCGCGAAGGCCGTGCTCGACTACGCCGAGCCCGGTGCGCGTTTGATCTTCTCCTGCGGTTGGCACATCACGCGGGACGGCAAGGACGTCTATCCACGCAAGCTGCTCTGGCTCATCGAGATTTTCCGCTGGATTGGCCGGGCGCTGCGTGTCGTGGATATCGACGACCAGGTCGCGGCCTGCAACCTGATTTTCAGGAGCGACAAACGCTGGACGGTCGTGCGTGGCAGTGACCTGGAAGAAGGCGAAAGCCAGGGGTTGCCGGTGTGGAGCGAGCACGTTGGCGATCCGATTCTGGAGAGCAATCTGGTTCGACGGGTCGACTTCGCGCTGTTCATGGTGGACGCGCTCTCGAAGAGCGAGCTGGTGCAGCGGGCGCCCGCGATCGTCGGGCGGCTCTCCAAGTCGGCGCAGCGCCACGCCGCACCGGAGGCGGAGAGCCCTTGACCGGCTACTGTCTCGAGGAGCAGGGGCTTCCCCGCCCACGCGTGCTTCATCCTTGACCTGACGAACACTCTGACGTCAACGCCCAAGGCAGGAGCCGAGTGCGGTAGTCGATTCGCTCAGCTGCGCTTTCTGGCGCAGAGCTACGACCAGATCACCCGCGATGTCGTGCGCACTCAGACTCGTCTCGAGGCCCTGTTTCGTGCTCGCGACATCCCGACCCCAGATCAAGGAGTCTACGACCACACGGCGCGCACCGAGTGACGCCAGAAGCTGCCCGAGCCCGTCGCGGCTCAGCCGAGATGCTTTTGGCAAGCTGATTCACCACAACGGCGCACTGATGCCGTACGGTTTTGCGAGCCAAGTCGGCTTCCTGCCGAGCTCCGGGCTGAGCGCGGTGTTCCTGTCCAATCGCCCTCCGACCGCCGCGCCGCCTCGCAGGATCGGCGCTCAGACTGGCGAGTGGCTTTCCTCGTTCCAAGTCCCCCCGTCTCTCCAGGGGTACTTCCTCACCAGGGGTACTTCGAGCCGCTTCGGCGCTTGCGTTCGTCGCGCTCGTGTTAGGCGCGTTCGTCCCCGTATCGAGTGCGGCTCTAGCGGTGGTGCGCAGGCGTCGCATGGCCGCTCAGCGCGCTTTTCTTCAGTATCATGCCGGCGCGTGACCGTCGGTATGGCGCCCTTCTACTTGCAGAAGCCCGAAGGCTGGGCCTGGCTGGGCTTCAACTCGTTCTTGTTGGCAGGGGCCTTGGCCACTCGGTGGTGGACGCTCCCCTCGCTGCGGTGGTCGACTCGTACTGCGGATGAGAAGTGGACGTGTGTCACCATCGGCGGATTCTTGCTGCTGGAGGTGTGCTTTCTCGAGCCGTACCAGTTGACCGTTTTTGCGATTGCGCTGGGAATCGAGGCGACCGCTGCGGAACCCATTGGTTGGGGCTGGCACGCTCCAAGCAGGCCAGGGCGTCGGGCTCTGCCCCGTCGCTGCTCGGTGGCTGAAGGCGCGCTCACTCGTGGCACAGGGCCTGGACCGCCGCCGCGGAGTCGCAACGCTCATCGCCCCCCGTGAGAGAGAGCTGGTCCCGGTCTACGGCCGAACTAGCT
>JBNKVS010000073.1:0-11514 GCA_050299315.1 Polyangiaceae bacterium
CCGCACGACCGGCTCCTCGTCGCCCGCCGACATGCCGGTCACCCCCTCGCTGCCCGGTCTGCCAGGTCCCTCAAGCCGGTCAACTTTCCCATAGCCGGCCGGCACGCGTCTTGCCGAGCCGCGCCATCGGCTCCGTCCAACAGGGCGATTACGGGACTGCGCTCGGCACACCCCATGCCGACGATGCGTGCCGTCCCGTCGCCGCGCACTCCCGCAATCGCCCTACTCAATATGTCAACTCGCGTCGGGAGTCCGAGGATGCTGGCGCTGGATCGCTTTGGAATCCCTTTCTATGGGTGGGGATGTCAAGGCACAGTTCTCCCGTTCGACGGAAATCGTGGTTTTGATTTCCGGCGTTCGCCTGACAGTTCGGAGAGTGGGGGTCGGTCGGATCTACGTCGGTCACAACGTCTGGATGACGTCGCTCATCGACTTCACAGGTCTCCGGGCAACGGCCCTGGGTGATGTGGTTGGCGTCGAGGCGTTCCTGTTCTCCGACACAATGCGGGAACCATCTTTCTATCTGGGCTTCACAGAGCCATCGCTTCCTTTGGTACTCCGAAGGGGCATAGCTTTCGCGAGGGACCTTCACCTGGTCGGTGAGGCCAAGAAAAGCGCAGATGCTCTCCTTCGAACCTTGCTCGCCAGGTGGCAGATGCCCGCTGCCCGTCGACTCTTCGACGACCTCACGCTGACGAACGTTGATTATGTCGCTCGATGCCGGGCCGGGTCGTACTCCTCCTCGTGCTTCCACTGGCTCAGGAACAGCGCGGCGATCGTGCGCGCCAAACTGAGCTTGACTAGATTCGGTTTCCCGGATGCTCCGGCACAATTCTCGCCAGCCGGCATGACCACGAGACCTTTCAGCATGCGATGCGAACGCCACCACCGCATGATGCTTTCGCTCGACGGCGACGGGAATAGGCCAAAACTGGCGTTTCATTGCCGTGGGGGGCAGACCCCGGGATCGCCCCACCGACCACCGACGGTGCGGCTGCTCCGCGAAGGAACGGAACGTGCGCAGTGGGAACCGCGGTCGCTGGCAAAGTTTGCAATCAGGCAGTCCGCCGCCCTTTCGACGCCGCGCCATCGAGCGACGCGCTCGGCGAGGCACCGGGCCCGCCGGTTGACGATTGGGTCGCACGACCATCGGGAGATCGCTCCTTCCAGCACGGCCCCCGTGAGGTCCGAGCGAGGGACGACGACGCCCACGCCCAACCCCGCCACGTTTGCCGCGTTGTCTGGCTGGTCGAAGCCTTGCGGGCTCACCACCTGTGGGACCCCGGCCTGCAGCGCCCGAGCCGTCGTCCCCATTCCGCCGTGGTGAATCACGGCGGCCGCATGGGGAAGCAAGAGCCCGAGATCACAGTAACGCAAGCGAAGAAGGCTTGCCCGCGGCACTGCTCCCTCGACACCCGACCCCAATATCACGCCTGGCTTGCGCAAGCGTTCGCACACGTCGGCTGCTGCCGCGGCAAACCGCTCGCCACCGGCCGCGCCCGCGCCCGTGCCGGGCACGAACACCAGAGGCTCGCGGAAGCGCGCCAGCCAGCGGACGACCTCGGGCTCCAGCGGCCGCCTCGGGGGTGGAAGGGGAAAGCCCACACGGTCGAAATTGCGCGGCCAATCCTCCGGAGCGTCGCCGTACCAAGGCGGGAACAGGCCGATGTAGCGCTGCACCAAGTGATTCATGTGGCCGATCGAGCCGACGGGTCTCAGTTCGAGTGCTCTGCGCCAGGCATTGACGTTGCGAAGCAGAAAGGGATGAACGAGGTGTCGGCAATACTGCGTGAGAATGGCCCGGCGCGCCAAGGCGCTGCCATCCGAAGCGGCCAGGTAGCTCGCCCATGGCTCGGGGGGGCGGCTGAGAGAATCGAGGTAGTACGGGGCGATCACCAGGCGGCACAGCGGCAGCCCGAGGCGCTCGCACAGCAGTGTCGAGGCAGAGCAATTCCCCCAGTTGACGACCACGATCCTGCCGCCCTCCCGCAGGGCGCGCTCGAAGAAGCGAAACGTCGGCGCGTACGAAGGGAACACGTAGCGCCCGAAATTTTCCTCGAGAGAAGCCAAGTTGGTATCGTAGCTGGGGGCTATGACCGTGTAAGGGACACCCAGCGAAGACGCCTCCGCGGTGCCGCACTCATTGGCCAACACGTCTGCGCGAAAGCCGCGGCTCGCCAACTCGTGGGCCAGGGCGACCAAGGGGAGAACGTCCCCGTGCGTACCGACTGCGGTCAAAACGAATCGTGTCGATTCCATCGGAAGCTCGTCTCGTCGGGCTCGGGGCTTGCCTGAAGCGGAAACTCCATTGCGCTCTCGGCTAAGCGGCTCAGATTTGCTCGGGTGCAACAGCGGTGCCCTCGAGGGCGTCGGACCCCCGAGGGCGGGAGCACGTGGATCAGCCTTCTTCGCTCACGTCCCGTAGCGAGTGGCTTCGGCGACCGTCGTCTTCCCGATCGAGCCGTAGTGTACGGTCTGCCCCCCTGAGCCACTGGTCACGGGCACACCAGAGAGCAGATCATTGTAGTAGCTGCTCATTCCGCTCGCGCCGTCATTGCCAACCATGGTGGCCCCCCCCACGCCATCTCCGGCCGAGTCGTCCTCTTGCTCTTGGCGGTCCTCGTCCAAGGCCTTCTCTGCCTCTTCGGCGGCCTCCTTTTCCTTACGCTCCTGTTCCGCCTTGGCCTCTTCTTCCGCTTCGATGGCGTCGATCCAAGCTTCGGCGCGAGCCTCCATGGCTTTTCCCTTCGTCGAATCGGTCAGGGCCTCGCTCCAGTGAAGCGTTGCCGCCTTGAGGTACGCATCGACTTGCAAAGAGCGCCCCTCTTCGAGGTCGATCTGGGCGCGTGTCTTGGCGTCCACCGTTTGCTCGTAGGTGCGAGTGTCCACCGGTCGAAGAGTGCGAGTCGCAGCTTGTTCTTGGCCGGCCCCTCCCACTACCCACAGCAACTGTTCGTCAGTGAGAACGGTGATGTCCAACTCACCGCGAGTGGGCTGTTGATTGATGATTCTGGTCATTGAAAGATTCCTTTGATCGTGTCGGAGAAAGAGAGGCACGCCAGGCTGAACCAGTTGCGCTCGCCTGGGGCAAGGCCGGCAACCTCGAGCGGCTGCCGCCGTACTCGTTGCCTCACGTCGAAGGAGCAATCGGTACGGCGCGGCACCCAGTTGCGTGCAATCGCCCTCCCCGTCACCCCACCTCACTCACGCGGCCTCCCGAGCGCGTGAAAAGGCGCCCGGAGCGAGCACCAGGAGAAGCGTACTCGGCAGCGCTGGACCCCGCGAGGAAGCGGCGCCCGTGCTTCTCCGTGCAACAGTTCCCAGCGTGGTGCAACAGGCCCCGGCGCGCTCGGCAGCCGCGAGAGCGACCTTGCGCGGCTGCTTCCCGCGAGCGCAGCGGCGCCCGGGGCGCCTCTCGGGCGCCCGTTCCTGCGTGCAAACGGAACCGTCGAGCCCGGGCTCAGTGCTCGGAGGGGCGCTTCACGGTAGAAGGCAGGAGAACCGCATCGACGTACTGCTCCTGCCGCAAGAGCCTCTGCGCAGCGATGCGCACCTCATCGGGAGTGAGCCGCGCCGTGCGGCGCGCGACCGCCACGACGGCCTCGGGATCCTCGCCGTCCCGCAGAGCATTGCTGAGCCTCGTCAACCAGAAGTGCTCGCTGAAGCGCTGCGCTTTCCAACCCCGAGTCACCGCGCGCAGCGTGGCCTCCGGCGGCCCCTCAGTGCGGAGCTCTGCCGCGACATGCAGCGCGGCCGCCTTCAGCTCGCCGACGCGGTCTGGCTCACAGTGGAAGCTGAACCCGATCCCGTACTCGCTTTCGGGCGATGGTGAGAGCGAATGCCAGGTCGAAATGTCGTAAGAACCGCTGCGTTCGACCCGCACCGATTGCATCAGCTGCTCGCGGAGCAGGCGGTCGAGAGTCCACAACATCGCGCGCTCCTCGCCACTGCCGATCGTCTGTCCGGTAAACTCCACGTGGACGACTGCGTACGGCCAAGGAGCGGTCGCCCGCACCTCGATGACCCCCGGCGGCCGCTCCAAAAGGGGGCCGGCGGCCACTTCCCGCCGGTTACCGCCGGGCAACGTCGCCAGGTACCGGGAAACGAGCGTCTCGAATTGGCTTTCCTCGACGGGCCCGACGAACACGAAGGTAAAATCCGACGCATCGCCAAAGCGCTGCGAAAAGAAGCGCCGCGCATCGTCGAACGCGACGGAGTCGATACGGTGGCTGGAGGGTGGCGCATGGAGAGGATCTCCCCGCCAGACTCGAGTAGCGATGAAGTCCTCGAAAGAAAACTCCTGCTCGAGGCGCCGCCGCTGCATGGTCCGGAAGAGCTCGAAGCCCTCGCGATCCCGCCCCGGGTCCGTCATGACGAGGTGAAGAGCTTGGAGCAGAGTTTCTGCATACGCCGCGGTTGCCTCCGCCGAAAAGCCCTCTTCATAGGCATCGACCCGGGCTGTGATCTGCACGCCGTGCTCGCTCGAGAGCCCGGCGGTCGTCGCAGCCGAATGCTCCGCAAGGCCCGCAGCCAGCACGGCATCGGCCGCCCAGGACGCCGAGGCAACTGGGATGCCGTTGCGCTGGGCGAGCCCGCCGGGGCTGAAGGCGTACAGGTACAGCTTGGCAGATGCTGCGTCTCGCTTGAAGAGCACCCTGGCCCCGTTCTCGAGCGTCCACGAACGCCCCGCAATGGCCGGCAGCGCTCTCGACTCGACGATCGCTCCGGGCGGTGGCGGCGCGTGCATGAGCCGACCCAGCGCGACCGGCGCGCGCCGCGGCGGCAGGCGCTCTCGCGCGGCGGTTTCGGCAATGCGCCGCAGCTCTTCTTCTTCGACGAGTGCGTCCCGAGGCGAACCGGCGAGGACCACGTGCATCTCGCCTTTCCGCAGCCAGGAGCGAAGGCGTTGGTCGAGCGCCTCGAGCGTGACCTCGGCAAGCCGCTCTCGATTCAGCTCGCGGTCGCCGGACGGGAGCGGCGCAGTGCCGTGAACGAAACCGTAGAGCAAGCTACTCTGGCGACGCGAGAGCGTCGCCGGCGGCATCGACTGCCCGAGAGCTGCGGTGAGCCGCGCGCGAGTTTTCTCCCACTCGGCGAGCGTGAGCCCGTGGAGCTCGAGGCGCCGGAGCTCACGCAGCAGTAGCCGGGCCGCCGAAGCCGCCTGACCTGGCACGACGGTCGCCGCCAATTGCAGCGTCGCCACGTGAGCGTGGGGGATACCCCAGGGAGGGGCGACCGTCGTAGCGAGCAGCACCGACGGCTCGGCATCGACCAACTCCTGGACCCGGGAGGCGATGATGACGGAGAGCAGGTCGTCGAGCTGCTCGAGTCGGGCATCCTCCAGTGTGCTGGGGGGGTGGCGCGGCCGCTTCATCAGGGCGAAGACCCTCGGATCCAGCCCCGCGTGCCGAACGTAGGTGACGGAAAGCCCCGGCTCGACCGGCACTTGCACCGGCAGCGGGCGCTCACCAGCGGGATTTCGAGGAATCGACGCGAAGGCGCGGGATACCTCGGCCAGCGTCTGCTCCGGATCGAAGGCGCCGACGGCGATGACCGCCAGGTTTGCGGGGTGGTACCATCTTCGATAAAACGATCGGAGCGCTCGGATGGTTGCTGCAGAGGCGCCCACCGCCAGAGGCCGCCCCGCATGGTCTGCATACGTGCCGCCCACGACTCCCTGCCACACCTGCCGAACCAAGCTGGCTCGCGCGGCGGTGTCGCGCGCTTCTGCCGAGACGATGGCCATCGCAGCCTCCACCGCCGCCTGGTCGAACTCGATGGCACTGGCCCAATCTCGAAGTAGCGCGATGGCACGCGCGGCCTGCCCTGGATCCGAAGCGGGGACCGTAATCGAGTATTCGGTGCTCTCGTCCTTGGTGTAGGCCACTGCGCTGCGGCTCGAAGGCCCCTGGGCCTGGAGCATCGCTTCTTGATCGCCGCGGCTGAATTTCTCCGTCCCGTAGAATGCCAGGTGCTCGATCAGGTGAGGAAATTCCGCCTCGCCCTCCCGCTCGGAAAGGTGCCCGACCTTCACCGCGAGCATGAAGCGGGCTTCCGCGGCGCCCCTCGAGGGCTTGGCCAGATACGTCACACCGTTGGGCAGTAGCAGCTGCTGGACCCCCTGAGCGCTGGGCAACGGAGGAGACCTCGCGTGCGTCGCTTCAGGGGTGGTTTTCTCTACCTTCGTGGGTTCGTTTCGGCAGGCACCGAGAGCGATCAGCCAACCCAAGAACGGTGAAACACATGAATGAGCGAGGCGTGAAACCATGGCCGAATGCTGCCGCTGCCCAGGAACCGACGGCAGGTGCCGACGAACAGCCTGCCAGCTGGGAGCTCGAAATACCATCGGCACGCCCTCCCAAGTCGTTGCTCGAAAAAAGGGTGGATCGCGACGATGAGAGAGCCCGACCGGCCGCGGCTGCAGGCCCGGCGTGCGAGCCGCACCGCGAAATGCTTCGGCTTTGGCAAATAGCGCGCCATGAGGCGCAACGATGCTCATGCCGCGAGGTGGCTGCCCTCGGCGGGACAAAAGCTTGCTCGCTCCCTCTACGGGGAAAGGCACGTATCGCGGAATATCTAGACCAGGGTCTCGTGGTAAGCATCCCTTGGAGGACACCTGGCGTGGCGAGGAGCGGTTGGGGTAGTCCTCGGGGGCGATGGGCGACGCGGGCGAGCTGAGCTGTGGGGGGCTACTGGGCGGTCTGCTCGTCGGACTCGGCGCCGATGGCCCAGAGGTGGGGCAACAGCTCGCCGAGCCTGGCGTGGGGCCAGGTGTCGAGCCGCCGCAAGACGTCGGCGATGTAGCTCCCGGGGTCGACGCCGGCGACCTGTGCCGTGGAAACGAGCGAGAGCTGGTCGGCGAAGCGGTTCGCGCCCCCCTCGGACCCCGCGAACAGCCAAACCTTTGTCGATGTCGAGTCGACCATCGAGCGTGAACGGGACAATCAGCTTGTCCCATTGACCGAGCAGGTAGCTGACGCCGGCTTGCATGGGTTCGGTCAGGGGCAGCGCGCTGAGCTCGTGGGTCCGCTCCTTCAGCTGCTCGAGGATGGGCAGACTGCGCTCTTGGCGCAGCTCGAGGCGCTGGGCCGCGAGCAACGCACGGGAGCGAGCTTCCGCTTCGACGGCGTACAGTGCTTGAAAGCGCTCCACGAAGAAGATGGCGGCGGGGTCGCGCGCTTCGAGCGCCTGCACGAAGGGGCGGCGTGCGTGCATGCATGCAACAACCGGCCAGCAGCCGTCCGACGGCGTCGCCACGATTCGGATCCGCGATCCGCTCGTAGCCGTGATAGGCATCCCCTTGCAGTACTGCGCCGCAACCCTCGAGAAATTCCTCGGGATACTTGGCATGCCAGGTCGGCGCGTACAGGTAGAACACGAATTCTCGGGTGAGGCTCAGGTCGCCTCCGGGGTCGTATTTGCGCCCGACGAAGACCCACAAGTGGCCAAGTTGGCCAGAATCCGCCCGGACTGCACGCACACTGGCTTCGCGGAATGAGCGATATGTCAACTCTACGTCGGGAGTCCGAGGATGCTGGCGCTGGATCGCTTTGGAATCCCTAGTCTCCCACCAGACGCAATGTAAACCATGGATCGGCTCATCACTCGCTCGCCCAGCAAGACGTGGATACGGATCGGCATCATCGCCGGCGCAGCCGCTGCCGTGCTGCTCACCTTGTCGACGCTGTTGAACCACAGCTCCGCCAGCACGCTGCGGGTCGCTCGTGAGCACCTCAGCATTGCCACGGTGACTCGCGGTAATTACCAGGATTTCATACCGGTGCGCGGCTTCGTCGCCCCCGAGCGGACGGTCTATCTCGACTCGGTGGAAGGCGGACGCATCGAAGAAATACATATCAACGAAGGCAATGTGGTTCAGGCCGGCGCGCCTATCCTGCGACTGAGCAATACGACGCTGGAGCTGGATGTCATCGCCCGCGAGGCGGACGTCACCGAGCAGATCACCAACTTGAATGAAACCAACCTGGAGATCGAGCGCGACCGCCTGCAGAAGGCGCGTGAAATTCTCGAAATCGACTACGACGTGATACGCCTGGTTCGCCTACGTGACCGACGCAAGGAACTCGCCGCGCACGGACTGATCCCGGTCGCCGATTACGAATCGATCGACGACGAGTATGGCTACCAGACGCGACTGCGGAAAGTCATGCTCGAGGCCCAGAAGCGCGAGGCTGAATTGCTGCGACAACAGAGCGAGCAGCGGCGCGAAATCGTCGAGCGGTTGAAACTGAACCTGCGTGTGACGCGGCAGAAACTGGAAAACCTGACGTTGCGCGCGCCGGTAACCGGGCAGCTCACCAAGCTCGATGCGGAAATCGGCCAGACCAAGTCGAGCGCCGAACGCCTGGGCCAGATCGACCTGGTCGAGCAGCTCAAGGTAAGCGCGCTACTCGACGAATTCTACCTGGGCAGGATCCAGGTCGGCCAGCACGCCACGTTCCACCTGGCCGGCGCCGAACAGGAAATGACGGTCGACAAAGTGTATCCCGGCGTGGATAACGGCCAGTTCCGCATCGATCTCACATTCAACGCGGCGCTGCCGCCCGGCTTGCGCACCGGCTAGACCTTGCAGCTCAAGCTGGAGCTGGAAAGAAGCGGCTCAACGACAGCCGAGAACAGTCTGCTGTTGGCGCGTGGACCTTTCTACCAGGACAGCGGCGGCAACTGGGTATTCGTGCTGGATGAAGACGGCGCCACCGCGCAGCGACGGACGGTCAGCCTCGGCCGCAGCAATCCGCAACAGATCGAAGTCATTGCCGGCCTGAACGCCGGCGAGCAGGTGGTCATCTCGAGCTACCGGGGACTCGACTCGGTCGAGCGGCTCGTGGTGAGCAGGCAAAACAAGTAAGGAGCGGCGCTCATGCTGGAGTTTCAAGGACTGACGAAAATCTACCGCACCGAGGAAGTCGAAACGACCGTGCTCGACGCCGTCAACCTGCAGGTGGTACAGGGCGAGTTCGTCGCCGTCATGGGGCCGTCGGGCTGCGGCAAGTCGACGCTGCTGAACATCGCCGGCCTGCTCGACCGGCCGAGCAGCGGGGATTATCGCTTCGGCGATCAAAAGGTCTCGACGATGAAAGAGAAGGAGCTGTCGCAGATCCGCAAGCGCCACATGGGCTTCGTGTTTCAGAGCTTCAATCTCATCGACGACCTGACGGTGTTCGAGAACGTCGAGCTGCCGCTGCTGTATCAGAAGATCGACGCCGGCGCCCGCAAGAGCCGCGTGCATGAAGCTCTCGAACTGGTCGGAGTTGCACATCGCGCGAAGCATCGGCCACAGCAGTTATCCGGCGGCCAGCAGCAGCGCGTCGCGGTTGCGCGCGCCGTAGTAGCGAAACCACAGCTGATACTTGCCGACGAACCCACCGGCAATCTCGATGTCAGCAACGGCCGCCAGGTCATGGAGCTGCTGAAAGAATTGCATGGCAAGTCGACGACCATTCTCATGGTCACGCACTCCGAAGCGGATGCCGCGGCGGCGGATCGCATCGTGCGCATGATCGACGGCACCATCACGACCGACCGGCGTCGCGTCGCGGTTTAGCGCGAAGGAACGAATTCATGCTTACCCACTACCTGCGCCGCTCCTGGGTCAGCGCGCTCCGCCACAAGCAGTACACGGCACTGAACCTGGTGGGATTGGCGATAGGCATCGCCAGTTTCCTGTTGATCGCCTTGTTCGTGCAGCACGAATTCAACTACGACCGCTTCGCGGGAGCCGAGCGCATCTATCGGCTCGGCATGTACATCACATCGGCCGACGCCGCTTTGTATTCGGCGAAACTGCCGCCGGGATACGCACCACTGATCCAGGCCCAGGTGCCAGGCGTAGCGAGGATCGTGCGGTTCTACCAGGCACCGGAACCCATGCTGCGCACCTCGATCGCAGACCGGCACACCAACCAGGAGAAAGTGCTGTACGGCGATCCCGCTGCCGTTGGTTTGTTCAAGCTGCCGGTGGTGCGTGGCGACCTCGCACGATTCGACGGCCCGGCCGCGGCCATACTGACCACCTCCACCGCCGAACGCTATTTCGGCGCCACCGATCCCATCGGCAAGACCATCACGCTCGAAGGCAAGACCGATGTGGACGTGGTCGCCGTCGTCGACGACCGCAATGGCCAGACGCATATGGATTTCGAGATGCTGCTGTCGATCGGCGCGCTCGCCTCGACCCTCGGCCCGGATGCGATTGAGAACACCACCAATCACCGCAGCTACACCTACCTGCAGATCGACGATCCGGCGCGTGTGCCAGCGATCGAACAGTCGATCGACAAGCTTTTCACCCGCTTCAGCGAACCTGGCGAAACCTACGCCGCGCATCTCATAGCGGTGCGCGACATCCACGTGCACTCCCCCGACCCGAGCGATGAGATGAAGTACGGCGCCAGCGCGAGTCGGCTCTACACCTTCTGCTGGTCGGCATTTTCGTCGTGATGATTTCCTGCGTTAACTTCATGAACCTGGCAACGGCGCGTGCCGGCCAAAGCGTCAAGGAAATCGCAGTACGCAAAGTAGTGGGCGCGGCACGCGGCGACCTCATCACGCTGTTTCTCATCGAAGCCTTGTTGCTCGCGCTGCTGGCGACCCTCATCGCATGTGCCATTGTCGAGCTGGTGCTGCCGCCGTTCAGTGCGTTAGTCGATCGGCAGCTGCCGAGGAATCTGCTCGGTGATCCGGGTGTCCTGCTGTTCCTGCTGGGTGTAACCGTCGTGGTCGGGCTATTCTCGGGCAGCTATCCGGCGCTTTATCTGTCATCGTTCGGTCCGATGGATGTCTTTCGCAAGCAATACAGCGGTGGCAAGGGAAACGTCACGCTGCGCAACGCGCTGGTCGTGCTGCAATTCGGCATCTCGGTCGCCTTGATCATCCTGACCGTCGTCATCTTCGCGCAGATGCGCCACATGGATGGGCTGCAGTCGCAGGTCAATCGTGAACGTATCGTTCTGCTGGATGTGCCCGCCGCAGCGTTGCCTCGCTACGAAGTGCTGCGAGACGCACTACGCGCCGACCCTGCCATCGAGCAGGCAATTCCTTCCAGCCGCGTACCGACGCAACACATGGGAGACATGCTGCCGTTTCGCACTGTCGGCAGCGCCGTGCCTAAATCGCAGTATGTGGTTTACATCGAGCCCGGCTTCCTGGAACTTTATGGCATCGAACTGCTTGCGGGCGGCGCGTTCATGCCTGACAGGCTGAGCGATCGCGTGCAGCTGCCGGATGCGCAGCATCCGGTCACCAATGCCTCCGTCATTCTCAACGAAAGCTTCGCTCGCGAACTCGGCTTGAAGCCGGCCGAAGTCATCGGCCAGACCATCGACGTGCCGCTCGGCTCCGGCCCGTTGCCCGCCGTTCGCTGCACGATCATTGGCGTCACCGCCGATGTGAACTTCGCGTCGGCGCGTGAACGGACACCATCGACCGCATTCATGGTCTATCCGCGCCGGTACGCAAAGATGTCCGTGCAGGCAGCACCAGGCGCGACCGAAG
>JBNKVS010000074.1:0-5479 GCA_050299315.1 Polyangiaceae bacterium
CGAGCTGCTGGTAGTCGGAATCATCCAGCCCATTGGCTCGACGGACGAAACTGGCGTTGGCGTCGTAGCCGAACACGAAGCGCACGCCATCGGCGTCCCAGCGGTCGAGGTGCGCCGTCATGGAGAAGTCCGTATCGCCCCGCAGCAAGATGTCCGGGAAACCGGCGCTCCGGCACAACTCGATGGCCCGGTCGAGCGCCGCGGGGGCGCCTTCGTGCGAGGGACGATTGCCGCTGCGATTGACCAGAAACAGAGGCTCCTTGGTGTTGGCCAGGGAGATCAGCAGTGGGTGGTAGCCCCAGACCCCCTTGTACGAGATGTCCATGCCTTCTTTGCACTCACCCGTCGTCGGTACGATCGAGCCATCGGCGTCGATGCGAGCCGTCTCTTGGCTGAAGTCTCGGTCGCTGCGCTGCCTGACCTCGAGCCGGGTGGCGTTGATGGCCCCCATCGAGCTCCAGATGGCGTCCTCGTCGAACCGGCGGCAGAAGTCACCGGCCGTCGTCGGGTCCGGAATGGCGCGGGCGCCGAGCGCGCCCAGAAACGCCGCGTCGTTGCGGCGATGCTCGATGTCGTCGAGCACGTGGCCACCGACCACGACGTTGTAGGCGATGTTGAGCAGGTGGTCGGACTCGAGGTAGGGTCGGTGCCTCTTGAGCAGCTCGAGCGCCGAGTCAATCTGAGCGGGCAACCCCACCTGCCGAACCAAGTCGTGAATGATCCCGATGCCCCCGTAGGGGATGGCTTCGATGCGCTCGGCCATTTCGTAGGTGGGGCGAGGGCCACCGAACTCCGGCCGCCCCTCCCGCCGAGGGTCCGTCCCCCGAAGAAGCGCGCGAGCCGTCGCACGATCTTTCCCTTCCCCCGCTCGAACTGCTGCCGTATCTTCCGTTTCACCTGAAAGGGTCTCCCGGTGTTGCTGGTTTTGGTTTCGCAACCCCAGAAACACCGGGTGTTTTTCTAAGATTCCCCAAAAGCGACCTTCGGTCGCGCTAGATCAAAAGGACTAGCGCTGGGAGGTCCCCAAGCACTTCGGGCAACCCATCGAACGGGTTCTCCCGAGCCACAAGCCCCTTGAGTCGAGACAGCTTGCTCAGACTTGACGGGAGAGAGCGCAGCCGGTTCTTCGCGACGTTCAGCTGCTGCAGATTCTCGAGATTCGCCAAGCCCGCGGGAAGCTGCTCGAGACAGTTGTTGGACACTGTCAGAAACTTCAGGTTGAGCAGGCTGGTCAGGCCAGCGGGAAGTTCGCGAAGTCGATTCCCCGCGAGGCCCAATATGCGCAGTTCCCCCAGGGCCTCCAAACCCGCGGGCACGTCGCCAATCCGATTGGCGCCCAAGTGCAAAGCTTCGAGTTGCTTGAGGCGGAACAGCTCTGGCGGCAATGAGTCGAGCTGGCACTCCTGCGCGCTGAGTGAGCACAGCTGGGTCAACTGGCACAGGTCCTTGGGCAGGGTGCCAAGCGGGTTGTCGCTCAGCGACAGAGTACTCAGACTGGGCAGCGAGCAGAGGGAGCCGGGCAAGCGAGACAGCTGGTTGCCGTCTAGCTCCAAGACCTCAAGCGCTTGCAGCTCACCAATGCTCTCGGGCAACGCTTTGAGCGCATTCTGGGAGAGTTCGAGCCGGCGCAACCGCGTCCATTGAGGGAATGCCGCGGGAAGCCGCTGGAGCCGATTGCGCCCAAGCTCGAGCGACCGCAGGGTTCCTCCCGCGCCGAAGGCCTCCGGCAGCTCGGTGAGCTGGTTCCCCCACAGCCCAACCTTCTGCAGCGGAAGCTCGGAAAGCCATTCGGGCAAGGACTCCAAACCCGTGTCCGAGGCCCGCAAGGTCTGCAACTGAGACAACTGACCGAGCTCCGGTGGCAGAAGTTCAAGCGGGTTATTGCCGATATCCAGCTCGCGAAGCGACGACAAAGCGCCGAGTTCGGCGGGAAGTCGCACAATGTCGCAACCGGAGAGGGCTAGGCTCTGCAGTTCGGCCAGCGCTGGGAGCTCTCCAAGCCAACCACCCGCGCCGCGACAGCCCCATAGACCGAGGTGTTTCAGGCGCGGAAGGCTGAACAGGCTCTCGGGGAGACCCTTCAACTGACCAGTGCACACGTCCAAGTGCTCGAGTGAGCGCGCACGCCCGATGCTGCGCGGCAGGGCGCTGAGCATAGAGCCCCCGAAACCGCTCACCTCGAGCACTCGGAGAGCGGGTAGATAGCCTAGGGACTCCGGCAGCTGACGCAGGCTCGAACACTCCAGGAGGAGGACCTCCAATTGCTGCAGATTTGCAATGTCCGTGGGGAGTAGCTCCGGATTCGGCGAGTCGATTGTGAGCTCCTGCAGGTGCGCAAACTTCTCCAGCGCAGGGCACCACTCGTCCAAGTCCGTGAGCTTGAGCCACTGAAGATGGGGCAGCTCCCTAGACACCGCGGCGAGCTGTGAAGGCTCACATTCAATGCCGATGACGTGCTCCGGGGTCAGCGCCGTCCGAAATCGCTCGAACTGTGCGAAGCTCAGCACCAACCCCGGCTGATCCGCCAATGACTGCAGAGGATTGCCCGCTAGAGTCAACCGCTCCAGCTGGGGAAAGTCGGCTGAAAGATCGGGAACGGTTTGGATCGCATGCTCGGACAAGTCGAGTCGCTGCACCTCCGGCAGAAGAGAACCCAGCTCAGCCGGCACATCTTCCAGCTGCTCCACCTCCGATGCCGGCCCCCACAGCATCGTTTGCCACAGATGAACGTAACGCGCGCCATTCCGCCGGGCTTCCCGCAGCTGCTCTCGAAAGGCATGTGGGGTGGGTCGCACAGCCCCCCTAGTCTAGGACACCCCGGCTTCGGGGCAATCTCCTCTCCCCAGCCCCGACCGCGCAGACCAGGGCTTCGCCGCCCCTACTTCAACTGACCACAATCTGGGTACCGGTTTCGTCGTGCGATTCTGAAAGAACTCGACAGCGCTCGTGGAGCTAGGCGACGCGCGGCTGTTGTGCGTAGGGGTGTCAGGGACTGCTCCCGCCATGACGTCTGGCTTGTCGGATGTCGAACCTTCGGGAGAATACGCTGCGACGAACCCGGGACCCCCGGTAAGCCGAGCAAGGTCCTCCAGCTTGCCGCCGCCTAGCCCTGCGGCTACTGCGACCGATTCCCGGCGCTGGGTGCGCCCGACGACGCCCAGCCCTCAAGGCGACCCAGCTCCGTGAGGGAGGCCTCCAAGTCCTGGTCTGTGCGTTCTGGGAGTTGGATGCCGACCAGCACAGCTCGAGGTCGGGCTCCGGTGACTTCCCGGACGGCATCGGGCGAAGAGGAGTCCGGCGAGAGCGCATGCTCGGACGGGGAGTTGGGCCGGTTCGAACTGGTGTCGTCGTCTTGCTGTTCGGGCACACGGTGGACTCCTGAAGGGACCTTGGTGCACAAGCGGGGAGGTAGGGAGAAAGAGGCAAATGCGGCCTTCAGTCCGCGTTTCGCCCGCGCCAGGCTTGCGGGCGGTCGCTGTGGGGGCCTCGTGGGTATCGTTCGAGCCGGCCTTGGGCCTTGTGGGCCGCCAGACTCTGAGGTTCAGAGCGCCAACTACCGGAGCCTGTCCCACAGGGCTTCACAGGCTTCGCTCGCCCCCATAACCAAGCGGTGCTTTGCCCACCCGGCCATCGCGTTGTCACCGGGATTGATGTCGAGGCTAAACCAGCCGTGGGTCTGGGCGCGAATCAGCGGTAAGCGAATGTACGGAAACCGTCCGCCCGTGCCGACGCTGATGACTGCATCGAAATCGACGGCGAGCTCGCCCATTAGTCGGTCCATCTTGGCTTCTGGCAACGTTTCACCGAAGAGCACGACGTCGGGTCGTTCGACGCCATTGCATTCACTGCAGCGAGGAACCGCCGCTAGCGAGATATAGTTTCGCACTCGCCTCCGGCGCTTGCATACCTGGCAGAACAGGTCCCGAAAGTCCCCGTGAATCTCGATCACGTTGGTGGAGCCCGCCTGGGTGTGAAGGCCGTCCACGTTTTGCGTGAGAACGACGACATGCTCGACACGGCGCTCCATCGCGGCAATGACCCGATGGCCCGCGTTGAAGCGGGCACCTCGGCAGGTGCGTTCCACTTCTCGGAGGTACTTCCACACGAGCTCGGGGCGCCGGCTCAGGGTATTGCCGGAAAGCAAGGACTCGATAGCGAGCCCTTCCTCGGTCCCCATGCCTTCGTACAGCCCCCCAACTCCCCGGTAGGTAGGCAAACCAGAGTCTGCCGATAGTCCCGCGCCCGTGACGAACAGAAGGCGCTTCGCCTTGGCCAACACACTAGCGGTTTCGTCGAGAACGCGTGCGTTATCCCCCTGAGTCACCTGCATACTCTGCCACGGCAGGTCTTAGCTGTCGACGAGTTCGACCGAGGGCTTCTCGGGGTCAGACGCAAGGAGCTGGCACGGATATCGTTCGCCGCTCCGGCAACAGCACCGCCGTGAGGCGACCGTCTTTCATACTACCGGCGCCCGTGTCGATGGCCATCACGTGAGGCAACAACAACGGCGATGCGCGTTTCTGGTGGCCCATGATGACGGGGCGATCCACGGGCAAGCACTCCTCGGGACGAGTGTTTGCCCACAGCGCATAGTAGTCTCGCTCGCGGTAGATGCGAGGAACAATGGTAGCGATGCCCTTGTCGGGTCGAAGCATTTTCTTGAAGAAGGGGCCGATGCCGGCGTGCACGAGCCAGAACGATTCGCCTTCTACGGTGAGCCCCGCGACGTGTTCGAGCGCCTCTATCCAGTCGCGGTGGCTCCTTGGTATCGAGTGATGGGCGCCGGGTGACTTGGGGTCCGTGACGCCGTAGGAGCGGAAGGTGGCGCGTGAGCCCATACCCCCGTGAGCGACCGATGAATTCAGCCTTCCGTCTGCCATCCATTCCTTGAACCAGGCTTCGTGGTTGCCTTGAACACCGCGAGCTCTGTGGGAGATGAGAAGGTCGATTACACCTCGCGTGTCGGGACCTCGGTCGCATATGTCGCCGATGACGTACAGCTCTCGGTACTTCAGCCGGGCTAGCAGCGATTTCAACGCGTCAAAGGACCCGTGAATGTCCCCAATCACAGCCGCAGGGCGACGGCAGACAAACTCCGGAACTTCCGTTTTCCCCATCGAAGGTGCATACGGCTGGCCGCGGTTGGATTTTACTTAAGGGGGCCTGCGGCTGTTCTTGCCACCGCCGTGGCAGCACCCGGCAGAACGTTCAACGAGCCGGCCTGGTCTCGAGCCGTTCCGAAATCTGCCCGCAATGTAACAACGCCGGTACTCCCCTGCTCTAGACGACTCTGGTGCGCACTGCGCTCAACCTCAAAGCGCTTTGGATTTCCTATCCCCTTTGGAATTCCTTTCTATGGGTGGGGATGTCAAGGCGCAAGTCTCCCGAGCACCGGCGATCGTGGTCTTGATTTCCGGCGTTCGCGTAACAGTTCGGAGAATGGGTACAGGTCAGCTCTACGTCATCCGCGACGGCGTTG
>JBNKVS010000075.1:0-106464 GCA_050299315.1 Polyangiaceae bacterium
CACCAGCGCCCCCGAGCGAGCCGCTCGACGCCGCGCCGCTTCGGGCCGCGGGCCCCCTCTCGGCTCGGGGCCGCGCCCGCGCGGCGGGGCGGTCGTCGGCCCAGGCCGCCGGCGACGCGGCCGCCGAGCGCGCGAGTCCCGCGCGCGGCCCCGCTCCGGTGACCTCGCGGCTCGCCGCGCCCCCGCTCGCCGCGCCCCCGCACGCCGCGCCCCCGCACGCCGCGCCGCCCCGGCCACGGAGCTCCACGCTCGCCGAAGAAGCGAGCTTGCTCGAGCGGGCGCTGAAGGCCCTGGCCCGCGGCGATCTCGAGCGGGCCGAGCACTGGCTCGACGAGCATCAGCGCCGATTCTTCAACGGAGCGCTGCGCCGGGAGCGCCGGCGCACGCGAGCGCGGCTTTCGGCCGCGCGAAACCCAGCAACTAGCCCCGAGAGATGATCTGATGAAAAACTTCCCCGCCCCCGAGTCCCCTCGCCGTCGTCCCGCGCGACGATCCTCCCGTACCGTTTCGGCCTCCATCGCCCCGCTGCGCCTCGCCGGTTGGCTCGCCCTCGGCTTCGTGCCCGCGCTGCTCGGCGCCAAGGGCTGCGACCTCGCCACCATCGGCGACGAGCGCTGCGGCGGCCTGCAGGGCCTGAGCTGCGAAGAAGGCGAGTTCTGCAGCTTCGCGCCCGAGGCGATTTGCGGCGCCGCGGACGCCACCGGCACCTGCGAGCCGATCCCGGAGGCTTGTACGGAGATCTTCTCGCCGGTGTGCGGTTGCGACGGCAACACCTACGGCAACGAGTGCGAAGCCAACGCGGCCGGGGTCTCGGTCGCGGCGAGCGGCGCCTGCGGCGCCGGCGGCAACGCCTGCGGAGGCTTTTTGGGTCTGGCGTGCGAAGCGGGCGAGTTCTGCGACTTCGCCCCCGATGCCCTGTGCGGCGCCGCCGATCAAACGGGCATCTGCTCACCGGTCCCCGAAGCTTGCGACCAGAACTTCGACCCGGTGTGCGGCTGCGACGGCAACACGTACGGCAACGAATGCGAGGCCCACGCGGTCGGCGTCTCGGTCGCGGCGAGCGGCGAGTGCGGCGCGGGCAGCCGCGCGTGCGGAGGGCTGCTCGGCCTCTCCTGCGCCGAGGGGGAGTTCTGCAGCTTCGCGCCCGACGCGTTCTGCGGCGCCGCGGACGCGACCGGCCTGTGCGAGCCCGTGCCCGCGGCCTGCCTCGAGATCTTCGCGCCGGTGTGCGGCTGCGACGGCAACACGTACGGCAACGAATGTGAGGCCCACGCCGCCGGCGTCTCGGTGGCCTCGAGCGGTGCCTGTGGCGGAGGCGAGCGCGTGTGCGGCACGCGCGGCGCCGAGCCGTGCGCCGAAGGGGAGTTCTGCAACTTCCCGCTCGAGGCGGCCTGCGGCGCCACCGACCGACCCGGCGTCTGCGAGCCCACGCCTCAGGCGTGCACCCGCATCTTCGCGCCGGTGTGTGGTTGCGACGGCGTCACCTACAGCAATGAATGCGCCGCGAACTCGGCGGGCGTTTCGGTGGCCACGAGCGGCGAGTGCGGCGGAGGCAACGCCTGCGGGGGCCTGCTCGGCCTCTCCTGCGCGGCGGGCGAGTTCTGCGACTTCGCGCCCGAGGCGCTGTGTGGCGCAGCCGATCAAACGGGCACCTGCTCACCGGTCCCCGAAGCTTGCAACCAGATCTTCGACCCAGTGTGCGGCTGCGACGGCAACACGTACGGCAATGAGTGCGCGGCCCACGCGGCCGGGGTCTCGGTCGCGGCGAGCGGCGCCTGCGGCGGCGTCGGCAACGACTGCGGAGGCTTTTTGGGTCTGGCGTGCGAAGCGGGCGAGTTCTGCAACTTCGCGCCCGAGGCGCTGTGTGGCGCGGCTGACGCCACCGGCGAGTGCGAGCCCGTGCCGGAGGTCTGCTTGGACGTCTTCGACCCGGTGTGCGGCTGCGACGGCAACACGTACGGCAATGAGTGCCAAGCCCACGTGGCGGGCACGTCCGTCGTGAGCGTCGGCGCCTGTCAGAACTAGCCCTCGATCCAGCTCGAGCGCTGGGGCCTCGGTCTAGCTTTTCGTCCGGGGGGCTTTCGCAAAGCCCCCTCAGCCCCGGAAGTGAATTCCGGGACGCGATCGTGAAACTCGGGGCAAGGCGGAGCCATTGGGCGAGCCGAGCCCCCGGTTGATTTGCCGGTGGGTTCGGGGGAAGGTGAGTCCCCGAGCCACTCGCCCATGCACGCGCCCACTCTCCGTCGCCCTTTCCACGATACGAGCCACGATTCGAGCCACCCCGCCGCTGCGCCCGCGCGCTGCGGGCGCCGCCGCCTGCTGCACGGGCTCGGCGCCCTGCTCGCCTGGGCCGCCTGCAGCCCCGCGGCCGGCGGCCCCGCCACGAAAGGGCCGGCTGCGCCAGCTCCCGACGCGCCGGCGGCTCCGGGCGAGGCGGCTGCGGTGGATGCGCGCCCAGTCCTGGTTGCCTGCGTCGGCGAGCAAACCACGCACAGCGCGCATCGCGAAAACGATCCTGAGTACCCGACGCGGCTCGCGGAGCTGCTGGGCGCGGGCTACGCAGTTCACAACTTCGGCTTGCCCAAAGGCAGAGTGCTGGTCAACGGCCCCGCGCCGGAGAGCGACACGTACGCCGGGAGCGCCGTCTTCGAGCAGAGCCGAGCCGCCGCGCCCGACGTGGTGGTGTTCGGTCCGTGGGGCCGCCACGACACCTACGAGGGCAACTGGCCCGAGCTGCGGGACGAGTTTCCGGCCGATCTGGAGCGGCTCGCTCGGGCTTACACCGAGCTGCCCAACGGGCCGCGCGTCTTCGTCGTCACGCCGCTGCCGTTCGACGGGGGTACCGCGCATCCCATCACCGAGCTACTCGAGCCGACGCAGCAACTGGCGCACAAGCTGTCGTTGCCCGTCATCGATCTGTGGAGCGCCTTCCTCGGCCACCCCGAGCTGTACAAAGACGGCACGCACCTCACGCCGGAGGGGCAGCAGCGGCATGCCCAGGTCGTGTCCGCGGCGATCACCGCAGCGCGCGAGCCCTGAGCGGTGCGGGGGGGGGCGCGCCCGCGGCGGTCGCCGGGCGCCGTAGGGCTCACGGCCTCGTTTGCGCCACGGCTCTCACGCTGAAATGCAGGATCTCTGGAGAGCCGATGTTGCTCACGTCGAAACGGAACGGACCGCTGGCGCGACCACTTCTGGGAGCGCTGGCACTGCTGACCGCGACCGTGACGCGAGCAGCGCCGCCGGTCCAGCCCGGTATCCTCTCGAGCTCGGCTCTGAGGATCTCCAGTCGCGATGTCTCGCTTACGGGAGGCAAAAGCACGACTTCGATTTCCGCGGGGGAGTTCAGCTGCCCTGGGGGGGGGCAGCTCGAACCGCCGTTCGATCCACGAGCGCGAGCGCGAAGAGTGTCGCGTGCAGCAGTGTAGCCAGCCCAATCGCTGCGGGGAAAAGGTCGCGAGCGCTGGCGCGACGGCGGCTCCAGATCGGTCGCAAGGGGGATAGGGGCGAATGGAGACCCGGCCTTCGGCGCCTCATCAGCGCCCCCGCAATGAGTGGACATCACCGTCGACATGAGCGCGGGGCAGTGTGGTTCCCCTTCGGCGAGTACCACGGAGCGGTCCGGGGCCACCGACCTCACAGCTTCTTACTGCCCGCCTTCGTGCTCGTCGAGATCAGCGAGGCTCGGCAGGTGCCCGGCGCGCCGTCGCGCCATACCGAGCCCCGCCGCGAGCCGCTCGACCTGGAGCCGTGAGCGCTCCGTCGAGCGGCTCGCCGAGGCGTCCGACGAGCGGCGGGCGAGATTCAAGCCCTGGTTAGGACCGCGACGGGTAGAGCCCCTGCAGTGCGATGATGTAGTTCATGGCCAGGAAGGGGGGCATGGTCGGCACGGGTTCGTTGCCTCCCGGGTTGGTGGTGATGCTGCCCGCGCCGAGCGCGACCAGGTTGCCGCCTTGGGTATAGATTTGGCTCGCCCCGAGGTATTGGGCCTCGGCACTCTCTTCGGCAGCTTCGTCCGTCGAAGCTTTCAGGGCGTGCTCGTGCGTCGGCACGTTTTTCGACGTGAGCGCGACCGCTTCGAGGCCGCCCCGCGCCCCCAGCGCCCGGCGGGTGAGGCCGGGGCCCTGCCCGGCGTGGATCGGCGCTCGGCCTCGGAGGTCGGGCAGCGCGAAGGTGGTGCGACCGTCGCCGCCGTAGGTGGTGCCCAGCACCGAGAACAGCGCGTCGTTCTGGGCGATGGGCAGCAGCTGGCCGTCGCACAGCGCCCAGCCTCTCGGCGCAAAATTGCCTGCAAAGAGAATGATCATTCCAATCAGCGGTTCCATGCGCTTCCTTTTCTTGGTTCGAGCCGGGATGGCGGTTGGCGAGCCGTCGCGGGCGCGAGAGCACACCCTCGGTGCCCCGCGTCCGGCCAGATCCCCCCCCGCTTTTTCGGTAAGCGGCCGCGCCCCTCCACTTCGAAAGGACGGCGCTTCGCGCTCGACCGCGCGAGGCTGCGGCGGGCGGTTTCGCTCTGGGCAGGGGGCAGCCGCCGCCCGTCGCCGCTTCACCCGGCGCCGCCCTCGCGGCGCCCGGGAACGCGGCCCCCCTTTTCTCGTTGCCGAGGCGTTCCGTCAGGAGGAGGGGCGGAACTCGAACGCGCGCACCTCGATGCGGGCGCCCTCTGCCTGAAGCCCCACGTGCCCCGACGAGAAGGGGCAGTCTTTCCATTCGATGGTGCGCTGCCCGTTGACCGTCAGCTGGATCGAGCTGCCCTTCATCGTGATGTCGTAGGCGTTCCACTCGCCGACCGGGCGCGCGGGGCTCGGGCCGCTTTGGAATACGTCGACGCGCTCGGTGTGCCCAGGGATCTGAGCGATCAGATCGCCCGCGACGGGAGGTTGCGCGGCATCGGCCACCTGCAGCTGGACCCAGCTCTTGCCATCCAGCGGCGTGCGCACGTAGATGCCGCCGTTGTACGTGGGCTTTTCGCCCTCGGCGGGCACGAACCGCCATTCGACGTGCAACACCCCATCCCCGAAAGGCTCTTCGTACAGCAGCATTTCTTTGGCGCCCACGCCGTCGATCACGAGCGGCCCGCCGGCGCTGCCGCCCTGCCACACGGACTTTTCCGCAAGCGGATCGAGGGGGACGCGCTGGAAGCCCGACAGAGCTTGGTCCGGCAGCAGGGACAGAGCCTTGCCCGCCGCGGGAGCTTTCGGCAGCTCGCCGGCGGCGGCCGGCTTCTTCGTGCTCAAGGCGGCCGTGGCGGTCGTCGCTTCAGGGGGGGCTGGGTCCGATTTGCAGCAAAGCGCGACGAGGAAAGCGAGCGGTGGTGTGATTCGGCGCATCCGGGGTCTCCTTTCGAGGGCGGATTGGCGATCGCGGACGACGCAATCCGACGCGGCGCCGACGCCGAAACGCCTGGCGACAGTGCCCCTGCGCGGGAGACCGACCAACCCTGATGCTCGCACACTAAGCGCTTGCCGCTCCGAGGCCAACCCGCAATGTGCGTTGCGCAAACGCGGCGGGTCGAACGAAACTCACCGCGCTTCGGGGTGACAGCCGCCCCGGCGATGATGCCCGTGGGCCATCTCCGTCGACCGTTGGCTGGATACGCGGGTAACTGGCGGGAACCTCTCGCGAACGAAGCCCCGCGGCCGCGTCGAGCCGGATGCCGATGGGGTCGGTCCAGCGCGCGGCAGCCGGGCTGCCCCGCCTCACGGATCGGGGGTGGCCAAGCGGATCGTGACCTCTCGCGTGTCCGGATGGCAGCCATCCTGTGTGGCGGGCACCTCCGCGCTCGCCTTGCCCGTCAGCTCGCCCCGCCGCGCCTCGACCGAGTTGAGGCCGATCGGCCCGTAACAGTAGAAGACGGTGCGCTCGGCTCCCGCCCGCTCGTCGAGGAAACACGGCCCGGGCTCTCCGGCTGCGGAGCGGACGACGACCACGGCGTCCTCGGCGCTCTCGCCCTCGGGCCCGAGCACGGTGACGGCGACCGAGGGGATGTCGACCAGGATGCAGGGGGGAGCGTTGGCGCCCCCACCGCAGCCGCTCTGCCACGCGAGCGCGCCGGCGGCGGCGGTCGCCACCCTCCAGCCGTGCAGTCGGCGCCTGCGGGCGCGCCGGGTAGGCGGGGTCACTGGCCGCTCCGCTCGGATCACGCGCGCCCTCAGCCTCCGAAAAACGCTCGCGCGTTTTCCTCGAGATGGGCGATCGACGTCGTGCCCGGGATGGGCAGCAGGTTGTCGGCGTGGTCCAAGAGCGAGCGCAACGAGCGCTGGGCTGGCGAGAGGCCGGAGCCGTCGGGCGCTCCCTGGGCGAGCGGAGCGCCGTAGGCGCGCGGGTTGGCGCCGAACGGGGCGTAGGGCACGAACGCGATGCCCTGCTCCCGGCAGCGCGAAAGCACGGCTTCGCCCTCGCGCTCCGCCGTGTTGTAGCGGTTCTGCACGGCCGCGATCGGCCCGAGGCGCAGGGCCGAGTCCAGCTGCTGCAAGGTGACGTTCGAGATGCCCACGTGCACGATCTTGCCCGCTTCGCGCTGGCGCAGCAGCTCGCCCACCGAATCCTCGAAGGGCACCTGCGGGTCGGGGACGTGCAGGTAGTAGAGCGTCATCGCGTCGAGCCGCAGCCGGCGCAGGCTCTCCTCCAGCCGCGCCCGCAGGGCCTCGGGTGTGCCGTTCAGGCGCACTTCGGTGGCCGAGCTCTTCTCGATGCCCGCCTTGCTCGCCACGACCGCGTCGCTCGGGTAGGGGTGCAGGGCGTCGGCGACCAGATCCTCGTTGTGGCCCGGGCCGTAGGCGTGGGCCGTGTCGAAGAAGCGGATGCCGAGCTCCAGCGCGCGGCGCAGCACCGCCTTGCCCCCCTCCCAATCTCGGTAGGGGCCGAAGTTGCCGGGCTGCCCCGTCAGGCGCATGCAACCGAAGCCCAGGCGGGGTACGCGGTGGGTGCCGCCGATCGCGAAATCGGCCGGGGTGACGGCGGGTGTGGGCATCGGAGCGTTCGACTTCGGGTCGGTCATCGGGCAACCCTCGCCCGATTCGGGCGCTGTTGAAAACGCCCATCGCACCGTTTGGCCGCGGCAATCCGCCGAGCCGCTCGAATTCCAGCGGGCCGCTGCGTACCAGCAGTGCTCAAGCGAGCCGCCCTGCCGTCGTTCCTGATTGACGGTGCCCTCTCAGTCCGGTTCAGGTCCGGGTTCCCGGCGGCTCAAACCGACACGTCGCGTAGCCGAGAGCTACCTGGGCGAGCTGTGGTGTGCCGAACGGGTCCCTCGCGACACCAAGCGAGTGCAACTCTTGCTCAGGCGGCTGCGTCTGCCGGAGGGCACGCCCGCGGAGGTGCGCCGGGCCATCGTGCGCGCGGGCGACGAGGCGCGCAGCCTCTCGCACCCCCACATTCTGCCGACGCTGGCGGTCCGCGAGCTGAAGTCCGAGATCCGCATCGTGTACGGCCATGTCGACGCGGAGCCCCTGAGCGCGCTCCTCTCCGGCGAGGTGGCCGTGCCGGTGGGCGTCGCCCTTCGCATCGCGGTCGACCTGCTCGATGGTCTGGAAGGTGTGCACCAGGCCCCGTGGGATCCCACCCTCGGTCCCCCTTTCGGCGGGCTGACGCCCAGCAGCGTGCTCGTCTGCGCGAACGGCGTCACCAAGCTCTGCAACTTGTCGCTCGCCAGTCGCGCGGCGACGCTGGAGGCGCTCGGCAAGCATCCGGACAAGCTGGCGTACAGCGCGCCGGAGCAGATTCGGCGGTCCGCGCCCGTCGCGGCGCGGAGCGACCTTTTCTCGGCAGGCGTCATCCTGTGGGAGCTGCTCTCGGGGCGCCGCATGCTCGAGGGGGAGCCGGCCGAGATGGAGCGCCGGCTCGTCGCGCACGATTTGCCCCCGATTTCGATTCAGCTGACGGATTCGCGCGGCAGCGCGCGCCGGCTCGAGGGCATCGTGCGGGCCTGCCTGGCGCAAGATCCGGAGAAGCGGCCCGAGTCGTCGCGGCACGTGGCCGAGCAGCTTCGCCATTGCGCACACTTGATCGCGACCCGCGAGGAGATGGCGAGCTTCCTGGGGGAGCGGTTCCCCCGCGGGGCCGCGGCGCCGAAGCCCGAGCAGCCGCCACCGGCGGCTGCGCTCGGCGACCGCCCCGTGGCTGCGTCCGTTCAGGCGAGCGAGCAACCGGCGCGCCCTTCGCTCGGTGCGCGACGGGAGCCCCATCGAGCGAGCGTATCCTCGCAGAATCGTCCGGCGCTTCACCCCAGCAGGACGGGGGTCTCGGAGCTGCTGCGAGTGCAACCTTCGCCGCGGCGCCTGACGTTGCCGATGCCGAGCCGCCCCGGCGATTTCTCCCGAGAGGCCTCGCGCGGCAGCGACGCGCGCGACTTGGCGATGCACACGAAGCCCACCCGCGTGATGAAGCGACCCCCGCTGCCCGAGGCCCACCCCGCCCCGGCGCAGACGTCGAGGGCGGCTCAGGGCTCGGGGGAGCCCGCGCCCTCGGATCCGGCGCACGGGGGAGGCGACCCGTCAGGGACGCCGAACGACGCCCGGCTCGGCTTGGACGCGGCGAATCCCGCGGCCGCGGGCCGCCCGGGGAGGCCGGCACCCGGGGCGCAATCGCCGCTCGTCGCGTCGTCCGCAGCGGCTCCGCCCGAGCCCGCCGCCGTGCGAGCGCAGCCGCCGCGAGAGCCCCGTCGGGGCGCGGGGGCAGCAGGCCATGCGCCGGAGGCGAAGCGGCTGCGGCGCCCATCGGGGTCGGCGGACGCGGCCGCAGCCCGCACCTCGCGTGAGGCAGGCGACTCGATTTCGACCGGGGCGTCGTCGGGGGTGACCCGGCCCCCCTCCGTCGCGCCCGGGCTGGATCCGTTCGCCAGGGCGTTGCTCGGTGAGCTGCCCGAGCTTTCCGGCGCGGTCACCCCGCGGTCGGGCGCCGCGCTGCAGGAGGCGCTCGCCTCGGCGATGCTGGCCGAGCCGGCGCCGGGCCGTGAGCTGCCGGATCGGTCGGCGTCGAGGTCGTCGGCCGCTGCCGCCTCGGGCGCCGCGCCCTCCGAGGGGCTTGCGGCGACGCCGAGGGCGCAGGCCGCGACCGGAGCCCGGCCGGGCGCGCTGGCAGCGACCATGCTGGGCGTGCCGCCGCCAGCCCAGCCGCCGCGCGGCCTCGAAGAAGCGACGATGCGGGGCGCCCAGCCGCCCCAGGACACGGTCGAGGCGATGTTCGGCGAGCCCGCGGAGTTTGCGGGGGAGGTCACGCCGCGCTCGGGCGAAGCCCTGCAGAATGCGCTCGCGTCGGCCATGCTCGAGGAGCCCGATGGGAGCGCGACCGCCGCTGCGTCGCCCTCGGGCGACGCGCCTCGCGAACCGCGACCGGATCCGCAGGCCCAGACGACGTTCGATCCGTCTCGGTCGAGCCCCGCGGAGGGCGATTCCGACGACTCGTTCGAGGCGTTTCACGCGCGCGTTGCGGCCGATCCGGCGCCTTGGGCGGAAAGCCCGCAGGCGCCGGCGCTCGGCCACCGGGAGGTGGAAGCGCCGGGTCGGCCGCCTTCGGAGCGGCCCGCCGAGGCGGGCGCCGAGGTGTCGCAAGGGGAGCGGCACGCCTTTTCGCTGCCGCCTTCGCACGAGGCGTTCCGCTCGCGCTCGGGTCGCTGGGTCGCCCTCGGGGCGGTCGCCGCCACGCTCGCTGCCGGGGCGCTCTTTGCGTTGAATGCGCTCGACCGCGAGGCGCCACCGGACGAGCCGGGGGCGGCAGGGGTGGCCGCGCTGCTGGAGGCCGTCGAGGGCCGCGCTCCCGACGAGCCCGCGGCGGAGGGAGCGCTGCCGGGCGCTTCGCTCGCGGCCCCGGTCGACCCGCTCGGCTCCGCGGGAGGCGCTTCGGGAGCGGCGACCGAGGCGACCGAGGCCGGCTCCGAAGCGCCCTCCGCCGAGGCCCTGGGAGTCGCCGAGGCCCTGGCGGTCGCCGCCCAGCCCGCGGCGTCGGCCGAGCCTGTCCTCGAGGGGGCCGGGCTCGGCGAGGAGCCGCACGAGCCGGAGCTCGCCGAGCCGGAAGCGAAGGCGGACTCGCCCTCTGCGATCTCCGCCGAGCTCTTGGAGCAGTTCGGCGTGAAGAAGCTGGGTGACGAGCCGCTCCGGCGAGCGTTCGCGCTCGAGAGTCAGCAAACGGCGCCCCGTTGCGAGGAGCAACCCGGCTCTCGGGAGCAAGAGAAGTCCGCCGCGCGCAATTCGAAGAAGGCGGTGCGGACCGCGCGCCGAGCGATCGCTCGAGGCGAGATGCAAGTCGCGCACGACCAGCTGTGTGCGGCGCTGGCGCTTCGCGAGAGCAACTTCGATGCGCTTCGAGCGCTCGCCGAGCTCGCCCTGGACACGGGCGACCCCGCTCGCGCCATGGAGATCGTCGAAGCGGGGCTCGCCGTTCGCCCGCGCGACAAGCTGCTGCGCGGCACGTTCGGCGATGCGCTGGCGATGCTCGGCGACATCGAGCAGGCTCGCCACGTGTGGCTGCGGCTGACGGGCAAGAACTCCGCGCGGCACGCCAAGCGCGTCGCCAAGACCTATCGCGGGCTCGGAAAGCGCGCGTTCAAGGCGCGCTCCTGGGCGCAGGCGCGCACCTACTACCGCCGCGCCCTCGTGCTGGACAGCCGAAATGCCGATGCCAGCCGGTACCTGGCGGAGGTGCTGCTCGAGATGGGAGAGAACCGCGCGGGCCTGCTGTGGGCGGGGCGCGCCGCCGGTCGTCTCAAGCGCAGCTGGCGAGCGCAAATGATCTATGGCGATGCGCTGGCCAAGTCGGGCGACGCCGAGGGCGCCCGCGTCGCGTGGGAGTTCGCCCAGCGCCTGTACCCGAAGAGCTCGCTGGTGCGCCGCCGTCTGAGAAGCGGGTTGCACGCTGCCGAGGAGTGAACCCGAGCGCGGGCGGCCGCTCGCTGGGCCCGATCGGCTATCGGCTCGGGGCGCGGACGTCCCGCGGCCTGCCGACGGGCCTCGGCCGCGGGCGGAGCGGGATTGACCCGACTGGGGCGCCGCTTGCCGGCATTTGCGCTTCTGGAAAACGCCTCGAAACGCAGCCGACTCCCCGCGTTGGAAATCGTCGTAGGCCATGCAGCTTCGAGCGCTTCAGTCGCTGGCCCTCTCGGTGGCCGCCGCGCGCTCGCCCGGAGAGGTCCTCAAGCTCGTGGTGCAAGGCTTGGGCATGACGGAAGGCGTGGCGCTGGCGCGGGTCTGGCTGCTCGACAAGCGCGCCGACGGCGAGCCCTTCCTGCAGCTCGCCGCGAGCATCGGGGCCTCGACCGTCGATCCGGATCGGCGCTGGAACCGCGTCGACGGCGAGCACGCGGCGCTGCCCCTATCGTATGGAAAAGTCGGCAGCATTGCGCGGACCAACCAGCCGCTGCTGCTACAGCGGGGGCCCGGGCCGTGGCTGATGGATCCGGAGTGGGCCGAGCGCGAGGGGATCCTGAGCTTTGCGGGCCAACCGGTGACGTTCAAGTCCGAGGTGCTCGGGGTGCTCGCGTTCTTCAGCTGCAGCCGGCTCGAGAAGCACGATCTCGATTGGCTGCGCGTGTTCGCCGATCACGCGGCGGTGGCCGTGGCCACGGCGCGGGCCTTCGAGGAGATCGAGCGGCTCAAGGAGAGCGCGGAGCGGGAGCGCGATTACCTGCGCGCCGTGGTGCGCCGGGCCCACGGCGACGGCACGCTGCTCGCCGAAAGTCCGAAGATGCTCGAGGTGCTCGAGCAGGTGCGCGCCGTGGCGCAGTCTGACTCGGCCGTCCTGGTCCTGGGCGAGAGCGGGGTGGGCAAGGAGCTCGTGGCATCGGCCGTGCACGACCTGAGCCCGCGCCGCGACGGGCCGCTGGTCAAGGTCAACTGTGCCAGCGTGCCGCAGGAGCTGTTCGAGAGTGAGTTCTTCGGGCACGTCCGGGGCGCCTTCAGCGGGGCGGCTCGCGATCGCCAGGGGCGCTTTCTGCTCGCCGACGGCGGCACGCTCTTCCTCGACGAGGTCGGCGAGATCCCGCTCGCCATGCAAGGCAAGCTGCTGCGCATCCTGCAGGAGCAGACGTTCGAGGCGGTGGGCGACGACCGCACGCGGCGCGTGAACGTCCGCGTCATCGCCGCCACCAATCGCCCGCTCGAGGCCGACGTGGAGGCGGGGCGCTTTCGTCGCGACCTGTACTACCGGCTGAGCGTGCTGCCGCTGGAGGTGCCGCCGCTGCGCGAGCGTCGCAAGGACATCTTGCCGATGGCTCGCCGTTTCATCCAGGTGGCCTCCGAGCGCATGGGCCTGCCCTCCCGCGAGCTCTCGGCGGAAGACGAGCGCGCGCTGCTCGCCTACGACTACCCCGGCAACGTGCGGGAGCTGCAGAACATCGTCGAGCGTTGGGTGGTGCTGCGGGAGTCCGGTCGCCTGCTGCTCGAGCTCGGCGCGCCGCTGCCGGCGGAGGCGGGGGCTGCGCGGGGGGGCGGCGGCCCTGCGGAGGGCACCGAGCGCGTGCTCACCGCAAAAGAGGTGCGCGAGTTCGAGAAGCGCAATCTCGAGCGCGCGCTCGCGAAGACCGGCTACCAAATCGCCGGGCCTTCGGGCGCTGCCAAGCTGTTGGGGCTCAGCCCCAGCACGCTGGCCTACCGCATCAAGCAGCTGGGCGTACGGCGCCCGGAGTGAAGCCCGGCGGTCGTAACCTCCCGGACACAAAGCGGCGGAGCGTCGCGAAATTGCGAGGCCAAATCCTGAGCCCGCCAGATATCGAGTGTTTCCGCTTCGCGGACGATCCGCGCGTCGCCGCGCATTGACGGCAAAGACCGCCTGGTTGGGGTCTGGCACGTTCTTCGCACTGTAGGGGGAAACGGTCCGCGGTGAGCCAATCCGCGGCCGAGAGTCCGTGAGGGCTCGTCCGCGAGCGGCCCGGCAGGCCGCACAGAAACTTGCGCCCCCCGGGCGCCCCCGTCAGGAGCCTTGCATGCCCGCCGTCGAGAAAGCCCCCAACAAGTCCGGTGATTTCCTGGTCGATTACGAAGAGAAGGTCTTCGAGGACGTCAAAGCCGAGCCCGGCGAGAAAGCCCTGGTCACCTTCCATACCGTCGCCTTCGAGGGATCGATTGGCCTGGTCAACTTGCTGCAGGCAACCCGCTTGCTGCGCAAGGGTTTCGAAACGTCCGTGCTTTTGTACGGGCCCGGCGTGACCCTCGGCGTGCAGCGCGGCTTTCCCAAGCTCGGTGACGAAGCGTTCCCGGGCCATTTGGCGATGAACACGCAGCTTTCCAAGTTCATGGCCGAGGGCGGCAAGGTCTACGCGTGCCGCTTCGCTCTGCAGGCGCTCTACGGGCACGGGGAGCCCTCGTTGATCGAGGGCATCCGCCCCATCAATCCGCTCGATGTCCTGGATCTCGTGCTGCTGCACCGCAAAGACGGCGCGTTCATTCTCGACACCTGGACGATGTGAGGGAGGGGTCGAGCGTGAAACGACGAGCCCTGCTGCCCGCGCCGCCCTCTCGCGCCCGCGTGCTTCGTCGGGACGGTGGGCGCCTCGAGGGCGGTCGCGCGCCGCACGCCGCGGCCGGCGCCCGTGCGCCGCTGGGTCGGACGAGGCGTCCGAGCCCGGGGAGGCGGCCGTGAGCGCGGCGCGCAAGGTCGTGGCGGCGGCCGTTCAGCTCAGCCCCGTGCTCTACTCTCGGGAGGGCACGACGGCCAAGGTCTGTGAGGCCATCGCCGCCGCGGCTCGCGAGGGCGCCGAGCTGGTGGTGTTTCCCGAAACGGTGGTTCCCTACTACCCATACTTTTCCTTCATCCGCCCGCCGGCGGCCATGGGCGCCGAGCACATGCGCCTCTACGAGGAGGCCGTGCGCGTGCCCAGCCCGACCACCGAGCGCCTCGCGGCCGCCGCGCGGCAGGCGGGTGCGGTGGTGGCCATCGGCGTCAACGAGCGCGAGCACGGTAGCCTCTACAATACGCAGCTGGTCTTCGACGCCGACGGTGAGCTCGTGCTGCGTCGGCGCAAGATCACCCCCACCTTTCACGAGCGAATGATCTGGGGGCAAGGGGACGGCTCCGGCCTGCGAGCGGTCGACACGCGCGTCGGCCGCCTCGGAGCGCTGGCGTGCTGGGAGCACTACAATCCTCTCGCGCGCTACGCGCTGATGGCGGATCACGAGCAGATCCACGTCGCGATGTTCCCCGGGTCGATGGTGGGCAAGATCTTCCGCGATCAAATCGAGGTGACGATCCGCCACCACGCCCTGGAGTCGGGCTGCTTCGTGGTCAACGCGACCGGCTTTCTGCAGCCGGAGCAGGTGGCCGAGGTCGCCGCAGGCTCCGGCCTGGAGCGCGCCCTGTCCGAAGGCTGCTTCACCGCCATCGTTTCTCCGGAAGGCGCGCTGCTCGGCGAGCCGCTCACCGAGGGGGAGGGTACCGTGCTCGCCGAGCTCGACCTTTCCCTCATCACCAAGCGCAAGCGAATGATGGATAGCGTCGGGCACTACAGCCGCCCGGAGCTGCTCTCTCTGATTGTGGACACGGCTCCCCGTCCGCCTTGCCAAGCCGCCGCCGTCGGCGTGCCGGAGCCTGCTCGTCCGCCCGCCGAGGACTCGTTGAAAGGTGCCCCTGATGAATCGCTACCTGCCGCTCGCTCGCTACGGCGACCGAGCTCCGCAACGCTGGCCTGAGCTCCTCACCGAGCTTCAGGCGCTCGGTCTGCGCTGGGTGGACCCGGGCGGTCCGGGGCTCGTGCGCGTCGGTGGCGCGGGGCCGTCGGACCACAAAGCCATCCGCGTCGCCGGCCAGACCGTGATGGTGCCGATCCAGACCCACGCCAGCAGCCGTTCGCCCTACGTGGCGCGCGTGCCGGAGGGAGCCCGCTGGGCCGTTCTCGAGCGCGACGGAGAGCGGCTCGGTGAGATCGAGTTTCCGCCCCCCCCTCACTTCTACCTGCGGACGACGAAGGAGGGGATTCCGTACTGGAAGATCGCCACACTGCACGCCTCCGACGTGCTGGCGACCACCGTGCTGCAGACCTGCACGCGGTACGGCAATCGCCGCACGGCGTGCCAATTCTGCGCCATCGGGCAGTCTCTCTCCGCGAAGCGCACGATCGCCGAGAAAACTCCCGAGCAGCTCGCCGAGGTCGCGCGAGCCGCGGTCGAGCTCGACGGCGTACGGCACATGATCCTGACCACCGGCACCCCCGCCACCGAGGATCGCGGCGCCGCGGTGCTGTGCGAGGCGGCCCGCGCCATCGCCCAGGCCACCGATCTGCCCATGCAGGCGCAATGCGAGCCGCCCGCCGATTTCGGCTGGTTTCGGCGGCTGAGCGACGCCGGGATCGCGAGCCTGGGCATGCACCTCGAGGCCGTGACGGAGCCCGTGCGCCGCGCGATCATGCCGGGCAAGGCCGAGGTGCCCATCTCCGTCTACTTCGAGGCCTTCGCGGCCGCGGTCGAAGTCTTCGGGCGCGGGCAGGTCTCGACCTACATCCTGGCCGGGCTGGGGGACCCCCCCGAAGCGATCGTCGAGGTTTCGGGGGAGCTGGCTCGGCTCGGCGTGTATCCGTTCGTCGTGCCCTTCGTGCCCATCGGCGGCACGCCCCTCGAGGACCACCCCACGCCGGAGCCGACCATGATGCGGCAACTGGTCGGCGAGATCGCCGCCCTCCTCGACGACCACGGGCTGCGCAGCCAGCGTGTCAAGGCCGGGTGCGCCCGCTGCGGCGCCTGCTCCACGCTGCGCAGCCACGAGGCGCTCGGTGCTTGACGCCATTCACCCCTGGGGCGGGCCGCCGAGGCCATTCTTGTCCAAGGACGTGGTCGCGCAGGTGGCCAGCGAAGCGTGGCAGGTCGCCGGCTACGAGCAGCTTCGGGTGGACATCTTCGGGCGCGAGCAGGGCTTGTTCGATGGCTCCGACCAGGATCCGCACGACGCGTATGCCACTCCCATCGTCGCGCTGGGCCGCGTGGCGGGGATGCTCGACCAGGTGGTGGGGGTGGTGCGTATCTACCCGTCCGGCGACGGCGTGTGGTACGGTGGGCGGCTGGGTGTGCGGCAGAGCCACCGGCGCGTCGGCGCCGTGGGCAGCGCCCTGATCTGGACGGCCGTCACCACGGCGCATGCCGCCGGCTGTTCCCTCTTTCTGGCGACGGTGCAGCTGCGCAACGTCCGCTACTTCGAGCGCCACCACTTTCGCTCTCGCGAGGAAATCGAGGTCTGCGGGCGCCCGCATCACTTGATGCAGGCCGACCTGGCTCGATTCCCTCCGTGCCCCGTCACGCTGGCTCGCCTCGGCGCGGAGCGAGCCGCGTGAAGCTCGAACCCGGACAGCTCCCGCGCCTCGCGGCGCTCCTTTCACAGCGGGCGGAGCTCGCGCTCAAGCGAGACGTCCAGCGGGCCGCGAAGACGTTCGGTCGCGTCGTGCAGTCGGCGTGGATGCCAGCGGGCAGTGAAATCCGAAACGGCGACGACGCCGCCGCCCTGCCCACGCCGGGCGGAGGCTACGTGCTGTTCGCGGCCGAGGGGATGCGCGAGGATTTCGTCGCCGGCGACCCGTGGTTTGCAGGCTACTGCGCGGTGATGGTCAACGTGGCGGACATCGCGGCCATGGGCGGGCGGCCATGGGCGGTGGTCGACGTTCTGTTCGTGGGCAACGGCCAAAGTGAGGGCGTGCTTGCGGGAATGAAGGCCGCCAGCGACACGTTGGGTGTGCCCATCGTCGGGGGCCACACGGCGCGAGTCAGCGGCGGCACGTCGCTGTCGGCCGCCATCGTCGGGCGCGCCGAGGCCCTGCTTTCGAGCCACCGCGCGGAGCCGGGCCAGGCCCTGCTGGCCGCCATCGACTTGCGCGGCCGCTTTCGCGGGCCCTGTGCGTTCGACGCGGCAACCGCCGCCGCGCCCGAGGCCCTGCGCGCCCAGCTCGCGCTCTTGCCCGCCCTGGCCGAGGCGGGCGCCGCGGTCGCGGCCAAGGACATCAGCAATGCGGGCCTGTGTGGCACGCTGCAGATGCTCCTCGAGTCGAGCGGCTGCGGGGCCCGGTTGGACCTGCAGCGGGTGCCCGCACCGGAAGGCGTCGAGCCGCTGCGCTGGCTGACGGCCTTCCCGAGCTTCGGGTACCTCCTCACGACCGACCCGCGCCGGGCGCCCGCCGTGTGCGAGCGCTTTGCTCGGTTGGGGGTCGAATGCCGCGTGGTGGGGGAGCTCACTCGCGAGCCCGTGCTGGATCTGGTGCGGCAGCTCGAGGTGGCGCGCCTGTGCGACGTGCGCCGCACGGCCCTGACAGGATTTGGAGCTTTCTCGTGACGAGCGTTGCCATGTTGACCTACTCCACCAAGCCCCGGGGCAGCGTGGTGGTTGCGCTGCACCTCGCCGATGCGCTGCATCGGCTGGGCCACGACGCGCACCTGCTCGCCCTGGGTAAGGGTGGGGACTCCTTCTACCGGGACGTGCGTTGCCCACTGCGGCTGTTTGCGGCGGGCCCTGCCCCGCGGGACATCAACGATTTGATCCACCAGCGGATCGACGAGGTGGTGGCGGGGCTCGCGCCGCTCGGGGATTCGTTCGAGGTGCTTCACGCCCAGGACTGCCTGGTCGGCAGCGCCCTCATCAAGGCGCGGCGACGGACCGGATCGCGCGCCTTGGTGGTCCGCACCGTCCACCACGTGGAGGCCTTCGAGAGTCCCTACCTCGCCGAATGTCAGCGCCGTTCCATCGTGGAAGCCGACGTACTCATCTCGGTGAGCCAGGCAACGAGGCAAGAGGTGTGGGAGAAGTTCGGCCGGCGTTCGGAGGCGGTGGACAACGGCGTGGACGTCGAGCGTTTCGCGGGCTCCATCGGGCCCGCCCAGCGCGACCGCGAGCGCAGACGGCTCGGCCTCGCCCCGGAAGATTTCGTGCTCCTGTCCGTGGGAGGGGTGGAGCCGCGGAAAAATAGCCTCTCGAGCCTGGAGGCCGTGGCGCGCGTGATGCGCTGCCACGCGCGGCTGCGCTGGGTGATCGTGGGCGGGCATAGTATCCTCGACCACGGCGAATACCAGCGGCGTTTCGCCCGGCAGCTGGCGGAGCTGCCCAAGGCCTGGCAGGCGCGCGTGGAGCTTCGGGGCACCCTCGACGAGGCCGACCTGACCGCCTACTACCGCGCGAGCGACGCGCTGCTGTGCCCCTCGACGCGCGAGGGCTGGGGGCTGTGCGTGCTCGAAGCGCTGGCGGCGGAGCTGCCCGTGGTCGCCTCGAACCGCCCGCCGTTCACCGAGTATCTGAGCCGAGACACCGCCTGCCTCGTCGAGCCGGACGATGCCCGGTCGATCGCCGCCGCCGTTCGAGAGCTGATCGAAGCGCCGGGGCTTTTGCGGCGGCTCGCCGGGCGCGGGCGCGAAGTGTGCTCCCGCTACAGCTGGGTGCGCTCCGCTTGCCGCCACTCCGAAGTGTATGCGCGCGCCCTACTTCGCAAGGCGGGCGACCTGGCGGCGCAGGTCGCCGCGGCGCCGCCTCCCCCCCCGTTCGTCCCCCCTCCTCACGTTCTCAACTAGCCTCTGCCGGCGCCGCGGGCTCTCGCGGCGCAAGCACCAACCGCATGCGACCAACCCCCCCATGGCCCGCTGCCCTCGCGCCGCTTCCCGCGGCGACGCGGCGGGCGGCACCCACCCCACCGCCCCTCGAAGGAGCAGTCATGCCCGAAATGAACTTCACGATCCGCTGGCCCGACGGCACCCAAGTGGAGTGCTACTCCCCCTCGTACATCATCGAGGAATACCTCGGCGTCGGGAAGAGCTACCCCGTGGCGGATTTTCTCGCCCGCGCCGGCGAAGCCCTCGAGATCGCCTCCGAGCGAGTGCGTCAGCGCTACGGCTTCGCCTGCAGCTCGGCCTTGGATCAGCTCGCCCAGCTGCGCGAGCAGGGCGAGCGCTGGGTGAACCCGCCGGCGGCCGAGCCCGTGCGGGTCGAAGTCGTCGGTTTCCTCAAGCACCCCCCGCGCGACGCGCGCGCTTCGTCGAAATGACCGTCGACGTTCGACTTTCGCCCGGCGAGCGCCGCGCCGTGGTGGTCGTGGGCGGCGGCCAGGCGGGCCTTTCGATCAGCTACTTGCTGCAGCAACGGGGCGTCGATCACCTCGTGCTCGAGAAGCACCGGATGGGGCACGCCTGGCGCAGCGAACGCTGGGACAGCTTCTGTCTGGTGACGCCCAACTGGCAGTGCCGCTTGCCCGGCCACGCGTACACGGGCGACAGCCCCACGGGATTCATGGGACGCGAAGAAATCGTGGAGTACCTGGAGCGATACCGGGCGAGCTTCGACCCGCCCCTGCTCGAGGGCGTCGAGGTGAGTCGGCTGCGCCGCGCGACCGCCGGCTTCGTCGTCGAGACGAGCGCCGGCAGCCTGGTTGCCGATCAAATCGTGGTCGCCACCGGAGGCTACCACCGCCCGCGCATCCCGGACGCCGCTCGCGCGTTGCCCGAAGGGATCGTGCAGCTGCACTCGCGGGACTACAAGTCCCCCGCGGCGCTGCCGCCCGGCCCGGTGCTGGTCGTCGGCACGGGTCAGTCCGGCTGTCAAATCGCCGAAGACCTCTGGCTCGCCGGGCGCGAGGTGCACCTGAGCGTCGGGCGAGCGCCCCGCTGCGCGCGGCGCTACCGAGGGCGCGACGTGGTGGAGTGGCTGGAGGCGATGGGACACTACGAATTGCCCGTCGACGATCACCCCCTCGGGGCCGACGTACGCGAGAAGACGAATCATTACGTGACCGGTCGCGACGGGGGCCACGATCTGGACCTGCGGGCTTTCGCGCTCGAAGGCATGACCCTGCACGGGTCGCTGCGGGCGCTGCGCGGGGGGGAGCTCTGCTTCGAGGCGGACCTGGCAGACAACCTCGCCTCGGCCGATGAAGTCTACGACTCGATCAACCGCGCCATCGATGCCTTCATCGAAAAGCAGGGGATCGAGGCCTCGGGGCCCACCCGCTACGAGCCCGTGTGGCAGCCATCGGGGGAAAACCCGCCGCTGCCGGTGCGCCGGCTCTCCACGATCATCTGGGCTACCGGGTTCGACTCGGACTATCGCTGGGTCGAGGCGCCGGTCTTCGACGGGCGTGGCCGCGTCGTGCACGAGCGCGGCGTCACCGCAGAGCCGGGCCTCTATTTTCTCGGCCTGCCGTGGCTCTACACCTGGGGCTCGGGGCGCTTTTGCGGGGTCGGGCGCGACGCGGAGCACCTGCTGCAGCACCTGCTGGGGCGGCTGTCGTCGCAGACGCACGCCGCGGAGCCAGCGCTCGCCGTCCCCACGGCCCCCGGCTGAGGCTCGGCGCCGCAGGGGCCGCCGGGCAGGGGGCGGCAGCGGAGCTCGACCCGCAGCGGAGCTCGACCCGCAGCGGAGCTCGACCTGCAGCGGAGCTCGACCCGCAGCGGAGCTCGATTCGCAGCGGAGCTCGACCCGCAGCGGAGCTCGACCCGCAGCGGAGCTCGGCGGGGCGGCGGCAGCGGGAGCACGCGAAGTCGCGCGAGGTCACGCATCGTTCGAAATGCAATCACCCCGAGCGGGCGAACGCGCGTCGCACAATCTGTGGCAACGTGGAACATTCGTCGACGCCTCGCTCGAATCAGCCCCCTGGGCTTCGTCTACCCGGTGGAGCACGGGGCTGCGCGGCGCCTCCCGGGAGAGCGAAGTGAACGAGCAACCCGCGACCCGCTCCGAGTCGAATCGAGCGACCTCGGACCCGGCGTTGCTCGTGGGGGGCGGCTTGGTTCGCCTTTGGCCGTCGCCGTTTTTTGGCTGTTGTCGAGGGCTTCGAGCGCGTTCGGGTCGTCACGCGCTGGCGTCCCGTTCCGGCGGCCGCGGCTCGCTGCGTGGCTCGTCCACCCGAGCGGCTCTTCCCCGTCGCGGCGCGCCTCGAGCGGTTCCGACCGCGGCGATCCCGCGGGGTGGTCCCTTCTCGGTCTCGGCCCGCAACGGCCGAGCAAGAGCGGTTGACGGCTTCGAGTGACTTTCCCACGGTCCCCTGGTCTGGGTATGCTTCGAGCTCGGGCCGCGCCCCGCGGGCAGGCGCCCATCCGGGGCACCCCTGTCGGCGAACGAGTCGCACGTGGGGTACCCGATCGGCGAGCCAGCTCTCCGAGGATAGCGCACGTGGAAGATCATCGCGGAACGATTCGTTGGGGGAGGAGGTGAGAGGCGCCGCGCGCCCCGCTCCCCTGCGGGAGGTCGCCCGGTGACGACGCGCAAGCGTCCCTCCGCCGCCAGGCTCGAAAAGCTTCTGCGGCGACCCTACTGCCGGATCATTCGCAGCACTCCCGAGGGCTTCGTGGGCGAGGTGCTCGAGCTTCCGGGCTGCCGCGTGGAAGGCCCCACGGCGGTCGCCGTCTGCGCCGAGCTCGACGCCGCGGCGCGCGCTTGGCTCACGCGCCGCCTGCGCAGCGGCGCACGCGTCCCCGAGCCCCTCGTCGCCGAAGAAGGCTCCGGTCGCTTTGCGCTGCGCCTGCCGGTCTCGCTCTACCAGCGCGCGCGCCAGGCCGCGGCCGTGGAAAAAGTCAGCCTCAATCAGTTCATCACGTCCGCGGTGGCCGAGCGGCTCGGCGGGCAGGGCGGGTCCGGGGACGGGACCTAGTGCCGTGTCCGCCAAGTCGCAATCCCGAGCCACCGCGGGCCGGTCCGCCTGGGGCGGCCCGCGGTGGTTTGCGCTGGGGCACGGTCCGAAGTTGAGCTCTCCATGTTCATGCGCCTTTCCCTCACAGCCCACCATCTCTACGGCCAGCGCAACGCGTCGAAAGCGCGCGCGCACACGCAGGCGACGAAACGCGACCGCCTCTCATCCGCCGGCGCGCCCTCGCCGACGGCTCGGCGGAGTCTGCCGGTGGCGCCAACGGTCGCCGCGTCCGCGCCCGGCCAATGCCACGCCGGGGAGGCCCTTCCCCCCGTGCGGCTGTGTCCCGCGCGCACTCCCAGCAATCGCCCCGCCCCCAAAGGCAGGTCTCGCCCGACTCGTGGATTCCCCTGCGCCCGAGTACAGGCTACAACTCTCTGATGCCGATTGTCGGTGAGGGGCGCTGGGCTTCACGGCGGAGTTTCATTCGGCGCGCGGCGCCGAGCAGCCTCTTGGTTGCACTCGGCTGCGCGGGCACGGCCGTTCCGAGCACCGATGCGGCTCCGCGGTCCGCGGAGGTATCGTCCGCGGAGATGACCGCCCCCGAGCCGATGAGCATGGCTCAACTTCGAGCCGCCATCGGGGCGAGCTCGATCGTCGCGTTGGGCGAGAACCACGAAGATGGCAGCGCGCTGCGCCTGAAGACCGAGCTCGTGCGCTACTTGCACGAGGAAGCGGGCTTCGACCGCGTCGTCGTCGAGGCGGGCTTGTTCTCGTGCCGAGAGATGGACGAAGCGCTCGATCGCGGCGAGCGGCCGGAGTCCGCCACCGCGCTGTGCAACTTCAATTGGGCGGTGTGCAGCGCAGAGGCCTTCTCTTTGGTCGAGTACCTCGCAGAAACGCGGAGCACGAGCCGCCCACTGCGCGTCAGTGGGATCGACCCACAGCTATCGGGCTCCGCTCCTCGCGAGCGCCTCCTGCCGTCGATCGAGCAGGCCTTGCAGGAGCCTCTGCAACCGCGATCGCGAGAGGCGATCGCCCATTTGTTCGACTTGCGGCTGAAGAGAACGGAGGAGGAGCGCAATACGGACCGCGATCTACTGGAGTCACTCCACGAGCGCGTCGCTCGGGTGCTGGGAGCCGACACCTTCTGGGTTCGCGTGGTCGACGGGCTGCGTTTTCTGGATCGGGACCACTGGGACTTCCAGGCTCGCGGCTACGTTACCTACGAGCTCGGAAACGCGAGGGACCTGCTGATGGCGCAGAACCTGCTATGGCTGAAGAAGCAGTTCCCCAACGAGCGAATGATCCTGCTCGCGGCCAATTCACACGTCATGCGCGAGAGCTGGGCTCATCCTCGGTGCGACGATCCCAGTCACGACCACGGGGACGGGCCGCTCGTTCCCATGGGTCGAACGGTGAGCGCCGCAATCCCCGACGACTACTTTGCCATCGCGATATCGGCGGCCGCGGGCCGCACCGGCCTACCCGGCTCCGAGGTGGAGGAGCTGCCCCGGGCCACGAACGAGATGGTGGAGTTCTTCGCGCTCGATCTGCCGGGGCTGTGGGGCTTTCGCGATCGAGCCCAGCTCCGCGAGCACGGACTCAGCCCCAGCTCGCACATCGCGCCCCCCACCCTGCTTTCTTCCTGGGATACGCGGTTCGACGGCCTCATCGCCTTCAAGGCAATGGCGCCGCATACGCCTCGAGAAGGGTTGGGCTGCAGTCTTTGACGATCGGGCCAACGAGTTGAGCACGCGGCCCCCCCGCGACCCGACAGCCGCTCGCATGTGCGTTGTGCGCGGGGGTGGAGACTCGGCACTCCTGCAGTGAGGCGCTGTTCGACTCGATACTCACGACCTCGACGCACGTGGTGTGGGGTACCGGCCGCAACCTCTCGGCCAACTCGAGTGGGTTTTTCCAGTCCAGCGTACGCGGGATCTACGCCGTGCCGAGGTAGCCCCTTCGCGCGGCAGCTACCAGCCGTTGTCGCGCGACCACTCGGCGACCACGCGGGCGCCGGCCTCGACCACCGCGCATGCACGGTAGGCCGCCGGGGTCACGCAGGCGTGGTTCGGCAACACCCGGACGCGGTCGCCCACCTGCAGCTTCGTTTCCTTGCCCCCCAATGCTCCAGCGAGCCATGTTTCGGCCACACAACCTTGCCGCCCAAGTGACGTCCGCGTGTTGCTATGCTATCAGGCCCTTCTGGGCAGGCAGGGCTGCCCTCCGCCGAAAGCCAACGCACCCTGTGACGCTGCGCACTCTTTCCAGCGCCTCAACGTCTCTTGCATCTTCGTCCCCCACGAGCGGTACCGGGGCAGCCACACGGAGAACTGCAATGACCGACTCTACCCACCTCGCCCAAGCGGAGGCGCTCGTCCGCACGGTGACCAAGCCCCGGGAGCCACTTCGCCTCATCCGCCGCACCACCGGTCGCTCTGGGGCCCAGAGCTACGAGGTCCTCTCGGGCAGTCGCCGATTCATGCTCAAAGTTGACGCGCCTGACAGACCAGACGCGCACTGGCAGCAATCGCTTCGAATCCAACGAGCCGCGGCCGCTCGCGGCGTCACGCCACCCGTACTGGCTGCGGACCATGCCACACGCTCCGTACTCACCGACCACGTTGTGGACGTGTCCTTCCTGCGCGCCGTCCTCGACCCCAACCGCACCGACGCCGTCCTGGATTCGCTCGCTCAGTCGATCGCCGTGCTGCACTCCCTCGACCCGCAGAGCTTCGCTGCGCACACTTCTCCGCTGCAGCAATGCCGGGATATGCTTGCCCGCGTCGCTATCCGCTTTGATGTGCCGGACTTTGCGGAACGGGCCTGGCACGACCTCCTCGACCAAGACCCTGTCTTCGACCACGATGCGCTCTGCCATCTCGACCTCAATCCCACCAACATCCTGTTCGACGGCAGCAAAGTCTGGCTCGTCGATTGGGACACCGCCGGGCCCGGCGACCGCTGGCTCGACGTTGCAACCGTCACAAACATGCTGCTGTTCGACGCCGGCCGCACACTGAGCTGGCTTCAACGATACGCTGACTTCGCTGGGATGGCCCCACCGGATGAGCAGACTTTCGCCCAAGCTCGTCGCGTCTCCTACGTCGCCTACGGCTGCGCCTTTCTCGACCTGGTCAGGCACCTCCCCGAAAGTACCACCGGACAACTCTCCCTCTCCGAGTGCTATGCGGCCATGAGCCATGGTGAACTCGACATCGATGCAGATTCGGGGCGTTGGCAGCTCGCCGCAGCCTACTTCTCCGCCTACTGGGACGTTGCGTAGCGGCGTATTCTGCCAAGGTCTACGCCTCAGACCCCATCCCGTGTCCGGTCACTGACGACGGCATCCTCGGCGCGGCCGACGAGCTGCCTTTAGGAACGATGCAGCTCGAGGCGCTGCCTACGCTCCCGGAACGGGCCCTGGACACACCTGGCCTCCCGAGGGGGTGGGATTGGCTCGAGAAGCCGGCTCGTCGCAGCCAGGCCATCATCGTCGGAGCCAATCCACGCGGCGCCCACCGTGTCCGCTCGCGGCTGGCGCGCGCGACGCGCAGCCCCGCGGCTGGCGCGCCTCACAAGCCGTCGGCGATCACGCCTCGGGCCGTGCGAACGGCGTCGACTCGAAAACGATCCGTCGCGCGCAGCGACGCGAGCCTCTCGAGCTTCTTGCGTCGGCTCGCGGCTCGCGACTCGGCGGGCTCCGGCGACGGCTCGGGGGAAGCGTCCGGGCGGGGTCGTACGGCCGCATACGTGCCGGAAGACGCGGCGGCATAGGTGCCGGATGCGGCGGCCCCCCCGCGAGCCGGCGAGCCCTCGTCGAGCGAGGTGCGGGCGGGAAGGTCGGGGTTGGGTTCGAATCGGTGGTAGGCGCTCATCGTCTCGTCGGGCCTCCGTCCTCTCTTGGGTCGTCCTCTCGCGTCAATGTGCTTTCCATGCGCCCCGGCGGCACCGGGGTTCCCTTCCGTGAACGTCGGGGCGTGCCCGGTTCCGAGCGCAAACTCGCTTCCGGAGCTCTTTTCCATGCCAAACCGACACACGCCGAGCACGTCGCGGCGTCGGCCCGGGCGATCGCTCCTCGGCGCCGTGGAGGTTGGCGTTCGGACCGGGTTGGGCGGCAGCGCGACGCTCGAGGAGGCCGACGCCCTCGAGCCGAAAGGCTTTCTCGATGGGCCCCGGATCCACACGTCGCCGCGAGGCGCTCGAGCCCCGAGCCGAGGCGCGCTCGTTCGGCCCGGCTCGACTCGAGCTCGGCGCTCGCGCGCGGGCTCGACGAAGCCGGCAGGGCCGTTCGACTCGGCGCCATGCGACCGCGCGTTTCGCGAGGGCCCCGGGCCGTCGGCGCGCGGGGCCGGTGCGCGCTCGCGGTCTCGGACCGTGCGAGCGGCCCTCGAGGGTGCAAGCGCCCAATGCGCTTCGATTCCCAGCCCGCGTCTGCCTGCGCGCGCCCGGCGGGCATCTGGGCTGAAAATCCACTTCCTCCTCGCACCCTCGGTCCTGTGGTCGTGAGAAATCCGGGCTAGGGAGGGGCCCTGGCTCACCGACATGGGCGTACCGTGGAGCCTCTTTCCGCGCGACGGCCTCGGGCTCCGAGTGCCGGAGGCTCGCTCCCTGCCGCTGGCGAGGCTCGCTCGAATGCGGATAAGCTCTGGCTCCGAGCGTGCGGGCCATGGCGGGCCGCCGGGAGCGCGGAAGGGCGAGCGGTCGCGATGAATCAGCATGGGAGGGGCGGACGGTGGGAGAGCTCGCGCGGTCGCGCCGCGGCGTGGGCGCTGGGGCTTCGTGGGGTGGCGCGGCCTGGCGCGGCTTTGCGCGGGGCGGGTTTCGCGGGCCTCCGGCCACGGCCGCGAGCGATTCGGGTCGAGCCGCGCGTTTCGGCGGTGCGCGCGCTGCTCGGGCTGTGGGTCGTTTGGATCGTCGCCCTCCTGCCCGGCTGCGACGCGGGCCCCAAGCCCGGCCTCGAGGTGCAGGTGGTGGTCATCGGCGACGCGGCGGCTGGCGAGCGGGTGCGGCGCATCGACGTCGTCTTCGATCGCGGCATGGTGGCGGGCGAGGCGCTGGGAACGCCCCTCGCGCTCGGCGAGGGGGTTCCGTTTCGGCTGGAGCCTGCGGTGGCGGGGTCGCTGCGCTGGCGAGAGGATCGGCGGCTGTCGTTCGAGCCCGACGAGGCGCTGCCGCGGGCGACGGCGTTCGTGGCGGTGGTGCCCCAGGGCACGCGCGCGCCCGACGACGTCGGGCTCACCGCGGACTACGAGCATCGCTTCGAGACGCAGCGTCTCAGCCTGACGAGCGAGCTGGTGCGGGATTTTCGCCTGCCGGATCCGGCGAGCTGGGCCACCTCGGAGCAGCGCGTGAAGCTCTCCTTCAACCAGCCGGTGGCCCCCGAGCAGGTGTCGGCGCACTGCCGCTACCGCTCGAAGAAGGGCGATCGGCAGGTGGCGCTGGAGCCCCTCGCGGGAGAGCCGCGGCAGCAGCTCGAGGTCGGGCCGAGCGAGCGTTTGCCGATGGGCGCCTCGCTGCGCTTCGCGTGCGACCCGACCCTGACCGGCGCCGAAGGCCCGCTGCCTCTCGCCGGCGGGGAGCCCACCGGGCAGGCGCGCGGCGGCGCGCCGAGCGGTGCCCTGGATTTTCGCACCTACGGCGCGTTTCGCGCGGTGAGCGCGTCTCCGTCGGGTGAGGCAGTGAGCCCGGACGAAGGCACCGTCTCCGTCCATTTCAGCACCCCGCCCGGGCAGGTGGGGCAGAGCCCCATCCGGCTCGAGCCCGCGCCGCGGGCGCTGGGCAGCTACGCGTGGGTCGAGGGAGCCGCTCTCTCGGCGCGCGTCAGCGGCCTCGAGCCCCACACGGACTACGAAATCAGCCTCGCTGGCGAGCTGCAGGATGCTTTCGGTCAGAGCTTGCGGGGGCCGTTTCGGGCTCGCTTTCGCACCGGTCCCGCCGCCCCGCGCTACTCGCTCGAGACGGGGAGCTGGGCGGTGGAGGCTTCGCGCGGTGGGTACGTGGGCTGGACGCGCAACGTTTCCGGTGTCGAGGTGATCGCGGCCAGCCTCACCGAGCGGCAGCTGTTCGACGTGCTGCCGACGCTCGACTGGTGGGATCGCGAGGCGGTCGATCTGGTCGCGGCCCAGGTGCCGTTTCAGAGCCGGGTGCTGCGCCCGGCGGGCAAGCGGGACGCGTGGACGCAGCTCGAGCTGCGCCCCCAGGAGCTGCTCGGGGCGGCGGCGAAGGCGAGCCGGTTCTACTATCTCGCGACGCGTTCGCCCGATGTGTTCGACCGCTACGAGACCGACGCGGACGGCAAGCCCCTGCCGCAGGGCTACCAGGAGGTGCTGCTCAACGTCACGGATCTCGGGTTGACGACCAAGCTCAGCGGCAATTCGGGTCTGGTTTGGGTTACGCGCCTCTCCAGCGGGGCGGCGGTGTCAGGCGCGGAGGTCTCGGTGCGGGAGCGCTCGGGCGCGCTCTTGTGGCGCGGCACCACCGGGTCCGACGGCGTGGTCACGATGCCGGGCCGCTCGGCGTTGCTCGAGCGGCTGCGAGCCGATCATCCCGGCGCCGCCGCGCCCGCCGAAGAGGAGGCGGGGCGGAACGGGTCGCGGCTCTTGGTGTTCGCTCGTCGGGGAGGGGACGCGACCTTCGTCGACCCCGATCAGCCGGGGCGCTTTGCGCCCTGGAGCTTCGGGGTCCAGAGCGAAGACGTGCCCCGGGAGCATGCGCTGCGCGGCTTCTTGCACACCGATCGCGGCCTCTACCGCCCGGGGGACACGGTGCATCTGCGCGGCTTGGCGCGATTCCTGCGCCTGGGCGGCAGCCTGTTCGTTCCCGAGGCGAAGGAGGTCGAGGTCATCCTCAGCGACCCGCGCGGCCGCGAGCTGCTCCGAGCCAAGAGCCCGCTTTCGCGCTTCGGGGGCTTCCACTTCGACTACCCGGTGCCGCAGGTGGCGCCGCTCGGCGACTACCGAGTGCGCGCGCGGCTGCCGCACGGCGAGTTTTCGACCACGTTCCAGGTGGAGGAGTATCGCCCGGCCACGTTCGAGGTCGAGCTCGAGTCGGCGCAAAAGGAGGCCTTCGCCGGCCAGAGCCTGTCGCTCTCGAGCTCGGGGCGCTACTTCTACGGCGCCCCGGTGCGCTCGGCCGCCGTCACGCTGCGCGTGCACGCCCGGCCGCGCGAGGTTCGTTTCCCGGGTTACGAAGAATACTCTTTCGTGCATCGCGAAACCGCTTACGAATCGGTGCGCCCGTACGGCGAAGAGGCCTTCCTCACCGAGCAGCGGGGCAAACTCGACGCCGCGGGCCGCCTGCAGCACGAGGTGCTGCTGCCGCCCGAGCGGTTCGTCGCGCCGAGCACGCTGCTGATCAGCGCCAGCGTCCAGGACGAGACGAACCAGACCGTGTCGAAGAGCCTCGCGCTGCCGCTGCACCGCACCCGTCTGTACCTCGGTGTCGACACGGGCGGCTGGGTGATGGAGGAGCAGCGGCCGAGCCCGCTGTCGTTCATTGCGCTGGATCCGAGCGGGCGGCCCGTGGCCGCGGCGGCCAGCTACCGGGTCGACAAGCAGAGCTGGTCGTGCGCGTGGGAACGCTGGGGCTACCGGGGCAGCTACCGCTGTACGCCTCGAGTCGAGCGGGTGGCGGACGGCAGCCTGGCGCTCTCGCCCCAGGGCGCCGCGCGCGAGAGCGTGGTGTATCCGAGCCCGGGCGAGTACCTGGTGACGGTCGAGGGGGTCGATCGAAACGCCCTCCCGGTCCAGGCCTCGCGCCGGGTCTGGGTGTACGGCAGCGGCGAGAGCGCTTGGCGCGCCGACGACTCGAGTCGCTTCGATATCATCGCCGACCGCGCGCAATACGCCGTGGGCGACACTGCGAAGCTGATCCTGCAGGCGCCGACCGAGGGTGCGCAGGCGCTCGTCACCGTCGAGCGCGACGGGGTGATCTCGCGCCGGCTTTTGCCCGCGCTGCGCGCGGGCCAGGCGCTCGACGTGCCGATCACCGAGGCCTTCGCGCCGAATGCCTACGTTTCGGTGCTGCTTTCCCGGGGGCGCAGCGGGGAGGGGGCGCGCGGGCTGCCGACCCAGCGCATGGGGCTCATCAACCTGCCCGTACCCCCCGCCGGCAAACGCCTGCAGGTGCGGGTGACCACGGAGGAGGCGGAATACCGCCCCGGCGGCTCGGTGAAGGCGAGCTTGCGTGTGACCGACGAAGCGGGGGCCCCCGTGGTGGCCGAGGTGGCCCTGGCGGCCGCCGACGAGGGCGTGCTCTCGTTGATCGGCTTTCGCACCCCCGACCCGCTCGCCACGTTCTTCGCGCCCTGGGGCTGGGCGGTGCGCACGGCCTCGCAGTACGAGCGGCTGACGCAGGTGCCCGGCCCCGATCAGGAGCGCTACGTCACGGGCGGTGACGGGCCGGGGGCACCGGGCAGCTTTCGCTCGCGTTTCCGCGCCACCGCCTACTGGAACCCCGCGGTGCGGACGGACGAGCAGGGGCGCGCCGAGGTGACCTTCCCGGCGCCCGACGACCTGACCGCGTTTCGGCTGATGGCGGTCGCCGCGGACGCCGCCGATCGCTTCGGCTCGGGCGAGCGGCGTTTCCTGGTCAACAAACCGGTGCAGCTGATCTCCGCGCTGCCGCGCTTCGCCTCGGTCGGCGATCGATTCGAAGCCGCCGCCTTGCTCACCAACGACACCGCCCGGCCGGGTACCGCTCGGGTGACCCTCGCCCTCGAGGGGCCGCTCGCCGCCGAGGGGCAGACCGCGCCGCTCGAGCGCCAGATGGTGGTGCCGGCGGGCGGCCGCGCTCGCGTCGGGTTTCCGGTCTTGGCGAGCGGCGCCGGGGAGGCGACCCTGCGGTTTTCGGTGGCGCTGGGCGAGCACCGCGACGGGCTGCTCGCGAAGCTGCCCGTGGCGCAGCCGGCGCCGCCCGAGAGCGAGCTTTCGTCCGAGGGTGCCACCGAAGAGAGCGTGAAGGTCGCCGTGCGCTTTCCCGAGGGCGTGCTGCCGGGCAGCGCTCGCTTGTCCGTTTCGGTCGACCCGGACGGGCTGGCGGGGGTCGAGGAGGGGCTGCGCGATCTGGTGCAGTACCCCTACGGGTGCTTGGAGCAGACCGTCTCCCGGCTGATCCCGCTGGTCGCCGTGCAGGAGCTCACGCGCAGCCTGAAGCTCGCCGAGATCGACGGCGAGAAGCTCGAGCGCTACGTGCGCGTCGCGATCGCGAAGGTGCTGCGCCATCAGCGCCCGCGCGGCGGCTTCGGGCTGTGGCCCGGCTCGGCGCCGAGCGCGTACCTGACCGCCTACGCCCTGTGGGGGCTGAAGCTCGCGCGCGACGCCGGCTACGAGGTCGACGAGGCCGCCATTCAGCGCGGCATCGACTCCCTGCGGCGCGAGCTCGCCAGCGAACCGGCGCCGGGGCGGCGAGAGAGCCTGGCGGGCGAGCTGGGCTCTCGCGCCTTCGCGCTGCACGTGATGTCCCTGCTCGGGCGGCCCGACGCGAGCGCCGCCACCGCGCTCGCCGCGACCGCGGACGCGCTGCCCCGTTTCGGCCAGGCCTTCCTGGCCCGCGCGCTGGCCGCGGCGGTGGGCCCGGCGCACGCCAGCGTCGCGGCGCTGCTCGACCGGCTCGTGAGCGCCCCGCGCGGCAGCGGCGTCGCCGAGCTGATCGCCGAGCCCCGGGGCGCCGAGCTCGATTGGTACTTCAGCAGCCACGTGCGCACCAGCGCCATCGCCACCGACGCGCTGCTCGCGCTGCGCCCCGAGGACCCGCGCCTGCCCGGCCTGATCCGGGGGCTGCTCGAAGAGCGGCGGGGCAGCGGGTCGTGGTACACCACGCAAGACAGCCTGTATGCGCTGGTCGCCCTCTCGCACTACGCGCGGGCCCGGGCGGGGCAGGGGGCTCGCGTGCAGCTGGCGCGGGGCGAGGAAGTGCTGCTGGACGAGGCGCTTTCCGGCGAGGGGCTGGGGCGCATTCGGCGGCTGGAGCTGCCGGTCGATCCGGCCGATGCTCGGCCCCTGACGGTCACCGCCCGCGAGGGCACCGTCCACTACCGCGTGCGGTTGCACTACCGGCGCGATGCCGACCACCAGCGGAGCCGGAGCGAGGGGCTCGAGCTGGTGCGTGCGCTGCTCGATCCGGACACGGGGGCCGCGCTCGATCGGGTCGAGGAGGGCCGCATCGTGCGGGTCCGATTGACCCTTTCGACGCAGGCGGAGCAGCGCTACGTGGCGCTCAGCGATTGGCTGCCGGCGGGGCTGGAGCCGGTCGACTCGCGCTTCGTCACCGTGCCGAAGAACCTGACTCCGGACGACCCCGATTGGCGCAGTCGGCTGTGGGTCACGCACCGCGAGCTCTCCGACGACCGGGTGGACGCCTTCGTCGATTGGCTGCCGGCGAGGCCGGGCAACTTCGAGTACCTGGCGCGCGCGACCACCGTCGGCCGGTTCGTGGTGCCGGCGGCCACGGCAGAGAAGATGTACGACCCGGACGTGCGCGCCCGCACGGCGCTCGGCACGTTCGAGGTGGTGGCACGGCCGTGAGGCTGGCTCGAGCGCTCGCCGTCGCGGTCGCTCTCTCGGCGCTGGGCGCCGCGGCCGCCGCCGTTGGCTGGCGCGCCTGGGTCGCCGCCGAAGCCTACCCGCTCGAGCGCTTGCAGCCGCGCGACGTGGCCTCGCTGGTGGTCACCGATCGCGCGGGGCAGCGGCTGTGGCAAGCCGGAGGCAAGGCGCGCCCGGCGGGTCGCTGGACGCCGCTCGCGGAGATCGCCCCGGTTGCCGTCGCGGCCACACTGGCGGCCGAAGATCACCGCTTCTACGGACACTCGGGGGTCGATCCGCTGGGGGTGGCGCGCGCCGCCTGGCTGAACCTGCGGGCGCTGCGCCCCGCCTACGGCGCTTCCACGCTCACCATGCAGCTGGTGCGCTTGCTGGACCCCGCGCTGCGCTCCCGCAGCCTGTTCGGCAAGCTGCAGCAGGCCGGGCTCGCCCAGCGCCTGGAGCGCGCGCTGAGCAAGCGGGAGATCCTCGAGCAGTACCTCAACCGCGCCTACTACGGCAATGGCGCCTTCGGCATCGCCGACGCGGCTCGGGAGTACTTCGGCGCCAGCGCCGCGCGGCTCTCGCCTGGTCAGGCCGCGTTTCTGGCCGCGCTGCCGCGGGCGCCCACCGGCTACGATCCATACCGCCGCCGGGGGCGAGCGCTGGCGCGCATGCGGCACGTGCTCTCTCGCATGCAGCGGCAGGGGTGGCTGCCCGCGGCGGACGTGCGGCTGGCTCGTGATGCGCCGCCCGCGCTGCGAGGGGAGCGCTCGGGAGCCCGCGCTCGCCACTTCCTCGATTACGTGCTGACGGCCCTGCCGGGGCGTCCGCTGGGCGGCGCTCGGCTGCGCACCACCCTCGACCTCGACCTGCAGCGCCGGCTCGAGGTCGCCGTGCGCCGCCACCTCGACACCGTCGGCAGCCGCGGCGTGACCCAGGCCGGGCTGATCGCGATCGACAACCGGAGCGGCGACATCCTGGCGATGGTCGGCTCGCGGCGCTACGAGGACGCGGCGGCTCGAGGCGCCGTCAACGCCACCGTGCTGCCCCGCCGCGCGGGCTCCACGCTCAAGCCGTTCGTGTACGCGCTGGCCCTCGAGCGCGGCGACTCCGCGGCCACCCTGGCGCTCGACGTCGTGCTGCCGGGCGAGGCGAAGGAGCCCTACACCGCCGACGTGCGCCAGCACGGCCTGGCCCGCTATCGCGAGGCGCTGGCGGGCTCCTACAACCTCGCCGCGGTGCACACGCTGCAGAAGGTGGGCGTCGAGAGCTTGGTGGAGCGGCTGCGCCGGGCGGGTGTGACCACGCTCGAGGGCGAGCCGGGCACCTACGGCGACGACCTGGCGATCGGCAATGCCGAGATTCGGTTGATCGACTACGTGGGCGCTTTCGCGGCGTTCGGCAACGCGGGGCGAGCGGTGCGCCCGCGCGCGCTGCTCGGGGTGCAGAGGCGGCAGGGCGGCCGCGTCGCGCCTCTCGAGGGCGCAGCCGCGGGACCCGGCGCCGGCGGAGCCCCGCGGCTCGACGCGAGCGGGGCCGCTGGGCCCGCCGCGGCGCGGGCTGCCCCGGTGGTCCAGCCGGCGCGCAGCGTGGCGGTGCTGTCGCCCGCCGTCGCCTACCAGGTGTTCGACATCCTCTCGGACCCCGACGCGCGCCGCCCCATGTTCGGCCGCAGCGCGCCGCTCGAGGTCGGCTTCCCCGTCGCTCTCAAGACGGGCACCACCCGCGGCTACACCGACAACCTCGCCTTCGGCACCACGCGCGAGTTCTCCGTGGCCGCGTGGGCGGGCAACTTCGACGGCACCCCCACCCGCGGCGTGATGGCCATGCAAGGCGCTGCGCCGCTGGTGCGGGCGGCGTTCGTGGCGTTGGCAGCGCTGTACGGCACTCCCACGGCGCCCGAGCGCCCCGGAGCGCTCGTCGCGCGCAGCGTGTGCCCGCTGTCGGGCAAGCGCCCGCACTCCGCCTGCCCGGGCCGCAAGCACGAGTGGATGAGCGCAGCGGCCGCGCAGGGCCTCGACGAGGCGGCGGCCTGCGAGTTCCACCTCCCCTCTGGCCGCGGCGGCCCCCGCGTGGCGTTCCCGCCGGAGCTTGCGCCCTGGGCTCGCGCCCACGGGCTGCGCGACGCGAGCCCCTCTCGGCGGGCCGGGCAACCCCCGCTGCGCATTGCCTACCCAGGTCCCGGCAGCGTGTTCCAGCTGGATCCGGCGCGCCCCGCGAAGTGGCAGGTCCCCCCGGTGCAAGTGCAACCCGCCGGGCTCACCCGCGTGCGCGTCGACGGCCTGCCGCTGGGCGCGTTCGTGCCTACGGTGGGCCGGCACCGGGTCAGCGCGGAGCGCGGCAGCGAGCGCGCCGAGGTCGAGATCGTCTACGAGTGATGCGCCGGGGTGCGAGGCGGCCGTGCACTTCCGGGGGAAAGAGCCCCGGCCGCTCGCGAGCGGTCGCGTAGCCCGGCGAGGAGGGCTCCGGGGCGACGGGTGAAGAGGCCGCGGACGGAAACCAGCGCCGACGCTCCAGCCGCCTCGTCTCGGCGCGTTCGGGAGGGCTCGATCTCGGGAGAATTCCAGCGCAGAAACTGAACGCAGGACGAGTGCCCGAAGCTCCGGGCCACGAGCCGCTCCGCACCCGTCGAAGGTCGCGGCGGCGGGTTGGCGAAGAGGTCGAGCGAAGAGGTCGAGCGAAGAGGTCGGGCGAAGAGGTCGGGCGAATGCGACGCGTGCGACGGCCACACGAGTCCCCAACAGGACCCGTCCAAGCCATCGGCCTCGAAATCGTACAGCGGGGAAGCCTCCACTTGCAAATCCACCCGACAACCTGTTTGATGCCGGCCTCCTGTTCCCCCAGCGATTGGCAACGACATGGCGAGCCTCTCTGATTACATCACCTTCAACGACGACAAGCTCCGCGCCAAGTACCAGGGGAAGAAAATCCCGATGGCGACGCTCTACGAAGCCTACTTCGACGGAGACATCGACATCCCCGGGGATATTTACGAGTTCCTCGAGAATCGCGCGTCGCTCGTGCACTACAAGATCGAGCCCCGCCACGTGCAGTGGGCCGTCACGCACTTCTTGCCCGAAGCGCTGATCCATTCGCAGAAGCAAGACACTCGCATCGTTCGCGAGCACTACGACCGCGGCAACGATTTCTTCGAGTGGTTTCTCGGCGACCGAATGGTCTACACGTCCGGCTTCTTCGCCGATCCCGAGCAGTCCGTCGAGCAGGCTCAGGACAACAAGATGAAGCTCGTCTGTGACAAGCTGCAGCTCAAGCCCGGCGAGCGGCTCCTGGACATTGGCTGCGGCTGGGGAACGCTCGCCCGCTTCGCCGCGAAGCACTATGGCGTCGACGCGACGGGAGTCACGATCTCGACCCAGCAGACGGAGTACGCCAACCAAAAGATCGCCGAAGACGGTCTGTCCGACCGCGCCCGCGTGCTGTGCATGGACTATCGAGACATCCCGAAGGACAAGCCCTTCGACAAGATCGTGTCGCTCGAAATGGTCGAGCACGTCGGTGTGAAGAATCTCGCCTCGTACTACCGCCAGGTGCGGGACCTGCTCGAGGACGAGGGCCTCTTCGTCCTGCAGTGGACGGGTCTGCGCAAGAAGAACCTGAAAGAGGATCTGATCTGGATTCTCTTCATGGGGAAGTACATCTTCCCCGGCGCCGATGCCAGCCTGAGCGCCTCGGCCATGCTCAGTCCCATCGAGAGCTGCGGCTGGGAGATCCACAGCGTCGAGAACGTCAGCATCCACTACAGCTGGACGATCAAGCGCTGGCACGAGCACTGGCTGTCGAACAAGGAAGCCGTCGTCGCCAAGTACGGCGAGCGCTGGTTCCGGATTTGGCACTTCTTTCTCGCCTGGTCCTCGATCATCGCGCGCCAGGGGAATGCCGCTTGTTTCCAGCTGGTTCTGAACAAGAACCTGGATCGGTACGATCGCACCCGTTGGGTGAAGAACCGCGCCCCGGTCTTGGGAGACCGGGTCAGCTTCGCCGTTTGAGCTTCGCCCCGTCGGGCGCCGTTTCCCGTCGGGCGCCGTGGGGCCCCCGCTGCCGGCTGCAGTCTTGTCCTCGTTGCCTTCCCTGCGGGCCGAGGCCGCGCGGCGCGCCGTTAGCCCGGATTTCTCACGACCTGGTCTCGAGGGGGCGAGGAGTCATGTCTTTTCGCCCAGCTGCCCGCCAGCGCGTGCGGGGCAGACAGCAAGTCTGCCTGCTGCGTCGACCCTCGCGCGTCCTCTCACTCGCCCACTTCGCTCGACGGGCCACGCGGGGGCGACCCCGAAGACTCAGGGATTCAGTGGAAATGCGCCCTCGGGCAGCTCGTCGCAGATCGTGAACTGCAGACCCGTGGCCATGGCCACGACCTGAGCGGCCATGCGCAGGATTTTGGCGAGCTTCGACACCACGACCGTGACGCTGGCGATTCGCGACCGGTGCTCCAGCAGCCACGCCTGAATCGGCGCGCGGGTATCCAAGTTGTGGCCCTCCAGCTCGCGCAAGTCGAAAACGAGACGTGCGCCGGCTGTCGGAAGCTGCCGTGTCAGCGCCGCGAGGAAGTCGGGAATTTCGGCCGTGCGCGTGGGGCCGATGAAGCGCAGCACCAGGATGGATCCGTTTGCTCCGCGATGCAGGCTCCAGCTGGGCTTTCCCGCCCGCTGTGGGGCTCGCGCGGCTGCCTTCACCCATGGATGCTGAGGGCGCCGCGGGCTGTCGTCAAGCACCCCGGAGGAATCCGCCGACCTCGCGTCGCGAAGCCGCGCACCCCTTCCGAGTCTTTGCGACGACCCACTGCGCAGGTGGGGTGCGGGGTTCTCCCAGGGCGTCGCCACCGGGAGACCGTGGGAGCGGCCAGGGCGCAGTCGGCAATCGGTTCCCGGCTCGGGCCGCTGTGGGGGCGCGCGGCAGCCGAAGGCGCGGCACCTGTTGCGCGCCGAGCGCGACGTTCTCCGCGCTGCCGATGCCGCTGCGAGGTGCACACGCGCCGGTCGAGCCGAGGTGCCGTGAACTGGGTCGCGCGCTCCAGCTGCCACACGTCGCTTTCCTCCTGGTCGAGCGGAGGCCGGTGAAATTCGTATCGAGCAGCTCGGGTGAGTCGCCCGCATCGCCTCTTCTTTCCACAGCGGAGGCGAACCCGCGGGGGAGCTACCCATTGCCTTCGAAGGAGGCCGGCTCCGCGCCTGCCGGCGCCGCGCCGACCTCTGCGGAGGCGAAGGGATTCACTCGGGCTTCGCCCGTCCTCGCCCCGGGGGGGGCGAGGAGCGTGTTCCTGCGCGGAAAGCTCCAGCGAGCTGGACCTTTCCACAGCGGAGGCGAACCCGCGGGGGAGCTACCCATTGCCTTCGAGGGAGGCCGGCTCCGCGCCTGCCGGCGCTGCGCCGACCTCTGCGGAGGCGAAGGGATTCGAACCCCTGGTAGGTTGCCCTACGGCGGTTTTCAAAACCGCTGCCTTCGACCACTCGGCCACGCCTCCGCCTGCCGGCCTAGCAAAAAAGCGGGCGCCGATGAAGGGGATAAGGCCTCGTCTCGCACCTTCGGAACGTCGGGTCAGGTCGGGAAAGGCGCGACTCCGCGGCGGCGGAGAGGGGAGGAGGGGCGCGGTCTCCCCGCCGAGAAAGGCGCTCCGAGCTCCTCGCCGGCTCGGACGACGGCACGGGAGCTCGCCGGGCGCGGGCCGAGCCGGCGTCGGCCCGAGCGCTTCGAACCGGCTCGCACGCGGGGCTTCCGGCCCGCGGCGCCGCCGGCCCGCGGCGCCCCCCCGTGGGGAATAAGCGAGGATTGGTTTCGGCTCGCGGGTTGCCGGGGATAGCCGGAGAACATAGATTGCCCGAATTGTAACTTCGTCCTTCCCTGCGTAAGGACTTCGACTGGCACCGAATGGCCTCCGACCTGTACCGGGATCTGGGCGTTTCCCGCACCGCCTCCCAAGACGAAATCAAGCGCGCGTACCGCAAGCTCGCAGCGCAGTACCATCCGGACCGCAACCCGGGAGACAAGCGCGCCGAGGAGCGTTTCAAGGCGATCAACAGCGCCAACCAGGTCCTTTCGGACGAGGGGAAACGCCGGCTGTACGACGAGTTCGGAGACATATCCCTGCGCGAGGGCTTCGATCCCAACGCGGCCCGTGGGTTCTCGCGAGGGGGGCGTGTGGGCGGTGTCGGCCTCGAGGATCTGTTCGGGGGCGGGGGCGGGGGCGGGGGCGCCAACTTCAGCGACCTGTTCGGGGAGATGTTCCGCGGCCAGCGCGGGCGCCGGCCGATGAAGGGTCAAGATATCGCCAGCGAGGTGTCGGTGGATCTGGCATCGGCCATCTCCGGCACGCAGGTGCTGGTGCAGCTGCACGGGGGCAACGAAATCAAGGTGCGGATCCCGCCGGGCGCTGGCAATGGCGACAAGGTGCGCGTGGCCGGTCAGGGGGCTCCGGGGCAGTTCGGGGGGCCGTCGGGGGATCTGTTGATGACCGTGCGGGTGAAACCGCACCCATACTTCGAGCGGGAGGGCCTCGACCTGAGGCTCGATTTGCCGCTCTCGCCCGGTGAGGCCTATCACGGCGCCCGTGTCAGCGTTCCGACGCCCCAGGGAGATGTCTCTCTGAAGGTGCCACCCGGCACGCAAAGCGGTCAGCTCACCCGCCTGCGCGGGAAGGGCGTGCTGCGCCAGAACAAGACGGGGGACCTGTACGTGCGCTTCTTGGTGCGCCTGCCCGACAGCCCCTCGAAGCGCATCTCCAAGGCCATCGACGATCTCGAGTTGGCCATGAAGGCCGAGAAGCCCGTGCGCGCGGGCATCAAGCTCTGAGGCCGGTGCCGCCCCCCGGCGCCGCTCCGCCCGGCGTCGCCTCCGCCCCGATGGCTGCGGGCCGGCCCCGCTCGACTGCGGCGGCTCGCGCGCTGCCCGATCACTGCACCCTCGGGACCAGGTCGCGCGAAATCCGGGGCTAGCTGGCGCTAGTGCCCCGTCCGATCACCGCGGGCCGCCACAGGCGGACCGGCCCGCGGTGGTTTGTGATTGCGACTCAGCGGACACAGAACTAGTTGGCTGCTCCCTTGGCCTCCGGCAGCTGGCTGCGGCGACGGCCGTTGTCGTCATAATCTCGAAGCCGCTCGGAGACCTGGCGCATCGTGGCCTCCTTTTCGTGGAACGGCAGAAAGCTCGACTTGAACCCGGCCAGCACCATCGCCTTGATGTCCGCAAAGGGCACGCCCATCCGCGTGTGCACCAGCCACAGCTCTTTCGAGACGGTCGTGTCCGTAATCAACCGATTGTCGGTGTTGATCGTCACCCGCAGCCCGAGGTCGAAGTACCGCTTGAGCGGGTGGGTCTCCAAGTCGCGCACCGCCCGCGTCTGGAGGTTGCTGGAGGGGCAACACTCCAGCGGAATCCGGTGGTCGTTGACGTAGTGCAGCAGGTCGCCGCTCTCACCCAGCCGGCAGCCGTGGCCGATGCGGTGGGCTCCGCACACATGAATGGCCTGCGCGATCGACTCCGGGCCGTAGGCCTCTCCGGCGTGGATGGTGCAGTTGATGTTGTTGTTGCGCACTAGATCGAACGCGCTTCGGTGGGTCTTGGCGGGGTAGTTGGCTTCGGCGCCGGCGAGGTCGAAGCCGACCACGCCGCGATTCTTGTAGGCGACCGCGAGCTCGGCCATGGCGTAGGAGGAGACGGCGGAGATGTTGCGAATGCCGCAGACGATCAGGCGCGCCCGAATGCCGTAGCGATTGCGTGCGTGCGAGAGCCCGAGCAGCACCGCCTCCACCACCTTGGTCAGCTTCAGGCCGAGCCGAGTGTGGAGCATGGGCGCGTAGCGCACCTCCATGTACTCCACGTTCTCCCGGTGGGCGTCCTCGGCGAGCTCGAAGGCGATGCGCGCCAGCGCCTCCTCCGTCTGCATCACCCGCAGCGTGACGTCGAAGCCGCGCAGGTAGTCCACCAGCGACTCGCACTGCTTGCCGCAGCCGATTGCCGCCTCGAGATCTTCCGCGGAGCTCGGGTTGCCGCCGGGCAATCCGAGATCGACCCCGTCCTTGTCTGCCAGGTCGAGTATCGTTTCGGGCCGCAGCGAGCCATCGAGGTGTACGTGCAGGTCGGTCTTGGGCAGAGACTGGAATACCTCGAGGGGGACCTGCGCGGCCGGCGGCAACGTACTGTCGCGAGGGCTGCGCCGCGAGTCGAGCGCCACGGGGGCGCCCAGGTCGTCGCTTGAAGGTGGGTCAGACATTCTCAACGGTATCACGAGTCCCGGCGGAAGCCACAGACCCGCGCTTGCCGGCCCGACCGAGAGCCAGGACGAGAGCGAAAAGCCCGAGCCACAGGCCTACGTACGGCGCGGCCCCGAGCGCCGCGGGGGGGCCGCCCCGGGCCTTTTCCAGGGCGTCGCGAAAGGCCGCCTCGCTGAGCGCGCCGACGATTTGCCGGTGGCCGATGAACGTGGTCGGCAGGCCTCGGAAGATTTCGTCCGGAAGCTGTCGCTCGTCGTGCGCCACGGCCGCTGCGGCCGTGGCCGAGCTCGTGCACTCGGTGAACGCCTCCGGATCGAGGCCGATGTCTCGAGCGGCCTTCGTGATGGCCGCCGGGCTGAGCGGGATGGTGAACAGCGCATCCGCCATCTCCTCCTGCTTGCCGGCTCGGCTGGCGCACACGGCGGCGACGGCGGCCTGGCGAGCCATCGGGTGAATCTCGTCGAGCGGCTTGTGCAGGCGGACGAAGTGGACCTCGTCTCCGTACTGCTCGAGCAGCGGCGCCAAACGCGCGTGCAGCTTGCGGCAATACGGACACTGAAAGTCGGCGAACTCGACGACGTTGATTTTTCCAGGCTGATACAGGGCGGCGACGCCGGCGGGGAGCTCCTGCGGCGGCTTGACTGCGGACCATCCGATCGGCCCCCCCACCACGAGCGCGGCGAGCAGCGCCCAAGCGCCTGGGCGCAGGGGCGGCGAGAGCGGCTCCGGCGACCGGCGGCGTGCCAGGCAGAATAGGAACGAGGCCACCGCGGCACCGATCGCCGAGATATCCACGATGAGACACAGCCAACAGAAGCTGCCCAGCCCGAAGGCCTGATAGGCGATGAGGGCAGCCGCTATCGCCGCTCCCGAAAATGAGGCCGCGAACAGCGCCAGAGCGGGATGGCGAAGGCCCGACAGGCCCGCTTGGTCGGGGATCGGCGCGCGGACGTACCAAGAGCGGACGCTCAGCGCGAAGACGCCCCCGTAAGCCAGCATCGCGAGCATCGGTAAGGAGAAGTGGGTGCTTCCCAGCAGGTAGGCGAGCGGGCTGCGGCGCACTGCTTCGCAGCCCGAGTCCAGCCCGCAGAAGTCGGAAGCGGCCGGGTCGAGGTAATGGACGTACAGGGCCGAGCTCGCGAGCAAGGCAGCAGCCAGGCACAGCTGCGTCAGCACGAGCCATGAAGAAGCGCGCATGAATCCATGCTGGCGGTTTTTCCACCGCCATGCCAGATGGGCGCGGGACCTTTCGGGTGGCCGGGAGCCGCCGGCGCCGCCAGCAGGCGCCCGGGCGCGAAAGCGCCACCAACCCGCGGCGCTGGTGCGCTCGGCCCCGCGGCGAGGGGTGCGGCGAGGGGGTGCGGCGAGGGGGTGCGGCGGCTGCCGAGACGCCCGAGACTCGCGTGCGCCGGCCCATTCCCGGCGAAAAGTCGCATCGGCGAGCTCGAGACCCGAAGGGGTGAGCCTCTCCGGCGCGGACTCGTTCCGGGCCGTTTTCGCTCGCGCCCCGCCTCTGCCCCGGCGCCCATCGCCCGTCGCCCTTCGCGATGGGAACGAACTAGCTTCCCATCCACGAAAGGGGATGGGAACCAATGCAGAGAAAAGTTGTGAGCGAAAAATGCCGCAAAAAGCGCGAGCCCGAGAGCCTCACCCCTGGGGGGCTCGGGCTGGCAGCGACATTTTTCGCCGGGAACGAACTATGGTGGAGCCGCGCAAATTGAGTATGACGCCGGCGATGGCTAGACCGATCCCCTCACGCGGCGACATCTTGCGGTGCCTCCGAGCTCAGCGGCGTGGCTTGCACCTCACCGAAATCGCCAGCCGCCTGTCGGTCAGCCCTGCGTCGCGCCGCCGCTTGAGCCAGTTTCTGGGGCAGCTGGTGGTCGAGGGGGTCGTCGTCGGGCTGCCCGGGCACCGCTTCCGAGCGGAGGGGCCGGACTCCAGCGCCGAGACTTGGCCCGGAGTGCTGAGCATGAGCGCCCGAGGCTTCGGGTTCGTCAACGCGCCCGGGCAGGACGACGTGTTCATTGCGCCGGACGCCGTCGGGGGCGCCATGCACGGCGACGGGGTCGTGGTTTCCGTCGTCGGCAGAACCCCGCGCGGTCTGGAAGGGCGCATCGAGAGCGTGACCGAGCGTCGCCAGACGCGCGTGTGTGGTGTGTTGCGCCGCCGGGCCCGAAGCGCCTACCTGGAGCCGGACGACTCGCGCGTGCGCGGGCCCATCGTGCTGCTCGGCAAGCGTACGCGCGCCGATCAGGACGGCGTGGCCGCGGTGGTGCGCGTCACGCGCTTTCCGAGCACGGCCGACGAGCTGCCCGAGGGCGAGCTGATCGAAGTGATCGGCAAGCCCGGGGAGGCACAGGTCGAGGTCGCCAAGATCCTGGCGCGCGATCGCATCAGCGAAGAGCGCGACCCTGCGGCGCTCGACGAGGCCTTGCAGCGCGCCCGCGACCTGTGGCCGCTCTCCATGAAGGGGCGGCGCGATCTGCGCAGCGTGCCCCTGCTCACGATCGATCCCGCCGACGCGCGCGACCACGACGACGCGGTACACGTCGAACGGCGGGCGGAGGGCTATCGCGTCTACGTGGCCATCGCCGACGTGAGCGAGTACGTGTTGGCGGGCACGGCCATCGATCGCGAGGCCTTCGAGCGCGGCTTCACGACCTACCTGCCGGATCGCGCCGTCCCGATGCTGCCGCCCGTGTTGGCGGCGGATCATTGCTCGCTTCTGCCCCATCAGGATCGCTTCAGCATGGTGGCGATCATCGACCTGGACCGCAGCGCCGTGGTGAAGCGCTTTCGCCTGGTCGAGGCCGTGATCCACGTGGCGGCGCGCTTGAGCTACGAGGAGGTCGCGGCCGTGCTCCGGATGACCAAGGGCGGGCCGCCGAGCGAGGCCGCCGAGCGCTACAAGAAGGATCTGCGCGTGCTGGCCGAGCTCTCGCGCAAGACGCGCAGGGCGCGGATGAAGCGAGGCGCGCTCGACCTGGATTTGCCGGAGCCCAAGGTCGAGCTCGACGCAGAGGGCCGGCCCCTGTCCGTCACGAGGCGGGGAAAAAACCCTGGTATTTCGGGCGCCTACCAGATGATCGAGGAGATGATGCTGATGGCCAACGAGCGCGTCGCCCGCTGGCTCGGCGGCAGGCGCAGCCCGGGGGTGTATCGCATCCACGCGCCCCCGGACGAAGAGCGCCTGGAGCAGCTCGAGAAGGCCGCGCGCCTGATCGGGGTGCCGTTCGATCGAGATGCGCTTTCGACGCCCCTCGGTGTGAGCAAATGGCTGCAGCGGATCGACGCGCATCCGCTGCGCGTCGTGCTCGAAGGCTTGCTGCTGCGCTCCCTGAAGCAGGCTCAATACGGCGTCGACAACATCGGCCATTTCGGGCTGGCTTCGGACGCCTACGTCCACTTCACCTCGCCCATTCGCCGCTACTCGGACTTGCTGGTTCACCGCATCGCCAAGGACCTGTTGCGCGGCGGCAAGCCCATGACGGACGCCGGCCAGCTCGAGCATCTGCGCGCGCAGGCCGCGCGGATCTCGGACCAGGAGCGTGTGGTGATGCAAGCCGAGCGGGAAGTGGTCGACGTGTACCGGTGCCTGCTGATGCAAGACAAGGTGGGGGAGTTTTACGAGGGGCGGGTAGCGGGCATCGGTGGCGGAGGGCTGTACGTGGTGCTGGACGAGCCGTTCGTGGACGTCCTCGTGCGCTTCGAGGCGCTCGGCCCCGACCGCTACGATCCCAGCGACGACGGGCTGCGGGTCGAGGGGCAGCGCAGCGGGGAGCGCATCGCGCTGGGCGACCGCATGATGCTGGAGATCGAGGACGTGGCCTTGCTGCGCCGGACCATCTACGGCCGCCGCCTGGCGACCGGCGGGGTGCCGCTGCCCGGCGCGCGGCCCGAGACCGAAGCCGAGGAGGGCGACCCTCCGCCGCCCCGGTCGGAGCCGCCCCGCCCGCGCCGCAAAGGGCGTCGCCTGGCCGCGCCGGAGGGCGAGCCAGCGCCGCGGCCCGGCCGTCGGGGCCCAGCGCCGGCGGGCGGGCGAGACCGGTCGAGCTCCCCCGGTCGCCGCCGCCGCTGACGGCCGGAGTCGCCGCGGTGCTCGAGCGGTCGAGCCTCAGGATGTAGGCTGATGTGCGTGAATTTGGCCCGGCGCTTCCGGCCCGCGTACCGTTCCCGGCGTGACATCGTTGCCCAGGCCCTCCGGCGCCGCCGAGTTTCCGAACGACAACCCCCGACTCCACTTTGGAGCGCGCTGGGTTTGCCGTCGGCCGATCGGGGCGCCGCGCGCGGTGCTGTGTGCATCGGCCGGGGCACCCGCGATGGCTGCGTCGGGCGTGCCGCCGCGCGCCCCGGCCGCCGCCGCCGAGCGCCCGGCGCCGGCCGCTGCCGACGCGGCCGAGCGGATCGCGTTTCCGATGGACCTCGACCTGGGCCGAATGCTTCTGCCTCATCGCGTCGAAAACGTGCCCCCGCCGCCCGACTTCGTGATGCGGCCTCTGCCGTCGTCGCGCCGCGGCGACGCTCGGCCATGCGAAAGGGTGGGCAGTGGGCTCGCGAGCCGGCAGGTGTCGCGGCGTCTCGGAGTGGACATCGCCCCGTGCCTCGCGATCGGGGGGGAGCCCTCGCGCGCCGCGGCCCTCCCCCCCGCGCAGCAGTGGTCGGCTAATCAGCCGTTAGTCGGCTCGCAGGAGGAGGCGGCTGCCAGGAGCTGGCCCGGCCGAAACAAGGTGGCCTTCTTCCACCCCTCGCTGCGCGCTACCTTGGTTTTCGGCGTCGCCCCGCCGCTCGCCGCCGAAGGGGAGGCCTTTGCCGGCGAGAGCTCGAGCGAAGCCGCCGGCAACGTCGGCCAGACGCCTCGACCGCAGCGCGTCGACCAACGCGGCGCGATGCGCCGGGAGCCGCGGCGGGGGCCCGTTCAGTCCTGCCAGGTGGCGCCCCGACCTCGCAAGACCCGCGATGCGAGGCGCGTCACGGCCCCCTGCCCAATGCCCGACGGCAACGAGGTCTCCCGCGCCATCTCCGAGCTGGAGGCCGCGTTCGCGCGCCAACCCGCCGAGGAGATTCGAGCCGAGGCCGCCGGTTAGCTCCGGGTTGCTCCAGCGTTGGCGAGTTGCGATTCCCGAATGCCGCGGGGCGCGACCTCGGGGGGGGGCCGCGGCGGCGGGCCCGGCGCTCCCACGCGGCGCCGCGGATCGTCGCGACCGGCGGCGGCGTCTCGATCGACGATCGCCAGACCCGTATCCTCGCGCGGGGGGCTCCGGCCTTCGGCAGACCCGCATCCGTGCGCGGGGGGCGGGGGCTCCGGTCTTGTTCTTCGCGCCGGCACCGATAACAGTGGCGAGCCGGTGCAATCGGCACCTCCTGGGAGAATTGATGAAGAAAAAGCTCGAGTTCGTCTGGGCGGCGCTGGTGGTGGCGGTCGCTCTCTCGATGTCCTGTGCCCGGCCGGCCGCCGCGCAAGAGCAGGGCTCGCCCGCTGGCCAGGCGCCCGCGCCCGCGGTCCAGAAGTCCTCCCAGTGGAAGGGCTTCAACGGGGCCCTGCACGCGGTCAACGAAGTGGTCTCCTCCGCCCTCTTCTTCAGCGTCACCGGCGACACCTTCCTGGCTCCCGAATTCGATGCGCGGGGCGAGCCGGTGCTCGATGCCTCGGGGCAGCAAAAGACGCGGACGGTGGACCTGCCCTTCATCGTCGTGGTGCTGGTGGCCGGCGGGATCTTCTTCACGTTTTGGTATCGGCTGATCAACCTGCGCGGCTTCAAGCACGCCCTGGACGTGGTGCGGGGCAAGTACGACGACCCGAAGGACGCCGGGGAGATCTCGCACTTTCAGGCGCTCACGAGCGCGCTCTCCGCGACGGTGGGCCTCGGCAACATCGCCGGCGTCGCCATCGCCATCCAGCTCGGCGGCCCGGGCGCGGTGCTGTGGATGGTGGTGACGGCCGTCTTCGGCATGACGGCCAAGTTCAGTAGCTGCACGCTCTCGCAGCTGTATCGCTGCGAATATGAAGACGGCAGCATCGCCGGGGGGCCGATGTACTACCTCGACCTGGGTCTGCGCGGTTTTGGGGGCTCCGTCTTTCCCGTTCTCGGCAAGGGCCTGGGGGTGCTCTACGCGCTGATGGCGATCGGGGGCTCCTTCGGGGGAGGGAACATGTTCCAGAGCAACCAGAGCTTCGAGGCGCTGAGCGGAACGTTCGACCTCCCGAAGGGGTCGGCTGCCGTGTTCGGGGTGGTGCTCGCGTTCTTGGTCGCGGTGGTGATCATCGGGGGCATCAAGCGCATCGGAGCCGCGACCGAAAAAATCGTGCCGCTGATGGTGGGGCTCTACGTGGTCACCTCGATCTTCATCCTCATCACGTACGCGTCGCGGCTGCCCGCGTCGATCGCGCTGATTTTCGAGAAGGCCTTCAGCGGCAACGCCCTGTACGGCGGGGCGGTGGGCGTGATGGTGGCCGGTGTTCGGCGCGCCGCCTTCTCGAACGAGGCCGGCGTGGGCAGCGCTTCGATCGTGCACGCGGCGGCCAAGACGGACGAGCCGGTCCGCGAGGGCCTGGTGGCGATGCTCGGCCCCGTGATCGACACGGTGATCGTGTGCGTCATGACCGCCATGGTCGTGATCGTCACCGGCGCCTGGAACGACCCGGACATCCCGCGCAGCGCCGGCATCGAGCTGACCAACGAAGCCTTCGGTCGCGCGATCTCCTGGTTTCCGATCGTGCTCTCGACGTGCGTCGTGCTGTTCGCCTACTCCACCATGATTTCCTGGTCTTATTACGGGGAGCGCGCCTGGGTTTACCTGCTCGACCACTTCGGCGGCCGAGGTCAATCGACGCTGCTCGTCTACCGGCTGCTGTTCGTGGCGTTCGTCTTCGTGGGGGCGGTCACCCGGCTGAGCGAGGTGCTGGACTTCTCCGATCTCATGATTCTCGCCATGGCTTTCCCCAACATCGTCGGCAGCGTGATCCTCGCGCCCACCGTGTTGCCCCGGGTCCTGGACTACTGGCGGCGCCACACCTCGGGCGAGATGAAACCCTACTCTCCTTCTTGAGGGCGTGCGGCCGCAGGTGATGTGGTAGGGCGAGTCCAGTCAACGGCCGGTGGCCGACGCGAGCCATGAAGCAACTCGGGAGCGAGCAAGGGGAGGGCGAGGGGCCGCCGCACGGTCTGGCCGGCGCTCGGCCGGAGGGCGGCGACGAGCCCGGTGCCGCGGGGCAGCTCGGGGTGCGGAGCCCGGCGAGCTGGCACCGCATCACGGTCGTCGGGTTGGGGCTCTTGGGCGGCTCGCTCGCGGCCGCCGTGCGCCGCTGCTGGCCGTCGGTGGAGATCGTCGCCGTGGACGGCCCGGACGTGTTGGCTTCCGAGGCGGCGCGCGCGCTCGTCGACCGCGGCCACCCGCTGGGCGAGGTCGCGGCGGTCGAGGCGGAGTTCGCCCGCTCGGACCTGGTGTTTCTCTCGGCCACCGTCGGGGGCATCGCGGCGTGGCTGCCCCGCGCGTTGCGGGCGGCGCCCCTGGTGACGGACTGTGGCTCCACCAAGCGGCACCTGGTCGCGGCGGCCCGGGCGTGCCCGCGCTGGCAGCACTTCGTACCGGGCCACCCCATGGCGGGGGCGCTCGGCGGTCTGTCCGGGGCCAGCGCCGATCTGTTCCGCGATCAACCGTGGGTGCTGTGTCCACAGGGGGTGCACGGGGCGGCTCTGGGTGCCGTGCGGGAAATGACGGCGGCGTTCGGGGCCCGCAGCGTCGAGATGGCTCCGCAAGAGCACGATCGGGTCGTGGGCATCACCAGTCACGTCCCCCGTTTGTTGGCCAGCTCGCTGGCCGGTCTCGCTTCGAGGCAGTGGGCATTCGGGGCCGCCGGGCCCGCGTTCGAGCGGCTGGTGCGCGGAGCCGGCGGCTCGACTGCCATGTGGCTGGATATTTTCGACACCAACCGAGAGGAAGTGGCCTCGGCGTTGAAAGTGGTCGTGGCGGATCTGCAGGCAGCCGTCGGCGAGCTGGAGTCGGGCGGCCCCCTTCGGCAGCTGGAGGGGCTACTGGTCAGCGCCGAGCAGGCGCGGCGCGCCTACAAGTCGCAAGCACGCTGAGGAGCCCGCCACCACACATGTGTTGCGCGCCAGTGTTTGGAGTGGCAGGGAATTTGCTGTGAAGTCGGGCAACGTGGCGCGCTTTCGGACGATCGGGGGCCTGGCGGTTGTTGGTCTATTGGCCGGTCTTCCGCTCTTGGGCCCGGGCTGCAATGCCCCTGGCTCGAACGGGCTCGATCCGCGGCCGGAGGACGATCCCGTCATGCCGGGCGGCGGCTTGGCAGAGGACTCCGCCGACGAAGCGGCACCGAACGGCTCGAACGAGGCCAACGACCCGGGAAGTCCGCAGCCGGAGGACCCCGCCTCGGCCGGGGGAGCCGGGGGGGTTTCGGAGGAAGCGTTCGGGACGCCCTCACCGGACGCGGGAGCGCCACCGGCGGACGCGGGGGGCGGCCTCGTGGGAACGGTGGGCGATGCCGGGAGTAGCCCATGAAGCGGCGCTCGCGAAGCCTGGCAGGCGAGTCAGTGGTTGAGCCAACCTGTGCCAAGCGCCCGCGGTCCGGGTTCGGCCTGCTGCTGGCCACGGTGTTGCCATTGGCAGCACCCAGCTGCCTGGACCCTCGGCCGGAGGTCGATCCGGTGCTCGAGGGCGACCAGGCGCCGCCGGTACAGCCCGGGGACCGACCGCCCGGGGACCCGACCGCTGGACAAGGGGCCGAGGGGGCGGCCGGATCAGGCAACGGGAGCCTCGACGTGCCCGTCGACCTCGAGAACGGCGGGGGCGGCGGAGACGCCGACGCCGGCGACGCGGCGGCGAGCCCCGGCAGCCCCGCGGTCGACGCCGGCGCACCCCCAGCCGTGGTCGACGCCGCCGTCTCGAATTGAGCCGCCGGCGAAGCGGATCACCGGCACCACCCGACAGGCGGCGGCGATCGCCGAAGGCGCGTCCACCGGCCGGATGGCCCGCAAAGCGCATCGGGAGGCCGAGCGTTGGACCGACGGCGCGGGCCGGGTCGGTGACGCGCGGTGCGGCGTCGGCCCCCGGCGGGCCCTTCGGTACCGCGAATACCCGAGAAACACCGTAGATTTGTGGTGATTTTCGAGCCGGCCGTGCGCGCCGGAGCTATGCTCCCGAAAGCACGTCGAATCGAGGGCGGTTGGTCCGCCCTCTCCACCGAGGGTCCCTGCTGCCATGTCGAATCCGGAAGTCGAACGGGAAAGAATCATGTCCGCATTGCGGGAAGCCCTCGCGGCGGTCCCCGAGGAGGAGGAGGAGCTCTCGGAGGAGGAGCTGCTCGCGCTGGAGGAGAGGCAGGCGCTCGAGAGCGGGCTTCCGCGAAGCGAGCCCTCCCCGAAAGGCTGAGGCGCGGGCGAAGCGCGTGCAAAAGCCAGCCCGCGCAAACCCGAGCCCGCGCAATGGGAGGTGAACGAGGCCGGGCCCCAAAGGCTCGAGCCGCCAACCCGAGGCTTCTTCGAACGCGATCGGGCGTAGACGCGCGCGGCGCTTGCGCCGAGCCAGTACGAACCTTGGCGCTTCGCGCTTCGCCCCCCGCGCCCGCGTTCCGCGCGTTAGCAGCCCGCCCGCGTCCGGGTGCCGCCCGCGGCGGCGGATCGCCTCGAGGCGGGCGGGGCCCCGGTCCGCGCCGCGGACTGACTCGGGGCTTTTCTGTGGGTCATGAAGGACTTGAACCTTCAACCAACGGATTAAGAGTCCGGTGCTCTACCAATTGAGCTAATGACCCGAACGGGAGACGGAAAAGTCCATAATTTTCCCTGTGCGTCAAGGTGGTAATTGCGCTTTGTGCATTCCTCCGAGGCTGGCTTGCGGCCCTGGGGGCGGCTACGGTGAAAACGTGGCGGCGCCTTGTCCAGCGGCGGTAGCAGAGCTCGCGTGCGGCTCGCGGAACGGGGCGGAGTTCGAGTCGCAGCTGTTCGAGCAGCTGAGCGCGCACGTGGGCTTCGACGTAGCGTTCAGCGTCGGCTCGGCCGGGCTGGGTCCCGTTCGCTGGGGCGTGCAAGCGGAAGTGCTCGAGGCGTGCCAGCGGCACTGGGCTCAGATGGGAGCCGAGGCCGGTCAGCTGCGCGGGCTGTCCGCAGCTCGGCGGGGGGTGGTCGTCGATCGGGAGGTCTTCGGCGCCCAGCTCGCCCAGAAGTCCTACTTTCGCCACTTCATGCGTCCGCACGGCGGGCAGAGCACGCTGATGGCGTTCTTGGCGGTGGGCGGGCGCGACCTCGGGCGGATTGCGCTCGGGCGCACCAGCGCGCGGCCCTTCCGCGAGGCGGAGGTGGCTTTGCTCCAGCGGCTGCTGCCCACTCTGAGCCTGGCTTACTGCACGGTCAGCGGGCTGCGCGGCGGGGTCCAGCCCGCTCTGCCGTCCGAGGCGAGGGGCGAGGGGGGCGCGGCGCGCGGTCAGCTCACGGCGCGCGGCCAGCTCACGGCGCGCGAGCGCGAGGTGCTTGAGCTCCTGCAGCTGGGCTACCAGAATCGGGAGATCGGCCTGGCGCTGGGCACTTCCGCAAAGACGATTCGCAATCAGCTCAGCTCGATCTACCGCAAGCTCGGCGCCACCAATCGGGCCGAGGCGGTGGGTCTCGTCGCCCGGTCGCCGCGGTAGCCGCTGGGCTTCCGAACGGGCCGCCTGGGGCCGCGGCAGCCCGCTCGCCCGCCGAGAAGAGCTGGCATTTCCCCGCGGCGTCGGCTCGGGGCGGGCCGCTCCTTCGGCGCTCCAGCTCGTCGATTCGTCGGTGCCGTCGACCGGATCGCCGGGCCGGGCACCGCCGCGGGCGGGCGCAGGCTCCGCCCCGGAGCACACGCGGGGACCGGCGGCCATGGGCCATTCGTCCCATGGTGGGAGCGGGCGGCGCCGCTTCATCTTGGAGGGGTGACCGTTGCGAACGAAACCCGAGTCGACTTCCTGATCGTGGGCGCGCGCTGCGCCGGAGCCAGCCTGGCACTGCGGCTGGCGCGCGCGGGGGCGCGTGTGCTCGTCGTGGAGCGCTCGGCGCTGCCCAGCGACCTGGTGCTCTCGACCCACGCGATCCATCCGAGCGGCGTGCGCGAGCTCGACCGGTTGGGCCTGGGCGACGCCCTGCGCGCTGCGACGCCGGCGCTCACGACGCTGCGCATCGTCCGCGGGGACGCGGCGTTGGACGTGCCGCTCGCCGAGCCCGACGCCGAGTACTGTCCGCGGCGCGAGTGGTTCGACGCGCTGCTTCAGCGAGCCGCGCGCGACGCCGGTGCCGAGCTCTGGGACCGCACGACGGCCAAGGCTCCCGTCTTCGACGGCGGGCGGCTGTGTGGCGCGGAGTTGGTCGATGCCTTCGGGAGGCGGCGGCGGGTGCTGGCGGGTCGAATCGTCGGCGCCGACGGTCGCGCCTCGCCAGTCGCCGGCTGGGTCGACGCGCCGCGATACCTGCAGTACCCGGCCGCACGGGGCGCCTATTGGTCGTACTGGCGCGCCCCGCGGGGCTACGGCCGCTGCGAGCAATACCCGGCGGGTATGTACGTGGCCAACCGAACGGGCATGCTGCTGATGGCCTTCCACACGCAGGGGGACCGAGTGTTGGTCGGTTGCGCCCCCGAGCGGGCCGCTCTGCCGGCCTTTCGGGCGGCGCCGCTCGAGCAGCTACGGCGCGAGCTCGGCCGCGACCCCATGCTCTGCAGCTTCGCGCGGGCCGCGCCGGAGGAGCCCGTGCGCGGGGTCGTGGCGGGACAGTACTTCCTGCGCCGCCCGGTGGGGCCGGGGTGGCTGCTCGTGGGCGACGCGGGAATTCATCAAGAGTTCGCGGCCGGGGAGGGGATGACCTCTGCCCTCGTCCAATCGCGGCAAGCCGCCGCGGCGCTGCTCGCAGGCTCGGAAGCGGCGGAATTCGAGTTCTGGCGGGAGCGGGACCGGGTCGCGCTGCCTCGATTCTTCTTCGGTCGCGTGCAGGGCGCGGCGGGAGCGCCGGCTCGGCTCGACGCCCGGCTGTTTCGCTACTGCGCCCGGCGACCGGGCCTGCTGAGCCGCTTCGCGGCCTCATTTTCCCACGAGCTGTCGCCTTTCGAGGTGGTCGCCCCGGGGCACGTGCTGCGCTGCGTGCTCGCGGGGCTGCTCGCCGGCGAGTTGCGGGTGCTGCGCGAGCTCGCCGAGCGGGGACGCTTGATCGCGAGCCTGCGGCGCGCCCTCGCCAGCGAACCCATGCCGGCCCGGTCGGACGCGAAATTGCTGCGCTAACCGGTGTGAACTCGGAAATTTCTTCGCGTTGCCTTTCGGCGTTCCAACCCCACCTTGCGGACGGCGAAACAATCGCCGCGAAAACACGAAGACGAACACTGAACCCGAGGCCCGACGTGGGCCTCGCCCGAAGCGGCTGGCGGCCGGTGCGGCTCGTTCGCCCGTGCGCCGGCTTTGCCCTGCAAGCGCCGGCGTGGCGGCGAGGGGTCGGAATGGTAGAGGCGCAGTGTGGGTCGTTCGGCGAAAGGCAGGTGTCTCATGTTCTCGAAGGTCATCATTCCGGTCGACTTCTCCGAGGCCTCGCAACGGGCCTTCGAAGCGGTCGCGCTGCTCGCGCCACAGGCGCGCTGTCAGCTGCTGCACGTCGTCGAACCGACGCTGCATGCGTATCCGCCCTTCTGGACGGGCGAGGTCGTGCCCGCGGCGCAGCTCGTCGAGCAGGCGCTCACCAACGCCCGACAGGCCATGAATGAGATGGTTGCCGGCGCCAAGGCGCTCCCGTCGCCCCTGGAGTCCGAAGTAGTGGTCGGCGCGCTGCCCGACACGATCGTCGAGCACGCCAAGGGGGAGGCAGCGGACTTGCTCGCGGTGTGTAGCCACGGTCGCGGCGGCGTGTCGCGGTGGGTGATGGGCAGCGTGGCCGAGCGGGTGCTGCGCGAGGCGCCCTGCCCGGTGGTCGTCGCCCGCGAGGCCGCGGCCCCGACGCCGCTTCGGCGAGTCGTCGTGGGGGTAGACCTCAGCGGCCACTCGAAGCGGGCGCTCGAGCTGGCTGGGCGGCTGTGCGCGCAGCACGGGGCCAGCCTCGAAGTCGTCTACGCCTGGATGCAGCCCCACATCGGGCCCTACGGGGCCCTCAGTGGTCAGCTCTTGACGCAGATGGAGCAAGAGGTCGCTCAACACCTGGCCGACTTCGTGCGGGGCGCGGAGCTGCCCTCCGGTCTCGAGATCCATCAGGCGACGCCCCCCGGCCCGCCCACCTCCGTGCTGGTCGAGCGGCTCAAGGAGAACCCTCCCGACCTGCTCGTGCTGGGCACCCACGGCCGGCGTGGCTTCCGGCGCTTCGTGCTCGGATCGGTGGCGGAAACGACGGTCCGCTACGCCCCCTGCACGACGCTCGTCGTGCCCTGAGCGGCGCGGCGCCTCGGCCCGGGGAGGCGCCTCGGCGCCGGGGAGGCGAGCCCGCGTCGAGCGCGAGCCTCGTGGCCGGCGCCGCGCACGGGACGTTCGCCGAGCCAGGGCGGCGGCCCACGGGGGCGCCGGCAGCGCCGGCGCCCGCCGCTTCGAGGCTGAAGCGTGCTTCCCGCTCCGTCAGCCGCTTGCTGGGTGCTTCGACGAGCGGTCGTGGCCACCTGGCGCGAAGCGGTCGCCACCTTTCCCGATCACCCCGACATCTACGAGGGCGCCGCCGTCGACGACCGGACGGCGCCCGAGCGCCTGGCGAGGGTGGACCGTCGCCACGCCTTTCATCTTGCGCCAGCCCTTGGCCTTTCCGCCGTGCACGTCCACCAGCCGCTTGACCTCGCGAATCGCGCGGCCCCGCGTGATCAGCTGGACGTCGTCGATCGCGTTGCCGACGAGCTTGCCGCCGTCCCGCACGAAGATCTCCGGGGCAGAGGCCTCGAGCGATCGGGGTAGCTGCACGACCGTCCTCGGGGCGGCGGGCGCTCGGCGCAGCCACCCGCCGCTGCCGGCAAAAGCCTCCGGCATCGCTTTGAGGTCTTGGCCCAGGCTGCGGTGGTCGGCCACGCCCGCGAGTCCGAGCGCCTCCGTGCCCGCGCCGACCACCGCGTAATAGGCGAGCGGAACGGCCCGCAGCACACAATCGGCTCCCGTCAGCCCGTGGCCGACGCCGACTCGATGGCTTCGAGCGGCGCGAGCCAACCCGGTTGCTCGGCGATCGACTGCCAATACGCATCGCCGGGGCCGCAGGGCTCACCATGAACGTGATCGAAGTCCCGCCCGATCCCACGCCGGCGGCGAGTCGGCGCGTCGGGATTTCAAAGCGATCCGGGGGCGGCACGCCGAGGCGGATTGGACATCGCGCTGGCACCACGAACCGCCGCGCGTGCCGACCGGACGAATTCTGGCCAGCTTGGCCTGCGTTCCGGAGCGACCCGTCAGGGCGCCGCTGGGGCCGCCGAGCGGTTGATCCGCTCACTTCGAGGCCCTCGTCGCTCGGGGAGCGGTTGAACCGCTCGAAATGCACCTCGAGAGCTCGCGCGGGAGCGGATCAAGCGCGCCAAACGGCCCAGCGCGCCGAGGGGGGAGCGGATCAACCGCTCGATTCTCCGGTGTCCGAGGCGGAATTGAGCGGATCAACCGCTCGTTTCTCGGGACGACGGGCTCTTTTGAGCGGTTGATCCGCTCGTTTCTCGGGGGTGGGAGTCGTTTCCGGGCGGTTGATCCGCGCTCTTACGCTTCGCGGCGGCTCCAAAGGAGCGGTTCAGCCGAGAAACGGTGGACGCGGGGCCACGACGGCGTTGGCGATTCACGACGGGGTCGCCTGGGCGTAAGCACACACTCGTGACGCATCGTGGACGACGCTCGAGCAAGGCCCGGGTCGGCGAGACTGCGGGCATGGAGGCGCACGAGGCGCGCCGGGCTCGCACGGCCCGACCCTAGCCGTCGCGACGGCCCACCACCGCAGCACGCGAGCCCGCACGGCCCGACCCTTCGCCACACACCTCCGCTCGCTGCGGTGCCGATTCCCACCACGTTCACGCCCGCTGCTCAGTAGCCACCGTGCCACCCCCTCACTCTCCCGAACGACCCCGAGTCCCGCGCCCTTCGCCCCCGGCGAAACCCGGCGAGCGCCGGCGATGCCCCACACCTCTCGCCCCCGCACAGACTTCAAAAAACGCCGGGGATTGGCCAGATCCGCCACCCTCTCGGTCGGCCCCCTCGTCGCCAGGAACCGCGCTGGCGAAACGCTGCGACGAACGCACCCACGACGCCGGGCGCCGCCGCCCAAGACGGCGCATGGGAGCGGATCCAAGACCGACCCTGCCACTCCAATGGACTCCACTGCTGGGATGACGACGGGGGACGGCGGCGTGGGGTGCCTGGATTGTGCTAGGGCGTAGGTAGGTCGAATTGGACTAGGACCGACCAAGCAAACGCGCTTGGAGCACCTGTTTCAACTGGTACAATGGCGCTGCCATGAGTGCGCCAATCGAAATTGTCTCCTACGACCCCGCGTGGCCCGCAAAGTTCAGCGCAGAGAGGGAGCTCCTACTCGATCGTCTTCGCCCCTGGCTGTTCGGCCCGATCGAGCACGTTGGCAGCACCGCCATACCCGGGCTCCGCGCCAAGCCCGTCATCGATATCATGGTCGCCGTCGAGACCCTGTCGCAGTCTCGCGATGCTATTCCCGTGCTCGAGAGCCTCGGGTACCACTATTGGCCCTACAAGGCCGACGTGATGCACTGGCTCTGCAAGCCTTCCGCCGAGTTTAGGACGCATCACCTTCACCTCGTACCGCTCAACAGTGACCTGTGGCAGGCTCGGCTTGCGTTTCGGGACTACTTGCGGTCCGACGCCATGGCGGTGGCGGACTACGCGACGCTCAAGGACGATCTCGCCGAGAAGTACCGGAGCGATCGCGAGGCGTATACCGAAGGCAAGACGAGCTTTGTGCAGGGCATCGTCGAGCGAGCGCTCCGCCAGAGATGACGCGGTAGCGCTCGAGCCGAGCGTCAAGAAGAGACCTCGAGATGCCCCTGTTGGAGGCGGCGAAGACGCTGGAAACACGCGAAGCATTCCCAATGAAGCTCGGCGAGATCCATGCGAGATTCGACGAGCGAACTCAGGATTCCAGCAACGTTTCCCAAGGCTGCAAGCGAAAACGCGTCTGGATACGACAGGCGGTCCGACCCCACGCTGCACTTGACGCGGCCATCGCTCCGCTCCGGCCACGCAAGTGAACTTGATGACGGCCGGCAGACAAGTCGTCGCGGTAGGTCGCTTTCAGCCCGCAGCCTCCGGCCGATCGCACGGAACGGAAATGGATCTCGTGCGCGCCGTGCTCACGCGCATCGACTGCACGCGGTTCACCCTCTGCCCCTGGTCGATGGCGGGGTTGGCGGCGGTGGCCTACGCAGCGACCCAACCCGCTCCAAGTCTCGTTGCACCCAACGCTCGAATTACGGCTTCGCACCGATGGGTAGTCAACCGTGCCCGGCGCTCGAACTCTCACCATTTCCGTCGGATGCGTTTTCTGCTCGGCTCCTCGTGTGAATGAATCGTTGGGAAGTGCGTCGAGGCGCTGAAGTGGGGTGGTCCACGGCCGTTAGAAGTTTGCATCGTCTTTCCGGAGGGGCTCGAGCTGGCATCGTTGCCTTGCTCCGTCACGCCTTCGTTGTCCGAACTCAGACAAGGAGCAGCTGCATGTCGAACTTGGCCGGCAAAGCGTACGCCATGAACCTCGTGACCCCGATTCGCAAGCGAATGACGTGGGTGAACAAGGCCATCTTCTGGCTGGTTGGGACGCGCTTGTTTTCCAGCAAGCTCATCGGTCTGCAGACGCTGTCGATGATTCACTACGCGCGCTGGGTGATCATCAAAGGGAGCGAGTTTCCGAGGCTGTCCAAGAGTCAGCCGAAGGAAAGCCTGGAGTACGACTACATGCTGTTCTTCAGCAACTTCAACGGCAGCTGGGCGCAGTACGTCGACTCCTTCTCTGCAGCCATTCCGAGTGGCTTGGATTTGCTGTGGCACAAGAACGTGGGTTGGCCGAATGCGGTCCCGGAGCAGCCCTTCAACCGCTACGTTCAGCACAACCAAATCTGGACCGACTACTATTACAGCGCTTACCCGATGGCGGCCTCCAATGATGTCAAGGCCGCAGCCAAGGTACAAACCGAGCTGGCTACATTCATCGAAAACTCCGTGAACAAGCCAAGCGAGGAGTTCGCCGAGGACTATCGCAAGCTGCTTCGGACCCTTCAGGGAGATCTCGGAGAGCTGGGCCCGACGCCTGTAGCAAGCATGGCCGCAGAGGCCATCGAGCGGCGACGGGCAAGCCAATCGGGAATGTACGTCGCTGCGGAGTAGAACGTTTGGAGCCGAGGCACTCGTGCTCGGCCCCTTCTGATCACAACTGCCCGAGACCGAACGGAGAACTGCCCGTGGCCAATGAAAATGCCGGCGCGTATGCGCTCAGTCTGCTTTGCCCCATCGCGGAGGGTAGCGAGCGCGACCGCTCCTACGCTGCATTGACGAAGGCTTGGCTTCAGGACCTCGGGGTCCACGAGGAGAGCCCTTTTGCTAGAGTTCCCAATACCTACTTGTGCCGCCTCTTCGTGCTCGACGACGTCATCTACGAGGGGGCCCCGCACGCCTTGGATCACTTGAAGTCCAAGTACCTCGTGGCAACCTTCAATTTTCACGGGGAGCGGGATGCGTACTTGCGCGGGCTTTGGGAGGGTGTCCGTGAACAGCTTCTGCAGGCGTTCAAGTATTGCGTGGGCTTCGAGAACGTGAAAACCCGTGATGCGTTCGTCGAGTACATTGGGCGGTGTCAGGTCCCGACGACGTTCTTCTTCAATGGGTCGAACGGAGACCCATTGGCAAAGCAATTGAAGGCCTTGTACTTGAAGCAGGAGCTGGGGCGCTTCGCTGCGGAGCACCAGGGAATGGCTCCTGGCGAGTTGCAGCGGGCGTTTCAAGAGTTCGTGGCGCGCACCAAGCCCCACGATCTGACGGGACCAACCTGGAAGGCGGGCGCTTCGCGCCTCGAGGGCGTGGTGGTTGGCGCAAGCCCCGACGCCTGACATTCGATCACAAACCTCGAAGGAGCAACGATGAGCAGTCTTCTCGACCTACACGACATTCAGGGCAATGTCGTGCGAGCCTACGGGCCTGCTGGCTTCCCCAAGGCCCGCTATTTCGTGATGCGCGTTCTGGACGGAGCTGGCGGTCGGCGCTTTCTCGGGGAGCTCCAGCAGTTCATCACGACCTCTGCCGGGTGGCCATCAGGCAAGCCACCTGCGGTCGCGACGAACATCGCGTTCACGTTCGAAGGGCTGCGGGCGGTGGGAGTTCCTCAGGCCTCGCTTCAGGGCTTTCCCGAGGAGTTCGCCGTGGGCATGCGAGCTCGCAAAGACATTCTGGGGGATGATGGCGCCAGCGCACCAGACCACTGGGATCCCGTATGGCTTCGGGATGGGGTGCATTTGTTGCTCACCGTCAACGGGCGCGATGAGGAGGCGGTCGAGGCACGCTACCAACAGATCCTCGCGCTTGCTGGGAAGGACCTCGAGGTGCTCCGCGGCCACCGCTGTGGCAGCGCGATGGACGCTCCTTACCAGTCTGCATCCGTGCTCTACGATGACAAGGGCGAAGCAACCCCCAAGGAGCACTTCGGCTACACCGACGGCATCAGCAACCCGTACTTCAAGGGAACGACGGCCCACCCGGCGACCGTCATAGGCGGTGGCAAGAGGACGGGAAAGGACCCGCGCACGATGGAAGGCTGGGCTCCCATCGAGACGGGGGAGTTCCTGCTGGGGCACAAGGACGAGGCGGAGGAGTACCCAATGGCTCCCGTCCCGAATCTGCTGTCCCGCAACGGAACCTTTCTCGTCTATCGCAAGCTGCACGAGAACGTGAAGAGTTTCGACGACTACCTGGAGCATGTGGGGGCGGAGTACCCCCAGGGCAAGGAGGCGCTTGCGGCGAAAATGGCAGGCCGCTGGCGAACCGGTGCTCCTCTCACGACCTTTCCCACGCAGGAGGAGGCGGACCAGTTCGCCGTGGAGTGGAGAGCCGCGAAGAAGGCCATCTCCGATGCTCCCAATCCGCAAGCGCGTGAGAAGGCCAAGCAGCGCTTCTCAGAGCTGAATCTCAGCTTCGTTGCCTTCGACTACAACCAAGACATCCCGGGGGGTAAGTGCCCCGTGGGGGCGCACTTGCGTCGAGCCAACCCGCGCGGCGCTCTCGAGTTTGGCAATACGGAGGCCTTCAAGACGCCGGGTGCGCTCACGAACCGCCGGCGCCTCCTGCGTCGAGGCCTTCCCTACGGCGACTCACGGGGCAAGCGCGACAATCGTGGAGATCATGGCATCATCTTCATGGCCGTCGGCTCGAGCATTCAGCGCCAGTTCGAGTTCGTTCAGCAGCAGTGGCTCAACTACGGAAACGACTTCCATTTGGGCAACGAAAAGGACCCGCTGCTGGGCAACCATGCGCTGGACGAGCGAGGCAAGGCGACCGGGCGAATGACAGTGCCCGGTGCGGATGACTCGGAGGATCCTCCGTTCTTTTGCAGCAAGCTGCCCCGCTTCGTGGAGACACGAGGTGGCGAGTACTTCTTCGTTCCCAGCCTCACGGCCCTCGGTATGCTCGCCGACGGATCCATCGACCCGACCTGAGCCGAGAGGCCCCCAGTTGCTCGTCTTGCGTCAACGAGATTGCTCACCATGCAGCCCCTAGCTGCCGCGGAAGGAACACGCATGCCCGTCATCGAACGCACGATCGATGTCAATGAGGATGGCTACCGGGAGGTGGGGCTCGAGTACCGGGTCGCACGTGCCGCAATGCTCGACGCCAATCGGGTGGCGGAGCGCACGGAGCGCATTTGCTGCCCCATGTTGGACGCCTGTCGGAGCTCGGCTGCGTATGGGGAGAAGGCTCTTCAGGCGACTGATAGCAAGGCGCTCGCCAAGTGGTCAGAGGCCGTGGGAGTGTCGACGTTTGGCATCAAGGCAGCGGCCTACACATCGGGCCCTTGGTACCGCATCGCCGCCAATGTGTTGCTCGGGCGCTTCGACGAAACGGAGGTCGACGGGGGCTTTCTGCGGTCTCTGAAGGACGGCATCGACACGGGAGTGCTGGCAACCGGTTGCTTTCGCCAGTCCGAGCTCGATGAGCTGATTTGGGCATTCCATCCAGACTTGCGTGGCACTGCGATGACGGCGGACTGGCTGTACACGGTGCAGTCGGAGCGCAAGTACCTGGACGAGTCCATGCTGCCGGCGGTGCTGGAGCACAACCGCGCCAACGCCCATGCCGGAAAGTCAGGGAAGCGCTTGGGCCTCTTCCTGAGCACGTTCGAAATGAAGAAGCTGCTCTTGGGGCCGCTTTCGCAAGAGATTCAAAGCGCCGAAAGCGCCGGGAAGATCAAGGCGATCGCCCTGAGGGATCTGCACGATTTCTTCAAATATGGCCTGCTCCCCGTACAGATCGAAGAGCGCTTCGTCGAGGCGAAGCTACTGAGCCTTCCCGAAGTCTGCTCTCCGGCTTCCGAGCGCGTCCAAGCTACGGGCTAGAGTTCTTGCAGTCCGTGCGCTCCGGAGCTACTTGCGCTCGTCAGCCACCTACCAGAAGGAAGCTCCGGACGTCGGCTGATGTGAGCCAAGCGCCTGATCGCGCGTGAGGTTTGGGGGAAGCCGGTCTACGCGAGGGGCTCGACGTGCTCGGCCAAGTTGCAGATAGCCTGCAGGCGTCGTCGCGGGTCAGCACGGAAGGTCGCGCTGACGACTGCGGCGGCGACGACCGGGTCGATGCGCTGGCCCGGATTTTTCACGACCTGGTCCCGAGGCTGCGATGAGTCGTATCTTTTCGCCCAGCTGCCCGCCGGGCATGCTCGACAGGCGGCTACGTCGTCTTCCGCAATCCAACCGCATGGACTCCTGCCCTCGAGCCGGCCTGCCTTCCCGTCGTGGAAATCGCACTCGCGATGCGTCACCCACCACCGGACGGTTCGCTCACGGTTCAAAGCCCGGAGAGCAACGGTTCGAGTTTCCCCGAACCGTCCATTTCTCCGGGTTTTCTTGGCGCGCCCCGCAGGATTCGAACCTGCGACCTGCGGATTCGAAGTCCGACGCTCTATCCAGCTGAGCTAGGGGCGCACACGGCCGGTCTTAGGTCCGCGCCCGATGCTTTACGAGCCAGGGCGAGAGTCGTCAAGCCCTCCCACTGCGCCGCGCGGCTCGTTCGCACCCCGAGTGCCTCGGCCGGGCGTCGACTCGCCCTCCAATCGCGGGGCCGAGGCGGGCCGTCTCCAATTCGGCCGACTCGGAACGGCGAGCGCGGTCCACGCCGTGTCGGGCTGGCTGCGGCGGCTCCCACGTCGGCTCGACCACCCGGCTCGCTTCGGGCCGCAGCGTGGACGAAATAGAAACGGCGGCCTGGGTAGAGGGGGGGGAACACCCAGGCCGCCGTTAGAGTTTTTTCGGCAAGAGCCGTTGAAGTAGGCGGCAGCAAACCAGACGGAGGGGGGGGGTCGTCTTGGCTCGCTGCCTCGCGCCCTTACTTGCATAACCCGAGCCATTTTCATGGTCGAGCGATGTTCGGGTGTTGCCTCGCCATGACGGCGAGCCGGATGTCGTTTCTGAAATCCTCGTGTCAAAGTTGGAAGTTACGCGGCCCACAGGCCCCGGGGGCCATCGTTTCAGCTTGGTTGTTGCGTGACGGTCGGCGAACTGTGGCAGTGTTCCGCGCCTGGATGTGCCCCCCGCCGAGTCCATGCCAACGGCCCCGCGCCCCACTCTGGTCCCTTTGGCGGTGGGCTCGGTAGGCTGGCTGCGCAGCCGCTCGGCGGTGGCGATCGCGGTGGTGGCGCTCGGACTGGGCGAGTGGGTCGCTCACGGCTATTTTTCGGGCCGTGCGCCCCGGGCGGAGCAATGGGAGGCCCTGCGCCCCGCAGTGGAGCGTCGAGTTCTGCCGGGAGAGCTCTTGCTGATCGCGCCCTACTGGGCCGAGCCGCTCGCCCGGGCCGCGTTCGGTGACGAGCTGATGCCGCTCGGGCACGTGGCCCGGGCCGACGAGACGGCGTTTTCGACCGCCCTGCAGGTCAGCATTCTCGGGGCGAGCGAAGCGCCGGCCGGATGGCAGCCGCAAGCCGCGGAGGTGCTCGGCAAGTTCGTGCTGCAGCGTTGGGTCAACCCGCGCGTGGCAACGCCTCGATTCGACTTTCTCACGGAGCTGTCCCGGGAGTCGGCCGTGGTCACTGCCGTCCGGCGCGAGCGCCGCGTGCCCTGCCGCTTCCAACGAAAGAAGGTGACCAACGGAGATCTTCACGGGCACCCCACCTTTCCCGCGCGTCGCTTCCAGTGCCCCGGCGGCGAGTGGCACTTCGTCGGCGTGACCGTCGTCGAAGACGAGCGCTACCGCCCGCGGCGCTGCATTTGGGCACACCCGGCTGGCGGGGAGTCGCTGCGCATTCGCTTCGAGCACGTGCCGATGGGTCAGCGGCTCCACGGCCACGGTGGGCTGCCCTACTTCGTGGAGCGCGAGGCGCGGGGCACGCCCGTGCAGCTGGAGGTGCTCGTCGACGAGCAGGTCGTCGGCCGCTTCGAGCACGAAGACGGGCAGGGTTGGGCGCCCTTCGAATTCGCGACCGAAGCGTGGGCGGGTCGCGAGGCATCGGTCGAGTTCCGGGTCAGCTCGCGCCGGGCGGCGTTTCGCAACTTCTGTTTCCACGCGGACGTGCGATGACGGCGGAGCCCGAGGCAGCCGCGCAGCCCGACAGCGGGGGGCGCCCCGACCGAGGCGAGCGAGCACGCACCGTGGCGGCGCGCTGTTTCCGGGCCGCTCGGGCGTGGCTGCGCGGCCCCGCGGCGCTCGACGCGACGCTCGCCCTGCTCTTGTTCGCGGGCTACCTGGCCTGGCTCTTGGGCACGACGCACGACCTGGGGTATGCGCGCGACGAGGGCTTTTATTTCTCCGCGGCCGACAGCTATCGCAAGTGGTTCGAGCTGCTGCTGGCGGACCCCCGGCGCGCCGTCGAGCCGAGCCTCGTCGATCGCTACTGGAGCGCCAACCACGAGCACCCGGCGCTGATGAAGAGCCTGTTCGGCATCTCCAAGAAGTGGCTCACCGGGGTCGTGCCGGTCGATGGGGGAACGCTCTACCGGCTGCCTGCCATGGTGATATCGGCGGGAGCCGTGGCGGTGTGCTTCGCGTGGGGGCGCGCCGTGCTGGGCCGGGCCGGGGGGCTCGTGGCCGCGCTCTCGCTCGCGCTGATGCCCCGCGTTTTCTACCACAGCCACCTCGCATGCTTCGACATGCCCATCGCGGCGATGTGGCTGATGGTGCTGGCGGCCTACTTCCGCAGCCTGCGCACCGGCAAGTGGCGTTGGGTCGCGATCACGGCGCTGCTGTTCGGCCTGGCCCTCGACACCAAGCACAACGCCTGGATGCTGCCCGGCGCGGTGGGGCTTCACTGGCTGTTGCGGCGCTGGCTCGCCGGAGAGCTGCTGCGCCTTCGCACCCTGCTGCCGCCGCCCGCGGCCCTTGCCTCGGCGATTGCCGGGCCGCTGGTGATGTACGCGCTCTGGCCGTGGATTTGGCGCGATACCTGGGCGCGGCTCGCCTGGTACGTGAAATTTCACACGCAGCACGTCTACTACAACATGGAGTTTCTCGGGCGGACCTACTTCGAGCCGCCCATGCCGCTGGGCTACGCCTGGGGGATGACCCTGGCCACCGTGCCCGCGGTGACGCTGGCCCTGTGCGGAATCGGCTCCGCCGTGAGCGTGGCGCGCGCGGTCGCGCAGCGGCGAGCCCCCCGCGCGTCCTCGCTCCCCCCCGCGCTCGACGCGTGCTTGCTGTGGGGCTGCGGGGTGCTCGTCTGCTACGCGCCGTGGCTGCTCTCCCGCACGCCCATCTTCGGCGGGACGAAGCACTGGATCACGGCCTACCCCCTCATGGCGTTGCTTGCGGGGCGAGGCTTCGTGTGGGTGGTCACCACGCTGCAAGAGCTCCTCTCGGAGCTGACGTGGCGGCGCACGAGCGAGCCCGTTCATTCGACCACCCGCTCCACCCGCGCCGGACGGGAGCGCTTCGTGCAGCGGCTCTCCCAGGCCCTGCCAGTTCTCGTCGGGCTGTGCGTGTCGATCGGCCCCCTGGCGATGACCCGGCACAGCCATCCGTGGGGGCTCTCCGCGTACACGCCCCTGGTCGGAGGCGCTGCGGGCGCGGCCTCTCTCGGGCTGAACCGGACCTTCTGGGGCTACACCACGGGCGCCATCACCGCACAGCTCGACGCGCTGGCCGCGAGCCGACCCCGGAGCGAGCGCCGCGTGTTTCCGCACGATACGGCGTACCAGAGCTTTCGCCGGCTTCAGTATGACGGCAAGCTAGACCGTTCGCTGAAGATTTGGCCGACCGTTTCGGGGTCCAACTTCGCGCTGTATCACCACGAGCAGCACATGAGCCGCGTCGAGCACATGATCTGGGTGGACTACGGCACCGTGCGCCCGATCGTGGTGGGGGCCTTCGACGGCGTGCCCGTGGTGTTGCTCTACGAGCGCTGAGCGAGCTGGGTCTGGCTAGCCTCCGATGTAGCTCATCTCGATCTTCTTTCGACTCGGCTTTCCCAGCGAGATGAGCCCGCGTCGCTCGGAATAGGCGTCGAGCCGCTCGCTCCACAGCCGCCCGAGCTCGCCCCGCAGCTCTTCGTCGCTCACGCCGGAGCGCAATCGGGCCCGCAAATCGAGGCCATCCGCCGCGAACAGGCAAGTGTACAGCCGACCCTGCGCCGAGAGCCGGGCCCGCGTGCAATCGCCGCAGAAGGGCTGGCTCACCGAGGCGATGACGCCGAGTTCGCCCCTGCCGTCGAGGTAGCGGTAGCGGCGCGCCACCTCGCCTCGGTAGGCGGAATCGAGGGGCTCGAGCGGCAGCTGGGCGCCGATGCGCTCGAGCATCTCGGCCGCCGTGAGCACCTCGCCGAGCCGCCAATCGTTGCTGTTGCCCACATCCATGAACTCGATCAACCGCAGGGGGATGCTTTGCTCGTGGAAGTAGCGCGCCAGCTCGACCATCCCGCCGTCGTTGACGCCACGGCGGATCACGGCGTTCACCTTCACCCCGAGCCCTGCGCGCCGGGCGGCCTCGATGCCTTCCAGCACCACGGTGACGGGGACGTTGCTGTCGCTCAACCGTGTGAACTCGCGCTCGTCGAGCGAGTCCAAGCTGACGGTGACGCGTCGCAGGCCGGCTCGACGCAGCGCTTCGGCGTGGCGCGCGAGCAGCGACCCATTCGTGGTCATGGCCAGGTCCACGGGCTCGCCCGAAGGCCTCTGGCGGGGAAGCATGGCGAGCATCACGGGCAAGTCCCGGCGCAAGAGCGGTTCGCCCCCGGTGATGCGGAGCTTGCGCACGCCCAGGCCCACGGCCAAGTGCGCGATCCGCGCCACTTCCTCGAAGCTGAGGATCTCCTTCGGCGGAAGGAAGCGGAAGCCGGGGCCGAACTGGCTGCGCGGCATGCAGTAGCCGCAGCGAAAGTTGCATCGGTCGGTGACCGAGATGCGCAGGTCGTGCAGCGGCCGGCCGCGGCGGTCCACCGCGGCCGGGCTGCTCGGGGGGCCGGCAGGCTCGTGGCTCACGGGCGTCAGTCTACACGAGCGGCCGGCGGCGCGCAGGCAGGCGGCGGCCAACCTTTCCCGTTCGGCGCAGAGACATGTCGCGTCCGACGGGCCGCGTGGTAGATCCAGCCGTCGCCGTGAAACTTTACGCCTTCGATGACGAGCGGGCCGACCTGGAGCGCGTGCCGCTCGCCGCGCGTCGAGCGCTCGACCTGCGTGGCTGGAAGATATCCCTCGAGGACTGGCTGCGCTTGCCACTCGCCTGCAGGCGAGCGCTGGTCGAGCGAGGGGGCGCCGACGCCGCGCCGCCCCCGGCTGGCACACCGCCCGAGCGCGAGCTCGCCGGATGGCCCGCATCCGTTCAGGTCCGGGCCGTCGCGGTGCGCCCCGATCCGCCCGCCGACGCGGCCCGCTCGGCGACCGTGCGGGCGTACGCCCCGTTCGGTCCGCTCACTGCCGCCATTTGGTCGCAACTGACGGAGCTCGACCGCTACGCGCTGGACAAGGTTGCCGAGCGGGTGTCGCACCGGCGCGACGGCGAGCCCTCCGGTCCGGAGCCGGCGAGCAGCCCGCGGCTGCGAGCTGCCTACGAAGAGATCGTGGGAAGCTCCCGGGTTTCGACCCACCTCCGCGCTTCGGGCGGCGTGCAGATGGTGCGCGTCGGCGCGAAGGCCAGCACCAAGCGGCGCGCCGTGGCCGAGAGCCGCGTCACGATGAGCGCGGCAGCCCTGGAGATGCTCGAGACCCACACCGCCCCGAAGGGCGACGTGCTGGCCACCGCGCGGATCGCCGGGATCATGGCGGCCAAGCGCACGCCCGACCTGATCCCCCTGTGCCACGCGATATCGCTGACCCACGTGTCGGTGGACATCGAGGTGCGGCAGCAGGCGGGCCACGTGGCGCTCAGCGCCGCCGTCGAAACGGTCGGCAAGACGGGCGTCGAGATGGAGGCGCTGGTCGCCGTCAGCACGGCGGCCCTCGCGATCTACGACATGCTCAAAGGCGTCGACCGGGCGATGCAAATCGGCCCCACTCGGCTGATCAGCAAAACCGGCGGTGCTTCGGGGAGCTTCGGCGTATAAGCGGGGAAGAGCGAGGAGTGGCTCGCCGGGCCGAATGCGCGGGCGCACAGCCGCTGCCGGCGCACGGCAAAGGGCAAAGGGCACAGGGCACAGGGCACGAAGGAGATGACTCGATTGTTCGACGTGAGAGAGCAGCCCCTCAGCATCGATGAATGCCACGATGCGGTGCTGCGGCCCGGCGCGGGGGGAGTGGTCCTGTTCGTCGGGGTGGTGCGGGACGAGAACCTGGGCAAGGGCGTCACCCGGCTCGAATACGAGGCGTACGAGGGCATGGCGAAGAAGGAACTGTCGGCCGTCGCCGAGGAGATCGAGCGCGAGATCCCCGGGGTTCGGCTGGCGTGCACCCATCGCGTCGGCAGCCTGCAAGTCGGGGACAAGGCCGTGGTGTGTGCGGCCAGCGCGCCGCACCGGGCCGAGGCGTTTGCCGCGTGCCGGCTGCTCATCGATCGGCTCAAGGCGCGTGTGCCGGTGTGGAAGCGCGAGTTCGCCGAGGACGGGCCGCATTGGGTCGGCTGGAAAGACGTGCGATCCGAGCAGCCCGACGAGCACAAGCGCTAGTGCGGCCATCCGCGCGGTGGCCGCGAAGAACCGACCTCCGCCCATCTCGGGACACGCTGGAGTCCTTCCCCGCGGTCGTCGGGCGCGGTGGCCGCGAAGAACCGACTTCCGCCTACCCCGTTGGGCGAGCGCCTTGCGGGGCGCGGAGGCCGTCGGCCACCTCATTCGGCGCGCTCGCGCTCACAGCTCGTCCAGCCAGATGGCGCGGACACGCGCCCCGGCGGCCGCTCTCGTGCAGCCCTGCGGGAGAACCACCAAGGCGTCGGCGTGCGCTAGGCTCACGACGTTGCCCGAGGCTTGGTTGCCGAGCGGCCGCACCCCGTCGCCCTCCCGGCGGGCGCGATAGTAGCCGCGCCGGCTGCCCGCCTGTTCGAGCCCTTCGAGCAGCGTCGCCTCGTGCGTGCGGGGCGTGGGGTGGCGCTCGCCCTGCAAGGCCCGCAGAAGCGGCAGCCCGAACAGCGCGAAGGTGATTTGGGCCGAGACGGGATTGCCTGGCAGGCCCAGGATGCGCGTCGACCCGTGGCGGCCGTAGGCGAGCGGCTTGCCGGGCTTGATCGCCACCTTCCAGAACTGCAAATCCACGCCGGCGGATTGCAGCGCCGGCCGGACTAGATCGTATTTGCCCACGCTCACGCCGCCGATGGTGATCAGCAAATCGGCCCCGCGCAGAGCTTCCGCCAGGGTTGCCGCCAACGCCGCGGGGGCGTCCGCGCTGAGGGGGGCGAGCTCGGCCGAGGCCCCGACGGCCTCGCACTGCAGCGCCACCGCCAAGCCGTTCGACTCCGGCAGAGAATCCGGCGGCCCCGGCTCTCCCGGATAGCGCAGCTCGTCTCCCGTGCACACGATGCAGACCCGCGGGCGGCGGACCACCGTCAGCGTGGTCTGATCGAGCGAGGCGGCGAGCCCGATGGCGTGTGGGCTCAGGCGCCGCCCGCCTGGCAGCGCCAGCGCGCCGCGCCCGATGTCCTCGCCGGCGCGCCGCACGTGCCGCCCGACGGAGAGGGGCTCCTCGAACCACAGCTCGTCGCCGCCGACGCGAGCTTCCTCGATCAAGACGACCGCGTCGGCGCCCGCGGGCATCTGGGCTCCGGTGTAGATGCGACACGCGCTGCCTGGTGAAAGCTCGGCGAGCGCGGCCCCGGCGCGGCTTTCTCCTCTCAGCGGAAGACGGTGGGGCGGCGTGGCCGCCAGGTCCGCGCACCGGACGGCAAACCCGTCCATCGCGCTGTAGTCGAACGCTGGCAGCGCGTGGGGCGCGACCAAGTCACGGGCGAGCCAGCGCCCTCGGCAGCTTCGCAAGGGCAGGCGCTCTACGCCCAAGGGCTCTACATCACTGATGATTTTCTCGAGGGCCTGATCGAATGTCAGCATGTCGGAGAGGCGGGGGCAGGGGAGCTTCGGCACGGCGCTGCCGCTTCGGGGTGGGTGCCCCAGCGGGGAAGACCGCGGCGGCACAGTACGTACTTCCCGTCATGATGTCGCGCGTTCGCTGTCGGGTGGTCTGGTTGCCGGGGCTGTGGACCAGGCGTACGCTCCCACCGATGCGCCCGCTGCTTTTCCTGGTCGGCGGCTTCCTGGTGGCCTGTGTTGCAGCATGGGCCAGCCCGGCGGTCGCGCACGAAGGTCCTCGTGATTCGGCTTCCGTCGACCCAGAGGAGTGGGCCGAGGACGACGAGGACCAGATCGAGGACGACGCCGAGGAGCAGGCGCGGGCGCTCGAGGAGTTCCGCCCCGCCTTGTCCCCCTACGGAAGGTGGGTGGTCGACGGGCGCTATGGGCGCATCTGGGTTCCGCACGCTTCGGTCGTCGGCGCGGGCTTCGCGCCGTACGAGACAGGGGGCCACTGGGAGGTGACGATCGACGGCGATTGGCTGTGGGTGAGTGACTACCCCTTCGGCTGGGTCACCTTCCACTACGGGCGTTGGGCCTTCGTGGCCGGCACGGGTTGGGGTTGGGTGCCGGGCTACCGCTACGCGCCGGCCTGGGTCACGTATCGCGTCGGCGCCGGAGGCTACGTGGGCTGGGCACCGCGCCCTCCGCGGCGGGTCTGGCGCGGCAGCGCCTTCGTCGTCGCCGGCTTCCTCGCCCCGCCGCCATTCATCTTCTGCCCGACTCGCTTCCTTTTTGCGCGATCCTTCCACTACCACGTGGTGCGCGACCGGGCTCGGGTCGTGGCCCTCGAGCGACGGAGTCGCAGGTATCGCGTCCGGCGTCGCTCGAACGCCGGCGTCCGGGTCTATGCACCGAGCTTCCGGGCCGCCGCGATTCCGCGCGAAGCGCGTCCCGAGCGGCGCGTCTCGCTCGATTCGCGGCGCCGGCGCCGGGTCGACGCCTACTCCCGTGCCACCCGGGTCCGTGGCGATTCTCGCGTGATCGTCTCCGATGACCGGTCCCGGAGGCGTGCGATGCGTGCCCGGCAGGAGCCAATGCGGCGCGCGCGCCGAGCCGGCGCTCGGCAAGCCCAGGGGCCGCAGCCGCGCGCGGACCGGCCGCGCTCCGACCGGCAGCGCCCCCGCCGGGTCGAGCGGCGCGACTACGGAGCCCAGCGTCGGCGGGAGTACGGCCCAGCCGAGCGCAGGCGCCGGGTCGATCGAGCGCGAGCTTCGAAGCGGGAACCGCGCGATCGCAGCCACCAGAGCACGCATCGCCAGCGCTCCCGCAGCCGCAGCCGCAGCGGGGGTGTGCGCCGTGAGGGAGGCCGCAGTCATAGCACAAGTAGAAGCCGCAGCGATGCCAGCCGCAGTCACAGAGGTCGCAGCGATGCCAGCCGCAGCGGGGGGGCGCGCCGTGAGGGAGGCCGCGCGGACCGAGGTCGCAGCCACCGAGCGAGCAAAGCCGAGGAGTCGCGCCATTCCGTCGAAAAGCCGCGCGAGGCCCGCCCCGCTCCGCCGCGCAAACGAGAGCGGAGCGCCTCTCGGGCGACGCGCCGCAATTCCGCGCGCTCGTCGCGTCCGGCGCGCCGCTCGCACCGCTCTGGGCGCGCGTCGCGTCCGGCGCGCCGCTCGCACCGCTCTGGGGCGCGGCAGGGCTCGCGCGAGCGCAGGCATTCCCGCCGGCGCTAGGCCCGACGAGCGCATGACGCTCGGCGCCAAGCGCTCGTCGGCTCCGCCCGAGCCGCGCCGTCTGCGCCGCGCGCGCCTCGGGCCGCTGCGGCTGCCGCTCGCGGCGCGACCCCGTGAATCGCTCGCGCTTCGGACCGTTTGCGTTCGGGATGCCGTGCCATCTGCGGGCCAGCGGCGGGGAAGCCTTCCCCCGCAAAGCGTTCCACGACCCGAGATGCCACCCGCCGCCCGCGTGAGCCCCCTCTCGACGAGCCGCGGCCTCGACCCGAGGCGCCCCGGCCGCGGGTTGCTCCGCGCGAGGCGCGAGGCGCCGCGCGCGCGCGGCGCGCCACCCGGCTCGCGGTGTCGTGGCATCCTCGCCGCCGACCCACCGATGCACCGATGCACCGATGCGCCGCTGCGGGGCGCGCCGGCGCGAGGCGCTCGAAGCGCGCTCGCCATCCGCTCGCCTTGGCGCTGCTCGGCGCTCGCCATCCGCTCGCTTCGGCGCTGTTCGGCGCTCGCTTCGAGCGAGCCTCCGGGCGGCTGGAGCTCGGGGCCCTGCGACGGACCGGCGTGGGCCGCGCTCGGGAGCGGCGCGCGTCGTGGCCCCGCTGCCGAGCGTGTCGTTTCACGAAACATTCGCGATCCGGGCAATGCGCTTCGATGCCGGAGGCGAGCTACGTCACCCCTTCGGGTGGCTCGTCGCCGGGCGCCTCGAGCTCGGGCGGGCCAGGCGCCAAAAAAAACGCGGGCCGCGCGCTCCGCGGCGGGAGCGCGGCCTGCGCGAGAGCTTCGAGTAGGTGCCCGATTTGATGGGTGGAGTACGAGCGCGGCCGAGCCCTTCGGGCGATTGGTCAGATCAGTGGATGTGGGAACTTTCTCCCGGGTGCGGCAGAGTGTCTAAACGTATCTGCTGGCCTCGTCGTACCAAAGTTGTACAAGGGGAGAGAGAGCGAAAGGACCTTCATGAGCGACGCGGTGAGTAGTTCGGGCAGTGGGAGTTCGGACAACGGTAGTTCGGACAATGATAGTTCGGGCAGCGGTGGTTCGGGCAGCGGCGGTGAGCCGGCCAGCATTTCGAGCGCGGTTCGTTCGATTGCTCGGCTCCACAATGCCGACCTCTACCGCGACCTTTCGTGGCAGGGCAGCTTCGAGGAGTACATCCAGGTCGTTCGCAAGCGGCCCGAGGTCACGCGGACGGCGTTCCAGCGCCTCTACGACATGGTCATGTCGTACGGAACCGAAGAGTACGTCGACAACAAGAAGAAGCTGATTCGCTACAACTTTTTTCGGGATGAGGCAAACGGTGGAAAAGATGCCGTTTTCGGTCTCGACATCCCGCTGATGCGGCTGATGAAGGTGCTCAAGGCGGCCGCCCAGGGCTACGGCCCCGAGAAGCGCGTCATCTTGCTGCACGGCCCGGTGGGCTCTTCGAAGTCGACGATCGCGCGCCTGCTCAAGAAGGGCCTCGAGGCGTACTCGGCGACCCCTGAAGGCGCCCTGTACACCTTCCGTTGGGTCAACCTCGGCGATACCGATCTGGTCAGCAAGGCCGACGCCGGCGAGTTCCCGTCGGCGATGAACGAAGATCCTCTGCGTTTGATCCCCGAGGCGTATCGGGATCAGGCCATCGACGAGCTCGGTCTGTCGAAGGAGCACTTCAAGGTCCGGGTTCGTGGCGACCTCGACCCGGCCAGCCGCTTCATCTTCCGCGGCTTGATGGCGAAGTATCAGGGCGACTGGGCTCAGGTCGTCACCAATCACGTTCGCGTCGTGCGCCTGGTCCTGAGCGAAAAGGATCGGATCGGCATCGGTACGTTCCAGCCGAAGGACGAGAAGAATCAGGACTCGACCGAGCTGACGGGTGACATCAACTACCGAAAGATCGCCGAGTACGGCTCCGATTCGGACCCGCGCGCCTTCAACTTCGACGGAGAGTTCAACGTCGCCAACCGTGGCATCGTGGAGTTCGTCGAGATGCTCAAGCTCGACGTGGCCTTCTTGTACGATCTGCTGGGTGCCTCGCAGGAGCACAAGATCAAGCCAAAGAAGTTCGCGCAAACGGACATCGACGAAGTGATCATCGGCCACACCAACGAGGCCGAGTATCGGCGCCTGTTGAGCAACGAGTTCATGGAGGCGCTTCGGGATCGTACCATCAAGATCGACATCCCCTACATCACGCGCCTTTCGGACGAGATCCGCATCTACGACAAGGAGTTCAGCCCCGAGCGCGTGGAGGGGCGCCACGTCGCGCCGCACACCCTCGAGGTCGCTGCGATGTGGGCGGTACTCACTCGTCTGGAGGAGCCGAAGAAGCAGAACCTCCAAGTCTTGCAGAAGCTCAAGCTCTACGACGGCAAGGTGCTCCCCGGTTACACGCAGGATACGGTCAAGGAGCTGCGCAAAGAGAGCAAGCGCGAGGGGATGGAGGGCATCAGCCCCCGCTACGTGCAAGACAAGATCTCCAACGCGCTCGTCAGCGAGGTGGGAGAGGGATCGATCAACCCCTTCATGGTGATGAACGAGCTGGAGAAGGGCCTGCGCGGCCACTCGCTGATCACGAACGACGACCAGAAGAAGAAGTATCGCGATCTCATCGGCGTGGTGAAGCGCGAGTACGAGGAAATCGTGAAGAACGAGGTCCAGCGAGCCATCAGCGCCGACGAGGAGGCGATCGCGAAGCTGGCCGCGAACTACATCGACAACATCAAGGCCTACACGCTCAAGGAGAAGGTCAAGAACTCCTACACGGGCCAGAACGAGGAGCCAGACGAGCGCCTCATGCGTGCCATCGAGGAGAAGATCGAGATCCCCGACAATCGCAAGGACGATTTCCGGCGCGAGATCATGAACTTCATCGGCGCCAAGGCGATCGAGGGCAAGCGCTTCGACTGGCAGACGAACGATCGGCTCCGACGCGCGCTCGAGCTGAAGCTGTTCGAGGATCAGAAAGATAGCATCAAGCTCAAGACCCTGGTGTCGGCCGTGGTGGACAAGGAGACGCAGGAGAAGATTGACGTAATCAAGAGCCGGCTGATGCGCTACTTCGGCTACAGCGAGACGAGCGCAACGGACGTGCTCAACTACGTGGCCTCGATCTTCGCTCGCGGGGACGCCAAGCAGTAACGGGTGGCGCCCGCGCGATGGCGCGCGGGGCCGGCGCTGGGTGGCCGGCGGCTCTCCCACCCCGTTTCCGTGGCCGTGCGGCGTGTCCCCGCGCCACGGAGAGGCCTCGCGCCTCGCGGGCTTCGTTTCGTGGCCCGCACGGCACCCTGCGGCCATTCGTGTTTCGCGCCGGCCTCTTTGCAGAGGCGGCGCCGCGCCGCCGAGCGCGTGGCGCTTGCGGTCGAGAGCGGGGCTCGCCGCGCCGGGGGTCGCCTGCTCGTCTCGGCGCCGCCACCCGCGGCTCGCGCGCCGCGCGGGGCGCTTTGGCGAGGAGGGCCCGCGGTCGCCGGTGGGCCGGCGCCGCTCGGGGCAGGGCGGGGGAGCCAACGAAGATCAGGCGGCGGATTCGAGCCGACCGCGCGAGCCCGAGCGATTCGAACCTGGGTTTTCGCGCGTCGATGGCCATCGTCGGCTCACCCGGCGAGCGGTGCCGCCCGCCGTCTGGCGGCGAGCTCCGGTGGCGTGGGCTGCGGCCGCCGTGAGCGGTCTCGGCGCTGCCCGTGGGCAGCGATTCTACGTGCCTTCGGCGTTCGCCCTTCAGCCCGCATGGCGCCATGTCAGGCGCCGCCGAGCGAGCATGCGGCTCGTGTCAGAATTCCGTCGAGGTGCGGCGCAACCGTTGTCGAGCGGTTGGCTGTTCTTGCGTTCGCCTCGCGTGTAGGGCGCTCTCGCCGCTTCGCCTTGCCTGGCGCACCTGCCTCACGCCACGGCTGCCTTGGGCGCTCCCGGAGCGAGGCAATTGTGCTTCACTGTGGGGCAAGCCGAGCCGCTTTCGGTCGTCTCGGGCGGGGCGGATTCGGCCGAGCAATGAATCGCTCGTGCGTCTGGCCGGTGAGCGCAGCGTTTCGCGCCTGCCGGGAGGCCGTCGCCTTCGCGGTCGCTCGCCACGTCTTTGCTTAAAGGGAGACTTATGGCGTCCGTTCCGGACCTTCAGTGGCTCGCAGCAACCAGGGCGCCCGACGGGGGCAGATTCAGACCAAGTTTCTGGCCGTCGGAGCTGCGAGCGTGGCTATCGCCTGGAGCGGCTCGGCCCTGGCCGAGGAGAGTAGCTTGGGCTCGGCAGGCGCACGCGGCGCCCGATGGCAGCAGGGAACCGTCACCGTCAGTGTCGAGGACTCCGTCGATCTGCTTGGCGACCCGGCATACGAGGCCGTGATCGCCGCGGCCACCGAATGGCAAGAATCTCCCGGATTGTTGCCCACCGTCGTGGTGACGCGCGGACCCGAAGATCCCATTGGCTATCGTCGCTCCGGCAAGAACCGCAACACCGTGCGGTTCTCGCCCGATGGAGATCCACTCGCCAACGGTGCGCTGGCCATCACCGTCATCACCTTCGATGCGCAAGCCAAGCAGATCTTGGACGCGGACATCGTGCTCAACGGCGAGCACGACTTCGACTTCTTCGAAGGGGAGCAGACAGAGCCCGGTTCGCGCTACGACTTGCAGAACGTGCTCACGCACGAGTTCGGGCACTTCTTCGGGTTGGGCGAAGAGTTCAAGGACGAAGAGGCCACGATGTATGCGTTCTCCCAGCCGGGCGAGGTTGGCAAGCGCGACCTGGAGCCGCTCGACGAGGTCAACATCTCCGATTTGTACGACGCACCCTTCATCCCCGAGGAGAGTAGCGGTTGCGGCGGGGCGACGATCGCCGGCTATGACGGCGAGGCCTGGTCTTGGGCCGCTTTCGGGCTGGCTCTTCTCGGATTGGTCGTGCGCCGCCGTGCCTACCGCACGGGGCTGCTCGGCTTCTTCGGCATCGCCTTCGGCTTCGCCCTCGCACCGGCGCGCGATGGCTCGCTTCCCACCGCCGCCGACGGCACCGCTCGGGAGCTCACCGTGCTCTCGGCTCAATCCCACTGGGAGGACGGGCTGATCGTGACGGAGCTCGGGCTGCACGATCGCGGCACCGGGCAGGAGCATCGAGCGCGTGTGCTCGGTGGGCAGGTGGAGGGTATCGCACAGCAAGTCGGAAGGGTTCTTCCGCCGCCGGTGGGAGCATCCGTCGCCTTTCCCGAACAATGCTTGCAGGCTCACTTCTGCCTGGCCGTCGTGCCCGAAGAAGCGCCATAGGAGAGTCGCAACGTGAGTAGCTCGGAGGCACGCCGCGAGGCAGAGTTCACTGTCACGCAACACGGCGAGGAGGGGGACGAGTCTGCGCCGCGCAGGCAGTTCAGCCGTTTCCGTGTCGACCTCGACGTAACGGTCAGCAGCGAGCACAATTTCTATGCTGGCTTCGTGGAGAACATGTCCGTCGGCGGGATCTTCATCGCAACTCACCAGCTCAAGCAGGTCGGCGAGCACATCGAGTTCTCGATCAACCTGTCCGATGGGGAAGAGCCCATCGCGGGGAAGGGCGAGGTTCGCTGGGTGCGGGTGTATTCCGAGTCCAGCAACGTGCCGCCGGGGATGGGCATCCGCTTCGACGCGCTCGAACCGGAGAGCGTCGCGCGCATCGAGCGCTTCCTCGCCGAGCGCGACCCCCTCTTCTACGACGACGAGTGACGGCCCTCGCGCGGCGGCGCGAGGCGAGGGCGGGGGCGCGCTCGCACCGCCGGAGCCCCGCACGCATCGCTTCGTCGCCGAGCGCGACGCCCTCTTCTGCGACGAGCAGTGACCGCTACCGCGCCGCGGCGCGGAGCGAGCGCTTCCTCGGTGGGCGCTGCTCCTGCACGTAGGGGGGGGAGTAGCCGCTTTCCTCGCGGGCGCGAATGGCGCGCTCTTCTTCCCCGAGCCGCCGTACGTGTTCCAGGCAGTCTTTGGCGAGCTTGGCGTACAGCCGGGGGGAGGGCGGCTCGTTGCTCAGCAGCTCCGAGTAGTCGATCGGGTGGCCGAAAACGCTGTGGATGCGCGTGCCCGTTCCGTCGAAGTTGCCGCGAATCTGCTTGGAGAGCCCCTGTCGCCGCAGGCCGTTGGTGAACACCGGTACGACCGGGACGTTGGCGGCGCAGATCAGGCGGCCCACACCCGAATGGGCGGGCAACAGGGTGTATGGGTCGTCGCCCAGGTTGCGCGTCCCCTCGGGATGGATGCCGACCAGGGTTTCCCCGTTGCGAAGCAGGCCCGCGAGCTCCTCGATGCCCAGCAGGTTCAGGGTGCGCCTTTTCTTTTCGCGGAACAGCGGCGGGTACATTGCGAAGAAGCTCATCGCTCCATTCACCAAGAACCCCTGGGGCGTGTCGTAGAAGAACGTCGATCGCACCGGAAATACGATTCGGTGCCTCATCTTCCAGCGGAGCAGCGCCGCAGTCAGAATGTAGAGATCGAAGAAGCTTCGATGGTTGGCGACCATGATGAAGCTGGTCGACGGGGCCAGCGGCTCGAGCCGGTCGAGGTAGTGGCAGTGGTGGAGGTTCTTCGTCGCCAGGGTGATCCAGCTCTGTCCCAGCGTGCGCTGGCAGAGGCGCAGCACATCGTCGACCAAGCCGGGCTGCAAGGTGCGCCGAATGGTCGCCATTTGCAGGAGCTCGAGCCGGCCGACCTTGCCCCGGGCAGCCTTCAACAGTTCGCTGGAATTTGCGGACACGACTTCTCTCGTGGAATCGATATTCCCCGGCGCGGTTTTCTACCAGGACTTGCGCGCACCGTCGACGGGCCGGCTCGGGCTCGAAGGACCGGCCGAAGGCTGTCCGGTTCGCGGGACGGACGCGACTTCCGCAGAGTTTCTGGGTCCCTCCGCGCTTGCGCCGGGCAGGTGGACTGTGTCATTGAAATGTTTTGCGCTTTGGGAGAAGACGCCGCTGAGAGGAGCTCTGTTCAGAAAAGCTGCCGCAGGGACCATTCGGCACGCCCAACGTGCCGTTGGGGAGGGTATGCGCCGCGGTCCCCTGTTCCGCTCCGTCGCCGGCCTCTTCCAGGGGCGCAGCCGCAAGGTCACCGTCAGCGAGACGCGTGCGCACGTCGAGTTTCGCCAGGCGGCGGGGGTCGAGCAGTTGCGCGCGCTCGCCGGGGCCGTGCAGCGCGTGGCCTCGGCGCTCGGCGACGTGAGCTGGGTCGAGGTCAACGCCGACACCCACCGGGTGGTCTTCGCGTTCGAAGGGAACGCGCTGAGCGCGGCGGATCTGAGTGCCATCGTGGCCGAGGCGGAGAGCCTGGCCGGGCTCGCGGGGGCGGAGTTTTCCGAGGCCGAGCGGCGCCACCCGGCAGACGTGGACGAGGCGATGCAGCGGGTGGTCGAGCTCGCGGCCGACGCCGCCGCCTTCTCGGCCGGGCTGGTGCTGCGGCTCTCGCCCCTGCCGGCGCTGCCGTTCGGGGGTAACCTGGTGGCGGGCCTGTCCTTGATGCGCGCGGTGCCTCGCCTGCGTCGTGGGCTCGAGGGGCGGCTCGGGCGCGAGCGCGCGGAGTTCACGCTCAACCTCGCCAGCTCCCTCGCTCAGACGTTGGCGCAGCGCCCGCTCAACTCCCTGGTGGAGGGCCTGCACAAGCTGTCGATGCTGACGGAGCTGCGCGCCCAGGCCGAGGTGTGGCGGCAGCGCGAAACCGAGCTTTGCCGGCCCGCGCCCGCGCCGCTCGTCGGCGCCACCGAGCGTCGTCCCCGGCCCGTCCCGCTGCCGCGCGGCCCGATCGAAGAGTACGCCGACCAGGCGGTGTTCGTGTCGCTCGGCGGCGCCGCCCTGAGCTTCCTGACGACGCGAAGCTTTCAGCGGGCCAGCGCCGCCCTGTTCGGCGCCCTGCCACGCCCCGCGCGCCTGGGTCGAGAGGCGTTCGCTTCGCGACTCTCGCAGGTGCTCGCGGAGCGCGGCATCGTCGTGCTCGATCACCACGTGTTGCGCCGGCTCGATCGCATCGACTGCCTGGTGTTGCACGCCGATTTGCTCAGCCGTCGGCCGTTCCTCATCGGCGGCATTCGGGCGGACGATCCCGAAGACACGGTGGAGGCTCGCCACCACGCCCAGCAGCTGTTCAACCCGAAGCGCCCGCTGGAGCGCCGCACCGACGGCCTGTGGGAGCTGCTTCCGTGGCGGCGCAGCGACGCCCACGCCGACCCGGAGCTGCGCGCCCACGCGGAGCAGCGCGCGCGCGAGGGGGCGCTGATGCTCAGCCTCGAGCGGGCTGGGCGCTGCGTGGCGGCCGTGGAGGTGGAGATTCTCGCGCAGACCGGCGTCGAAGAGTTGATCGCGGCCGCGCATCGCGCCGAGATGCGCGTCGTCATCGCCTCCTCCACGGACGACGTGCTGCAAGATCTCAACGCCGACGACGTGATCAGCGACAGCGAGGGTTTGCTCTCCGGCGTGGTGCGGCTTCAGCGCGAGGGGCAGGCCGTTTGCCTCGTGGCCCCGCGAAATGAGCGCGCGCTGGCCGCGGCGGATTGTGCCGTCGGGTTGGTCAACGGGGAAGGCCACACGCCGTGGAGCGCGGATCTGCTGGTCGGCAACGACCTGACGGACGTACACATGATCATCGCGGCGTGCGCTGCCGCACGGCGCCTCGCGAAGCAGGCCGTCAACATCGCGCTCGGTGCGGCCACGCTGGGGACGGTCGCCTCCGCCGGTGGCCTGCTTCCCCTCACGCATCGACGCGTGATGTTCGTCGTCAATGGCGCGACGCTGATCTCGATGTTCAACGGGGTCAGCCGGGCGCGGGCGCTCGAGGCGCGCGCCTTGCCCGCCCCCAACGACCCGACGCCCTGGCACGCGCTCGAGCCCGAGGGCGTGCTGGCGCGGTTGGGCAGCGGCGAGCACGGGCTCGAGCCCTCGGAGGTCCAGCGGCGCCGCGCCGGGCGCGAGCCCGAGCGCGAGCCGCGTCCGCTCGAGGGACTCGGCGAGGCGATTACGGACGAGCTTTTCAATCCACTGGCGCCCCTGCTGGCCGCTGGTGCGGCGCTCTCCGCGATGGTTGGCTCCACCTCGGACGCCGGCGTGCTGGGCGGCGTCGTCGGGCTCAATGCCGTGGTCGGCGGGCTGCAGCGCTACCGGACCGAGCGGCGCATTCGCATTCTGTCGCGGCGCACGCCGGTGCAAGCCCTGGTGCGGCGGCACGGTTCGGAGCGCGTCGTCTCGCAGACGGAGCTGGTGCCGGGCGATTTGCTCGTGCTCAACCCGGGCGACACCGTGCCGGCCGATTGCCGCGTGGTCGAGGCCAGTGGCCTCGAGATCGACGCCAGCAGCTTCACCGGCGAATCGCTGCCTGTGCACAAGAGCGGCGAGCCCTCCTTCGAGCTGCAAATCGCGGATCGCCGCTCGATGCTCTACGCCGGCACGGCCATCGCCACGGGGCGCGGCCTGGCCGTCGTCGTCGCCACGGGGGACTCGACGGCGGCGGGGCTCGGCGCCAGCGCGGCCAAGCCCTCGCAGGGCAGCGGCGGGGTGGAAAAGCGCCTGCGCGCCCTGATGGATTTGACGGCCCCGGTGGCGGCCACGGCCTGCATCGGCGTCGTCGCCGGGGGGCTTCTGCGCGGCCGCAAGCTCGAGGATCTGGTCGGCTCCGGCGTCAGCCTCGCGGTCGCCTCGGTCCCGGAGGGGTTGCCCGTGCTGGCCACGGCGGCGCAGCTTTCCGCCGCCGAGCGTCTGTCGGCGCGTCAGGCGCTCGTGCGCAATCCCAAGTCCATCGAGGCGCTGGGACGCGTGAACGTCATCTGTCTGGACAAGACGGGCACGCTCACGCGCGGCGAGCTCGAGCTCTCGAAGATCTTCACCGAGGAGCGCTTCGTTTCGCTGGACTCGGCGACGGCGGCCGCGCGCGCGGCCGTCGCCGTCGGCTGCCGCGCCACCGCGGCCGAGCAGAGTCGGCTCGGGGCGGCCGATCCGACGGACTCGGCGCTGCGCAGCGCGGCCGCCAAGCTCGGGGTCGGGGTGGCCAGCGGCGCGACGGGCTTTCAGCGCGCCAGCGAAATCGCGTTTGCGCCCGGCCGCAACTTCCACGCGACGTTGGCCTCGACGGCGGACGGGCCGCTGCTCAGCATCAAAGGCGCCCCCGAAGTCGTGCTCGAGCGCTGCACCACCGTGGGCGACGGTCGCGCGCTCGGAGGCGAAGAGCGCCAGGAGCTTCTCTCGCAGGCGGCCGCCTCGGCGGAGCAGGGCTTGCGCGTGCTGGCGTTGGCGGAGCGCCGTATGGCGAACCTGGCCGTGCTCGAGCCGCGGGACGTGGTCGAGCTGCGGTTCGTGGGCTTGCTCGCGTTTGCCGACCCGGTGCGGCCTTCGGCCAAGCGCGCGATCGAAGGGATGCGGCGCGCCGGCGTCGAGCCCCTGATGATCACGGGCGATCACCCGAGCACGGCGCGCGCCATTTCCGCGGAGCTCGGCGTGCTGCGGCACGGCCGCGTGGTCACCGGCGGCGAGCTCAGCCTGATGAGCGATGAGGCGCTCGACCGCGAGATCGACTCCATCGAGGTGTTCGCGCGCGTAACGCCCGCTCAGAAGGTTCGCGTGGTGCGCGCGCTGCAGCGCACGGGGCGCGCCGTCGGCATGGTCGGGGACGGCACCAACGACGCCCCGGCGATCCGCCTCGCGGATTGCGGCATCGCTCTCGGTGAGGAGGGAACGGCGGCGGCTCGCGGCGCGGCTGACGTGGTGCTCGTGGACGGCCGCGTCGAGACGCTGGTCGACGCGGTGATCGAGGGGCGCGCCATGTGGGCGAGCGTGCGCGACGCCGTCTCGATTCTGGTGGGGGGAAACCTCGGCGAGATTGGCTTTACGCTCGGGGTGGGTCTGGTCGATGGGCGCCCCCCGCTCAACGCGCGGCAACTGCTGCTCGTCAACCTGCTCACCGACGTGGCCCCGGCCATGGCGATCGCGCTCCGTCCCCCCTCGGGAGATGCGATGGAGTCGCTGGCGCGCATGACGCCCGAGGAGACCCTCGGGCGCCCCTTGAATCGGCAGATCGCGTTTCGAGCGGCGGCCACGGCGGCCGGCGCGAGCGCCGCCTGGACGTTTGCCCGCCTGACCGGCAGCGCTACGCGCGCGCGCACCGTCGGGCTCGCCGCGCTCGTCGGCTCACAGCTCGGCCAGACGCTGCGTTCCGGCGGCCTGAGCCGCCCGGTGGTCGTCACGAGCCTGCTTTCCGCGGGAGCGCTCGTGGGGGTGATACAGACGCCGGGTCTGAGTCACTTTTTCGGGTGCCGTCCGCTCGGGCCGCTCGGGTGGGGTACGGCGCTCGGGGCCTCCATCGGAGCCACGAGCTTGGCCTCCGCGGCGGGGCGGCTGTGGGAGGGAGATTGGCTCGGCCCGCTGCGCGTCGCGACGCGTCGCCGCATGCGCACCGGGGCCAGCTGGCCCGCAGAGCCGCTCGCCCCGGAGCCGGAGGTCGAGGTCGAGGGGGAAGTGATCGATGGCACGGAGGCCGACCCTCGGGCAGCCGCGGGTACGGCCGCCGCGGGCGGGGCCGTCGATGAAACAGCCGTCGAGGACGGCGAGCTGCTCGAAGGCGATGTGGCCGAGGGGCAGTTCGTCGAAGGGTCCGTTTGAGGCGGCGGCACGCGGGCACGCGGGCCCGCGCAAGCTTCGCGGGGGCGCTTTCCCCAGGGTCGGGACCTGCGCGAGCCCCCGGGGCGAGCGTCGTCGGGACCTGAGCGAGTCGGGGCGAGTGTCGTCGCCGGTTTCGGCCGCTCATCGGGGGGGCGCGGGGAGCGCTGGCGCTGCGAGCCGGGGCCCACGCCAGGGATCGGGGCCGGTGCGCCGGGCGTGACCCGGCCTGGGCGAGCCTGCCGGGAGCGCTTTCCGCCGAACGCGTGGGCAGCCGCGAGCAGACCCGCTCGCGAGCAGACCCGCCCGTGGGCAAACCCGCCCGGGAGCAGACCTGCCCGGGAGCGGACCCGCGCGTGAGCAGACCTACCCGCGCGCAGACCCGTCCACCCTCCGATCCGCCGTCAGCGGGCGGCGCCGGGTGGCGGGCTCGATCATTTCCACCCTCCTTTCGACCATTTCACCACGCGCCCCCGGCCCGGGGCGGCCCTCCGAGCGGCGCGCGGTCGCTGGCTGGACCGTGTTGCGAGAGACTTGCGGGTTTTTGCGGTTCAGCAGTGTCCGCTCGAGTCGTCGCTTGCGTCGGGGGCTGCCCCTCGGAGCGCCCGAATCCGCGCGGCGGCCTCGCGCCCGTCGTGCTAGCTTCTCCGCCGCACTCCGGATGAATCGAACGAGTTGCGCCGGCGGGGGGACCGATGAAGGCGGAGCACACCGACAGCGAGGGGCGTGGCTGCCCCATCGGCATGGCCCGCGGCGGCATGGGCGTGGATTTCTCTCTCTCCGTCAGCGGCCTGGAAGCGCTGCTCGAGCGAGCCTGCGACGGCATCTTCGTTCGGCGAGCCGATCGCCTGGTATACGTCAATCCCGCCTTGCGCGCTCTGCTCGGCTACGAGGACGACAGCGAGCTCGTCGGGCAGTCGATGCTTCGTTTCATTCATCCGGCGCACCACCAGCGGCTGATCGAGCGCATTGGATCGACGAGTCGCGGTCACGGCGTCGAACCCCCGATTTGCGTCCAGTGCGTGCGGCGGGACGGCACGAGCGTCTGGCTCGAGGGCGCGGGCATGCCGGCCAAATATCACGGCGAGCTGGCGTACATGGTGCTCGTGCGCGACGCCAGCGCTCGCCGGGAGGAAGAGCGGGCGTTGCGCGTCGCCCGCGAGACGCTCGGCGCTCGGCTGGAGGTGCAGTCCAAAGAGCTCGATCGCGTGCGGGCCATCGCGCGGCTCGAGGCCGACAGCAGGCGGCGCGCCGAAGAGAGTCTGCGAAGAGCCCAGAAGCTCGACGCGGTAGGCCAGCTCGCGGGTGGGATCGCCCACGACTTCAACAACCTACTGTCGGTCATCCTGGCCCAGTCGGCGACGGTGGCCCGCCAGTTGGGGTCTGACCACCCCTGCCGCAGCGGAGTGGAGCAGGTCCTCTCCGCGGCACAGTGCGCCGCGGATCTCACGCGGCGACTGCTGGCCGTGAGCCGCCCCCGGGAGCTGCAGCTTCGCCTCGTCGAGGTCAACGAGATCGTCGAGCGCATGCTGTCGATGCTCGAGCGGGTCGTGGGCGAGCACATCTCGATCGTGCGCCAGCTCGAGCCGGGTCTCCGCAGTGCGCGGCTCGACCCGACGCAGCTCGAGCAGGTTCTGCTCAACCTGGTGGTCAACGCACGGGACGCGATGTTCGATGGTGGCACGCTGACCATCCGCACGGCGAACTCGGAGCTGGATGGCGCGCAGGCCGAGGCGCTCGGCTTGCGACCTGGCGGCTACGTGCAGCTGGTCGTGGGCGATACCGGCTGTGGCATGGATCGAGAGACCCTCGCCCGTATCTTCGAGCCGTTTTTCACGACCAAGGCGCTCGGGGGGGGGCACGGCCTCGGCCTCTCGACCGCGCACGGCATCGTCGCGGAGTGCGGTGGGGCGATCCACGTCGAGGCAGCCGTGGGGCAGGGGGCCGTCTTCTGCGTCTACCTACCCTCGGCGCGGCTCCGGCCCGAGCCGGCCGCCGCCGAGCGAGAGCCGGGCTAGCCCTCGCACTTCCTCGCCAAGCCGTGCCGACGGGAGGGGCTGCTCGCGAAGGTCCGCGAAGTCCTGCTGGCGTCTCCGATGGAGCAGGGGCAGATGCAGCCGCGCTCGCCGGGTTGAAGTGCTCGCTGCGGCCGCCCCGGCGCGGGCCCGTCGGAGCGACCCCGTCTCCTCCGTCGGAAGGGGTTCGCCTCGTCGGGGTTCCCGCTCGGGTGTGCCTTCGAGGTGCGCCCTCGAACCCGGGCGCGGGGGCCGCTCACTCGAAGTCGAGTCGCCAGCGCACGTCCGCGCCGAGGTTGCCCAGGGAAGAAGCCGTGGAGAGGTTGTTCACGTTGTCGTAGGAGCCCTCGATGCTCACCTTGCGGTTGATCTTCACCTGGACGTTGCTGCGCACGTCCCGTGACTCGGCGACGCTGGTGGTCACGAAAGCCCGAATCCGTTTGCTGAGCTGCTTGCCGATGGTAATCGTCGGCTCGCTCTGACCGGTGCGTGAAGAGTAGGCTGTGCCCACTCTGAACTCGTCGATCACCGGGATGGCCTCCGTGAGCACCTTGTCCGCGCCCGTCAGCGCCGTGAGTGCCTCCAGCGCCACCGTCTCGCTCAAGGCGCTGTTTTGGCCCTGATCCAGCTCTTGTCGCGTGAGCCCGACGGTGAGCAAAAGCAAGATGTCGTCCTGGGAGAGTGTCGGCTGGCTGCTGAGGTCGACTTGGATGTTCTCCGCGTCCCCGTGGGCGCGCATCGTGATGCGCCACTGGCCCACGTTGTTGTTGGAGCCTGCGACGGAAGCCACTTGCTCGGAGGCTGCCCCATAGCGTCGATACTCCGTCACGGCCGTCACATCCACCAGCGGAGCGATGCGGCTCGGGTCCTCGAAGCGAACTCGACCCTGCTGGATCTCGAATTCGTTTTGGCGCAGGTGAACCAGCCCCCCCGGAACGAGCGCCAGCGCGCCCCGCATGCCGAACCTCTGGTTCGTGCCCGCCAGCTGCAGGGCTTCATTTTCGATCGTGAGCGAGGCTTCGATCAGGTTGTTGTCGAGGCGCAGCGGTTGATCGGCGCGCACCGCCACGTCGAAGGAGAATGCGTCTGCTTCGGGCTGGTAGGCGTCGAACTCCGTGCGGTTGCCTCGCTGTGCGAGATCCTTGATACCGGCGGCCAGCGTGACGGGGCGGTTGTACGACATCGAGGTCAAGTCGACGGTGCCCACGAGATGTGGCAGGCGCCGGCGACCCTCGACGCCGTTCGCGAAGGGCTCGTAGGTGCCGCGCAGCTCCGCGTCGACCACGGCGGAAATCCCGGTCGGAAGGGGCAGGCGCACCTGCTTGGCCGTAATGTAGGTTTGCACCTCGCCGATCGAGATGCCGCGCAGCGGCGCCGTGCCGGAGACTTTCACTTTGCCGCCCCCGATCTCGAATCGGCCGTCTTCCAGCACCAGCTCGCCCGGCGCGATGCCGACGCGCAGGTTGATGTTGGAGAGAGCCGGTGTGGTGCCGCGAAAGTGCACGGCCCCGTCGCGCAGGCGAATCCCGCCCGTGTAGTTCGGAGCGTCGAGGGGCCCCTTCACCCGCAGGGCTCCTTCGATGGATCCCGACGCCCGTTCGGCGTTGGTCATCAGCGGCCGCAGCGCGTCGAGCGAGACGGGCTCCAGGTCGAGCGCGAGATCGGCGCGGGGCGTTTCGTTGATGGATGAGAGGCTCCCGCGGACGCTCAGCCGCCCGGCTTGGCCGGTGGCGGTGGTGACCTGGACGGTGGTTGGGTTGATCGCGAGTCGCCCGTTCTTCAGGCTCAGACGCGACCCCGGGCTCCAGCCGAGCTTGGTCGACCCCTGGTTGGCCGAGAGGTGCCGGATCGTCAAGCTGCCCTCGCCCTCGAAGAGTGACTCGAGCGGCGCGCTGCGAATCAACACGTCGCCGCTGAGCGACCCCCGGGGCTGCGGTTCCAGTTGCGCCAGCGCCGGCATCAGGTTCGCGAGCGCGTGAAGGTCGAAGCTCTCGAAGGCCAACTTGCCCCGCACGTGCTTGGCTCGCTGCCGAGTCACCTCGAGTTCGTCGAAGCGCAGCTGACCCCCGAACAGCTGCCCACTGAGATGGAAGACACCGCTGGGCCTGTCCTTGGCGAAGTCGGCCGGGTCGAAGGGGGGGGATCGCGGCGAGCCGCAGGCGGTGCGGTCGAGCGGTGCGGCGGGCTCTTCGGGCGTGGTCGGCGTCAGCGTCACCGAGAGCGCGGAGGTCGGCAGCTCCGCGCGGCCCACGCGCAACACCGAGGTACGCACCTGGGCGCGAGCGCCCATCTCGTCGAGCGTTCCGAGCACATCCGCCTGCGCGTCGATCGTGCCCACCACTCCTGGAAACATCGAGAAGGCCTGCACCCGCGCCACGGGGATGTTGCTCGCGAGCAGCTGCGATCGAATCTGCCCGCCATCCCGGAGCCGCAGCGACCCGACCACCGTGCCCGCCCCCTTGTGAACGGCGAAGTCCGGTACGGTCAGGCGCATTCCGAGCGCCCCGGCCTCGATGTCGAACCACTCGAAGTCGAAGTCGGCTCGCCCCGAGCTGTAGCGCTCCTCGTAGATGATCGCGCGCGGCAGCTGCGCGCTGCCGAGAATCCTCAGGTTGCCCAGGCCGCAGCGGTCCTTCGGCCCCCCGAGCTCGTACTTCAGCAGGGCCGAAACGTCGGCGCGGCCCGCGATGCCATCCCAGCGCGGGTCGTCGTCGAGGTTCCACATGTGGAAGAAGTCGTCGAGCATCAACCGCGGGGAGTCGATCTTCGCCTCCGCCGACAGGACGCTGCCATCGGGGGCGTCGAAGTCGAGCGTGGCGTCTCGCAGGTATGTCTGGCTCATTCCCGCCCGAAGCTCGGCGTTGGCAAAGTCCAAGCGCAGGGGCACGAAGCGCACGGAAGAGCTGGTCAGCCGCCCCAGCGGAAAGCCCGAGAAGACGAAATCCTCGATGCCGAGCGCGCCCGTCAAGACGGGATTGCTGCCCGGGCCACTCATCTGCATCTTCAGCGAGGCGCGCCCAGACCAGGGAATGCCGGCGATCGGCCCCAGATCGGAGAGCTCGACGCTCGCCTCCTCGGGCATGGTGATCCCGATCGAGCCGTCGTAGCCGAGCCGAACGCTGACGTGGGCCTGGCTACTGCCGAACCGGGCCGACATTCGGTCGAAGTGGATGGAGTCGCCGTGCACGCCAAAGATTCCCTGAAGGCGCGAGCGCTCGATGCCGAGCATCGTTTGGCGCGCCGGGTCGTGCCACGCGCGGTCGAAGATCTTCATCGGCCCCGTCTCGCCGGTCAGTCTGCCCTCGATGTGCAGGGGGCTGAGCGGGCCGCGGAAGCTCTCGATCTTCACCGAGTCCAGGTCCCAGCGCACGATGGTATTCGGCGTGATGTCCAGATCGCGGATCAGGCTCGGGAAGCCCAGCCCTTGGATGTGCGCCGACGCAACGGCCAGCGGCAGGCCGGGCGCGAGCAGGGACAGTTGGACACCCTCCAGATCCACTCGCCCATCGCCGTAGGTCGCCACCGCGCTCGGCATCAGCACCTGGCCGCCGAGCAGGTGCAGCTCGCCCTCGAAGCTGCGCACGACGTGGACTTCGTCGTACGTCAGCGCCCCCGTCTTGAGCTTGCCGTGAAAATCGGGCAGCAAGCTTTCGTCGCCGCTGAAGTCCAGCTCGCCGCTCAGGCCGACCCACCCCGTCATGTGGGCGCCGCCGAGGTACCGATTGGCCACGGAGAGAGGAGCCCGCAGGAGCACGTGACCACTGGCGTGGCGCAGGTTCCCATCGAGGTGGCGCGCCGCCAGGGTCGAAACCCGCATCAAGACCCGGTTCGGGTCCTGGGTCAGCAGCTCTCGGCTACACTGCCGAGCGGTGCCCGGGCCGGGATCGGTGTCGACCGCGCCGAGCAACGAGAGGCGGCGCACCAGAACCTGACCGGGGCTGATGCGCAGGCGGGCATCCAGCTGGCAGAGCACGTCTTCGTCCAGCGCCTCGGGGGGCTCGGAGCCGGTCGGCAAGGGCCGGCGCACCGAGAGCCTGGCAAAGCCAGTGCGAGCGGCGATTTCCAGATTCTCCCCCCCGTCGGAGTACACGTCCAGGTCGACGCCTTCGGCGCGAACCTGCGCGCCGTCGATGCTCGCCTGCAGCCGGGCGCTGGTGATCGCGAGCGAAGAGAACGGCGGTTTTCCGTCGCCGCCCGAGCTGGGGGTGGAGGGAAGTGACAGATTCGTCAACTTGCCTTCGCGCAGAACGACCCGCACCTCGGGCGACTCCAGGCTGATGTGGCCGGCGTCGAAGCGGCCCCCCAGCAGCGAGAACAGGCGCGGCGCCACGGACAAGCGCGGCGCGGAAAGCACCGGGGATCCCCCGTCGCTCGCCTCCACGGCCAAATCGCGCAGCTCCACCTGGAGCGGCAAGAGGGAGATCTCCAGGTCGAAGCGCGCGGCGAGGCCGAGCTGCGTGTGAAGCAAGTGCCGGGCCTGGGCCGCCGCCCAGCTGGTGGCGACCTCGGAGCGGGTGATCAACCCGGCGCTCAGCGGTAGCACGCCGATCAGCGCGAAAACGGCGCAAAACACTCGAGCCACGATGCGGCCGAAGTCGCGGCTCGGCGGGATGCTCGTTCGGGCGCTGGGGGAAGTGGTGTACACGTCTTTCGGAGATCGTATCGCGCCCGTGCCGGGATGGCTCGCGGCTTCGCGTGCGGCGCCGGCGGGGGAATGTCCGCCCGCGCTGCCGCCTCGGGCCGAGGCTCGCGCCCGCGCTCAGGCCTGGCGGCGCTCTGCTGGCCTGGCGGCCAGCTGGCGTAGAAGGTGCTTGGAAAGGAGGGGCGCGGCGACTCCGGGCAGCCCTTTCTTCGGGGAGAGCTGTGCCACCAGGCCGAAGAGTAGCCCCAGTGTGCGCTCCACGTAGAAGAAGCCCTCGGGGTATTGCACGTGGCGCATCAGGCGCCGAGCGGCGCTGAAGTCGTGGCCGGTCGCCTCCCGGATTCGGCGCGGATCGACCTGATCGTAATCCTCGATTTGAAGTCGCGCCAGAGCGTGCAGGTACTGGTGCCCCGCTTCCCGCAGCAGCTCCCTGTCGCCGTGTGGCGCAACGAACCCCATTTTCTCGATCCCGTCGAGGACCCGGTCGGAATCGCGTGTGAGGGCGCCCACACCCGCCATTCGCATGCCCTCGACCAAATCTTCACTCACCGTCTCGACGGCCCCGTAATCCAAAATCACCAGCCGCGGGCCGGGTCGGGCGAGAAAGTTGCCTGGGTGCGGGTCAGCGTGAAACAGCCCGTGCTGAAACACCATGCTCAAGTAGCAGTCGGTCAGCAACGTAGCCAGTCCGTCGCGAGAGATTTCCCCCTGCTCCAGGGCTTGTCGGTCCGTCAGGCGGCAGCCGGCCTCGTAGGTCATGGTCAAGACGGAGGCGGCGCTCAGCTCGGCAATCACCTCGGGCACCACCACATCCTCTCGCTTGGCGAAGACCTCGCGCATTTTCTCGATGTTGCGCCGCTCGTTTTCGTAGTCCGTCTCGCGCTGTAGCATTTCCCGCAGCTGTTTCTCGACCCGGTGTAGGCCCTGCAGGGGCAGCAGCCGCTTCAACACCGGCAACAGCCAGCGGATGGTGGCCATGTCGGTGGCGATCAGTTGCTCGATGCCGGGGTAGAGCACTTTCACGGCTACCTGGCGGCCGCTCGGCAGCGTGGCGCGGTGCACCTGCGAGAGCGAGGCGGACGCGACCGGCTCGAGTTCGAACGTCGCGTATCGCTCGATGGCCCGCGCGCCGAAGGCTTCCTGTAGGCGCGCTCGAATCTCGTCGAAGGGTCGTGGCGGCACCCGATCTTGCAGCGTGCTCATCTCGAGGCGGTAGTCCTCGGGGAGAAAGCCTCCCACCACGCTGATCATCTGTCCCAGCTTGATGAACACCCCGCGCAGCCGAGCGAACCCGTCGCGCAGGCGCCGGGCGTTTCGTCGATGGACGCGATCCCAGCGCTTGGAGAAGCCGCGGCCCCAGGTGATGCGCACGAGCAGCCACTGCCAGCCGTAGGAAGCGAGGATTCGTGACAGCAGCAAAATTGCGCGGAGAGAGCGAAACATGTCCTACATGGGCGCGAGGGGTCGAGCCGCGGGCGGCGGCTCGGCTGTGGACGCCCGCCGCGGATGCACCCCATCGCCGCGGTCGGCCTCCGGCCGTGAGGGCTGCCGACGAGGGGCTCTTGCGACACTTTTCTTCACCTGGTCGTCGTCACCTGATCTTCGCCGTGTGATGGGGGCACCATGCATCATGGCAGATGGCGCGAGGAAATGGCCGCTCGCTCGGCACACGCGCGGCTTTCGAGTCGGGGGCGGCCCGGGGCGGGGCCAATGCCCTGGCGGTTCGATCCGCCGCGCGAAGCGAGCGGCCGCGGCGACTGCGTCCCGGGCCGCGGGATGGGGCCGGCAGCCGAACCCCCGAGCCCGCGAGCAAGCGGGCTATTGAAGTCATCTTTGCACTGGCGCTGACGCCCCCGGGGCCCATGTTTCACGAATCGGGTATCCTCGGGCCGTCTTGTGGTGACATTTTTCCACGGTCGGCAACCAACCAGGTGCAGATGGCGGAACTCGGCCCCAAAATGGCTCGCGCTCGGCGCGCGATGGGCGGCACGGGGCGCAGTGCGTCGCCCGCGCGCGCCCTCGTGGCGTGCGAGCCGGGGCAAGCCAATCGAGCGAAGCGGGGCCGCTCCGGCGGAGCCGTTCGAATCTCGCCGCTCGCCGGCCGCCGGCGAGGCGTGGGTGCGCACCGCGCCCGCGCCGCGGCGGGGCCGTGCCCTGGCTCACTGCGAGGCGCGCCACTCGGGGGGTGCGGGTCGCTCTGCGGGGGTCCGTGTCGAAATGGGCGGTGGTGCCCACCCGGCGGGGCGAGTCGAGCGGCGTCGGCTACCCTGGCGCGCGCCGCGGTGCCCCGAGGTCGACGGGGTCGCGAGCGCGGCGCCCTTGGTGGGGCAGCGCGTCGAGCACGGCTGGCTGCGGCGAGCCGCATTCGTTGCCCTCGGTCATCCGGCAGGGGCGGATTTTCCGGCGCGCGGGTCAGCCGCCGCGCTCTCGTGGCTCGTTTCGACCGAAACGAGGATGGAAGAAAGAAACGGAAGGCAGCGTTTCAGACGGGTGGGTGGTGGGGGAAATCGGCGCCCTCGCTCCGAGGGGGGCGCAGAGTTCGCCCGCCCGCTCGGTGGAAACGCGGCTCTAGTGAGGGCGGCGGTGTGTGCCGTTGCTCGGAGGCAGCGGGCGTGGCGGCCCGCGGCACTCGCGATCGTGAGACGAAGCTCAGCAAGGAGTTGGTATGACTGAAGCGATTCGCTCCGCCGCCGTGATCGGCAGCGGAGTCATGGGCAGTGGTATCGCGGCGCAGCTCGCCGGGGCCGGGATCAAGACCAAGCTGCTCGACATCGTGCCCCGTGACCTTCCCGCCGGGGCTCCCCCGGGGGCGGCGCGCAACGGGCTCGCCACGCAGGCGCTGCAGAAGGCTCTGAAAACCAAGCCCGCGCCCTTCTACTCGCCCGAGATTGCAGAGCTCATCGAGGTCGGCAACCTCGAGGACGATCTGCCGAAGCTGGGAGATTGCGACCTCGTCATCGAAGCCATCGTCGAGGATCTCGGCATCAAGAGAAAGCTGTTCGAGAGCATCGCACCGCATTTGAAAGCGGGCGCGCTGCTCGCCTCCAACACCAGCGGGCTCTCCATCGCGAAAATGAACGAGGTGCTGCCGGAGGATCTGCGGCCGCGCTTCGCGGTGATGCACTTCTTCAACCCGGTGCGCTACATGCACCTGGTCGAGCTGGCGCCGGGGCCCAACACCGCCTCCGCCACCCTCTCGAGGTTGGCGCGGCTGGCCGAGTACCTCGGCAAGGGGGTGGTGTACGCCAAAGACACCACCAACTTCATCGCCAACCGCATCGGCGTCTTCGGGATCATGCACACGGTGCGCTGCTGGCAACAATCGGGGCTCGGGCTCGAGGCGATCGACGCCATTTGCGGCCCCGCCATGGCGCGCTCGTCGGGAGCGGCCTTCAAGACGTGTGATCTCGTCGGGCTGGATGTGCTCGTTCACGTCGCCAACAACTGCTACGACACGTTGCCCGAAGACGAGTCCCGGGAGATCTTCCGGGTGCCCGAGGTGATCACCAAGCTGGTGAAGGCGGGGCGGCTGGGGCGCAAGTCCGGCGCCGGCTTCTACAAGAAGGTCGGAAGCGACATCCTCGTCTACGATCCGGAGGCCGACGACTATCGCCCGAAGGAGAAGGTCCGCTTCGATTCGCTCGGCGCCGCTCGCAAGATCGAGGATCCGAGGAAGCGCCTGGCGGCCCTGATCACGGCCGACGACCAGGCCGCCAAGGTGGCCTGGCAGCTCTTGGCCGAGGGCCTCTGCTATACGGCGCGGCGCGTCGGCGAGATCGCGGACGATATCGTGAGCATCGATCGGGCCCTCAAGTGGGGCTTCAACTGGGAGCTCGGCCCCTTCGAAGCCTGGGACGCGATCGGGCTCGCCAGCTCGGTCGAGCGCATGAAGAAGGACGGCCTCGACGTACCGGCCTGGGTGCAGAAGCTGGCTTCCAGCGAAGGCACCTTCTACAGCGGCGAGGTCGGGCGGCAGAGCTATTTCGACGCGCCCACCGGCGAGCGGCGGGCGATCGAGCGAAATCCGCGCCAAATCACGCTGGCTTCGATCAAGGCCGACGCGGGCAAGGTGGTGAAGAAGAACTTCGGAGCCTCGCTCGTGGACATCGGCGACGGGGTCTTGTGCGTCGAAGTGCACACGAAGATGAACACGCTCGACGCCGACGTAATCGGCATGCTGGGGCAGGGCGTCGCCGAGGCCGAGAAGAATTTCGAGGCGTTGCTGATCGCCAACGACGGGCAGCACTTCGGCGCCGGGGCCAACCTGATGATGATCTTCGGTGCTTCCCAGCAGAAGCGCTGGGATCAGGTGAGCGCGATGATCCGGGGCCTACAGGATGCCCTGCAAGCGCTGCGCCACGCCCGGGTCCCGGTCGTGGCGGCGCCCTTTCAGTACACTCTGGGCGGTGCAGCCGAGCTTGCCATGGCCGCCGATGCTTGCCAGGCCCACGCCGAGACCTACATGGGTTTGGTCGAGCTAGGGGTCGGGCTGATTCCCGCCGGCGGCGGCTGCCTGCGGATGGTGGAGCGGTTCACCTACCCCGACCAGGGCGTGGCGGACGTGGACCTGCTGAGGCTGATCGGCGAAGCCTCCCTGAACGTGGCTCAGGCGAAGGTTGCGACCTCCGCCGAGGAGGCCCTTCGCTACCGCTTCCTGTTGCCGACCGATGGCATCTCTCTCAACCGATCCGAGCTGCTCTATCACGCCAAGAGCCGTGCGCTGGGCATGGCTCGCTCGGGATATCGCCCGCCGAGGCCACGTCGGTTGCTCGCCGCGGGAGTGGATGCAGCCGCGGCGATTCGCGCCCGCATCTGGGGCATGGCCGAGGGGAAATGGGCGTCGGAGTTCGATGCCCTCTTGGCCGGCAAGCTCACCCACGTGCTGTGCGGTGGCAACGTGGCGGCCGGGGCGGCGCGAAGCGAGCAGGATTACCTCGACTTGGAGCTCGAGGCGTTTCTTTCCCTGTGCAGCGAGGAGAAGACCCTCGCGCGCATCGAGCACATGCTCAAGACCGGCAAGCCCTTGCGCAACTGAACGCGAGCTCGATGCCGCCCGTCCCCGCGGCGCCTCCGACCCAAGCCTCCTCATTGTCATTGCCTCGACCCCCACGCCCTCTCGTTGGCCCCCGGCCGGGCCTCCTCAACCCTACGGAGCAAAACGCATGAACTTTCCTTTGAACGTCATCGTCGCCAGTGCGGTTCGCAGCCCGGTGGGGCGCGCCGTCAAAGGCGCCCTGCGCGACACGAGGCCAGACGACATGGCGGGTCATGTCGTCGCGGAGGCGATTCGCCGGGTGCCGGGCCTGGCGCCCGGCGACGTCGAGGACGTGGTGCTGGGCTGTGCGATGCCCGAAGCCGAACAAGGCCTCAACATGGCGCGCAACGTCGCGTTTCTCGCCAAGCTTCCCTCATCCGTCTGCGGCCAGACGATCAATCGCTTCTGCTCGAGCGGCCTGCAGGCCATCGTGCTCGGGGGCCTCGCGGTTCAGGCAGGCCTCCAGGAAGTGGTGGTCGCAGGGGGCGTGGAGTCGATGTCGATGGTACCCATGAGCGGGAACAAGGTGTCGCTCAACCCCGGGCTGATGGATTCGTTTCCCGAGGCGTACATTGCGATGGGGCACACCGCCGAGCGTGTGGCGACCCGTTTCTCGGTCAGCCGGGAGCAACAGGATGCCTTCGCGGCGCGCTCGCACGAGCGAGCGATCGCCGCCCTCGAGGCCAAGCGCTTCGCCGAGGAGAGCGTGAGCGTTCCGGCTCGCCAGTTCGAAGGGGGCAAGGTGATCACGCGGGATTTCGAGCGTGACGAGTGCCCCCGGCCGGGCACGTCGGTCGAGGTGCTGGCGAAGCTCAGGCCGGCTTTCTCGAACTCGGGCTCGGTCACCGCGGGCAACAGCTCGCCGCTGAGCGACGGCGCCGCCGCTGCCGTGCTCATTTCCGAACGCAAAGCGAAGGAGCTTTCGATCGAGCCGCTCGCTCGCCTGCGCGGCTATGCGGTCGCTGGCGTCGACCCGGATATCATGGGCATCGGCCCGGTCCCCGCGATTCGCAAGCTGCTCGACCAGACGGGCCTGGCCCTGGCCGACATCGACTTGTTCGAGATCAACGAGGCCTTCGCCGCCCAGGCGGCCTACTGCGAGCGCGAGCTGGGCATTCCCGACAGCAAGCTCAACGTCAATGGCGGCGCCATCGCGCTCGGGCACCCGCTCGGCTGCACGGGGGCCAAGCTCACGGCCACGCTCATCTCCGAGCTGAGGCGACGGGGCGGCAGGCTCGGCATCGTCTCGATGTGCATCGGCGGCGGCATGGGTGCCGCGGGGCTGTTCGAGCTGGGCTGACGCGGAGCGCCGGCGTTGCCCCGGGCTTCGATGCGCTCGAGGGCCCGGGGGGGCATGCCACTCGGGCCGAAGGCGCCCCGCCGCGGGCCGCCCCGAGTGAGCCGGGTGCGGGTTGGCCCAGCGAAGGGCGCAGCTCTCGTTGGAGCGGGTCCCCGCGAAGGCGGCCGCCGGCAACTGCGCGGTCGGGCTCCCCGCCGGGCCCTCGCGTCTCGGCGCTCCGCGGGCGTGCGATCTCGGGAGACGCACGGACTGATATTCGGCGCCACATCTCCCGCCTTCGGGCGTAACGGCGCCAGGCGAGGCCGCGTCGAACGCCATGATTCGTCACAGCCTCGCGATGGCCATCACGGCTCGGCGTCAGCGCGCACCACCCCTACTCGCGTCGCGACCGAGCGGCAGCTCTTCGATTCCCCCTCTGAGGTGGCCAAGTGACCTCTCCCCCCGTCGTTTTCCTCGACAATCGCTGCCTTTCGAGCTTCGCGCGCTCCATTGGCTGCGTTCGGCGTAGCGGCAGCTACCCGCGGCGTCGAGGTCCCCCACCCCTTATGCCTACCAGCCGACACTTCCCCACTCGGGGACGGTCGGTCAATTCGCCGTTTTTTGCTTTTTGAGCGCTGTCTGAAGCTTGATGAGCTCGGTCTGCGTTCGCGACACTTGCTTCGCGAGCTGGCGCAGCCGCACAGGGTCCAGCTCTCCGGCCTGCTTCAGGCCGTCGGTCAGGCTGTGCTTCGACAGGGCCTGCAAGGCCTTCACGAAGCCCGGTAGCCGGCGCCGCCCGCTGGGCCTGCGACCATCGGGAAGGTGGCTTCCCTTGAGCTTGTCGATCTCTTGTTGCAGCCGCGCAACCGTCCACCCCTCTTTTTCGACTTTGCTGAGGAGCTGGCGCTGCTGCGCCTTCGTCAGGTTCGCGACGCGGAAGAGGTGTCCGGCTCGGACGTACGTCCAGGGTGGCTTCATGCCGAGGGACCGGCACGTTTCGTAGACCTGAATGCAGCGTAGCAGCGTGGAAACGCTGACCTCGGGCAGGGCGTTGGACTGAATCTTCCGAAGGCTCGAGTCCTTCGGGGAGCGATTCGCGTCTCGCTGGCTGTCGTAGACTTGCTCCACCAGCAATTGCCCCACTCGATAGCTGTCGTTCGTCGTCAGTGCCTGAGCCTGAAGGAATGCATCCGGCCAGGGAAGCTTTCGGATGCGCTTGTCGGTTGCGTTGTTGATCTTGCGTCTTTGGGCCATCGTTACTCTGTGTCGGTCCGAAGGTTCCTGGGATCGTTTCGTGTGAAGCGGGTGTTGTAGCATTTACCCCGCACTGGTCGCGACATGCCTGCAGGCCCCCTGGGGGTGGCCTCTGCCGTGCACGCGCCGTCCAGCGGGTGCGGCATCGGTCCGAAGCACGGCACTGGTCTCGAGGGCACTGGTCTCGAGGGCGGTGAATTCGAAAGAACCCGGTTGGCGGAGCCGGCCCTCGAGGATTCGGATGATCCCGAAAGCCCCGCGGATCCCGCCCGCCTCGATCTCGGGGGCCGCAATCCCAGCGGACTCCCCATCGGCAGCCAAGACTTCGGTATTGCCGCGCCACTCGCTGGGGCGTGGCTCGGCAAGCGCGCGAGCCCAGCCCCCAAGCCGCCTCTTCCCGACCGCGAAGCGGGTCGTGTTCCACGGCTGGTGCGGCTCCGGATGCAGCAAGAATCCGCAAGGTGCCTTGCTCGAGCCAACCTTCGTCCAGGCCAAAATGCGCATCCAGGCCAATCTGTAATCCCCAAGCCGAGCGGAAAGTCCCACTCGAGGCGAGGACAGGCGGCGTTCCTCATCGACTTCGCTTCTTGTTCCCCGAGGGTGTGCTTAGTGGATTTGACGGGCATTGTAAATCGCCTCCAGCAAGCAAAAGCATGCCGTGGTGGGCCACCTTGCCCGAGTTCGTTGTGGCAGGCGCGGTGAAACGGCGCGGACGAGAAGCTTCCACGCGGTCGCAGCGGCGTGGAGCGCAGCGAGCAACTCCTGTGTTTTGCAGGAGTTCGGCAGATCTCGAGCGCCATTGCATCGATTGACGACGCGTGCTCCACGCGCCTGCTCGCGGCTTTGGTGGAGCGGCGCCACGCGCGGGCCACGAGCCGCAGCCGTGGGGGCTCGTCGCGACTCGCGCGGGCCGACGCGCGGAGCGACCTCGCGCACAAAGCGAATGGCCGAAACCGCGATGGCGTGAAGAACTTCAGCGCCGTTGCCCGACTACGCCTCAGGCGGCTGGCGCACTGCGCTTGCTCGGGCTGCCCTCCGAGCCGCGGTCCGAACGAGCCTGGACCGCGGCCCTGCGCTCCACATCCGGACACACCTCTTCCTTCGAGCTCGGAGTTCCACCAGTGGCGCGCGCCGAAGAGCCGAGAATCAGGCCCGCGCGGACGGTTTGGTGCGGGAAGTTGGGATCCCCCGTCAGCGCTTCCACGAGCTCGGTCGGCTTGAGGGAACCGGCCGCCGTGGACTCGACCTCGGCGACCACCGTGCACACGTCCCCCACGATGCCGGCACGGCGCACCAGGCCCAGTGCCTCGTCGCCGCCGACGCGGAGGGTGCGAGTTCGGGCCCTCACGTCCACCATGCGCCCCAAGCCCTTCGTGATGCGCTTGACGAGTACCGTCGGTCGAGCGAGGAAGACGTCCACGAAGTTGTACAAGCGCTCTTCCGGAAGCGTTGCGCGAGCGAACACCAGCACGTAGCACATCGCCTCGATGGCGTTGCCCAGCGTGATCTCGCGCGGCCCGACCAGGCGCGCCTCGTTGAAGCGCAGCCCGAAGCCGCTCGCTTCGTTGAGCCTGGTCACGATTGTGCGTTCGTCCGGCGCATCGATCAGGTCGATGTCGAGCTTCTCGTCGAGGCTCGCCACGCCCAGAGCCAGGGCGGGGCCGAACGCGATGCGCGGCTTGGGTCGAAACCCTCTGCTGTAGGCGGGCCGCAGGCCGGCGCGGCGCACGACGCGGCCCAGCTCTCGCATGAAGTCGAGGTGGCCGAGCAGCGCCGCGGGGCCGAGCTTTTCGTAGCTCAGCCGGTAGCGCGCGGTTGTCTCACCGGGCTGTGGTGGCCGCTGGCTCTCGGGGCTGGGGGCCGCTCGACCGCTGGCCACCACCGGCAGGGCGCGGCCCACGGGCGGCTCGAGCGCCCCCATGGCCCCGAGGTGTCGCAAGCGCGTCTGCCGCATCGAGGCCATGTCGCAGGCCACGCCGCAGTCGTAGCAAACGAGCCTGCGCCGATCGGCTCGGGCTTCTGCCACGTTGGTGTGGTGAATGAACGCGCCCGCGGCCTTGCCGCACGGAGGCGACAGGCGATTTTGCAGGGCCTTTCGGTACTCGCGAGCCAAAAAGCCCTGCTCGAGCCCGATGTCGAAGTGATCCCACGGCAGCGTGGCGCTGACCGGGAGCGTGCCGAGGTAGGCGTCGGGCTCGATGCCGTGGGCCTCGAACGCCGCCTGCCACAGGTCCGAGCGCAGCTGATCCTCCCACGAATCAAAACGGGCTCCGGCCAGAAACGCGTGCTCGAGCACGTCGGCGAGCCTGCGGCCGCCGCGGGCGAAGACGCCTTCCAGGTGGCTCGTCGTGCTGTCGTGACAGCGAAAGACCAGCTGCCTGTCGCGCCCCAGCTCGCGGCGCAACAGCTCTTGTTTGCGTCGAATTTCCGGCAGCGGGTCCATGGCGCACCACTGGAACGGCGTGTGCGGCTTGGGAACGTGGCTCGACACGCTCACCGTAATCTTGGCGCGGTGGCGCCCGAGGCGCTTCGCCACGGCGAGCGCGTTTCTGGCCACCTGGGCGATGCCGACGATGTCCTCGTCGCGCTCCGTGGGCAAGCCGATGATGAAGTAGAGCTTCATCGAGTCGTAGCCCTTCGAGAAGACACGCTCGGCGGTGGAAAGCAGCTGTTCTTCGGTGACGTTCTTGTTGATCACGTCCCGCATGCGCTGCGTTCCGGCCTCGGGTGCGAACGTCAAGCCGCCGGCGCGGACCTTGCGCATCTCGTCGAGCAGGTCCTCGGCGAGCCCGTAGGCCCGTAGCGAGGCGACGCTCAGGCTGACGCGGTTTGGCGCGGTTTCCTCTGCAAGCTTGCGAATCAGGGGAGAAATGCAGCTCACGTCCGCGGTCGAGAGCGCCGTCAGGCTGACCTCGTCGTGGCCCGTTTTCTGCAGGGCACCGAGCACGGCCGCGACCACCTCCTCCGGTTTGCGTTCGCGTACGGGGCGGTAGATCATGCCGGCCTGGCAGAAGCGACAACCCTCGGTGCAGCCTCGAGCGACCTCGATGCTGACCCGGTCGAAGATCGCTTCCGGCCCGCCCACTGGGCCCTCGTCCGGAAAGGGAAACTCGGAAAGGTCTTCGACCAAGCGGCGCTCGATGGGGAAGGGCACGTCGCTTCCAGCCGAGGGGCGCACCACCTCGAGCCCCGTCTGCTCGTCGACCTGCGCCTCGTAGAATCGGGGCACGTACACGCCTCGAAGCTGCGCCAACCGCAACAGTCGCTCGCGCCGCGGCAGACCCTTGCTGTCTGCCCAGCTGAGGGCGAGCTCGGGCGCTAGCTCTTCCGCGTCCCCGATCACGAACGCGTCGACGAACGGGGCGAGCGGCTCCGCGTGCGTCGCCACCGGGCCGCCGGCGACGATCAGAGGATCGTCATCGCTGCGACTATCGGAGCGCAGCGGAATTCCTCCGAGTTGCAGCATCGCCAGGACGTTCGTGTAGGTGAGCTCGTACTGGAGCGAAAAGCCGACGATGTCGAAGTCCGTCAGGGGCCGGGCGGATTCCAGGGAGCGAAGCAGCTCTCCGTGAGCGATCAGCTCCTGCTGCATGTCGGGCCAGGGCGTGTAGCACCGCTCGGCCGCGATCTCGCGGTGGTCGTTCAAGATCTTGTACAGGATGCGGTAGCCCAGGTGGCTCATCCCGATGTCGTAAAGGTCGGGAAAAGCGAGGCAGAAGCGGACCCTGACGGACTGCCAAGGCTTGACCCGCTGGCCCTTCTCCCCGCCGATGTAGCGGGCCGGCTTCACCACCTTGCGCAGAAAGTTGGCGTACGGGTGGCTGAACGTTTCGGCCTCGTCGGATCGCCCGGGTTCGGAATCGGTGTGCTCTTCCATGGCTGACGTTTGGGGCTATGACCCAGTGGCCGGGAAGTGTCAAACCTGTGCATCGTCGCAGCGGCTTTCGGGGGGCCCGGCGCTCGTCTCGGTTTTTCGAGCCTCGAGCCGTCGGGAAATGGCCCCGCCCCGGCGGGGAGCGGAGCCGGAGCGCCACCGCGCCCTTCGAGTTGGGGGCGAGCTGTCCCGACGAGGCGGAGATTGCCAGCCGTGTTCCACGGGGCTAGGAGTGGGTCGGGAGAGGTATGGCCTGGGTCGTAGCAAAGGTGGAGAAGAGGCGAGATTGGGCGCCTGGGTTGATGACGCTCACGCTGGGCCGCGGTGTTTCGCCGTTCGAGCCCGGGCAGTTCACGAACTTGGCCCTGCAGGTCGCGGGCGCCCGCTGCCGGCGCTCGTATTCCCTGGCCTCGGGGCAGGGGGCCCCCTGCGAGTTCTACATCGCAAAGGTGCCGGGGGGAGGGCTCACTCCGCGCTTGTTCGAGCTTCGGGAAGGCAGCGAGGTGGAGCTGGAAGACCGCGGGCTCGGCTTTTTCACGCTGCGCCACTTGCCGCCCGCGCGGCGGCTGTGGATGCTGGCGACGGGGACTGGCCTCGGCCCCTACATCTCCCTGCTGCGGAGCCCGGGCGTGTGGCAGTACGCCGAAGAAATCGCCGTGGTGCACGGGGCTCGCGAGCGCTCGCAGCTCGGCTACGAGCAGGAGCTGCGCGCGCGGGTCGCGGAGCGCGCGGGTCGGCTCCACTACGTGCCGGTGCTCAGCCGGGATGCCGCGCCGCCCGACGGGCTGCGGGGGCGCATCACCGACGCGCTGCGCGGCGGCTCCCTCGAGCAGCGCCTCCAAAAGCGGCTGGGCCCGGAGCAGGATCACGTCATGCTGTGCGGCAACCCGGCGATGATCGAGGAGGTCCAGGCGTTGCTCGCCGAGCGAGGCATGCGCAAGCATCGAAAGCGTGCTCCGGGCCACCTAACCTTCGAATCGTATTGGTGAGCCGAGCGCGCGGCGGCTCGGTCTGACCCCTGCCAGGTGGCCGTGGGGCGATTTTCGACGCTCTCGCCGCCAGCGGCGGGGCGCTGCGAGCGACCGATGCACGCGCGCGCCGGCCGAGGCCCGCGACGCATCCGCTTCCCACGGGCTTCGGCCCGCAGCGGCCCCGCGACGCCGCGGCGGCCCACCGGGCACGGGCCGAGGACGGTCCCCGGCAGATGCGGCCGCGCCGACGACACCTCCGTTTTTGCGAGCATCGCTCCCCCGGGGTTATCGCTTTTGCGCGCCTTCTGCACTACGTTTGCCGGCCAGCCACAGCCCCCCAAGGAGAAGCTTTCATGACCCTGACCATCAAGACCGCCACCTCCCCTTTCCTCGAGAGCAACGCCGAGGTGGTGGCCGTCGGAGTTTCCGATTCTCCGTTCGCCAAGCAAAAGCAATTGGCGGCGCTCGGCACCGCGCTCGGGCCCGCGCTGCTCGCGTTCATCGAGGAAAAGAAGTTCAAGGGCAAGAAAGATCAGGTGCTGGAGCTGCCCATGCTGGGCCAGCTGCCGTGCTCCCGGCTGCTGTTGGTCGGGCTCGGAGGGGGGCGAAAGGTCGAGCTTCCTGCGCTCCGGTCGTTCGCGGCGCTGGCGGCGCGGCGCGCCGCCTCGAACGACACCTTGGCTCTGGTGCTCCCCGAGAGAACGGCGGGCGCTGCGGCGTACCGCGCCGTGGGCGAGGGGCTGGGAATGGGCGCCTACCGCTTTACGAAGTATCTCACGGGGGATCGTCTGCCCAAGCAGACGCTCCGCCGCGTGGAGGTGCTCGGCGCGGGCAAGGTCACTGCGGCGGAAACGAAGGCCGTGCAGCTCGGCTTGGCGGTGGCAGGCGCCGTCGCCGTGGCGCGGGACGCGGTCAACGAGCCCCCCAACGAGCTGACCCCGGAGGCCCTCGCCGAGGTCGCTCGAGGGATCGCCAAGAAGGGCAGGCTCAAGGCGAAGGTGCTGGACAAGAAAGGCATCGCGGCGGCGGGCATGAAGCTGCACTACGCCGTGGGCCAGGGCAGCGAAAACGAGCCGCGGTTCATCCATCTCACCTACGCGCCGAAGAAGCCCAAGGCCAAGCTGGTGTTCGTCGGCAAGGGCCTGACGTTCGACGCCGGTGGGCTGAGCCTCAAGCCGGCCGCCGGCATGGGGGACATGAAGAGCGACATGGGCGGCGCAGCGGCCGTGCTCGGCCTGATGGCGGGCATCGTCGAGGTCAAGCCGGGCGTCGAAGTCCACGTCATCGTCGGGGCCGCGGAAAATATGCCGGATGGGGCCGCGTATCGGCCGGGGGACGTGTTCGGCTCTCTCGACGGCAAGACGGTCGAGATCATCAACACCGACGCGGAGGGCCGCTTGGTGCTCGCGGACGCGCTGACCTACGCGAGTCGGCTCGAGCCGGACCTGATCGTCGACGCCGCCACGCTGACGGGCGCTTGCCTGGTGGCGCTCGGCAAGACCACGTCGGCCTTCTACGTGGACGACAGCCGTTTGGCCAAACGCTTCGAGGACGCAGCCAAGAGCGCGGGCGAGAGCTTCTGGCGCATGCCGCTTTTGACTGAGCTTCGCGAGCAGCTCAACAGCGACGTGGCCGACCTCAAGCACACCGGGGAGCGCTGGGGTGGATCCATCACGGCGGCTCTGTTCCTCAAGGAGTTCGTCGGGGAGACCGCGTGGATGCACTGCGATGTCGCCGGAGCCGTGCTGGGCGAGCGCGAGGTGGGCATGTATCCCAAGGGCGGAACCGGCCACCCCGTGCTGACGTTCCTCAACTTCGTCGAATCGTTTGGTTGACGGGTACGTGGAGGTGGTCGTCCCGTCGGAGGCGGGGAGCACCGATTCGTCGCCCCCGGAGCCGCTCGGGGCGTCGCCCTGGCTCGCGGCCCCATCGCGCCGAGAGCTGCGAGTGCTGCTTCCGGGAGGTTATGCCTGGGGTGCCACGGTGGCTGCCGTCGCCTTCAGCAGCGGCAGTGCCGGCGCCCAGCTGGCGGCCCTGCTCGCGCTCGCCGCGCTGCTCGTGGGGGCTCGCTTGGCGCGTTTTCATCCGCGGGCGGGTCGGATGGTGGGGGTCGTCGCCTTCCTGGCCTTGTGCCTGACGGCGTGGGGTTTGAGCGCACGTGAGCTGGCCGCTCCGCGGCTCGACCCGACTCGCGCGGCCCTCGGGGGGCTGGGCTGGGTGTTGTTCGTATTCGGCTGGGGCCGTGTCGGCGAGCGACCGGGCGGTACCGACCCCGAGCCGCCGCTCCCAGACGGGCCCGTTGCCTCGATCAGGATCTCACGGGTTGCGCGGCTCGCGGTGGCCCCCGTCATCGCGGCCGCCGTGGGGCTGCCCCTGCTCGCCTGGCGCGCCAGCGGGACGAGCGGCAGCCTGCTCGCTCACTGCGCGGCGATCGCGGGGGGAATGGCCCTGGTGGTGGTGGGGATTCCCGCGGTTTTGGCGCTGGTGGCGGGCGGCCGTCGAGTGCGGTTGCGCAGCGCGTGGTGGGGCGTGCTCGCGCTCTGGCTGCTGCTCGGGCTTTCGCTGCAACAGCTCGGGCAAGGGGGGCCGTAGGCGTGCGTCGAGGCCTGTTGGGTGCGCTGCTGGTCGGCAGCACCACGTCGCTCGCGTACGCCGTGTGGCTGCTCGCTCTCGGGTCGCACGGGTGGGCCTTGTATTGGTTGGTTGCGGCCGGAATTGGCCTGAAAGTGGTCAGTGACGGCACGAGCCGCGGTGCGCTAGGGTAAGCTACGGCGCCGAGCGCGCAGCGAGCGGACGACGAAGTGGATGACCAAGCGTGTCGAACAAGCCGCCGGGCGGCGGCCCCCCGGCGCCGGGGCTGGCGGCGAAGGGGCGCACTGGAAAGCGCCTCTCGTCGTCGCCGCGAGAGCGGCAATCCGGTCGATTGCCGACGCGAATCGACGAGCTGGAGCGCCGGGCCGGCAGCGGGTGCCGGGCGGCCTCGTCGGAGATCGCCCGCTCTGCGGGGCGCTCGTAATCAGCCCTCTGCCAACCGGAGGCGAGGAGCCGTGAGCTCGGGGCCCCGCTTCGCTTTGCCAAGCGTCCTGGTCTTGCTGGCATGTGGGGCATCGGCGGATCCGGTCGTCGGCGCGACCGCGGGGGGGGTCGCCTCGGTCGGAGCGCGTCGCATCGACGAGTCGATGGTCGAGGCGCTCGCCCGGGCGCGGCAGCTGCCCGCCGCGCAGGCGGTTTCCCTGCTCGTGGAAGACGCCCTGCTCGCAGAGCATTTTGCTTCCCGCCACCCGCGTGCGGCCGCGGCCGCGCGCCGCTCCGCTCTGGGTCGCTCGCTGCTGATGGAGCTGCGCCGCGAGGCGGAAGCCCAGGGGCCGCCTCAGCCGAGCGAGGTGGAGGCCATCACCGCCGAGCGGTGGTGGGCGCTCGCTCGGCCGCCGATGGTCGAAGTGGCGCATGCGGTGGTCCTGACGCCCGACGGCTCCGCGGAAGCCGAGCGAGTCGCGCAGGCGATTCGCAGCCAGCTCGCCGCTCCCGCGGGCGCCGCCGAGTTGGAGGCGGCCGCGGCCGCGGTGCGCGGAGGCACGGAGCTCGAGGTTCGCGTCGAGGCCCTGGCACCCGTGGCGCCCGACGGGCGGGCGATTCGTCCCGATCGGCCCCCGCCGGCGGGCCCGGCTCAGCAGCAATACGCCGAGGATTTCGCGCGGGCGGCCCACCAGCTCGAACGCGTCGGGAGCGTGAGCCCCGTGGTGCGCACTCGCTTCGGCTATCACGTGCTGGTTGCGACGCGGCTGTGGGAGGCGCGCCAGCCCACGCTCGAGCAGCGCACCGCCGAGCTCTCCGGCGAAATCTACGACCATCGCGCGCGAGCCGCTGCAGAGGCGCTGCTCGCGCGCTTGCGGGAGCGCTGGCCGGTGCAGCAGGATCGTGCCGCGCTCACCCGCATGGCGGAGGCGAGTCGGCCATGGTGAGCGTCCGCAAGGCCAACGGCTGCGGGGCCCGCCGCGCGAGCGAGCCGCGCGATCAGTCTCGTTCCAGCTTCACGGCGACGCTCGAGCGGCTCTGCGAGTCGGCGGGGGTCGTTGGAGCGGTGATCGTCGACCGCGGCGGGGAAACGGTCGACTACGCGGGCCGAGTGGCCCCCTTCGACATTCGCGTCGCCGCTGCCGAGTGGCGCATCATCCTCGCCCGCTTCGAGGCCTGCGAGCGTTCGGAGCTGCGAGGGACCCGGGAGGTGTACCTGCGCGGCAGCCAGAAGAGCTTCGGGGCGATGCTGCTTCCGGAGGGCTACGCGCTCGTGTTTCAGCTGCTGCCGCATTGCTTTACGGCCTCGCCGCGAGCGCTCTCCGAGGCGGTGCGTGAAATCTGCCTGGAAGCGGGGCTGCCCCTCGCGCACGGTTTGGCGCAGTGGTCTCGCGTCCAGGTGGACGAGGCTCCGGGGCGCCAGCGGCGGCCGCGCTCGGTGTGGGTCGGGCGCAAGTGGGTGCCCGTCGAGGTTCTGGGCCGCTGCGTGGGCTCCGAGCTGAACCCCAAAGAGGTGGGCTATCGAGTGCGCCTCGTCGGTGGGCTCGAGCTTACGCTGGTTCGCGAGCCGCTCTCCCAATGGTTCGCCGATCCCGGCACGAGCCTCGCCGGTTCGGCGTCGGTCCCCCGCTGAGCCGGCCGGCGGACATCGCCCCGCAGGTGCCGTCGCCGTGGGGGCTCTCGCGCCCCGCTCATCGAAGGGGCTCCGCTCCCCTTCGGCGTAGGTGCCCAACGTGGCGGTTCCCCTGGATCGCGGGCCCGCCCGGGGCGCGCCGCCGCCCGCCCTTCGTTTGGGCGACTCGGTGCGCCCCTCTCCCTCGGCGCGGGCCTCGCGCAGAGCCGCGCAGGGCAGGGCAACCCGGGGCCTTGCCCCTTGCCGAGGCTGGCCGCGCGCATGCCGGCGCGGCCGAGCCCGTGAAACCCGAGCGTGCACACGGCCCCACTGCCGCCCGGTGCCCCTCGGCGGCTCCCCGGACTCCGCTCCCGATGCCGCGATTCGAGCAATCATTGCTCGCCTTTAGCCGATGTGGAGCCTCCTCCGCGGGACCCGGCCCGCGCCCCCGCGGGCGGTGCCGATCCTAATCTTTCGTTCAGCCTCCGGGGGCTTTCGAGAAAAAGTCTCGATTCATGTTTGACACGAGGCTGCTCGTCTCATAGGTTCCGCCTCCCTCGACGGCGAAACGCGAAAGCGGCGCCGGCGCGGTCCTTGAAAACTGAGTCCTATTCCCGCGATAGACATCGCGGGTCCCAAGAAAATGCGCACTTGCGCGCTGCGGGCCTCTAACCCAGGTTCGTGGCAGCGGAGGCGAAGCCGCCGGAAGGCGGTC
>JBNKVS010000076.1:0-109740 GCA_050299315.1 Polyangiaceae bacterium
CTCGGCGCCTGCACTCGATGCGGCAGCCGTGCACTCGAGCGCGAGCCGCTGCCCCGCTGGACCCTCGAACCCCGCGCTCCACCCTAGGCGACATGGCCCACCCACGGCAACGGCAAGACTCCCATCTCGAGGCTGCTCTGCGAAGCGGCCATGCCGAACTTCATCCTACACGACGCCGGGGTGGCAAGCACCTGCCAGTCGAGTCCTTCGCGCTTCGCCCTGCAGCGCCGCGGACGGCACCCAGCCGCACGACCGGCTCCTCGTCGCCCGCCGACATGCCGGTCACCCCCTCGCTGCCCGGTCTGCCAGGTCCCTCAAGCCGGTCAACTTTCCCATAGCCGGCCGGCACGCGTCTTGCCGAGCCGCGCCATCGGCTCCGTCCAAGAGGGCGATTACGGGACTGCGCTCGGCACACCCCATGCCGACGATGGGTGCCGTCCCGTCGCCGCGCACTCCCGCAATCGCCCTACTCAATATGTCAACTCTGCGTCGGGAGTCCGAGGATGCTAGCGCTGGATCGCTTTGGAGTCCCTTTCTATGGGTGGGGATGTCAAGGCGCAAGTCTCCCGAGCAATCGTCGTGATCGACGAAGCCCAGCATCTCTCCGACGCCTTCCTGATAGACCTCGGCGGCTTTCTCAACTTCGCCTTCGACAGCCGGGAGCTGTTTACCCTCTGGCTGGTGGGGCTGCCGACTTTGAGCCGGCGATTGCATCTGCTGCAGCACTCTGCCTTGCTCACCCGGGTCGCTTCGGAGGTGCGACTCGAGCCGCTCGACCGCGACACTTTCCTCGGCGCCCTCGAACATGCAATCACCGTGGCGGGGGCCACCAACAAGCTCTACAGCGCTCCCGTCCGAGATGGGGCAAAGCAGACTGAGCGCATACGCGCCGGCATTTTCATTGGCCACGGGCAGTTCTCCGTTCGATCTCGAGCAGTTGTGATCAGAGGGGGCCGAGCACGAGTGCGTCGGCTCCAAACGTTCTACTCCGCAGCGCCGCTGCGCGGAGAGATGTCGTTCTCCGCGGCACATTGATCCGCCGCGACGTACATTCCCGATTGGTTTGCCCGCCGCCGCTCGATGACCTCTGCGGCCATGCTCGCTACAGGCATCGGGCCCAGAGGTGTCGATGAATGCAGCGAGCTCGGCTTGTACCTTCGCTGCGACCTTGACATCATTGGACGCCGCCATCGGGTATGCGCTGTAATAGTAGTCGGTCCAGACTTGGTTGTGCTGAACGTAGCGGTTAAAGGGTTGCTCCGGGACCGCATTCGGCCCGCCCACGTTCTTGTACCACAGCAGATCCAAGTCGCTCGGAACGGCTGCAGAGAAGGAGTCGACGTACTGCGCCCAGCTGCCGTTGAAGTTGCTGAAGAACAGCATGTAGTCGTACTCCAAGCTTTCCTTCGGCTGAGTCTTGGACAGCCTCGGAAACTCGCTCCCCTTGGTGATCACCCAGCGCGCGTAGTAAATCATCGACAGCGTCGCGGGCACGAATTCCAAAGCACTTCGGGTCCGGGTGCCGCCCCGGAGTTTGCAGATCACCCGTTCCGCGAAACCAGTGTGTGTGTGCAGTTCGGGCAGATCTCTGGCCAAGTTGAGCGAATCCAAAGTGCACCGGTCCCATCGGCGGACGTGCGCCGTTGCGTTTCACGCCCATGACGCGAAATCGGCGTTCCCGTTGCAGTTTGGCTGACACGGGGGAGGCAAGCGTGGAATCGGTCGGCCAAGGAGACGGTCGCACGAGAAGTGCGAAGCCCGCGGCGGCAACCGTGGGCTTCGCGTTCATGCCGGGCAAAGGTTTGAAGAGGGTCCGGCACGGCCGTGGAAGGCCATCGGAAGGTGCTGGACGTGCCCGCACCGCCGGGCGCGGCCGCGCGCCTGCGCGCCTGGACCCACGCCCCGCTCCGAGCCGGCGGGGAGCCCCGCCACGAGAAGTTTCGGGCTTGGCGCCCGAGCCTGCGTGGTAGGCAGAGCCCATGAGCGAAGGCGCGTTCGAATTCTTGGCCGGCCACCCCCCGCGGCGCGCGCGAAAGGAAAGCCGCCGGTCGTGCTGAGGCCCCGCGAGGTGGCCGACGTGCTGCGCTACTGGCTGGCGCTGCTGCGGCACGAGGAGGCGCTCTCGGCCCGGCCTCGAGCGAGGCGGCTGGGCAGATCGGCCCGCTCCGAGCCCGACCTGAAGGCACCGGTGCCCGGGCAGGAATATCTCAAGCTCCCGACGGGCAGCGCGGATTTCTGCGTGACGCGCCGCGGAGAGCTGGAGCTAGAGCCGAGCGCCGAGTGGTGCGCCTTCTTCGAGGACTGGCTGCACGGCCGCTATCGCGCCACCGATCCCGAGGACTCCGAGGCCGTGAGCCAGCTCATCGCGTTTCCGGCCATCCATCTGCCGCGCGACGAGCTGGGCGGCCTGCTACGCTGCCCGGTGCGGGCCAGCTGGTTGACGGCGGAAGGCAAGGATCTCGAAGTCCCGAACTACCGCGCGCGCATGGCCGGCGCGCTGCCCGCCACGCCCGCCCGGCTCCGGCTCGCGCAGGCGCCCTCGGGCGAAGAAGAAGCGCTGCCGTTCTTCGTCGACGGGCGCATCCTGCGCGACGTGATGCGGGTCGAGCCGGAGCGGCTGGACGAGCTCTTCACCAAGCTGCGCGCCAGCGATCGAGTTTCCCCCCGGCAGCTCGTTCGCGAGCTGTGCCTGCTGCTCGCCGACCAGATCCGGCACGAGGGCGGCCAGCCGAGCCCGCCGGCGGGCTCCGCCCCCGGCGACGGGCCGCAAAACGGGCAGCGAGGCGAAGATCCCGGCGCCGACGCCGACGCCGACGAGCTGTTCGAAGCGCTGCACCGGCTCGCCCGGGCGCGCCTCGCCCAGCTGGGCTCCAAGGCGCGGGCCTACCCGGTCGCGCTGGTGATCAACACCAGCCGCAACCGCGCCACCTTCCACGTCCAGAAGGACATCGACGCGGCGCTCGCGCTGGCCCAGGAGGGAGAGCTCTCCCGAGGGCCGCTGCGCGAATATCTCGGCCAGGAGCGCAAAGGCTTCAGAGAATCCCCCCTACTCGGGCGCTTTGCCGGGGCCAGCCTGACTCGGAGCCAACGGGCGGCGGCCAGCCGCGCGCTCGGCTCGACGCTCACGGCCGTGCAAGGTCCCCCCGGCACCGGCAAGACGACCGTCACGCTCAACCTGGCCGCGCACGCGCTGGTGGAGCGGCTCGCCCCCCTCGTGCAGGGGCATCGCCTGCCCACCGGGCTATTGGTGGTAGCCAGCACCAACAACCGCGCCGTGGACAACGTGATGGGACCCCTGGCGCAGGAGGTCCCCGAAGATCAGCTGCCGCTGGCGCTGCGCGTGGGCAGCCGCGAGGTGGTCGACCAGGTCACGACCGCGCTGCTCGCCCGCACGCTCGCCTGGTTGAAGCGTGCCGCGGCGGCCAGCTCGGAGGAAGTGAAGCGCGCGGCGAAGTCCTACGGCCAGGCGCGCGAGGCGCTCGAGGCGGCGCTCGGCCCCGCGAAAAAGCGCAGCGCGCTCACCGAGGAGCGCGACCTGCTGCGCGACACGCTCGCTCGGCTCGGCGCCCCCCGGGACGAAGCGGCCGGCCGTGAGGAGCTGGGAGCTCGCCTGCGGGACCTCGCCCCCCGAGCGCAGCTCGAAACCCTGGCGCCCCGACCCGCGCTCAGCGGCGCGCTCAGCTCGCTCGCCGAGCGCCTGCAAAAGCTCAGCGAGCTGACCGACCCCGAGCGCCGCGCCAGCGCCAAGAAAATCGAAACGCACTTTCGCTACACCGAGCGCCATCAGGGCGAGGTCGCCGAGAAGTGCCTCGGCGCGCCGCTGGCGCTCGGGCTGCCGCCCCCCCTGCCCGACTCGGCGCCCGTCGACCAGCAGCGCGAGCTGTGGGAGGACGCCGCCGAAGACGCGCTCGGCCGCATCCTGGCCCTGCAGCGCGCCCTCGCCGACCACCTCGACCCCGCCGCCGAGCAGGCACGGCGCGACCAGCTCACGGCGCGGCTGCAGGAAATCGAGAGGGATCTCGGCAGCGCCGAAGAGGGCTCGGAGGCGCCCGCGTCGGCTGGCCCCGACGAAGACCCCCACCAGGCGCTGCACCAGGCCCTATTCGATGCCGCCCTCGAGCTGCGAGAGCTGTGGGCGCGCGCCAATCGCACCACCCTGCTCGAGGCCCTCAGCCGCGCCCACCAGCTCGCCAAGCGCAGCGGCTCGCTGCGCAGCCTGGTGGCTTCCCCGAAGGGGCCCGGGCCGTGGCTCCGCCGCCTGTTTCCGGTCTGGGGTTGCACGCTGCTCTCGCTGGGCAACAACTTCCCCGCCGAGCCCGGCTGCCTCGATCGCGTGGTGGTGGACGAAGCGGGGCAATGCCACGGCGCCTACGCCGTCGCGGCGCTCTTGCGGGCCCGCTCTGCCCTGGTCGTGGGCGACGTACACCAGCTCGAGCCGGTCGCTGCGCTCAGCGCCAGCGAAGAGCGCCGCGTCCTGCGCGGCCTCGAGCTCTCCACCGGCCCCGAAACGCTCGCGCCCTTCCGCATGTACGAAGGCTCGGGCACCTCGGCGCAGAGCATCGCCGACGCGGCCGTGAGCAGCCGTCCCACCCTCATCGACCACTTTCGCTGCCAGCCGGCCATCGCAGCCATCTGCGAGAAGCTGTGCGGCTACGGGCTCGTCACCCACACCCCCGCCGCCGATTGCGGGGCCATCGCCCCCGAGCTGGCAGCGCCCGTGCTGTTCGTCCCCGTCGCGGGCCGCCAGGAGCGCTTCGCCGGCAGCTGGAAAAACGAGGCCGAGCTGGCCACCACGCTCGCCTGGGCGCGCCACCTCTTGCGCTCGGGCCTCGACCCCTCCGAGCTCGGCATCATCACCCCCTACCGCGGCCAGCTCGAGCACCTGTGGCGGCTGTTGCAGCACGAGCGCATCCCGCTGGAGCGCACCGGCGGCGGCGCCGCCGCCGAAGAAACCCTCTCGCTGTTCTCGACCCGCCCGAGCGGCGTCGCCGTGGGCACCGTGCACCTCTTTCAGGGCGGCGAGCGCCGGGTGATCCTGCTCTCCACCACCGTCACCGAGCGACGCTCGCTCGGCTTCATCGACCAACGCGTGAACCTGATCAACGTCGCGGCCTCCCGCGCCCGCGAGCACCTGATCACGCTGGGGCACACGGAGACTCTGCGAGCGGGCCAGCACACGCGCGCCCTGCTCGAAGGCGCGCGGCGGGCGTCGCTGCCGCCCCTCGACGGAGGCGCGGCTTCGCCGGATTTCGCCCGGCGCTGACGGTCCGCGGCGGACGCCGGGCGGATGGCGTCGCCGCGCCCCCCACGGCCCGCGGCGTTTCCGATCGCGTCACTGCACCCCCCCACGGCCCGCGGCGTTTCGTCGAGCGCCGGGGCCGAGCGCTCGCGCGCCCACAGAGCGAGCCGCCGACCGCGCCCGCCTCGCGACCCAGCGGTCGCCTCGTGAACCGCGGCGCGGCCTTCCGCTCGGCGCGGCCTTCCGCTCCCCCCTGCATTGCGCTGCCGCGCCTCGCGGCCTAGGCTGCGGGCTTCTTCGTTCGAGCTTGCGCAGCCTTCCGTGAAGCATCCGTCCAGTGCCCGCTTCGGCCCCGAGCCGAGGGCCTCGGAGCCGGTCCAGCCCGGCCCGCGCGAGGTACATTGCGAAGACGCCCTGCCCTGGCTGCAGCGAAACGCCCCGCTCGAGGGCTGCTCGATCGTGACCTCCCTGCCGGACACGTCGGGTCTGCCGGCGTTGACGCTCCAGGCCTGGAAGGAGTGGTTCGTGGCGGCGGCCCGCGCCACCCTCGCGGCGACCGACCCGCAGGGGGTCACGATCTTCCATCAGACGGACATCAAGCGCCAGGGCACCTGGATCGACAAGAGCTACCTGTGCCACCGCGCCGCCGAGGCCGAAGGCGCCGAGCTGTTGTGGCACAAGATCATCTGCCGCAAGCCCCCGGGCGCCACTGCCTTCGGCCGGCCCGGGTATGGCCACCTGCTCTGTTACTCGCGTCAGCTGCGGGACGACGTGGCGCGCTCCACCACCGACGTGTTGCCCGAAACGGGCGCCATGACCTGGAGCCGGGCCACCGGCGTCGCGGCGTGCGAGCTCGCCTGCCGCTACGTGCGAGCGCACACCCAGAGCCACACCCTCGTCGACCCGTTCTGCGGCCTCGGCACCGTGCTGGCCGTCGCGGAGCGCCACGGCTTTCACTGCGTCGGCGTGGAAATCGGCAAGAAGCGCGCTCGCAAGGCCCGGTCCCTGGTCTTGCCCTGAGGCGGCCGCGAACGAAGGCAAGGAAGGGGGCCGGCCTGCGAATCCAGGTACCTGCCGGCGTTCGCTGCCGCACGGCACCGCAGCCCCCCGAACGGACGGACCCCGCTGCGTTCAGCCGGGGTTCCTCCCTGCCCGTCCGCGTGCTCGAGCCGACGGAGCGCTTGGCTCGGGGCTCAGGAATCGTGCAGGGCGAGCTCCTGCTCGATGCCTTGAAGGCCCCGGCGCGCCAGCGCGAGGTTCGACCGCCGCCGATCCAGCGCGCTGTACAGGAAGAGCTTCGTCCCCACCATCCGGACCAGGTGATACTGCCCGTGGAGCGCGACGAGGATGTCCTCGATCTTGTCTTTGATGCCCAGCTTGTCGCGAATGTTCTTCTTGGCTCGGACGACCTCCGCGTTGCCGGCCGCCGCGAGCTCCAAATCGAAGCCGGCGTTCCCCGCCGTCCCCAGACAGAGACCACTCTCGAAGTCCACCAAGGCGACGCCCAGACACCCGTCGATCTGCAGGGCTTTCTTCAACGACTCTTTGATCTTTTCCATCGAACCTTCTCCCTTGCTTGCTCGTGTTTGATAGCTACTGGAGGTTCGACGTCCGCTGAGAGCAACGGGAAAGTGCTTCCGTCTCGTTCGCACCCCGCATGACTCCCATCTGCGCGGGACGATGGATCTTCTGCGAGCGCCGGAAGCCCCCGCGCGCGTCGACCCCGCGGTCGGCGAGCTGGGGTGCGCCGGAAGCGGCTCCCCGGGAAGCTGCGAACCTCCTCCCGCGAGAGAACCGTGCCCGATGCGTTTCCGGCCATCGGACTCCGCCCCATGGCACGGAACCTGCCCGGGTCGAGACATGCTCGCCATCGAACGCTCCGCCGAGGGCCACGCGTTCTGCCCTGTTTCCCTTTCCGTCGGCACCCGGGCGCCGCGGCCCCCGTGGGCAGGCGCGGGGCGCGGGGCTTCCAGCTTCACAGCGGGAGCCCGTGGCTCGGCTGCAAGACCCACCTCCCCAACAGCGCACTCGCGCCCCACCCGCGGCTTGCGGTCGGCGTTCGGCGGGAGAGACCCGACTCCCGTCGCCCCCTGACGGGGGTCGAGACCTGGCCGGGTGACCCGATGCCCGTGTGGCGTGCGCTCTTGGAGCCCGGTGCATCGACTCCGCGCAGCGAGGGTGCCAGACCTGCGCGTGCGAGCCGCGGTGAACGGCCAGCGGCTTGCGCCCCGAGCTCGTGGATCGCAGTGGGCCCAGTCGGGGAATCGGCACCGCGAGCTGCCCCGCCCCGCGGCGCCCGGGGCTGCGGAGCAGGAAGGGGTCACTTCCATCCTTCGGGGGGGTGCCTGGCCATCCCGGGTGGCTCTAGCGTCGAGACGGCTCGGATCTCGCGTCGCGGATGTGGGGAGCTTCCCGAGCTGCAGGCTGGAGACGAGTAATGAACGACCACAGGATCCCCCCGACCCCTCCCGCAACGGGCCCGTCCCGCGACGACGGACGGCCAAAAGGCAGTTGCTCGACAGCCGCCGAGCGAGCGGGGCCGCGCGGAGGAGACGGCCGGGGCGGGTACGTCATCCGCGTGCGCGGGGAGCTGGGCTCGGTTTGGGCCCGGCGGTTTGCCGACTGGGAGTTTTCCGTTCAGGTCGACCACCACAGTGCCGTCACGACGCTTTCGTCCGCGTCCGCGGTCGAGCAGCCGCAGCTCCACGCCGCGCTCGGACAGATCCGAGATTTGGGGCTCGAGCTGCTGTCGGTCGAGCGTCGAGGGGGCGGTGGTTGATGGGGCGCTTCAGATCAACCGCCGCTGGCGGGCCGCGGCGACCGCCTGGCCGCGCGTCTTGACACCGAGCTTGTCGTAGAGCCGGCGCGCGTGCCACTTGACGGTGTGTACGGAGAGGTAGAGTTCGGCGGCAATTTCCGAATTGGAGAGGCCTCCGCTCATCAGCCGCAGTAGGCCCCGCTCGCGGTCGCTCAGGGGCTCGCCCGCGGGTCCCACCGAGCCCTGCGCCGCCGGCTCCGGGGGCGCCGCAGAAAGGGGCGCCGGCGGCTCTCCGCCTGCGGCGACCGGGCCCGGCTCGGCCGCTGCGCTGGCGGCGACCGCCAGCTCTCGGAGCAAGTCGCGCCGATATCGCAGCGCGGGCATCAGCAGGCGCTCGCAGCACGGGCCTTTGCGTCGAACCTCCTCGGCGACCCGATCCGCCTGCCGCAGGAGGGCTTCGGCCTCGGCGCGATCCGCTCGGGCCAAACGCACGCGAGCGAGCGCGAGCTTTCCTTTGCACACGTGCTCCGGCAGCCCCAGCTGCCGCTGGCATTGCTGCAGCCCCTCGCGCAGCAGCCGTTCGGCGCGCTCCAGCTGGCCCAGCGCGCGCAGAGCCTCGCCCATGCACAGGCGGATCAGGCCCGCGGCAAGGTGGGCGGGGCCCCGGTCGCCGCCGAGAGCTGCCATGGCGCGGTCGTAGTCCCGCGTCACCTGCAGCCAGTTGCCCTGCAGCACTTCCGCCAAGGCGGCCATCGAGAGGGCGACCTGGACGTTGATGGGGTCCGTGCCGTCTGCGGCGAGGGAAAGCACCCGATCGCAAGAAGCGCGGGCCTCGGCGAAGCGCTCCGCGTACAGCTGGCCTCGCGCCAGGGCCAACAGCGCCAGGCCTCGCAGACGACTCGGCTCTTCCCCCAGCTCCTCGACGACCTCGCTGGCCAGCTGAATGCAGCGCTCCTCCTCGCCCAGCTTGTACGCCAGCCAGGCCGCGTACACCCGATACCGTTGACCGGCCGAGCGCCGCTCAACGTCCGTCAAGTGGGCCGTGTCGAGCGCGGCGACGGCTCGCTCCAGGCGCTCGCTGGCCTCGCCCAACTTGCCGATGACGAAGGCCGCCCAAATTTGAACCGAGCTGAGCTGCGGGCGCGCGCTCACGACTTCCAGCGGCAGGCGCTCCAGCCATTCGAGCGTGCGCACCTGGCGCTGCACGGTGAAGCGCGCTTCGACGCTGCGCTCGATGAGCGACGCAGCTCGCTGGTGATCGCCCGCGTCCAGGGCGTGGTCGATGGCTTCTTCCGAGTGGCCCGCCCGCTCGAGCCAAACGCTGGCTCGCCGGTGAAGCGGCCGTGAGTCCACCGCCTCCGCGGCAAGGCGCGAGCGCAAGTAGTCGCGCAGCAAGTGGTGATAGCGGTACCAGCTCTGCGTGTCGTCCAGCGGGATCAGAAAGAGATTCTTCGCATCGAGGGTGCGCAAGATTCGGCTCGAGTCGTCGATCTGCAGCACGGCATCGCAGAGCTCGGCACAGAGCGAGCCGAGCACGGCGCTCTGCAGCAGAAAGCGCTGCGTCTCGTCGTCCTGCTGAGCCAGCACTTCGTGCGCCAGATAGTCGAGCACGAACCGATGGCTGCCCGAGAACGCCTCCACGAAACGATCGACGTTTTCCGTGCTCTTGAGCGAAAGCGCTGCCAGGTGCAACCCAACCACCCAACCCTCGGTCCGCTCTCGAAGCCTCTCGCAGTCGCGATCCGCCAGCCGCTGCCCGACGACGCCACGCAACAGCTGCATGGCTTCGTCCCGCGAAAAGCGCAGGTCGCGCGACCGAATCTCTGCGAGTTGACCCCGGGCCCGCAGCCGGGAAAGCGGCCACGGGGGGTCCTGTCGAGTCGTGACGATCAGGCGCAAGGCCGGAGGGCAATGGGCGAGCAGAACCTCCAAAGACTCGTGAATGCGGCGGCTCTCGACGACGTGCAGGTCGTCCAGCACGAGAGCGACCGGTTGGCTCCGCGCGGCGAGCACGTTGACGATGGCCGTGACCAGCGCCTCGAGGTCGTCGCCGCACGCTTGGCCGATTCGGGCAAACCGCTCGACATTCGAGGCCACCGCGCCGCCCAGCGCCCCGCAGACGTGGCCCCAAAAGCGCATGGGGTCGCTGTCGGCGGCGTCCAGCGAGACCCATGCCACCGGCATGCGCCTCGCGTGAACCCACTCGGCGACCAGGCTCGTTTTTCCGAAACCAGCCCCGGCGGAGATCAACGTGACCGGCAACTGCGTTCCCTCCGAAAGCGCCGTCGACAGGCGCGCCCGCCCAACCCACCCCGCCCGAAGCGGCGGCGGAAACCATTTCGTGCGGATGAGGACGCTCTGGGGTTGCCGGCTCTGCACTGTCTCACGGCTAGTCGCGCCGCGGCGGGGCCGCAAGCATGGGAGGTCGCAGCCCGACAGGCAGCGGGCGGAGGGCTCGGCAACCATCCCCGACGGCTTTCGCCCCTCGCCGAAGGGATGGGACGCGGTCGTGGTCATTTTCCCCGTCATTTCCATCCGTCGGGCTGGTGACCCGCCATTCGCTCGGGACGTAGCGTCGGGTCGGCGCGCGGCGACGTGCGTGCAATCGCCGCGGCCGACTTCCCGCCGCATGGAGGACCATCCGATGAGCTTCAGCACCCAACGACGAACCTTTGCCGACGACCAGCCGCCAACCCAGCGCCCCCGCGCCGATCGGCGCAACCGATGCGCCCTCGGCGACCGCGCTCGGACCGCGAGACGCAGCCTGGCGCGTGTCGCCTCGTGGGCTCTGCCGCTCTGCGCCTGCGGGGGGCAGGACCTCACGATCACGGATCCGACCCCGCTTGGCGCCCCCGCCTACGAGCCGGTCTTCGAATCGACGGACTGTTGGTGGACCCTTCCCGAAACGCAGCCGGTCGATTGCGGGTACCTGGTCGTCCCAGAAAATCGCGACAATCCGCGCGGACCCGACGTGCGCATCGCGACGGCCGTGCTGCGCCACCCCGGGGGCAACCCGGAGTCCGATCCGATCATCTACCTTCACGGCGGGCCGGGCGGGGGGCCCCTGCCCGTCATGGATCTGGCCTGGCCCGATTTCACTCCATTCTTCGAGACCAACCGGGACGTAATCGTTTTCGACCAACGGGGCGTGGGGCTCTCCGAGCCCGCGCTCGACTGCCCGGAACACGCCGCCGCGCTCATGGACCTGTTCGACCGCTCGGTGGACGGGGAGCTGGTATCGACGCCCGAGGCTCTGACCCGAATCACCGCGCAGCTGCGGGCATGCGGGGAGCGGCTCGGGCGATCGCTGGACTTGTCGGCATACGACTCGGCCGCCAGCGCGGCCGACGTGAACGACCTGCGCATCGCCCTGGGCTACGAGGCGGTGAACCTGTACGCGGAGTCGTACGGTCCACGCATCGCGCAGGTCGTGATGCGCGACTATCCGGCCTCGATCCGCAGCGTCGTGCTCGACGCTCCCGTGGCCATGAGCTCGGCGTTCGAAGACGGCGTCGCTCAGTTCGCGCTGGCGCTACGCGACACCTTCGAAGAATGCTCGGCGGACTCGGCCTGCCGCGCGGCGTACCCCGATCTGCGAGCGACGTGGTTCGGAGCTCTGGAGCGATTGGAGCAAGACCCGGTGCTCTTGTCCGTGACCAACCCGCGCACGCGGGAGCCGTTCGACTATCTGCTCGACGACGCGGGGCTCTCTCTGCTCCTGTGGCGATTCAGCTATGGCAGCGCCAACGTGCCCGCCATTCCCGCGCTGATCCAAAGCGTGGCCGCGGGGGATTACTCGATGGCGGAGCGGATCGTCGCTAGCTTGCCGGGGTTCCTCGACCTCGTCACGTACGGGGACTACTTCAACGTTACCTGTCGAGAGGTATCGGGCCTGGCTCGTGAAAGCGCCTTCGACCGCGCTCTCGAGCAGTACCCCGAAGCGCGCGTATTTGCGGAGGAGAACCTGCTGTTGCCAGGGCGAGCCATCTTCCAGGTGTGCGACACCTGGGGGGGTGGCACGGTGGCTGCCGAGGAGTACGAGCCCGTCTCGAGCGACATCCCCAGCCTCCTGGCGATCGGCGACCACGACCCGAGCCAAGGGGTCGAGGAGGCGGCGGCGATCGCCGCTGGGTTGTCGAATGGCTTCGGGCCCTACGTATTTCCGGGGTTGGGGCACGTCGTGTTCGGCGGAAGCCCGTGTTCGACCCAGATGATCAACGCCTTCCTCGAGCGGCCCACGGAAGCTCCGGACGCCCGCTGCATCGAGGAGATGTTGCTATCCTACGCTCTGCCGGGAGCCATGGAAAGCGACGTCGTCCTCGAGCCACTCGACGACGACGTGCTGGGTTTCGCCACCCGGGTCCCCGCGGGCTGGAGCGAGCTCGCCCCCGGTGTCCACGCGCGGGGCAATCCAGCCGTCGACCCGACGATTTTGACACAGGCCTCCGCGCCCAGCGACGAAGCCGCGGCGCTCGTCGCGCGGATCCTGTCCGATCGGGGTGCCGGGAGCCTGCCGAGCAATCCCGTGCGCTCGATCGACACGGAATTCGCCTCTTGGTCGCTGTACCTCATCACGGGGCAGGTGGCGGTGGCCGCGGCTCTCGCCGAACGCGGGGGAACGACGTACGTGGTGGTGCTCCGTGGCAGGGCCGAGGAGTTCGACGCGCTGGCGGAGGGCGTGTTGCTGCCCGTCGTGATGGCCATCTCCGCGGGGGAGTGAGGCTCGCGCGACCCGGCACGCTCGCGAGTCACCGCCCCGCCCTCGCTTCCAGGGTCTGGGCTCGACGGAGCCGAGCTCTCGGGTTCGCTTCGCCAGCGCTCCCCCCCGCCCCCCAGACGCGGGGGCCGAGCAGACCCGGTCACGAGTGCCCAAGGAGGGCGCAGCAGGTGACGCCCCGTTTCCGACATAGTGCAAATCGTGCGCACCTTCGCTGAAATAGCCGGCGGATTGCCCTCGATATCACTTGGTACGGCAAGTGCAGGCCTAGAAGCCGAAAGGAGCAAATCGTGTCATCACACGCCAAAGGTCACAGTAAGGTGCCGACCAGGAGAGAGGCCTACACGACCTACCTCTATTGGGGGTTTGCCTTCATCTTCCTCATCCTGCTGGTGCTCGGGTTCACCGCCTTCTGACGCGCGCCTCGCGGAGGAACGAGAGGTCGCGCGGCTCACTGCGCGAAGGCGCTGCTGGCGGCTGGCCTCTGGCGGGGCGGGCCCCGGCCCGCCAGAGGCCTCACTCATTCGCCTCGGCGCCGTCGAGAGCCCGACGCAGACGTACCGAGCGGACGACGCGCGACGGGGCGCGAAGCGAACCGCCGGCTCCGAGCGGCGCGGCTGTTGCTGCGGCGGCGAGGAACCGCTCGAGCCCGTCGGCAGCGGACCGTTCCGCCGCCAGCGAGGGGGGGAGTTCCAGCCGGCGTTCGCTGGGAAACGCGGAGGCGCGACGAGCGTTGCCGAGCAGCTCGGCGGGGTCGGGCAAGGGGGCCTCGAGGAGCGCCTTGGCGTCGACGATGCCCGCACCGAACTGACCGTCGGGCAGCCTGTGATCTCGATTCGCGTGCTTCTGGGCGAGATGCAAGAAGGCTTCCTGCACGCCGGGCCCCCCGTAGCGCGTCTTCAACGCGCGGCGGCCGTGTAGAGAAACCCACAGCGCGGCGACTCCGGCGGTCAGCGCCACGGCGTAGGAGGTGCCGTTGCTGCGGCCCACGCTCTCTTTTCCGGCGTCGGTCCAGTACGCCCGCCAGACGCTTTCCGCCGGAGCCGAGAGGTCCACCTCGGGCCCGCGACACGAGCCGGCCCACGGACGCCGATCGATGTTGCAGCCCGCCACGGCAACGACGCGGTGGTAATTGGCTGGAAACGTGACCGACGTCACCTCGTTGCCCGCCGCCGCCAGGAGGACCAACCCCGCTTCGCGCGCCTCGCGAATGGCCTTCTTGACCGATGGGGAGGAGTACGGGGCACCGAGGCTGATCGAGATCACGTCGCAATGCTGGGCAACGGCGTACCGAATCGCATCACGCAGCCGCCGCAGCCCCGCCGAAAACAGCACCGGCGCCGGGAGCAGGCCGGGCTTGGTGACCCGCAGAGGAAGGATGTGCGCGACCGGCGCCGCTCCCGCGAGCCGATCGCCGGGCATCCCCACGCCGCTCATGATGACACTCGCCGTGGCCAGCCCGTGGTTGCCCTTGTGGTTCGTGCTCGCCGCGTCGTCGTCTCCCTCGATGAAGTCTCGATCGATGTCGTCGCGAACCCGAGCCGCGTCCATCTCCGAATGCCTTCGGTAGCCGCTGTCGGGATGCCCGACCAACACCCCCGCCCCGGGCTCTTTGCCCAGGGCCCTCGAGACGCTCCAGGCTTCCACCACCCCGCACAGCTCGAGGGCCCACTGATGCCTTTCGGTCCCCGGCCGGTGCCCGCCCCCCAGGGCGGCCCGTACCGCTCGAGGGCTCTCGGGCGGAACATCGCTCTCGCCGGGAACCGGGTAACTCACCGACGCCTCCGCCCCGCGCACCTCGTCGACCTCGGCCAGCTGGTGAGCGAGCTCCCAAGCCTCCCCGAAGCCGAGGCGCGCGCTCGCCGGCGGCCGGGCGTCGAACTCCCCGGGGGAGCCCGGCACGGGATGGACTTGCCACCCCGCGCCAAGGACTCGCGCGACGAGATCTTGAGCCTCTCCGCGGAGGGTCCCCCCTTCCAACTGAAACGTGAGCGCGTCCAGCGCCACGGCGTCCGCGCCGCTGCCCGGAGCGCGATGCTCTTCTCGCTGACGACGCTGCCCGCGAGTGGCCACGCCGAAGCGCTGCTTGGCGGCGCGGGCTCGCTCGGCTTTCTCGTCCCCGGGGCCTTGGAAGCGCTCGTGGCGACCGGTGGCGGGGTCGAGGTAGCCGGCGTACCCGCCGGGGCCTACCCCGAAGGATCGAATGCCCGTTCCGAGGAAGTCGTTGTGGTTGCGATGCTCGTCTGCCACGGTGAAGTAGAGCGGCAGCAGGAAGTTCGCCACGTCCACGCCGTCGATGGAATAGCTGTGGCCCTGCACTGCGTCGCAGATCTCGTACCAGTGGTAGACGGTTCGCCCCCCCTCCTCCGGGTCGGGGTGTGACCCACTGCACAGCAAGTTCGCCTCGGGATCCGCCGCCAGCTCGAGCGCCTCGTGCGAAAGAATCACGCTCCAAGGTCGACCCAGCTCCCCCGCGAGCCGCGTGAGGACGAACCCGAAGGGAATTCCCCGCGCCGTCAGAGAATGGTACCCGAGCGCTTCGTCCAGATCCTGCTTGTCCCAGAGATACAGGACGGCATCCCCGCGAATGTCGAACGGCATCCGGGGGTCGGGTTGCTCGCCCGTCCACCCCTCCAGCCTCAGTTGAACTTCCTTGTGCCAGTAGCGACGGTAGTCCTCCGCCAGCTGCCGATTGACGGCGCGCAGCACGCGTTGCACTTCTTCTTTTTGCAAGTCCGTGTCGTTGACGACCGAGATGATCATGGTTCCCCGTTCTTGGGCAGAGCGTCCGTGGGCGATGCGGGGCGGACGAATCCCCAATCCTGCTGACGCGGTCGGCGGGGAAGTGTCGCGACTCTCGTTTCGTGCACGCGCACGCCCCGAGACCATCGGTCCCCGATGGACGAATTCACCGACGGCGCCGGGCGGCTCTTCCCCGGATGCGGCGCGCCGTCTCCCTCGCGAACCGCGCCGGCCACCCACAGGGCTGCTTCTCGAGCGGCGAGTTTGCTCGCCTCGAAGTCGAGCGAGGCGACTCGAGACCGCTGTCGCCCCTGCGGGGTCGCACACCGCGGCTCGCTGCCGGCCTCGCCGTCCTCGAGCCAATACAGGAGAGGCCGCCCCGCCCGCAGCGCGAAGCGCGAGGACGGGACGGGGTGGGGGCATCTCCTGCCGAGCCACTCGCGGGGACCGGGCGAGCGCCCCGGAAGGCCGCCGGCCCCCGGCCGGCACGGGGCGGCGGGGGCGAGCAGGCGACCCGGGGGCAGCCGCCGCGGGCCGAGCCGTGCCGCCCCCTAGGCGGACGAGAGCACTTGCTGGCTTTCGATCTTCGCCGGATCCAGCTCGATGCCGAAGCCGGGCCGCTCGCGCAGCCGCACCGCGCCGGTGTGGGTCACGGGCGGGTCTTTGATGAAGTGCAGCTTGCCGTCGACGTGGTTGATCAAGTACTCGCCGAAGGGGCACAGGGCGGGGGATTGGCTCGCGACGGTGTGCAGGGCCGCGTGGATGTTGTGGCAGTGGGGGATCAGCTTGACGCCGTGCACGGAGCACAGGTGCCCGATCTTGAGCAGCTCGCTGACCCCGCCGCACCACTCGGGGTCGGCCTGCACGTAGTGCAGCGCCCCCTGCTCCAGAAAGCGCTGCACCTCCCAGCGGTTGTAGAAGTGCTCGCCGGTGGCCAGCGGCACGGAGGTGGCGCGGCTCAGGCGCACGAAGCTCTCCACGTCCGCCACGGGGAAGGCCTCCTCGAGAAAGCCCGGGCGGTAGCGCTCGACCTTGCGGCACCACTCGAGCGCGTATTGCAGGTCCCAGCCCTGGTAGGCATCGAAGAAGAGCTCTCCGTCCTCCCCGACGGCTCGGCGCAGCGCCTCGACGAGCCGCACGTTTTCGGCCAACCCGCGGGCGCCGTGGCTCGGGCCGTAGAAGAGGAACCATTTCTGCCGGATGAAGCCGCTGCGCTTGAGCTGCGCGGCTCGGCGTGCCGCCAACTCCGGCTGGGCCGGGAAGCCCAGGCAGCTGCCGTAGACCTCGACGGGCTCGCGCGTGGGGCCACCGAGCAGGCGAAATACGGGCGCGCCCACGGCGCGGCCGCGCAAATCCCACAGGGCGTTGTCGAGCGCGCTGATGGCCATCATGTAGTGGCCCGCGCGCGAGTGGCGGTTGGAGCGGAACATCTCGTCCCACAGCCTCTCGACGGCAAACGCATCTTGCCCGAGCAACAGTGAGCGCAGCGGCCCCAGCACGGTGGGGAGTGCCTCCGAGTCGACGAGGCCGTAGAGCCCCTCGAGGCCGCCCCGCGTGCGGATGCGCACGTAGTTCTGCGTGAGCTGCGTGCGCTCGGGCTTGGTGCCGGGCTGATCTCGGTATTCGGGCGGGCGGCGTTCGGGGTACAGATGCAGCGGCTGCACCTGGGGCTGGCGGTTGACTCCGGGCCGGCGCTCGCGCGAGCCCGTGAGGCGCAAGACCTCCACCTCCTGGATGAGCCGCTCGCTGCGCCCCGCTACGTCGGCGAGGGCGCTTCGAACCCACACGGGCAGGGCCACGAGCGCCGAACGTGCGCCCAAGCTCCGAACGAAATCCCTTCGATGCATCTCGTGTTTCATTCTCCCAGCGGCAGCGGGGCGGGCCCTCATGGAGCGGTGACCACCACGCTGCCCATCGCCACGTCCGAGGTCGCGTCGGCGCGCGGAAGCGGTTGCCCGCCGCCGAGCGAAATGTCGTAAGCGCCCGGAAGATACTCGCGGGCCCCCTGCTCGCTGAAGGTGGCGAAGCTCTGCGGCCACAAGCTCAGCTCGACGCGCGCCGACTCGCCGGGCTCGAGGCGCACGCGTCGAAAGCCGGCGAGCGAGCGCAGGGGGGCCCCCGGGGTCCGCTCGCGCGCGCCGACGTACGCCTGCACGACCTCCTCCCCCGCCCGCTCCCCGACGTTGGTGACGCGCCCGGACACGTGCAGCTCTTGGCCGGGCCGTAGCGTCTCCGGCAGCTCGAGCTGGTCGTAGTGGAAGCGCGTGTAGCTCAAGCCGTGGCCAAAGGGGTACAGCGGCTCGCCGGGAAAGAAGCGGTAGGTCTGCGTGGTGATGTGATAGTCCTCGAACGGGGGCAAATCCCGGGCGGAGTGGTAGAAGGTGAGCGGCAGGCGCCCGGAAGGACTCACAGCGCCGAACAGCACGTTGGCCAGGGCCTCCCCCGCGGCCTGGCCCGGGTACCACCCCGCCAGGATCGCCGAAGCGTTTTGCTGCTCCCACTCGAGGGCCATGGCGCTGCCGCTCATCACCACCAGGACGACGGGCTTGCCGAGCGCCACGACCTCGCGCACCAGCTGCCGCTGGGGCGCCGGCAGGTCGAGCCGAGTGCGGTCGCCGCCGTCGAAGCCCTCGACCTCGAGGTCGAGCCGCTCGCCCTCGAGGTTCGCCGATAGGCCCATCACCATCACGACTGCGTCGGCGGAGGCGGCGGCCTCGAGCGCCTCCTGCTTCAGCTTGGGGCGCGGCTCCGCCCACACCAGCTGAATGCCGGCGCCGCCGTAGGTCTCGCGGGCGGTGATTTCGATGTCGTAGGATTGCCCGGCGAGCAGCTCGAGAGGGATGGACTTCTTCAAGCGCGGGTCGGCGTACTCGTCTTTGCGGTGGTACTTCGTCTCGACGATGACCTCCCCGTTCAGGCTCACCACGGTGTTGCAGGTGCTCAGCACTCCGAGGCGGTGCGGGCCGCTGGCGCGCGCCACCAGCTTGCCGCGGTAGACGACGCCGAAGTCATCGCCATCCAGGCCCTCGAGGGGAGCGCCGTCACCCCACTGGGCGTCGACGGCAGGCGCGATCTCGGCGCGCACCGGCTCCGCGGAGAGCCGGCTGTCTCCGTAATAGAAGGCATCGATGCCTTGCCCCCCCGCAGCGGTGCGCAGGGAGGCGCTGGGCACGGGCGCGTACACGGGGACGCCGTCGGCCAGCTCGGAGCCCTGTGCGTACGCGACCTCGGTGCCCGGCGAGACGGCGCTCCGGATCCCCTCGAGCGGTGTGATCGCGCGAGCGGGCACGCCGTTGTAGTTGCCGAGCAGCACGAGCCACTCGTTGGCGTTGGGGCCGACCACGGCGATCTTGGACAGGTCGCGCGCCAGCGGCAGCACCCCGTCATTCTTCAACAGCACGAAGGACTTCTCGGCGGCCTCGACGGCCAGCTTGCGGTGCTCGGCGCTGTCGACCACCGAGGGGGGGATCTGCGCGTAGGGCACGTGCGCCGGGTCGTCGAACATCCCGAGCCGCAGCCGCGCCAGAAACAGCCGCCGCAGGCTCTCGTCGAGCTCCGCCTCGGACACGAGCCCCCGCCCGACGGCCTCGAAGAGGCTCTGGTAGACCCGCCCGCACTCCAGATCGGTGCCTTTTCGCACGGCCAGGGCGGCGCTCTCAGCGGGCGACTCGGTGACGCGGTGGTGTGCGTGCAAGTCCGCGATGGCCCGGCAATCCGAGACGACGTAGCCCGAAAAACCCCAATCGCCCCGAAGAATGCCGCCGAGCAGCTGGTCGTGGGCGCAGGCCGCGGCCCCGTTGACGCGATTGTAGGCGCACATCACCGACTGCGCCTGGCCCTCGCGCACGCCCATCTCGAACTGGGGCAGGTACGTCTGCTGCAGATCGCGCATGCCCACCTGGGCGTCGAACTCGTGCCGCAGCGGCTCGGGGCCGCTGTGCACCGCGAAGTGCTTCAGGGTGGCGACCGTCTTGAGGTAGCGCGGGTCGTCGCCCTGCAGGCCTCGCACGAACTGCACCGCGAGGCGGCCCGAAAGAAACGGGTCCTCGCCGTACGTTTCCTGCCCTCGGCCCCAGCGGGGATCGCGCAGCAGGTTGATGTTCGGCGACCAGAGCGTGAGCCCTTGGTACACCTGGCGGCTGCCGCGCGCGACCGCGGCGTGGTGCTTCGCGCGCGCCTCGTCGGAGATGGCGGTCGCCACGCGCAACATCAGCGGCTCGTCCCAGGTGGCGGCGAGGCCGATGGCCTGCGGGAACGAGGTGGCGAGGCCCGCCCGCGCCACGCCGTGCAGCGCCTCGGAGCACCAGTCGTACGCGGGAATGCCGAGGCGCTCGATGGCCGGCGCGTCGTTCATCATTTGGCCGATTTTTTCCTCGAGCGTGAGCTGCGAGACGATCGCGACGGCTCGCGCTTCGAACGGCTTGCTCTCGTCGGAAAGCGCCACGGGGCCGGAGGCCGCCGCGCTGGCGGGCGCAGGGCGGGACGGAGCACACGAGAGCAGGGCGACGACGAAGCCCGCGCCCAGGGCGCGCGCCGCGCGGGCGGACCGGGAGCGGTGGGGGGTTGCGGCGAGGCGAGACGAACGGCTGGGCATGGCGGCGGACGGCGGACACACGCGACAGTTCGCGTTTCGCTCGCCGTGCATGCACCCTACCGCCCAGCGCTCGCCGTCGCGCCCCCAAAAACGGAGAGCGCAGCCGTCGCGCCGCGAATCGCCGCGGCCGTTCGGAGCGCAGGTCAGCCCTGGTCGGCGACCCGCGCGCCGCCCCGCCGCGGGGTCGCCCGCGCCGTGGCCCGCCCGCGGGGGCCGCTCGGGAGAAGCTTGAACTGGGGGTGCAAATTGCCGCGCCGCGCCTCCCGGGCGTCCGCGGGGCGTCTGACGCCGCGGCGAGCGCTCGCGGCCGCGCCCGTCCACCAAGCCGTTGACCCCCGCCGCAATCGACGCGACAAAGCGGGCGACCGCCGCGCCCTGCCCCCTGCGCGAGCCCCCGTGCTGGGAGCCGAGGCGCTGCGAGCCCCCCATGGCGATGCCCGAGACACAGCCCCAAGTCACCAGCCCAGAGCCCGTGCTCATCGTCGGGGCCGGCCCTGCGGGCCTCGCCACTGCCGCTTGCCTGAAGCGCCACGGGCTTTCTCCCACGCTGCTCGAATCGGCCACCGAGGTCGGTGCCAGCTGGGCGCAGCACTACCACCGGCTTCAGCTGCACACGGTACGCGGGCACTCCGGGCTGCCCCACTGGCCCATGCCGCGCTCCTACCCCCGCTACCCCTCCCGGGATCAGGTGGTCGAATACCTGCAAGCCTACGCGCGCCGCTTCCAGCTCGCGGTGGCGTTGGGCACCGGCGTGCAGCACGCCCGCCGCTTCGGCGGCTGCTGGGAGCTGCAGACCCCTCACGGGCTGCGGCGGTGCTCGCGGGTGGTGTTCGCGACGGGGATGAACCGCGCGCCCTTCACGCCGGCGATCGAAGGGGCGAAGGAGTTCTGCGGCGAGATGCTGCACTCGCGGCGCTACAAGAGCGGCGAGCGCTTCGCCGGCAAGCGCGTGCTGGTCGTGGGCTGCGGCAACTCGGGAGCGGAGATCGCGCTGGATTTGCTGGAGAGCGGAGCCGAGCCGAGCCTGGTCGTGCGCTCGCCCGTCCACGTCCTGCGCAGGGAGCTCTTCACGATTCCGGCCCAGCAGCTCGCGCTCGTGATGCAGCACCTACCCGAGGGGCTCGTCGATTGGATATCGGCTCGGGCCGTTCAGCGCTCGGTGGGCGACCTGTCGCGCTTCGGCATCCACCGCCCCGCCGCGAGCCCCCTGCGTCACCAGCGGGAAACGGGCCGGCAAACGTGGCTGGACATCGGAACGATCGATCGAATCAAGCAGGGTCGAATCGCCGTGCGCCCGGAGCTTCGGCGGCTCACGGCCACCGGAGCCGTGTTCGCCGATGGCTCGCAGAGCGAGCTCGACGCCATCGTGTTCGCGACGGGCTACCGTTGCTCGCTCGAGGGTCTGATCGAAGGCGTGGAGCGCGCGGTGGACGAACGCGGGCGCCCGAGCGCGGAAGCTCCCGAGCAGCTCCCCGGCGCATACTTCGTCGGTTTCCACGTCTCCGGGACGGGAATCTTGCGGGATATTGCTCTGCAGGCCGTCCGGGTGGCGGCGCGCATCGACGAGAGCCTGCGGGGCGAGCGAGAGCCCTGAGCGGGCGGCTCGCGCCGGCTCGGCCCGAGCCGCTCGCCCGCGGAGTCGAGCTCGCCCCCGGACCCGGTAAGGCTGGACAGCGCCGCCTCGCGAGCGCTACTCCCCTGCCCCATGTCACGCTTTCGCGCCCCCACCGGTGCCTCCGCGCTCGCGCTCGCGGCACTGCACACGCTCACCGGCTGCTGCCCGGCGGCCAGCACGCCGCAGCCCGAAGCAGCCGGCGGGGCCTCCGCGCCGCCGCCCGCCCCCCGGCGCTGGACGGTCGAGAGCTCCGAGATCATCGGGCTCTCCTCTCGAGAAACGGGCCGTGACTACGACCTCATCGTCGGCCTGCCCCCCTCCTTCGGAAAGGAGCCGGGGCGCAAGTACCCGGCTCTCTACCTGACGGACGGGCAGTGGGACTTTTCGCTCGTGAGCATGCTGGCCGGTGGCCTGCGCTACGACCGAGTGGCGCCGGAGTTCCTGATCGTGGCGATTACCTACGCGGGCGACAGCCCGGACTACGAGGGCCTGCGGCGGGAGGACTACACGCCGACGCGCGTCGAGTCCGACGCGGGTCGAGGCACCGCCGGCGGCGACGCTTCGAAGTTTCTCGCCTTCCTCGAGTCGAGCGTGATCCCGCTCGTCGAGGCGCGCTACCAAGCCGACCCCGGCCATCGAATCCTTTCGGGTCACAGCCTGGGAGGGCTCTTCGCCCTCTGCGCGCTGTTCGAGCGGCCCGAGCTGTTTCACACGGTGCTGTCCCTCAGCCCGGCCGCTGGCTGGGACGAGCGCTACCTGTTCGACCGTGAGCGCGTCTTCCGGCAGGCACACCCGCCGCTCGACCACCGGGTCTGGCTCAGCGTCGGCGACAGCGAGTGGCCACACTTCACCCAGGCCGCACGCGAATTCTTCGAGCAATTCCAGGCCAGCGCCTACGAGGGCGTGACGCTGCAGGTTCGGGTCGTGGAAGGCGAGGCGCACGCCGGAGTCAAACCCGAGTCCTACAACCGCGCCATTCGGTTCGCGTTTCAGCCATGGGCCGAGGCGCACGAAGAGGGGGGCTGAGGTCTGAGGTCGCAAAGGCGCCTCGGGTCGGCCCGGGCGCTGCCGCCGAGCCAGCACGACGAACGCGAGCCGTGGCGAGCGCGAGCATGCGGCGAGTGTCGACGGGCAGAATCGAAGAGCGTTGCATGAGAGCCTGCTCGCGGTGGGGATGGCCCCAAGCACGAGGCCGCGAGGCGTCCGGCTCGCGCGAGCGCGCGGAGACCCTTTTGCGCGAAGCCGTCGCCGGCGGCGGCTACTTCGGCTGAGCTCTGACCTCGAAGGGCGAGGCGGGCAAGCCCTCGCGGTTGTACAGGTTGGCCTTGTCCGGGTTGTCCGCCCAGGCGTAGCGCACGCGCGCCGGCCGTGGGACGCGCCGGCTCTCGACCACGACTTCGTCGCCCTCGACGGTCGCGCGCGCCCACACGAACGGGCCTTGCTCGCCCGCCACGGCAAACCCGCGCAGGCGATCGCCCCGGTGCACGAGCCCCCCGCCCACGTGATCGAAGCTCAGGACGGCCTGTCCCCCGCGCACGCGCATGGAGCGAATCATCGGACCGGAGTAGACGATGTCTTCCCCGTAGGCGACCTTTCGCGCCGCCAAGGCCAGGCGCTCCCCCACACTCTTCTTGTCGAGCGGGTGAATGTCGTTCCATTCGCCGGCATCGATGGCCACGACCATGGCCGTGTTCGGCTCGGCCAGGGCCTTGCGCTGCGCTTCACGCGTCGCCGCCCACTGGCTCTCCACCGGCTGCGGGCTCGCCGGCAGAAAGCTCGCCAGCTGCACGAACAGAAACGGAAAGCTGCCCTGGCCGAAGAGCTTGCGCCAGTCGCGAATCATGGCGGGGAAAGAGCTCGCGTATTCTTCGGGGTTGCCGGTGTTCGTTTCCCCCTGGTACCAGAGCACGCCGCGGATCCGCAGGTTGGCGAGTGGAGCGAGCAGCGCGTTGTGAAACCCGAGGGGCGCCTTGTACGATACGTACGCGTCGTCTTTCAGGGGCTCGGACTCGATTCCCACGCGGTACTGCCACGACCCCGCCAGGCGGTACTTCTTCGAACCGACCAACAGCTCGTAGGGCTTGTCGACCACGAAGCCACCGGAGCCCCGCGTGCTGGTGACGCGCACGGCGATGGTGTTTTCCCCCGCTCTCAAGACCCCGGCGGGCACCTCGTAGCGCCGCGGCGGGTACTGATACGTGGTGTGGCCGACCTCGACGCCGTTGACGTACGCCGTGTCTGCGTCGACGATCCGGCCCAGCACGAGCGTCGCCGGCCGCTTCGCCGCGGAGGGGGGCAGCCGGATCGGGCGCCGAAACCACACCACGCCATTTCCGGCGCTCACGCCCTGATCGCGCCACAGGCCGGGCAGCGCGACGCTGCCCCAATGCTCGGGGGAATAGGCGGGCTCGAACCACCTCGGGCGCTCGGTGAGCCCCGCGTCCCCCGCGTTGACCCGCGAGAACCAGGCCTGGTTCTTCTTCTCGTCCGCTTGCACGAGGGCTGCGAGATAGGCCTCGTCTCGATAGCGGAGCGCCTGCTCGAGGTGCGCGGGATACGCCTTCAGCGCCTCCTCGCTCATCCAGGACTCGACGGCCGAGCCGCCGTAGCTGTTGTCGATGATGCCGATCGGAACGGGGTGCTTCTCGACGAGGCTGCGGGCGAAGAAAAACGAAACGGCCGACATGCCGAGCACACTCTTCGGCGTGACGCGCTGCCACTTGCCGCCACTGAAATCGAACCGGGGCGCGGCGAAATCCGCCTCCTTGGGCGTGCGGAAGTAGCGGACCTGCGGCAAGCTCGCCTCCGCGACCGCGTGCGGGTATTTCACCCGCACACGCGCCATCGGGAGCTCCATGTTGGACTGACCCGAAGCGATCCACACGTCCCCGAAATAGACGTCCTGCAAAACGATGCGACTACTTCCGATGATCTCGACGCGGTGGGGCCCCCCCCCCGGCTGCGCCGGCAGCGAGAGCGACCACTGCCGAGAGCGAGCCGTCGTGCGCCCGACCCGCTTGCCATCGATCCACACGGCGATCCGCTCGCCTGGTTCCGCGCGGCCCCAGAGCTTCCACGCGGTATTTTGCTGCAGAACGGCCCCGTCCCCGAAGAATCGCGGCACCTGCACGGCCCGGGCCGATGCCGGCCAAAAACGCGCCGACGCGCCGAACGTGGCCACGCACAGGGCGGCCACGAGCCAAATGGGGTGGCGCACGCGCGCCGATCGCGGTTCGAGCAGTCCGGCCATGAGGGCTCGATGCTCGCGCACCTCACCGCGCTTGCCAACCGGTTTCCGGGCGGCCCCCCCCGGGGTGCCGCCCGCGCGGTCGAGGCTCGCCGCGTGCGAGCCCTTGCGTCAGGCCGGCTCGGGTCGAAAGCTCCCTCAGAAGGTCCAGTACATGTCGAGCTCGGGGAAGAAGCCGCGCTGCTCCAGGGTGAAGTTGATGCCCGGCACGTTGAAGTTGCCGTACCCCATCCCCAGCCGAAGGTTGAACGACTCCCAAGACCAGGCCAGGGCGCCCGTGACCGAAAAGGCGTTGCGAAAGTCGACCTCGTCGGCCAACGCGCTGCCGACGACCTCCACCGTCGTGAAATCGTCGGGGTAGTAGGCCAGATCCGACTGACCGGAGAGCAGCTGCGCCAGCAGGTACCGACCGGTGAAGACCAGCGCCAGTTGCCGCGAAACACGGATCTCGTAGGCAGCCACGTACTGCAAATTGGTCGCGCCCACCTCGGCCAAGCCGCTGAGCTCGCCATCTTCCAGGCGCCCCTTGGCGTTGACGGCGGTGTACACGAAGCTCTGGCTGAGCTGATGCCGCGGAAAGAGCGCCACCGAGCTCGAGAGCTCGAAGCTTCCCAGGGTGAAGATGGGGGCGCTCTCGGCGTCCGGGTCGAACACGGCCGTGTCGAGCCGAAAGAATCCGCCGCGAACCGCCCACTGCCACCTGTCGCCTCCGTACAGCCGCCACTTGAGGTTGAGGTTCGCCACGCGAAACAGCCAGATCCAATGGTACGTACCGACGGTGACGCGATCGAAGAGCGTGTAGTCGAGGCGAAAGAACCCGAGCCGCCAGCTCTTGTCTCCTTCGAGGGTCCAGGCCGTGTCGTCTTGGATGTGCTCGTGCGCGTCGTGATACGCGTGGGCGACGCCCGCCGGCAACACGCTCGCGCCGGCGAGGGTGACGACCAGCAGGGAAGCTACGCCCGACGAGGCTCGGCGCGCAGTCCCGCGCCGCGCGGCCGTGGGCCTCATGGCGCGCTCGCCTCCTCACGACAAGAACCCATCCCCTCGCACAGGAAGGCTCCGTTCGCGGCGCGGACGTGCACGTCGCCCTGCGAATCCGTTCGCACCACCAGCGAGCGCCCTCCGCGCTCGAAGCGAAACTCCACGCCCGACGGAACCACGCGAAAGTCGTCGACGAAGTCCAGCGCCACCCCATCGACCTCGACACCGAGGCGCAAGACGAACAAGGAAAAGGGGGAGACGCTCTCGCCCACCGGCTCGTCGCCGCTGAGAATCGCGATGCCGAAGTCCCCCCCGCTGGGCGTCAACTCCACGCGCGCCTCGCCGGCGCGATATCGGCAGCGCTCGACATCGGCCCAGATCAGCTCGTCGATGCCGCCCTGCGTGAAGGGAGCGATGGCGAGCAGCGCGCCGTTCTGCTCTCGATCGGGCGTGGGTGTCGCCCCCCACCCGGCGCAGATGCGCGTGACCCGGATGAACCCGCCAGCCTCGAAAGGGATCTCCACCTCCGAGTCGAGCTCGGCCGCCGCGACGGTGTCGAGCAGCGCGTCCAACTCGGCCTCGAGGGCCAGCCGCCCGAGCGCAGCGCCGGCGGCCTCTGCAAACAGCGACGCACCCGCCAGATCTTCCTCCTGAAAGGGAGCGTTCGGGATCTCGTACAACTGCCGAATTCGGTCGACGTTGGGCGGATCGCCGGGGCTCTCGAGAGAGCGGGTGCCGCAGCCGAACAGATGCCCCGCGGCGAGCAGGACCAACCCGCAAGCCGACGAATCGTGAGCGTTCATTCTGGAGTCGACGCTAGCCCGGATTTCCCACGACCGCAGGCCCGATGGCGCGGGGACGACGCGGTTTTTCGATGCGGATGGCGCGCTGGCAGACTTGGGCCGAGAAGTCCTCGATGAGCTGAAAGTAGGCCTTGATGTTGCGTGGCAGGCCCGTCCAGCCGCGAATGGCCGCCCCACGGGCTTGCCTCCGCCGCGAGGCCGAAGCGTCGCGGCGTTCCTCGAGCGAACCCGCGCGTTCGCGCCGAACGTGCCTCCGCACGGCTGGGCGATCGCGCCCTCTCTTCGATGCGTCGAGTGCAACGTCCCGGGCTCGTACCCTGGCCCGCCGCGAGACGAGAGCCGCGTGGCGCGTCGCAAGCCAACTCGGCAACCGATCGATGCCCCCGCAAGCGCGGACGCGATGCCCAAACGCCGCAGCGGTCCCCGTAGGCCCCCCCAATCCTGGCCGGCTCTGCCGACGGCTCGACGCGGCGCCAAGCTGCTTTCACCGGCGCCGTCATGGCAGCCCTCCGCCCGAGGCCTTGCAGCAAGGGAGCTTGCCTGCGACGCCTGGGCGGCAAGCGGGCGGACGGGACGCTTTCGAGGCCGCAGCGCACGTCGCCCCCTGAAATCGGGCCCTCTTTCGAAGACCGCGCGGCAAGCGAATGGATCGTTCATCCCGTCGTCACCGCTCGCGATGGTCTCGACTTGCGCGAAATGAGTTCGAATCGCCCGCAACGAGAGAGACCTTGCGAAGTTTTCCAAGGCGGCAGCAACCGTAGCCGCTCCGCACCGATCTGTACGCGCCCTGCGGGCGCCACCTGGTAGGGGACTGGGAGTGGCGGCGAAGGCGCTGGAGCGCACGACGAAGGCGTCATACGCCGCCCCGAGAAAGAGGTAGCAAATCGTGAGCTCTCTGTTGAGCAAGGAACGCATCGTCGCCAAGCCGGGGTTCAATCGTTGGTTGATCCCGCCTTGCGCGCTCTCTACTCACTTGTGCATCGGCCAGGCGTATGCCGCGAGCGTCTTCAACCTGCCGCTGACGCGGCAACTGGGCGTCGCCACCTCCACCGATGGAGACTGGAAGCTCACGGACCTGACCTGGATCTTCACGCTGGCCATCCTGTTCCTCGGACTCTCGGCGGCGCTGTTCGGCAAGTGGGTGCAAGAGAACGGGCCGCGCAAGGCGGCGCTGGTCGCGGCACTGTGCTGGGGCAGTGGATTCGTGATCGGAGCGCTCGGCATCTCGACGCATCAGCTGTGGTTGGTGAATCTCGGATATGGCGTGCTCGGCGGCTGCGGTCTCGGCATCGGCTACATCACGCCCGTCTCGACGCTGATTGCTTGGTTTCCCGATCGGCGCGGGATGGCCACGGGCATGGCCATCATGGGATTCGGCGGAGGCGCGATGATCGCCTCGCCGCTTTCCGTCGGCTTGATGAAGTCGTTCGCTTCGCCGACCTCCACCGGCGTGGCCGCCACCTGGGTGGTGCTCGGCCTGGTCTACATGGTGGTGATGAGCATTGGCGCGATGGGCTACCGCGTGCCCGCCCCGGGCTGGCGCCCCGCGGGCTGGACCCCGCCGGAGTCGAGCCAGCACTCGCTGATCACCACGCGCCAGGTCACTCCTTCGCAGGCGCTGCGCACGCCGCAGTTCTGGCTGCTGTGGGCGGTGCTCTGCCTCAACGTCACGGCGGGAATCGGCGTGCTCGGGCAAGCCTCCGCCATGGCGCAGGAGATGTTTCCTGGAACCATCGATGCCTCGGCGGCCGCCGGCTTCGTCGGGTTGCTCAGCCTGTTCAACATGGGAGGCCGCTTCTTCTGGGCTTCGCTCTCGGATCGGATCGGCCGCAAAGCGACCTACGCCTGCTTTTTCGTCCTGGGGCCCTTGCTGTATGCCGCCGTGCCGGTCGCGGGAGGGCGCGGCTCCGTGGTCCTGTTCGTCTTCAGCTTTTGCGTCATCTTGACGATGTATGGCGGCGGCTTCGCCACCATCCCCGCGTACCTGGCCGACGTCTTCGGCGCCAAGTACGTCAGCGCGGTGCACGGTCGGCTGTTGACGGCGTGGGCCGCCGCGGGCGTCTTCGGCCCGGTCCTCGTCAACTACATTCGTCAGTTTCAGATCGACTCGGGGGTTGCGAAGGCCGATGCCTACAACGTCACGATGTACTTGATGGCGGGCCTGTTGGTCTTGGGGATGCTCGCGAACTTCGCGATTCGCCCAGTTCACGAGCGATTCGCCGAGGACGCGGAGCCACAGCCCGCAACGGCCTGATCCAGGGTCCTTGCGTTTTCACCCAGAGAGGAGGGCCAGTCATGTCGCCAAATTCTTCAGAGCCCATGCGTGAAGCCGCCGGGGGCGGCGTCTCGGTGCCACGGCAAAGCGCCGCAGCGACGAGCCCGAGTCAGGCGGTTGCCGTGGGAGTCGCGTGGCTCGCCGTGGGCGCCCCGCTGGCTTGGGGCGTTTCCCAGACGCTCATCAAAGCGATGGCCCTGTTCCAGTAGGCAGAGCGCCGCGGTGGGCCCATCCGCCGGGCGCTCGTCGCCGGGCGGGCGCCGGGCCACGACCCCCGGCGAGCGGCTCACTTCGTAGTCAGCGAAGGGTCGCCCCCGCGGACGAGATCGCACGAGCCCCGTTTGGCGTACCCTTCCCACGCGGCGGCAGCCTCGCCGCACGAGCCAGAGAGCCCGAGCCATGAAGAAATCGAAGATCGCCGGGCGCGCGCCCGCGCCTGCCCCCACGGAGATGGATCGCCGAGCTGCCCTGCGCCAGCTCGCCTGGGTAGCCTCCGCCCCAGCTACTTTGACGCTCGGCTGCAGCGACCCGGCGGACTCGAGCGGCGGCTTGGTCCTGTCCGAGGGGGGGAGCGGCGGGCTCGACGCGACAGGAGCAGCGGGCCGGGCCGGCGGGGGCGCCATACCCGCAGAGAGCTTCGAGCCCGAAGTGCCGGCCTCTGGTGAGCAGCCGTCCGATGCCCGCCTCGACGACTCCGAGGAAGAGAGCGGCGGCGGCTCCGATTCCGGGCCGACGGACACGGCGCCCGAAACGCTCCGAGCCCCACCCTGGGACGAGGTGCCGGTGTGCCAGGCGAGCAGCACGGACGCGGCGGGCCAGGGCCCCTTCTTCGTGCACGAGGCCGAACGAAGCGACGATGTTTCGCTGCTGCGCCAGGACATCCGGGGCCGATACGATGCGAGCGCGGAGCCAGGCACCGAGATGCAGCTACACCTGCGAATTCTCGACGCAACCAGCAGCTCGTGTGGCAGCTCGCCCGTCCCCGGGGTGGAGGTCTACGTCTGGCACACCGACGGGCAGGGTTACTATAGCGGGTTCGGCAACCCGGGCGACCAGCGACCCGACGAGCCGTACGCCGGAGTGCCCAACCAGAACGACCTCGACAACACCGACCGCTTCTGTCGGGGCGTGCAGGTCACCGATGCGGCGGGCGTCGCCTCCTTCCGCAGCATCTTCCCCGGCTGGTACAACGGCCGCGACGTGCACGTGCACGTCCTCGTGCTTCGGCCGGGCTCGGCTGCCCGCGGCCGTGTGACGTACAGCGGCGGCGAGCATCTCTTCACCACGCAGATCTATTTCGAGCCGGAGCTGAGCGATCAGGTGCACCGGGCGTCGCAGCCGTACCTTCGACGCACGAGCCTACCTGCCTATGCCGGCGCGATTCAGGCCGACGAGCCCGGAAACAGCGGGCTGAGGCCCAAAGCGGCCCTGGAGGGAGGAGTCGTCGTCGCGCAGATGCAGATCTTGATCGATCCCGACTGAAACCGATATCGGCCAGCTAGCCCGGATTTCTCACGACCGCAGGACCGAGGGTGCGAGGAGGAGGTGGATTTTCAATCCAGATGCCCGCCGGGCGCGCGCAGGCAGACTTGCTGTCCGTCGAGCACGCGCTGGCGGGCAGCTGGGCGAAAAGACACGACTCATCGCAACCTCGGGACCAGGTCGTGAGAAATCCGGACTGGACGGACGACAGCGCTACCGGCCTTTCCGTTCGGCGCACCGGGGCGCCCGACGCTGACACGGAGGCGATGGCGCCGAGCCGCGCGCTCCGGCTCGCGCCGCGGCGGCAAGAACACGCCCCGAGAGGCGGGGACCGGGCGGCGCCACGCGCGCGGCCGGTCAGTTGTGGAGCTCGCGCACCGGCAGCGCCAAACGCAGCCTGGCCCCCCGGCGCTCCTGGTGGGCCTCCAGGTGCCCGTGAGCTCCATCCGTGCAGGCGCGCACCGCCACCAAACCGAGGCCCGGATAGTAGCGACCGCTGCGCCGCGCTCTGGCCACTTCCTGACCGGCGACCGTTACCAGGTAGGCGGGATCCATCGACGAGCTGAGCACCCCGTCGTCACAGACGTCGATCACCAGCTGCTCGTCCACCTTGCCGGCCCACACTCGCACGGTGCTGCCCCTGGGGCTGTTGGCCTTTGCGCCTTCGATCAACACGCTCAGGGCGAACGCCACCGAAACGTGACTCCGAACCCGCACCGACTGGGCGAGCGCGAAATGAAACGGGCACTCGGGGTAACGCGCAGCGGCAGCCCGAAGCCCTTCGGCGACCGAGCAAGGCTCGGGCGTGCGGCCGCCCACCAGCCGCCCGAGCCCCGCAAAGCCTTCGAGCGCCCGGACGACTTGGCCAACGTAGTGCTCGAACCGAATCCCAGCGAACGTCCGGCTCAGCCCGGCGGCACGCGTGAGATAGGTGGCGTTGGCGCGCAGTGCCCCCGCGGCCTGCAAGGTCCAATCCTGCCAACACTCGGCAATGGACGCAAGCGGCGCCAGGCCCGCCGCGCCCATGAACGTGTCGGTTCGCCGCACCCCGTGGCTCCCCTGCGGCTGGCGCGGGCTCTCCCACTCCTCGGCGCTGCCGCCCTCGAGCCCTGACTCGGCGCTCGCGGGGTGAACCCGAAGGCGCACGACCGTTTGCTGCCCCCCTCGCTCGACCACCAGCTCGGTGTGAAGCCACCGAGCCACCTCCGCGGGAGCAAAGAGCCCCATGCCGAGCGTACGGGCGGAATGGCTCACACGCTGGGCGAGGTCGTCCGACGGCACGACGGGTAGCTCGCAGTCATCTCGCGGCGGCGGAACCGGGGTAATGACTTCGAAAACCGAAGCATCGCCCTCCGAGAATGCCTTGAGAACCACCGGCGCCTCGGCCCCGTATCGATTCAAGCTCTCGATCACCAGCTCCAGCGCCAGCGCGACGAGATCCCCGTGCAAGAGCCATCGCTCGGGAGAAAGCTCGCACTCACTCTTTGCGTCCGGCCGTGCCGCCAGGACCGCGTCGACGACCTGAAGCGCTCGCACGCGCTCACTGCCCGTCTCCCGGCCTTTCAAGCCGAGCTCGCCGAGGGTACGAATCGAAAGGGCCACACTTCGAAGGGTTCTCAGAGAGGACTTCATATCCTCGAGAGCCTGGCGAACCTCCCCGCGTTCCGCCGAGTCGACGTGGTCGAGCCCGACATTCCACGGCAAGTACGTGCTCGACCAGCGAATTTGCTCGAGCAGATCGTCAGCGAGCATGCAGAACAAACGCCCCACCGACCCTTCCGGGCCTTTTTCAGGTGGCTGCCACCCCAGTGGGGCCAAACTGTCAACAGATGGCTCCATGGGCAGGAGGGTACCACTTAATGAGACGCACCGTTCGACTTTCCGCGTCGATCGCAGGCGAACAGGGCAACGCGAGAGAAGATGTGGCAGGACCGTGCGCTCGACAACGACGCGCGCGTAGGCAAACTGCTGACGCGACAGCTTCCGAGGCCGCGCTCGGATGAGAAGAACGCGGAACGGGAGGGCCTCGACGAGCGGCCACGCCGCGCATCGCACCTGCCGATGGCGAGCAGCGAGGCACGGCGGCCGCTCGCGACTCACTCGCCGGCAGCGGTGAACCCCCGAGAAACCGCCCGCCTTCCGCACGCAATCGGGGGCAGTCAGCGGCCGCGGCCGCGCGCCGCACCGAACGGATTGCAGCAGCAATTGGGCCCCCCTCCCCTTCCACCCGATCGCCAGAACCCGCGCCCCCCTCGCCGTGCAACTCCCTGCCCGATTCGGTGGAACAGCGGCCGCCGCGCGACCGAGGCGCCCCGCCTTCCGCCAGCCGACGTGGCCGTACGAGCCCGACTCAGCTCGCCTCGGGGTACAGCTTCGCCAAGAACGCTTCCAGCTCCTGCCAAGACTGCTTCGCCGCCGCTTCGTCATACGCGAGGGGCAAGCCGAACTTCTGCCCATTCTCGGTGGCCGCGGGCACCGTGAAGGCGTGCACGGCGCCCGGGTACGCAATGAACTTCAGATCTGCCTCCGCAGCGCTCATCTCCTGCTTGAACGCCTCGACTTGAGGCGGCGGGACGAGCGGATCGTCGGCTCCGTGCATCACGAGCAACTTGGCCTTCACCTCCCCCTTCTGGGCGGGGCTTTGCGTCGCCAGCACGCCGTGGAAGCTGGCCACTCCGCCGAGGGCCATCCCCGTGCGCGCCATGTGCAACACGACGGCTCCGCCGAAGCAGTAGCCGATCGCGGCGATTGAATCGGGGTTGGTCGTTTGGTGCGCGGCCAGGACAGCCTTCCCCGCTTCGAAGCGCTCGACGGCGCCGGGCATGTCCGAGAGAACCTCGCCCATGAACTTCTTGGCGTCGTCGGGGTGCTCCGCGAGCTTGCCGTCCCCATACATGTCCACGGCGAGCGCCGTGTAGCCGAGCGCCGCCAGGGCCCGTGCGCGCTCGCGCGCGTACTCGTTGTGCCCCCACCACTCGTGCACCACGATGACGCCGGGACGCTCTCCTTGCTTGGCTGCGTCGTACGCGAGATAGCCGTGCAGCTCCGCGCCGTCCGCGGAATAGGTGACCTCTTCGCCCTTCACGTCCGGCGCCGGGGGCTGGGGGGACGGTTCGGCAGGCAACTCCGCCGGCGGCTCGGGGCTGCTCGGGGGAGGCTCCGCCCCCTTGCCGCAGGCCAGAGCCAACGCCGAGGCCAGCGCGACCAGCGTGCGGCGCGAGCGCCGCGAGGAACCAAGCTTGTCATTCATCTTCTGCGTGTCTCCTATTTCGCCGTTCGGGGCCGAGCGCTCGCTCGAGCCCCTCCCCTGCACGAATGCCGGTTCACATTCGCTGCCCGCGGCCCACTGCGACGGGAGAGGTCGCAGTAAATCACCGAAGGTCTCGCCCGTCGAGGTCGGCGCCCGGGGGGGCCTCCCGAACGACGCCGCCGCCTCGGCTCCCCGCGGGACGCCACGCCGGCCCGCGGGCGCAGTCTGCCCTCCCTTCGAGAGCCGCCGCCAGGCCCCGACTCCGAAGGGCCTGGTGCGCCGACTCCCTTCCCGCACCTCGCACGACCGCGGCGCGAGATCTGGTGTCTTGGGCTGGCTCGGCGGCGGCGGGCCGATGCCTCGGAGCGCGGGGGCCTTGGCACTTCGGCGATCCGAGAGCCCGCGATGCGCGGTGCCCCGCGCCCCGGGCGCTTCGCCGCAGCCGACCCGTTTCCCCGGCGCGATTCGGCGCGCGGCGCCCGCGACCGGCCCCCACCGCATGAGGTTGCAGGCACCGGGGTGCGGGCTTACGCTGAACGCGTGACGAAGCCTGGTAATGCCGCCGTTCTCTCCCTCATCGTGCCCGGCGTGGGACAGATCTACAACGGAGACTTTTTGCGCGGGATTTTCTGGTTGATCATCACCCCGGGGTTTTGGATCGGCAGCGGGGGCCTGCTCGGTTGGGTCTGTCACCTGATTGCGGCCTATACCGCCCATCGGCGTGCTACCCGCTACGATTTGTTGGAGTAGCCCGCTGGGGAGGAGCGCAAGGGTGGCGCGTCGCGAGCGCGTGGTCTAGGGTCGGGCCCTCGCCCCGTGGCGGGCGCCCCCCGAAGCTGACGCGATGAAGGCTCCCCTCCCCTCGCTCTTCCTGCTGGCCTGCTGCACCCCGCCCGGGCCGGTCGGGAGCCCCTCTCCGAGCGGGAGCTCCGCCCCTTCCACGACCGTGCGCGTGGAGTCCGGCGCGCTGCTCGGTGTGCCGGGAGAGGACCCCTCGGTAGAGGTCTTCAAAGGAGTCCCCTTCGCCGCGCCGCCGCTGGGTGCGCTTCGCTTTCGTCCCCCGCAGGCGCCGGCGGCGTGGTCGGGCGTGCGAAAGGCTGCGGAGTTCTCCGCCAGCTGCGTCCAGGCGCTGAGGCGCTCGCTGTTGCCTTGGACGGAAGAGTACATGCTGCGCAACGATGTGTCCGAGGATTGCTTGGCACTCAACGTGTGGCGCCCCAGAGCGCCCGCTCAACGCCCGCTGCCAGTCTTCGTCTACGTGCACGGTGGCGCGTACGACAGTGGTTCGGGCGAAGTGCTGATCTACGACGGCGAGGCCCTGGCCCGGCGGGGTGTGATCGTCGTCACCATCAACTATCGACTCGGCGTCTTCGGATTTCTCGCTCATCCCGAGCTGAGCGCGGAGTCGCCCGAGAGCTCTTCGGGAAACTACGGCCTGCTCGACCAGATCGCCGCGCTCCATTGGGTTCAGCGCAACATCGCCGCCTTCGGGGGCGACCCGGGGCGCGTCACCGTGGGGGGTCAATCCGCAGGAGCGGGCTCCGTTCACCTGCTGACGGCCTCGCCGCTGGCGCGCGGCTCGTTCCGCGCCGCAATCACCCAGAGCGGAGCCTGGGACAGGCGCCGACTCCTGCCCACGTTGCAGGAGGCAGAGATCGTCGGCCAACGGTTCGCGGCTGCCGGGGGCGCCGTCACCGCCGAAGAGCTGCGCGCGCTCCCCGCCGCAGATCTGTACGCGGCGTACGAGAGTAGCGGGGTGAAGTTTCGACCGATTGTCGACGGCTGGGTGGTTCCACGGCAGGTCGCGACGGCGTACGAGAAGCGTCAGCAGATCGACGTACCCTTGCTGGTCGGGCTGATGGCGGATGAGCGAAGCTCGCGGGACGGCTACGACGGAACGAGCCTCGATTCGTTCCGGGAGAGCGCGCGTGCCCAATATGGGGACCGCGCCGGCTCCGTCTTGGCGCTCTACCCGGCGACTTCGGACGCCGAGGCCAAGGAAGCCCAGAAGCGGCTCTGGCGCGATGAAGGCCTGGCCGCGCTGCGCGACTGGCGGCTGACCCACGATGGTGCGGGAAAGAGCAAGAGTTTCGGCTACCTGTTCGAGCGCGCCATTCCGTGGCCCGAGCATCCCCGGTACCGGGCGTTTCACTCCGGCGAGCTCCCCTACGTGTTCGACAACCTCGACAAGCTGCAGCGACCCTGGCAACCCCTCGATCGCTCACTGGCCGATGCCGCCGCGAGCTACTGGGTCAACTTCATCGCGACCGCCAACCCCAACGGCGACGGATTGCCCGAGTGGCCTTCGAGCCCCGAAGCGGTCATGCACCTCGGGTCGACCCCCGTGGCCGACGCGCCGCTCGAGGCGGAGAAGCTCGAGCTGCATCGAGCTTCCTTTCCGCCCTTGCCCCCGGGGCAGTGACCCCCGCGGCGCGTGCGCACCGAACGCTGCGCGGCCACCTCGACCGAGCTGCGAGGCGAAGTGGCCGCAGGTCGGGCCAATCCCGCCCGGGCGCTGGGCGTTCGAGGCCTGACCGGGCGGACCGGGCCGAGTCGCCCGAGGCGGCTTGCCCGGCTGCCCAGGCTCGCGCGGTCGACCTCAGCGCTTGCGCACGCAGGCGCAACGCAGGACCCGAGTCCCGTGCGGTAGCTTGCGCACCATGTCTACGTCGGCGCAGGCTTGCGAACGCGCCGCTCGACCTTGCGTGCGGTGGCCCCGCCTCGCGCCGAGAGCAGTCAGTATTGCCCTCCGCGGCGCTGATCGATGGCCCCGCGCATGTGCCGGTAGATGGATCTGATGCGTGCAACCGAAAGTCCTTGCGCATCGCTCGGAGGCCGCTGGCTCGCGCATCGACGTGGATCGTCGTGCAGTAGTCGAAGGGCTGCGATACCCACGTGCCCATCGTCAAGAGCGGGCGTGGCCGCTTTCGGCGACCTTGGTGCGGCTGTCGCTCGCGCGCCGCCTGCCACCGCGCCTCCGTCTGCTGCACGAACAGCAGGGCCTCGCGCACGGAGCTGAGCGTTCGCCCACTCGCGCGACTTCTCGGCTGCACGCGCCGGCAGCACCGGCAAGGCGGACAGGACGTAGGCCGCCACCAACGCGCCGCCGACGTACGGCCCGCCCGGGAACCGACTCAGCCCCCGGGCCATCGCGGTCTGCGCGACGAGCCTCGAAAAGCTGCTACAGTCCCGGCATGCAGCCGGCTTATGCCGATCCCCCCGGTGGCATTTTGGTCACCGGATTCGAGCCATTTGGATCGCACCGCTTCAATCCCTCGGAGCACATCGCTCGGGAGCTGCCCAGGCGGTGCCTGCCGCCGGTCGTCGCAGAGATCTTGCCCACCTCCTACGCGCGAGCCGGAACGCTCGTGGAGCAGCTGCTGACTCGGGGCCAACCGAGCGCCGTCATCCTATTGGGCCTGGCGGCGAACGCCAGCGGTCTCCGGCTCGAGCGCCATTGCCACAATTGGGACGCCTCCGACAGCCCGGACAACGACGGCGTCCGCCGCAGCGGGGCCGCCATCGCCGAGCTCGGCCAGGCGCGCTATGGCAGCACGCTGCCGCTCGACCGCTTCGCGGCGGCCCTGCAGCGGCTCGGCTGCCCCTACGAGTTTTCCGACAGCGCCGGCCGCTTCGTGTGCAACCACGTGTTCTATCGGGCGCGCCGCTGGCTCGAGCGAAACCAGCGCAGCACCACGCCGTGCGGCTTCTTGCACGTGCCCGCCACGCCGCAGGGCCAACTGCAACCTTGGCTGGGGGCCGTCGCTGCGTGCGTCGAGCTACTGGCAAGCGAGCTCGTCTCGCCCTCGGGCGTCTTCCCCGAGCCCCACGGGTGAAGCGCCGGACCCCGGCGCCCACCCGACGCCCCGTCATCGCGTCGCGGGGCCGAAGCGACCGGCGCCGAAAGCCCGCGGAAACGAACCCCGGTGGCTGCGGGGCGCCGGCGGGGCCGCAGGAGCCCTCGAGGACGACCAGACGCCCGAGCCTGGGCGGCGCGTGGCGGTTCTCGCCCTCGACCACGCCCGCCGCGAAGCATGGGCCGCGTCACGCGGGCGGCGCGATCAGTCGGCGGCGGGCGGAACCGCGTCCCAGATGGTGTCCTGCATGCCGTTCGGGTCGATGCCTCGCCGCTCGAACAGCGTGCGCAGCGTCACGATCTCGTAGCCGCGACGCTTCAGCTCCGGGATGATGGTGTCGAGGGCCTCGGGAGTGGGGTGTGGATCGAGCGACGGTTGTACGTCGTGCATCAAGATGATCGAGCCATCTTGCACGCGGCTCAACACCGCATTGGCCACGGCCTCGACCGTCGGATTTCCGCCGAACTCGGCCGGGAAATCTCCAGCGACGATCCCACCGGCAAAAGGCATGTCGATCGTTTGATACATGTTGTCGTCGATCGCCAGGTTCGGGGGGCGAAAGAATACCGGGCTATCGTCCGTGAACTGCTCGATGGCGGCCGTGGTATCAGCCACCGAAGTGGTCACCTGCTCCGGCGTCATTCCCGTCAGCGAGGCAAACCCGAACGAGTGGTTCTCGAACTCGCAGCCCAGGCTCGCAGCGCGCTGGAGCACCGCTTGCGTTCCCTCGCCGATGAGCTGACCGATGAGAAAGAGGCTGGCTGGAACTTGATGAGACTCGAGCTTGTCCAGCACGTCTTCGCTTTGGCCCACGGCAGGCCCATCGTCGAACGTCAAGGCAACCAGCTTGTCCGGCGTTGGAAACTGCTCCCCCATGCCGCCCCCGCCCATGCCGCCCCCGCCCATGCCGGCCATCGCCATGCCGCCCGCCATGCCGGCTCCGCCCGCCATGGCACTGCCAGTGCCCCCCGTGCCCGAGCCGGCGCTTTCGACCGGATCGTCGTCGTCCGAATCGGAACAGGCTACGGCGCCCAACGACAAGACCGAGGTGACCAGGGACTGAACGATGAGGTTTCGCAAAAGGGGGCTCCAAGATTGAGTAAGCAGCGCCTACCGCAGGGTCGATCGGACGAGAGCCGGCGCCGCACGCACCGGCTGGGGCTCGCGGCAATTGAAGTCGATGTCGGCGAGCCCGCCAATCTCCGTTCGCTCACCGAGCACGGCAAACCCGCCCGGCGGCCAGCGACGGCCAGCAAACCGTGCCGGCGCGGACCACCAAGGAGGCTTCGCACGCGCACCCGCGGTGGCACCGAGTTGCTCCCCGTGGCCCACCGAGGCTCTGCGCGGCTCCGCGGCCACTCTCTTCGCGGCCATGTGTTCACGACGCTGCTCGCGACCTTGCCGTTCGACACCGCCGCATCATGCCACAACGCGCTCGATGGTCACACCCGTGTCCCTCGCAACCCTCGGGGACGCGGCGCCCATCGAAGAGCGACCAACGCAGGCAACTTCGAGATGGTCGGCGCCAGGTGTTGAAAAGAGACCCGGCGCCGGCGGGCTAGTTTGCGGCCTCGAAGCGTTGGGCCACGATGAATCCCCTGGATGCGGGCCGCCGACAGCCGGGCCCGGAGCTCCCCCGAGGCGGCTCGGCGGGCGCTCTGCGCGATGCAACAGCCCGGGTCGAGTCACGCGGACCCGCATTTTTGCACGTGGGAGGCCTTGGTCGCGACGGGATGACGGACTACGCTGGCGTCATGCTGCGCGTGGGTGAGCTCGAGATTCGCACGATCCTGGACATCTCGAGCCTCCACGCATCCGTCTACGACGTCTTTCCCGATGCGACGCCCGAGGCCATCGAGCCGCACCGAGCGTGGCTGGAGCCGGACGCGCTGAGCGTGGACGGCCAGCGGCTGGTGCTGCCGGTTCAGACCTACTACGTGAAAACGCCGCAGCACCGCATCTTGATCGATACCTGCGTCGGGTGCGACAAAAGCAACTCGGAGTATCGACCCTGGCACATGCGGCGCGACGAGAGCTGGCTCCGGCGCCTCGCCGAAGCGGGTGCAGCCCCGGAGCAGGTCGATTTCGTGCTGTGCACACACTTGCACTGCGACCACTGCGGCTGGAATACCCGCCTTCGGGACGGGCGCTGGGTACCTACGTTTCCCAACGCGAGCTACGTCTTCTCGCGCGCGGAGCACGAGGCCGCCGCTGCCGCGGGAGGGGTGACGTACGAGCAGAGCGTGCGACCCATCGTGGAGGCGGGTCGGGCGAAGCTGGTCGATTCCGACTTCGCAATCTCCGAGCTGGTCTCACTGGAGGATACCAGCGGCCACACCCCGGGCCACGTGGCGGTCAACCTCGCCAGCCGCGGTCGACGCGCCACCATGACGGGGGACTTGATCCACAGCCCGATCCAGTGTGTGTATCCAGAGTGGAGCCCCGTCTTCGATCGCGATCCGAAGCGAGCTGCGGCGGTTCGCAGGCGCTTTCTGGAAAAGCATGCGGATACGGACACGTGGGTGCTCACCGCTCACTTCCCGCCGCCTTCGTACGGCAAGGTGGTCTCGGTGGGCAGCGGGTTTCGCCTCCGCTTCGCGCCCTGATGCGTGGCGCGGCCGCGGGATCCGGGCGGGGAGCCGCGGGAGCGCGTGCGATTCGGGCGGTCAGAAAGGCACCTCGACCGTGCACGGAATGGTCACGGCCCACTCGGCGCCCTCCACGTCGCGAGCCTCCCGACAGGCCTCGGGGCACAACCAGATCCGATCGCCCGCGAGATAGAATGAACCCGACCGACACGAACCAGCGTTGGCCGCTTCGACCAGCGCTCGGGCTTCACCCCACTGCGGCGAAGAGAGAAGCACCTGGACGCCGGTCAAATCCAGCGAGCGCGAGCCTGGAGCACTCGGTACGGCCGCGTCGCAGGGTAGGTTCGAAGAAGAGCGGACGCCCTCCGTCAGCCGCACAAATACCTCCGAGGAGGTGTCGACGGCGCACAGCGAAGCACGTGTTCCCCCCGTGGCTCGACTCAACCGCTGAAAGCTCTCACCGGCAGAGGCCATCTCCCGGCTGCAGCGCGTGGTGACGAGGGGGGCCTGGGGGTCGAGCACCGGCTCGTCCGAAGCGAGCCCGACAATGCTGTGAAACACGAAGTTGGGCTCCGCTTCCGAGCCAAAGTGCTCCGCGCCCATTCGAACCAGCCTTTGAATGAACACCTCGGGAGCGAGCGACGAGTCGCCATCGGAGAAGACGGCCAGCACCTTGTCGGCACCGAGCCGCAGCCAGGAGGACCACCCGCGCGGGGCGTTGCCGAACTCGTCCTCGCGCAGGGTGGATTCGAAGGGACGCGCGTAGGTGTCCAGCACCACCTCGAGAGCATTGTGGCTGCTGACGTGCGTGGAGTACTGGAAGAAGCGAGACGTGAGCCCGGGAGGGTCGAACGGGCGACAGTCCTCCACCGAGCTCAATGGAGCGCTGATACACAGCTCGCTGGTCGTCGCCGATCGACGCTGGCCGCGGTGAGCGCTGATCAGAATGACTCGGTAGCTGAGCTCGCTCGCGGCCAGGGCATCGGCCAGCGAGGTGCTCAGCTCGCGCTCGAGCGCGGCCGTTTCCTCCGCCATGCTGTCGGAGTTGTCCACGACGAGCACGATGTCGACGGCTCGCCGCACACGCGTCGCAGCCGCGCCCGTGCTGGCACACCGGCTGGCGTCGACGCGCGACGACGCGGCGTCGTTCGGCAGAAAGCCCGGGACCTCGGCGCCAGCCCCGCCCGTGTCGGCGGGCGGCGCGGCGCCGCCCGCCCCCTCTGGCTGCGGCTCGATGGGGACGGACTCCGCACAGCCGAGGGCGGAGAGGCTGCCGACAGCCAGCGCACCGCCCGCGAGGAGGACGCGGCCCAGGGCGGGCAGGCAGCCCCGAGCCTTGGCGCGGTCCGGGGCCCTCGCCGCGTCGCTGCCGTTCGGGCGTCTGGGGGGTGCGGCGCGACCGGAACGCGCACGAGCCCTTGCAGCGGCCGCGCGGCAAACGGCGTGCGACGGTCCGCGGGGGCTCGCGGGATTCGCGGGATTCGCGGGATTCGCGACAGAGAGAGAGCTGAGCACCTCCTCCAGCGTGGGGCGGCGCCGAATCGTCGGGGAGTGCGAATTTCTGCACGACCATCGACCCGTCCGCTGGCGGCCCGGTGTCCCGGCCCCCGCCGGGCGCGAAGCGCACGGGGCTGCTGCGGCGAGGGCGGCCCACTCGCTCTCGAGCTCGAGCCGAGTGGGCGAACCCTCTCGTCGGCACCACCTGCCAGGCCGCCGGCCCGCATGCGTCGCGCCGCCAGCCGGGCTCCTCGCCCCGGGCGGCACCTCCGACGACGCCCGGAGGGCCATCGGCTCGAAGCCCCGCCGGCCGGGGCCTCGAGCCGACCCCCACACCTTTCCGGGGACCGACGGCCCGCGAGCCAGGGGCGCTCACATCGGGACCCAACGGCAGACCTCGGAAGCTCGGCGAAAACCGGTCCGTGGACCGGCCAAAGCCCTCGCGAAGTGCAAACCGTCCCGGGGCCGGGCCGATTGTGGGGAAGTTTGCCTCAGGGTCGGCGGGTCCGGTCCGTTTTCCTCTTCGTGGGAGCGACCGTCGACAACGAGAGTCAGGCGCCGGCCGGCTTCCATTCGATTCTGCAGATCTCGCAGGGCTACCTCGGGGCCTTGTGGCTCGCCCTGGATCAGCGCAAGGCCGTCCCCGGTCGGCTCGTCCTGCTGCGACGAGTGAAGCTACCCGGCCGGTCGCCCTTCGAAGCCCTGCAACGGCTGGCGTGCGCCGGGCGCGACGCCATGGCGCTGAGCCACGAAAATGTGCTGACGACGCTCGAAGTGATCGTCCACGGCCAGAGCCTCAGCGTGGTCTACGAGTTCGTGGAGGGCGAGCCCCTGCGCGGCCTGGTCGGGTTCAGCCACACGCGCAAGCGCCGCTTCCCGGCCAGCGTGAGCCTGCGCTTGGTCATCGACCTGCTGCGAGGCGTTCGCGCACTGCACGGGACGCTGCACGGATGGCCGAGCGCCCCTCCCTACGGCGGTCTGTCGCCCGACAACGTCGTGATCGCTCGCGATGGCCGCACACGCATTGCCGACGCGCTCATCGCCCCCTGTCTCGCGTTGCTCGAGGGGCAGGAGGTGAGCGTCGACAAGCTCGCCTACCTCGCTCCCGAGCAGCTGTACGCCACCTCCCCACTGGGGCCGGCCGCAGATGTCTTCACCTGCGGAGCGATGCTCTGGGAGCTGTTGGCGGGCCAGCCCCTCGTCTCCGGGCCCCGCGACGCGATCGAGCACCGGCTGCTTCAGCACGACTGGCCCGACATCCACACCCTCGTCGAGGAAAAGCTCTCACCGCGCCTCGTGGAGGTGATCCATCGCAGCCTCGCTTCGGACCCCGGTCGACGGCCGCCGAGCCCCGAGGCGCTCGCGAGCGAGCTCGAGAACTGCGGGCAGGGCGTCGCCTCGCTCGCCGAAGCGGCGCACTTCTTCGACGACGTGGCGGGAGCGCGCTTCGCCCAGCGGCGCTCGGCGGCCCGCAACCTCTCCCGCGCGAGCCTGCGAGCGGTAAGGCCGTCCGATCCCGATCCCAGGCCGCCAGCCGACAGGGCCTCGCGAGACCCGCGACCCGACGCCGGAGCGACGGGAGCCTGGATGATGCCGCGGCCCGGAAGTGGAAAGCGTCGACGCTCCGAGGATCGCATCCGGGCGGGGAAGGCGCGCAGCGAACGCCCGGGTCGTGATTCGCGCCAGGAAGCGCGGCGCAGCAACCGCCCGGCGCGGCGCAGGGCCTCGCGGACCTACCGCGGGGGCGAGCTGGCGTGGAACGCCGCGCCTGCGTCCGTGCCGTCTCCCGCCCCGGGGCAAGGCGGGAGGCGCCATCCGTCGAGCCACCCGGAGATCGTGCGAGTCCCGCCCCAATCGGACGAGCCACCCGCCCCCCGTCGCGCGACGCCCCCCCGCGCCGGAACGAGCGAGTCCGCTCCCGCCGCCCAGCGGGCGGCGTTGAGAGCGCCGCTGATGCCCTCGGGAACGCGCCCCGCCGAAGAGCGCGACATCCCGCTCGCCCTCACACGGAAGTCTACCGCGGGCCGCTCCCCCACTTCGGCATCGCCCTCGCCGGCGCCGGAACGAGGGGGGGAAAAGCGGCGCGGGTCGCGCATCGATACGGGCAAGTTCCCCCCCGCTCCCGTGCCGGTGCAGCGCTGCACCGTCGTGGAAGATCCAGTGGCCGCCGAGGCCGGACGGGCGCCAGTCGCCCCCGCCGCAGGCCCGCCGGCGGTCGCCCCCGCCCCGGCCGCAGCCCCGGCGGCGGTCGCACACGCCCCGGCGGCGGTCGCACACGCCCCGGCGGCGGTCGCACACGCCCCGGCCGCAGCCGCAGCCCCGGCGGCGGTCGCACACGCCCCGGCCGCAGCCGCGTCCGAAGCCGCGGGGCACGAGCCGCGCGCCAGACGGGCACCCAAGCGGGACGCCACCTCGGAGCCCGTCGCGCCCCAGCCGCTTTCGCCGCGCCCCGCGCCGACGGCCGCCGGCGGCCGGGCACCCAAGGCGGAGCCGGCGCGCGCCCACCCTCGACGAGAGCCAGCCGCCTGGAAAAAGACGCTGCACGGCGTCGCCAAGCCCCCCCCCAACCCACAACAGGCCGCGGCCGCGCCAGAGCGACCGAAGTCCACGGCCGGGTCCGGTGCGGTAGAGGCGCCCTGGCTGTCGCCCGCGGCGAGGGCCGCGCTGCCCGCGGCGAGGGCCGCGTTGCCCCCGGCGAGGGCCGCGCTGCCCCCGGCGCTACCGCCCCCCGTGCCGCGAGACTCCCGGCCACCGGCGGCAGCAATCGCCGAGTCGGAGCCCGCCGCGCGGCTCGGAGAGCCCGCCGAAGTCGACGCACCGAGAGATACGGCCATCTCGGAAACCGAGCTCCCGCCTCCTTCGTCGGCGAGCACGGAGCAGCCGCCGCCTTCGCTCGAGAGGTCCTCGCGCCGCTCGGAGGGAGCCTCGAGGCACCCGCCCGAAGCGGTCACGGTGGCGCCCGGTACGGTTGAGGAAGCCCCCGGTGCGGAGACCGAACGGCCCGACGAGGACGGCACCGGGGCCGATGCATTGCCGGGCGTATCGCGCTCGTTCGCGCCGACTCGGTCGCTCTCGGAACCGCCGGGCAGCGCATGGAGCGAGGACGAAGGTCCCACCGCCACCATGACCGCCGACGAGATGGATGCCCTGCTCTCCGCTCCCAGTGTTCCTCCGGCGGAAGGCTGGTCGGGCAAGCCGGGTTCGCCCGCGGCCGCACCGCGCCGGCGTCGCGCGACCGCGCTGGCCGTCGCGCTCACCGCGCCGGTGCTCCTGCTGGCAGCGGCGGGAGCTGCCGTGTGGCTGCAGCCCGCCTGGCACGCCTACGCGCCCGCTCTCGGCGCTCGCGTGGCCCCGGGACGCGCACCGATGCAACGCCTTTGGGACCGGGTCCAGGCGACCTGGATGAAGCCGAGACACCGCCCCCCCCACGAGCCGAAGAAGATGAATCGGGGGCGAACGCAAACCCCGTTTGCTCGGCAGCCAGCCGCGGAGGCCGACGCGGGCGCCCCGCCTGCCGCGGCCCCGGCGGCCCGCGCGCGGACCGATGCAGGGGCGGCGGACTCCGGGGCTACCGCTCTCGAAGCGCCGCCCCTGCGGCTCGACGGCGACCAGCTCGACGATTCGCGACTCGCGGCCGCGTTCGCCCTCGAGCCGAGCGGGCTCATCGAGCCCTGCCAGGCGGAACGCGGGGGTCGAAGACACCGGCGTCCGAGCGCGCGCCGCTCGGACGTGCTGTTGCGCGCCGCACGCAAGGCTCGAGCCGTCGGGGATCTCGACGAAGCGCTGCGCCTCGCCTGCAGCGCCACGGCCGCCTCTGCGGGCAACGTCAGCGCCTGGCACGAGCTCGCCGAGCTGGCCCTGTCGAAGGGCGATCTCGCCGCAGCGCGGGCTGCGGCAGAAAGCGCCCTGCAGCGCAGACCGCGAGACCGAGCGCTGCTCGGCTTGTTGGGCGACGTGCTGGCGAGAGGCGGAGACATCGCAAAAAGCCGCGAGCTGCTTCGCCGCAGCCTGCGGCTGACCGGCACACGAGCGGAGCAGGACGCCAAGCTGATCCGCAGCTTCACCAAAGGCGGGGAGAAGCTGCTGCTGCAGCTGCAGCCCGAGCGCGCTCTCCTCTACTTCCGGCGGGTCGCGGTGCTCACGCAGGCAAGCCGAGCGGCGAGCGAAGGGATGCGCGACGCCCTGTTCAGCCTGGGCCACCGAGAGGCGGCCCGCGCCTGGAACGATCGAGTGGAACATCTCGCGCCCCGGTAGACAGCGCTGACGAGATAGCCTCTCACCGGGTCCGAGCCGCGGGCCTGCCCAGCCACCCCGACCGGCCGCCGCCGCCTCGAGAGGTCCCGCAAAGCGACGTGACCGAGGGGCGATCTTCTTTTTTTCGTCTCGCCCCCGCAACTGGCGCAGACGGCGACCGATGAATTGCTATGCGTCGCGCCGAAAGGCACCGAGGGGAGCCCACGCTCCCGATCTTCTCGGCCATGTTGCCTGCTGGCGCGGCCAGTCAATCCGTCCCCCAAACGGACGGACCGAAGACCCCACCCCACCGCATCTGGAGATAGTCATGAAAACGAATCGCTGCTTGTCGCGAAGTTCCCTGGTTCTACTGCCCTGCTTGTCCCTGCTGCTTTCCGGCTGCGGCGGCTCCTCCGACGAGCGCGAAACGGCTCTCGACGCGGAGCAAGGGCTGCAGGGGGACAGCGACCAGAACGACGCGAACGAAGACGACGAGGACCGGGACGAGGATGAGGCGGACGAAGCCGAGGAGCCGCGCACTTCGTTCACGGTCCGCACCGATGACCCGTCGGACGAGGACGCGACGGATCGCGACGACGACGACGACGACGACGACGCGACGGATCGCGACGACGACGACGCGGAAGCGAGCCCCGAGATCGCCGAGTTGATCGAAGCGTCCATCGACGAGTGCGAGCTGGCCGAAGACGGCGACGAGTGGCTCTGCAGCCTCTCCGACCGCGACGCCTTGATGGACGACCTGCGGCGCGTCCGAGCGGTGGATTGCTTCGTCAGGCCAGACGAGCAGCGGTTCGACTGCTTCGCCGAGCAGCTGGTGCTGCGCTCGACACGGGAGCGCCGCACGACCTGGGTGTTCGACACACCGTCGGGTCTTCTCAGCGACTTCGCGACCTCCTGCCAGCACACCGACTACGAGGGTTGGTTCTGCGACTCGCCGTCGATCAGCTGCGACTTCAACAGCCGCGACAATCACTGGGAGTGCTTCGACGACCTGCACCGCTGCTCTCTCGATCGCGCCGACCGCGAGTGGACCTGCGAAGAGAAGGAGGAGCTGGACGATGACCAGACCTCGCTCGACGGTCTCGACGACGTGCTGCCGTGCCGCCTGAGCGAAAGGCGAGAGCTCTTCGTCTGCCCCCTCGCCGAGTAGCGCACCCCGCCCGGGCTTCGGCCGCACGGTGCGGAGCGCGCCCCCGTTCGAGCTCGGCGCCGCATCGCGAAGAGCCCCACACGAGCGATGTGAAAGCCCAGGCGAGCCGTCGCCCGCCTCGCCCCGGCCGGGGGCGGGCATCGGCCAGCGCAGAGCGCCTCGAGCGACCCCGATCGCCGTGCCTCCCAAGGCCCCGCGGTAGCCGCTACAGCCCGAGCGGACACATGTCGAGCCGCTGCAAAGCCCCACTCCGAGCCGCCCGCACGGTCCAGGCTCGGCCGTGCAAGGCGGGGGCGTCGGCATCCGGAGCGAGCCGAAAACGGGAGCAGTGCAGCGGACGCGACCGGCTCTTCCTCGGGGCGACCCTGCACCGGGTCGACAGGGCCGCGCTGCCGTGTACAGTGCTCGCCATGGAATACCGTTCGCTCGGGGCCACCGGCATGAAGGTTTCACGGCTCTGCTTTGGTACGATGTCGTTCGGCGCCGAGGCCGACGAAGCCACGTCGGCCGCGATGTTCGAGCGATGCCGTGCGCAGGGCATCAACTTCTTCGACTGCGCCGACGTGTACGCCGGCGGCCGCTCCGAGGAGATTCTCGGGCGGTTGATGGCCAGCGCGCGCGACGAGCTGGTGATCGCCAGCAAGGCGCACTTCGCGACCGGCAAGCGCGAAACCGATCGCGGCTCGTCGCGATACCACCTGGTGAGAGCCGTGGAGGCCAGCCTCCGGCGCCTGCAGACGGATCGCATCGACGTGCTGTATCTTCACCACTTCGACCCCGACACGGCCCTGGAGGAGACGCTCCGCTCTCTGGAGCTGCTCGTGCGACAGGGAAAGATTCTGCACCCGGCGGCGAGCAACTTCGCGGCCTGGCAAACCATGCAGGCCCTGGGCATCGCCGACCGTCGAGGCTGGGCACCGCTGGCTTGCCTGCAGCCGATGTACAACCTGCTCAAGCGCCAGGCAGAGGTGGAGATCCTCCCGATGGCCGCCGCGATGGGCTTGGGTGTGTGCACCTACAGCCCGCTCGGCGGAGGCGTGCTGACGGGAAAGTACACGCGGCCTTCGGCGCACGGGCGGCTCGAAGTCAACCCCGCCTATCAGAAACGCTACGGCCAGAGCTTCGACGTGGCGGCCGCGTTTTGTCGGCTGTGCGCCGACCTCGGCCACCACCCCGCCTCGGTCGCCGTGGCCTGGGTCGCCTCGCACCCCGCCGTGACGTGCCCGATTCTCGGGGCCCGGAGCCTCGAGCAGCTGGAGCCCTCGCTCTCGGCTCTGGAGGTGCCGATGACCCCCGAGCTGCGTGAGGAGCTGTCGCAGCTCACACCCAAGCCCGCACCGGCCAACGACCGCTCGGAAGAGAGCTGACCGAGCGCCACGCGCTCGGGCCACGCTGCCGCGCAGCAGCGGCTCGGGGGCGACCACGCGATGCCGCCTGGCCTCGGCTGATGGGTTGCGCCATTGTGACCGCGTGCAAGAAAAGTCACTCCCTCGCGAACTGCGATCGACGTATGCAATGGTGGTGATTGACGCGAGAGAACTGGGACGAGCGCTCCTCGTGGGCGCGACGGGCACGCTCTTTGCGGGCTGCGCCGAAGGAAGCGGAGCGCCTCTCGACCTCGGGCAGCGCGCGTTGGCGCTCGAGGCTTCCGCCGCGGGCGAGGCGCGGGTGCACCCGCTGCGCCCTCGGCCCGGCGAAAGCGGGGCCCGGTGGCGTGAGCGGCAGAGTTGCCTGCAGGGTCTGGCACAAGTGATGGCGCTCGAAAGCACCGGCGCCCCAGAGGCCGACGCCTCGGGGCCGGGCACGGCCGAGGCTCCCTTCGATGCGGGCGCCTTCGCCGGAAGCGAGCCCGCCGAGGGGCCCGAGCCCGCAGACGCCCAACCAGCAGAGCCCGCCGCGGCCGAGTCGGATGCCGGCGCCCAACCAGCAGAGCCCCCCGCCCCCTCGCCTCTGCCGCTCGACATCGTCGCGACTTCGGAGCTGCCACTGCACGGGATGGCGGGCGACGAGCAGCTCTCCGCGCGCCAGGTATGGCAGCTCATCGCACGCCAGGAGGCCATCTGCTTCGGGGAGCTGCACAATGACCCGTACCACCACAACGCGCAACTGCGCGCCCTGGCGCGCTGGCTCGACAGGGTCGTCCCCGCGCGTCGGAGGGGCCCTGCGCACCGCGGTCGCTTTCGGGAGAGGCCCGAGCAGGCGGTTGGTTTCGAGATGTTTCAGCGCCCTTTTCAGGAGCCGCTCTCGGCATTCGTGCGGGGAGAGCTCGGGGAGGAGGATTTTCTGCAGGCAACCCAGTACGCTACGCGCTGGGGCTACGACTTCTCGCTGTATCGGCCACAGCTCGAGCTCACCGCTGAACGAGGCAAGAGCGCGCTGGCCCTCAATGCCCGCACCGAGCTCACGCGCCAGATCGGGCGCGAGGGGCTCGAGAGCCTCACCGAAGAGCAAGCAGCCGAGGTGCCGGAGCTCGACCTCACCGACCAAGAGCATCGCGAGTACATCTTCAGCCTGTTCGGCATCACTCCGGCCCACCCCGCGGCCGCCTCGCTCGAAAACATCTACACGGCGCAGACCGTCTGGGACGAGACGATGGCGCAGACGGCCGCCGATTGGGCGCGGCCGGCGGAGGGTCCAGCGCGCAGCGTCTTCACGCTGGCCGGCGTCGCGCACTGCCACCGGAGCGCGATTCCCCGCCGCTTCGGGCGCCGTACGGGGGCGCCGATGTTGAGCGTGGCGGCCGTCCACGCCGCCGAGCTGGAGGGATTTCCGGAGTTCTGGGTCGGCTACGACCTGCTGGTCGTGCTGGAGCCCCCCACCGCCCAGCCTTGAACGCGCCGCTGCGCGCCGAGCGCGCTCCCTCTCCGCGGCGCGCGGCGCGCCCTCGGGGAGCCCTTCGCGCCGGCGAGGCGCAGTGGCTCAGGCGGGCGCGGCGATCGGCGCGGCTGCAGCGGCCGCGTCGGAGCCTTCTGCGAGGCAGCCCCAGTACGGCCGGTGGACGCGCTTGAGGCTATCGATGGTCATCTCCAAATGCGGGTGCGGCGGCGGCAGGGCCCGCCGCAGGATGGGCTCGGGATCGCGCGCCGCCTCGAGCGTGCACTCGAGGCCGCTCGCCAGCCCTGGCAAGCTGTAGCCCCCCTCGAGCACGACCACGGCGCGGCCATCGCACAGCCGGTCCGCCGCGTCGAAGAGCAAAGCTCCCAGGCGGCCGAACCCCTGCGACGTGATTCGCTGCTCGGCGGTGCGATCGAGCTCGTGGGCGTCGAAACCGGCGGAGATCAACAGGAGCTCCGGGCGAAAGCTCTCCAGGACGGGTAGCACCAGCGAGCGGTAGAGCCACAGAATGTCTTCGTCGCCGGCGTCGTGCGAAAGTGGGAGGCTGAGCGTGTACCCGAGCCCGCGACCTCGCCCCTGGCGAGAGTAGTGACCCGTTCCGGGAAACAACTTGTACTGGTGCGTCGACGCGAAGAGCACGTCGTCCCGCCCGTCGAAGCATGCGTGGGTGCCGTTGCCGTGATGAACATCCCAGTCGACGATGGCGACCCGGCGCAGCCCGTGGGCGTCGATCGAGTGTTGGGCGGCGATGGCGACGTTGTTGAAGAAGCAATAGCCCATCGCGCGGTCCACCTCCGCGTGGTGCCCGGGCGGGCGCGCCAGCGAAAAAGCCCGGCGCCCTGGCCCGCCGCCCAGCACCCAGTCGACGCCCGCTGCGGCGGCTCCTGCGGCGAGGCGGGCCACGTCGTAGGTGTCCGCCCAAGCGCTCGTATCCGAGTCGAAGACCACCGGCTGCTGGACTCCGCGCGTCGCGCGGAGCTCCGCGTGGTAACGAGGATGATGAATCGCTTCGATCTGCCCGTCGCTGGCGGGCTCGAACGGGTAGCGCTCCACCCGCCCCGCCAAGCGCGTGAGCAGCGCGCCGACGGCCTCGCACCGCGAGGGTCGTTCGGGATGAGCCGAGTCGACTCGATGGTTGCGAAATTCCGGGGACCAACCGACGGCGACCGTTGACATGGTCGCACATACGGAGAGAGGGAGGATTTGGGAAAGCCCGAATGCGGCGATGGGCGTGCAGGGCCGGAAGTGACCGGGGCGAGCCTCGCCCCCGGCTCCGACGCTTCGGGCGCGGGGCCTACCGCGGGGGGGAGGCTCGCGCGGGGGCCGGGGCGCGCCGGGACGAACCGAAAACGGCGTGACCGCGAGTCGCCGCATGAGCCATCGTGCGAGGACCAAGATGGCTCGACCCACCTCGCCCTCGCAGGCTCGTTCGTGGTGGGGACGTCCGGCGTGGGCCGCCGACCCCTCCGATTTGCTCGACCGCGACGCGTTTCACCAGCGTCGCATCGCCGCCTACCTGACGTTCGTGCTCGAGCTGTTCGGGGCGTTCTTCGTGTTGGATTCCGTGGCCATGGCGCTCGAAGCCCCGGAGCGACTGCTGCAGGTGGGGCACCTCTCGACGCTTGCCATGCTGGTGACCATCGCGGGCGCCGCCTGGCTCGTCCGCTCCCGCCCGCTGCCCGTTTCCGTCGCGACCGCCGTCGAGGTCGCGATGACGCTCGGGTTTCCCGGCCGTGGGCGCGACGACCGTCGGCAAGCTGCCGCCCGGCGAGATCGCCGTGGGCCCCCTGTTGGGAATGGCCTTGGTGGAGGTGTGCAGTCACCACCTGCTGTCCACGCCGGTCCCGCCTTCGGCGCGCGTTTCCTTCCCCGTGCCAGCCGAGCTCGAGGCCTTGCTGCTCCAGTGCCTGCAAGAGGACCCCGCGCGTCGCCCGGAAAGCGCGGCGCAGGTGCGGAACCGGCTGCTTTCCCTCGAAGGGCTGGGAGCGTGGAGGGAGCTCGACAGCGCCCGGTGGTGGGAGAGATTCCGGCCCGAGCTGCAGCTCGGCCGACGCCAGAGCATTCCCTCCGGCACGAGGGCCATTCAGTTGGCGGAACGCAGCTGAACGAGAGGTTGGGCCCGACGCGCCTCCGCCCCGGTCTCCGTGGAGGAGGGATCGCACGTGGCCGGCCAGCCGCGCCAGGCATTCTCGAGGCCCGCCCCACGCCCGGGGCCCACGCCGCGGAGGGCACGCCCTGGAGCTCCGCCCGGGCACCGCTCTCACGGTAGCGACCCCGCCCCCGCGCAATGCCTTGCCGGCCGGGACGGGTGAGACCAGGCTTTCGGAGTGCTTTCTCCCGCTCGCCGCCGCCTGCCCTTTCGGCCCGGAGGCGCGCCCACACGTCGTGCTTGGGGAGGCGTCGGGCGAGCCCTCGGCGTGGGGCTCGCGGGTTGCGCGGCCGCGGTGACGAGCTGCGGCGGGCTCGACGATGGGCTGCCGGGCGATGGGCTGCCGGGCGATGGTGCCGCGAGGGGCGATGGGCGCGCTTCGAGCCTGGCCATCGGAGAGGAGGCACTGGCCCAACTCGACGAAGTGGCCCTCGGCGATTGCGGGGGAACGTTCGGCGAGGTGCTCCCACTGACGGAAGCGCCCGTGCAAGACCTGCGATTTTCCGGCAACGTGGCGACCTTCGTCGACGACGCGCTGACTCGGCGCGCGCCGTTCGGGCTCGAGTTGGTGCAAGGAGCCCGGCGAGAATCCCCGCAGAGTGATTGCCCCACCGCGTTCACGGGCACGGCCGCCTCCGCCCCCGAGATCTTCCACGTGCTCGACGTGGCCGTGCACGAGTGCGGCCACGTCTACGATTTGGAGCTCTCGCGGGGCTCGGGCAACGTGTACGTGCTCAACTCCGAGCTGCGCTACGAATGCGATCGAGGGGACACCACCAGCCGCTCCGGCGACACGTTCGCGCGCAGCCGAATCCTGACGGACGGCTTGCAGCCCCAGCTCCCCCCCTGCACGGAGAGATCGCAACGGCTCTGCGATCGCTACGCCAGCACCTACCTCGACGGCGACCCGGACGACGGGCGATTCCAGGGCGGCGACCAGGGCTACAACATGCTCTTGGAGGAGGCCGTGCAGTACGTCAACTCAATCGCCATCGCCTGGGCCTTCGCCGACCAGCGGCCGCGATTCGTGTCCGTGAGCGCGCGCGACGGGATCCTGACCTTCTTTTGGTACATCGAGCGGTACCTGCGCCTCGCGCGCTCGGAGTATCCGCAAGCGTACGCGCGCATCGCCGAGGATGACTGCTGGCGCAACCTCACGCTCGCCGTGTGGGCGCGGGGCTGGACGTTTCTACGCCTGGCGCGCGAAGCAGCCGGGCTGGGCATCGATGCCGAGTCCCTCGAAGCCTTGGTCACCCAGCCCGAGCTGCTCGCGGAAATCGAACGGCTTCGGCCCTTCGAGGACTGCCTCTGACGAGCTCGGCGCAGAGCGTTCGACCCCGCAAGGGCCCGCTCGGGCTGCGGTCAGCCAAGCCTCGCGCGCTGAGCTGACCCGCCGATTGGGCGCAGCCCCTTTTGCCGCGCGTCGCGGGGCCCTACACAGAGAGCCGTGAGCAACCATCGAACCGAGCGTGACAGCCTGGGTGATATCCAAGTCCCCGCCGAGCGGCTCTGGGGCGCCCAGACGGAGCGCAGCCGACGAAACTTCCCGATTGGCGACCAGCGGATGCCACGCGAGGTGATTGCCGCTCTGGCGCGCGTCAAGAAGGCCTGCGCGCGAGCCAACGCCGAATGCGAGGTCCTCGACCCGAGCGCGGCGCGCAGCATCGCCGAGGTGTGCGACGAGATCCTGACGGGGCGGCACGACGACGAGTTTCCCCTTTCCGTCTGGCAGACGGGCTCGGGAACCCACACGAACATGAATCTGAACGAGGTCATCGCCAACCGGGCGCACGTCCTGGCGGGCGGCTCGCTCGACGACGGCGCTCGGGCCCTTCACCCAAACGACCACGTCAACCGCTCCCAATCTTCCAACGACGTGATTCCGACGGCGATGAACCTGGCGGCGCTGCAGGTTCTCGCCGCGCGCACGTTGCCCGGCCTGCGCCTTTTGCGGGACGAGCTGACGCGGAAGTCGCAAGAGCTGATGGGGGTCGTGAAGCTCGGGCGTACGCACATGATGGACGCCACGCCGCTGCGACTGGGAGACGAGCTTTCCGGTCACGCCCACCAGCTGGGCATGGCCATCCTCGGCGTCGAACGCGCCAGCGAGCGGCTGCAAGAGCTGGCGCTCGGGGGCACGGCCGTGGGGACGGGCTTGAACGCACCAGCAGACTTCGCCGAACGGGCCGTGGCAGCGCTCGCGCGCGAAACCGGGCTTGCGCTGCGCGTCACTCGCAACCACTTCGCAGCGCAGGGCAGCCACGACGACCTCGTCGAGGTATCGAGCGCCCTGCGAAACGTGGCCGTGAGCCTGATGAAGGTGGGCGAGGATGTTCGCTTGCTCGCCTCGGGGCCGCGCGCAGGCCTCGGAGAGCTCGAGCTGCCGGCGACCGAGCCCGGCTCCTCCATCATGCCGGGGAAGGTCAACCCCACCCAGGTGGAGGCCCTGACCATGGTCTGCTGCCAGGTAATCGGCAACGACGTGGCGATCGCCACGGCTGGCATGCGAGGTCAGCTGCAGCTCAACGCGTTCAAGCCCGTCATCATCTTCAACTTGCTGGTGTCGGCCCGGATCGTCGGCGACGCGGCGGGCTCGTTCGCGGAGCGTTGCATCCGCGGCATGCAGGCCAAGCGAGAGGCGATCGCCGCGCACCTCGAGCGGTCCCTGATGCTCGTCACGGCGCTGACCCCCGTCGTCGGCTACTCCCATGCCGCGGAGATCGCGAAAAAGGCCCACCGGGAGGGAACGACCCTGAAGCAGGCGGCGCTCTCCCTGGGCCGCATTCGGGAAGACCAGTTCGACGAGTGCATCGCCGCCGCCCTCGCCCTGCCGTGAACGCCTCGACGCGCGGGGCTCACGGTTCGGGAGCGCCGCGCGCCCGGCGGGAGTCGGGGACCTTCGGTCCCGCCTCAGCGGTGCGGTCGCCGAGTCGACCTCCGCGCACGCCGGGGTGTGCCAGAGGGCTCGCGGGCCGCGGGCTGGCAACCAGAAACGCTCCGGCGCCCGCGGCGCCCCGCGAGCAGTCGGTCCCTCGCGAGCTGCCGCTCGCAGATCAGTGATTACGACTCATCGGACGGGGCACTAGGCCGATCGCGTGCAAAAGCAGTCGGGTCGCGATGCGTCGGCCGAAAGTCGGCCGCGCCGACACGGCCCTCTTCGACGAACGGCTGGCTCCCCGAGGTGGATGGCATCGCGAGGGCTTGCCCGCCCGAGGGCAGCGGCCGTGAATACGCTCATGCACCGTCACTTCGTCGCCCTCCTCGCTGCCGCGTGCGCCGCTGGCCTTTCCCTGGCCGGCCCCGCCTGGGCCCGAGCGCCCGGCTCCCTGTCGCTCGGCATCGACCGCTTCTTCGGTTTCTCCCGCACGACCACCGACTTCGACCCCGGAGGAACGACGACCGGCTCGAGTATCAGCTTCCTCGGGCGGGCCGTCCAGGCCGGGTATTCCTCGCCTAGGCTTTCGTTCGATTACATCACGGGCGCCTCGGTCAGCTTCGGGGGGGGCCTCGGCTACCAGAGCACCCGTCTCGAAGACGACGACGTGCGCAGCCAACTCGTGCTGGCTCCCCGAATCGGCTACTTCGTCCGAGCGACTCGCGGCTTCGCCCTCTGGCCGCGGGGGGGCATCACCTTTCTCACGGGCGACCTCGTCGGGCTGGACGACAGCGCCACGGCGCTCACGTTCGAGCTGCCGCTCGTGTTTCTCGTCCGAGGCAACAGCATCGGGCTACAGATCATGCCCCACGGAGACATCGGGGTCGCCGGTGGACGTGGCGCCGTCGACTACACGCTGAGCGAGATCGGCGTGCAACTGGCGGTCAATCTGTTCCTGTGACCCCGCCGGTTGGCCTGGTCGGCCCGGAGTAGGGCACTCGTTGGGGCCGCGAGAACCGCACCGTGGGCGGAAAAAGTCAGTACGACGCGCAGCATTGCGCGCCGCCGCGTGGGGCCGGGCATGCGAGGCGCGCCGACACGGTGGCGCCGCGTTCGGTGTGCAGGTTCGGCGCACGGCCCCTGGCGGCACGGGGTCCGCCGCGCCCCGGGGGCTGGCCAGAGCTCCGGGAGAGTGCAAGGCTGATCCCATGACCCTCCCCTTCGGCCGCACGCTGGCTCGTGCGCTCCTGGCGGGCTTGGCGGCGTGCTCTGCCACGCTCGGCGCGGGGTGCATCACGCGCTACCAGCTCGTCCCGACCAGCGGGGAGGGGGTGGCCCGGTCGGTGGTCGAGGGGGTGCGCCTCCAGGCAGAGGCCGGCGGGTGGAGCGGCCGCCCGCGGCGACTGGAGCGATACGTGACCGTGCTGTCGGTCGAGGTCGCGAACGAGCGGGCCGAAGAGCTGGTCGTTCGATACGAAGACATCGCCCTCGAAGACGAGCGAGGGTTTCGCTTCACGGCGCTCGATCCGAATGGGGCCGGGGCGCTGCCGCTCGGACCTCGGCGGAGCCTCTACTACGTTTCGCCGGGCCTGCTCTCGCCGTACGATTCGCCGTGGCGTGGATACTACCCGTACTGGCGCGGGCCGTACCGCGGCTACTACGGCCGCGGCCGCTACGGCCGCGGCTTCTTGGGGAGTGGCCCCTGGTTGCCGCGTGCCTCCCTTCGGGGCCCCTGGTTACGGAGCCCGTGGGGGTACTCACCGTACTGGTCCGCAGGTCCCTGGGGGCCCTCCAGAGTGTACTTGCTCGACGACGACCTCGCCTTTCGCGGAGCGTCACGAGACATGTTGCGGCTCGGGCTCGCCGAAGGGGTGCTGTCCGCCGGAGGGAGAACCGGGGGCTTCGTCTACTTTCCCAAGGCAGCGCAACGCGCCAAGCGCTTGTTCTTGGTCTGGCAAGCGCGCAATCGCGACGGGGCGGTGGTCGCCTCTCCCCGGATCTCCTTCGACGTAGCCGTGGTCGACTGACCCCTCGGCGAGCTCACGAGCGACCCTGCACGGCTTCCCATCGATACGCACGAGGTCATCGCGATGATCGCCCCGCGCGGGCTCTTCATCATGGGTAGCCCACACATCAATCACCTCAATCCGCACTCCGAGCACGCGGCCGTGCTGGCCGGCGCGCGCGTGTACGAGGCGCTGGGAGCCCCCGACGACATCGCCTACGTATCGACCATCGCCGACGGAGCGACTGCGCCTCGTTCAAGCCCGAGTATGACGCGGCCCTTCGCCAGAGCCTGAGGCGTTTCCTGAAGAAGGACGACCGAGCGTCGATGGGCGGAATCCACGCAGCGGCCATCGCTTCGGGGACGCTGCACGAGCACGTCGACCGGCAGACGCCCGTTTTTCAGCAGAGGTCGGCGCGGCGAGCGCCGCGGGGAGTCGGCGCGGCAGCTGGCGTCGATCGGTGCGTGCGCCGCTCGCCCGCGGGCTCCCCGGGACCGGGAGGAGCGACGATCGCCCCGCTCGGGGCTCGATCGGGTCTACCGCGGCTTCGGCGCTCGGCGGTGCGGATCCAGCCGCCGGATCAGGGGTGGCTCTCGTGGGCGATGGCGACGACGTTGTCGAAACGCTCGAACGGCGGGTGCCGCTTGACGACCACCTCCGGGCGAGGCTTCTCGAGCGCCAAAGACTCGGCGGTGGCAGCGGGCGTTTCCATCATACGCTGCACGAGCCAAGCGACCTCGTCCGCCGTCAGAGTGGTCTCCGGGTCGGCGCTGCGCTGCGGGATGCGATCCCAGAAAGGCGTGCACACCGTGCCCGGGCAGACGGCCTGGCTGTGAATGACTCGACCGCCGGCCTCTGCCTCTTCACGCAGCTGCTCGGCCAGGTGCAAGGCGAACTTGAGCTGAGCGCCCTTCGCCGTCCCGTAGCCGACCTCGCGATTCCAGGTGCCTCCGCTCGCCAGCGAGCAGATCTGCACGATGTGCCCCGCACCGCCGGCACTGCGGCGCATCAGCGGCAGTGCCGCTTTGGCCGTCAGGAACGCCCCCGTCACCGCGACCTCGAGCGTCTGCCTCCACTCCTGCTCGTCGAGCTCGTCGATCCGCAGGCAGTGCCCCTGGCCAGCGCTGTGGATCAGCGCGTCCAGCCTCGACCCGGCGGCTTCGACCCAGCGGGCCACGTCGGCCGCGACGGTGACATCGCCGACCGCGACGACGGCCTCGCCGCCCACCTCCTCGACCTGCGCCGCCGTGGCCTGCAGCGGCCCGCTCCGCCGGCCTCCGAGGACGACCTTGAAACCCATCCGCCCGAGCCTGCGACTCACCGCCGCCCCGATGCCCGTTCCGGCGCCCGTGACGATCGCCACCTTTCGTTCCGCCTGCATGGGGCCCCCATAGCCGGCCGGGCGAGGCGGCGCAATGCCTCCGCGCCCAGAGCATGCGACCGTCGACGCGCACGGCCGGGGTCGGGCTCCGCTACAACATCGCGACGCCGGGACGCCGCCGGCCGCGCGGAAACGCGCGATCGATGGCCTCGAGGTCCGACGGCTCCAACGCGAGCCGGCCGCCGCCGGCATTCTCCTCGGTGTGGGCCAGCTTGGACGCCTTGGGGATCGTCAGCATGCCGGGTTCGCGTGTCAAAAACGCCAGCGTCACCTGCCGCAGCGTCGCACCGCGGCGGTCGGCGACCTCCTGCAGCACGCGCACGCCCGGCCCCGCCGGCGGAAAGCCGCGGTCGCCGAACGGCGTGTAGCCCACCAACGCGATGTCGTGCTTGCGGCAGAAGGGCAGTACGGCGTGCTCGATCCCGCGCTCGCGCAGGTGGTAGAGGACCTGGTTGCACGCAATTTTCCCCGGGCCCGCCAGGCGAACGGCCTCGGCGAGCTCGACCTCGTCGAAATTGCTGACGCCGTAGCGGAGGATTTTTCCCTCCTCCTGCAGGCGCTCGAAGGCGGCAAGCGTGTCCTCGAGCGGGTGAGAGCCGGGCCAATGCAAAAGGTAGCAGTCGAGGCGATCGGTGCCGAGCCGGCTCAGGGTCCGTTCGCAGGCCTGGCGCGTACCGCGGGCGCTCGCGTTGTGGGGCAGCACCTTGCTGACGACGAACAGCTCGTCGCGACGGTCCGCGAGCGCCTCTCCGATGAGCGACTCGGCGCGGCCGCTGCCGTACATCTCCGCCGTGTCCACGTGCACCATCCCGAGGTCGACGCCGCGGCGGAGCGCCGCGCGAGCCTCGAGGGGCTCGTCGCTCTCGAGGTGCCAACTGCCCTGCCCCACGACGGGCACCTCCGGGCCCGACGCGCCGAATCGCGAAGCTCTCACCGGCGCAACCATAGCGACCCGCGAAGCGGCCGGCAGCCGAGAACTCCGCAATCTTCGCCCCCTGCCCGCGCGGCGCGACCGGCTGGGTCGCGGCCCGAGGCCGGCGACCCGGGGCAGACGGCGGCGACGCTACCGGCCGAAAGGCCCACGGTCCGATCGCGCCCGCGGCGTCGCAGGCAACGCTCGAGCCGCTCGAGTCAGACCTCGATCGCGTAGTCGAGCTGCGCTTCGTCTCCCGTGATGCCTCGAAAGCCCCAACAGTGCGCCGGCTGCTCGAAGATGGTGATCTCCACGTCCATCGGGTCCAAACCGACCTCTGCCTGCAGCCGGTCGAACAGAGCCCGGATGAGCTTCTTCTTGGTCGCCACCTGCCGGCCCTCCATCATCCGGACCTCGATCACCGTGTAGGAATCCGTACGGCCCGCACCGTAGAAGAATCCATCGCGCTCGAGCGGGACGAAGCGGTGAAATCGCTTGTTTTCGGGCAGGCCGAGCACCTCCTGCATGCATGCGTGCATCGCGTCGGAGAGCGGGCGCCGGATCGGAATGAGCTTGTCGACGATGCCGTAGACCACAATCACACGGAGGGCGTAAGGACGGAAGGGCGCTGTCGCAAGGGGGCTCTTTCCACCGACGCGCACGCGGCGACTTGACGGCCCTCGCCCCGCCGGACAACTTCGGGCGCGATGCGCCTCTTCGCTCCGCCCCTCCTGCTCGTGGCCGCAGCCAGCTGCTCCGGCGACGACGAAACCCTCGTGATGCCGCCGACGGCCGCGCTTTCGCTCGTGAGCTTCAACGCGGCCCTCGGCATCGGCCTGGCCCCCTACGTGCCGGAGCGCGCGCAGGCCTTGCCGGATGCGCTCGCGGCGCTCGACCCCGACGTGCTGTGCCTGCAAGAGCTCTGGCAGCCGTCGGACCTCGAGCGCATCGGCGCCGAGCTCACCGCGACTCCGTTCAGCCTGCACGCGGTCACCGAAAGCACCGCGCGCTCGGAGCCGGCCTGCACGGAGCCGGAGGCGGCCGACCTGGTGCGGTGCGCGCAGCAGCTCTGCGGTGACCTCGACGACGCCTCCGCGGCGCTGTGCGCGATCGCCAACTGCCAGGAGGCGTTTGCCGCGGTGAGCATGGGCTGCCAGCAGTGCATCATCAACAACCAGGCCTTGATGCAGCCCCAGGCCATCGCGGAGCGCTGCTCTTCCGCCCTCGAGGCGGGGGAAGCATACCTCGATCAAAATGGCCTGCTCCTGCTTTCGCGCTACCCGCTCGAGGACACCCAGGCGCTGCGCCTCGATTCTTCGTTCGGGGAGCGTGGGGTGCTGCTGGCCCGAATCGAGGTGCCGGCACTCGGGTCACTTCAGATCGGCTGCACCCACCTCGCAGCGACCCTGGAGCAAACCCCCTACGACGGACCCCACGGCTCCTGGCAGGGAGAGCGCAGCGTGCAAGTCGAAGCCGTGCTCGACGCGCTGGGCCAGCGCAGCGCCGAGGGCCCGACGGCGCTCCTCGGGGACCTCAACTCGGGGCCCGCCCAGAGCGTCCGCGAAGCCGCGGATGCCGAAGCCTACGAGCGCTTGCGCGCAGCGGGATACACGTCGCCGTTCGTCGAGCGCGAAGCGGCCCCCTGCACCTTCTGCACGGCCAACCTGCTGGCCAGCGACGGGGAGAGCTCGACCCGGCCCGACCTCGGGGAGATGGGCGGCATCATCGACCACGTGATGCTGCGCGGCGTGTCGCCCGACATCGAGCTCCGCGCCGACCGCGTGCTCGACCAGCCGCTCGAGATCGTGGTCGACGGCGAGCCGAGGAGCGTATCGTATTCGGACCACTACGGGGTGCGCGTCGTGCTGCGCGATTCGCGGTCGAACACCCCGTGATGGCGGCCGCCCCGACCGGGGCCCGACGCGCGGCCACGGCCGCTCGCAGCTCGGCGCGGCTTCGACGGCCGCCAGCGTCTGCGAACGGCGACTCCCGTCGACATTGACGTCGGGTACCCGCTCGCCCGTGGTAGCGTGGTCCGCGAAACAATGACCGCCGCGCGCCCCATCGCTCCGCCGCCGCGTCGCCCAGCCCGGGCACGTCTTCCAGTCATTTTCACGCTTTGCGCCCTGCTGGCGGCCGCGTGCATTCCGCGCCCGCTGCCGCCCCTCGAGTGGCCGCAGGTCGCCCCGCCGCGAGATGACCAGCAGCTCGCTCGCGCCGAGGAGCAGTTTCTCGACGCCAGCTCCGAGCAGCAGCTGCGCGCCGCGGTGGCCGCGGCAGCACAGGCCGGGCCCGACTCGGCGCGCTATCACGAGCTCGCCGCCCAGCTGGCCCTCCTCGAGGTCGACTGGGAGGCACGCTTCGACCACCTCTTCGCTGCGCTGCTCGACCCCGAAAGCGATGCCCCCAGCCTGCACCTGGTGGAGATCGCCGACGCGGCGCGCAGCGAGCCCCAGCGCGAGCGCCTGGAGAGACTGCTGCGCATGCTGGCCGCGCGCCACCCGAGCGCCGAGGTGCGCGACCGAGCGGCGCACCTGCTCGCGGACGAGCTCTACGAAGCGGGGGAGGTGGAAACCAGCCGCGAGCTGCGCGACTCCATCGGCCTCACGTTGCCCCTCGCGTTGATCGGCACGTGGGACAACGACCAGGGCAAGGCGTTCGACACGGAGCTGCCGCCCGAGCGTGAAATCGACCTCCAGCAGCGCTACGACGGCAGCTTGCTCGAAATCGGGTGGCGCCCGCACCCTCCGGCGCCGGTCCATCGGCAAGTCTACCGCCTGATGGACCTCTTCAGCCCGACCCGCTGGGTCGTCGCCTACGGGCTGTGCGCCGTTCGCGTGAGCCAGCCGGGGAGCTACGAGCTGCGCCTCGACTCGGGCGTGGCCACCAAAGTGTGGATCGACGGTCGGTTGGCGCTCGCTGAGCGCACCGTGCAACGAGGCCTCTTCGATCAATTCGTGATCCCCGTGGAGCTCGGCGCGGGAAATCACCGAATTCTGATCAAGTCAGCGCAAGACACGGGCTACTGGGCGCTCGGCGCGCGCATCACCGCCGCCGCGGGCCAGCCGCCGCGCGGCGTCTCCGTGATGCCCCCCCAGACACCGCCCAGCGCCGAGGCACGGGTGGAGCCGTGGTCGACCGACCTGCAGCTCGACGCGCGGGTCGCCCGGATTGGGGCCAAGTCGGCGCGCGGCGCGCTGCTTCGTTGGCGGTGGGCGACCCTGCTCGGGTTGACCAGCACTTCGGCGCGTCACGGCGATGCGTTCGTGGCGGCTCACCCGAAGGGAATCGTGGGGCGCTTCGAGCTCTCCCAAGCTCTGTGGGACAACGCCCAGCGCGGCCGCACCGCGGATCTCCTCGAGGAGCTGGACGAGCAAGTCGGCGGTGCCCTGCCCCTGATCCGCCTGCAGCGAGCGCTGCTGCTGCGCCAAGATGGCCTCTCCCGAAAAGCGCGACAGCTGCTGGTCAGCGCCCGTGACGCGCACCCCGAGCGCGCCGAGGTGTGGCTACGCCTGAGCGACCAATTCAGAGCGGACCGCTGGCTCGAGGACCGCTGCGCGGCCCTGGCGCGAGCCGACGCGCTGCTGCCCCGGTGGCTGACCACCCGCACCGCGCTCGCGGATTGCCTGTCGGCGCAGGGCTTCGAAAAGCGCGCGATCGAGGTCCTCGAAGGCTCGCTCGGCGACCGCCCGAACGAAATCGGCATCCTGGCCCGCTTGCAGAGCTTCGCGCTGGACGACGGCCGGCTCGACGAAGCTCTGCGGGGCGCCGAAAACCTGGCTCGGCTGGCGCCCAACCGCCTGTGGCCGGTGCTGCGCATGGCGGAGGCGCATCGGCGCCGAGGCGAGCCAGATCTGGCGCGGCGAGCCCTGCAGCGAGCGCTCTCACTCAACCCGGACGACGCCGATACCTACTACGAGCTCGGGCGCATAGACTACGAAACGGGGAGCGAGGGGCCGGCCTTCGAGCACTGGCGGGCCAGCCTGGAGCGGGACCCGGACAACGAAAACCTCTCCAACCGCTTGAGCTTTCTCGCCCCGGAAGCCTCGGAGCCGTGGGAACGCGACGTGCCCGGGGAGCCCGAGATCGATGCCGCCGTGGCGCGCGGAGCCGGCGCAAAAGCGGCCCCCGGTGCCAACGTTCTCGCGCTGCTGGACCACGCGGTGACGAAGGTCAACCCGGACGGCACCACCATCAACGTCGTGACGAAGGTGATGCGAGCGGAGAACGACTCTGGGCGCGACGACCTGATGCAGCAGTACATGGGCCGAGGGGGCCGGCTTCGGGTGCTGCACGCCTACGCCATCAGCCCGAACGGCAAGCGCGCCCAAGTCTCCTCCACCCGCGGCGGGACGGCTCGGTTTCGAGGGCTCGAGGTCGGCTCTACGGTGGTGCTGCAGTATCGCCACGACAAGCGAGCGCTGGGGTACCTCTCGCGGCACTTTGCAAGCGGGCACGTCTTTCAGCGGTCGACGTACCACACGCTCGACAGCGAATGGACCGTGTGGGCCGCCAGCGGCACGCGCTTCCACGAGTGGCTCCAGGGGGACGTGGCGCGCAACGAGCAGGAGCTCGAGGGGCGCGTGAGAGTTTCCTTTCGAGGGGAAGGCCTCCGCCCCATATTGCCGGAGCCGGCGATGCCCGGTTACGGGGAGGTGCTTCCCCAGGTGCTGCTTTCCACCGTGCCCGACTGGGATACCTTCCTTTCTTGGGAGGAAGCGCTGCTGGTGGACGCCTTCCGGGAAAGCACCGACGTAAGGCAGCTCGCAGAGAGGATTTTCACGGGCGCCTCCGGGCCACAGGACAAAGTGGAGCGCATCCATCGCTACTTGATGGAGGAGATCCGATATCAGCAAGACTACGAGAGTCACATCGCCGGCGTGAAGCCACACGCCGCCAGCGTGGTTTTGCGCCGCGGCTATGGCGATTGCAAAGACAAAGCAGTGCTCTTCATCACGCTGGCGCGACTCGGGGGCGTGGAGGTGCACTTCGCCCTGTTGCGCACTCGCCCCAAAGGGCCGCTGCGCGAATCCGTTCCGATGCAGCAATTCGACCACGCCATCGTCTACGTGCCCGAGCAGGCCGGCCTCGGAGCGGGCAGATTCTACGACCCAACGGCGGACGCCCTGGACATCGACGTGCTGCGCGCCGACGACCCCGGAGCGACGGCGCTCGTGCTGGACCCGGAGACGAAGGATCACCGCTGGATCCCCATTCCTTTCCAAGCTCCGGAGAAGAACCGCACGCGAGGCTCCGTCCGCGTCCGCCTCGATTCACAGGGCGCGGCGGAGGGCACCCTGGCGCTCGCGATGCGCGGCGCCTCGGGGTCGAGCCTGCGCCGGGCCGCCCGCAACCAGAGCCGCCTCGAACAGGCCATGAAGGGCTTCGTCGGCAAGCTCTACTCCGGCGGTACGGTGCAAGAGATCGCCCTGGAGCAGGTCACGAGCCTCGAACGACCCGCCGAAGTCTCGCTCGGGGTTCGCCTGCCGGCGTACGGGCGCCGCGAGGGCCGGGAGCTGCGGCTATCGATTCATCCCGTGTGGTCTTCCCAGAGCCAGTTCCAGCTCGAGTCCCGAAACTTTCCCCTGGTGCTCGGCGCCCCCAACCGGGACGAGTGGCACTCGGAAATCGAGCTACCGGGCGGGGCTCGAGCCGCGAGAATTCCCCCGGACGTGGCCATCGACGCCCCCTGCTTCTCGCTCCGCCGACGGGCGACCACGAGCGCCGGGAAGCTGGTGGTCGAGCAGAGCTTCGAGACGACCTGCGAGCGCATCGAGCCCGCGCAATACGCCGAGCACCGAAAGCTCGCCGAAGAGGCGGCGCGCGGCTTGCGGGAAGAGTTCGTGCTGCGGATCGACTGAGCCCCGGTGGCGAGGAGCCGCCGCACGGAGCCTCCTCCGCAGCGCCGGGCCGCTCGCCCGTGGCCCGCCCGCGACCGGGGCGCGGAGGCGACGACGAGCGACCGGAGCAGCCCCGACGGCCGATGAGGCCCCCGGCGCACGCAGCCGGCCCGACGCCCCCGCGCGCCGCACCGCGGCCCGCGACGCAAGGCACGGGGGCGGCCCGCGGTCTTCAGGGGTACTGCACCTCGAGCGAGCCCTCCAGCGCTCCCGCGAGCCCGGCGTCCCATCGATGTTCAGGCCACAGATAGCTCGCGCGCCGCTGGCTCGCTCGATACACCGCGGTGTACAGCGTTCCCGTGCCTTCGCGCACGTCGTGTGAGAAGACGGGCGGCTCGAGAAAGCGGCGCACGAAGCGGGGCTCGCTCTCCTCGGGGTCGTGGGCGTGCCGAACCAGATACTGCAAGCGATCCACGCTCCCGGTGGCCACAGCGTGCCGGTGCCACTCGACGCGCTGCTGGTGGTTGGTCACCACGCGCTGCCGCGTGACCACGGGGGGACGATCCGGGCCGACCATCACGGTGGCGTACTCCCCCTCGGCGTCGAGCAGGGTCACGTTGTACGCCATGTGGCTCGGCACGCGCTCGAGCAGCTCGACCGCGTAGGGCACGCGCTCGGCAACCTCCAGCACGTAGCGCAGGATGATTGGCATCCCGAAGCCGTCGCCGACCTCTCGCCTGCCACCGAACGCCAGAGAGGCCACCAACCCGGCGCCATTGATGCCATCCAGGAGGCCAATCATGCAATCGCTCATGCCGAGGATGGCTCGACCCCGCCAGGCGGTACGCATCAACACCGCCTCCCACAGCTGCGGACTGTAGTCGTAATTCCGCACCAGGATCGGGCCCTTCTCGCCGCGGCTGAAGACGGCCTGCGAGCACCCCTGAATGAAGGGCGGCGGGCGGTAGCCCGACAGGCAGCGGGCCAGCAAATCCGAGCCCCCGGCGAGCTCCACCGCTTCGTCGTAGATCGACAACAGCTCGGGCATGTGCACCTTGAGGGCGCGCCGGCTCGCGCCGTACGTTTCGCGCGCCCCCTCCCCTTGCGAGAGAAACCAGCGCCGGTACTCCGGCCACACGGACTGCGCCCACTGCCCCCACCTCTCGCCGAGCGAGGGCTCGTCGAGTGCACGCACAGTGACCGCGATTCGTCCGCCCACGGGCCTCTCGCTCAGAGGATCTTGAAATTCCCCGAGCTGGCGACCTCGGCCGTCACGGCCGGTGCCACCTCGCCCAGCGGCGCGGACTGGTACGCCCGTCGAATGCCCTCCGTCCACTTCCGCCCACGCTCCGTGAGCGCGAAATCCTCGGTCATCAGCCTGCCGGGCGTGATCAGGATGCCCAGGTCGGCACCCTCGTAGAAGTAGTCCCCCACCTTCGAGATGCGCAGATAGAAGGCCTCGTCCTCGCGCTCCACCGTGCGCCGGTGCGTCTGAACGCGCAAGAATTCGACCGAGCCGTCCGCTTTCATTCGGTACACCCCCGAAGCCGGCGCCGCCGTCACCTTGCGCACCTCGTCCGCCGTGTACTTCATCACTAGCTGGCCCCAGGCGTCGATGTACTCCGGCTGCGCCCAGCGCCGATTCAGCTCCTGGATATCGACCTCGAACTCGGCGCCGGACCACTCGAGCAGGTGGAACAGGAAGAGGGGAATGTCGGCGTGTGCGAAGGCCGCAAGGTTGGTCATCGCGCTCGCCCCGGTGATGCGCGGGTTCACCTCCCCGAGATACAAATGATCGCTGTCCAGATCCCTCAGGAAGTCGACCTCGAAGTAACCGCGATAGCCCAGCTCGCGCAGCGCCTCGCCAAGCTTGACCGTCATGTCTCGAGCCTGATCTCGCACCTCTCGAGAGAACGACTCCGGCAACACTTCGTTGCCGCACCAACCGCCTTTGTACGGAGTGAGCTCGCGAAACCCGACGAGCTCGGTCATCAGAGGGCCGCACACGATGCCCTGCTTGGTGACGCACGCCTCCATCGCGGAGCCGCGGCACCGCACCCGCTTCATGATTTTCACCTCGGGCGCCTCGACGATCTCGTGGGCGTACCGATCGAAGTCCGACTTGGACGAAATGAAGAAGGTCGTGTGGCCCGAATCTCCGAATGCCGTCTGAACCACCAGCTGATCGCCCAAGGGGGCGGACGCCTGTTTCATCTCCTCCCAGCTGGTCACCTTGGCCAGCACGTTGGGCACGGACTCGATCCCGGCCTTGTTGCCGATGCGCGTGGTGGAGATCTTGTCGTCGACATAGCGCCGCAGCTCTGCCTTCGGGAAGCACAGATCGAGATCCAGCTCCTCACAGAGCTCTTCCGTGCGCTCGTCGAAGAACAGGAAAATCGCCCGACCGCGCTCCCCGGGCTTGCGCTGGCTGTTGATGTAATCCCGCACGGCCTTGTGCTCGAGCAGGTAGTTGTTGATGTCCTCGATGCTCGTGAACGGCCGGTGCTCCACCTCGGGCGGCACGAACACGTTGGGGTGTTGCCCGTCGAAGCAGTCGATGTAGTTGATGTAGCGAAACCGCCGAACCCACTCGTCGATGCCGATCAGATTGAAGTTCGTCGCGCTGATGAAGAAGGTCGGGACTTCGTTGCGGTAGAAGAAGCGCCGAATGTCCGAGATGCCCTGGAGCGGGCCTGAAGCACGTGTAGCTTTGGATGAGCTCATTTTTCCTCCCAATTCGCCTGCGCCCCATCCACCGAGTCGCGATCGCGCAAGCTCAGGGGGCGTCGAGCCGCATTCAACGGCTCTTCCATCTCTTGATTTCGCCAGTTCGTGGTCATCGACCCGACCTAGGACTCGTTCCCGGCGAAAAATGTCGCTGCGAGCCCGAGCCCCCCAGAGGTGAGGGTCTCGGGCTCGGGCTTTTTGCGGCATTTTTCGCTCACAGCTTTTCTCCACATTGGTTCCCATCCCCTTTCGTGGATGGGAACTAGGACTCGAGGGACCCGACCGGGGGCGTTTGCGTCGCGTTTGCGTCGAGCGCTGCCGAGGGTCGACTCGCCGCGCGCGGCCTGGGCCTGACGCTCTTCGGTGCCGGCGCGCTGGCCCACGAGCGCTCCGATCGGTGCTCTTCGCCATACCGCTGCAGGGCCGCCGATGAAAAGACACGAAGCCCGAGCTCCGCTTCGTACCCGTGGATCTCCTTCACGTCCAACGCCATCAGGTACTCCAGGATCGCCCTGGAAAGAACCTGCCCGGGCACCAGCACGGGAAAGCCGGGCGGGTACGGGGTGATGAATGCCGCGCAGACGATCTCCTCCCCGGACAGGACGCGGCGGCTGAGCACCTCGTCGAGCGGGATGTAGTCGCAGTCCGCCTCGTCGTAGGCGGCGTAGAACGCTCCTCGAACGTCCCCCTCCGGGGTCGCCGACTCGGGATCGGGCTTGAACACGTCGTGGAAGCGGCTGAAGTTCGGCAGCGGCGGCAAACGATTGGTGAGCGAGTCGACGCAGTCGGCGAACGCCTTCAGCTCTGCCTCGCTCGAGTGGATGGCTTGCCGGTCCAGGTCGGTCGCGATCTGCGTCAGCACCTTGACGAGCTGCGCAATCGCACCCCGACCGGTGCCGATGTGAATCAGGAAGAGAACCGTGTTCCGCGACGTCTTGTTGATGTGAATCGCGTACTTGTCCATCAACAGACGCTTGAACGTGTCCCCGTCCATGCCGGAGCGCCCCACGTGCAGCGTGACCCGCGTCGGGTCGAGGACGAACTCGTCTTCGAGCCAGGCGCGCTCGAGGGGACCGAGCCCTTCCTTCTCGTCCGCGTAGCGATCGAGCCCGGAGCACCGATACTGCTTCGGGATCATGTCCTCGGGCGCAAGAACCCGAAAGTAGCGGGACAGCTGAGGGTCGCTGTTGACGCGCTCTCGAAGCAGAAATGCCATCTCGAGGCTGCCCATGACCATCTCGTACCCCTCGAGCTCCACCTGCCGGCGGCCGACGTCCAACGTGGCCAGAATCTGGTAGTTCGGCGACGTCGAGGTGTGCGTCATGTAGGCCTCGTGAAACGCGCCCTCGGCCATCCTCTCGAAATCCACGTCTCGGACGTGGATCATCGAACCCTGACGCAGAGCCGTGAGCGTCTTGTGGGTGGACTGGGTGGCGTAGACCCGCACGCGCGCTCGGCTCGGATCTGGCAGGAGATTCTGCTGAACGTAGGTGCTTTCTGCCTCTGGATCCAGGCGGTCGTGCTCGGCTCGCCACTGCGCGTAGCGCTGCTTGTATTCGGGTGAGAGCAGCTCGCGCTCCAGCCGCGCCGCGGCTGCCATCGCGGTGCGACGCCGCAGCGCCGGCGAGAACCGCCCGTAACCGAACCAAGCCTCGTCCCACAAGAAGAGCATGTCGGGCTTGATCGCCAGCACCTCCTTCATCACGCGGTATGGATCGTAGGTGATGCCGTCGAAGGTCAAATTCGTCAGCAGCAGCAAGCGCACACGGGAGAGCTTTCCGGCCTTCTTCAGGGCGAACAGCTGGCGCTTGATCTCCTCGAGCGTGACGCCTCCGTACATCGAGTACTCGGTGAGGGGGTACGCGTCGAGATACACCGGGCACGCTCCACTGAGAATGGTCGCGTAGGGGTGGGACTTGTGACAGTCGTGCGAGAGCAGGATGATGTCTCCCGGCCGCATCAGCGCCTGCATGACCACCTTGTTGGCCGTGGACGTGCCGTTCGTGACGAAGAACGTGCGATCGGCCCCGAACGCCCTCGCGGCCAGCTCTTGGGCAACCTTGAGCGAGCCCGTCGGCTGCAGCAGGGAATCCAGCCCACCGGTGGTCGCGGAAGTCTCCGCCATGAACAGCTTGTGGCCGTAGAAGGTGGCCAGGTCGCCAATCCAGTGCGAGCGAGCCACCGAGCGGGCCCTCGAAACGGGTAGCGCGTGGAACATCCCCGTGGGGCGTTCACTGTACTCGCGCAACGCCCGGAAGAAGGGCGTCTGGAAGCGTTCGTGAACTCCGTGCAGGAGGCTGACGTGCAGGTCGTTCAGGTCCTCGCTCTGGAAGAACACACGCCGAAAGTCCGCGCTGAGAACGCCCTCGATCGGCGCGCTCGTGACCCGGTAGAGGTCGAGCTCCGGGCGCAGCTCGGAGAGCAGCCGGCCCAGTTGCTGGGTGCGCTCGCCGGGCATTTGGCGGGCGAGCTCCGCCGCATCTCTTTCCAGCAGGAGCAGCACTCGAGCGAGGAGCTTCGTATGCTGCGAGCCGCGGAATGGGAAGCTGAAGCGCAGCAGGGCCGCCTGAATGTTGGGGTTCGCGAGCACGGCGAGCACGGCGTCCTGAAGGGTGCGGACCACCACCAGCTCGTAGATGAACGCATCCTGCGCGGTGCGCAGCGAGCGCAGCTGAAGCCGAAGCTGCGCCTCCTCCGCCTCGTCGATGTCGTCGACCACGAGCACCTCGAAGTACGGCCGCTCGAGCCCGAGCGGAACGTGGTCGATCGCCCCGTCGGCTCGCCGCAAGAGGTCGACTACGTCGAGCGCCTGCACCGTCGAGAGGTCGAGGCGCCGGTAGCCGTCCGTGCTGAGCATGCGCACTACGCGAATCGCCGCGGCGGCGAGCTCGGCCCAGCGCGCCTCTCGCAGCAGCTGGTCGAGATAGGCGACCACCCGGCGACCTGGAAAGCAGAAGTAGCACTCCAGCCCGGAGAGGCTGTCGAGCGCCTCCCGACAGGCACGCCGCAAGGCGCTGAGCTCCGCGGTCGGCTCCTGACCGCTCATCGTCCGCAACCGACGAGCCGCATCTCGCAGGCGGTGCCAGGTGTCCGACCGAGCGCGGGTGAGGTTGAATGGCGTGAGAACGATGCTGTGGATGCCCTCCACGTCGGAGGTGCTGCCCTGCCCGTCGGCGACCTGGTTTGGAAAACTCATGATTTTTCCCCTCGGGAGGCTGGATGGCTCGGAGATTGACCGACCGCAGGCGAGCTGGACTCGCCCGGGATCTCGCGCAATGGCTTTCTCACCGGGCCCAAGCTGTGCAGGTAGCTGCGCAGCGGCGAGCCCGGATCGTAGACTTCGAAGCGGACGGGCGAATCGCGAAAGCTCTTGAGCGGTTGCCCAAGCCGCAGCAGGCCGCGCTCGCGGCTGCGACTCACGCGCTCGAGATCGATCTCCAGTGGGATCAGCTCCTCGTTGGCGCCCGCCTGGTAGACTACGTCCCCGTCCGGCCCAACGACGAGCGACCGCCCCGCGCCTCCCCCCCCGGCGCCATTGATGTCCACCACGTAGCACTGATTGAACGCGGCCGTGGCGCGGACAATCGAGAGCTCTAGCTCGCGGTCGATGGTCGGGGTCATCACGGGGTGCACGAGAACCTCGGCGCCCATGGCCGCCAGCGTGCGCGAGTGCTCGGGAAACCACATGTCGTAGCAAATGGATACTCCGAACCGACCGACGCCGGGTACATCGAAGACCGCAAATCGATCGCCCGCCGCGGTGCCGACCGAAAAAGGCGTGAAGGGGAAAATCTTCCGGTAGCGCACCACGATCTCACCGGAGGGATCGACGACGGACAGGGTATTGTACACATGGCCAGCCGCTTGCTCGTACATGGACCCGGTGATGAGCCACAGCCCGTGACGGCGCGCCATCGCCGCGAAGCGCGCTTCCGTCGGGCCCGGCAGCGGCTCGGCGTGCGCGTGCACCGCCCCGCACGCCGCGAGCTCGCTGAACACCACCATCTGAACCCATGGGTAGGCGGCCATGAGCTGATCGAGGCGGGTCTCGAGGTAATCGAGGTTGTTGCCCTTTGCGGAGACCCAGAGCTGCATTCCCGCAACCGCGAACGTTCGGCTCAAGCGGCCCTCCTCTGAACTTCCTCGGCAATGACCTCGAGCGCGTGATCGAGGTCGGCGTCTTCGATGACGAGCGGGCACAGCACGCGAATCACGTTGCCGTATACGCCCGCGCCGATCACCAACACGCCCCGCTGCACGCAGGCCGCCAGGACCTCGGCCGCAAGCTTCGAGGCCGGGCGGTGTGGATCTCCCCCTTCCGAAAGCTCCATCGCCATCATCGCGCCGAGGCCTCGCACGTCCCCCACGACCGGCGCCTGCGCCCTCAGCGACTCGAAACGGGCGCGCACGCGCTCGCCAATGGCCCGCGCGCGGCCGCACAGGTCACGGCTCTCGATCAAGTCGAGGGTGGCCAGCGCCGAGGCGCAGGCCACGGGATTGCCTCCGTACGTGCCCCCGACCGTGCCGGCGCGCGCCGCGTCCATCACGTCGGCACGGCCCACGACGGCCGCGATCGGCAGCCCGCCTCCCATCGCCTTCGCCCACGTGGAGAGATCCGGCGTGACCCCGTAGTGCTGGAACGCCGCCATGTGCCCGGTGCGCGCGAAGCCCGTCTGCACCTCGTCGAGCATCAACAAGATCCCGTGCTGATCACACAACTGCCGCAGCCCGCGCAGGTAGCCGGCGGGAATCGGGATGAAGCCCCCTTCGCCCTGCACGGGCTCCACCACCACGGCGGCGACCTCCGAAGGCGCGACCACGCTCGACAGCGCTTCGCGAAAGCGCTGGAGCTCGCGCTCGACGAACGCCTCCATCCCGAGCCCCGCTCCCTCGTGATAGTGGCTCGGGAACGGGAGGCGATAGATCTCGGGGGCAAAAGGACCGCAACCGAGCTTGTAGCCGACCTTCGACGTGAGGCTCATGCCGAGCAGCGTACGGCCGTGAAACCCCCCGGAGTAGCAAATGATCGCAGAGCGCCCCGTGGCCTGGCGGGCGATCTTCACGGCATTCTCGACGGCCTCCGCCCCGGTGTTCACGAGCAGAGCCTTCGTGCTGGGCCCGTGAGGAAGCAGCCGAACGAGACGCTCACAGAGAGCGACGTACGGCTCGTAGGTCGCGATGTGAATGCAGGTGTGCAGGAGCTTTTCGGCCTGCTCCGAGATGGCGCGCACCACCGAAGGGGCGCAGTGCCCGGCGCTCATCACGCCGATTCCTCCGGCCAGATCGATCAGCGAGCGGCCGTCCGCGTCGATGATGCGAGCGCCCTCGGCTCGGACCGCCGTGGCCGATGTAGCGACCGGAACGCCGGCGCAGACGACGGCTGCCCGCCGGGCGAGCAGCGCTTTGGATTCGGGGCTCTCGGGGAGTTGACTCATGCGGGCAGCATACGAGAGTTTTTTTAATTGAACAATTGACAAGGCGCAGCGACGGATTTGCGTTGATTATTGACTTCTACGAGGCAAGAGTGCTCAAAATAATGAGCACCGACGACTCGGAAGAGGAGCCTGCCGGGAGCTGCGACCCGGAGAGCGAGGCCGCCGTGGGAGCCCGCGTGAGAGCACTGCGCGAGCTGTACGGGTACTCGCAGCGAGAGCTGGCTCGGCTTGCCAAGATCACCAATGGCGCCCTCTCCATGATCGAGCAGGGGCAAGTGAGCCCTTCGGTGGGCTCGCTGAGGAAGATCGCCAACGCCCTTTCGATGACGCTGGGCGAGTTCTTCAACACGACGTTGCAGCGCCCGGAGGGCCCGTTCTTCCGCGCCGCGCAGCTGAGCGAGCTGGGAAGCGGCGGCGTTTCACTGCGCGCCGTGCCCGCGGGCGTGGCCGACGCGCAGCTACAGGTGTTGCACGAGATCTACCCACCGGGCGCGGACACGGGGCCGGAGCCTCTCGCCCATACGGGCGAAGAGGCAGGCGTCGTCGTGCAGGGCAGCATCACGGTAACGGTCGGCGCGCGCTCCCAGCGGCTCGAGGCGGGGGACGCCTACTACTTCGAAAGCCGCATTCCGCATCGATTCCGCAACACGGGCAGAGAGCCATGCACCATCATCAGCGCGGCCACGCCGCGCAGCTTTTGAGTCGATGGCTCGGCCCGGGCCCGCCGGAAGCACGCCGCCGCCGCGAGCGAGGTCGGTGCCGGCTCGCCGAGCGGCCGCGAGCGGATCCCGCATTGCGGCGCGGCGCGAACCGCACCGCGCCCCCTCGAGAGGCGAGGCGCGAGGCTCGGCCAAGCGCGGACGCTCCCGAGCCGCTCGCACCCGCGGCGGAGCGCCCTCGCCTGCCTTGCCGAAATCCGCCCCGAAGAACGAAGCCCACCGAAAGGACATCGCCGTGAATGCTGCCGAGCTCTTGCACACACCTCTGTTGCGCCACCGGGCCGCCTACATCGACGGCCAGTTCCTGCCGACCGAGGGCACGGCCCTGGCCGTGCGCGACCCGGCCAGCGGCCACGTCCTGGCCGAGCTGCCCCGCTACGGCGCCGCCGCGGCCCGGGCCGCGGTCGATGCCGCAGCCCGCCAGCTGCACGCGGTCGCTTCGCTCGAGCAGCGCGCGGGCTGGCTTCGAGCCATCGCACAGGCCCACGCGGACAACCGCGAAGCGCTGGCGCGAATCATCACCGCGGAGAACGGCAAGCCGCTGGCGGAGGCGCGGGCGGAGGTGGACTACTCGGCTGCGTTCTACCGCGCGGCAGCGAGCCGTGTGCCGGAGCTTCGGCCGCATGCGCTGGGAGAGCGCCTGCGAGGTCACGAGTGGGTGGTACACCACCGCCCGGCGGGCGTGGCCGGCATCATCACGCCGTGGAACTTCCCCCTGGCGATGCTCGCCAAGAAGGCGTCCGCGGCGATCGCGGCGGGCGCCCCGATGGTGATCAAACCAGCGGAGAAGACACCGCTCTCCGTGATCGCGCTGTTCCACCTCCTCGAGGCGGTGGGGCTTCCCAAAGGCTTCGCCAACTTGGTGTTCGGCGACGCGGCGGCCATCGGCCGGGTGCTCTGCGAGCACCCAGCCGTGCGTGTCGTGAGCTTCACGGGGTCGACGGCAGTCGGCAAGCTGCTGGCCTCGCAGGCCGCTCAGCACGTCAAACGCCTGGCCCTGGAGCTGGGGGGCAACGCGCCCTTCATCGTGTTCGAAGACGCCGACATCGATGGCGCCGTCGAGCATCTGATGGCCAACAAGTTCCGCTGCGCGGGGCAGACCTGCGTGTGCGCCAATCGCGTCTACGTGCATCGCGGCGTGGCGAAGAGGCTGGCCGAGCGCCTCGTCTCGAGCGTCGAGCAGCTGCGGCTCGGCGCGGGCTACCAGGAGGGCGTGACCGTGGGCCCGTTGATCGACCGGGCCGCGTTCGCCAAGGTCGCCGAGTTGGTCGCGGACGCCCTAGGCCGTGGAGCGCGGCTGGCGTGTGGCCGTCGAGTCGAGGTGCCCGCCGAGGGGCAGGCCACGCTGTACCCCCCCACGGTGCTCACCGGTGTCGATGCGTCGATGCGCTGTACCCGCGAGGAGCTGTTCGGGCCGGTGGTCGCGCTGATCGAGTTCTCGCAGGAGGAGGAGGTCGTCGAGGCTGCGAACGCCACCGAGTACGGGCTGGCCGCGTACGTCTTTTCGCGCGACCTGGCCCGCCTGGAGCGTGTGGCGGCGGCCTTGCGCTTCGGGCACGTCGGCGTGAACTGCGCCGTGGGCCCCACCGCCGAGGCCCCGTTCGGTGGAATGAAGCAGTCGGGCATTGGGCGTGAAGGCGGCCTGGAAGGAATTCTGGAGTACGTCGAGCTGCAGGTTCTGGCACGCGCCGCGGCCAGCTGAAGGGCGTGGAAAGCGCCCTCCGATGAGTAGCCCGAGGGAGGTGGGCGGGGCCCGCCGCGGGCCCGCCCGGAGGGCAGCTCTTGCGCGGGACGGCAGCCGCACCGTCCGACGGCGCCGGACGCGGTGAAGGGGGGGGACCGCCAGGGCGCCGAACGGGTCGCCGTGGGGTGTCGGCAAGCCGGCGAGCGCCGCCACACGAACCGGGGTTTTCCGAGACGCCTGCCGGCCCGTCCATGCGCTCGCTCGTCGATTCGTCGCGGTGGCAATCGACCCGATCGCCGCGCCGCAGAGTCACGCTGCGCGAGCGGCCCGTTGCAGCTCCCAGAGCGAACGCAGCCAGCGAACCAGATGCCTGAGCAGCGATCGCTCGCGCTTGCCCAGCGTGCCCGTGCCCGAAGCGCGCCCGTTCGCGTCTGCCTCGGGCTGCGAGAGGCTTTCGCGTTGCAGGTACTGCTCCACGGCCCTGGCCACCAGCTGATCCAGATCCAGGTGGTGCTTGCTGCAGTGCTCGAGCAGCCGCCGGGCGAGCCGTGCAGGCACGCGAATGGCGAGCTCTCGAAGGCCTTCCGGACCCGGGTGCGAAAGCTCCTCCAGCGGGCGTTCTCCCTCGTTTGCCGGAGGGGCCGCCGCGGCCGCTTCGAGCGCAGCGGCCGCGCCGCTCACGAACGCGTCCACGCTGGCTTGCTCCGGCGCGGCGACGCGGGCGGCGGGCGCCGGGACCCCGGGAGCCGGCGCCCCGCGATCAGGCGCTGGCGCGGGCTTGCGCAGGGAAACAGCCACTCTCTTTTTCGGCATGAACCAGCTTCTCCACTTCTTCGAACAGGGCCTGCACCTCGCAGGCGGCTACCTCGCGCCTCCGGCCCCCCGTGACGCCCGCGCCCATCGCCAGCGCCTCCTGGTAGGCGACGCGGTACGAAAGCTCGCTGCGCAGCACGGGAAGGTCGGATTGCTCGAGGACCGCGCGCACTTCCTTGCCGAGCAGCGTCCGAGGTTGCTTGCGCGTGATGAGGATGGCCGCCTGCAGCGACGCGCGCACCGCGCGAGCGGCGCGCACCAACTCGAGGCTCGAGCTCAGGGCCCACACGTCGGAGGCACTGGGTCCGCTCGGCAGGATCGCCAGATCGCTGACCATCAACGCCGAACGTTGCACGTCGCCGTGGCGCGGCGGACAGTCGATGAACGTCCAATCGTACCCGGTCGCCACCACATCCAGCTCGCCGGGCCTGTGCAGCGTGGCACCCATGGCGACCACGGCGGGAACGACCCGGTCGTTCTCGGCAGCCACTTCGCTCCAGGTTCTGAGCGTGCCCTGCGGGTCCGCATCCACCAAGAGCGTGCTCTGCCCTCGCTCGAGGGCGGCCATCGCGAGGCAAATGGCCGCGGTGCTCTTGCCCACACCGCCCTTCTGACTCATCAGCGTGACGATCATGATACGCGGATGGCATGCGCAACCGCCGAGGGCCAAGTTTTGGCCCCCCCCCGCAACCGTCGACGCTGCGCCCGCGCTCCCGCGCGGAGCGTCGCGACCCGGCCGGAGCGGAAGAGCGTCTCGGCGGTCGTGGGGCGGCCGCGGTGCGCGCTCCCGCTCAAAGCGGCGCCCGGGCGCCGACCTCGAGCCGCACGCGCACCACTTCGAGCAAGGGGCTGACCAGGCGCAAGGCCAGCCCGGGGTCGACCAGCAGACGCGACGCGCGGCGCGAAACGAGCAGCTCGGAGCTCTCGTCCCCGCGACCCTCGAGAGCCCCGACGCGCACCAGCGCACAGGCGACCGCCCGAAAGCCCCGTGCGCTCCCGGATAGCGAGCGACAGCCCTCCGCCTGCGCCCCCCACGACCGAAACTCCGCGCGGCGACCGTTCGGCTGCGCCGAGGAGCGCGCGTGGGCTCCCGACAGCTGGATGGACCACTGGGCGACTCGCAGGCCCACGCCCACGGAAAGCACCGTGGGCGTTCCGGGCCCGACGGCACCATCGCTCCCAGCTCCCGCCGTGAGCAACCACGAGTGGCCGCTTCGGAAAGCGTCTTCCTCGTCGTCGAACGCGTCTTCGACCCCGCCTGCCGAGTCGCCGCGCAGCGACTCGGGGGAGCTCGGCGACAGCGCCGACGAAGCGGCCCCGGCGAGCCGCTCGCTGCCGCGCGGCTCGCCCGGCGTCGGCGTTCGCGCGCCGGATCGAGCCGACCGGAAAGGCGACGCGAGGGGGGGCTGGCGTCGAAGCCCGCCGGGAGCTCGTCCGCCGCCGACAGCGCGATGGCGGCAATCAGGGCGGCCGCCGAAACCGCCTCCCGACAGCTTTCCCCAACCACTCGCCGCGACGAGGCGGAGCCTGCCGGGCGGGCCGCCTCGCCGCGAAAGCGCAGATCGACGGCCGCCTGCCGCCGGCTCACGCGCACCGAGTGCAACAGCCCCGCGAGCCGGCCATGAACGGAGGCCACGGGCTCCGGAGGCGACAACGCCTCGGAGACGGCCACCACGAACGCCTCACGCCTGGGGCACCCAGCCACCGAATCGAACCGAAACGCCCGCGGAGCGCCGGCCGCGAGCGGCGCGTACCCCGCGGCCCCGCTTTGCGCTCGGGGTGCGAGCGCTCCCGTCGGAGCGCAGCCCAGCCAGCCGCTCGCCGATAGCCCCCCGAGCAGGCTCCAGACACCGAGCTTCCGGCCCCATCGAGCGACTCCTGCGCGAGCCGCGCCCACAGGCCGCTTCATGGTGAGACACGGTAGCACGACAGACCGGGAGCGCCCGCCAGCCACTTCGTTGGGCCGAGTCGCGGGCAACGCGGCGCCCCTTTTCGATCCGCAGAACCGAGCGACGACGTTCGGTTCTCGGCGGCGCCGCCCCGGCTCTGCGCACGGTGGGTCACGCCGGGAGGGCTCGCCGACCCTCTCCTCCCCCCCCTGCCCCGAAGCGGGCTGGCCGCGGCGCCAGCGACCGCGGCCCATGGCGTTCCCCGAAGATCGAGCGGCGCGGCCGGCGCGAGGCGCGCAGGGACCGGGGCAGAGCACGCGCCGCAGCGGGCGCGGGAGCGAGCGCCGCGGGCGCACGCCGACACCGCCCCGGCGATGCAACGGGCCTCCCGGGCCCGCTGGGCGCGGCCGCCAGCGCACGCGCGGTCGACGCCGGCTCTCTCACCGCTCGATGAGTCCGAAAATGCGGTAGAAACCCCGGTGACACGAACGTCGCGGCGGCAGCTCGCTTCCCCTCCCACGTCGGCCCGGGGCGTAGTAGCGTCCCGGCCCATGGCAAGCTTGAGCCTACCAGACTATTTCGACCGGATCGGGTACCGAGGCCCGGTGGACGTGAGCCTCTCGACGCTCGGCGCCATCGTGCGCAAACAGGTGGAGGCAATCCCCTTCGAGAACCTCGACGTACTGCTCGGGCTGCCGGTCCTGGTCGAGCCCGAAGCGGTGGTGGAGAAGCTGATCGCGCGGCGTCGCGGCGGCTACTGCTTCGAGCTCAACACCCTGCTGCTGGAAGCTCTCTCCCAGATCGGCTTCGACGTGACGCCGCTGAGCGCTCGCGTGCGCCTGGAGTCGCCCCCCGAGCACACCCCGCCGCGCACCCACCTGCTGCTCTTCGTCGAGCTGGACGGCGAATGCTGGCTGGTGGACGCCGGCATCGGTGGCCTCTCGCCGACGGCGCCGCTGCGGCTCGCCCCCGAAGCGGTGCAGCCCACGCCGCACGAGCCCCGGCGCCTGCTGTTCCTCGGAGCCTGGCAAGGCCTTTCACTGCGCGATCCGCGCGCGCGGATCATTCATCAGGCCTACTTCGACGAGCAGTGGCACGATGTGTACGAATTCACACTGGAGCCGATGCCACTGATCGATCGCCAGGTTGCCAACTGGTACACGAGCAAGCACCCGAGCTCGCACTTTCGCAAGCGGCTGTTGGTGGCGAGGGCGACCGAGCACGGTCGAATCACCCTGCTCAATACGACGCTGACGCATCGAGTGGGATCCCGTTCGGAAAAACGGGAACTCGCCGACCACGATCAGCTGCTGACGGTGCTCCGCGAGAGCTTCGGCCTCGAGGTACCTCCCGAGGCGCGCCTGCGCCTGGATTTCGGCCCCGAAGGGCTGAGCCTGATGAGCAGGTGAGGCGGCGCATCGGCGGCGCCTCACCGTTTCCGTCTTCAGTCGCAGCGCACTCGCGCCGGGTAGCTCTCGAGGATCGAGCACGCCCCTGCTTGGCAGCCCGCCGCCTGGCACGCCGCGTCCTGGTCGTCGTAGCAGATGTCGAACACCAGGAAGTCGCAGCTCCCGGGCAGGTATTGACCTTCGCAGGCAATCTCGGCGCCGACCTCGTCCCCCGCGGTGCAGGCGTCCGGGCAGCCCGCGCATTGACAAGCCGCGGCGGCGCTCTCGAAGCAGGCTCCCGAAAACTTCGCATTGCAGTTCGGGGTCTCGCCCTCATCGTCGATCCAGCCGCCTTCACACTGACCTTGCTCGAGCAACTCGAACAGGTTGAGGCTGGTACCCGAAGCCGAGCCCCCGGCGTTGGGGTCGATCGGCAGTTCGTCCTCGGCCGGGGGCAGGCCCGGCGACGCGGGGGCCTCGCTTTCGGTTTGCGGCTGCCCTTGCCCGTTGCCCGGACCCGACTCCTCACCGGGATCGGCGTCGGACGAGCCGCCGCAGGCCGCCAGGCAGGCGGCGAGCACGAGGGGCACCCAAGCGCTGGGGTTGCGAAGTGAGCGAGAGCGAATGGAGTCGATGCGATTCATGGGGTTGTCTCCTGCGGAGCCAGGCGCATGCGTGCGCCGCGGCGGCCGCCGTTTGGGTAAGGGAAGGTCGAGCCACGTCGCAGCGGGCGTGGGAGCTCGGGGGGGGTTCGAGGGCTCGGGTCGTTCGCCCGAGGTCTGCCCCGCGCCGACGAGGCACGGGAAAGTCGGATCTAGGGGGAGAGAGAAGCGGAGAACTCCCCCACCTGCAGGCCCACGGCTTCGGGCTGGAGCGGATCGCCGGGGCTCGCCGGGCGCTCGGGCTCGGGCTGGGGCACGACGCCTTCCACCTGCAGATGCAGCGTCGAGGACCACAGGTGTAGATTGGCCGTCAAGGTCGCGTCCGGATGGAGGGTGCGCACGTCGAATCCTCCGAAGCGGCGCAGCGCCGCCGCCGTTCCCGAAGCCTCCGAAGCGCTCGAAGCGAGCAGGGTCATCTCCAGCGTCTCGCTGACGGCCCCGCCCCCGCCGCTCGCCTCGATGTCGAGGCGCAGCGAGACGGGGATGAAGAGTTGCCGACCGCACTCGACGAGCAGCTCCCCAGCGGCTTCCTCGTCCCGGCGGAACCCCAGCCGAAACAGCGGGCTTCCCTCGCCGCGTGCGACGGTCAAGCGCGCTGCAGCCGCACCGGACCCACCGAAGTCCGCACGGGAATCGGACCAGACGAAGGCGCCCGGCGTTTGCCCGAGCACGGCCCGCAGGACCTCGCGCGCGGAGAAGCCAAGTGGCTCCGCGTCGTCGAAGCCCACCTCGGCCGTCTGCTGCAAGTCACAGTCTGCGAGCTGGGTTTCTTCACCCAGCTGCCCACCCTGGGAATCGGGCTCGAGCGGGTCCGGCAGCGGGTCGTCTCCCGGCGCCCCGAAGGGCGCGAGCGGGTCGGAGAGCGAGCCGTCGTCGCCCGGGGCGGGCGTGTCGCCGGGCTCCGGAGCCTGCTCCGCCCGCTCCGGGGAGCCGCAGCCGGCGAGCAGCCCCAGCAGGGCGCACGCCGGCGAAACGCGCAAGCCGGCGCGAACGGCCGCGAGCCACGGGAAGCGGGGGGGGATTGGGAAGCGGTGCATCGTGGAACCTTCGACCTTCAGTCTAGGCGCTTCGCCTCGGAAGACCAGAGCACTTTCGCACATTCCCCCCCCCAGTTTGGCGCGCGTATGTGCGAAACTGATCGATATGGACTATGAGCAATTGGCGGCCGAGCTGGTGCGGGCCGTGCGCGGCAAGCGCTCCCAGGTCGCTTTCAGCCGGCGGCTGCGCTGCAAAAGCAACGTGCTGTACAACTGGGAGGCGGGTCGCCGCTGGCCCACCGCCTCGCGCTTTCTGTGGGCATGCGAGCGAGCGGGCATCGACGTACGAGCCGCTCTGCGCACGTTCTACCGAGCCGACCCCGCCTGGCTCACGGAGCTGGACCCGGACACCGCCCAGGGGATCTCCTGCCTGTTGCGCGACCTGAAGGGAAACACCGCCCAGGGCGAGGTCGCGAGCAAGAGCGGCCTGAGCCGTTTCGCGATCGCGCGCTACCTCAAGGGGCAGGCAGAGCCAAAGCTACCGGATTTCCTGCGCCTGATCGAAGCACTCTCGCTGCGACTGCTCGATTTTCTCTCGGTCTTGGTCGATCCCGCGGGCTTGCCGAGCACGAAGGCGCGCTGGCTGGAGCTGCAGGCCGCGCGCAAGGCCGCGTTCGAGCTGCCCTGGTCGCACGCCATCTTGCTGATGCTGGAGACCCGGGCCTACAGCGAGCTACCACAGCACCGAGAGGGGTGGCTCGCCGGGCGGCTGGGCATCTCGGTCGAAGAGGAGCGCAGCTGCCTCGCGGTGCTCCACACTACCGGGCAAATCGAGCTCGCCCAGGGGCGCTACCGAGCCAGCGCGGGAAAGACGGTCGACACCCGGCTGGACCCAGCCGCCGGGCAGCAGCTCAAGCTGTGGTGGGCCAAGCTGGCCGTGGAGCGGCTCGAGCGGCAAGCCGCCGGCCGCTACTCGTACAACTTGTTCGGTGTCTCCGCGCGGGACTACGATCGCATCGAAGAGTTGCTGCTGGCCTACTACCGCGAGCTGCGCGCCATCGTGGCGCGCTCGGCGCCGGTCGAGCGCGTGGCGCTCGTCCACTTGCAGCTGTTGCCGCTCGGAGAAGAGGCCGCGCGCGCCGCGAGCCCCCCTCCGACCGAGAGCGGCAATCCAGATGATTGCCGCGACGAATCAACGACCCAGTGCCCCGTCCGATGAGTCCTGATTGTCGGTCGCCGCGGGAAGAGAGTCGTCTTGCCTGGAGCGGCGGACGGGCACGTCGGCGCCGAAGGCGCCGCAGAGAAATCGGGGTGCCGTGTCCAAGACGAGCCCCCAGCGCAAACCACCGCGGGCCGGCGCGGGCGGACCGGCCCCGCGGTGGTTCGTGATTGCGACTCAGCGGACACAGCACTAGCCCGGATTTCTGCCCCCTGGGAGAAAAGAGCTAGCCCGAGGCCCGGCGCTAAGCGCTGGATCGAGGTCTGGCGCGCCGCACGGGTTGCTGCCCGCCCGGCGGCCTGGGAAAGCGCGATCGGCGACCTCTGCCCCAAAACGGAAGGGAGCCGGCGGAGGGCGACCAGGCGCCCGCGCGGCATTGGGCCGTCCGCGCCCCCTGGGTGGACGACGGGGCCGTACGGCGCAGGGCCGGCCCCCTTTCCTCCCCTCTTCGAGCCGCGCTGGCCCAGAGCGAGGCCGCGCGCGAGCGCCGGCGCCCGGGGCGATCGATGGCGCAGGCTCAAGACCGTCGGGGCTGCGTCCGTTCCTGCGATCGGGATTGGGGGAATCAACCGCGAGGAACGCGGGCGGCGCTTCGCCGTCGAGCTGCCGGGCTGACCGGGACGACGCCGGAGGGGTGCGCCATTGAGCTTCGCGTCGCCCAAGCCGCCCTCTTCGGGGGGATACGACCGGATCTGGTACGCCTCCAGTGGGGTGACCGCGATTCGGGGCCACTACCTGTTGACGGTCGGCTCCAAACGACTGGCGCTCGACCACGTGCAACAGCAGGCGGAAGCCGCCGAGATCCTCTCCGAGCGATACGGTCGGTTCGCGTACGTGGGCGTACGGGAGGCGGGCACCGACGTTCGCCCCCCGCCCGACGTGCGAGCCGCCATGACGGAGGTGGGGCAACGCTACGCCCCGCGCCTCGTCAGCGGCGCGTTGGTGTACGAGGGGAAGGGCTTCGCCGCCACGATTCACCGCAGCTTCGCCACGGCCATTCAGATCGCCGCGCGCGCCAACTTTCCCCTCAAGGTCTTCGACAGCATGAGCGCCGCGGCCTATTGGATCGAGGAGCAAGTGCCTCGCGGCTTCGCCATGGGTGATGAGGTGCTGCTGTACGCCCTGCGCGTGGTGCGCCGCCGCGCCGAAGAGTCGGCGCTCGAAGCGACGTCCTGACTCGGATTTGCCCGGCGGCCTCGCCCGCGACGGCCACCTCGCGCGGGGGCGGAGGCGCCCCGTCGGGGGCGGTCTTCTGCCCCGCCGCGCGCGCACCCCTCGCTCGACGCGTTGCAGCCATGCGATGGCTGCCCGGTCGACCAATGGGATACCCGACATGAACCGAGCGCTCCGGTGCCACCAAGGGCAAAGGCCCTCATCCGGAGGCCTCCCGCGCCGCTCCCGAGCCCCCGCAGGCGCCGGGGCGAGGGACCGCTGGCCGCGACGAGACCGCAATCGCGATGCGCGGCGCGCATTGCTTGCTATGCTCCTCGGCCTTCGCCTCCGGGGGGCATCTGCTGCCACCTCCCTTCCCGAGTGCCATACGAAGAAATATGACCCGCCCCCCCCCAGCCGATCCGTCTTCGTCGGACGAATGGCTGAGCGTCACTCCCGAGCCCCTGGGCCCGTCCGTGGCCCTGCCTGCGGTCAGGCCGCGGGCCGCGCTCTCGGATCAGGCGCGCGCCCGGTTGATGCCGCCCAACGATCCGCTCATCGGCAGCACGCTGCAGGGCACGTACGTGATCGAGTACGTGCTCGGCGAAGGCGGCATGGGGCGCATCTACCACGCCCACCACGCCCGCATCGAAAGCAAGCAGTTCGCGATCAAGGTGCTGCGCGACGAGGTGGTTTCGAATCCCCAGGTTCGCGCGCGCTTTCGGCGTGAAGCGCAGGCGGTCGCGCGCATCGAGCACCCTGGGGTGGTCACCATCATCGACACCGGCACCACGTCCTTCGGCGCGCCGTACCTGGTGTGCGAGCGGCTCGAGGGGATGGACCTGCGCGATTACTCGCTTCGCTTCGGCAAGATGTCGAGCGACGACGTGATTGGCATCGGCAAGCAGATGTGCGCCGCGCTGGTCGCCACGCACGAGCGGGGCGTGATCCATCGCGACCTCAAGCCCAGCAACGTGTTTCTGCTGGGGCCCCTGCACGGCCTGGATACACCGCTCGTGCCGAGGGTGAAGATTCTCGACTTCGGCCTCTCAAGCCTGGTGCACGCCCAAGACCAGCTCTCGCACACCGGGCTGGTGATGGGCACGCCGGGGTACATGTCCCCCGAACAAGCCCAGGGGCAGCGCTGCGACCCGCGCACCGACGTGTACGGCGTCGGGGCCGTGCTGTACGCCGCCGCCACGCTTTCGGCGCCCTTTCGCGAGGATACGGCGCAGAAGACGCTGATGGCGATGCTGACTCGCGAGCCGCCGCCCCCGCGGACGCTCAATCCGCGGCTTTCCCGGGCGCTCGAGCGCGTGCTGTTGCAGGCCCTCTCGCGCGACCCCGACGATCGCCAGCAGAGCATGGCGGAGCTCGGCGCCGCCCTGCACGCGCTCGATACGAGCAAGAGCGAGCCTCCGCCCGAGCTGGACGCCGTGCCCAAGTCACGTTCCTCCGCAGGCCTGCGCAAAGTGCGCCTCGGGGCCGTCGCACTGTGCCTGGCGACGGTCGCGCTGGTGCAAGCAGGGGCGGTGGCGAGCGCGATGGGGCTGCTCCCCCGGCAAGGCGCTCGGTGGTGGAGCGACCTGGGATCCGTCCGCGGCGAGGTCGCCGTCGTCGCCGGGAGCATGTTCGCGTGTGGCTTTCTCTTCGTGCTGTGCCGGCAGCTCGCGCGCTACTGGCACGGCCGCGCGTGGCTGTCGGCTTGGACGGTGCGCACCCGCAGCGCTCTGGTGGCCGCCGCGGCCGCGTACGGCGGTGCCGCTTTTGCCATCGAGCTCGTGGAGGCCGTTTCCGGCGCGAGCCCGCGGCTCGGGTTGCCGCACATTTCCGCCGCGTGGAAGGGTTGGCACGCCGTGCTCTTCTTGCTCGCGCTGGTGGCCGCCGCCGCCGAGGCGAACCCGGCGCGGCTCTCCACGCCCCCCCGCCGAGCTTTGATTGGGGCGCTCGGGCTGGCGCTGGTTTTGGGCACCGTCTGGGTGCGGAAGCAGCCGCTGGCCCCGTATCACGCCGAGGCGCAGGGGTCGCTCGCAGTCGCCCGAGCGCCGCTGTCGACGAGCACGCCTTTCGCCGAGCCCGAAGAGCCCCCGCCTTCGCCGCCCGCCGGTTCGACCGCGACGGTCGGGTCGAGCGTCGCCGCAGTGCAACCCGTGGCCTTCCCGGGCGCCGGGGCCAAGCCCGCCCCCACGCGGCCGGCGCCGCCGGGCGGCGAGGAGGACGAGGACTCGGCGCTCGCCGCCGCCCACTTCGGGGATGACGAGGAGCAAGGCGAGCGCGACGACCTGCTTGCGGACGCCGCGGCCCCGCTCGATCCGAGCGGCATGGGGGCCTCGGGCTGGGACGCCTCCGCGGCCATGCCGGAGCTACTCTCCGCGGCGGCCTCCGGAGCGCCGGACGCCGCCGCCCCGGAGGCGCTGTCCATCGCCACCGTGTTCGAGCCGCCGCGCCCCCTCGCCCCCGCCTCTCGGGACGGCAACGCGCTCGGTCTGCCGTCGACCCCCGCGCCGCCGCGCCCCGCTGCCAAGAAGAGGTGGCGGGCGAGCACGGGCGAGCTTCGGGCCGCTGTCGCCCGAGGGCCCGATGCGCTCACCGAGCTATCCGGGCGCTACCCGAGCGACCCGGACGTGTTGCACGCGCTGTTGCTCTCGCACGCCAGCCGAAAAGGGGAGCTGCCCGCTGCCGTCGAAGCCATCGGGCGGCTTTCTCGGGCCGCCCCCGCTCGGCGCACCCATCCCGACGTGCGCCAGGTGCTGGCGAGAGCGGTGCGCCGAGGTGGGCCCGAGTCCCGAGCTGCCCTCGGCGTGATGTCCAGCCAAATGGGCAGCGACGGGCCCGATCTGCTCTACGACATGCTCGGGCGCAAGGACCTCGCCCGGCGCGCCGCCGAGGCGCTTTCGAGCCGGGAGGCGCGAGCCCACTTCACGCCCCAGCTCTCGATCGCCTACGACTTGCGCTTTGCCGATAGCTGCCAGCAGCGCCTGCCGCTGCTGGATCGCGCCATTCGCGAGGGCGACATGCGCAGCCTCCGGGAGCTCTCGAGGCTCGTGCGCCGCCCGCGCGGCTGCCGCCGCGGCAGCCGGAGCCGAGCGTGTCGCTCTCGCTGCCACTCCCACGAGACACCCCTGCGGCAGGCGATGGCGGAGCTCTCCAAGCGGTTGCGAACGCAGGGCCTCGAGGGCCCCGCGAAGCCGGCTCCTTCGAGCCGCCCCGGCCTCGCGCGGCGCTGAGCTGCCCGCCGGAGGGACCGCCCCGCCTCGACCGGCGCGGCCTGCGCGGCGAAGGCCCCGCGGCGAAGACACGGCAGCGCACCGATCCCCTGGCGGAGGCGGGCCGGGCCGAAGGCTCCGCTCAGAGTCCCGGGGCGGCCCCGGCGCGATAGCGCATGGCGAGCCCCGTGGACATCCCCACGGTGCGGCTCTCGATCCTTCCCCGCGCGTCCAGATAATAGTTCGTGGGAAAAGCCCGCACGCGATAGCGCCGCAGCATGGCCTCGTCGGCCATGACCACCGGGTAGTGGATCCCCTGCTCGGCGACGAAGCGCCGCAGAGCCTCGCCCGAGCCGACATCGCCGGGGTCCACCACGGCAAGCAACACCGTGTCGGCCGTGAGCGCCTGGTGCAGGCGGTTCAACATGGAGAACTCCCGCCGGCATACGCCGCACCAGGTCGCCCAGAAGTGCAAGATCACGCGGCGCCCGCGCAGGGCCTCGAGGTCGTAGACCTCCCCGCGGAGGTCGCTCACGTGAAACGGCGGAGCCGCCTGGCTCGTGGCCAGCAGGTCACGAGACTGGTACGCCGAAGCGCCCCAGAAGATGCCCACCATCAACCCCAACTCCAACAGCCATCGCAGCCAGCGCCCACCCGGCGCTCTCCATCCCATGCGGCTCAACCTACATCCCGGCTCGGCCTTGTCGACCCGCTCGCGTTCGCGCCGACCGCTCGCCTCTTCGGGGCCCGCCGCGACGGCGCGGCCGAGCCGCCCGGGGAGCGGGCGAAACGCCACCGCGGCCCCGGCGGGGCGGCGCTCGGCTCGGCGCCGCGTCCCAAGCGGCGTTCGGGCGCGGCTCCGTCCGCGCCCAGGCCCAAACGACCCTCGGGCGCGGCCTCCACCACGCCGGGGCTCTTCCGGGCCGCAACCCGCCGCCCCGGACGCCGGCTTCGCGGCCCCCCCACAGAACTCCGGCGTCTGGAAGGATTCAACGCCGGGGGGCGTCGCCACGGATCATCCGCCAGCCAGCCGACTCGGCGCGGTGCAAGGAGATGCACGGCCCCCTTGGGTGCAGCCCTCGGTACGCCGTAGTCCATTTCCGCCCCCCCAACCTCCGAGCGGACGGACGAGGGGCCCCCGTCCGAGCCTTGCGCATGTCTGTCCTCACAAACTCCCGAAAAGGCACAGCGAAGTTTGCGGAAGCCTTCAATTGTGACATCTGTGTGACGTTTGCGTGATAACCTATTTGGTCGCCTCGAAGGAGGGAGGTACACCCAGAGATGCGCAACCGAACCCAGGATGACCAACTCGATGGCCGAGCTGCGTACAGCGGCACCGACCAGGGCTGGGCGATCCACGACCGGACGCACCTCGAGATTTCGCTTCGTCTTCCCCTGCCGCGCTCCGCCTCGGCGCCGCGTGCATTCTGCTGGGAGTCATATTTCCTCCTGCCGTCCGGTTTGAGGGTCAGCCAGGCGAACAACAGCAAGGCGTCGCTGTATCGCAGCCTGCAGTCGTATTTCGGCCTGAAGGCACCCTCCGTCAGCCTGCCCGGTTTGCTGCGCCACGCCCAGCACCTGCCCACCGCGCTGCAGCGCGGGGACGGATGCGAGGAGCTGAAGCTGTTCGGGTGCATCGCGCGGAGAAGCCTCGTGACGGCTCGCAAGCATCTGCTGCGCCGCTGCGCTCGAGCCGACGCCGAGCAGGCCGCTTCGGCCGTGCGGCGCGTGGTCGACGAGGTCGGTCAGATCACCGACGAGTTCCGGCGCCTGAGCACCCCCGCCCAAGAGGTCGAGCAATGCTGGCAGCTCGTCGACGGGTACCTTTCGCGGCTCGCCGAGGATTTCTTCGCCCGCGTCTCCCTCGCTCTGGAGTCCGCCAGCCAAGCCGAGGCGGCTGCGATTGCCGCCCGGGCCGCGGCTCGCGAGGCTCAATACGCCGTCCAACGAGGTTTTGCCGCGCTGGTGCCCGGCACCTCCGAGCGGGATGTCGAAGCCCTCGAGTCCGCAACCCACGTGCTGAAGCGCTTCACGTCCTCCGCGTTGTGGCTTCCGTTTCGCGTCGAGCCGGCGGGCCGCTGGGTGCTGCAGGTCGGCTACGCGCTGGCCGCGGCGATTGCGATGGCCTTCGCGATTGGGCTGGCTCGCTACCACGGCACGACCCCGCGGGCGGAGAGCCTCGGCATGTGGATGGCCATCGTCGCCGTGGCGTACGCGGGCAAGGATCGAGTGAAGGCCACGCTTCAGAACCTCCTGCAGCGCTGGCTGGAGAAGCGCCTGCCCGATCGCACCTGGAGCCTGCTTGCCCCGGCGGGCGGGGACTGCCTGGCCACGGCGGCCGAGAGCGTCGCGCACATCGACCCGGCCCAGATCCCGCGCGCGGCTCAAAGCGCTCTGGCCGCGCAGACGCCCTCCGGGGCGCTGGCGGACACGGGCTTGCACCGCGCCCTTTGGCACCGCAAGGCGATTCGACTGGATCGAGCCGCCTGCAAGCGCATCGACGCGCGCTTCCAGGAGGCCGTCGAGTTGGTGCGGCTGGACGTGAGCCGCTGGCTGCGGCACACCGACGACTCTCCGAAGCGGATCTACTTTGCCGGGGTGCACGACGAAGAGGTGCGGGAGGCTTCGGCGCCGCGGGCCTACACGATTGCCGTTGCCTACCGCTTCTGCCCGAACCGCTGCTCCGATGCCCCCTGGCAGTGTGCTCGCATCGTCGTGGACCGCAACGGGATTCGCCGCGTCGTGGCGGGCGGCGAGGCACCGAGCGGGCAAGCCGCACAGGCGCTGCTCTCGGCCATCCTCCACACCGCCGATCGGAGCAGCTGACAGCCGGCGCCCGGGCGCCCGTCGAGCGCACCCCGGGCGACCCGCGAGGAACCGCCGTGGGGGCGCCTCCCGAAGGGGAACGCTGCCGCGTCGAGGCGAGGCTCGGCGGCATCGAGGCGAGGCTCACGACGGCGCGCCGGCTGGCGCGCGGCCCGAACGTTCAGGAGCCCCTCCACCCGGTGCGCGAACGGCGCTCGGGTCGCCGCCGCCGGCCTTCAGCTCTTCGAACCTGGCGGAGCCCCGCGCAGACCGAGCGCCTCGGCGACCCCGACGACGAAGCGATCGATCCGGCGCTCGTTGTCTCCCCAGGCCCCGGCATAGCCGCTGCGGCCCACCACGAGAACGAGATCGTGATCGGGGGCAATGCGCCATACGCTGCCCGACGCGGCGCCATGGCCGATGACGTGGGGACCGAGCGCATTTTCCTCTCGCGGCCCCTCCGGATCGATCATCCACTCCATCCCGATGCCCCACTCGGTGTCGGCCTCGAACCCCTCGACGGATTCGGAGATCGGGCGGGGCCACAGCTTCTGCAAGAAGCCGGGCGAGTAGTAGCGCCTGCCTGCGTAGGCGCCATCCTGCAGCACCATCTGCCCCACCCGAGCGAGGTACAGAGCGCTGAAAGCTTGGCCGAACCCCATGTCGAGCTGCTGCGCGCTGGGGTCGAAGGGCGCCTGCATGTTTTCGTACAGCAGCCGAAAGGCGGACTGCCCGACGGTGAGCTCGAGCGCCTTCGCGGCGAGATTCAGATCGTCGCCGTTGTAGAAGAAGCGTTGGCGCGGCTCGGCATACTGGGCGTCCTGCAGGGCGAGCGCGTTGTCGAGGTAGGTGTTGAAGAGCCCGCCGTGGCTGGCGTGGCCCCGCAGGCCCGCAACGTGGTTGAACAGGTTGCGAAAGGTGATCGCCGCAAGCTTGCCCTTGCGAAAATCGGGCAGAACGTCTCCGACGGGTTGGTCGAGATCGAGGAGGCCCTGGTCGACGGCGCGGGCGAAGAGCAGGCCGAAGATTGTCTTGCCCAGACTGGCGGGGCGAAACTTGGTGCTCGGCTCGAAGCCGTTGAAGCCCTCGTGGAAGAACACGACGCCTTTGCGCGCGGCGAGCACCACGAAGCCGTTCGGATCCTCCTGCGCCCACTGTTGCGCCAACCTTCGAATCTCGTTTCGGCTTCCCGCCTTCACGCCCGCGTCGCTCTCCCCTCCCTCCCCGAGCGCTGGCGCGCCAGGCTCGGGCCGAGGCGCCCGAAGCGGGCGCACCTGCCGCCCCTCGGCGGCCAGGCGAACCGCCAGGCGGTGCTCCGCGCCCTGCACCTCCGAGCCGCGCAGCCACGCGGAATCCGCGCCCTGCTCACCAGCGCTCGTCTCCCCCAGCTCCCACAGCCGCGCCCGAGCGACGGCCGAGGCCTCCCCCCGGCTCAGGCCGGCGACTCCGCGCGCCCAGATTTGCCGTGCGGCCTCGGCTCGCTGGGCTGCGCTCAGCCCGAGCAACCCGTCGGCGCCGACGGGGTGAGAGCCGTCACCGAGCTGCGGCATCGGCCAGCCCCTGAAATCGATCGGGGCAACCTTGGCGAAGGCGAGGATCCGGCGGTGCAGGTCCCCCTCGAGGGAAGGGATCTCCACGACGGCCGCGTAGCGGCCCAGGGGGCCAGGGCGTTCGACGGGCTCCGCGCTGGGGCCGAACCAGCGCACGACCGGCTCCGCGTCGCCGAAAACGGCTCGCGCGGCCCACTGCTGGGGATGAAGCTCGGGAAAGTCACCTTCGAGCAGGTAGCGATCCTCGGCCGGCTCCGGCATCAACGCATCGAGATGGCGGCGCTGGCTGGCGAGCTTCAGCTGGTCGCGCCCCGCCGCATCGAAGACGCGCAGCGCAAACCCCCAGCCCCCCATGCCGTTGTCGACCTTCACGAGGAGCCGGTTCGCGCCCGCCTCGAGGTCGAGCGGAAAGCGGTCTCCCTCCGGGTCGACCCCTCGATCGCCGATGACCTCGTGCACCAGCGATCCGTTGAGCCAGACCCGCGCCGAGTCGTCCGAGCCAAAATACGCATAGGCCGTCTGCGCCACGGGCGACTCGATGTCGGCGTAGGCGTACGCAAGCCGTTGCTCCGTGGGCGAGGCAAAGAGCCTGGTGAAATCCACCACTCCCCCCTCGCTGGGCGAAACCGCGGCCACGGTCCGCGTCTCGCCGCCCAGGTCGATTGCGGCGCCCGCGCCGAGCGCCGCGTGGGCTTCGCCGCCCAGAGGCTCCAGAAAATCCCGCTTCAGGCCGATGCGGTGCCCGTCGGCGTCGAGCTCGAGCGGAAATGGCCCCAACACGTGCCACGTGTTCGGACCGAGTGGCTCGGGCAGCGCGAACAGATCTGCCGCCGGAGCCGCCGCCCGCTGCGGCTCCGGGCTCCGGGGAGAGCTGTGGCGGGCACCGCACCCGAACGTGGGCACCCCGGCCAGGGCTGCGATCAGCCCCCACACGAGGTGCTTGGGGTGGCGGGCAGGGTCGAAGGCGGGCAAAGCGTTGCGGTTCACGGCGGGGGCTCCTCGTCAGCGAAAGGGAAGCCAACCTACCTGTGAACCCGGCTGCGGGGAATCCCCGCCCCACAGCAGGCGCCAGGGGCTTTCGATTGCTTGGATCTTTCCACGCTGCGGGGACCTCGTCCGTCCTTCGCGTGTGGCGGCCAGCTGAAGTAGGCTCCCGACTCCGTGTCGACGCCCGACGGCCTGCTGCAAGCGATCGCGACTCTGTATGCCGGACCGCTCGAGAGCTTCGTGGGAAAGCGCAAGCAGCTCGCCGCCGAGCGTCGAGCGGCGGGGGACAGGGCCGGCGCCGCGACAATCGCCAAGCTGGCGCGGCCGACGGCCGCGGCCTGGGCAGTGAACCAGCTGTGGTGGCACGAGCGAGGAACGTTCGAAGGGCTGCTCGACACCGCCGGGAAGATCCGCTCGGGCGACCTGGCCGCTGCCGCCGAGCACCGCGGGCTGCTTTCGCGGCTGCGGGAGGGAGCCGCGGAGCACCTGCGGGCCTCGGGGAATGCCGCGGCGGACGCGACCCTGCGACGCGTCGAAGCCACGCTTTCGGCGCTGGCGGCGTCGGGCTCGTTCGAGCCCGAGCCCGCAGGCGCGTTGGCCCGGGAGCGGCCCGCGCCGGGCTTCGACGGGCTGAGCCTTTCGGCCGCGCGGGCTCCCGACCCTGGTGGCTCGGGCGCCCAAGCGGCGCGGCACGACGCTGCGGCCACGCCGCAAGCGAAGCCTCTCCCGGCCGAGCCCCCCGCCCCGTCCCCGTCCACCCGAGCGCCGGAGCCATCGCAGCGGCGCATCCGCGAGCAGCAGCGCGCCCTCGAGCAGCAGCGCATCCACGAGCAGCAGCGCGCCCGCGAGCAGCAGCGCATCCGCGAGCAGCAACGCGCGACCCTGCGTGAAGCCCTGACCGAAGCGCGCCGACGAGCCGAAGGCGCTGCCGCTGCGGTGGCCGAGCTGACTGGAGCGCTGGAGGAAGCCCGCCGCACGCTGCGCGGCGAGGAAGCGCGCGTGGCCGAGATCAGCGCCTCGCTCCGCGAGCTGGAGCGCCCGGCCGAAGAAGAGTAGCGGCTCGAAGCACCGCATCGAACGCCGCGGACGGAGTCATCCATCGGCCTCCCGACGGACGAGCTCACCGCGGCCCGGCGACCGACGCGACGCGCGGCGTGCCGTCGCGGGCCGCCCCCAGCGTCCCGCATAGGCGCGCGGGCCTCGCCGGCATGCAGCGCCCGGGGCCTCCGCCCGCACGCACGGTGCCCGGGGTACCGCCCGAGGAGGAGACGCGCCAGCGAGGGGGCACCTTCGACCACTCGCGGAGCCAGGGCTGCGATGGCAGAGCCCCTCCACGCAGACTCGAGCTTCTCCTCGCCCGGTAATGTTCAGCGGGGTCCGGGCGTTTTCCCACTGGGGGGCGAGGATTGGCCAAGAAGGTTCTAGTGGTCGACGACTCGATGATCGTCCGGCGAGTCCTGAGCCGGAGGCTGCAGGACGGAGGCTTCGAGGTGTTGGAAGCGAGCCAGGGAAGCGACGGCATAGCGAGCCTGCAGAGCCATACGGACATCGCCTTCGTGCTCTGCGACTACAACATGCCGGGGATGAACGGCGTGGAACTGCTACGGAAAGCCCGCAACGCGGGCCTGCCGCAACCGTTCGTGTTCATCAGCAGCGAGGCCGACCCGCTGATCGTGAAACGAGCTCAGGATCTCGGTGCGAGCGGCTGGGTCGTCAAACCCATCTCCCAGGTCGACCTCCTGGCGCTGGCCGAAAAGCTTTGCGGTCGATAGTCGCCGCCAAGACTGCCCTAGCCCGACTCATAGGGCACGTCGCGCGGGCTGAGACTCCCGGGGCGCGACCCCCCTCGGGCATCGCGCTGTGCGTCGCCGCGACCCTCGCGCGGCCCCGGCTCCTATCGCGGTTCCGCGCGGCGTCCGTCTTCGTGACCACGGGAGCCCGCCCCTCGCGGGCCGGGGCTTTGCTCGTCGAGTAGCCGTCGGTCGCTTTCGAGAAACAACGCCGTGGATCCATCCAATGCCGTGTCGCAGTCCGGGGCTCACCTGGTAGCCCGCGCCTTGAGGGAGTCCGAAGCGATGGCGCGCTATGCGATGGCCCAAGGCATCGCCGTTCCCCCGAAGCTCATCGGTGGGTTGGCCTCGCTCCGCCAACGGCTCAGCGGGGTCCCTCCCTTCGCCGCGAAAGCGCCCGAGCCCCCTGCCGAGGCCCCGTTGCCCGCCGAGAGCCGCGCGCGACGGCCTGCGAGCTTCGCTCCCGCGCCCATCGTGGAGCCCGCCGACATGGGCTCCATCGCCACCGAGCTGGCGCATTGCCACCAGCAACTCGCGCGGCTGGTCGCGCCCGCCACGCCCCGCACCCTGCTGCTGCTGGCCGAGCACGGCGGCAAGCGCAACTTTCTTCGGATGCTCGGGCCCGTGCCCCTGACGCGCCAGATGATGTTCATGGCTCTGGCTTTCCTCAGCGCCCTGATTGGCCTCAGCACGGTCGAAGAGGTCAACCCGGTGCTGATCGCCAAGGGCTTTTTCGACAACTCCGGCAAGGCCCAGCTCTACTGCCAGAGCTTTCTCTTGTGCGCAGCCGGGCTGGGGGCGTGCTTCTCGGCCCTCTTCGAGGTCAACCGCTACGTGGGTCGCGGCGTGTACGACCCCAAATACGACGCTTCCTACTGGAGCCGGCTGGTGCTCGGGTTGATGGCGGGTGTGATGCTCGCGGAGCTGCTTGGGCCGCAGTTCGTGGGCGACGGCATCACGCTGGGCGGAGGCGCCGGCGTCTCCGCCCCGAGCGACACGTTGGGGCAGAGCGCGACGGCGAGCGGCACGGAAGCCTTCGCCAAGCCGACGCTGGCGATGCTCGGAGGGTTCTCGGCCTCGCTCGTGCACCGCATCCTCGAGCGGCTGGTGCAGACGGTGGAGTCCCTCATCGCGGGGAGCGCCCAAAGCGCCGCCAAGTTGCGGGAAGACGCGCAACGGCTCCAGGTGGCCTCGGAGGCGGCGGAGCAACGAGTTCGCATCGCGGCCCGGCTCTCCTCGCTGCACGCCCACCTGGCGGCGACACCCGCCGCCCGCCGAGAGCTCGAAGGCATCCTCGGCGAGCTCCTCGGCGCGACCGCGCTCTCGGAGTATGCCCCGCGGGCGACCACGCCGGAGTGCGGCAGCGCCGGGGCGGCCGCCGATCCAGCGCCTCCCAGCTCCCAAGTCGGGGGGACCGTCAGCAGAACGTTCGCCGTGCGGGGCCGGGAGAGCAGCGCCGAGAGCCGCTAGCCCCTCGGCCGCCCGCCGACGACGCCCGCACGCCCTCGGGGGCCGCGGCTCAGGGGCCCCCGTGCTGGCCGCTGTTTCGGTCGGTGCTGGCCGCAGCTCGACCGGCTTGCCGCTCCAACGCTCTGCGCCCGGATCGGCCCCCCGCGGCAGGCGGACCCCGAGCGGAGCGAGCCCCTTCGAGGCAGGCCCGGCTTGGTCGGCAGCAGCCGACATGCCAAGCTCCGCGGCGTCGTGTCGAGAGGCAAGCGAGGGACGCGCCCCCGAACGCTGCGGCGTGAAGCGCAGCGAGCCGGGGAACGGCGCAAGCTGGAGGCCGACCGGCTCTGGCGCCTCCAGGCCGGAGGCAGCCCGGAGCTCCCGATGGAGGTCGCGACCGCAAGCCTGGTCGAGCCGCGCGCCAGGAGCCTCACGTGCCCGCACTGCGGCGTCGGGCTGCGCCTCGAAGAGCACGTGGTGACACACTTTGCCGGCAAGCTCCTGCGGGAAGCCCGGCTGAGCTGCCCGCGCTGCGGCGGCCACCGATCGGCCTGGTTTCGCATCGTGCACGCGGCTCCCAACTGACGGGGGCGGCGCGCCCCGGGCCCGGCTCGGGGGCGCGATGGGACTAGCGGCGGCCGCTGGGCGGCTGGGCGTAGCCCGGAAAGGGGTCGGCCGTCTCACGCAGGTACCGGTCGCGCTCCTGCCAGGGCGACGGGGGGCGGCGGGCGTAGCGGGGCCGTTCGCCGAACACGGCCACTCCGATCACACCCACGTTGCGCGCCCTACCTTTGCTGGCCGCGTACGAGCCGCGCACGTCCCCGAGCCGAAAGGCAGCCACTTGGTCGCTGCTGCGCCGAAACCCGTCGATTTCGATCGTCTGGTAGGCGTCCACCAGGTAGCCGCGCTTGCGCAAGCTGCCGGGCTGGCCGTCGAGCACGTCGAGGCCATCGACGCTCACGACGACCTCGAAGCGCTCGTGGGTGCGGTTCTCGATGTGCAGCGCGTAGCGCTCGCCCGGCTCTCCGATCGCGATCAAGCGATCGCTGTCCCGCAGCGCGTCGAAGCTCTGGCCGCGCGCGTTCACCATGACGATCGTCAACCCGCCCCCGCTCGAGAACTCGCTCTTCGACCAGTATCCATTCGGCAGCTGGCGCCGCGCTCCCTCGCGGTCGTCGTAGCGCAGCTGCGCGGTCGAAAGCGGGCGATTGAAATCCGCGCGCTCGAAACTCACCTCACGCGCGGGGCTGTAGCGGTCTTCCCCCCAATGGGTGGCCAGCCCCGGCCGCTCCTCGCCTGTGCGCGGCCGGTGGACGCTGCGTTTTCTCGCCGGTCGATCCGACTCGGGCGACGCGCCCTTGCCGAGGCCGCCCCACGCGGGCACGCGACCCTCGGCGGATCCGGCGCGAGAGGGCGCGGCCGACTCACTCTCCGCGAGGGAGTCGAACGGCGCGGGCTCGGCGGCGGGCGGCTGCTGCCGGGGCGTCGGTGGCGAGGATTCGGCGACCGCATCCGTGGGCGGCCGCGCGAACTGGGGCGCCGGAGCCGGGGGGGGAAGCGCTTGGGCGGCCGGTGCCGCCTCGGGGGACTGAGCCAGCGGCAGATCCCCAGTCGATTGGCAGGCGAGGGCCAGCAGCAGTGAGGCGCAGGACAGCAGCGCCGAGCGCCAGCGCCGGGTGAGTCGTTTCACGGTGAAATTCGAGGAATTGGTCTGAGTCTTCATGGCTTCGGAGGGGCAAACGCCGCGGAGCGCCCTGACTTACAGGGCGCGAAGGATTTTTCTCCCCCCCAGGCTCGAAGACTCCCGTCGTTCCGCGCTCGACTGGACCCCGGCCCGTTCGGGGTCGAGGCGCTGCCCCCCCGGACGCGGTCGCCCCGCCCGGTCCCTCGGCGCGCCCGATCCGGCCCGCCCACGGCCGGGGGACGGTCGGCGCTCAGCGCGGCGCCACGTCCCGCGCGCGAACCAGGCGGCTGTGGGTTCGTATGCGTGCCGTCGCGAAACGCAGCCTGTCCCCCGTGAGCTCCAGCGGGATGGTTCGCCGCGTCTTTCCGACCTGCACCTGCACGCTCGCCCGCACGGGGCCAGGCTCTCCGGAGCTGCGCACGATCTCCAGGGCGTAGCGACCCGGCTTGGCACCCCGCAGGGCCAGACCTTCGCCGAAGACGCTCCGCACGTCGCGCGCCGTGATCACCGATCGAGTCGGCGCTCCGAGCCACGATACGCGGAAGCCGTCGGGGTGGACGATCACCAGATCGAGGTCGTGCCGCCCGCCTTCCCAGCTCGCCTCGAGGCGCAGGTCCCCGCGCAGCTCTCCGGCCGCCTCGGCGAGCCGCCCCCCGGCGCGCTCCACCTTCCGGCGCTGCCCGGGATCGAGCGCTGCCAAGAGCCCCTCGGCCCAGTCGTTTCGACCAATCCCGCGCGCGCACTCGATGGCCTCGGCCACCAGCCGTTCGTCGCGCAGCTTGATCTGAGCGACCGCCAGAGAGTGCCGACAGCCGCGCTCGGGGTGACCCGCCCAGCGATGCAGACGCGCCAGCCGCCACTGCGCCTTGTGATCGCCCGGTCGCACGTCCACGACGCTGCCGAGGATGCGAATCGACCGCTCGCGATCACCCTGTTGCGCCGCGAGATCGGCCCGTGCGGTCAAGGCATCCGGATCGAGCGGGTCTTTGTCGGACCAGCGCTGCGCGGCCGCGGCCGCCTGGTCGAGATCGCCCGCGCGAAACGCCGTCACGTACCAGGCCTTGAGCGCCTCTCGGCGCAGTGCGTCGCGCTCGGCCCGCTGTCGCGCAGCGACCTGGGCTCGCTCGGAGACCTCGTCCCAGAGAACGGGGGGAACCTGCAAGCTGCCGGTGCGTTCCCAGACCCGGCGCATTGGAACCATCGTTCGGCGGCGCGGCCGCACCGGCGAGGGCAGAAGGCGCTGGCCCGGCACGGGAGCGGGCCCCAGCACCCGCCGCCTCCCGCCCGGAAGCGCGATCTCGGGCTCCCCGATCGAGGGGGCGACCGGCGAGGGCTCCCCCGAGAGCCGGGGCTCGCTCGGCCAATTCCCCGGCGGCTCGGCGAACCGCGGCATGCGCGCGCGCTTGCTCTTGCTGCGCGGCGCGACCGGAGCGGCGGCGGAAGAAGTCGCGCTGCGTCGCGAACGCTCCAGGCTCGGGGCTTCCGCTTCGTCGGAGCCGGCGCCCGAGGCCGCCGACGCTCTGCCCCAGTCATCCTTCGGCGCGGGCGACGCAGGGGCCGACGCCGAAGGCCCCCGCACCACACCGACCTGCTCTTCGGCATCCGAGGCCTCTTCTTCCCCCTCCCCCCAGGTCTGCGCCGCATGGCTGGCTCGGTCGCCCGTCCACAGGGGCATCGCCCGGCCCCCCTGCAAGCCAAAGGCGCGGTACATGGCCTGGCTCTCGAGGACCAACAGCGACGTGTAGCGGCTGGCCACGGCAAAGTGCTTGGACAGCTCGATGCTGCGACGGCGGGCCTCTTCCTCGAGCGACCCATCCAGCTGCTCGATGACGCGGGCGGCGTACAGGCGGGGCACGAAGGCATTGCCTCGGCTGGTGGTGGCCGATAGCTCGAGCGGATAGCTGCGCTCGAAGGGCTCGCCCGCGAGCCACCCGCGCAGCACCACGCGCCCCTCGACGCGGCCACGCGCCTCGGGCGCCAGGCGGGCGACCACCAGCGTCTCCGAACCCGCGGCGAGCGTGCCGAGCTCCGTCGTGGCGGCGTCCGTCAGCTCCGGCGGCAGCACGACGCGCGCCTCGCGCAACGCGTGGCCATAGCTCTCTCCGAGCACGGAGAGCGCTCGCTCCACCAGCGAGTGGCCCGGAGACAGTGGCAGCACGACGCCTCCGCCGGCGCTGGCTGCAACCCGCAGCAGCTTGCGGTCGGCGTCGACCCCCACCGCCACCGCGCTGAGTGTGGCGCCCGCCGGCAGCGCGCCTTTCACCGCCCGCTGCACCAGCGCCGGGTGGACCTCCCCCACCGTCGGCGTCCCGTCGCCGAGGTAGATCACGCGCAGCGCGCGCCCCTCGGCGCGCGCCGCCAGCGCCGTCGCCTCCTGCACGGCGAGCCCCAGGTCGGAGGCCCCTTCGGCCTCGATGCCGTCCAAAAAACCGCGCGCGCGGGCCGCCGAACCGGAGCCTGGCTCGAGGAAGCCACCGGGCAGCGACTGGCAGAGGCTGTCGCAAGCCATCACGGCCACCCGATCGTCCCGGTCCATCTCGCGCACCAGCTGCTCCACGAGCGCGCTGGCTTGGCGCTTGCTTTCGCCGATCATGGACCGGCTCGTGTCGACGACCAACACGAACGCGCGCCGCTGCGGCCGAGCCCGGCTGGGGAGCTCGGGCCGAAGCGAAAGCGCTACGTAGGGCAATTCGCCGGGCGCATCCCCGCTCGGGTCGTAGGCCCACGCGCGCAGCGGGGCACCCTCGTCGGGCAGCCGATAGCGCAGCTCCAGGTCCCCGGCCGGGACGAACTCTCGCGCGTCGAGCGCCAGGCGTGCCACGCCGGGCTCCGAAGCGAGCCGGTTGAGCGCGTAGCCTTCGACCTGCACGCCCGCCCCCCCGTCGTGCCCGCGCACCTGCACGTCGACCGTGAAGCGATCGATGCGGGTTCGCTGCCCCGGGTCGTGGGGAAGTGGGTAGACGTAGCGACGCCCTCCCTGCGCGGGCCCGAGCACCTCCGTGTAGGCGAGCACGATGCGCCGCGCGCCTTGCTTCGGGATCGGATAGATGCGCAGCTCGAAGCGGGTGCCGCGCTGCCATTCGAGCAGCGCGGGGTCTTTCCACGGCCCGGGCACCCAGATGATTTCGTCACGAGGGGGCGGCTTGCTGCCCCCGGCGTTGACGATCGCTCCGCGCCAGATGGCGGCGGCCCGCTCGCGCTCCACGAACGCCCCCTCGACCAGCTTGCCGTCCACCTCGAGCGCCAGCCGCTCGATCTGTGCGTCGGGCGGAAGGGGGAAGCGGTAGATGCCCTCGAGCACCTGGTCGGTCGTATTCTGGAACACCTCCTCCACTTCGGTGCGCGCGACGTTGTCGACGATGCGTACGCGCACGTCGTGGCGAACCAGCCGCACGGCGCCATCCAGCTCCTGGTCGCTCTGCGGGCGCTTGGCCGTGAGGCTACCGAGAGCCCCGTGGGCGGCCGCGCGCACGCTCTCGTCGAACGCCCGCGCCTGCCAGCCGAAGGTCTGGGCCAGGTCGAGCACCGGCTCGCGTGCAGGGGCCGCGAGCCCCCCGATGGACCCCGCCTCGCCCGCCTTGACCGACAGCTCGCGCTCTCTGTCGTCGATCAGGCGCACCTCACCGCGGCTGACCTCGACCCGAGACAGCTGCGGCTGGGCGCGCAGAGCGAACTTGGTGCCCAGCACCTCGGCTCGCCCCCCGGGAAGATCGATGACCGCTCGGGCCGCCCCCTCCGGCACGGGGGGCTCTTTAGGCGCAACGCGGCGGACCTCGGCGATCAGATTGCCTCGCGACAGCCGGCCGCGCCGCGGCGCGGCCGGATCGAGGTGGAGCTCGCTGCCCCGATCGAGGGCGATCACACTGCCGTCGGACATCTCGAGTAAGGCTCGCGTCAGCCCGTCAGTGCGCACGAGCCCTCCGGGCCCGAGACGGCCCCCGGCCGGGAGGAGCTGGCAAGCCGATCCCTCCGCCCCCCCCGGGCACGCCTCGAGGCCCCGCCCACTGCCAAACGCGCGCTCGACCTCGACCACCCGACCTTGCCAGGCGGCCGCAGCGATCGTCGCGGGCTGGTCCGAGCCCCCGGGGCGCAGCCAGAGCACGGCCGCGGCCAGCGACGCGGCCGCCAGGAGCAGCCACACCGGGCGACCGCCGCGGCCGCCGGCTCGGTTCGACGCCGACGCGGCGAGCGCTGCGGCGGGGCGGGGGCCGCCGGCCGCGCCGCCTTCGCTCGGGGCGGACGCTTCCGCGCCGCCTCGTCCCGCATCCGGGTCGAGCGCAGCGACGCGCGCCAGCAACGACTTCTCCAGCCCCTCGGGCAGCGCGTAGCCGCGGGCCACTTCGGCGATCCGGGCCACCGCGCGCTCCGCCTCGTAGCGGGCGTCGCGGCAGCGGTCGCAGGTGGCGACGTGCTCCAGCAGCTCTTCGGGAGCCACGGCTTCGACAACCTCGGTCATACAGTCGTCGACGCGTCGACAAATCTCGCTCTCTGCACTCATCCTTCCGGCCTTTCTCCGCCTCGACCCGAGTCCGGCCCGCCCTCGGCAGCGCCCGGCAACGCCAGCTCGAGCTCCAGGGCGCCACGCAGCCGACACAACGCCCGCGAAGCCCGCTTGCGGGCTGCGGCCTCACTCACCCCACAGATCTGCGCAGCCTCGGCGAAGCTGAGCTCCGCCCCGTAGCGGAGCAGCAACAAGTCGCGGTCGCTCGGGCGAACGCGCTCCAGCAGCTCGGCGAGCTGCCGTACGCGGCGCCGCGCACCGACCACCTCCTCCACGCCGGCCGCCGCCTCCGGTTCGCCCACGAGCCGCAGCCTGGCGCTGCGGCGTCGCTTCTTCTCCAGGAGCTTCAGGCACTTGTGGCGGGCGATGCCACACAGCCAGCTACGCACCGACCCGCGCCCCGCGAACTCCGAGAAGCCCTGATGCGCCGCGACCAAGGTCTCCTGCAACAGGTCGTCGGCGTCCGTCGCCGAGCCCAGCAGCGAGAAACAGAGCCTCCCCACGCTCGCGCCGTGCTGGCGCACGCACAGCGAGAGCGCCTGGGCGTGGTCACCTCGGTCGATCGCCGACCGAATCTCGCCGTCCCCCGCGCCGCTCGAAGCGCTGGCCCCCTGCCGCGCGCCGCTCGCGACGGGCACCGCCTGGGCGTGGCCGCTCCGCACGTCGTTCATTTCGAGATCCTCACGCCGTTGCTCGAGCCGCTCATGGTCCCCCTCCCCGTTCCCGCGAAGTGGCAAAGTGTGACCGCAGGGACGTCCCATTGGCCGAAAAGCTCACCGAACCGGCGGCCGCCCTGCCCCCCCGGGGCCTGCCCCGGCGCCCGCTGGGCTGCGGCCCGCTTTGGCACGAGCCGCGCCAGCGCCCCGACGCCGCGGCACTGGACGGCCCGCGCCCAACTGACCACATTGGCGCCCGTGGGAATCGCTCTGCTCGTGGGCAACTCCGACGGCATCGGGCTGGCTCTGACGCGCCGGATGCTGGGCGAAGGCTGGCAGGTGATCGGCGTCTCGCGCAGCGCGAGCCCGCTGTCGGCCGACCACTACGAGCACCACCGGCTCGACGTGTGCCACGAGCGGTACGCCCCGCGGCTGGCCGAGCTCGTGGGGGATCGCACGGTCGACTTGTGCGTGTACTGCGCGGGCATCGGGGAGTGGCTCGACCTCGAGACGATGGCCGCCGAGCGACGCGTGTTCGAGGTCAATCTGCTCGGAGCCGTGGCGACCGCCCAGGCCATCGTGCCCGCGATGGTACGCGCCGGCCGCGGCCACTTCATCGGCCTCTCGAGCCAGGCCGACGTGCTGAGGGACGCCGCCGCGCCGAGCTACTCGGCCTCCAAGGCGGGGCTTTCTAGCTACCTCGAGGGGCTCGCCTGGGCCACTCGATCGCGCGGCGTGTTCGTCACCAACCTGCGCCTCGGCTTCGTGGACACGAAAATGGCCAAGGCTGACGTGCGCCCGTTCATGGTCGGGGCAGACGTGGCGGCCCAGCGCGTCCTGTGCTGCGTCGAGCGCAAGCCCGTCCGCGCCACCTTCCCCTGGACCATGGCCGCGCTGCTCTGGCTGTTGCGGCGAGCGCAGGCGCTGGGCCGCTGGGCGCGCTCGATCCGCTCCGGACCACCCGGTCGCCGCGAGCCGGAATGACTGGAGAAATCCTCTCAAGCGCGGCGCTCGTCAACCCGTTATCAATTTCCGACGCGACACGACGTCGCCAACCACCACCGGGGGCACTTTCAGGATGAGGGTGACGAGCGCCAACCTGCAGCTGGCGTCACAGAGCGAGACGACGTCTCGACGAATCGAAACAGCGCAGGTCCGCTTCTTCGACGACCGACGCGCCGTCTCGCTGGACTTCAGCAGCGAATCCCTCGAGCGCATGACCCGCGCCGAGGCTCGGCGAACCGCGCGGGGCTCGGCCCCGCCGCCCCCGCCGAGCGGGGCCCAGGAGCCGCGCAGCGGGGGCTCCTCCGCGCCGCCCGCCCGGCGAGGGAGGCCCGTTGCGCAAGCGCTCAGCCGCCTCGCCGGGGGGGGCCTGCGCGCCGGCGACCTCGCGCGCCGCGACGCGGGGCCACTGGCCGCGGCGGGGCGCCTGCGCGGCGCAAGCTCGCGGCCCCCCCCGCCCGCGGCCGGCGCCTCGGAGGTCGAAGGGAGCGACGAGCTGGACGAGTTCCTGAAGGATGGCTCCGCCGTGGAGCTGTTCACGCTCAAGGCCATGCTCGAGAAAATCACCGGCCGCTCCTTTCGCGTGGCGCGGCGTCGGGATTTCGAGCTCACCGGCGATCAGCAGCGGCGCCTCGACGAGACGGCCCGACGCGCCCAGGGCGCCCAGAGCGCCGAGGCCGCCGCGCAGGCTCCGGAGCAACCGCCGCAACGGGTCGGCTTCGGGCTCGAAATCACGCGCGAGTCGCGCGTCGAGCGCCACGAGCGGGTCAGCGTGCAGGCCGCGGGGGTGGTGCGCACGCAAGATGGGCGAGAGATTTCCCTCGCCACCGAGGTCGCCTACGAGCGCCACGAGGTGCAGGTCGAGAGCAGCTCGCTGCGCATCGGCGACGCCCGCCTGAAGGATCCGCTGGTACTCGTCTTCGACGGATCGACCGCCCAGCTCGGCAGCCAAGTGAAGCTCGACCTGGACGGCGACGGCGCCAAAGAAGACGTAGCGCTCGCGACCGGCAACGCCGCCTTTCTCGTGCACGACCGCAACCAAAACGGACGCGTGGACGATGGCACCGAGCTCTTCGGAGCGGCGAGCGGCGACGGCTTCGCGGAGCTCGCCGCGCTCGACGACGACGAAAATGGGTTCGTGGACGAGGGGGACTCCTCGTTTCAGCACCTGTACCTGTGGGAAGGCCGCACGAGCACCGGCGACGCGCTCACTGCGCTCGCCGCGCGCGGGGTGGGCGCCCTGCACGTCGAGTCCGTCGCGAGCCCGTTCGAGCTGCGCGACGACTCGGGAGCGCTACAGGGCGCCATCCGAGAAACGGGCGTGTTTCTGGAAGAGGACGGCGGGGTCGGGCTGCTGCAGCAAATCGACCTGGTCGTCTGACCTGCGCTGCGCGCCGTGGACAGCCGGCGATCCGCTCTCGGCCGTGGGCCGCCCCCGAGCAGGCGCGGCGGATTTGCGGCAAAGCGGAAAACGATGCTAGGGCCCGTTCGGCATGGGCGGCGCGACCGGCGGATTGGTTTCCCGACTCTCCAGCGTCGGCGGGGTGGGCTCGCTGCGCCGGCGCACGCAGTGGCTCGCCGCCGCGGCGGTCATCACGCTGCCGCTACTCTGGCTCGCGACGCAGACGCGGGTGTACTTTCCGTTCATCGCCGACGACGCGCTCATCTCCCTGCGCTACTCTGCGAGGCTGCTCGAGGGCGAGGGGCTGACGTGGACGGACGGAGAGGCCGTCGAGGGCTACTCCAACCTCTTGTGGGTGCTGGGCTGCTCGCTGCTCGGCGCGCTGGGCATCGACCTGATCGACGCGGCTCGCATTCTGGGCGTCGTCTGCGTTGGGCTCGTGCTGTGGGCGGGCTTCCTGCTGGTTCACCGAAAGGCATGGCCCGCGCTGCTCGCCGCCCTCGTGCTGGCCAGCACCGGGCCCGTAGCGGTGTGGGCCATTGGAGGCCTCGAGCAGCCCCTGTTCGCCGCGCTGCTGCTGCTGGCTTTCGCCGCGCTCGCCCCGCTGCTGGAGGAAGGCGGCGCCGGCGACCAGCCCCAGGCCCGCTCCCGAGCGCTCCGCAGCGGCCTTGCCTTCGGGCTGTTGTGCTGGACGAGGCCGGACGCCCCGATCTTCGTCGCGGTCGCCGCCGCGACGCTCCTCGGCGCGTTTCGGTTTCGCCGACGAGGTTGGCTGCAGGCGTTCCACGTGTGCGCCGTGCCCGGCGCGATGGTCCTCGCGCAGCTCGCCTTCCGGCTCGCGTATTACGGCGACTGGGTCCCCAACACCGCCCACGTCAAGGGCGAGCTGAGCGCGGCCCGCCTCCGCGAGGGGCTGCAGTACCTCGAGGGGGCAGCGCAATCGCTTTCGGCGGTGGGCCTGCTGTCCCTGCTGGGCGTCTACGCGGCGGTGTTTCACGGCCATCGCCGGCGGTTGACCGCGCTGTGCGGCCTTTCTCTGCTCGCCTGGTGCGCCTACGTCGCCGCGATCGGCGGGGACATCTTCCCGGCCTACCGCCACCTCGTCGTCGCCGTGGCGCTGTGCTTCGCGCTGATCGCGATCGGCTTCGAGTGGCTCTGTGAACGCGGCCTGCCAGGCGTGGCCATCGGCCTGCCCGTGCTCGCCTTCCTCCCCCTGCTGCGCAGCGCCCAGCTGCACGACCCCCAAAACGATCGCGCGCGCGCCGAGCGCTGGGAGTGGGAGAGCCAGGTGATTGGCGAGCTGTTCCGCGAAGGCTTCGCGGAGCAGCAGCCGTACCTGGCCGTGACGGCCGCCGGGGGCCTGCCGTACTTCTCCGGCCTGCCCTCGCTCGACATGCAGGGCTTGTGCGATCGCCACATCGCCCTGGCGCCCCCCGGGCGCGGCTTTCTGGGCCACGACCATGGCGACGGCGCTTACGTACTGGAGCGCCAGCCCGATCTGATCGCCTTCCGCGGCCCCGGGCGCGGCCCGCCCGCCTTCGTCTCCGGCAGACAAATGGAGCGCGACCCTCGCTTCACGCGAGGCTACCAGCTCGTGCGCTTCCTCGGCTACGAACCATTCCGGGCGGAAAGCCGCACCTGGGTACGCCTGCGCGGCCGTGTCGGGATCGCCGAGGGCCGGAGCGGAGCGCGCGTGCCGGCTTACCTGCTGGAAGGCAAGGTGGTCGGGCACCGCACCGCGGCGGGGAGCCTGGGCGCCCTGCTCCAGCCCGGCCGCGCGCGCTCCCCGGAGGTCGAGCTGCCCGCGGGCACCTACCGAGTCTCCTGGCAACCCCCGGGCGCAGCGATTGGCGTCTCGCTTCAGCCGACCCGCGGCGAGTTCGGCCGCGCCGGCGACCGAGCCGTCAGCGCAACCTCCCCCTTCCGGGCTCGTCTGATCGTCGAAGTCCGCGGCGCCGCCACCGAGCTTTCCGCGCTTTCGCTCGAGCGCACGGGCCCCGCCGAGGCCGCCGCGGACCCGCCCGGGGGCGAGCCCCTCTTGATGGCCCTGCCGCCCCCCGGCCAATCGAGCCCGCCGAAAGCGGTGGAAGCGCTCGAGCAGTGGCGCCTGCAAGGGCGCGTCTTTCGCCGCACCCGCGGCGGGCTCTCCTCCCGGGGTCGCGCGGGCCGCGGCAGCGCCGTGGGCCCGTCCTTTCGCCCGAGCACCGGCGACGTGCTCGTGGTCCGCCTGCGCGGCGGATCCTCGGGGCCCGGCCTGGGGTTGAGCCTCGCCTCGACCGAGCGCCGCATCCTCACCTGGGGCGGCAAAGGCAACGACGAAGAGCGCGTCGCTCGATTCGACCTGGCGGGCTACGAAGGCGAAGAATTGCGACTGCAGCTCGAGGACCGCGTGGGCGGGCCCCACGGATACCTCGAGCTGCTCGGGGCATCGGTGCAGCCGCGGGAGCCGTTCCCCGCCAATCTGCCCTGACGGCCCGCGGCGGGGCCCGAGTCCTCGGTCGACGAAGCTCGTTCCGCGGCTTCCCGAGCGGCGCACTCTCGCGAGCCGGCGTGACGGAAACCTCGTATCGAGCCGTCTCGTTGCGAGCGCACACGCCTCTCCCCCATGCCGCCGGCCAGCGCATCGACGACTCGGTCCCGCCCCGGCGCCGTGCATTTCCCGCGTGACACCGTCGATAGGCGTGTCACCCTAGACGGCATGTGCTCGTTTCCCACTCGCCCGATGTGCATGCGCTGGCCGCTGCGTCGGGCCAGTGCGTCGTGAACGAGCTTCTTCTCCGAGAGAGTCGTTCCGGTAGGTAGCTGGCCCGGGGCAGCGGCGAAAGCGCTGTCGCCCGTCCACGCCGCCGAGCCTTGCGCTCGCGGCGAGCCCCGAAAACACCGAGCTTTCGCGCTCTCGAGCCGAGCTTCGGACAGCAGAAGAAGCGCGCCGTTCGCGGAGCAGCGCCCGGGCGCCCCCGCAGCAACCCACCAAATCGCGGGGCTGCCGCCGGGACCCACGGGTCGCCACCACCGAGCTGCGCATCGCCGCGCCCCCGAGCAGCCTCATGCCGCGCTCGGCGGTCGCACGAGAGAAGCCATGCCCCACGACGCCATTTTCATCAGCACCACCATTCCTTTCGTCAACGCGGCTCCCCACATCGGCTTTGCCTGGGAGCTGTTGATCGCCGACGTGCTCGCCCGCTACCACCGCGCCCGCGGGAGCCACACCTTCTTTCTCACGGGGACGGACGACAACAGCCTGAAGAACGTTCGCGCAGCCGAGCGAGCGGGCCTTTCGACACGCGACTACGTGCGCGCCCAAGGCGAGCGCTACGAAGAGCTCGCGCGGCTCCTGGACATTTCTCACGATGGGTTCGTCCGCACCGGCTTCGACCCCCGCCACGCCCCCGCCGTCGACAAGCTCTGGCGGCGCTGCGACACTGCCGGGGACATCTATCGCCGCGAGTACCGGGGCAAGTATTGCGTGGGCTGCGAGAGCTTTCTCGCGGAGACGCAGCTGCAGGGCGGCCTTTGCCCCGAGCATGAGAGCGAGCCGGAGGAGATCGCGGAGCAGAACTACTTCTTTCGGCTCTCGGGCTACGAGGGGCGGCTGAGGGCGGCCCTTTCGCAGCAGGGGAGCCTGCGCATCAGCGCCGAGGGCCACCGGCGGGAGGTGCGGGGGTGGATCGAGCGGGGCCTCGAAGACTTCAGCATCTCGCGCAGCCGGGAGCGCGCGCGCGGCTGGGGGCTGCCCGTGCCCGGAGACCCGAGCCAGATCGTGTACGTGTGGTTCGATGCGCTGGCGAACTACCTGAGCGGGCTCGGCTACGCAAGAGACGCGCCGGAGTATCGCGAGCACTGGCGCTGCGCCGCACGGCGCATCCACGTCGTGGGCAAGAACGTCACCCGCTTCCACTGCATCTACTGGCCCGCGCTGCTCGCCTCCGCCGGACTGAAGGCACCCACGGACGTAGTCGTGCACGGCTTCGTCACGGCCGAGGGACGCAAGATCGGCAAGTCGCTCGGCAACGGCGTCGACCCCTTCGAGCTATTGGAGCGCTACGGGTGCGACCGCCTGCGCTACTACCTCCTGCAGCGCTTTTCACTCGAGAAGGACGGCGACTTTTCGGAACGGGACCTCGTCGCCACCTGCAACGCCCACCTCTCGGATCAGCTAGGCAACTTGCTGCGCCGGGTGGCGACTTTGATCGAGAAGACCAGCGGCTCGACTCATCGGGCCAGGCAGACTCGGGCGACCGAGGCACAGCGACCGGAGCGGGAAAGCGCCCTGCTTCCTGTGGCGCAGGCGGTCACGAAGCGGGCCGCCGAGGCACTCGAGCGAGGCGCCGTGGACACTGCATTGCGCGAGATCTGGACGCTGGTCGAGGACACGAACGACTGGGTTTCGCACAGCGAGCCGTGGCGCCTCGCGGGGCAGCTACGAGCCGCAGCGGGCCCGCGGCGCAATGAGCTGGAGCAGCAGCTGGACGGCTGCCTCACGGAAGCCTGCCGGGGACTGCTCTGGGCGAGCGGGTTGCTCGCTCCGTTCCTGCCCTCGATGGCGCACCGCCTCGCCTCGCAGCTGGCGGCCGAGGTTCCCCGAGCCTATCGCGACCCGCCACAGAGCGCCTGGGGCGATCTCGTGGGGCGTTTGCCGGAGCGCAGGAGCGACGTGTTGGTGCCGCGCCTCGCCTGAGTGCGGGGCGAAGCCCCGCCGAGCCCCGCCGAGCCCCGCCCGCCCGGTCGGGAGCGGCGCCCTCGCCTGGTGACTGCCGACCCGGCGCCGAGGCTCCGCGCCCCGGGGGGGAGACACGCGATGTTTCCGCTCCGCCCGACGGACGAAGACCGCCCGCCCCGAACCGGGGCAGGCGGTCTCTAGAGCACCGATCATATTGAAACTCCCGAAAAGTATTGCGATTTATGATCTTCCGGCAGTCTGCCAATGGCGACCCCGATGCCATACGTGGCCACGCGTGATCACGTGTTGCCCTACGCGAAAGGGGATCGCCAGGTCGT
>JBNKVS010000077.1:0-49127 GCA_050299315.1 Polyangiaceae bacterium
CCCCCCCCCCCCCCGGCCCGGGTCCGGGGCGGCGCCGCAGCTCGGCCAGAGCTCGATGGCAGAGGTCATCGCGGCGCTGACCCGGGAGGAGAAGGTCGGGCTGGTGATGGGTGTCGGGATGGGCGGCGACCCGCTGCCGCCGGAGCTCGCGGCGCCGCAGGTTGGCGAGGTGCCCGACCCCGTGCCGGGCGCTGCCGGGCGGACCTACCCCGTCCCACGGCTCGGCATCCCTTCGCTGGTTTTCGCCGACGGCCCGGCGGGGCTGCGGATCGCGCCACAGCGCCCGGGTGAGCCCACGGCTCGCTACTACGCGACGGCCTTTCCCATCGCTTCGTCCCTGGCGTCGACATGGAATCCGGAGCTCGTGCAGAGGGTGGGCCAGGCCATGGGCGCCGAGGCGCGCGGGTACGGGGTGGACGTGCTGCTCGGGCCGGCGCTCAACGTGCAGCGCGTCGCGCTGGGCGGGCGGAACTACGAGTACTATTCCGAAGATCCCCTGCTTTCGGGAAAGCTCGCAGCAGCGCTGGTGCGCGGGGTGCAATCCCAAGGTGTGGGCGCCAGCCTGAAGCACTTCGTGGCCAACAACCACGAGTGGAACCGGACGGTGATCGACGTGCGGGTCGACCCGCGCGCGCTTCGGGAAATCTACCTGCGCGGCTTCGAGATTGCCGTGCGCGAGTCGGCGCCGTGGACGGTGATGTCTTCGTACAATCGGGTCAATGGCACCTTCGCCTCGGAGTCGCCGGATCTGCTGACCGACATCCTGCGCGAGCAGTGGCACTTCGACGGCGTGGTGATGACCGACTGGTTCGCGGGGCGCGACCCGGCGGCGCAAATGCGCTCGGGCAACGATCTCCTCATGCCCGGCACCGAGCGGCAGCGCCAGGCGCTGCTCGATGCGCTGGAGGCCGGGCAGCTCGAGGAGTCCGTGCTCGATCGCAACGTAGAGCGGGTGCTGCGCTTGGTCGAGCGCGCGCCGACGTTCCGTCAGCCCGCTGGAGAGTCCAAGGCCCCTGTCGACCTCGCGCCGGGCGCGCGGGTCGCCCGGGCGGCCGCCGCCGAGGGCATGGTGCTGCTGAAGAACCAGAAGGCCGCCCTGCCGCTTCCCGCGGGGGCGCGTGTGGCGCTGTTCGGCAGCGGCGCCTACGAGACGATCACCGGCGGCACGGGGAGCGGGGACGTCAACGAGGCTTATACCGTCTCTTTCGCCGAGGGGCTCGAGGCGGCTGGGTACACGCTCGACTCGGCCGTCGCGGAGCACTTCCGCGAGCACCTGGCGCGCGAAAACGCCAAGCTGCCGCCGCGCGTAGGCTTGCAGGCATTCTTCCCGGCGCAGCTGGTGGGCGAGCCCGAGCTGCCCGCCGAGCTCGCGGCGGCCGCGAGCAGCGACGTGGCCGTGGTCGTGCTGCGCCGCAGCTCCGGGGAGTTCGCCGACCGCGCTCCCGACGACTTCGTCCTCGCCGGCGCGGAGAAAGCGCTGCTGCAGCGGGTCTCCGAGGCCTTCCATCGCGCGGGCAAGCGAGTGGTGGGGGTGCTCAACGTCGGCGGCAGCCTGGAGTTGACGAGCTTGCGCGATCGCGTGGACGCGCTGCTGCTCGCTTGGCAACCGGGGCAGGAGGCGGGCCACGCGCTCGCCGACGTGCTTTCGGGCAAGGTGACCCCTTCGGGCAAGCTCGCGATGACGATGCCCGTGCGCTGGACCGACGCACCGGCAGCGGCGGGCTTTCCGGGCGAGGTGCTGGAGCCCGGAGACGGCTCGAACCCGCTCGCGGGCGCCCGCGCGGCCCGGGTCGAGTACGCTGACGGCCTGTTCGTAGGCTACCGCCACTTCGGGAGGAAGCCGGAAGCCGTGGTGTATCCCTTCGGGCACGGCCTCTCCTACACGCGCTTCGAATACGGGCCAGTCGAGGTGGAGGTGCCGCCGCAGGCCGGCGCCCGCGTGGCGGCGGCCTTGGCCGTGGACGTGAAGAACGCGGGCGAGAGGCCCGGCGCGGAGGTCGTGCAGCTATACGTGACCGGGCCGCAAGGAGCGCCGGAGGAGTCGCCCCGCGCGCTGGGGAGTTTCGGCAAGACGCGCGTGCTCGCGCCCGGTGAGCGACAGGTGCTGCGCTTCGAGCTCGACGCCCGCGCCTTTGCCCATTTCGACGGGCAGGCGAACGGGTGGGTTGCGCCCGCCGGCGCGTACACGCTGGAGGTCGGGGCCTCTTCGAGCGATGTGCGGCAACGCGCTCGAGTGACGTTTCGCGAGCCGCTCGCGGTTTCGTCGCTCGCGGGCTCACCTCCCTAGGTCCCGGGCCCACTGGTCTTTTGCCCGATTGAATCGGGTGAACGGTCTTTCGACGATCGTCCCCTGAGGCGAGACATGCGCGGCGCGTCGCGGGTAGTGGAGGCATGGAATTGCATCGATATCTCTCTCGACTCGGGGCACCGGCCGATCCGGCGGGTGAGCCCCGCACCGATCGTCTCCGTCGGCGCGAGAGCGTGCAGCCGGCTGCCACGGAGCCCGCCAGCGAGGAAACGGGGAGTCTTCCGCGCCGCTCGCGTCCGGGCGAGCAGGTCGCCGTCGCCAGCCTCGAGGAGTGGTTGGACGCGGCGCTCCAGGCCCCCGGCACGCCTCCTCCGGTCAGGCGGTGACGCGGTCGATCACGGGGGCGTCGGCGCGCGACCCACGCCGCGGGAGCGAGCGGGCTCGGGGCTGCGGCGTCCGCGAGGTAGCCGGGGCGGGCCTGCCTTGCTCCTCGACGACCTCCCCGGCCTGGGGAGCGTCGTCGTCGCGGTGCCCGCGATCCCCGTCGAGCGGTTGACGGGCGGCGTGGCCGATCGGGGGGACGGGCGTCCGCTCCCGATCGCTTCGGGGCCACGCGCCCGCCCGCGGCGCTGAAGCGCACACCCGCCGGTCGTCGCTCGGCGCGCGCTCGCTCAGGCGCGGCGCCGCGCGCCGATCATGCCTTCACTGCCAGCGCTCGCTGCGCCGAACGGGTCCGCTCTGGAAGAGCGCGCGCAGGTTGGCGCAGCGCACTGCGTCGGCTCCCGGATTGCAGTCCTCGGCGATGCGTTGCATCGACTCGATGCTGACCTCGTACATCAAGTTGGGCTGGATGATGTTCGACTCGAAAACGGCCTCGTAGGGACCGGCCGGGGTGCGCGTCTCCCCCGTGTGACACCCGCCGCAAACGCTCGCGTTGCGGGCGATCCCGACCTGGTCTTCGAGCCTTTCGTCCGTGATGTTCACGCGCACGGGGAATGCGATTTCCCCCTTGGCGGAGCGCCTGTCGGCGGTTCGCATGCCGAACTCGAGCACCCGGCTGGAGGCGCCCCCGCCCGGAACCACGGAGAGCACGAGCGAGTCGAGCACGATGAACGTGCGCGGGTTGTTGGCGGCGGCGGGCTGCAGGCTGAAGGTGCTGCTCGTCATGAACAGGTCGAGCGGGCGCTCCAGGCTCTCGATGAAGCAGGCGATCGTCACCGGCTTCGGCAAGCCGTTGATCCAACCGATCAGCTCCTCGACCGTGCCGGGGGCGCCCGAGAAGCCGCTGGGGGCCGTGCAGCCACCGAAGCCGTCCGGGGCCCCGGGACCGTCGAGCGGCGGCGCCAGCGCGCTCGGGTCGCTGCCGGGATCGTCGAGGTCGGCGCCGGGCGGTTGGGCTTCCGCCTCGCCGAGAGCTGGCTCTGGCTCGACCTCGGGCCGGGGCGAAGGCCGCCGCTCCACGTCCTGCAGGACGCTGCCCGACTCGAAGAGCTCGCTGTCGGCGCCTCCGCAGGCCGAAGCCAGGAAGGCCAGCGAGCAGAGGGGCCCGGCGAGGCGCGGGATGACAGTCATTTTTCTCGTATAGCAGCTGCGCACGCCGGCGCGCATTCGCAAAGGTTCGCGAGGTGTCCCGAAAGTTGCTCCGAGTGGCGCGGGAGCAGCGCGCCTCGCGCCGCCTCGGCGGGGCGCGCTCGCAACGGGTTGGCAGCCCTCGGCGGCGGACAGAGGGGGAAGCAGACGGCGGCTGGCGTCGAAGCCCGCGCCGCCACGGGCGTCGGCCGCGTTCCGGTCTTGCGACCGAGAGCCGCGCGCCGGTGCAGCGTGCCGCGGGGCCCCTCGTGGGGCGGTGGGCCGTTGCGACACGTCGAGGGGGGAAGGCCCGGCCCCGGCGGGCCGGACTGACCTCGGGCGACCTGGTTTGGCCGCCGGGCGCCCTCGTGGCGCGGGCGTCCGTCCCGCTCGGGCGGGCAAATTCCCCCGTTGACGGTCTGTGCTCGGACACCTGGCGCCCGCGCTTTACTCGCCCTTCGCGGGCGCGCTATCCGATCGGTCATGCGCGTTGGTTCGTCGAGGGAGTCGGGGAGGGCACGCCGGGCTGCGCTCGTCTGCGGGGCAATCCTCGTGGCGAGCTGCGGGAGCTCGGATTCCGCCACGCAGGAGTCGGTGGAGCCGTTGCCGGAGGGCAACCCCTTCGAGGCGCTGCCGTTGTACGTGTATCCGGGGACGCAGGCGGCTCGAGCCGCCGCGGAGCTGCAGGCCTCGGCTCCCGAAGAGGCCGCCCTGGCGGGGAAAATCGCCGGCGAGCCGGCGGCGGAGTGGTTCAGCTACCCCTTCGCCGAGATCGCCGCCGAGGTCGACGCCTACGTATCCGGCGCCGCGAGCGCCGGGGCGCTGCCGGTGTTGGTCCCCTACAACGTGCCGAACCGCGACTGTGGGCAGTACTCCGCGGGCGGCGTGGGTGACCCGCAGCAATACCGCGAGTGGGTCGATGCCTTCGTCGGCGCCATCGGTCAGCGGCCCGCGGTCGTCGTGGTCGAGCCGGATGCGATCCCGCTGCTCGAGGACTGCCTTTCGGAGGCCGATCAGGCGCAGCGCCTGGAGCTCATCCGCTACTTCGTCGAGTCGCTTTCCGAGCTGCCGTCGGCGCGGGCCTACCTCGACGCGGGGCACTCGAGCTGGATCGCCGCGGACGTGATGGCGGAGCGCCTGCTCGAGGCGGGCATCGCGCAGGCGCGCGGTTTCTCGCTCAACGTTTCCAACTACCAGCGCGACGAAGATCTGGTGCGCTATGGCAACCAGCTCGTCGAGGCGCTCGCGCTGCAGACACACTTCGTGATCGACTCGAGCCGCAACGGCAACGGCCCGTGGTCGGGGCCGGAGAACTGGTGCAACCCGCCCGGTCGAGCGCTGGGCAGGCAGCCCACGGTAGAGACCTTGGAGCCCGCGCTCGACGCCTACCTGTGGATCAAGCGTCCCGGGGAGTCGGACGGCGGGTGCCAGGGCGGGCCCGCGCCGGGCCTCTGGTTCCCCGAGCGCGCCTACGAGCTGGCCCGCGGCGCCAGCTGGTAGGCGCGGCGACGGAGGCGCGGGAGCAGTTGCCGCTCGGCGAGCGGCGAGCCCCCCGGCCACGTCTCCAGCGGACCGCGGCGCGGGAGCCGCCCCCGGCGGCCCCGGGCCGACCGGCGCGTTTCGATTCAGAGCAGCTCGTCGTCCCCGAGCGGATCGGGGCGGCGGCGGCGCCGTTCGAGCACGCGCTGGGTGATGGCCGGGTGGGCCGCGGCCGGCTCGATCAGCGTCCAGACGTCGTGGGCGGGGTTGTCTTCGCCGTTCTCCAGGAGCATGTCGGCGGCGCGCTCGGGGGCGAGCAGCTCGCGCGGGCGCCCGGGCAGCTCGGCGACCACCTGGCGCACGGCCAGATCCTGGGCGGTGCGCAGCATCCGGCGCGCCAGCGCTTCGAACGTTCCCTCGTCGAGGCGCTGGGGGTCGCCGGCGCCGATCAGCACGATCTTATCGAAGGGCACCCCGGGCCGACCGGGGATGAGCAGCGCTTCGCCCAGGCCGCCCGTAAAGAAGCCGCTGCGGATCAACGAGGAGAGTCGCCCGGCGGAGCGCCAGTCCACCAACCCCGCCACGCCCTGCGGAGGGCGCTCGTCTTCGAACACAGCGGCAATCAGCAGCTCCGCGCCGCTGGCGTCGAGGTGGGTCAGGTCGGGGAGCGTGAAGCGGAGTTCCACCCCGGGAGACCTATCGATCCTCGTCGACGCGGCCGCACTGGTCGGCGACGCGGTCGAGCACGCCGTTGACGAACGCGCCGGCGTCTTTCGTGCCGAAGCGCTTGGCCAGGTCGATGGACTCATCGAGAATCACCGCACGGGGCACGTCGGGCTGGTGGAGCAGCTCCCAGGTGCCGAGGCGAAGCACGTTGCGCGAGACGGGCGCCATGCGCTCCAGGCGCCAGTTCGCGCTGGCGGCGGTGATGCGCTCGTCGATCTCGCCCCGGCTGGCCAGGACGCCTTGCACGGCTTGGTCAGCGTAACGGCGGTCCTCGGCGTCCCCCGGAAACTCCCGCCAATAGTCGGCGATCACCACCGCCGGGCTGGCGCCTCCCGCCTCGGCGGCGAAGAGCATCTGGAGCGCGGCTTGACGAGCGGTGCTGCGAGCTCCCATGCGGCTTCCCTCTCAAACCCCGAGCGCGCCGCGCAGCGACACCATCTCGAGCGCGGCCAGCGCCGCTTCGGCGCCTTTGTTGCCGGCCTTGCCTCCGGCGCGGTCGAAGGCTTGGTCCATCGTGTCCGCCGTCAGCACGCCGAAGGTGACGATCGTGCCGGAGGACAGGCCGAGGGTCGCGACGCCCTTGGAGACCTCGGCGCACACGTAGTCGAAGTGGGGGGTGGAGCCGCGAATCACGGCACCCAGGGCGATCACCGCGCTCGGCCGCTGCGACTCGATCGCGAGCTTGCACGCGTAGGGGATCTCCCAGGCGCCGGGCGCGCGCACCAGGGTGATGGCTTCCTCGGCAGCCCCGTGGCGGACGAGCGTGTCTCGGGCTCCGGCGATCAAGCGGCCGACGACGATGTCGTTGAAGCGCCCGGCGACGAGGGTGAAACGAGCCCCCGCGGGAGCGACCAGATTGCCTTCGATGGTGTTCATGTCTTCCTGAGTGAGTCGCGTGGCAAGCTCGCCGGCGGGCCCCGGTGGTGGCCCGACCGTTTGGAGCCCCGCCGCGGGGGCCTGCGGCAGGCCGCCTGGGTCGAGAGGCGGGCCCGCGGAGGCCCAATGAGCCGACCGGGCGCGGTTCTTAGCACGGTTTGGGCGCCGCGAGCGGCACACACTCGGTGATCTCGATGCCGTACGCGTCGAGGCCCGCCACCTTGCGCGGGTGGTTCGTCAGCAGGCGAATGCTTTTCAGACCGAGATCGGCGAGCACCTGGGCGCCCAAGCCGAATTCCCGCAGCGGCGAGCTGGCGCTAGCGGCTTGCCGGTCGGTGGTCGCGGACAGCGGCTCGGCGCCTCGTGCGGCTTCCGCGAGCTCCTCGGCGGGCGTGTTCTTCGGGGGCAGATAGACCACGACGCCGTGGCCGGCCGCCTCGATCTGCGACAGCGCGCTGCGCAGGTTGCGCCGACCGGGCAAGGTCGCCGCGCCGAACGCGTCCGCGATCAGCGCGCCGGCGTGCATGCGGCACAGCGCCGCCTTCTGGCCCTCCGGGGAGCCCTTGACCAGCGCGAGGAAGGGCCCGCCGCCCACGGCCGAGTCGTAGACGAACGCCTGCCACTCGGTGCCCGTCGCGTCGGGCACGATCGGGAACTCGCTGATGCGTCGCACCAGCTTCTCCGTCAGCAAGCGGTAGCGGATCAAGTCGGCGATGGTCAGGATTTGCAGGCCGTGAAGCTCGCCGAAGGCCTGCAGATCGGGCAGGCGCGCCATCGTGCCATCGTCGTTCATGATCTCGCAGATGACGCCGGCGGGCTCGAGGCCGGCGAGGGCCGCGAGGTCGACGGAGCCCTCCGTCTGCCCGGTGCGCACCAACACGCCGCCTTCGCGGGCGCGCAGGGGGAAGATGTGCCCCGGCGTCACGATGTCCGCGGGCCCGGCGCCGTCCGCGATGGCCACCTGGATGGTGCGGGCCCGGTCGGCCGCGCTGATGCCGGTGGTCACGCCCGTGCGCGCCTCGATGCTACACGTGAAGGCCGTGCCCAGCGGGGCCCCCGCCTGGGGCATCATCGAGAGGCCGAGCTGGTCGATGCGCTCTCCCTTCAGCGTGAGGCAGATCAGCCCGCGCGCGTACTTGGCCATGAAATTCACCGCGGCCGCGTCCGTGTGCTCCGCGGCGTAGACGAGGTCCCCCTCGTTTTCGCGATCTTCGTCGTCGACCAAGATCACGGCCTTGCCAGCTCGCACGTCGCGCAGCGCGCTCTGCACGCGCTCGAGCAGCTCTGCGTCCGTGGGATTGGGTCGTGCGGGGTCGGGCTGCGTTGGGTTCATAGCGGGCTCTTGGGCGGTTGGGAGGCGTCGGCCAGCGAGAGGCAGCGCTGCACGTAGCGCGCGAGCACGTCGACCTCCAGGTTCAACTTGGCGGCGGGGCGGAGCTGGGCCAGGGTCGTGTGCTCGAGGGTGTGCGGCACCATCATCACGTCGAATTGGCAGCCCGTGACGCCGTTGACGGTGAGGGAAACCCCGTCGAGGCAAATCGACCCCTTCGGCGCGATCAACGCCATCAGCTCCTCGGGGGCGCGGAAGCGCACCCGGCGCGAAGAGCCGGAGGGCCGCACTTCCGTCACGCTACACAGCCCGTCGACGTGACCGCTCACGATGTGCCCGCCCAGCCGCTCGCCGACGGCCAGCGCCCGTTCCAGGTTCACGCGGGCCCCCGTGTCGAGCGACCCCAGTGTGGTGGCACGGCAAGTTTCGGCGGAAACGTCCGCCCAGAAGCCTTGGTCGGTTTCCGCCGTCACCGTCAGGCAGACGCCGCTGACGGCGACCGATTCGCCGAGATCGAGCCCGCGAAACGGGGTTTCCACGTGCAACTGCATACCGGGCCCGTGGCTCCTGCGGGACAGCACCGCGCCGGTTGCTTGTACGATGCCGGTAAACACGCGCCCCGGTCATAACGCCGCTGCCAGACCACGTCGAGAGCGGCCCGGGCGCCGGGGGACGATGTGGGCGGGCCCTGCGGCCGAGGTCGTTCCGGCGTGTGCGTGGCAGGCTCGTCCGGTCGGGCTAGGATGAGGGCGTGCAGCGAGCTCGCGAGCTTTGTTCCCTCCCGAGCGGCCCGGCCGAGCTGGCTCTGGCTCGGGCGGCCGCGGCGCGAGTCGGCGCTGGGCTCGAGGTGTCCCGGCCCGGTACGCCGCGGCCCGTGGTGACCCGGCTGGCGGCGGGTGCGTTCGCGCTCGCGATCGTCGGGTCTGGCTGCGGGCCCAGCTTCGAGGCCATTGCCGAGGGGGACTTGCGCTTCGCGCACTGCGACCGGCTCGATCTGGACGACGGCATCGCGCACTCGCACCGTCTGCACTGCTGGCGTGAGTGGCGGCGCGTCTACACCTACGGGCAGACGCGGGATCGCGTCGAATATGCGCAACGCCGCATCGCGGTGCTGGCGAGCGGGGACACGAGCAAGCCCTTCGACATCCAGCTCGGCCCGCCGGCGAAGTCGGAGCAGCCCAGCTTGCCGCTGGGCTCCGCCAAGGTGGCGCTCTCGTCGCGTTGTCCAAATGTTTGCGCAGATCGGCTCGCAGAGTGCAGAAAGCGTTGTTCCGAAGAAGGGGCGACCACTTGCGCGCGTTGCCAGCAAGAGGTCGCCCATTGCCGCAGCCGCTGCCCCTGACCGAGAAACTGGCGGGCTGACGGCAGCGGGCGTACCTTTCGCCGAAGTCCAGCTCGTGTCCATCGCTTCCCTGGCCCTCCCGTCCCCTCGAGTTTTGCTCCCCACGCGCGCCGATCCGCAGTCGGTCGTCCGCCCCTCGTGGGCGGAGATATCGCTGTCCGATCTGCGACACAATTTCAACGAGCTGAGCCGCGTGATGGGCACCCCGGTGTGGCCGGTGCTCAAGGCGGACGCCTACGGCCACGGCGCCAAGGCCGTCGCTCGCTCGCTCGTGAGCGCCGGGGCCCAGGGCTTGTGCGTATCCCTGCTGGAGGAGGCGATCGAGCTGCGCGAGGCCGGCATTGCCGGTCCGATCCTGGTGATGGGCAGCAACTTCGCGGGCGCTTGCGAGCAGGTCGTGGTCCACGGGCTCACCCCCGTCGTCAGCCGGGTCGATCAGGTGGAGGAGCTGGCGCGCGAGGCGGCGCGTCACGGGGCGGGCCGAGTGCCCGTGCACGTCAAGCTGGACACGGGCATGGCTCGGCTCGGCTGCAGCCTCGCCGAGCTCTCCCCGCTGCTCGCGCGCATCGCGGCGCATCGCTCGCTGTTCCTCGAAGGGCTGATGACCCACCTGGCGAGCGCCGGGGAAGATCCGGAGGCCGTCGCGGAGCAGCTTCGGCGCTTCGCCCTCGGAGAGCGGCAGCTGAAGGCCGGCGGCATTCGGGGGGTCTTGCGCCACGCGGCCAATACCGCCGGGGGCCTCTTGCACCCGGAGAGCCGCTTCGACTTCGTGCGGGTGGGCATCGGTGTGTTCGGGTACGCGCCGGGCATGGGCGGGGGCGTCGACCTGCGCCCGGTCCTGCGCTTGCGCACGGAGGTGGTCGCCCTGCGGCGCCTGGTGGTTGGGGAGTCCGTCGGCTACGGCGGCGAGTGGCGCGCCTCGCGACCCAGCCACGTCGCCACCGTTTCGCTCGGGTATGCCGACGGGGTATCGCGTGCGCTCGGCAACCGGGGCTATGCGCTGGTGCGCGGGCGCCGCGCGCCTATCGTCGGCCGCGTGAGCATGGACATGATCACGCTCGACGTGACCGATTTGGCCGGCGTGGCGCTAGGCGACGAGGTGGTCTTCATCGGCCACCAGCGCGGTCCGCTCGGGGAAGACTCGATCCGCGCCGAAGAAGTCGCCGCGCAGGCAGGGACCATCTGCTGGGAGGTGCTCACCTCCATCTCGCGCCGCGTGCCGCGCTTCTTCGTGGGCGAAGCCACCGAGCCCGTCTGAGCGACGGCCCGCGCGGGCCCGCCGCGACGGGGTTGCCGCTGCCCCCGTAGAACCCGGCCGCGGCGGCGCGCCACCACGTCGCTCGCAGCGGCGGCGGCGCGCCACCACGTCGCTCGCAGCGGGGGCGGCGCGCCACCACGTCGCTCGCAGCGGGGGCGGCGCGCCACCACGTCGCTCGCAGCGGGGGCGGCGCGCCACCACGGCCGCCGACTTGCCAGCTGCCGCCGATGTCGCGGTGCCAAGCCGGGCTACGGGCCCTCGGCCGGCCTGAGAAAGCGGCTGGCCGCGACGCTGTGCGCGGGCCGGTGGCTGAAGCCGAGCGCCTGCAGCGCGTGCTCGAGAGCCGGGTGCTCGGCGTCGGGCACCTCGAAGCCGCACAGAACGCGGCCGAAGCCGGTGCCATCGCTGCGGTAGTGAAACAGGGAGATGTTCCAGCGACAATCGAGGGTCTCGAGGAACTGCAGGAGCGCCCCCGGGCGCTCCGGGAACTCGAACGAGTACAGGCGTTCGTCCACGGCGGCCTCGGCGATGCCGCCCACCATGTGCCGCACGTGCGTCTTGGCGATGTCGTCGTCGCTCAGGTCGACGCACTCGTAGCCGGCCGCTTGCAGCTGCCCCTGCACGTGGCCGGCTTCGCGGCGCCCGGTCACCTCCACTCCGACGAACACGTGCGCTTCGCGGCGCGAGGAGAGCCGGTAGTTGAACTCCGTCACCCCGCGCGGGCCCAACGCCGAGCAAAACGCCAGAAACGCCCCCTTGCGCTCGGGGATCGTGACGGCAAACAGCGCCTCGCGCTGCTCTCCGACGTTGGCGCGTTCCGCGATGTAGCCGAGCCGCGAAAGGGCGATGTTGGCGCCCGAGCAAATCAGCACCTGCGAGCCGAGTGGCCCGGGCTCGTCATCGACCCAGCGCTTCAAGCCGGCGATGGCCAGGGCCCCCGAGGGCTCGAGGATGGTGCGGGTCTCCTCGAAGCCGTCCTGGATGGCTGCGCAGATTTCGTCGTGCCCGACGCGCAGCACGCCGTCGAGGTAGCGCTTGCAATAGGCGAGCGTGTGCTCACCCACCTGGCGGACCGCCACGCCGTCGGCGAAGATTCCCACGCGCGGCAGCTCCACGCGTCGACCGGTGCTCAGCGACTGGTACATCGCGTCGGAGTCGTCGGGCTCCACGCCGAGGACGCGAACCTCGGGCCGCAGCTCCTTGATCACGGCGGCGACGCCCGCGGCCAGCCCGCCGCCGCCGACGGGGACGAAGACGGCCGCGAGGTCGCGCGGGGCTTGATTGAGAATCTCCAGGCCGACGGTGCCCTGGCCGGCGATGACGGATAGGTCGTCGAACGGCGGAATGATCGTCATGCCGCTGCGCTCGGCCAGCTCCGCACAATGGGCGGCTGCGTCGGAATAGCTGTCGCCGACCAGGTCGATCTGGGCGCCGAAGCTCTCGACCGCCGCTACCTTGATTTGCGGCGTCGTTCGAGGCATGACGATGCGACACCGTGCTCCCCGCTTGCGGCAAGCGAAGGCGACTCCCTGAGCGTGGTTGCCGGCGGAGGCGGCGATTACGCCGCGAGCGAGCTCCTGCTCGCCCAGCTCGGCGATCCGGTTGTAGGCGCCGCGCAGCTTGAACGAGAACACCGGCGTGAGGTCCTCTCGCTTGAGCCAGACGGGCACTCCGAGGCGGCCCGAGAGCCTCGGCGCGCTCTGAAGCGGCGTGGGGCTCGGTAGCACCTCGTTGACGCGCGCGTTCAGGACGCGCTTGAGCATCTCATCCATCTGGCCAGTCTACACCCACGCCGCGACGGGGTCGGGCCGGCGGCTCGCCAGCCGCTCGAATCGGGCCCCGGAGCCACGCGACGGGGCCGCAGGTCGGCGCGCCCTCAGCTGCCTGGCTCGAGCGACAGGCGCGCTTCGTTCCAGCTGGCCACCACGGGTGCCACGCGCGGCTCGGCGCGCGCCCGCGTGAGCAGGCCCGCCATCGCCTCCTTGTACACCGCCGGGGGGAGCTCGCCGCGCAGCAGCTGCACGCGGAGAAACACCCCCGCCGTCTGGACCACGTCGCACAGACAGTAGGCGCGCACTTGATCGATTTGCCCGGCGTGCACCATCGGGCCCACATCCTTGCCGTCCACGCCGACCTTGCCGGGCATCCCGCACAGCTTGGCCACGACATCCAGTCGTGTGCTCCGCGAGGCGCCGAAATCCGCGAGGAAGTCCATCAAATCCAGGTGCCCGTCGGGGGAGAAGCGGTAGCGTACGTCGCGCGTTTGGTAGTAGTAGCGAAACGGCACGCCGTGGCGCAGGCAGCGGCTGGCGATCACCGGCAGGTCGAAGCCGCGACCGTTGTAGGTCACGAGGGTGGGCTGGCGCTCGTCGCTGAAGCGCGCGAAGTCCAGGAGCGCACCCGCCTCGTCCTTTCCCTCTCCGACGATTCCGATGCGCTGCACTTGATAGTCGCCGTCGAACCACAGCACCCCGATGGCCACGATCTGGTGGTGGGGGGGCGAGGGGAGGCGGTCGGTCGTCGTTTCCGAGATGGGAAGCTCGGGGTCGACGATGGTCTCGATGTCGAGCACCAGGTAGGAGCGGCTCATGGCACTAGCCTAAACCCGCGGCTCGGCTGCGGTGAGCCCAACTCGGCGCGAGCCGAGGACCGCCGGCTGTACAGCAGGGCTCGCGCACCGCGCTGGGCGGGCCCCTCGGCAGGGGCCGACCCCAGGCGCACGGCGCCGAGGCTCGGGCTGCGAAGCTCGGGCGGCGTGGCCCGGCGGCGTGGCCCGGCGGTGTCGCGCCCCGGGGGGCACAGCCGCCGCGCTCGCCCGCGGCGCGACCATCGCCCGCTTCGCGCTGCCGTGCTCCCTGCCGATTCTCGGCGAGGGACCGGCCGCTGCTTCGGGCTCGCATCCAGGGTCACGGCTTGGCGGCCGCGCCCCGGCTGGCACGGCCCCGCCGAGGCCCTGCGCCCGCCGCGCTCCGGTCGGAGCCGTGGTTGCCGCCGCGCGTGGTTTCGGCGGCCGCGGTCGCGCGAGAGCGTAGTGACCACGAGCGTGGTGGCCGCGAGCGGCGGCGCGCGGATCGGTCGCGGGGTCGAGCAGGCGGTGGGCCCCCGGCACCGGCGCCGGGTCGGAGCTCGCGGTCGCTGCGGGGGAGGGGTCGGAGCGGCGCCGGCGCGGGGAAGGGCCCGGCGGCGGGGGCGCATTGCCCCCCGACCGGCTTCGACCGACGAGGACGGAAGCCGCCGCGGCGGAGGGCTCTCGGGGGCGGCTCCGGAGCGACCAGAGCGCCGCGAGCGGGTCGGTACGGAGCGATGAGAAGCCACCCGCGCGGCGCGGAGCGCGCGCGCTCCGCGCGGATTGTGATTGTTTCTCCTGGCTGGATGTAGTAGCCGAAAATCAGGGTTTGGTGCCTCCGTGGCCCGCTCGGAATCTTCTCTACCCCAGCGCCCCAGTCCATTCGGGAGCGCGGCGGCGGTTTATCCCAGTTACGCGACTTTGAAGCGACCACCGATGCGAAGCTACCTCCGATGCAAGGCTGCGTTGATGTACGTGCACCGCACTGGCACGCATGAATGGAAGCATAATTGTCATCAACGTCGATATTCGTGAGACGCGCGTTGCTCTCATAGAGCGCGGGGTCATCACCGAGCTGCAGATCGAGCGGGCTTCTCACCGTGGCACGGTGGGCAACGTCGTGCTCGGCAAGGTCACCCGGGTTCTGCCTGGAATGCAGGCTGCCTTCATCGACGTGGGTCAGGAGCGCTCGGCGTTTCTCCACGTGGAGGACTTGATCCGCCCGGACGACTTCGACAGCTACCTCGCCGGCGGCGTCGAGGAGGAGTCGGGTTCCTTTCGGGGCACCGGGCAGAACAAAGGCACCGGGGAGGTCGAGGCGGACGAAGAGGGCTCCGAGCCCGGCAGCGACCGGCCGGCGGCGGTCGCGGACGATTCCGAGGACGACGACCCTGCAGACGACGATTCCGAGGACGACGACCCTGCGGAGGACGACCCTGCGGAGGACGACGCCGATGAGGCCCGCGCTTCGGGCGACGAGGACGAGGAGGACGACGACTCGGAGGGCGACGACGAGGACGAGGACCTACTGGCCGCCGCCGACGAGGACGAGGACGAGGAGGAGGACGACGACGACGGCCCCTCCGCATTCACGGGCGCCTCCAGCGAGGAGGAGGACGAGGACTCCGAGCAGGACGACGAGGCACCGGACTCCGAGGAGACGCTGGTGAGCTCTCCCGAGCCGCGGGGCCGGCGCAAGGTCGTCAAGGCGGCTGCCGGCGCAGGCGCCTCGGTCGGTCTGCACGAGGACAGTGATCTTCCCGCCGAGGGCGACCGAGGCGGCTCCCGCAGCGGACGCTCCCGGCGCGGGCGCGGCAGCCTCAAGGGCGGGCGAACTCGCCGGGGTGGGCGTCGCCGGGGATCCGGCGAGGAGGTCGCGAGTGCCAAGCCCAAGCTCGTCCGCGGGCGTCGATCGGCGCGGGGCGGCAAAGGTGGCAGGCGCTCGGAGGCGGGTACGCCGGCGCGCGTCACGCGCTCGGTCCCGATCACGGAGGTCGTCTCCGAGGGGGACGTGGTCGTGGTGCAGATATCGAAAGAGCCGATCGGCACCAAGGGCGCGCGCGTCACGAGCCACGTCTCGCTCGCCGGGCGCTACGTGGTGTACCTGCCCACCGTCGACCACCTGGGGATATCGAAGCGCATCGGCAACGCCCGGGAGCGCTCCCGGTTGCGCAAGGCGATGGAGTCACTCAAGCCGGCACGTGGAGGCCTGATCGTGCGCACCGTCGCCGAAGGCCTGACCAAGAAGCAGCTCAAGGCCGATGTCGGCTATCTGATGCGCGTCTGGGCGGACATCTGCAAGAAGCGTGAAGAGGCGAGGTGCCCGGACGAGCTGTACACCGAGCTGGACCTGATCCTGAAAGTGGCGCGCGACCTGTTCACGGACGAGGTCAAGCGCATCGTGATCGACGATCGCGAGCAGTACGCGCGGCTAGTGCGCTTCGTGGAGATGTTCCTCCCTGAGCGGGTGAAGGACATCGAGCTGTACGTGGGTGAAGAGCCCATTTTCGACGCCTACGGCATCGAGGACGAGATCGGGCGGGCGCTGAGCCGCAAAGTGCCGCTGCCGAGCGGCGGTTCACTGATCGTCGATCAGGCCGAAGCGCTCACGGCGATCGACGTGAACACCGGCCGCTACGTCGGCAAAGGCAGCAAAGATCTGGAGGAGACGGCGCTCAAGACCAACCTCGAGGCGGTCGAAGAGATCGCCTACCAGTTGCGCTTCCGCAACATCGGCGGTCTGGTGATCCTCGACCTCATCGACATGGAGCGTCACGGCAACCGCGAGAAGGTTTGGCGGGCCCTCGAAACCGCCCTCGTCAAAGACAAGGCGAAGACGACACTCAACCGCATCAGCGAGCTCGGGCTGATCGAGATGACACGCAAGCGCACTCGGGAAAGCTTGGGCCGCGTGCTGCACCAGCCGTGCTTCTACTGCGACGGCACGGGGCAAATTCAGTCCAAAGCCACCATCGCGTACGAAATCCTGCGGCAGATCGGCCGGGAGCGTCACAGCCTACCGGGGTATTCGGTGGTGGTGAACGCCCATCCAGCAATCGTGGATTTCCTCAAGACCGATGAGAAGGCGGCGGTCGAGGAGGCAGCCCGGCGCCTGGCTCGTCGGATAGAGTTGACCGCTCGGCCCGAGTACCACATTGAGCAGTACGACCTGCACGGTCGCTGAGGCCGAGCGGGGCGCCCGAGCTTTTCACCAGGAAGAGAGCATGACGCGAGCGGAAGACAGTCGGCAGGAGCCGAGGCTTACGATCAACAAGGGCTTCGACTCTTTCGATCAGTTCGTGACGGAGTACGTGACCAACCTCTCCAAGAGCGGCGTCTTCATCCAAAGCGACGCGCCGCTGCCGATTGGAGAGAAGGTAAACCTTCGTTTTTCTGTGCTGATGGACGGGATCGAGACGATCGAGGGCGAGGGCGAGGTGGTGCGGGTCTCGGACAGCCCCCCCGGGATGGGAGTCGTCTTCCGTAAGTTGGGGGCGTACTCACAGAAGATCATCGAGAATCTGCTCACGCAGGGGGAGCCCGAGCAGTAGCCGCTCCCCGGGGCCGCAGCCGGCGGAATCGTTCGGCAGAGGCCCGGCGTCGGCGGAGGCGGAAGCCTCGAGCCGCGATCCGGTGGACGGCCGCGACGCGCGGGGGAGCGCGCGCGCCGGACGGGCGGCGGGCGCCCGGCCGATGCCGCGGAGAAACGCCCGCTCGGCTGGTTTGGCGGGCGGGTCCGGGTGCGGCGCTCGAGCCCGGCTTCCTCACGACCTGGTCCCGAGGGTGCGAGGGCGCCCCGTCGCCGGTCCAGCGGTCGTGCGAAGTTCGGAGGGTGGTGGGCTGGCCCGCGGGGAGGCCGGGGCGGCCGAGGGGGCTGCGCGCCGGCGCGCCTTTCTCGGGGACTGCAATTTGACCTCGAGTCGCGCTTTCGCGCTTGCTCCGGCTGGGGGCGGGGGGTATGCCCCCGGGCCATGTATTTGCCTCTATCGAAGCGTTCTCGTCGCGCCGGCGCCCGCAAGGGTGCCCGGCTCAAGGCCAAGCTGCAGGCCAAGAATCGCCGCCGGCGCAGCAGCATCAAGGCTTGAGCTCGTAGAGAGCTCTGCGGTTCGGAGAGAGCTCTGCCCTCCTCGCACCCTCGGTCCTGCGGTCGTGAGAAATCCGGGCCAGCTGCCGAGGATGCCGGGGGGCGTTGGCTCGTCCAGCGGGCGATGCAGGCGACCGTTTCCTTCGGCGGGTCCGTCGTGGGCGGCGCACGCGATGCTCCGCTGATTCCGAGCGCGCCGCCGCCGTCGATCGCCAATGGGGGACTTTGCCACCGGGCGATCCAGCGAATTCCGGGCTAGCGGGCCGCTTTTGGGTCTGCGCCAGGACCCGAGGCGCCGGGTCGTCGGCTGCCGCGCGCGGGCGGCATCGACCTGCAACGAAAAAAGGGCCCCGAATGGGGCCCTTGGGGGGTCGTTGCGGTTGGAGAAGGCGCGGCGGGCCGTGCCCGGTACGCGCCCCGCCGCGGGAGGTGCTCAGCCGCCGCGCTTGAGCTCCGTGAGCACCAGCTTGCTCACGGCCTTGAGCGTTTCGAACACACCCGTGCCATCGCGGGCGGCGGCCTCGTACTCGGGCACGCCGAGCGGGTTGAGCAGGCTGCGCAGCTCGTCGAGCGGCAGTGCGTTCGGCAAGTCGCGCTTGTTGTACTGGATGACGTACGGAATCTTCTCGAGTGAGTAGCCGTGCTCGGCCAGGTTGGTGCGCAGGTTGTCGAGGCTCTCCTGGTTGGCTTCGAGCCGCTCCAGCTGTGAATCCGCCACGAAGATGACGCCGTCCACTCCTTTGAGGATCAGCTTGCGGCTTGCGTCGTAGAAAACCTGCCCTGGCACCGTGTAGAGGTGAAAGCGAGTCTTGAAGCCGCGGATCTCACCGAGAGAGAGCGGAAGGAAGTCGAAGAAGAGAGTTCGCTCCGTCTCGGTGGCGAGGCTGATCATCTTGCCCTTCGCCTCGGGGTTCGTGCGCTTGTAGATGTATTGCAGGTTCGTCGTTTTGCCGCACAGGCCTGGCCCGTAGTAGACGATCTTGCAATTGATCTCCCGGGCCATGTAGTTGATGAAACTCACGCTCGTAGCCCTCGAATTCTATGGTTTGCCGCGCCTGGTCATGACCCGCTTCAGTCGTTGAACAAGTTATCGATGTCGTCGTCGGTGATTTCGGCGAAGGGCGAGTCCCCACCCGGCTTGTTGGACTTTTCTTGGAGCGCTTCGAAAACTCGATTCAGCTCGTCCGTCGCGCGCCGGACTCGGAGGCGTACGAGCCCCAAGCTCGACTCCGAGTCGAAGATCACGACGAGGATGACTCGGTTGCCGACGAGCTGGATGTGAATGTTCGCCTTCTCTCCTTCGTGGAACTGGGTGGCGAACTCTTGCTCCCTGAGCAGCTTGGCGATTCCACCGGTGGCGGCGATGTTGCCGGCCGTGAGGGACGCCAGGGAGGTCGTGTCGATGTTGGTTACGTCGCCGCTGGCGGCGATGAGCTGACCGTTCTTGTCCACGATGAAGACGACCTTGGCGTTCGCCTCCCGAACCAACCGGTCGACGACCGTCTGGATCTGAGTGAACTCCTCCTCGTACATCACCATTCCGGGGTTAACCATTGTAAGCCTCCGTGCTCACCGAGCCCCCTTGCCAGGTCGATTCCCGGAGTAGAGCGGACATGCAACCCGCCATACCCCGCGAGCAGCTGTCAAGGGTGGTGACTCGAAACTTCCTCTGCGCTCGGTGCGGCACGGCAGGCCGCACGTGGGACGCGGCCAGCCGGCACTCCGCCTGGGCAGAAGCTCGGTCAGCCGCGTTTTGCTTTGCACGGGCCAGCTGCCGACCGGCAGCCTGCTCCGTGAGGGGAGATAGTGTTTCCGCGCCCGTGCTGTCTTGCATGTATAAGCGCGCGTCGGCGCGCCGCCGGGGCGGCGCGGGCAGCAGCGGCCAAGGCCGCCATGGATGGTTCGGTGAAGGCTTGGCCAGCCGCCGGCTCTCGGCTCCGGGAGCCGGCAGCCTCGCGGCGACTTCTCGTTTGGGCGTTTTCATGCTTCCTGTTTGTTCGCGATCGCGCAACAAGAGTCCCGTGGGCCTGAATTCTCGGCGTACCAACAATCGTTTGCTGGTTCTGCTGGTAACGGCCATCGCTTTCGTATGGGTAAGCTCGCTCCGGGCAGCTCCCCTGGGTGATCAGGTCGGCTGGTTCCACCCAGATCTGAAGCGCGCAATCGATGAGTTGTATGCCTCACCTCGGGGCGAGCGGCACGTTCCGCTGCGCCGTGTGTGGGAAAAATGGGACCGCGCGGAGCCGGATCAGGTGGAAGCGGCGCTGCAGCTCGCGAGCCGAGACGAGCGGCTGGTCGCCGACGAGCAGGCTTATGCGGAGCTATTGGTCGCGTACGCGCGCCTGCGGCGCGGAGACGCGGCCGGTGCGCGGAGTCGTGTCGCTCGGCTGGGCTACGCCGACCGGTGGCTGGTTCTTGGGCCGTTCGACAATACGGGCAAAGTCGGCTTCGAAACGACGCTCGATCCGCAGCAGGAGCTTTTGGAGCCGATTGTCTTCGGGCGCCCCTACAGTGGCAAGGACGGCCGTTTGGTGCGCTGGCGCCGAGCTCCGGAAAGCTTTCCCTTCGGCTGGGTCGACGCCGGCGCCCTGTTGCGCCCCTCGCGCTCCATCTGCGCCTTCTTCGCCACCCACGTGACTCGCGAAGGGTCGCGTCGGGGCGAGCAGGTGAGCGTCTGGGCGGGTGCGCGCGGAGCCTACCGGTTGTATTGGAACGGCGAGCTGGCGCTCGAGGATTCGGCGTATCGCGGCCACGATTTCGATCGCCGGGCGGCCCTCGTGTGGCTGCAGCCCGGTCCGAACCGCGTCACCGTGGAGGTGTGTGGCGAAGGGGCCGCGCCCATGCTGTCCGTTCGGGTCGGGGACGAGCGCGGCCACCCCACGGCGGGGCTCGCTTGGCAGGCTCAGGGTCCGCTCGAGGCGATCGAGCGGGAGCGTTCCGGGCTGGTCGGTCGCGCGCAGCTCGGCCCGCTCGCGCGGCTCGAGGCGGCGGCCGCTGCACGCCCGGGCAGCGCGGCCCGCAAGCAGGCCCTGGCGCAATATCTCGCCGCCACCGAGGGGGACGATCCGGCGTTGCATCAGGCGCGGGACGCCGCGCTCGCCGCGGCCGCCGAGCCCACGGTGGAGCGGGCGTTGCTCGTGGCCGAGCTCGCGGAAGATCGCAATCAGCAGCGGCAGTGGATTGATCGAGCCGAGCGACTATTGCCCTCGGTTCCCGCCGCGCGCCGGCTCGAGGCCCTCGTCGAGGTGCTGATGGCGAAGGCCGCCTGGATCGAGTCGGGGGTTTCGTCGCGGCTGGCGCTGCCCCTCTACGAGCAGGTGCTCGAGCTGGAGCCCGATCACGTCGAGGCCCTTTCCGGCAAGGTTCGCCTCTACGAGTTGGCCGGGCTGCGCCAGAGCGCGTTGGTGGCCATCCGGGATGCCCTGCGCAAGAACCCGCACTCGGTGGCCCTGCTGAACCTGTACTACGCGGAGCTGGAGGGGCTCGGCTACACCGCGGCGGCCGCGCGCGTGCGCTGGCTGTACTCGGGGCTGCGTTTCGATGACCGCACGGCGCTGCTCGGCGCGCTCGAGCTGTCGCGCGAGCGGCGCGATCGGTCTGCCGTCGATCACTGGACGCAGCGGCTGCTGGACGTTTCGCCGGGCAGCCCGTGGGTGTACGGGGTTGCGGCGGCGGCGCAGCGCTCGGTCGGTCGACCGCGTCAGGCTCTGGCGATGTACGAGCGCGCGCTGACGCTGGCTCCGGAGGATTCGACCACGCTGCAGCAGCTGGCCGATTTGCGCGGCGCCGAAGGCCAGACGGGCGAGCAGGTCGCCCTGATCCGGCGGATCGTGGGCCTGGAGCCGCAGAACGAGGAGGTCCGTCGCTACCTCGAGGCGCTCGAGCCCGCCCTCTCGCGCGAGGATGAAGCGCTCGCCTGGGCTCCCGAGCGCTTTCTGGAAGCGCGCTTCGACCCGCCCCGGGGCTACCACCAGCGAACGCTGCTCGACCTCACCGTCACGCAAGTCTTCGACAGCGGCGCGGCCTCTCGTTTTCGCCAGGTCGTGTTTCAGCCCCTGTCGGACGCCGGCGCGGCCGTGGCGCGGCAGTTCGCCTTTGCCTTTCAGGCGGACCGGCAGCGGGCCCAGCTGCGCGCCGCGCGCGTCTACCGCACCTCGGGCCGCGTCGACGAGGCGATCGAGAGCGGCGAGGGCGCGGCGGACAACCCGGCGCTCTCGATGTACACCTCCGCGCGGACCTTCTACGTGCAGTTCCCACGGCTCGAGCCCGGGGACGTGGTCGAGCTCCGCTACCGCGTCGACGACGTGGGGGACCGGCACGAGTGGTCCGGCTACTTCGGGGAGATCACCCAGTTTCAGCAGGACACCCCGGTAGGCCACGGGGAGTACGTGGTGATGACGCCGACCGATCGCAAACTCTACGTCGACGCGCAGGGCATCGACGGGCTGAAGACGAGCGTCGAAGAGCAGGCCGCGTGGCGCGTGCACCGCTTCTGGGCCGATGGGATTCCGGCGCTCGTTCCCGAGCCGGACATGCCGCCTTGGCCCGAGGTGATCGGTTTCGTGCACGTTTCCACCTACCCGTCCTACAAGCAGCTCGGGCAGTGGTACTGGGGGCTGAGCCGCGACCAGTTGGTCTTGGACGAGCCGACGCGGCGGCTGCTGTCGCGAATCGTCGCCGGCGCCAGCACGGTGCGCGAGAAGGTGGAGGCGGTCTACGGCTGGGTCGTCAAGAGCACCCGCTACGTGGCGCTGGAGTTCGGCATCGAGGGCTACAAGCCGCGGCCGTGCACGCAGACGGTCGCGCGTGGCTGGGGAGACTGCAAAGACAAGGCGACCGTGATCGTCGCCATGCTCGCGGAGCTGGGCATCGAGGCTACCACCGTGTTGGTGCGAACCGGGCTGCGCGGTAGGTTCCAGTCCGACGTGGCCAGCCTGTCCGTCTTCGACCACGCCATCGCCTACGTGCCCGAGCTCGATCTCTACCTCGACGGCACGGCCGAGTTCACCGGCACGCGCGAGCTGCCCGCGATGGACCAGGGCGCTTTCGCCCTGCAAATCAATCGAGGCGACGCTCAGCTCGTCACGCTGCCCGGGCACGACCCGGAGCAGCACGTCAAGCAGCGCCGCATCGAGCTGTGGCCGAAGGGCGAGGGGGCGCGCGTCGAGCTCTCGTTCGAAACGCGAGGGGCCAGCGCTCCGGCCTGGCGGCACCGCTACGCGGCGGAGGCGACGCGGCAGGAGCGGGTGCTCTCCGACTTGCGCCACCAGTATCCGGACTTCACCCTTGCGCCGGGGCAGGGCGCGCTGACAGTCAACGACTTGACGGACTACGAGCAGCCCGTGCGGATGAGGGTCGAGGGCGAGCTGCCGCGGCTGGGGCGGCAAGAAGGCAAGAGCCGCAGCATCGCGGTGCTGCCGCCGGTCGCGCTGGTCGCCAACCACGCGCGACTGGCGACGCGCCGCACGGACCTGATGCTGGAGGCGCCCGCCACCCTCGACGACACGTTCGTCGTGCACTTGCTCGCGACGCAATCGGTGGTCTCGCTGCCGCAGGCGGTCGAGCACGACTCTCCCTTCGGCCGCTACCGCGTGGCCACCCGGCGAAGCGGCGACACGATCACGGTCGAGAGCCGGCTCGAGCTGAAGCGCACGCGCATCCCGCCCGGGCAATATGCGGCGTTTCGCTCCTTCTGCGAGCAGGTCGATCAGATCTTCGCCGCCAAGCTCGTGCTGAGGGATCCGCGATGATCCGGCGACGCGTGGGGCTGCTGCCAGCCGCGGGGTCCGCGCACCGCGGCGGCCCGTCCGTCGCCGCGCACCGCGCGCGGCGGGGTCCGGGCTGGGTCGGCGCGGTCTTGGCTTGCAGTCTGTCGCTGGCGGTCGAGAGCGGCTGCGGCGCGGGCCTCTCCGCGTCCGCGCCGGGCCTCGCGGAGCTGCGCGGGGAGCGCGCCGAATCGCTCTCCGAGCGGGCGCTGGCGCGCTGGATGTTGCTGGAGATGCTGGCGCCCGGCGGGCGCGCCGCGGCCGTCGGCGAGGTGCGCGAGCGGCTCGAGCGGGCGGGGGAAGCGCACTACCTCGGTCACTTCGCGCGCGCCGTCGACGATGAGTGGCACGGGCGCCTGAAAGCGGCGGCGGACCACTACTTCGAAGCCGTCTCGCGCGCGGCCGAGGTCCGAGAGGGGGGCGCGCTCGAGCGCATGGTGGCCTGGCTGTCCTCGTCGCGGGTGATTGCCCTGCGGTCGAGCGATCTGCAGCTGTGGGCCCGGATCGCCCCGCGCGTCGAGCAACTGCTGGCGGCGCCGGGCGCGATCGGTTGGCGGGCGCGCGCGCAGCTCGCCCAGTGGTGGCTGGACGAGGCCACCAGCGCGGGCGAGCGGCCCGTCGATCCGGGCGACCACCGGCTCGGCTGCGTCACGGAGGTGCGGCTCGCGGGTCCTTTCAGCCGGGGGGCGGCGGTGCACCTGGTGGAGTCCTTTGCGGCCGAGGCGCCCGGGCCGTGGCCGCGGCGCTGGCCGCCCCACGAGGTCAGCGGGGTGACGCCCGAGGTGCTCCCGACGGTGGCTCGCGGCTGCGAGGTCGTGGCCGAAAAAGCCGACGAGCGCGGCGTGCACTACGCCGAGACGTACCTCGAGCTCTCGGAGGAGCGCTCGCTCATCGTCGCCGTCCAGGGCGCCCTGGCCGTGTGGATCGACGACCGCCAAGTGCTCGAACGCGACCCGCGCGACTGGGGGGTGTGGTCGCGCTTCGGCACCCAGGTGCGCCTCGCGGCGGGCCGCCATCGGCTGCTGGCGCGGCTCTCCGAGCCGCGCACCCTCGTGCGCGTGCTCGAGCCGGACGGAAGCCCCCTCTCACTGCGGGCCAGCGTGGACGCGTCGGCGCCCTATCAGCTCGCGGCGCCGCGGCTGGAGCCGGATCCGAACGACCTGATGCGGTTCATCTCGCCGAGTGGGGCCGGGCCGATCGACGATCCGCTGCTGCGCTTCTTGGTGGCGCGGCTGGCCTTCCTCGAGGGCGATGGGGACGTGGCCTCGGTGGTGGCCGGGCCGCTCGCGGAGCCGCTGGCCGAGGCGGCCGGTCCTTTGCTCTCGAATCTGGCCGAGTGGGTCTCGGCCGATCCGGTCTACACCCGCGAGCGCGGCGCGGATCGCGCCCGCGAGCTGCACCAGGCGGCGGTGGGGAAAGACGCCGGGTTGTGGCGCTCGCAGCTGGCGCTGGCGCTCAGCCAGGGGGGCGCGCGTTCGCTGGCGGACGCCACCCAGCCGATCGCCGCGTTGGTCGAGCAGTTTCCCGAGGTGCCACTGATCGGGCAGACGCTGCTCAACATCTACGGGCGGCTGGGCTGGGACCCGGAGCAGGAGCGGCTGGCCCTCGCCTTGCTCGATCGGCACCCTTCCGATTTGGGTGCGCTCGCGGCGGCGCTGCCGGTCTTGCGGGAGCGGGGCCAGTGGCAACGAGCCGACGAGGTGGTCGAGAAGATCGTGGCTCTCGATCCGGACTCCGAGCTTCGGGTCGAGCGCGCGCTCGCGCGCCACGAGTGGGGGGCCGCACTCGCCGAGCTCGAGCGGCTCAGCCAGCGTCGCCCGGACCTGCGCCGAGCGCTCGAGGCGAAGATGCTGCGCGTGCGCGTGCAGGCGGGCCTGCCGGGAGCGCTCTCGGCGCGCACCGACGCGGCGCTCGAGCAAAACGACGAAAACGGCCGGGCCTGGCTCGCGTACGGCGACGAGCAGCTCGCCCAGGGAAACGAGAGCGGGCTGCGCCAGGCGCTGGCCGAGGCGACTCAGGCCGGGGCGCCCACCCAGGCCATCGAGCGAGCGATCGACATCGTCGAGGCGCAGACGGATTTCGAGCCGCTGCGCATCGACGGCAAGGAGGTGGTGCGCAAGTACGAGCGCGCGCAGCGCCACCAGGAGGGCACGGCCGCGCGCGTGCTCGACTACGCTGCCGTGTGGGTGCATGCGGACGGCTCCAGCCGCATGCTGGAGCACGAGATCGTGCGTTTGCAGAGCGAGGAGGCGATCCGCAAGTTCGTCGAGCACCGCCTCCCTCCGGGGCTGGTGCTGCACATGCGGGTGATCAAGCGCGACGGCAGCACGCTGCAACCCGAGCACGTCGCCGGCAAGCCGACCTTCACCTTTCCCCATCTCGAGGTGGGCGACTACATCGAAACCGAGACGGTGCAGGGCGCTCGGCCCGTGGATTTCGGGCGCTACTACCCGGGGCTGCGCTGGTTCTTCCGCGAGGAGAACATCGCGTACGCACGCAGCGAGTTCGTGTTCATCGCCCCCAAGAGCCGCCCGCTGGACATCGAGATCACCGGGGACGTGCCCCAGCCCGTCGTCGAGGAAGACGGCATGTTCGTCACGCGCCGCTGGCGCGTGGACGAGAGCCCCGCGGCGGTGGTGGAGCCGCTCAGCCCGCCGGTGAGTGAGTTTCTGCCGAGTGTGCGCGTTTCCTGGGGCAACGGCATGGAGCGGCGGCTGCACGTGCTCTCCGAGCAGGTGGAGTCGATGGTGCCGATCGATCCGAGGGTGGCGCAGCTCGCGCGCGAGATCGTCTCGCCGGTGCCCGCCGCCGACCCGATGGGCCGCGCGCGCAAGGCGTACCGGTGGGTGCAGGACAACGTCGAGAAGGGGGACTCGGAGGACGGCCGGCAGGCGGTGCTGGGCAAGGAGGGCAACCGCTGGCACGCCCTGCGCGAGCTGTTGCGCGCCCTCGACATTTCCGCCGAGACGGCCGTCGTGCGCAACCGCCTCGCGCCGGCCACGCTCGGCGTGGTCTCCGACGCCGAGGCGTACGCCGTGCCGCTGTTGCGCATCGAGGGCGGTGGGAAGACCCAGTGGCTCACGATGCAGGAGAAGTACGCGCCCTTCGGCTACGTCCCGGTGGAGGCGCGCGGGATGCCGGGTTTTCTGATCGCCGAGGCCGGGCCCGAGAAGATTCGCGTACCGCCCGGGGGCCGCCAGGATCGGCTCGAGTACGAAGGAGAGATTGCCCTGTCGCCCAACGGGGACGCCGTCATCACGCTGCGCCAGCGCTTCATCGGAAAGTACGCCGTTCGCATGCGGGCGGGGCTCGAGCGGCTCACCGAGCAGCAGCTTCCGGAGGTGCTCGAGTCGCGCGTGCTCGGCGCGGCGCTGCCCGGCGCGCGTCTGACGGGTCACCGCCTGATCGGCCAGGCCGACCTGGAGGAGCCGCTGGTGGTGGAGATGCAGGCCACGCTCACCGGCTTCGCCGAGCGCCGCGCGGGGCAGCTGGTGATCGACCCCCCGATGATGCCGCGCCTCAGTCAGCTGGCCGCGTTGCCCCAGCGCCGCACGCCGCTGCTGATCGGCGAGGCGATGCATCAGAGCGCGCGCCTGGCGATTCGCTTGCCGCCGTCGGCGGTGGGCGCGGGCACTCGGACGGGGGAGCTCTCGTTCGGCGAGCACCGCGCGCTGGCTGCGGATCGGCTCGAGGGGCACGTACTGGTGCTGGACCGCGACGTGTTGATCCAGGCGGGGCGCGTGCAGGTGGAGCAGTACCCGGAGTTTCAGGAGTTCTGCCAGCGCTCCGAGGGGCTGCTCTCGGGGCCGCTGGTGGTGGATCTGGTGGGGAGGGGAGGGTCCGGGTGAGTGAGGAGGTCGAAGCGATCGCCTTTCCATGGCCCGGTGCGCTGCGGCTGCCGCGCTCCGCGCTGGTGCAGTGCCGCACGCTCTCGGACCGGCTGGGCCGGGCCTTCCTGGAGGGGACTCTCGGCACCGCCCTGGCGGCTTACCTCGGCGGCGACGCGGCCGTTTCGTGGGGGCTGTTTCGTCCGACGGATGGACCCCGCCGCGCCGCCGACGGGCCCAGCTTCGTGGTGCTGCTGCCCGGGGTGGGGCTGAGGGTGGAGGTGCGTGCCGAGGCGGATTTGGTGCGGCGCTGCGTGGCGGGGCTGCTCGACGAGCAGTTCGAGCTGGGCTGGGGCGACGCCGAGCTGGACGTGGCGCTGCGCGGCGCCGGCGCCGCGCTGGCGCTGGACATCGCGCGGCGCTGCTCGCGCGCCGAGGCCCCGCGGCTCGACCTCACCTCGGCGGCGCCGATGGGCTGGCGGCTCGAGCGAGACGCGACGGTCATCACCGGGCAGCGTCCCTATCGGCTGCGTATCGAAGTCTCGGGGCTGCCCCCCACCGAGCCCGAGCTGCCGGGGCGGCCGGTTTCGATCGCCCGCCTCGGCTGGCTGAGGATCTCGCTGCCCTGGGTGTGCGCGCTGGCGCCGCTGGCGGCGGCGGACGCCGCGGCGCTGCGCCCGGGCGACGTTTGGGTGCCGGGGGGCGGTTGGGTTCGAGGGGCGCCCGGTGAGGAGTCACCCGAGCGCTGGCCGGGCTGGCTGGCGGCGCCGCGCGCTGAATACGGTTGGCCGGTGCGGGCCCGAGCGGACGGGGCCGTTCAGTTGGGGCACCGGGCGGAGGTGCTGCCCGGGCTGGAGGTGGAGGCGGTAGAGTCGGCCATGGAAGAAAAGGAGCCCGAGCTCGGTCAGGTCCTGGGGCAAGCCCCGGTCGTGGTGCGGTTGGAGGTGGGCGCGCTGGAAATGACGGCGGCGGAGTGGGCCGCGCTCAGGCCGGGGGATCTCGTCGACACGGGCCGGCGCGTGAGCGAGGGCGTGCTGCTGCGCGTCGGCGGGCAGGTGATCGCGCGCGGGGAGTTGGTGGAGATCGAAGGCGACATGGGGGTGCGTATCACCAAGGTCGCGGCCACCAGCTCCGCGCCGCCGGGGGGCGAGGAGGACTGAATCGTGCCCGGGGAAGCGCGCGAGGCCCTGGTGAGGCGTTTCCGTTCGGTGCGCTCCGAGATCGCCGAGGCCGCGCGCCGTGCCGGTCGTGACCCCGGCGAGGTGCGGCTCTTGGCCGTCTCCAAGCGGCACGGAGCCGACGCCATTCGCGCGCTGTACGAGGAGGTGGGCCACCGGGATTTTGGCGAGAGTTACGCCCAGGAGCTGCTCGACAAGCGCGCCCAGCTCGCCGATCTCCCCGAGCTGCGCCTCCACATGATTGGCCACCTGCAGCGCAACAAGGTCAAGTCGTTGGCGCTGTTGGTGGACGGCGTGCAGAGCGTGGATTCGGTGCGCCTCGCGCTCGAGCTCGGCCGGCGTTGCGCCGGGCGGCCTCACCCGCTCGAGGTCCTGGTGCAGGTCAACCTCGCGGGCGAGGAGCAGAAATCCGGGTGCAGCGAGGCGGAGCTTTCGCGCGTGCTCGAGGCGGCCCGGTCCCAGCCCAGCCTGTGCGTCCGCGGGCTGATGATGATCGCGCCGCGGGTCGACTCCGAGGCGCAGCGTCGAGCGCCCTTCGAGGCCCTCGCGGCTTTGCGGGACACGCTGGGCGGCCGCGAGCGGCTGCCGGAGTTGAGCATGGGCATGAGCGGGGATTTGCGCGTCGCGATCGAGGCGGGCAGCACGTGTGTTCGCGTTGGGACGGCCATCTTCGGAGCTCGGGGATGACAGCGGTCCAATCGGTGGTATCGTCCCCGCCGGCCCCACAGCGGGCGGCCGCTCGATGTCCCGTGGCATCCGCGTCGCCCTGGCGCGCTTCATCGGTCCGAGGTCTTTCTTGCCCATTTTCAGTACTGTGACTCCCCGCCGAGTCGATCCCCGCCGAGTGGCCCCGCCTCCCCGCGAGGTGCCGTTTCCCCGCGAACCCTCGCCTCGGAGCGGGCGGTCGTTTCAGCGCGGGCCGTCTCGACGTCGCCGCTCCTCGCTTCGAGGCGGGCTCGCCGGCGCGCTGCTGGCGGCCCGCGCGCTGCTGCAGGCGGCGCCGGCGGGCGCTTTCTGTCGCACTCGCACCTGCGAGTTCGACTCGGCTCTGGACTGCGAGGAAGATCGCCGCACCGGCTGCAGCACGGTCGGCGTCGAGGCCCGCTGGGGCGACGGCTGCCTTTCCTTTGCCATTCAGGAAGACGGCTCCATCGCCGAGGGCATCAGCTCCGGCGAGCTCGGATCGCTCGTGCAAGACGCTTTCCGCGTGTGGAGTGACGCGGACTGCGGCGGCGGCGAGACGCCCCCGCTCACGGCCGTCGACCGCGGAGACATCGAGTGCCGCGCCGTCGAGTACAACTGCGAAGAAGGCGACGCCAACAACAACATCATCGTGTTCGAGGACGGCCCCAACGAGTTGCCGAGCCGCACGATCGCGCTGTCGACCATCATCGCGAATCTGCGTACGGGCGAGATCCTCGACGTCGACATTCAGCTCAATTCGTACCGCTTCAGCTTCGACCCGCGCGACCCGCAGGGCACGGACCTGGCCATCGTCGTCAACCACGAAGTCGGACACTTGCTCGGCCTTTCGCACAGCAACGAGGTCGGGTCGTTGATGCAGGTCGAGTACGACGCGGGTCCCCTGCTCGGCTCCGACGACGAAGCGGGAATTTGTGCCGCCTACGGTGCCTCCGACGCCGATCCGGTCTGCAGCGACATCGAACCGCTCGGTCCGGACGCCGCCTGCGTCGGCAGCTTCACGGGCTGCCGCGTCCCCGCCCCGTCCCGCGGGGGAGGCGGCTGCAGCGTCGCGGCGCTGGGCGGGGGCTCGCCGGGAGGCCCCGCCTCCTGGTGGGCGGCCCTTGCGGCGTTCGGGCTCGCGCTGCGCGGCCGGCGTTGGATCCGGCGTCGCTGACGCAAGCGCCGCGCCGCACGCCGGCGTGTCCCGAAGCGAGCCGGGCCTGTGTGGGGCCTGCGGCCGCCATCGACGGCCGCCCGACAAAAGCGACGTGCCCCCCCGGAGCGACCGGCCGGTGGTCGGAAGGACGCGGAACGTCGCGCGGGACGTGCTGCGAGGCGGTCGCGGCGCAGCTTCGCGGCGCAGGGGTGCTGGTGCGGCCCGCTGGCGGGCAACGCTGGGAGCTTTCGGGCTCGCGCTGCGCGGCCGGCGTCGGGTAAGAGCCGGGCGTGGCCAAGGCAAGCGCATCGCCCCCCAAAGGAACCCGGGATTTCCTGCCGCGCGCCGTGCGCCAACGGCGCTATGCCGTGGGGCTGATCCAGCAGGTCTACGAGGCGCACGGCTTCGAGCCGCTGGAGACGCCGGCGCTCGAGCGGCTCGACGCGTTGACCGGCAAATACGGGGAGGAGGGCGACCAGCTGCTGTTTCCGGTGCTGCTGCGCGGGCAGCCGCTGGTGCAGGGCATCCGGGCGGCGGCGGAGCATCTGCGGGAGCCCGGCGCTCTCGTCACGGGGCGCAGCGGGGAGACGGCACCGCGGGCGGCGCCGCTGCTCTCGGACATGGGGCTGCGTTACGACCTGACGGTGCCGCTGGCGCGCGCTCACGCGGCCAACCAGGGGAGCTTGCCCGCGGTCTTCAAGCGCTACCAGATCCAGCCCGTCTGGCGCGCGGACACGCCGGGCAAGGGGCGCTACCGCGAGTTTTACCAGTGCGACCTGGACGTGGTCGGCTCGGGGTCGCCGCTGGTGGAGGCGGAGGTGGCCGGGGCCGGTTGCGAGTGCCTCGAGCGGCTCGGCTTCTCCGAGTTTCGTTTGCGCACGAACCACCGCGGGCTGTTGCGCTCGCTGGTGGAGCGAGCGGGTATCGCCGCCGAGCGCGAGGTGGACGCCATCGCGGCGCTCGACAAGCTCGACAAGGTGGGCAAGCAGGGCGTGGCCAGCGAGCTTTCGGCGCGCGGCGTCGCCGCCGAGTCGAGCGAGCGGCTGCTCTCGCTCGTGGTCGGTGGGGCGAGCCTCGCGGACGTGAAGGGGTTCCTCGGGGAGCACGAGGCGGGGCGGCGGGCGCTCCGTGAGCTCGAGGAAGTCCTCTCTCTCTGCCGGTACACCGCCGCCGCCGAGCACGTCGCCTTCGACGTGACGCTGGCGCGCGGCCTGGGCTACTACACCGGCACGATCTTCGAGCTCTCGGCGCCCGGTTATTCGGGCTCGGTGGGCGGCGGGGGCCGCTACGATGGGTTGATCGGGATGTTCAGCGGCAAGGACGTGCCCGCCTGCGGGCTCTCGCTCGGGCTCGAGCGGCTCCTGTTGATCATGGAGGAGCAGGGCATGTTTCCGCCCGATCTCGGGGCCCTCGACGTGCAGCTGGCTTTCACGTCCGGCGAGGAGCCGGCGGCGGCCTTGGCCGTCGCCCGCAAGCTGCGGGGCCTCGGGCTCAGCGTCTCGCTCTCCCCCAAGGCCGAGAAGCCCGGCAAGCTGCGCAAGGCTGCGGCGGAGCGCCAGGCAGCCTACGCGGCCTGGCTCGAGCGCGGTAGTTGGCACTATTGGCGGAGCGCCGGCGACGAGATCGCGCGCGACCTCGACGAGGCGGCCCTGCTTTCGGCCCTCGGCGCGCGCGAGCCGTCATGAGCACGCGGCGCTCTCGGCCGCCTTCGCCCCTGCAGGGGGAGTTGCTCGCGCCCTTCGACCCGGCGCCGCCTCCCCCGGCGGGCTTCGACTCGTCCGCGGCCGGTCTCTCCGGCAGCGGCGCGGACGCGGGCCTCCGGCAGCCCCTCGCCGACCGGCTCCGGCCGCAGTTGCTCGCCGAGGTCGCCGGCCAGAGCCACCTGCTCGGTCCCGACGGGTCGCTGTTTCGCGCCATCGAGGCGGGCCGCCCCCCCTCCATGATCCTCTGGGGTCCCCCGGGCTGCGGCAAGACCACCCTGGCGCACGTGATCGCCCAGCGCACGTCGCAGGGATTCGAGCGCCTGAGCGCGGTGCTCGGCGGCGTCGCCGAGCTGCGCCAGATCGTGGCGCGCGCCAAGGATCGACGCGCGCTCGGGCGCGGCACCATCGTCTTCGTGGACGAAATCCACCGCTTCAACAAGGCGCAGCAAGATGCCTTCCTGCCGCACGTCGAGAGCGGCGCGCTGACGCTGATCGGCGCCACCACCGAGAACCCCTCCTTTTCCGTGAACGCCGCCGTGCTTTCGCGCTGCAAGGTGTTTCACCTGCGCTTGCTGACCGCCGAAGCGATCGAGGGCATCTTGGCGCGGGCCCTCGAGGACGAAGAGCGCGGGCTGGGCGGCCACGGCCTGAGCGTGGAAGAGGGGGCGCTGGCGCGCATCGCCGAGGCCAGCCGGGGTGATGCGCGCCGTGCGCTCGGCTTGCTCGAAACTCTGGTCGACCGCGCCGTGCAGGAGGGCACGGCGCTCACGGTCAGCGCGCTGGAGCGCGAGCGGCAGCAGCAACCGCTGCTGTACGACAAGGCGGGTGAGGAGCACTACAACGTCGTCAGCGCGCTGATCAAGAGCATGCGCGGCAGTGACCCGGACGCCGCCATCTACTGGCTCATGCGGATGGTCGAGTCGGGCGACGACCCGCTGTTCATCCTGCGGCGGCTGATGATCTTCGCCAGCGAAGACGTGGGCAACGCGGATCCGAACGCGCTCTGCGTCGCCGTCGACGCGGATCGCGCCTTTCGCCGCATGGGCCTGCCCGAGGGGCTGTACCCGATGGCTCACGCGTGCCTCTACCTCGCGAGCGCGCCCAAATCGAACAGCGTGGGCAACGCCTTCAAGGCCGCGAAGGCGGCCATCGAGCGCCACGGGGCCCTGCCCGTGCCCGAGAAGCTGCGCAACGCCGTCACCGACCTCATGCAAGAGGAGGGCTACGGCCAGGGCTACCAATACGCCCACGACCACGCGGGCCACTACGTTCCGGGTGAAACCTATCTGCCGGAGCCCCTGCTCGGCGAGCGGTACTACCAGCCCTCGGAGCAGGGCTTCGAAAAGGCGATCGCCGAGCGCCTGGCGCGCTGGCGCGCCGGCGCGGCGAGCCCGTCCTCGCCGACCGCGTCGGCGCCGGAGGCGCCCGCCGCCCGGGAGCGCCGAGGGCGCCCGAAGGACGAGTGAGCGGCGGACGAACGAGCGGCGGCTCAGTCCAGCGGTGCGGGGATGGTGAAGACGTAGTCCGTGTTGGCGGCGGAATCGACGTGGCAGTTCACGCAGGCGCGGTCGAAGTCGGAGGCGGCGGGGCTCGCCAGCTCCATGCCCGACCAGTTGGCGTAGGCCCAACCGCCGTCGGCCGCGTACTGCGCCGAGTCCTTGGCCATGAACAACAAGGTCCCGAAGCCGCTCGGCACGATGACTTCCTCCCAATCGGGGTTGTCGCCGCCGCTCCACACGATGTTGGCGATCATCGCCCCATCCGACCACGGTTGCCCGCTGCGGGCGGCGTCGACGGCCGCGTCGTTGCCGACGACCACCCGAACGCTGCCGTTGTCCGTGCGCTGGCCGACGCCCAAAAGTCGCCAGTCTCGAAAGTCATCGGGTAGCTCCAGCCCGTTGGGGGCGTCTTCGGCTCCGGCGATCTGCCCGCTGTCCGGCAACTGGCCGGGCCGCGTGAAGACGTAGTCGTTGTCGGCCGCATTGGTGGCATGGCAATCGGCGCAGGCGCGGTCGAAGCTCGGGTCGGCGGCGGGGACCAAGTCCGCGCCCGACCAGCTCGCATAGCCCCAGCCGCCGTCGGCGGCGTTCGCGTCTTCATCCTTGACCATCAGCAAGAGCGTTCCGAATGCGTCGGGCGCGACGAGCTCGGACCAGCTTTCGTTGCTTCCCCCGCTCCACACCAGGTCTGCGATCATGGTTCCGTCGGGCCAGGGGTTCGTGTCGCCGCTGCGGGCCGCTGCGGCGGCGACGGAGTTGCCGAGCGCCACGCGAATCGAGCCGTTGTCGGTGCGGCTGGCCGCGCCGAGCACCGCCCAGTCGAAGAGGTCCTCCGGCAGCTCGATGCCGTTGGGGGCGGGGTCGCCGGGGCCCGGAGCCGACTCCGTGGGGTCCTCGGTCTCCATCGGGGGGTCCATCGACGAGTCGCCGCCGCTTCCTCCCGCTGGGTCGTCGAGCAAGGGCTCGACGGGGGCGTCGTCGTCGCGGGAGCCGCAGGCGACGAGCGCCAGCAGACCGACGGCGGCGAGCGCCGCGCGCAGGGCCGGGCGGCGAAGAGAGAGAAGGTTGGTAAGAGTAGAGGGATTCGTGTCGAGCAATCTGTTCTCCGGTTGGTGAAGTCGAGGCGGTTGGCCTGCGGTCGTCGTCGAGCCCCAAAAGGGGGCTTGGAGCCCGGGGGTCGGTCGCGGCGCGCGGCGAGCGCTGCAAGGCTGCAACTCGCTTCGCGCCCCCCCTTCGGGCCCTTCGCGTTCCATACGAAGCCAGCGGGCCTCTTGGATTTCGCCGACGCGCAAAATTTTCCGAAAGGTGCTCCGAGCCGGGGCCGCGGAGATGCGCGCACCGTGTGCGGCGCTGGCTGCGGAGGAGGGTGGGTGGCGAACGGGGGCGGCATCCGGGCAGCCCGCCCTACGCCGATGGATCTCCGGGCCTGGCTGCTCGAGAGCGCTCCCTTGCGAGCGTCGAGTCGTTGATGGTTGGGGTGCGCGCGGCTCGTGCCGTTCCCGGGGTCATGGGGAAAGCGACCGGGGCGCTCTGCTGGGGGGCGAGCTGCGTCTCCGACGAGGAGCTGGTCGAGCGCATGGGTCGCGGGGAGCGCAGCGCGCTGGGGGAGCTATTCCAGCGCCACGCCGCCCGGTTGATTCCGATCGGCGTCTCGATTCTGGGCAGCGTTGCCGAGGCAGAGGACTTGGTGCACGACGTGTTCGTCGAGGCGTTTCGGCACGCCCGGCGCTTCCGCGCCGATCGAGGCACGGTGCAGGCCTGGTTGGTCGTGAAGATGCGGAGCCGAAGCATCGACAGGAGAAGGGCCGCGAAGCAGCGAAGCACTGCCTTACGCGGCATCGAAGAGCAGCCGTCGAGCTCGGAAGAGGGCGGGCCGCTGGATGCGGCGCGTTCGGCCGAGTACCTCAAGTTGGCCGGTGCGGTCGCGGAGCTGCCGCCCGAGCAGAGCGAGGTGTTGATGTTGGGATACTTCGAGGAGCTGACGTGTTCGGAGATTGGCGAGCGGCTGGGCATCCCGCTCGGCACCGTGAAGTCGCGGGTGCGCCGCGCGCTGGTCACGCTCCAGTCCGCCATGGTGTGTGACTGATGCGGCGCTCGGGGACCCGATCCAAGCTGCCGGGCTTCTTGCGCGTCAGCCTCGACGAGCCGTCGCGTTCCGACCTCGCCTCGACTGCCGAGGCGCTGCACGAGGCGCTGGCGCCCCGTCCTCCCAGCCCGGGGCGGCTGGAAGCGCTCCTCGGGTCGGTGGCGGCGCTGCCGCTGCGGTATGCGCCGTTTTTCGAGGACCTCTGCGATCTGTTCGACATCCCCGAGCAGGCGCTCCGCGAGGCGCTGGCTCAGGCTGGAGACGAAAGCCGGTGGCAGGCGAGTCCGGAGCTCGGCCTGTCGATCTTCGAGATGCCCGGCGGGGCCCGGGTCGAGGGCGCGACGCGGATCCTGGCGCGGCTGCAACCTTGCCAGAGCTTTCCCCAGCACGAGCACCTGGGGGTCGAGCGCGTCGTGGTTCTCGAAGGGGGCTACGTGGACGACCGCGGGCGAACGTTCCATCCCGGCGACAAGGACGACAATCCCGCTCGCAGCTGCCACTCGATTCGGGCACTGTCGGACGGCCCGTGCATCGCAGCCGTGGTGCACTACGGCATCGAGCTGGGCTCTTCGGCGCAGTAGGCCGCTGCGCGGCCGCCCCCGGGGTCCGGGCCCTCAGCCCCCCGTGGCCTGCTGCGTCAGCCCCGAGAGGGCCATCCGCATCATCTCGAGGCGCGGCGACTGGTCGGAGGGCAGCCCGTGGCGCGCCGCGAGCTGCTGCGGATCCGAATACACGAGGCGCGTCTGACCCTCGACTTCCGCCACCAGCACCTTGAGCGGGAGATCCAGCCCGGTGCTCGGCGCGGCCTGCATCAACGGCGTGCCGACGGCCGCGCTGCCGAAATACACGACGGTGGAGAACCCGAGCTCCAGGTCCACGTTGCGAGCGGCGGCCTGGTGATCGATCGTCGCCAGCAGGGCGAGGTTCGGGTTCGCCTCGATCGCCGAACGCAGCGCAGCCAGCGCTTCGGAGGGAGGGAGGCTGCTTTCGACGCGCACGAGCCCCTCGCCTTCCTCGATGTCGCGGGCCTCCCCCGTCGCGGGCTGCACCTCGGCGCCGACGGCTGCCCCGGCGAAGCGCGCGAGGGCATTGGCCGCTGCCGCCAGCGGCTCGTCCACGCCGGAAAGCCCGTATCGGCGGCGCAGGTAGCTCACGCCATCGTGGGTCGCGCGCACCTGCCCGCGCGGCTCCTCGAAGATCAGGAGCTTCAGCGGCAGGTCCAGCGCGGCGAGCGGGTTCTCCTGCATGAGGGGGGTACCCAGGCGCGGGTTGCCGAAGACGAACAGGTGGGAGCCATCCATCGGCAGGCCGACGCTTTCGGCATTTTCCTGGTGGTCGAGGCTCAGGGCGACGCCCAGGTCGGCCGCGGACAGCGCGGACTCCACCTCGGCGACGGCGTCTGCCATGGCCACGGGCCCCTCCACCTCCACCAAGCCCCAAGCCGAGGTCGCCGGCACGAGCGGCTCCGACGTGACCGTGGGATCCGCCTGGCGCTCGGTGTCGCAACCGAGCGCCGACATCAGCGAGAGGGCGCACGGCCCAAGCCACTTCGGGTGCTTGCTCATGGCTGCCACGCTAACGCAATCCCACGCCGCGACAACCGCGTTTCGCACGCCGTCGGCGGCCCGCCGAAAGCGCGGCGATGCGGCGAGTCCTCCGGGCCGACGGCTGCCCGGAGCGCCGCACCGGATCGCACCATGACGGAAGCGGTGCGCCGCCGACGGGCGGGGAGCGGGCCCGGGTCTGCGCTTTCCTCCGCGCGGCGTCGCCCGCGAGCGATGTCAGCGCTCGCCGGCGCCGGCGGGGCGAGCGTCGGGGTCGGCATCTGTGGCGTTCGGCTGAGCGCTTGTCGGGGCTCGCAGGGGCCGGGATCGTCGGCTCCTCGAGCCGCTCGGCGCCTCGGGCCCCCTTGGAGACGTACGCGGCGAGGTTTGTCGACCGGGGCGCGGGGGTTGGCCGGGGCGCCGCGGGTGTAGGCTTCGCTCAGGAGCTCTCCTGGCTGGGAGTTCAGCTGGGTACCTGGAGGATTGTCCCCCCGCCGATCCGGGAAGACTTGGCCAGATTGCTGAGTACTCGAAAAAGCCTCGTACAATCCAACGGTTGAACTTGGCTCGAAGGCGGGATTCGGCGGGCTCGGCCGAGTTCCCTGCGGACGCTCGCATCACGGGCCGTACCTACGCGGGAAGTCTCGGAAACATGAGTGACCTGGGCAGCAGAGCACGAGCCTTCGGGCGGGCAATTCGGACGGCGCACGGCAGCCTGCCGAGCGTTCTCGGAGACCGGGCTCGCACCCGGGCGTGGCTGCTTTCGGCCCGTCGCGCCCAGGTGGTTTGCGGCGGTCTGATCGGGTTCGGGCTCCTGGTTCTGCCCCCCGTGCGCGACGCGGCGCTCGGGGCGCTGCTGCCGGATGAAGTGCGCGCGGGCTTCTTCGGGCTGGGTCGCCGGGTGACGGAAAACCCGAACCGCGCGGTGGCCGGGACCGTCCTCACGTCGCTGTACTGGCTCCTGGCGGCGGGCGGATCCCTTGCCCTGTTGTGGCTCGAGCTTCCCGCCGCCGCGTCCCGCGCGCTCGGCTCGGGCTCCGCGGGCGAGGCGGGGGCGCGGCCCGGGGCGTGCGGAGCCGAGGGCGGCGGCACGCGAGCGGCCCGGGCGCGTCGGGAGCTCGAGAACGCCCACACCGTCGTCGGACTCCCCGGCGCCGCGACCGCCGCCCCCGCGCGCTACGCCGTGGAGGCCGAGCTCGGCCGCGGAGGCATGGGCGTCGTCCTGCGCGCTCGCGATACCCGGCTCGGGCGGCAGGTTGCGCTCAAGCAGCTCTTCCCCGAGCTGATGGCCAATCCGGACTGGGCCGCACGTTTTCATCGCGAGGCGCAGGTCCTGGCGCAGCTCACCCACGCGCACATCGTGCAGATCTACGACCTCGTCACCGAGGGGCCCGGCGCGTGGATGGCCATGGAGCTGGTACAGGGCGGCAGCCTGGCCGCGCGGCTGCGCGCCGAGGGGCCCCTGCCATTCGGCGAGCTGCGTCGCTTGGGCATGCAAATGGCCGAAGCGCTCGCCCACGCGCACGCGCACGGGGTGATCCATCGGAACTTCAAGCCCGACAACGTGATGCTCACCGCGGAGGGGAGCGTGAAGGTCGCCGATTTCGGCATCGCCGCCGTCGCCGGCCAGCTCGCGGGCGCGAAGCTCACCGCGGCCGGCGCCGCCCTGGGCTCGCCCGGCTACATGAGCCCCGAACAGATATCGGCGGCCCCCGTCGACCCCCGCAGCGACGTCTATGCCCTCGGGATCACGCTGTACGAAATGGCCACCGGCCGCACCCCCTTCGAGGGCGACACCGCCAGCGTGCTCGCCCAACACCTCACGGCGCTGCCTCCCCTTCCCCCGCCGGGCGCGGCGGAGCTGCCCCGCCCCTTCGTGGCTCTGCTCGAGGCGATGCTGCACAAGCGTCCCGAGCAGCGGCCGGAGTCGATGCGGGAGGTCTGCGAGGCGCTGCGGGCGATGTAGCGGCGCCGCAGGCGGGACCCGTGCGCGCGGCCTCGGGGGGGCGCCGCGGGTGCCGGCAGCCCCCCGGCGCTCGCGCGCCGCGCGCTCCGCGAAACCCGCCAGCGTGCTCGGGTGGCTCTCGCGGAGACGACCGAACGGTGCCTTTTTCGCCCGCGGAATGCCCCCGTCTCCAGGCGCGATACCATCGATATCAAAGAAACGTTATCGACGATTGCCGATCGAAGCGAGCTTGTTGCCGATGATATCACCGGAGGCGTATCGTTGAAATCCGCGGGGCGCTACACTGCAAACATGACCGACGAGGAGTTCGACGGCGCCGAGCCGATCCCGTTCGACCCCCAGCGCGAGCGCATTCTCGAGGCCGCCGCCGAGCTGATCGCCGAGGGGGGCCGCGACGCGGCCACCACCCGTGCGGTGGCGGCGGCGGCGGGCGTCCAGCCCCCCACCCTCTACCGACTCTTCGGCGACAAGCGCGGTCTGTTCGACGCCGTGATCGAGCACGTTCTGGCCGACTACCTCGCGGAGTGGGGCGACCGGCCCCCCCATCCCGACCCGGTCCGCGACCTGCGCGAGGGTTGGGACCTGCACACCCGCTTCGGCCTCGCCCACCCGGAGCTCTTCGCCCTGATGACCACCGATCCTCCGTCGCAGCCGGCCTCCTCGGGGCTGGCGGCGAGCCTGGAAGAGCTGCGCCGGCGCGTTCGCCGCCTGGCGCGAGTCGGTCGCCTTCGCCTCCGCGAGGAGCGAGCCGTCGCCCTTCTGCAAGCGGCCGGCACCGGCGCGGTCCTCACCCTGCTCTCGCAGCCCGAGAGCGACCGCGACCCCCACCTCGCCGCGCTCGCTCGCGACGCCGTCGTCGCCGCCATCACGGGCCAAGCGCCGCCCCTGCCGAGAGACGAAAGCGCGCGCACCGCCGCCGCCGCCCTGCGCGCCCGCCTCGCCGACACCCAGGTCCTCAGCCCCGGCGAACGCCACCTGCTCGGCGAGCTCCTCGACCGCATCGCCAGCGGCTGAAGGCAGGGCCCGGCTTGCACCGTCGTCTGAGGACGCCGCCGTGGGAGAGCCGAGGGGGCAACCCCCCGCGGCCTCGAGCGAAACGCCTCTCGCCTCTCGGCGCTGGCGCGGCGCCGCTGGCAGAGGAGACTGCAGCGCCGGCGGCTGCTGCCGAAGCCGTGCTGCCCCCGGCCGCTGCGGCCACGCCCGCGGCGCCGACGGGCTCGGCCGAGTCGAGCTCGGCCTCACCGACTTCGGCCATGGAGCTCGAGGCCGGACAGGGAGCGGGGGAGCCCTCGGGGGCCGGGCCGAGCGTCTCTGCCGGGCCAGCGAGCGCCCCTGCTGCGGGGTCCTCTGCCGCGGCGACTCGGATCCTGCTTCTTCTCCTCGCCGGGCGCAACCCGCGGGAATCGAGCTGTCGAAGGCGGCGATGCCGTGAGTGGCTCCCTTCTCCTCGAAGCCAAACTCGAGCACCCGCGGGGCCAGGCCCAGACCGCTGGTCTCGCGGCTGCGCAGCTGATCCTGGAGGGTGAATTGGTCGACGAGGGTGAGGCGGCGAAGGCCCCGTCGGGCGGCGTCTGCGCGAGCTCTGGCGACAGGGTGTACTCGGTCAGCGTCCGGCGTCCGAACTCGTCCCGCTCGATGGTGACGCCCCGAGCGGGGTCTTCGCGAGCTTCGGCGTGCAGCGGCCCGGGCGCGCCTTGGACGCCAAGATCCGCCTCGAGTTCTGAGCGACGGCCCGTGCGGCAGCCCTCCGGGCAGCGCTCGTTGGGCGACGGGCGCCGCCGCCGCGCCCGCGCCGCCGTGCCGCCCCCAGCGCGGAAACGCGCGCAGCAGGCCGCCCGAGGCCGCGGCGACCAGGACACGATGTCGCCGCGCGCCGCGCCGGCCACGGCGGCGCGGCGTGCGTCCCGTTGCGTGTTGCAGCAAGGCAACAATCGGGACCCGGGGAGGAAACGTAGTTGCGCCGCCCCCGAGCCGCGGTGTGTGAGCGCCGCCCAAAGATTAACGCGCCGCAAACAATTCGCTCCTGAGGGCGGGCGGCTTGCCGCTCTGCGGGGTGAATTTCAACTCGGCTCGATTCCAGTGAGCCGGAACCGCACACTTATTCGCGCCATGCGCGGGGGGAGCTCGAGCACTTTGAAGCTGAGAAACTGGGGGATCGGTCTGGCCGCGGGCTGGCTCGCGCTGGGATGTACGTTGCCGGGGGCGGACGAGGGAGGCTCCGATCCGGGGCCGGAGGGCACGGGGGACTGGCGAACGGACGGCCCCGAGGACTCGGCGGGGCCCCAAGACGGCTACCCGGGCCCCGGGGGTTGCCCCGATTGCGGGATGCCGCGCGCACAACGCTTGCGTCTCGATCTCTCCTCGGCGGTCGGTCTGGCGATCATGGGGCAGGGCGAGGGCGCGAGCGGCGCCGCCCTGCCGCCGACGCTCGGCGGCTCGCTTTCGGCTCTGCCTTCGGCGGATGGGTTGACGGCAATGCGGGGCGAAGGCCTCGCGGCGGGGCTCGCGTCGAGCCCGCTCGGCACGCTTCAGCTCGCCGGAGGGGACGGCGAAGGGGGGGGCGGCGACATGTTGCCGCCCGCCGAGGAGCCGCCGCCGGAGGGTGGCGAGCCCGGCGAGGGCGAGGGCGAGGGCGACGCCGCGCTCTACAAGCTGGGCGAGGACGGCACGATGCAGCCGGCCTTGATGCCGCTCGAGTCCGAGCAGGCGCCCGAGCAGCCCGAGGCCGAGCCGGACCCCAACCCGGACGGCAGCGATCCGGGCGAGTTCGCTCCGGGCGACGTCAAGCCGCCCGATCCGGGGCAGGTCTACGTGCCGCGCGTGCTCGCGCTGGGCATGTCTCCCGACGCCAGCGTGTACGTGCTGTTCGAGCATTCGTTCCAATATCGCGACGTCGAGGAGGGGGACACGGAGACCGACGTGTGGGCTCCGCAGAGCCCCTACACCTGTCAGCTCTTCCGCTCGCCCGTGAACATCGACCCCGAATCTCCCGACTTCAACCCAGCGGCGGATCTGCAGTGCGTGACGAACCAGCACGAGCTCCCCACCTGGCGCACGGATCGGCTGATGCAGTTCGACAAGGAAGGGCGGCTCTACTTCCCCGCCATGGTGCCGGGCGGCGGCCGCGAAATCTTCTACGTCTACGATCCGACCACCGGCAGCCTCGACGAGAAAGTGAACGGAAACATCTGCTGGCACGACGTGGAGGTCACGCCGCGCGGCAGCGTATTTTACACCGGCACCAGCAGCTCGGGCGGCGACTGCTCGGGCACCAGCTTCTTCCGCTACATATCGGCCGACAACCGCCTGACCGAAATCGCGCGGGATTGGTGGGACTTCAAGTACCTCGCCGAGCAGGATCCGGAGGACCCGGACACCGAGCGCATCATCTTCTACGGCCCCGATCCGCGCGCCACCGGCGACGACCCGTGGAGCTCGGCGTGCTTGTACCGCTACGACCCGGCCATCTCCGAGCCGAACGATCGCGTGAGCGAGCTCACCACCTGCGCGATGGACGGCTGGCAGTACGTCTACGGCGAAGGGGGCAACTACCCGCAGCAGGAGCAAACTCCCGAAGAGCGCAGCGCCATGGCGGAGCGCTGTGAATCGGAAGGCCAGATCTTCGTCAGCGGCCAGGGTGTTTCCGAGCTGGCGCAGATGAAAGACGGCACGATCTTCGTCGCCGGAGACTTCCAGCGCAAGCTCGCCGGTGTGGCCACCTGCGATCTGGAGGTGAGCGTGAGCCACTGCGACAACCTCGACCCGTCGATCACGACCGCGGAGGATTGCGGCGTGGCGGGCGGCAGCTGGGTCGACTTGGACGGAGGGGAGTGCTCCGACCTCGCCTATTCGGACGAGTCGAGCTGCGTCGGCGCGGGCCACGACTGGTTCAGCAACGCCTTCAATCAGTGGTACTCCCAGCAATCGGGGATCGCCTGCACGGGCGGCGAAGGCTGGCACACGCAGGTCACCTGCCAGGGGGAGGGCCAGTACGGCAACTTCAGCGAGAACATCTCGGGTCTGGCCTTCCTCGACCCCAAGAGCGAGTCGCAGTCGCTCGTGCTGCTCTCGGACCCGGGCGAGGAGGTCGAATCCTTCTGGACCCTCGACACCGCGAGCGGCCCCGAGTTCTACTATTCCGTGTACCAGGCCGGCACCTACAGCCTGCAGCGCGCGCTCGTCGAAAACGGCCAGGTGGTGCGCCAGACGGTGCTGGTCGACTACGAGGTCTACAACGTCAGTCGGGATCCAGCGCACCCGGGGCGGGTTCTCTTCGACGGCCTGAACTTCTCGCAGAACGCCTACCAGTTCGGCTCCGTCGATCCGAACCTCTCCACGCCCGAGGAAGTCGAGGCTTCGATCGAAGTGGTCTCCGGCGTCACGGGTCGCATCGAGACCCTGGTCATTCTCCCGGATTTCTGAGCCCGCGCTCGAGTCCCCGCCTCGCCCTCGCGCCGTCTCGCCGCGAATCGGCGCTGCGCGGGGGCGCCGAGGCATCGAGGGCCCCCCGTCGCCCAGCTCCCGCCAGGGAGCTGGGCGTTGGCTTTTCCAAACCCCGCGGCGAGCGCGCCGGCGCGCGACTTTTCTCGCGGCGCGCGGGCGAGGGCGTCGGCGAGCGGCTCCTCTCGCGGCGCGCGGGTGGGCTCGGCGCGGCGTCGGCTCGGGGGATTTTTGCGATAGACGCTGGCCGGCCCCCGGCGGCTTCCCGTCCACTCCGGGCGGCGCCCGAGCGGAGCGCCGCCGCCGCCCACCGCGCGGCCCCTCAGCGCTCGCTGTCGAGATGGGCCATCAGCGGCGCGGCGTAGCGGGTGCCGGCGACCGCGCTCGCCGGAACGGCGGCCTCCAGCTCGGCGACCTCGCCGGCCGACAGCTCGATGTCGAGCGCGGCGAGGGTTTCTTCGAGCTGGGTGCGGGTGCGGGCGCCCAGGGTGGGGATGATCGGGGCGCCGGCGTCGGTGGACTGGGCGCGCACCCAGGCGATCGCGAGCTGGGCGGGGGTGACGCCGCGGGCGCGGGCCATGCGGGCGAGCGACTCGACGAGGGGCTGGTTCTTGTCGGCGTTTTCGTCGGCGAAGCGGGGCAGGTGAGCGCGGAAGTCTCGGGGGCCGGTGGGCTTGCTGCCGGTGAGCAGCCCGCGCGAGAGCACGCCGTAGGCGGTCGTGGCGACGCCGAGCTCGCGAAGGGTGGGGAAGATGGCTTGCTCCGGGCCGCGGCTGATGAGGGAGTATTCGATCTGCAGATCCACCAGGGGGTGGACGGCGGCGGCGCGGCGAATGCTTTCGGCGCCGAGCTCGGAGACGCCGATGTAGCGCACGTAGCCGGCCTGAACCAGCTCGGCGATCGCGCCGATGGTGTCTTCGATCGGCACGTTCGGGTCGAGGCGGGCGGGGCGGTAGATGTCGACGTAGTCGACGCCGAGCCGGGCGAGGCTGTGAGCCAGGAAGTTCTTCACGGCGACCGGTCGCGCGTCGTAGCCGTGAAAGCCGCCTTCCGGGCCGCGCAGCGCCCCGAACTTGACGCTGAGCAGGGCGCGGTCGCGGCGGTCGGCCAGCGCTCGGCCGACCAGCATCTCGTTGCGGCCCGTGCCGTAGAAGTCGCCGGTGTCCAGCAGGTTGACGCCTCGCTCGAGCGCGGCGTGGATGGTGGCGATGCTCTCGGCTTCGTCGCCGTCGCCGTAGAAGCTTTGTTTCCCCATGCCCATGCAGCCGAGGGCGAGCGGGAAGACTTGGGGGCCGCGGGCCCCGAGCGGGATTGGGTGCTGAGTCATGGCCCGCAGCTTGGGGCGACCGCTTGCATCAATCCAGATAATAGTATTCATGAAAAACATGCCTGGAGTTTATGGGCGGGACCTCGACCTGAATTTGCTCAGGGTGTTCGCGGTGGTGGCCGAGGTGGGCAGCGTGACCGAGGCGGCCGCGCGGCTCTATCTCACGCAGCCCGCGGTCAGCGCGGCGCTGAAGCGGCTGAGCGTGGCGGTGGGCGCTCCGCTGCTGTCGCGCAGCGGTCGCTCGCTCGTGCTCACGAGCCGCGGCGTTCACCTGCGCGACGCGATTCGCGTGCACCTCGAGGCACTCGTGGAAGCCGCCGTGGCGCCCCCCACGTTCGACCCCGGCTCGAGCGAGCGCACGCTGCGCCTCGGGCTCTCGGACGCGGCCGAGCTGTGGCTCCTGCCGGAGCTGCTGGGAGTGCTGGCGCGCAAGGCGCCGCGCATGCGGGTCGTGTCGATTCCGGTCCAGTTCCGCAGCGTGGGAGCGGCGCTCGCGGAAGGCCTGGACGCCGCCGTGACGGTGGCCGACGAGCTGCCGCGCACGATCGCGCGCCGGGCGCTCGTCGAGGGCTGCTTCGTGTGTCTGATCGACCCGCGCCAGCTCGCCCGGCGGCGCTTGACCGCTCGCGAATACTTCGCGCGCGACCACGTCATCGTGAGCTACAACGGCGACCTGCGCGGCATCGTCGAGGACGCGCTCGGCAAGACCCGGCGTGTGCGCTGCTCCGTCTCGAGCTTTGCCAACCTCGGCGCGCTGGTCGAGGGCAGCGAGCTCATCGCCACGGTGCCCGAGAGGGTGGCGACTCGCATCCGGGCGACGCGGCCTGCCCTGCGGCTGCTTCCGGTGCCCTTTCCGCTGCCGGGCGCCCCCACGGAGCTGCTGTGGCCTGCTGCGAAAAGCGACGACCCCGCCGGCCGCTTCCTGCGCGAGCAGCTGGTGGCGATCGTTCGGGCGCACGCGAGGTAGGCGCGCCACACCAAGCCGAGCCCGAGAGCGCGGGAGTCAGCCCCCTCCGAATCGGGAAAAACGCTTCCGCTCCTCGCGGCGCGGCGGTGCTCTCGGCGCCGTGCTTTTCGGCGGGCCGGTGCTCTCGTCGGTGGCGTGCTCTCGTCGGTGGCGTGCCCTCGTCGGTGGCGTGCCCTCGTCGGTGGCGTGCCCTCGTCGGTGGCGTGCCCTCGTCGGTGGCGTGCCCTCGTCGGTGGCGTGCCCTCGTCGGTGGCGTGCCCTCGTCGGGGCCCGTTGGGGGCTGAGCGCGTTTTGCACGGCGTTGTGACTCCGCGCGTTCTGCGGCGTGGGCCCGCCATTTTGCAGGGCAGTGGCAATCGAGCTTCAATCGGCCGAGGCGGGTGCGCCAAGGCTTGATGAAATGACGCGAGTCGACCATACCGGAAAGCGAGGTGGCCGCTGGCGGGCCACGCCCAGCGCAGCCCGATCCATGACGACGCGAGCCACCAGGACGCGAGCCACCGCGCTCGGAGCCGCCCAGCCCGTGGTTTGCGTGGCGCCTGCGCGGCCGCCGATGCCGGGCGATGCCGAAGGCCGAGCGCCGCGAAGGTCGGCGCGGTCGCGGGTTGCGCGAGCCGCGGCAGCTCGTCGCTCGGGGCCGACGTGGGCTTCGGCGGTGTGGCTGGCGCTCGCCGCGAGCTGTGGGGGAACACCGGCGGGAGCTTCCGGTGCGGCGCCCGCGGGAGAAGAGGGCCGCTCGCTCGCAGCCGGTGCCGGTGCGGAGCCGTCGTCCGAGCCCGACGGCGCGCGCCCCGCCGAGGCGCCCACCGCGGGCCAGCCTGCGCCGGGCGCCTCGCGGTCCGGAGCCGAGCGGGCACCGGAGTCGGCCGCGCTCGACGAGGGTTCGAGCGCCCCCGGCGCGGGGGCTTCGGCACCGGGCGCGCCGTCGCCCGATGCGGAAGCGTCCGCGGGCGAAGGGGACGAGCCGGCGAGCTCGGGCGAGGGTGAACCCAGCGGCGAATCGCCCCCCGCACAGGCTGAGCCGCCGGAAGAAGGGGCGGCGGCAGAGCCCGCACCGCCCGCGCCCGCACCGCCCGCACCGCCCGCGCCCACCACGCTGTTCATCGCCGGGGACTCGACGGTCATGACGTACGTGGACACGGCGGCCGTGGGCGAGATCGCCGGCTGGGGGCAGATGATCGGCGCGTTCTTCCGCGACGAGGTGCGCGTCGACAACCGCGCCATCGGGGGGCGCACGGCCCGGCGCTTCATCGACGAAGGTCGGCTCGCCGAGCTCGCCGCCGACCTCGGCGCCGGCGATCACTTGCTCGTGCAGTGGGGCACCAACGACGGCAACCGCACCGCCACCTACGAGCTCGACGGGCAGACGATCCCGTACTTTCTCGACCCCGCGACGGACTTCAAGGCCTACCTGATGCGCTACGTGGAGGTGGCTCGCGCGGCGGGTGCCACGCTCGTCTTCGTGACGCCGCCGCCGCGCAACTCCGCCTACTGCACGGGCGGCAATGGCACCGGCGGCCACGCGCAGGCCATGCGCGAGCTGGCGGCCGACGAGGGGCTCGCGCTCGCGGACCTGAACCAAAAGAGCGTCGAGTACCTGCGCGCCATCTGCCCCTCCCCGGAGCCGGAGGATTTCTTCCTCTTGCGCGCCGACGGCAGCGTGGATGGCACCCACTTTCAAGAGAACGGCGCGCGCGTGCTCGCGCGCCTGGTGGCCGAGGGCCTCGTCGAGACGGGCCTGCCGCTTTCGAACCTGCTGCGCTGATCCGAGGAGCCTCTCCATGGTTGGTCTTCGTCCCCGTTCGTTCGCCCCCCGCGCAGGCCGCGTCGCCCGCGCCTCGCACGGCTTGGCCCGTCGCTCCCGCGCGGCGAGCTGGCTCGCCGGGGCCCTGGCGCTCGGTTGCTCCGGGCTCGTGCCGGGGGGCAGCGGCGAAGAGCGCAACGCCGAACCGCCGCCGTCGGGGGGGCGCCCGCCCGGGGCGCCCGCCGCCGAGGCTCCGTCCCCCGGCTCGAGCGAGGCTCCGGCCCGCGCCGGCAGCCAGTCGCTCGACCCCGCCCCCGCCGGCAACCCGGGCGCGGCGGACGACGGCGCGGCGGACGACGGCGTCCCGAGCTCGCCGGACGCGGCGGACGACGGCGCCCCGAGCGCGCCGAACGAGGCCGCCGAGGGCCCGCCCGCGCCCACCACGACCGGGCTGGAGGGGGAGGGCGAGGAGGCGGGCCAGGTGACCGTCGAGGAGGGCGACGAAGGGGCGACGGACACGGACCCGGCTGCGAGCGACTCGGCTGCGAGCGACTCGGCTGCGAGCGACTCGGCTGCGAGCGACCCGGCTGCGAGCGACTCGGCTGCGAGCGACTCGGCTGCGAGCGACCCGGCTGATCCCGCGAGCTCGTCGCCCGTCACCGTGTGGCTCGCCGGGGATTCCACCGTCGCCAACGGCCAGACCCCCTGCCCCCAGGGCTGGGGCAAGGTATTTGCTCCCTATTTCGACGATCGCGTCACGGTGCGCAACCTCGCTGCCGGCGGCCGCAGCGTTCGCACCTGGCTGTACGAGGTGCTGAGCACGCTGGACGAGCAGACGGGCGAGTGCGATCGCCAGCGGGACGAACGCGGCGCGCTGGTGCTGCAGGCGCGCTGGCTCGAGATGCTCGGCGCCATGCAGCCCGGGGACTACTTGCTGATCCAGTTCGGCATCAACGACGGCTCGCCCACCTGCGATCGCCACGTCGGGCTGGGTGCGTTCCAAGAGGAGTACGGCATGATGGCCGAGGCGGCGCGCGAGCGCGGCGCCCACCCGGTTTTTCTCACACCCGTCAGCTCCATCGCGTGCCGGGGGGCCGAGCCCACGGGCAGCCGCGGCGGCTTCGTCCCGGCGACGCTCGAGGCGGGGCAGCGCTTCGACGTGCCCGTCATCGACCTGCACGAGCGCAGCGTCGAGCTGTACGGCTCGCTCGGCTTCTGCCCGGTGGACGGCGGCGACGTGAGCGCCGAGACGGGCGGGCCCGTCGGCGATTTCTTCTGCGACGACCACACCCACTTCGACGCGCCCGGCGCCGTGGCAATCGCCGGGCTCGTCGCGGAAGGGCTGCGGGAGGGCGGCATCGCCCTGGCGGGCTACCTCCGTTGATGGGCCCGGGCTGACACGTCGGGGCTGACGGTTCGGGGCTGACGCGTCGAGGCTGATGCGTCGAGGCTGATGCGTCGGGGTTGATGGCCCGCGGCGGGCCGGGCTGCTGGGCTGGCGCCCGGAGAGCCTGCGGAGCCTGGACGAGGTTCGCGGTGCATCGGCCGCGCCGAGTTGTCCCGGAGTAGCGTGCCGAGCCCGCGCGACGCGCGCGGCAAGTCGGCCGGGCAGGGCAGGCGCAGCAGTAGCCAGCCGAGCCAGCCGAGCCAGCCGAGCCAGCCGAGCCAGCCGAGCCAGCCGAGCCAGCCGAGCCAGCCGAGCCAGCCGAGCCAGCCGAGCCAGCCGAGCCAGCCGAGCCAGCCGAGCCAGCCGAGCCAGCCGA
>JBNKVS010000078.1:0-6327 GCA_050299315.1 Polyangiaceae bacterium
TAGCCGGCCGGCACGCGTCTTGCCGAGCCGCGCCATCGGCTCCGTCCAACGCGACGATTACGGGACTGCGCTCGGCACACCCCATGCCGGCGATGCGTGCCGTCCCGTCGCCGCGCACTCCCGCAATCGCCCTACTCATTATGTCAACTCTGCGCCAGGGAACTGAGGATGTTCGCGCTGGATCGCTTTGGAATCCCTAGTCTCTCACCCTGGTGGGTTTGGTTGCGAAGAACGGCATCCTAATCGTGGAGTTCGCGAATGCCGAGCAAGAGCGCGGGCTGAGCAAGCTCGAGGCGATTCAGAGCGCGGCAATGACGCGCCTTCGACCCATCTTGATGACGACGGCGGCCACCGTGATGGGGCATCTTCCCCTTACACTCGTTACGGGTCCAGGGGCCATTGCCCGCAACTCGATCGGTATCGTTCTGGTGGACGGCATGGCCATCGGCACTCTGTTTACGCTATTCATCGTGCCACCCCTGTACGTGCTCATCGCTCGCGACCACGGGGCGACTGAAACCGAGGAGGCCGAAAGCCTGCTCATCCCGGAGCCCGCGGAGTAGCTGGGCTGCTGGCGCTCGGGGGCGTGCAGAGCAATCGCCACCGCGCCGCTCCCCGCGGTGGAGGAGCGGGCGGTAGCGGCTTTCCGTCAGTGGACTCGACCGATGCCGCGGCGAATGCTCTGGACCGGGAAGAGGCCTCCAGGCTGACCTGCGAAGCTCGCCCGCGGCGCTGGCGCAGCCTCTACCTCTAGGGGTCCGGTCGCGGGGGGGGCGGCTCCGCTCCCTGCGAGGTTGCCCGAAGAGCTCTCGCCCCCCGTGCCGCCCGATGCAGGCGCATCCGGGGCGTCCATGGGAGCGCCGGCGTCAACGGCTCCGACGGCGGAAGCACCGCCGGCGCCGCCCTCGGCGGGATCCACCTCTCCAGGAGTCCCGACGATCGGGGGCGCGGGGACGCCAATCGGGCCCTCGACGGGAATGCCGGGTCCCGGAAAGGGAATCGGGATTGGCCCAGGACCGATCGGGATCGGACCGCCCGGAGAACCACCTCCCGCACCGGGTGGAACGGGCAGTACGGGATCGATTGGGTTGGGTGGCTCGCCGCAGGCGAGGAAGGCCAAGTCCTGACGCCGTCGTTCCAGATCGTTGAAGTTGCGCGCTTCGCCCGTGACCGGATCATTTACTACGATGCCCGTGAGGAAGCCCGCCAGCCGTGGCCGTTGACCGACCGACCTCGGGTGTACTTGGAGGAAGTCGAAGATCCCCACCTCGGGGCCGTGGCACCCGCTGCAGGTATTGAGCGCGAACTTGTGACGGGCCTCGGGATTGTCGATGCCCGGGGCGTTCCAAGTCTGCAGATCGTTGAATGAGGATGCTGCCTGAAAGCTCTGCCCTTCGAATTGCAGCGGCACTTCGTGCCGCTCCACCACAATCGAATCCTCGTTCTGGTTGATGAAGCTTGCCAGCGTCTCCGTGTTGTTGAATTGCAGATCGGGGGTGAGCTCCACCACCGCGGGCTCCAGCAGGAGCGTATCGGAGGAAAGCACGAACTCACGCAATTCCCAGGGGCTCGTGAGGGCGATCTCGTTCGTGCGCACCTGGTTCAGTGCGCTCCCGTTGACTCCTTCAGGCAGGGCACCTCGTTGAGCAAAACCATCCGTGACCGCTTGCAGAGCCGCGTTGTACTCCTCCGAGGGGAATGGGAGAGACCCGAGCGCGTGCCATCGATTGGCCCAGTCCAGAACCTCCTGCTCGGTGGAGGCCGGTAGCATGTACTCCAGAATTACTGTGAACTGCTGGGGGAACTCCGAGTCCGGGAAGTCCACCGCGAACACGAAGCGACCCTCGCCGGCGCCGTCGTCGGTGTCGAGGTTGCGGATGTCGATTCGGTTCACGATTGCATTGAGGCGCAGCGGGGCTCGATCGAGGTCGAGCAGCCCGTCGGCGCTCCGGGGCCAGGCGTCCAGCAGCTGTGGACCAATTGCCAGGCGAGCCGGCATGGTAAAGCCGTTGACGGTCTGATCTACCAGCCACGTACTGAACATGGCCTCGACGAACGCGGGGGCCTCCTCCTCCGAGGGGGCCATTTGGCGCATCAGCCCCCCAAAGGACCACACGCCCCCGCCAGCGCTGCGGACCGGGTCCTCGAGAACGCTCAGGTCGGTCACGAAGAGCTCCTGACCCACTGCCACCGAGCATGCGAGCTCGGGCAAGCACAGCAGTTCTTCGCACACGAATCCCTCGTCACAGTCTTCGTCGATTGCGCACTGAGCCGTTGAAACGCAGGTCCCGCCAAACGAATTGGGTCCGAACACGCACGCCTCGACGGGCCCGCAGTCGAAGTCGCTGAAACACTCGATGCACCTGCCGTCCGGGCCGCACCCGAGCGAGTCGTCCGGGCAGCCCGAGCCGCTCGAAGCATCACACTCGCCGCAGCTGTTGGTGAATTCGCTACAGAACGGCTCCTCCTCTCCGCAGTCCTCGCTGCTCACACAGCCGACGCACTCCCGGATATCGGGGTCGCACAGCGGCGCCCCGGGCGAGGAGCAATCGGCGTTCGTGTCGCAGCGGGTATCCAAGCGACAGAAGTCGATGTCGCAGAAGTCCCCCGGCGCGCAGTGCTCGTCGAGGCGGCACTCGCTGCAGAAGTTGCCCCGCTCACTACAAAATGGCTGCTCGGCATCGGAGCAATCGATGTCGGTACGACACTCGACACAGAATTGCTCTGGACCGCAGATCCCGAAAGAGCAATCGTCGTCCTGCACGCACTCGACACACCGGCCCTCGTCGCACACGCCGAACCCGCAGTCCGAATCTTCCGTGCAACCTTCCTGCTCGAAGGAGCAGAAACCGCTCAGGCAAGAGAGCCCCGGAAAGCAGTCAGCTGCCGTGTCGCAGGCGCCGTCGTCCGTGCACGCGCCCTCCAGGCACGAGCAAGCCTCGATGTCGAAGCATTGACATTCGAACGCGTCCTGGCAGCTGAGCTCCGTTTCGCACTCGAAGCACCCGTCCCCGGGGATGTCGTTGCCATCGTCACAGGCTTCCCCGATTTCTACTTCGCCGTTGCCGCATCGGCCGGGCTCGAAGTTCGTCTGGAAACGGACGGCGTCCCCGGTCAAGGAGAATTGCTCTGCCACCCGCCCCGGAAGGAAGAATGCCGTAGTGCCGTTGTCGGACTCGACGCCCTGAGTGACGACGTGGTCGACCACGAGCAGTTGCTCCGTGTGGATTTCTACTTCGTTCGAACCTTCGAGCAGCTGCACCTGCGTGATGACATGCCCCTCGTTGTTGCCGAACTCCGGCACCATGATGAAGTCGAGGATGAAGCGGCGGTTGGGAGCCTCTCCAAGGGTGCGAGTGAAGATTTCCCCCCCCGCCGACGGATTCCAATCCGTCCAGGCGAAAGCCACCATTCCGTTCACGTTGTCGCGCAGCGGAATCTCTCCGCCGTTGCAGCAGCCGCTGTCAAAGGAGGATTGAAAGTGCAGGAATCCATTGGACGAGATGAACGCCGTGTCTACGACCTCGTTGAAGAACGAGAACTCGAAGCCCAGCGGAATGGGCGGGCTCACCTGGTCGTCACCCAGCGAAAGTGGCTGCCCGTCGCTGGCGCCTGCTTCGGGCGCGAACTCGATCGGGAAAGCTCCGGAGCACACCGAGTCCGTGACGAACAGGGGAACGGTGAGTACCGAGCGAGCCCCGAGAGAATCCACCGCGGTGATCTCCACCTCGTGGTCCCCCGGCTCGCCTTCGAAGGTCGTGGAGGTTCCCAGCGTAGAGGAAAGCGTGCCGCCCTCGCTGAGCAGGCGCCAGGAGACCTCCACGTCCTGCCCCTCAGCGTCCTGGATCAACGCTCGTAGCTCCATCGATTCGCACTGAGAAATCGAACGACTCGGGGAGGCTTGGACCGAGGTGATCTCTGGCGCAGAGTTGAAAGCCCCGACGACGCTGAGGCCGCCGCCGCTGCGGTCGCACATCATGGTCAATACCGCCGCCGCCGTATTTCCCTCCTCGACCTCGACCTCTGCCTCGTCGCCCCGGCAATCCGCCGAGGGGCGCCCGTCCGAGTCTAGCGGTTGAGCACACAGCTTGTAGCGCCCCGCCGACAGTGTGAAAAATCTCTCCGCAAACGCGCGTACGTCGCCGGAGACCGGAAGGCCTTCCTCCTCGATGTCGGCGGTCTGCTGCTCGATTGCCGCTGCACTGCACGCCGAATCGGGAGCGACGATGCGAAACCGAACTTTGTCTGCATCTACCTCGATCTCAGGCGCTCGAATTGCCGCTCGCAGCTGTCCGAGCTCAGCGGGCGTCGCCAAGGCGGCGTCCTCCCCCTTGACAAAGATGTGTTCTTCACCTGAGCAGGCGAACCCTGCAAGCAGCGGCAAGCCGCCAAGGACCATGGTCTTCTTCATCGCTGACTCCTTTCACAAGCCACGAGCTCGCACCCGGGCTTCCGGGCACGAGGCTCATGGTACCGACGGATGGGCTTGCGCGCGGTCGCACGGTGGCCGGGCTTGCCAGGGCCCTTGAACCGCGCGCTTGCGCGTAATTCTCTAGCACACGCCAATCACCGTCCGACCGTTTCTAACCTTGTAATCGCTGCGAGTTCGTTACTTCTTCAGCTCATATTTTTTGATCTTTCACGCTCGAGTTTGCATACATCCAACGCTGGCGCGCACGCGGTACATGGCCAAGCGCGCCAAGTACAACTCGCCCGATGCGAGGTTATGATGGTACAGGCCGCATCACGGCGTTGCTCGATGAGCAACAACCACGGGTGAGCTGACCTTCTCGCACTGAGCTTTCGCGCGCGCGGCAGCAGATGCGGCGCAGGCAAGTCTCTCGCGGGCCACCTCGCTCTATGACGAAGGAGTTATATGGGGAGCCGCCAGCTCGCCCGTGTCGAGAGACTGAGCTCGCAGGCCACCGGCCTCATCGTTCGCGTCGGCCGGCGGCGATGCCGGCGTCTCTTCCTGCCGGAGCACCCGCGTCGCTGGGTAACGGAACCTCTTCGATGCTCAGGGCTCGCACCCGCCCCCCGGATTCCGAGATGTATATGGCTGTCGCGTCGGGGCTCACCGCGAGGCCATTCGGATTGACGAACTGGGCTTCGGCGGCAGGTCCGTCTCGTGAGCCGCGCGTACCTGCTCCGGCGAAGATCTCCACTTCCCCCGAAGTGGAGATGCGAAATAGTCGGCGCGATTCGAGCCCGGTCGCTAGCAAATAGCCCCGAAACCACAAGATGTTTGCCAAGCGCCGGGGTACGCGAGCGAGCTCTTCGTACGTGCCGTCGGTGAAGATCCGGTAGATGACCCCCGACTCGACCATTCCGCCGTACAGGTTGCCTGCGTCATCCAGTAATACACCGTGAAAGCCTTCATTGGCTGGCAGCTGTGCGACCGTGTTGCGAGTCCCGTCCGCGGTGATGGTGTCCAGCCGCCCAGCGTAGAAGTGCGGCAGGTACACGGTGTCCTCCCCATCGACGAATACATTGCCGAGTTGGCCCGTCACGCTGGCGAAGTCGGAAATGACCCCGTCGGGAGAGATTCGTTTTACTTTCTGAGCCGCCCAGTCCGCGACCAAGACGTTGCCTGCGCTGTCCTGCGACATGCCGTAAGGCTCGCCGAGCCCCCTCGCAAGCACGCTGGCGACTCCAGCCATCGTCACTTCGATGATGGTTCCTGCGCCCGGGGAGCTCACCAGGAATGTACTCCTGGATGTCAACACCAGCCCGTCTGCACCGGAAAGCCCCGTCGCAACCGTGGAGACGACCCCTGGGGCGTAGTCGGCAAAGGACGCGGGCGCCGCGTTAGCTCCTGCTGAACTGCTTGGCGATGGGTTTAGGCCACCCCCTTGCCCACTGTCGCTCGCCGCATTCTCGCTACAGCCACTGAGTATGATAGCCATTGCCCATCCGCAAAGCGCCGCCGCCTGGGAGGCCTCTCTCGCCGCGAACTTTGCCTGCCCACGGCAGGGTTTGGCGCGTGCACATCGGACCGCTGGGAAAAACACGGCCAAACAGTATCAAACTCGGCCTCGGCGATCTGCGCCTCGAGCTTGTGACTCGTTACACATTCAGAGCAAAAGACTCCGCGCGTCATCGGGTGAACGGGGCGCGCTCTTCCCCAGTCAACGGCTGAAGCTCTTCGGCGAGTGGCGAGGCCCCCCCCCGAACGGAGTGCGCGCTCTAGTACTACTGTCGAAAACTTTTCCATGTGATTCGGGCCGTGCAAAGCCCGCGGGATGGAGTACGAAATTGACCTGGCCGCGGCTGCACGGCTGGACGGGTTCTTGGCGGCTTTGGGGGCAAACCACCTGAAAGATCGCA
>JBNKVS010000079.1:0-5453 GCA_050299315.1 Polyangiaceae bacterium
CCTGTCCAACGCGGGGCTGTGGTGCATCGGTCGGCTGCAAACCGACGCCGACCGCGCCCGCGTCATCGAAGGTTTGTCGCTCAGTGGCTCCGCCGCCGCCGAGCCGAAGGCCCTGAGCGCCATCGTCAAGCGGCTGAACAAGCGCTGGTTCCCGTTCGACAGCGCCCACGACCCCGGGCCCCGCTTGCTGCAGCCCCGTTGGGCCTATTCGTTTCTGCGTGGACCGATGACGCGGGCGGAGATCCGCCGAGCGGCGATGCTCGCTCGTCGGCAGAGTGGGAGGGCGGCGTAGCGCGAGTTCAACGTCGGGCTCGCGCCAGGGCAGAGCCGAGCCATGGGAGCTCAGCGGTCCTTGGGCCGGTCACTTCGTCGGTCGAAGAGGCATAGCACCGCAGCTCACTCAATCGGCTACACTTTCCCGGTGACGGGCACGCGAAGCGACTTGTGAAACCGAATCAGCGTCGACTTCGCCGTCTGCCACGGAAAGCCCTGCATTCCTCCAGCCCATTCGCGACGCGATCGAGCTCGCGCAAGGGGCTCTGAGCGCATTCACCACTTCAGGGCTGAACGAGCGGCTGCCCCGGCCCGAAGCGCGTGCGCGGCTGCATATCGGTCGAGCTCGACTTGCCGCGAGAACGGCGGCTGTGACGCGGCGACTCCGCGCGTTTCCGTCGTGACGTTGAGCCTCTGATCGGCCCGGGCGGGCCGGCGGCGCTGGATCCGGCAACGTGGCGGGCAGCCGTCAGGCCCGGAAACGCGCCGGCCCTCAGGCTTCCCCCCGAACCTCACCGATGGCCCGCTCACTCGCAGGTGCGCAATCGGCTTCGAGTCGGGCTTCGACGCCTTGACGTTGACCATTTCCAGAGCAGACGTAGCCGATCTGCTGCTCTGCTCGCTCACCGACGCCGGCGCCGTTCGGCGCAAAATCGCTCTTTCCTACGAGAAGGCGAAGCCTGGCAGCGCTCGTCGCGCGAAGCGGGCGAGCTCGGCCTCCGCCTGAAGGCGACTTGCGGTTTCTTACCCAGTCCGCTCAGCCCGACCGTTGCGGCGAACCGTCCCATGGCACGGCGCTGCGTTCCCACTGGCCGAACCGTCCCGACGCGCCTCCCGTCATCGCGTGGCGAGCCGTGGTTGATTCGTGTGCCGGCATCGATCAAGCTGACCGTCATGAGCAGCGCCTGGGGCTGGGCATGGCGGCGAGGCACGGTGCTGGGCGCCCTCGCGATCGTGGTCCACGCCGCGCAGGGCGCCGCAGCAAACGCCCCCCAGCAGCCTTGGCAGCTCGACTGGCGCGCCCCCGAAGGCTGTCCCTCGGCCCCGGCGCTGCGGGCAGAACTGTCGCACGTGATGGGGCGAGAAGCGGACGATCTCGGTCCGGTTCGACGCGTGACCGGGCAGCTGCGCCAGTCGCCGGGAGGCTATACTCTCAGGCTCGAGCTGCACGAGGCGCGGCGCACGAGCGAGCGTGTGCTCGAGGCCCCGCGGTGCGAAGAGCTGTTGGAAGCCGCCGCCGTGGCGATCGCCCTCGCCGTCCGAAGCGGGGAGAGCGCCCCACTGGGCTCGGAGGGCGAGGCGCCCGCACTTGGGTCAGCCGCGGGTGTCGACCGCTCGGCGGGTGTCGACCGCCCCGCGGGTGTCGACCGCCCCGCAGATGCCGAGCAACCCGCCGACGGCGGCGCGGCTTGGTCCGGCGGGAGACCGTTGCGCTGGGCGGGGGCGCTGGAGGGTGCGATCGTCTGGGGGGCGCAACCCTCGCCGGCGGCGGCGCTGGGTGTCGGGCTGCAAGTCCGCGGCGCCGCGTTTTCGGCGGGCGCCTACGCGCTGTTGCCCCAGGGGCAGCGCCTTTCGGTTCGGCCAGGCCAAGTCGTCGAGTTTCGGCAACAGGCGCTGGGCTTGCGCGGCTGCGTCCGCCTGGCGGGGGACGAATACCCGGCACGTCTGGGGCTGGCCGGATGTGTCGGCGCGGAGCTGAACCGGCTGAGCGCCGAGGGACTCGGCCTGCTCGAGGCGCGATTCGTCAGCTCGATTGCTCTGGCGCCAACGGCCGGTTTGCAGGCGGCATTGCATTTGACGCCACGCGCCTCGATCGAACTGCGGACGGAGGCCCAAGTTCCTTTGAGTCGACGTCGCTACGCCGTCGACGGCGACGCCTTCATCCACGAACCGGTGCCGGTCTGGGGCCGCGGCTTCCTCGGCGTCGCGCTGGCTCTCGACTGATTGTCCAGCCGAGTACGGTCTTTCTTCGGGCCCCGCCCCTCCGTGGTCCGAGCGGAGCTCCCCCGTACACTGACGGGGGGTTGCAGAGGTTGTCCACGCTACCAGACTTCGAGGAACCGTCGCGCATGCCGCGGCCGGCGTCGTTTCGCGAACTGTACGACGAGCACTTCGCGTACACGTGGAGAAGCCTGCGGTATTTAGGCGTCCCCGAATCCCAGCTCGAGGACGCCTCCCAAGAGCTCTGGTTGGTGGTCAGCCGTCGCTTGGCGGACTTCGAGCAGCGCTCCCACGTGCGCACTTGGTTGTTCGGCATTGCCATCAACTTGAGCCGCAATCTGCGCCGCGTTCAGTCGCGCCGCCGCCCGCACGTCCCTCTGCCCCTGGAGCTCACGGCGGCCGGCGGGGATCCTTGCTCGCGGAGAGAAGCAAACGAAGGCTGGGAGATGGTCAGCCGATTTCTCGACACCCTGGACGACACGCGGCGAGCGATATTCGTCGGCGCCCTCCTCGAACAGTGGTCGCCGGTCGAGCTGAGCCCGGTGCTGGGGCTCGACGCCACAGCGGTTCAGAATCGCGTGCGCTCTCTGCGGCGTTCCTTCGAGCGCTGGGTGAAGCGCCAGGAGTCGCCAATATGAATCGCCGTAATTCCCCCGAAGAGCTGCTGAAAAGCGCGCGCTCGCTGGGCGGGCCCACGGCGCGGCAGGCAGACCACGTGTTCCTCGAGGTGCAAAGGCGGCTCGCCGCCGAGTCTGCGGAGACGGACGCCTCCCAGTCGGTGGCCAGCGTGGACCGGTCCCGATCCGGCGGCGGATCCGCCAACGCCATCCCCCGGCGCGGTGGGCGTGCCGGCGTCGCGCCGCGAGCGACGACGTGGCCGTGGCTATCCCCCGCCCTGCGCTGGCTCTCGGTGGCCCTCACCGCCGGCTCGATCGGATACGTCTGGGGCCGATGGGAAGCGGAAAGCGACCACGCGTCGAGCGAGCCAAGGCCTGCGACGGTCCGGCCCCTCCACGCTGACCCGGACCTTGCGACGTTCTCCGCGCCGCCAGGCCCGACAGGCCCGGCGCGCTCCGAGGTCGGGCGCGAGTCGCCGGGCGATCCGCCGATGCTTCCCGCACCGAGCCCATTGGCTGCGCAACCGTCATCCCCGGCGTCGCCCGCCGAGGCGCAGCGAGAGCCCCCGCACGCCTCCCGCGTCCCGTCCGCGGCTCGCAAGCGCCCCCCCGCGCCGCCGCCGGATCTGGAGGCTCCGCCCGCAGTGGACAGCAGCCTGAGTGCCGCTCTGCGCCTGCTGCGACGCGCCGAGCGAGGCTTGCGCGCTGGCAACGCGGAGGTCACCTTGGCGCTCCTCGACCAACTCGACGAGCGGTTCCCAGCGTCCATGCTATGGGAAGAACGCCGCGCCACTCGTGCTCTCGCACTTTGTCGGCTCGGGCAGCAGTCCGCGGCTCAGGCCCTTGCTCGCGAGCTACTCGACCACAACCGCGAGAGCATCTATCGCGGCCGCCTCGAGGCGAGCTGTGCCCTGCCAGTGCCCGACCCGAACCGCCCCGTGACGGGGACTCCAGCCGATCCACCTCGGGCCCCGACGCGGCGAGGAAAAAAAGGCGGCGTCCCGGTCCGCGCCGAAGCGGATGAAACACATACCGGTCATGATTGACATGCATTCGCGCCGCGCGCGCCCAAGACGCTCCACACCGCCTTCCCTCCACTCGGCCCTGCTTTGCTGTGGCTTGGCTACTGCCAGCTGCGACGTGGCGGGCGACTTGCCCATCGACAACCTCGGCTATACCGGCACCGAAACGGGCACCAGCCCAGCCTCTCCGCCGCAAGAGGCGGAGCCGCCCTACGAAGAGCCGGGACTGCTCGACCCCGCCTTCGTCGGCACCTGGGTGGGCTACGTCGACAACCCCCTGTTCGCGGCGCCGGGCGAATCCCCGCAGCCCTATCTCTTTCCCTCGGGGTCACGGCAAATCCGAATCGACATCGACTTCGCCTTCGACGAAGAGAACATCGACGACATCCGACCGCCGACGGGGCGTATCACGTTCGGTGCCGGAGAGCTGCCCGCGCTGGAGGCGGGCGTCGCCTACCCCGGGGTCGACCACTACTACGCGAGCGTCCAGTACCCGACCCTATTTCCCCCGGTGGAGGGCTTTGCGTACTCGCTCAAGGAAGGGGTGTACCGCTTCGAAGACTCGAGCCCCGGGTCCCTCTCTCTGAGCTACCATCCCGTCGAAGCGTTCGCGGACTGGTGCGCGCTACAGCCCAGCCTGCTGTACTCCGCCGAGGGAGAGGACGTGCGCTACCGCTGCACGGGCTCGGCCGGCTACGCGGGGGGCGACCCCGAGCGGGGAATTCCCTGCATCAACTTCTTGCCGGACGACAGCGAGGAAGAAATCGACTGCAACCTCGTGTCGATGTGCACCGGCGACGTGTGCGAGTGTGACGCGGACGGATGCCGCGGCGGATCCATCTACAACAACATCGAGCAGCGCCAGGCGCTTTGGCTGCGGCGCAACGGCGACGGGCTGGTGGGAGCCTTCGTGAGCACCGTCTTCGACGTAGGCGAACGCGGCCGCTACCTGCCGATGGGGACGCTGCACCTCGAACGACTCGAGGAGTGAGGTCCGCTCGCCCCAGGTTCCGAGACGACGGGTCAGCCCACGGCCTTGCGCTCGGAGGCGGCCGCCTCCTCGCGAAGCTGGAGTATCGTCGTCGTGCCCCTGCCCTCGACGGACTCGAGGAGCATCCGCCCGCCCAAGCCCTCGACCGCGCGGCGAACGGCTCCCATGCCCACGCCGCGGCCCGCCGTTCCGGTGACTTGAAGCGTACCCGTTCCGCCAACCCCGTTCTTCACGGTGGGGGGCGGCCCGGCTAGCGCCCGGCGATGACAAAGAAACGCAGGCGGGCACCGTCCCGCTCCCGGGATGGTTTCTGGCTTTCGCTCGGAACACTGATGCGTCACCCGTTGGCGCGCACGGTGCCGAGCCTGGCGTTCCGCATGCCTTCGACGTCCTGCTTCCGTAGCCTGGTAGCGGGCTCCTGCACGGCGCTGGTGAGCTCGACGAGCGGCGCGTGAGCACTCGTCGCTACAGTACCGCCGAGCACGATCGCAGGGCCCGCAGACGGCGAACGGGCTCCTGCATTCCGGGAACAGGCAGGTCGCGAGGCGATGACCGCGAGTCGACTCTCTCAAGGTGCCCTCGTTCATGATGCGGACACGCTGCGCTCCC
>JBNKVS010000080.1:0-3398 GCA_050299315.1 Polyangiaceae bacterium
CCTGCGGCTCCTAGCGAAGTCGCGCGGATCACCAAAGAAACCGGCTACGCGATGGGCAGTCGCGCGGCTCCGGCCGCAGCCCCATCACGCAGCTCGCGCGGAAAGGGCGCTGGCTCCGTCAGGCAGCCTGGGCGGTAACACCTAGGGACGCGCACTTCCAGCTGACCCGACTCGAAGCCGGCATGGAAGCCGAACACGACGAACACGTTGACATTGGGGACCCAACCAGCGGAGTTTCCAACGAAAGGGGTCAGGATGCTTAGGCGTGAGAGTTCATCCCCGCTCCTATCCACCGCTGCCGCGATCGAGCGGCCTGCGAGGCCGCACTCGCCAACCCCAAGTTTGCGGGCAACGCTACGATGAGGATCGAAGCCTCCGACTCTCGATGCCCTCCACACGCAATGATTACAGGCAACATGATCGTGCGTCCGCGCCCTCAGGGGGCTACGATCCCATCGTGAACAGAACCCGTCTTGTCGCTCGCTGCGCCGTTTTCTTCATCTCTGCCTGCTCTGCCTCTGCACCGAGTGCCCTGTCAGAACAGCAAACCGGCACGGACAGCAATGAAGCCGACCCGTCTAGCACCGATGCAGGGGAGGCAGACGACCCAATGGCCAACCAAACGTCCCCCGGCGGAGCCCCCGTGGCGCCGGGGGAAGCGGCCTCGAACACCGACACGCCGCCGACTATTGTTACACCGAATCCCGTTGGCCCCGAAATGCCGACGGTTTCGCTGCCGGGGGAAGGAGCCGCGCCAGAGTCAGCCGACACGGACGCGGGCGCTGGCCCCCCGCCAGTGCCTACCGCCTGCCAGGAGGGCGAACGGACTTGCACAGGCCCCGCGGAGCTCGCCGAGTGTCGCGAGGGGCAGTTCGTGTACCTGGCTACATGCGCCACCCAATGCTCTGTCGTGCAAGAGGTGGCCAGCTGCATCGGTAACTGTGCCCCAGGCTCAATCGCTTGCGAAACCGAGGCCACACCAATTGCCTGTTCACCGTCGGGGGAGTGGGTCGCACAAGAGTCTTGTGGCAGCGATGCCCCGCACTGTCTCGACGGCCGATGTGAGGCGTGTAGACCCAACGAACGTGAATGCCTCGATGAAGGCCCTGCCGTATGCGGTGAACGCGACGGCGAGCTTCAATTCATTCCCCAGGCGGCCTGCGAAGGAGACACCCCCGTGTGCGTGTCCGGGTATTGCGAACAGTGTACACCGCTTGCGGAACGCCCCTGCCCTGGTGCAGCTGGCACCTGCGCGGAAGGCAGAGAGGTGTGCGGCGAAGGGGCCGTGTGGGGTGACTGCGATGTGCAGCCCAAACTGGTGGACGACTGCGTTGCTGGAAGGGACGCGAACTGCGACGGTGAGTTGGACTGCGAGTGTATCGCGGGAGCTACCCGAGCATGTGGCATCGAGCCGAGTAGCTTCGGCTGCTCATCAGGAGAGCAAACCTGCGAACAAACGGGGGACGGCAATGATACGCGGTGGAGCGAATGCCGTTTCACCCCGCAAACAGACGAGACCCGCTGCCTCAACGACGACCCGCTGACAATCAACGATCGATGCGTTGCGGGGCAGTGTGTTGGAACGAGGGTCGGCCGACTGGCAACTGGAGATTTCGACACGTGCGCGATTCGTTCAGAAGGTCGCGTGTATTGTTGGGGCCTCATGACCGGGGATCTCAACGGATCGGAGTTCCCGATCCAGTCTGTTCCTTTCGAGGGCCCCGCCGAATCCTTGTCGGCAAGTGGGGGCAGCGTGTGTGCGGTGCTTCGAGGCGGAGCGGCGGCGTGCACAGGCGGCAACTACGACGGGCAGCTCGGCAACGGGACTACGGAAAGCACCGAAACGCCAGTCGCCGTCTCCAGCTTGGGGAATACGTTGATGGTGAGCGCTTCGTATGTGCGTACCGCCGCGCTGACGGCAGACGGCCGCGTTTTCCTGTGGGGCCTTTACGAAGGTGTGACGGACGACGGGCAACGCGAGCTGTTTGGGACGAGCTTGCCCCCGCTCACTGACCTGACTGAAACGGTCGGCTCCAGCGTGCTAACCAGATTCGCCGTTCTAACCCCCAGTCGCGTCGCCGGTATCACCAACGCAAAACAGATCGCCCTCGGACACTGGCACGCCTGCGCTCTCGAAGCATCCGGTGAGGTACTCTGCTGGGGGCTAAACGACGCCCAGCAGCTGGGCTTTGCGCTCGCGACAGCACTCGATGAACCCAATCCGGTACCTGGCCTGGGCGATGCGATCTACATTGACGCGGGTCGCCTCCAAACGTGCGCAGTCCTCGAGAACGGCAGTGTCGTCTGCTGGGGGAGCCAGTGCTCCACAGGGCTGAGGGACTGCGCGTCCGTTGGAAGTGGCCCGCAGCGCGTTGCCGGCATTTCCGACGCGGTTCAGGTAGCCGTGCAAGCGGCGGGTGCCTGTGCCCTTCGCAGCAATGGGGAGGTGGCTTGTTGGGGTAGCAACGAGTTGGGTGGCCTGGGCAATGGCGGTACAGCCAACAGCTCAACTCCCGTTGCAGTCGCTGGTCTGTCGGACATTGTAGCGTTGGGTGTCCCCTACGAGTCGGGGCACCACTTCTGCGCGGAACGCAAAACCGGGGACATCGTGTGCTGGGGAATGGGAGGGTTTGCACAGTTGGGCAACGAGTCAACAGAGCTCATTCAGAATGCTCCCGTCTCCGTACTCAACCTGCCCGACTAGCACCCTCCACTCGTGTGGCCCCCGGGCGGACGTCTCGGCACACTGCCTCCTACCCAATGGGTCTCCAGATGCTAACGCCCTGGCATCGTCGTGTGCCGGCCATGAGAACTGGTGTTGTCGATCACCCAGAACCGCGGAAATTTGAGCAGCCCGGAGCGCGATTCGCAACGACCGGATTTCTTGCTCGGCGCCTCTGACCCGGTCGTCTCGCGCGCATTTCGGCAAGCGGGCAATGCGCCGCAGAAAGGTGGAGAAACGGCCGCAGAGAGCGCAGAGCGGCGGCCGGGGCCGGACGCGTCTCGCAGGGGCGGGTTCCTGCCCCCCCGCCGCCCTCTGAACCGTGGCTCTCACGTCAGCCCGAGGTGGTGTGGCGGGGAGCGAATTCTCTGGGGTTTCTGGCTTTCGCTCGGAACACTGATGCGTCACCCGTTGGCGCGCACGGTACCGAGCCTGGCGTTCCGCATGCCTTCGACGTCCTGCTTCCGTAGCCTGGTAGCGGGCTCCTGCACGGCGCTGGTGAGCTCGACGGGCGGCGCGTGAGCACTCGTCGCTGCAGTACCGCCGAGCACGATCGCAGGGCCCGCAGACGGCGAACGGGCTCCTGCATTCCGGGAACAGGCAGGTCGCGAGGCGATGACCGCGAGTCGACTCTCTCAAGGTGCCCTCGTTCATGATGCGGACACGCTGCGCTCCC
>JBNKVS010000081.1:0-59392 GCA_050299315.1 Polyangiaceae bacterium
GCTGTTGCCCCACCTGTGGGCAATCGGCGGCGAGTCCGACGAGCAGACCGCCCAGTAGCCCTCCACAGCTCAGCTCGCACGCGTCCTCCATCGCACTCGAGTGCTACCCGAACCCGCCTGGTCAAACCAGGTGCCCTCCAAGGGATGCTTACCCGCCGAGGCCTTCGTGCATGCCCTCGGAGCCACGGGGTACTCGCCGGACTACCGCATGGAGACTCACGGCCCCACCTTCGAGGCGCTGCAGCGGGAGATCCGCCAGCGTGGCCTGCTCGCAACGCTCCCGATGGCAGGCGAAGAGCAAGCCACGCTCCACGCGTCGCCGCCCGAGCCTGCCACGCGAGCGGAGCACGCCCTGCGCAGCTTCTCCCTCGCCCTCGGCGCGGCTGGGCTCGTCTTCGGCCTGACGCGCTGGTTTGACCAACGCCATCGCGAGCGATGGCAAATCCGCGGAGCGGCCGCCGGCTGAACCCAATCCCCCTCAAGTTGGAGCAATCGAGCTCGCGTTCGACTTCAGATGTACATCGTCACGAACACCAACGCATCCCACTGGCTCGAGGTCGCTCGAAGAGCCGTTGCCGATGGTCGTGTTCGCAACAGCGATGCGCTTGCCCAGCTGCTGCAAGCCCTGGAGGCCTTCCAAGCCCGAGCTTCAACGAACTCGGCAATGCTCTCGAAACCGAGCGCGACGCCGCAGCCCCGTGAGCGCAGCCCGCCCGGGCAATGAGCTCGAGCTTCACTGCTTGTCTTTCACGCACGCTTCTCTGCTTTTCAAAGCTGAAAGAGCGATAGCGACAGAGACGAAGGCGGTTGCAGCAAAGCAACTGATGTTGCGATGCCGCTTGGTAGACGCGAGTAAGATCCCCTCGGCTTTTCACAGCTGAACCCAGTCACCGCGATCTCCAAGTTCACGCAACAATCCTCCCTCGTTGATCTCGCATTCGCTCTTAGCAATGCAGGCGCAATGGCTTGGCTTCGTCGTGTCGCAGACGCGGCTCCGCCCTTGCGAACAACGCGGCGTCCGTGCGACAAGTAGAAGGCTGAGGCGCCCCTACCCTCAGCTCAGGTCGCCGCCAATAAAGTGGCCTCCCCCGGCTGGTACCCGAGGAAGGCCTGAGAACACTGCGACAACCATCTTGCGGAAGGAAGGACCCAGTGCCCTCACATGGAAACCTAATCACGTTTTCTCGCCATGTCGAAGACTCACGGCTAGGCGAGCGTTGCTCAGCGTTTCACGCGTGCAGCGGGCCCGCGTTGCAGCGCGTGGTCGACGGCTGCACGTCACCCAAAGCGAAACGGCTGCCGGCCCGCGTCACCAGTGACGTAGGTGCTTGGACAAGCGCTTTGGATCCAACGGGTTGCAGCTGGCGCGGTGGGCGCCAGCTCGGTCTATTGGCTCGCTCTGCGAGCCGGTAGCTGCGGGGGCTCTGGGGCGCATGGTGGAGTGCGCTGGCGAGGGCGAACTTCTTTCGTGATGCCCCAGAGCCCAGTCCCGTGTCCGAATTCCATCGAAGGCGAAAGCGGAAGCGCTTCCCAACCCCACCGCGCGCTTCACCCCTTCGCACCGGCGCGGCCCAGCCGCGCACGCCGTCCGTCTGCCGCCCCTCCGTCACTTCTCTGGTGCAACACCTGCGCACCGAGCTGAACGACTGTGATTGCCCCCTCACCGTTCAGTTGATTCTCGACCACCTCCTCGAAGAAGGATTGCCCCCCAGCGTTGCCCGCACGCTGGAGCTCGAGCAACACCGCCGGCTCGGGCGGAGCATCCTTCGGAAAGCCCTCTCCCGATGACCCCCCGATACCTCAACACCAAGCAAGCCGCCGCGTACCTCGGCATCTCCAGAACCGCATTCGAGCGCGACGTCGCTCCCAAGCTGCCCCGCTACAAGCCTACGCCTCGGCGCGTGCTCTTCGCCGTCGACGACCTCGACGCCTTCATGCGCAGTCGCGTGCTCGAACCGCCGCGTCCCGCTAACGACAACGCTTTCCCGATTCGCGAAGGCGACGATGAGCCACCGCCGTCCAGCCGCCCGCCAACATCAAGGCGCTCGAGAGCGTTCCATGATGGAACGCTTTCCGCCGACCCTACGCCCCCACAGGCCGCCGCCGAGGAAACTCCCTTGCCGCCCACCGTGCGGCGTTGCCGCCGATCTACGGTCAGTCAGGCCGTCGCGAGCAATCCGGCCGCCCAAGAGTTGCTGCGCAAGCTACAAGGAGGGCGTCATGGGAAGTGAGCCCGGAGCCCCCAAGCTGCGCTTTCGCGCCGACCGCGACCAGTGGGAGGTGCGCTTCAGCCACCGCGGCCGCAGCTACCAACGCCTGCTCGGCAAGAACAAGCGCGCCGCCCAGCGCGAAGCGACGCGCTACTGGCACGATGTGATGGAAGGCCGCGTCGACGCCAACGTAGACGTGCACGCGGACTCCTCCTTCGACGAGCTCTACGCCCTGTTCCTCGCAGCCATCAGCCACGAGGTCACCCCCGCCACGATCGACTGCTACACCGGCTACGGCCGAAGCTTTCGGCGAGTGTTTCGCACGCTGGGGGACTTCACCGGCGGCGGCATCGCCGACTACCAGAGCAAGCGCCTCGCAGAGGTGGTGCGCAACACGGTGAAGAAGGAGCGCTCGGTGCTCTCGCGCTTCTCCGAGTGGCTCGAGCTCAAGGGCTACGTCAAAGCCGGGCCCGCCTTTCCTCGACTGCCGCGCAAGGCACTCGGGACGCCCCACAGCAAGCGGCGCCGGGGCGAAGCCACACCCGTCACGGTAGAGCAGATCGAAGCCATCCTCGAGCGCCTGCCAGAGCTTTCGAAGGGGCGACGACAAGCGCCCTACCCCGTCAAGGCCCGCTTCGAGGTCGCGTGGGAGACCGGGCTACGGCCCGCCACACTCGAGAAGCTTTCAGTGCCCGAGCACTACGAGCCGGGCAAGCGTGAGATCAAGCTGACCAAGCAGATCGACAAGAACCGCTGGGCGCGCACCGTCCCCATATCCGAGCGAGCCGCTGCGGCGCTCGACCGCGTGTGCCCTCGCAAGGGCCTGATCTTTGGCAGGCACGACTACCGCTCTTTCGTGCGCCCGGTGGCCCACGAGGTGCTGCCGGCCGATCTCGCCGAGCGCTTCACCGAGTACGACTTGCGACACGCTCGCATCACGTGCTGGATGGAGACCTCTGGGAACAACCTGGCCGGCGTCGCCTTCCTGACCGGCCACACCCACGCCTCGACCCTAGACGTCTACACGCGCTCGGATCGCCGCGCCGCGAACAGCGTGATTGGGCTCCACAACGACGCTCAGCTGCCGAGCAGCGCGCCTCCGTCTCCGTCGTCCGCAGAGCCGCCCTCACGCCCAGAGCCCCCCGAATCGAGGCCCAGCGCCACTTCCGCGCCCTCCGCGCCAAGCGACGCTGCAGCGCCGCCCAAAGACGCCCCAGCGCCCCCACCAGAAACCCTCCGGAGCACCGACCTCACCCGGTCGAAAAACTCCCCGGCCCCGGTCCTAGAACCCCAGTGTTCTCCGCTCTTCGGAGCCCCATTGGGTCCAAACCTGGGTCCAGAAATCAGAAAAGCCCCGGCCGGTGGCCAGGGCTGTCTCGAAAAACGTAATGATTACGCTGGTGCGAAGAAGAGGACTCGAACCTCCACGGGTGTTACCCCACTAGAACCTGAATCTAGCGCGTCTGCCAATTCCGCCACCTTCGCAGGGCAGACCTCGTACACATCCGCCTGACCAGGTGCAGGACGGTGTGGGTGGCCGCCCCGAGGCCCGATGGCCCCGGGACGGCTAGAGGATGAGTCCATCTACTCCACTCGGCTTTCGTTCAGCAAGCCTTCTGTCGGCGGAAAAGCACTCGTCGCCCTCTTGCGCTGGGCCTACTGGCCGCCCTTGGTTCGGCGTTGCCCCGAGCGCCCGTATCCGCAGGGAAATCGCAGGGAAACGCCCCTATGAGCTGCACGAGAGCATGGAACAGCCGGGCCGGTTGCGGGCCCAGGCCGGCTGCATCTGGGCGAGGTGATCTTTGCCCGCCTGATCTTCGTAGGGGCGGCGCAGGACGTGAAGCAGCTCCGCGGCGCGCGCCGCGTCGCCCTTTTGCTCGAGGTCGTCGATGGCGAGCTGGGCCAGAGAGTTGCGCAGCACATACTTGGGGTTGGTGGCGTGCATTCGAGCGCGCCGCGCCGCATCCCCCTGCCCTTCGCGAGCCACGCGCTCCCAGTAGCGCTCGAGCCAGGCTGCGAGCCGCGGCTGGATATCATTCGGCGAGCCATCTCGCTCGTAGAAGGTAGCCGACAGCTCGGGGGCTCCGCCATCGCCGTCGCGCCGGCCTTCGGCGAGCTCACCGAGGGTGCGGAAGAAGAGCGTCATGTCCGCGCAGGCGTCGACGAGCAGCTGCAGCAGGTCGTCGATCAACGGCTCCAGGGTGGAAATGCCCATCGGCGCCGGGCCCGCCTGCCAGGCCGCGAGCCACGCGCCCTGCTCGCCCTCCGGGGCGAGCAAGCCGAGCTTGTCGTGCAGGCAGCGGCGCAGCTCTGTGTGAAACACACGCTGATACGCCTGCAACCCGGGTTGCAGCTGCGCCTGGGGGTCCGAGAGCAGGGGGGCCAGCGCCATCGCGAGGCGCGCCAGGTTCCACAGCGCCACCTGGGGCTGTTGGCCGTAGCGGTAGCGGCGGCCCGCGGCGTCCGTGGTGTTCGGGGTCCACAGCGGATCGAAGGCCTCGAGCCAGCCGTAGGGACCGTAGTCGATGGTGAGGCCCAGGGCGGACATGTTGTCGGTGTTCATCACGCCGTGCACGAAGCCGACGCGCATCCAGCCGGCGACCATCACGGCGGTACGCCGGCAGATTTCTTCGAACAGGGCGACCACGCCCCGCTCGCCCTCGCCGAGCTCGGGGTAGTGGTGACGCAGCAGGTAGGTGGCGAGCTGTTCGAGGGTGCCCAGGTCGTCTCGCGCGGCGAAGATCTCGAAGTTGCCGAAGCGCAAGAACGAAGGGGCCATGCGGCAGACGATCGCGCCCGGCTCGGCGCGCGGGTTGCCGTCGTAGAACATGTCCCGCACGATCTGCTGCCCGGTGGCAACCAGGCTCAGCGCGCGGGTGGTGGGCACGCCGAGGTGAAACATCGCCTCGCTGCAGAGGAACTCGCGCAGGCTGGAGCGCATCACGGCCCGGCCATCCGCCGTTCGCGAGTAGGGCGTGGGCCCTGCGCCCTTCAGCTGCAGCTCCCAGCGCTCGCCGCCCGCGTTCAGCACCTCTCCGAGCGTGATGGCTCGCCCGTCGCCGAGCTGGCCCGCCCAGCTGCCGAACTGGTGGCCCCCGTAGCACGCGGCGTGGGGGCTCATCCCCTCGAGAAGGCGGTTGCCCGCGAGCGCCTCGACCAGCTCGGGCCTCGCGAGATCCTCCGCGCACAGGCCGATCAGCTCGGCCGCCTGCTGCGAGTGCAGCACGAGCCTGGGCTCGGGAACGGGCTCCGGCTGCACGCGGGAGTAGCAGGCCCCGATCACCTGGCGGCGGCGGTTGTCCGCGATCGAATCAGCGGGCAACAGCCGCTGAAACGAGTTGTCGAATCGCAGGGCGCCGCCAGGGCCCGCGGCGCTTTCGGGGGCGTTGGATTCGGCGGGGGAAAGGGTCGGGGCGCTCATCCCCCCACCTTTTCGCGAAACCGCGAGCAATGTCCACTGCCGACGCCTCGCGGCCCCGCGCGCGGGCTGCTAGCGTTACGGAAAGTGAGCTCTTCGTCGACCGAACCGCTGCCCTACTCGCGTTGGTTGTTCGCCTACGGGTCGCTGATCTGGAGACCCGATTTCGAGCCGGAAGCCACCCGCCGCGGCTATGTGCGCGGCTGGGCTCGGCGCTTCTTCCAGGGCTCGGAGGACCACCGAGGCGTGCCCGGCTCGCCGGGCCGTGTGGTGACGTTGGTTCCGAACGCGGGGGCGCGCTGCTGGGGAAAGGCCTACCTGCTGAGCGAGCGGCACTGGCAGCGGGTGGTTTCCGCGCTCGACGTTCGCGAGCAGGGCGGCTATCGCCAGTTGTGGCTGCCCTTCCACGCGGTGGAGCCAGCCTCGTCCGCCGCCGCGCCTGAGCCCGGGCCGCCCGCCGCGCAGGCGTTGGTCTACGTGGCCACCGAGCACAACCCCCACTACCTGGGGCCGGCGCCGCTCGAGGAGATGGCTAGACAAATTGCGGTGAGCCACGGCCCGAGCGGCTCGAATGCCGATTACGTCCTGCTGCTGGACGAGGCGCTGCGGTCGATGCGCTGCCGCGATCCCCACGTGCAGCAGCTGGCCGCGCGCGTCCGCGACCTGAAGCAGGCCACGGCACCGCCCGAGGCGTTGCACGAAGTCGCGCCCCCGGGGCCGCCGCGCGGCGCGACCCGCCCTGCGCGCGCTACTCCCCCGGGATCCTCTCCTTCAGATCGCACTGACCGGCGCAGTAGCAGGCGTCGCCAGCGAGGATGACGCTCCGGCCGTCACTCGGCTGCATGGGGGTCATGCTGCTTTCACATTGCGTCTCGGCGCCGGCGAACGGAACGGCACCACCGCATGATGCCTTTCGCGACGGCGACGCCTCCGACGGCAAACGCCTCGTACGCGGCGGCGGCGTGCCATGTTGAGGGGTCCAACTCGCTCGGCGGCGGTGGCGTCAGGGCGTGACCGAGGGGTCCCCCGCGGGGACGACACGGTTGCGGCCAGCACGCTTGGCTTCGTACAGGCGACGGTCGGCGGCGAGCACCAGCGCACTCGGAGTGGGCTGGTCGGCGCACGCGAGGCTCGCGCAGCCCACGCTCACGGTCACCACCAGTGGAGATCTCTCCGCCGCGAAGGTCCGTTCGACGGCCGCGCGTAGTCTCTCCGCGACCAGGGCAGCCCGTGACAGGGACTCGCCGCGGAGCAAGGCGGCGAACTCTTCGCCCCCATAGCGAGCGAGGAGATCTTCCTGCCTGAGTTGTTGAAGACAAACGCTCGTTACCTTCGTCAGCACGCGGTCACCCTCCGGGTGCCCGTGCTGATCGTTGATGCGCTTGAAGTGATCGATGTCCAGTAGCAACAGCGAGAGGGCGGCCCGGTGGCGGGTGGCATACGCAATCTCCGTCTGCAGTCGCTCGGCGAAGTGGCGACGATTGTATGCGCCGGTCAGTACGTCCCGGACACTCGTCTCGTAGAGCTCCTCGAGCAGACGCTTTTGATGGGGGTCCATCCAGCAGAAACGGACCGCTGCGTTCCGCCCGAAACGGACCACGTCACCGTGCTTCAGTTCCACCCGGGTAACGGGCTTGCCCGCGACGTAGGTCCCGTTGTGGGACCCGAGGTCTTCGAGGACGAAGGCCGAGCCCACGCAGCAGATGCGCGCATGTTGACGGCTCACACCATCCTCCACCATGTGCACGGTCGCGTGGGGGCTCCTCCCGATCAGGGTCTGCTCGGGTGCCAGCGAGACGACTAGGCCAGGGCGGGCGCCCCGGATGACGGTGAGTGTGCCCATCAGCTCCGGGCCCTCCCCGGGCGTTTCCTCGACGAGGTCCGAAGCGGGTGTGGAGGGGCGCCGCGTGTCGGGAACGGTGGTGTCGTCCCACCTCGGCACGGCCCGGCGAGACAGAACGCGTTCTATCTGCTGCACGGACGTCGGAGGGGGAGGATCCAGAACCAGCGTCCCGGACGCTCGGCGCAGGTTGGGGTTGGTGGGACGCCGCGCGTAGTCCAGCAGAACCGAGCTGTGCGTCTCGGCGCCCGACAGCTCTCGCCGAATCTTGCCGGTCGCGTCCGCTTCGTCCCAGCGCGGCCGTGGCCTGCCCCCGTTGGTGCCGCCGGCCGCTGCCGGGGCACCGGTAACGGTCACCGTCCGCGCCTCATCGCCCCGATCCGGCACGGGCGCTGCATCCGCTCCCCTCTTCAGGCCCCCCATGCTCGCATGAGCGGTCAGCCGCGGCCGGGGTGAAACGGAGATCGTACGGACGAGACCTTCAACGCTCCGCGCACCCGGGCCGCGCCACTCGCCACTCGACGAACTCGCGGGGTCGTCGCCCACGAGTTTCCGAAGAGGCCGCAACGCTTCGCGAGCCATCCCGCTCCGCAAACGAGAACCGGGACGTTCGAGGCAAATCCCCGAAAAGAGAGGGTCTCAACGTCCGGAGCGGACGGGCCTCGCGCAAGGCCCGCGGCAAGGCCTTGCCAGGCTCGCCCGAGGCGGTCACGCTCGACGAGCAGGCCCAGCAAACGCGCCGCCGTCGACTCCCATGCTCGCACGCGCACCGAGCTTTCCCTGCCTGGCGCTCGCGACGAGAGGCGGCGCGCGCCTCCGGTACGCTCTCGCCGTTGCCGCCGTCGGGGTGGCGTGCACGGTCGACGACTCGACGCGGTTGGCCGCCAGCATGACGCGCGCACGAGACGTGAGCCCACAGGCGATGTGGGCCACGTTCCAATTTAGCAAGAATCCACCCGAACTGCACGAGCGACTGGTTCGGGCTGAATCGTTGGACGAAGCCGCTGGCTGTCCCGTCTAGCGTGGTTCTCGTGCGATCCAGCGCCCGCGTCCCGGACTGAGGACGAGACTTCGAGGGGTCGGGGGAGCTGGGCTCAGGGAGGCGCGCCCTGGTCGATCCACGCCTCCAGCAGTGCTGCGTCTTCTACGTTCATGCAATCGCTGGTGCCAAGCTCCCCGCCGAAGCAACCCGGTGGCATGGTCCGAGAGACCAGAGCCCGCTCGACGATGCGGTCAGCGTAGAGCTCATCCACATAGGCGCTCTCCTCTTGCGTCACCTGGTAGGCGGCGTCCTCGTCGTCTTGGGCGAACGCGGGCAGTTGGCCACCCGTCATGGCATGGCAGGGGCTGCAGGTGTCCTGCAGGACCGCGAATACGTCCGAGAAGCCCACATCCGTTGGCACCTCGACATCCGGTGGCTCCTCCACATCCGTCGGCTCTTCGGCATCCGCAGGCTCTACGTCCGGGTCGGGAGCGTCCGGGGCCGCCTCGGGCGCCGCGCCGCTCTCGCCGGAGCCCGCGACGCCATCCGCAGGAGCGCCCGCGCTCGATGAGCCAGCGCCCGCGCTGGCCGTGGCGCTTCCTCCTGCGCCCGGCCCGCCGCCAAACTCTAGCTCCCCCCCGTAAGGTGGGGCCAGGTTGGACTCCGCCGAATCGCCCCCGCCATCGGAGCAGGACGCTGCACCGACGAGACACGAAGCCAAAAGCAAAGCGGTCAGACCATTGGAATAGTGCATCTGGGGCGTCTCCACGTCGGGTTCGCGTTGTTACCTGCAGCTATCTGGCTCGCCTCAAACTCTCTCACGGCGCCGGAACTCGATATTCGATGCGTGAAAGCTTGGCGTTCTGCGCCGCGGAACCGAAGGCGGACCCGTACTCGAGCAAGTAGAGCGCGCCGTCGGGACCAAACTCCATATCCATGGGCGATACGATGTTCAGGTTTGGAATGCGTGTGGCCGACACGAGGGAGCCGTCGTCGCCCAGTCGAAAATCAGCGATGAAGTTGCGGGTCCACTCGTAGAACATGATTCCGCCGTCATACTCCGCGGGCCACTTGATCGGCGACGTTGACGCGGGATCAAAGACATACATCGGGCCGGCCATTGGCCCGACGGCCCCGTTGCCGAGAGCTGGAAAGCCCGGCACGGTACCAAAGGTGTACATGAGCTCGGGATCCGTGACGGGAGGTAGCTCGACGAGGCCGGAATTGCGTGGTGACTCGTTGCGGAGGTTATCGCAGTCGAACGGCGCTCCCGACGCGCCGGTAGCAAAGTTGTAGTCGACGTACGCGAGGTGGCCGAGGCAATACGGCCAGCCATAATTTGCAGCACCCCGCACGACCAGCCACTTGGAGAGACCTGCCGGGCCGCGTGCGGGATTCGCTTGACGTGCGTCGGGGGAGTAGTCGGCGACGTAGACCTCGCCATTGTCACGATTCACGGCGAAGCGGTAAGGGTTGCGCAGCCCCATGGCGTAGATCTCGGGCCGCGTGTTGGCGGTCCCCTGCGGAAACAGATTCCCTTCGGGAATCGTATACGTGCCGTCGGGCTGGACGCGAATGCGCAGGAGTTTTCCCCGCAGGTCGAACGTGTTGGCAGCCGACCGCTGCGCGTCCACCGCCGGGCTGCGATCCGGCCGCTCGTCGATTGGCGTGAAGTTATTCGACTGGAACGGATTGGTGTCATCACCGGTGCCCAGCAACAGATTGCCCTCACCATCGAAGTCGATGTTGCCGCCGGTGTGGCAGCATTGACCGCGGTCCGTCCCCACCTGGAGGATGGTTTGCTCGCTCCCGAGATCCAGCTGGTCGCCATCGAGGCGGAAACGGGAAAGCCGGTTGAACCCGACAAACGGCTGGAACGCGTTCGCGGCGCCGTTGAGCGGGGCGTCCCCCCCGGGGGTGTTCAGCGGGGGCGAGTAATAGACATAGACCCACGGATCGGCGGCGAAGTCGGGGGCGACGGCAAGGCCCAGGAGGCCATCCTCGTCATGGCGGTACACGGGAATGTTGCCCGCGACCGTGTTGCCGCCACCGGGCTGGAACAAGAAAATCCTACCGTCGCGGGAGGTGTGCAACACGCGTCCGTCCGGCAGCACGGCGAGGGAGATGGGCTCGCCCACATCCGGCTGCTCGACGAGCACCGTTGTCTCGAAAGTGCCTCCGCTGGGGAGCACGGGGGGCGAATCGGGGTCCTGATCGGCGGGCGGATCATCCGACGGATCGTCCGACGCGCCTGGCATGCCATCGTCCTCAGCGCCGGGATCCAGCGCCGGGGTCGGCGGTGCCTCTCCGCCCTGCATGCCGACCGCCATGTCCGGCGATTCGCCGTCGGTCGCGGACGGATCCTCCGTCATCGACGGATCCTCCGTCATCGACGGGTCCTGCGTCATCGACGGGTCGGTGTCCGCGGAACCGCCTGCCGGTGTGGACCCCGGCGCCGGGCTCTGGTTCTCCCCGTCACCGCACGCGAGAATCATCAAGGGAACGGCCACACACGAGCTCACCAACGATCGCTTGCCCAACATTTTCATTTGTCCTCCATCAGCTCCGAGCGCTGATCGTCTACACCCGGTCAACCGTTTGCCGCAGCAAACTCGCCTGCCCTCGCGACGATTGGCTCACGGCTCACGACGCTCGGCGCTTACGCGAAGCGCTCGAGCAGTCGGCAGACTGTGCCAAATGACAAATGTAAATGCACGTCCGATTTCGCGCGACCCACGTCCAATTTTGCGCGGCGCCCATCCACTCTTGCGCAACGCACGTCCGATTTTGCGCGATGCGAGCCCGCTCGGTCGCGAACGACGCAAAAGCGAAGAGTGCGGAGTCATCCGCGGATCGAACAGAGCCGAATCGGGACGAGAGGGCTCGGCAGGCAGAACGATTCGGATTATGACGCGGGGCGCTGTGCCCCAAGTGAGGCCGGTGGGCGTGGCGCCGCGGCCTTCAAGCACCTGCTGGGCGGGCTCCGCGTCTTGTCTTTCATGCGCGGCGGCAGGCCGCTCGTCTCCGGCGAGACTTGCCCGCCTCGCTCGACCGCCGCGCCTTCCTGCTTCCCGCCGACTCCACGGCCTTGCGCCGGGCAGTGACTTTCGGTCACGACCCGATTCCAGCGGTGTCGTGGGGGGAGCTGCTTCTCCGCGGAGTCGCAAGGGGTCGCGCAGTACCACCCCCGTGTTGCTCGCCTGGGCGCTTGGTCGATCGGCGAAGTCGCGCCACCGGGGCCCGCCGCGCGGCGCGAGGCCGACGCGCTGAACGCCGTCGTCGTCGGCGGCGCGCGGCGACGAACGAGCGCGCGGCGCGCCCCGTCAGCGCGGAGCGGCCCCTGGCGCAGCTTGCCAGCAGGCCGCCCAGCGTTCGAAAGCCGCCTCGTTCCGACCCCAGTCGAAACCTTCGCCGACGCACCCGGGAGCGAGGGAGCCGCGGCGCCGTAGCACGGGGAGCAGGGCCCGAGCGCCCTCGGCGCGGCCCCAAGGAACGCGCAGCTCGTAGAGCTCGCTCCCAGGCGTGGTCGTGCCGATCAGCGCGGGGTTGAGGCGACGCAACTCGGCCACGCTGGTTTCCGCCGCCCGCGCCACCAGGGAGAGCCCGACGCCCCCGCCAACCGCCAGCGGCTGCGTGGCGGGCGGGGGCATGCGGGGGCCGAGGTGCAGATCGAAGCGCTCGAGATCACCCAGAATCACGGCGTGGGCGCGAACCCTGGGTACGTAGCGGGCGGTCTCCTCGGGCAGCTCGCCGCCCCGGGCGAGCTCGGCGACGGAGCGGGCCCCGGGGGTCCGAGCCAGGGCGCGTGCCACGCGCGTGGGGCCGGCATTGTACGCGGCGAGGGCGAGCTCCCAGGAGGGAAAGCGCGCGCGCAGCCGCGCGAGGAAACGCAGCGCCGCGCGCGTGGCCGCGAGCGGGTCGAGCCGCTCGTCGAGCTCGCCCGGGCGCATGCGCAGCCCGTGCGCCCGGGCGGCCACGGCCATCAGCTGCCATAGCCCGAGCGCTCCGGCGCGCGATCGAGCCTTCGGGCGGCAGCCGCTCTCCACCATCGGCACCGCCGACAGCCCCTCGGGCAGGCGCCGCGACCGCAGCTCCGCGCGGATCCGATCGAGGTAAGGCCCGCAGCGAAACAGCAGCGCGCGCAGGCGTGCGCGGCCCGACTCGGTTCGGGTGAGCCGCTCGACGATGGCGTCGACGCCCGCGTCCGGGCCGGCCGCGGGCGGGGCGAGCCCGCCGCTCCCGGCCGCCGGCGCGACGGCAGCGCGCGGCGCCTCTGCCGAGCGCTCGGAGGGAGCGAGCCCGTAGCCGAGCGAAAGCGGACGCGCCGGCGCAGAAAGCGCTCGCAGGATCGCCAGGGCGGCGGCAAACGCGGCGGCCACCAGCAGCGTGGCGAGGGCCGCGGCGAGCGCTCCTCGACCGACGCCGGGCGACGAGTCCGAGCAGGGCCCCCGTGGCTCTGGCCGCTCGAAGCAATTCCGAGGGCGGCTCGGCTCGCCGCGGGGGGCGACGTGCCGCGGCGGCGGCGCGCAGACGGCGATCGAGCGAGGAGCGAGGCGCGGCGCGGGGGCGACGCAAGACCGAAAGGTGACACAGGTCGGCAAGGGGAAGCGGGCCCACGGGGCGCTTTCGCTCGCGGGGCCGCTTTCACTCGCCCGGGCGATGGAGCCCGAAAGGGCGGACGCCGAGCCTTCTCCCCGCGGGGCGGCCCGCGGAGGAGCTTCGACAGCAAGAGCGGGAGCCAGCCCCGGCGCCGAGGCGGCCTCCCGCGCCCGCGCCTGCCGGGAGGCCGCCAGGCAAAGATCGACCGCGCTCGCGAGGCGAGCCGGCGCAGCGCTTCGATCCCCGCTTTCGAAGGTGCGCTCCAGCGCAACGAGCTGATGAGACAAGCCTTCGAGGGCGGCCAGGCGGGCGTGCCGCGCGGCCCGCAGCGTGCGGTGGCGCAGGCTCTGGTGGCGATCGCCACCGGCGAAGCCGCCCGATGGCCGCGGGGGCTGCGCGAGCCAGCGCTGCCAATCGCGCATCAAAGCGTCCACCGAGGCGAGCACGGGCCCGCGCAAATGGTGCTTCGGACCGATCAGAGTGCCGGAGCCGCGCGAGCGAACGGACGGGGAGGCGAGTTCTTTCACGCCGTGTTTCATGCGAGGCGCGTGCCGAGGCGGATCCATCCGGCGCTCGGACCGCGCGCGAGGGACGTTTCGCCGACCCGGCTGCGAAAGCGACGCAACTGCCCGCGCCACGGGACGAAGAACTAGTCGGCAATCATGACCGACGACCTCGAAGAGCTGCTGCGCCCCGCCTCGGTCGAGCACGCGGTGGGCCCGGACCTGGAATACGACCCACAGTACGCCGAGCTGCTGCAACTGTGTGAAGGCGAGGCTTCACAGCAGATGGGCGAAAGCGTCCGGCAAGGGCAGCCCCCGCAACCGGAGGAAGCGCTCGCGCTGGCGGAGGCGCTGCTTCGTCGCAGCAAGGATCTGCGCCTGGCCATTCGCTGGCAGCTGCTTCGATTTCAGCTCGAGGGACCCTTCGGGTACCTGCGCGGCCTGCAGCTGCTTCGAGGGTTGATGGAACGCTACGGCGCAGAGGTCCACCCGCTGCCCGAGCCCGACGATCCGACCCACCTCGTGCGAGCCAATGCGCTCGCGGCGGGGCTGATGCCAGCGGTGCTGAGAAAGCTCGAACAGCAGGCGTTGGCTGCCCCGCCGGACGCCGCTCTGATCGCCCTGGCGAGGGCGGCGCTCGACGATATCGCGGCGGTACGCCGCGGCTTCCTCGCCGCTTGCTCACCCGCCGCCGCTGCGACGGCCGCCTCTGCGACCGCAGAAGGGATGGCGCTCGGCCCGGATTTCGAGCCGCTGCAGCGCGTGCTGCAGCGGCTGGCGCCTGCACCTCGCCGAACGGTCGAGGACCGAGCCGCGCCGGGCGAATCGGGTCCGGCCTCGGCAGCCGAGCCCGGCGGCCTCGAGCGCGCAGCTCCGGGCTGGCAGATCGAGAGCCGCCCGGACGTATCCGCCGCTCTCGAGGCGATTCGGAGCTACTACGCGCGCCGCGAGCCCTGCAGCCCCGTGCCCTTGCTGCTGGCGCGCGCCGAGCGGCTGGTCGAGGCCAGCTTTGCCGAGGCCGTGCGCGAGCTGCTGCCTGCGGCCGCGGGTCAGCTCGACTCGCTGTCTGGAGAGCCGGAGTGACCCCCCAAAACACCACGGAGAGGGAGAAAGCATGAGTAGTCAAAAGTACCTGGGTAGAAATCGCTCACCGCGCGTGCAGATCGAATACGATCTGGAGCTGTACGGGGTGGAGAAGAAGGTGCAGCTCCCGTTCGTGATGGGAGTGCTGGCGGATCTGCGCGGCAACGCGTCGCAGCCGCCCGCGCCGCTCGCCGAGCGGCAGTTTCTCGAAGTCGACGCCGGCAGCCTCGATCAGCGCATGAAGGCGCTGCAGCCCAGAATCTCGGTCGCGGTGCAGGACACGCTGCGGGGCCACGGCAAGCTCCAGACCGAGATGGTCTTCGAGCGCCTGGAAGATTTCTCGCCGGGGGCGGTGGCCCGCAAGGTTGCCCCGCTGCGGGCGCTGCTCGAGGCGCGCGAGCGCCTGTCGGATCTGGTTACGTACAGCGACGGCAAAGCCGGCGCGGAGCAGCTCCTCGCCGGCCTGCTCGAGCTGGCGCATCGGGCCCGGAACGAGCGCCATCGCGAGCTCGCCGCGGCGGAGCCACCCCGAGCCGCGCGCACCGCGGAGGAGGCGGCGGACGCGAACGCCGCTCCACGGGCCCGCGCGGACGCCCCGGCCTCTCAGGCCGAGCCCGCAGCGCAGGCCCGCGGCGCAGGCGCCGAGCCCGCGGCGGGGGCCACGGAGGCGGCATCGGGCGGCGCCGAGCCGACGACCCGCGCGCAGGTCGCAGCCCGCCCCGGCCCTGCCGGAGCCGATGGGAGGCAACCGTGAGGACCGCTGCGCCGGCCGCCGCGACCGCCCTGCCCTTGCCCGAAGACTGGGAAGCGAAACTCGAGGCGGAGTTCAAGCCGCAGAGCCAACAGGCCCGGCAAGACGTAGTCGAGGCCGTCACCACGCTCGCCGAGCAGGCCGCTTGCACCCAGGCCACCCTGCGGGGAGACGCCATCGAGATCGTGGAGGCCATCATCGCCGAGATCGACGATCGGCTGAGCGCCCAGATCAACGAGATCTTGCATCACCCCGAGTTCCAGCGCCTCGAGGCCGCCTGGCGAGGCCTGCATTACCTGGTGAGCAACACCGAGACGGACTCGATGCTGAAGATCCGAGTGCTACCCATCTCCAAACAGGAGGTGCACAAGACCCTCAAGCGTTTCAAGGGCGTCAACTGGGACCAGAGCCCGCTGTTCAAGGCGCTCTACGAGGAAGAGTACGGGCGCCTGGGGGGCGAGCCGTACGCCTGCCTGGTCGCGGACTACTCCTTCGACCACGGCCCTCCCGATGTCGAGGCGCTCGGAGAGCTGGCCAAGATCGGGGCCGCCTGCCACTGCCCGGTGCTGGCAGCCGCGGCGCCGCGGCTGCTGCAGATGGAATCCTGGCGCGAGCTGAGCAACCCACGCGACATCGCGAACCTCTTCACCACGCCGCAATACGCCGGCTGGCGCGGCCTGCGCGCGGCGGAGGAGTCGCGCTACCTGGCGCTCACCTTGCCTCGTTTCCTCGCCCGGCAACCCTACGGGGTGCGCCACAGCCCGGTGGAGGATTTCGCGTTCGAGGAGGACAGCGGCGGCGACAGCGAGCGCTTCACCTGGATCAACGCCGCTTACGCGATGGCCGTCAACGTGACGCGTTCGTTCAAGGAGTACGGATGGTGCTCGAAGATTCGCGGCATCGAGTCGGGCGGAGCCGTCTTCGACCTGCCCACCTACGCCTACGAGACCAGCGACGGCGGCCTCGACGTGACCTGCCCCACGGAGACGGGCATCACCGACCGCCGTGAGGCCGAGCTGACACGAGCCGGACTGATGCCTTTGGTGCACAAGAAGAACACGAACGTGGCCGCGTTCATCGGCGCTCAATCCCTGCACCGCCCGGCGGTGTACGAGGAGCCCGACGCCACGGCCAATGCCAACTTGGCCGCGCGGCTCCCCTACCTGTTCGCCACCTGCCGCTTCGCGCACTACCTCAAGTGCATCGTTCGCGACAAGATCGGATCGTTTCACGGGCCCCGGGACATGCAGCGCTGGCTGCAGAACTGGCTCACCCAGTACGTCGAGGGGGACCCGGCGCACGCCAGCGAAGAAGCAAAGGCACGCAAGCCCCTGGCAGATGCCGAGGTCGTCGTGACGGAGGACGAAGACAACCCGGGCTACTACCGCTCGAGCTTTTTCCTTCGACCCCACTACCAGCTGGAGGGGCTGACGGTGTCGCTGCGGCTGGTTTCCAAGCTGCCTTCGGCGCGGGCGGGCGCGTGACGGCGCCCGCGAGCGTGACACGAAACCTCGAGGCGCTGCTCGAAGCCACCTGCCTGGAGGGTCTCGTCGACCTCTCACGCCTGCCCGCGGTGCGGCGCAGCATCCTGAACTTCGGGATCCCGTGCTTCGCGGGCCACACCCCCGAGAGCCTGCGGCGTTCGGGCTTCGAGGCTCGGGTGCGCGATGCCGTGCTCGCCTTCGAGCCCCGGCTGCAGCCGGAATCGGTGCGCGTGCAGCTGCACGTGGAAAGCGCCCGGTACGCCTGCCTGCCGCTCTCGATCACTGCCGTGGAGCACGCGTCGGGGCGCAGCGTACGGCTGACCGTCGACCTGGACCTCGACTGTGGCACGACCCGGAGCTGAGCCGCCTCGATGAACCACCTGCTGCACCACTACGAGCGCGAGCTGAGATACCTGCGCCAGCTCGGGCGAGAGATTTCCCTCGCCCACCCCGATCTCGGGGGTCACCTCGGGCTCGGGCCCGCCGAGCTGAAGAACCCGGACACCGAGCGCCTGGTGGAGGCTTGCGCGCTGCTCGCGGCGCGCGTCCAGTGCGAGATCGACGCGCAGTACCCCCGGCTCACCGAGCAGCTGCTCGGCCTCGTCGCGCCCGCCGCCACCGCGCCGCTGCCTTCGATGACCCTGTTGGCGCTGCGGCCGCGCGCTCCGAAGATCTTGCCCCCCGCGGGCCTCAGGCTGCCGCGGGGCCTGCGCGCCTTCGGGCAAGCGGGCGCCGCCGAGCGGGCCGTGCGCTGCGAGTATCGCACCACCCAGGCCGTGTGGGTGGGGCCGCTGCGGCTCTCCGGGGCGAGCGCGGGCGACGGCCGCGGCGCGGCCTCCGGGCTTTCCGCGTCACTGGCTCGCGAGGTGCAGAGCGCCATCGCGCTCGAGCTGACCGCCACCCACGGCGGACCGCTGGGAGATCTCTCTCTCGGGGATCTGCCAGTGTACGTGACGGGCCGTTCGACGCCCGCCGGGCGGCTCTTGCCTCTCTTGTGTTTCGACACTCTGGCAGTCGTCGTCGAGTGGCAGGGACGGCGGCGCCGGGTCGCGGTGAAGGTAGCGCCGCACGGTCTGGACGAATGCCAAGCAATCCTGCCCGACGACGTAGACGCGACCGCCGGTGAGCGCGTGATGCGCGAGTACCTCGCCCTGCCCGAGCGCACCGCCATGCTGCGGCTCGAGGGTCTGCAGCAAGCGCTCGGCCCCTGCCCGGTGGCGACGGCGCGGGTGGTCTTCCTGCTCGGCCGGCGGGAAGCCGGCCTGGAGCAGAGCCTGCGCGCCGAGGACTTCGAGCTCTTCTGCTCGCCGGCGGTCAACCTCTTCGAACGTCGCTGCGACCGAATCCCGATCGAGCCGGACGACGAAGAGGTGCCGCTCGTGGCGCAGCGCGATCGACCTTTCGAGCTCGAGGTCCACGAGGTGCTCCGCGTCGTGGGGCACTGCCCGGCGCGCGGTCGGCGGGAGGTGATCGCCCCGCACCACGCAGGGGCTGGCGAAGGCGCGAGCGGCGCCCGCTACCTGGTGCGCCGCCGCCCGCGCCTGCCGGCCGCCACCGCGAGCGCCGAAGAGCGCAGCTACCCCGGCACGCAGGTGTTTCTCGGAGTCGCCCCCCCCGCGCTGGGCGGCGACGAGGCGCCGGAGCCCGGCGCGATCCGAAGCGGGTTTCCGTTTCGCCAGCTGGCCGTGGTAGCCCGCTGCAGCAACCGCCACGGGCCGCTCGTGCTCGCGCGCGAGGCCGAGCCGCGCTGGGCCGTCGACGACGCGCAGGTCGACCCGTGCTGCCTCGTGGCTCCGACCGCCCCGAGAGGGGCGCGCGGCGAGAGGGGGCGCGCCTGGGCGCTGCTGGAGCACCTGCGGGCCAACCAGCTCGACCCGTTCCAGGGGCCCCGAGAGCTGGCGAAGGAGCTGCGCCAGGCCCTGCGTGCGATCGCCGACCACGAAGGAGCGAGCCTGCAGCCGCTGCTCGGGTCGCTCACGTCCGTGACGGCCGTGCCGCGCGTACGGCGAGCTCCCGCCGGCCTCCCGATGCCCTGCGCCGTGGGCATCGAGCTCGTGGTCGAGTGCGACCTGGAGCGGGGCTTGGGGGCGGGTGCCTACGGCTTCGGGCTGGCGCTCTCGCGCTTTCTGCAGCGCTACGTCCGGTTGGGATCCTTTCTGGACACGACGCTGCAGCAACGCGGCGGCGGCCGGGCAATGACTTGGCGGGGGCAGCCGTGAGCCGCCCGGGCGGCCGCGGCGGCTTGCATGGAGCCCTGCGGCGCTGGCAGCGAGCCCACCCCGAGCTGCCCGCGCCCGGCTGCGCGGGCGACCCGCGCCAGGAGGCCGTTCGGATTCGGCAGGTGGCGCACGCTCGCTTCGAGCCGCGGCAGGTGCTCGCCACGGCGGCCCCCGGCGAACGGCGGGCCACGCTGCAGCTGAGCGCCCCGGGGATTCTGAGCGCGCGGGGGCCCCTGCCCAGCAGCTGGCTCGCCAGCGGCGCCACGGGGGCGGGCGCGACCACGCTGGCCGCGTTTCTACAACATCGGCTGTTGTTGCTGCTCCACCGGGCTTGGTCGCAAGCCGCCTTGCCCATCGACGGCTCCGGGAGCCCGCCGGGCCTGCGCCCGATGGTCGCGGCGCTGTGCGGCGGGCGGGTGCCAGAGCGAGCGGCCGAGGTGTTGCACCTTTCGCGGCGCTGCCCGACGGCGGCGGGACTGCAGTGGCTGCTGCGCAGCCGGCTGGGCGCGCCCGTCCGAGTGATCCCCGCGCCCCCGCGCTGGCAGCGCCTCGACAGCGATCAGCTCTGGCGCCTCGGTCGCGCCACCTCCGGCCGCTTGGGAGAGGGCGCGCTCCTCGGCCGAGCCGTGCTCTGCCGGGCTCCGGGCTTTCGGGTTCGAGTCGGCCCCGTCGACAGCGGGCTGCTGTCGGCGCTCGAGTCGAAGCGCTGCGGGTTCTGGCGCAGGCTCGCGGCGTGCGTGGGCCAGTACGCCGGAGCTTGCCTGCGTTGGGACGCAGAGGTCTTCGGCGCGCGGCCCCCGCCGCTTCGCTTGGGGCGGGGCCTGCGCCTGGGGGCGGCCACGGCGCTCGGCTCGGGCTCGCGCGCGCGCTCCATCACGCTGCGCTTCGAGCCCGGCGACGCTCCGGTGCGAGTGATCCCCCACCCGTCGCCCACGCTGCGAACGTCGTCGCCGAGCGACCCGCCCGCTCGCCCGCGCGCGGATGGCGGCGCGAGCCGCCGCTCGCGCGCGGGCTCGGACTGCGGCGCGGGCAGCGGGCCTTGCGGGGACGCCGCCGCCGCAACCCGCGACGACGGCGGGCCGGCTGGGCCGCGGGGCACGGTGGGGGGCCGTGGCGGCGCGGTACGCTCGAGCGGCGCCGTCGGGCGGCGCGGCGAACGCACCTCTCACCACCACCCCGAGGCCGCGTCGTAGAAGGGACAAACCCCTACGTCCGCGCACACTCGATGCTATGGTCGCCGATGCCGTGATCGACACGAACCGCCCGCCCCAGCGCCAACGCCTCGGCGAAACGGAAGCGCTGAGTGGGTCGCGCTCGGGCGGCGAGCACCGCGCGCCGGCGGACTCCGCCGGCCAGCGGGGGCGCGTGCTGGCGGGCAAGTATCGCTTGGTGTCCGAGATCGGGCGCGGCGGCATGGGCACGGTTTGGCGAGCCGAGCACCTCGGCTGGCAAGCGCCCGTCGCCGTGAAGCTGATGGCACACGAAGACGCCCGCCGCGGCGAGGCCCGAGAGCGCTTCGAGCGCGAGGTTCGGCTCGCGGCCAGCTTGCGAAGCCCGCACGTCGTGCAGCTGTTGGACCACGGCACGGACGAAGAGAGCTCCGCGCCCTTCCTGGTGATGGAGCTGCTGGAGGGGGAAAGCTTGGCGGCCCGGCTCGCCCGCTGCGGCCGCCTCACGCCGGCCGAGACGATGCAGGTGGTGACCCACCTCGCCCGAGCCCTGCGGCGAGCGCACGACGCGGGGATCGTGCATCGCGACCTGAAGCCCGACAACATCTACCTGGTCGCCAATCACGACGAGACGATCGTGAAAATCTTGGACTTCGGCGTGGCCAAATGGGTGGACACATCGACGCTGGAGAGCGTCGTCACGCGACCGGGGAGCGTGGTCGGCACGCCGTTCTACATGAGCCCAGAGCAGATTCAGGCCGCCGCGGACATCGACCACCGAGCGGACCTGTGGAGCGTGGCGGCGATCACGTGCGAATGCCTGACCGGAAAGCGCCCCTTCGAAGCGAGGGATTTCGCCTCGCTGGCGGTGCTGTTGTGCGGTGGCGAGGCGCGGCCGGCGCCCTCGAGCCTGGGCCCCGTTCCGAGCGGTTTCGATGAGTGGTTTGCCCGCGCCACCGCCCGTCGAATCGAAGCGCGGTTCCAGTCGGCGGCGGAGCTTCTCGAAAGCCTGCGCACCTGCAACACGATGATGGTCGCGGGCAAGCTCCGCCCCCCCGCCACCGGCGGGGGCGCGCCACCCGAACGCGAGTCGCCCAGCGTCTCACCGCTGTCGAGAACGCACGGGGTGGCTACGCAAAAGGGGCCGCGGCGCCGCTGGTGGTTGGGCGCCGTCGGGCTCGCGGCCGCCGCGGTCGGCGCAACACTCTGGGCCAGGCCCCCCCGCCGTTGGGAGGGGCTGCTCGGCCTCCCCCCTGCACAGCCACCTCCCTTCGGCCGGCCCGCTCCCGTCGGGGCGGACGCGGCTGGTATCAACGAGCGCGCGCCCGGACGGGCGGCGCCTCACGGCTCGGAGACCTCGCCTGCCGGCGGCCCGCCGCAAACGTCGCCTCGCGCGGCTCCGGGGCCCGGTCGCCCCGAGCCGGTCGTTCGCCCCCTCCGCGAGCGGGAGGCGGAGCCGCGCGAGGTCCCCGCGGTGGCCGCGAGTCCGAGCGGCGGGGCAAGCGCTCCGCCCTCTGCCCGAAGCGCCGCGTCGCGAGATCCGTCGCCGGCGCCGAGCGCCTCGCGCCGCTCGTCGCCCCGGGCCGAGGCCGCCGGCTCACGCGGCCGCTCGGGGAGCCAGCGGTCGGCTCGTCGCAAAGCGCGCGGCAGCGCGGTCCGCGGATCGAGCAAAGCGCGAGCCGCCAGCAAGAGGCGGGCCGCAGGCACAACGCAGGCCAAGAGCGAGCCGCAGGCCAAGAGCGAGCCGCGCCGACCCGGTGGGGAGCGCGGTGCCGGCAGCGAAGAGTCCCCGCAGCGCTCGGACAGCATCCGCCTCAACGGGCGCCGGATCCGCACACGGCTGGAGCCGACGCCGTGAGGGCCCGCGCGCCGACAAAGCGTCTGGCGCGCGCGCTGTGCGCGGCGCTGTGGCTCGCGAGCGCGGCGCGGGCAGAGCTCGGACGTGCCCAGCCCACGCCCGAGCCGGCCCGAGCTGCGGGGGAGCCCGTGCCGATCAGCGCGGCGGCGAGTCAGCACTTCAACGAAGGGGTGCGCTACCTGACCACGGACGCGCCCGATCGCTACCGGCGGGCGTATCGAGAGTTTCGCGCCGCCTACGCCGACTCCCCTTCCTGGAAGATCCTCGGCAACCTCGGAATCGTGGCGCAGGAGCTGGAGCGCGACGGCGAGGCGATGGACGCCTTCGAGCGCTACCTCGCCGAAGGCGCGGGCTCGCTCGTCCCAGAAGAGGTCGAGCAATTCCAGCGGGACCTCGCGTTGCTGCGCGCCGAGCACGCCACGGTCGAGCTCGAGCTCGACGGCGACCAAGCGTGGGTGGTCGACGAGCGGCTGCCGGAGGCCGGAGCCCCCGTCGTCAACCGCTACGGCCCCTTCGAGGCCTCGACGCGGCTGCGGCTGCGGCCCGGGCATCACCGGATCCGGGTCGAGAGGGCGGGGCTCGCCGCGCGCGCATGGGACGTAAACCTGCGGCGCCAAGCGAGCGAGAGCCATCGCTTCGACTGGGCCACGCCTACCTCCCTCGACGCTACGGCACCCCCGGAGCCAACCCCGCCGTTCGACGACCAGCTGCGAGGCGGCGTCGTCGACTACCGAACCGAGGCGTTCGTTTCGCTCGGTCTGGCCGCCGTGGGAGCGGGCGTCGCCGGCTGGATCTTTCACGAGTCCCGGCAAACCCAGACGGAATCCGACCAGCTCTTCGGCGCGTACTGCCCCGGCCGGCTCGATCCCAGTGTACCCGGGTGCCAGCGGAGCGAGAGGCTCAACGATCGCGCCGCACGCTGGCGCACCGGCGCGGCCATCAGCGGCGGCGTTGCCGGGGTGGCCCTGGTGGTCGGCGCCACGCTCTTTCTCGTCAGCGACCCGACCACTCCCGCGCCGGCGGCACGGCCCGAGGGCGCGGTGGTGCAGGCCCGGCGCCTCGCACCGTGGGTCGGGCTGAATCGGTTGGGCGTCTCGGGGAGCTTCTGACTCCCCGTCGCGCGGCCTACTTCATGGTCAGCTGCAAACGCTGGCGCAGCTGCATCGCCTTGTCGGAAACGGCGAACGGCAGCACCTGCGCCGGCAGCTCGTCTCCCCTCGGTTGCCCGGAATCGGCCGCCGAGAGGTCCATTTCGTGCTGCAACAGGATTAGCGTCGCACCCGTGATGTCGTCACACAGCACCGTGGCCACGCGCGCCGCCGTGATCGTCTCGCGGAATTTCCAGTCGACCAGCGGCGTCTGAGACCCGGCCAGGTAAGCCCGAGCAGCCTCTTCCATCGGTTTGCGGCTACGCCACGGCAGCGCCTTGAGCACCCGCCTGGACTCGGCCCCGAGCGTCTCGGAATCCACGAAATCAACCGTGTACTCCGGCTCGACACAGCGAATGGCCGCGGCGATTAGATACCGCAGCTGCTTCACCGGCAGCTTCTCCGCCAAGTACGTCCGCCGGGCAATCGAGCACAGCGCACGTGCCAGGAAGAACGACTTGAGCGATTCGTCCCGCAGCTGCGCGACCCGCTGCGGCACCATGAGCGCCGGGGTCTCCGTCAGCTCGATGTCGACGCGGCTCAGGGGCGCGGGGTGCACGTACAAATCGAAGTCCTCGACGCCCATCACGGCCGCGATTCGCTCCGCGAGCTCGCGCACCGGATCGCCCGATCGAGAGCCGATCCGATCTCTCGGAGAGACGCCGTAGGCGCCCCAATCCGGCACGAGCAGCTTGTATGCGGCCGAGCAGAGAGTGGCGACCAGGTTCGTGGTCGGCAGGTCGTCCGCGGCGTGGGCGTCGACGACACGGAACGCCGCGGTGTCGAACAGAGCGGGACCCGCGGCACGGGGGTTGGGCGGCCGCATGCGGTACGTCGCTTGCTCGAGCTGATCGGCCTGGTTCTGCGCCACGAGCGGCCCCAGCGCGAGCCGCGACTGCTCGTCCCGCCCCAGCTCCTTGTACGCGAGCGACAGCTCGCGCCAGTAAGTCGGATGCCGAGGAGCAAGTTCGAGTAGCTGCAGGTACTGCTTGGCCGCACGCTCGGGCTCTCCCGCCGCGCGCAAGCGCTGGGCCATCTCCAAGCGGAGCAAGGTGTTGTCTTCCGTGGCAACGATTCCCTGTCGAAGCACACTCAAAGACTTGATGGCGTCCCCGAGCCGATCGCCGGCAATGCGGGCCAGCTCCAGGTATACGTTGCCCATGCCCAACCGGTGCGTGGAGAGGTATTCGGTCAGCGCATCCGCGTAGAGCTGCCACTGGGGCTTGTCCCCGCGCTGCTCGATGTTGACGAGGAACGACCGGAACTCCGCGGCGGCGGCCCCCTCGAGCCCGGTCAGCGCCACGGCTTGCTGGTAAGCCCCCAGCGCGGCGTCCTGATCGCCGCGGCTCAGCTCCAGCTTCGCGACCTGGAGATGCGCTTCGGCGCGCTGCTCGTCGGTCTCGCAGGCGTCGACCAGCTTCCCCGCGATGCTGGCCGCGTCGTCGAGCTGGCCGAGCGTCACCTGCGCGCGAATCAGCAGCGTGAGCGCCTCGTCTGGGGGCTCGGCGGCGTTCACCAAGTCGGTCAAGAGCTCCACGGCACCCGTAGCGTCCCCGAGGCGATCGAGCAGGATTCGAGCGAGCTCCAGCTTGGCCCAGGCAGCCAGCGAGGGCGGTGGCCCCACCGACAGCGCTTGACGCAGCCAGCGAACCGCTTCCCGCCACTGCCGCACCCCTCCGTACAGGTTGCCCAGAGTCATCAGGGCTCGCGGGTAATCGGGCCGCTCCTTGACAGCGCGCTGCGCCGAGGCGATGGCTGCGCCCGCATCTCCCAGGTTCTGAACCTGGATCTTGGCGATTTCGATCCGAAGGTCGGCGCGGCGCTGGGCGTCGGTCGCGTCCTGCGCGGCGTGGGTGAGCAACTGCACGAGGGGCTCGAACTCCCCCTCCGCGGTCATGTGCTGGATCAGCCCGGCCGCGGCCTGTGCGTCGTCGGGACACAGCGAGATGGCGCGCACCAAATCGCCGATCGCTTCGGCCGGCGTCGCCCGCAGCGTCGAGCCACGAACCAGCAGCCGAGCGGCCGCGTCGGTCGCGCCGATGACGCGCGCTTCGTACTCGGCCGCCTCGGCCAACAGATCCGGATCTTGCCCCCCGCCCGCCAAACGACCGAGCCCGCGCGTTGCGGCCAAGCTGTCTGTGTCGTGGACCAGGGCCTGGCGATAGGTGTCCAGGGCGCTCTCCTGCCCCTCGGCCTCCAGCGATTCGCCGAGGCGGGTCTGGTAGGCGGCGATGGCGGCGGCATCCGTGCTGCACTGAGCCAGTTGCCCATCCACCTGGCTGAGCAACCCCCAGTCCTGTTGGGCGATCGCCAGCCGCTCGAGGGTCGTCAGCACTTCCTCGTCGGTCGGCTTGAGCCGAATCAACGAGAGGTAGGTCTTGGCCACCTCCGGCGCCTCGGCGAGCCGCTGGGTCTCCTGCACGCGACCCAGCTCGCGCAGCGCGGCCACGACCGCGTCCGTATGCTGGTAGATTTCGGCCTGGCGCCGATACACGCTCGCCAACTCGGGGAAGCGACCCATGCCCGAATAGATGTGCTCGAGCGCCAGCAGGGCGCCGACCTGCGTCTGGTCCTTCTCGAGCACCGCCTCGAGCACCTCGGAGGCCGGGCCCGGCGAGCGCAGCTCCTCTTGCAGCACCTGCGCCCGGCCGAGCAGGGCGTCGATCGTGGCGCGATCGCTGCGCGCCACCTGGGCCTCGCGAGAGAGATCCTGCGCCAACTTCTCGTGCGCGCCCGAAAGCTCCAAGAGCCGAGTGCGCCCCTCGACGGCAGGCAGATAGCTCTCGTCTTCCTCGATGGCCTCGGAGTAGGCGGCGAGCGCGAGATCCGGGGCGGTGAGCCGATGCTCGTACAGCTCGCCGATGCGGTACTTCGCCCGCGCCCGCTCCTGCGGCGTCTGGCCGTTGGCAGCCTCCATCTGCACGAGCCGCACGAGCTCCTTCCACTCGCGGCGCCGCGTCAGCAGCGCTTGCAGGGCCCGGAGCGAGGGCAAGTGCGCCGAATCGAACTGCAGCGCCTTGCGGTAGTTCGAAAGCGCGTCGGCTTCGTCGGCGATGGCGGTTTCACACAGCTGAGCCATCTTGTAGTGCAGCGCAGCCTTGCCACTCGGCGCGGGGGTGACCTTGAGCTCGAGCTGGTAGATCGCCAGCACGTCGTTGAAGCGGCCGAGCGCACCGTAGACGCGCGTCAGGCTGTTGAGCGTCGGGACGTGCGTGTCGTCTCGCTGCAACACCTTGCGGTACCAAGAGAGGGCAACCGCGAGATCCTCGATGTGCTTCTCGAAAACCTCGCCCAGCCGGTGCCAGAGCGGCAGCAAGCTGGGGGTGTCTCGGCGCGTGGCCGCCTCGGCCTGCAGCGCCTCGGCGAGCTCGGGCCACATCTCGGCTCGCTCGGCCGCGCGCTGCACGGCGTGAATCGCCTCCGTGTTGTTCGGCTCCAGCGCGAGGATCTGCCGATAGGTCGCCACCGCGTGTTGGGGCGAATCCAGGTCGTCTTCCTCGAGGCGACCGAGCTTGAACAGATAGGTCCGCTTCGTCTCCGAGTCTTCCACGCGCTCGGCCTCGCGCCGGTAAAGCTCGGCGAGACGCCCGAACTCCTTGTCCTGGCGAAACAGTCGGACCAGAGCCTTGAAGGCCTTGGGCGCACCCGGCGTGATGGCGAGCGCCGCTTGGTAGCTGTTGATGGCGCCGGCGGTGTCCCCGAGCCGCTGCTCGGCGACCTCCGCCATGCGAATCAGCGCGTCGGACTGCTTCTCCGGGAGCACGGCGGCCTCGGCCTCCGCCCGGTACATCTCCAGCAGCTGCGGCCACGCCTCCCCCCGCTCGTGCAGCTCCTCGAGGGCCCGCAGCGCGGGCGCGAAGGCGCCGTCGATGGCCAGCGCGGCCTTCTGCTTCTCGATGGCGCGCTGCGATTGGCCCAGGTGGCGCGCATAGATTTCCCCGAGCCGATGCAAGCTCTGAAGCCGGGTGGAGTCCGGCGCGCCTTCCACCAGCTGCTCGAGCACCTCTGCCAGCGCCTCGTAGCGGGCCGCCGCCTCGTATTGCCTCGCCAGCTCCTCGAGGATGGTGCGATCCTCGGAAGATGCGGCGCGCGCCGCCTCGAGCAGCGGAATGGCCGCTTCGAGGTTGCCGAGCCGCTCGGCCTGGAGCCGGCCCGATTCGTACAGCAGCAGGGCCCTGCGCTGCGAGTCCTCCGTCTGCGAAGACTCGCGCGAGAGGACCTCGGAGAGCTCGAGCCAGCGACCCTGCCCGTACAGCAGCCGCTTGAGCTCGCGAATGGCTCGCGGCACCTGCGAGTCCACCTGCAAGGCCGACTCGTACAGCGACGTCGCCAGGGCCGGATCTCGCATCTTGGTGGAGACCAAGCGAGCGCGCTCCACCAGCACCGCCGCGCGCTGGCGCTGATCCTCGCCCAGCGCAATCGCCGTCAGCTCGTAGGCCTTGTCGAGCTGTGCCCACCCGCCAGCCCCCAGCTCGGCGACGCGAACGGCGTGCAGGATGCTCAAATTGTGGGGATCGAGCTCGACGGCCGACGCAAACGCCGCGCGCGCCTCGCGGTGATCCTCGAGATAGTCGCGATACAGACAGCCCTTTTCGTAGAAGAGCATGGCCCGTCGAGCGGGGTCCTTGGTGACGCGAATTTCCGCGTCGATCAGCGCGGGGATGGCCGAGTAGCGGCCCAGCGCCGTCTGCACCCGGCGCAGCCCGCGCAGCGTGGGCACGTGCTCCGGCCACTCCTTACGAGCCTGCTCGTAGTGCTCCGCCGCGGCGCTGAAGTCCCACAGCGGCGCCTCGAGGAGCCGCGCGGCTTCGTAGTGCAGGCGGGCGGCGCGAGCCGGGCTGGGCGAAGCTTGCAACTGCAGCTCACACAGCCGCAGCAGCGCTCGCGCCGACCCGAGGCGCGAGGTGGACTCGACGGGCGGCTTCGACGACGAGGCGGGATCGAGCTCGCGAGCCATTGCGTCCATCGCCTCCATGGACTCGGCGACGCCGGCCGTCGGCTCCTCGATGAACGACCCCTCGCTCGGCTCGAGCAGCTCGGCATCCAGCATGCTCTCGGCGGGCTCGAGGTCCACTTCGAGCTCTTGAGCGGGATCGAGCTCGTGGGCAGCCTCGGCAGCCGGAGGCGACCCCGGCGGACTGCGCCGCGGCAAGGCTGGCGCCCCGTTGCTCGCCGCCGAAGCATGCGGCGACGAGGCGCCCGGAGGGGAGGCCTGCGGCGTCGAATGCGCTTTGGACCTTGCCGACGGCCTTTGCGGAGGCACACCCCGCTGAGCCGGAAGGCTCGGGGGCGCCGCGGGCCGTTGACGTTTCGGGGGAGGAGGCTTCGGTTCGCTGCTCATGGATCCGCGTTCGGGCGGTCCGTGCAATCGACCCGCCTCGGTACGACTTTAGGAGCTTTGGTCGGGCCGCTGCCAACGGATTGCTCAAAAAAGGGTCGACTGCCCAGTGCAGCGGTTACGGGCCGGCCAGAAGGACACCGACTTCGGACGGGGCGCGGAGATGGGAGGTGGTCGCCCGCGACCCGGGCCCTGGCCGCGGCCGCGAGGGCGACGGCGGGGGCACCGCGGACGCCGATTTTTTCCAGCAGCCGCTCCGGCGATGGGTGGTATGAGCCCCGCGTGACGAGCGAACCGGAGCGATTGGTCCTTCAAGGAGCCAGGATTTTCGACCCCGGCGCGGGGCTCGATTTCCGCGGAGACGTGGTGATTCGCGCCGGCCTCGTCGAATCCCTGCGACCGGTCGAGGGCCGCCAGCTCGACGCGTCGGCCGCGGTGATCGACGCCGCCGGCAAGTGGGTTCTTCCAGGCTTTACGGAGCTTTGTGCAGAGCTCGGCGAGCCCGGGCGCGAATATCGCCAGGACCTCGAGAGCGCCCTGCACGCGGCAGCGCGCGGCGGCTTCACCTCGGTATGCGCCAGCCCGGACACGCGGCCCTGCCTCGACGATCCGGCCCTGGTCGACTGGCTGCTTTCGCGCGCGGCCCGAATCAGCCCCGTCCGGGTGCTGCCCGTTGCCGCCGCGACCAGCCACCTGGATGGAGAAAGCCTGACGGAAATGATCGAGCTGGCCAGGGCCGGCGCGGTCGCCGTGGGCGTCTCCGATCGGGCCATCGCCTCGGCAGACGTTCTGCGGCGCGTGCTCGAGTACGCCCAGCACGCAGCGCTTCCCGTCTTCCACCACCCCGAGGACGCGAGCCTGTCGCGTGGGGCCGACATGAACGAGGGCGCGGTGGCGACGCGGCTCGGGCTGCGCGGGGCGCCGAGCATCGCGGAGTCGATCGCACTGGTTCGCGACTTGAGCGTCGCCCAGTACACGGGCGGTCGCTACCACGCCCTGCGGATCACCACGGCCGAGTCGGTCGAGGCGGTGCGGGCCGCCCGGGCCCGCGGCGTCGCGGTGACCGCGGCCGTGCCCATCGCCCACCTGTGCCTCACCGAGGAAGCGGTGGAAGGCTTCGACTCCCGATACAAGCTGGTGCCGCCGCTGAGAAGTGCGGCCGACCGGGCAAGCCTGCGGGAGGGGCTCGAACGAGGGGACATCGACGCGGTCACCAGCGACCACCGGCCCCGATCGCCCAGCGAGAAGGAATCCGACTTTTCTTCGGCGGAGCCCGGCGGGGCGGGGCTCGGCACGTGTTTCGGGGCGCTGCTGGGCCTGGTGGAGGATGGCGTGATTTCGCTCCGCCGCGCCGTGCAGAGCCTGACCACGGGCCCGGCCGCGGTGCTGGGCCGAACGCCGGCGAGCCTGCGCGAAGGCTCGGCAGCGGATCTGGTGCTTGTAGACCCGGCGGCGGAGTGGCAAGCCGACGGCGAGACGCTCGGCACCGGCGATCGGTATGGCCCATTTTGGGGCGCGACGCTCAGAGGTAAGGTCGAGCTGACTTTGTGCGGCGGCGCGATCGCATACCGAGCGATCCCCGCCGAGGCAGCGAAACAACCCATGGAGTCCCTTTGATCGAGCGCAAAAAAGCCCACCTGGCCCTCGCTGACGGCACCCTCTTCCGCGGCTACGCGTGGGGGGCCGAGGCCACGATTACCGGGGAGGTCGTCTTCACCACCGGCATGACCGGCTATCAAGAGGTTCTCACGGACCCCTCCTACGCCGGGCAAATCGTCACCATGACGATGCCGCACATCGGCAATACGGGAGTGAACTCGGCGGACGTGGAGAGCCGCAGCGGTCGACCGCAGGTGTCGGGGTTCATCGTGCGCGACCCCTGCGACGAACCCTCCAACCACCGCAGCGAGAGAACCCTCTCCGCCTACCTCGCCGACAGCGGGGTCGCGGCCCTCGGCGGGATCGACACGCGTCGCTTGGTGCGAAAGCTGCGCGAAGGGGGGGCACAAAACGGTTGCATCGGAACCGGCAATCCCGACGACCTGGTGGATCTCGCCCGCGACGCGCCAAGCATGCAAGGGCTCGACTTGGTCTCGCGGGTGACGCCCGCCGAGCCGTACGTGTTCGCGGAGTCGCGCGGCGACTGGGCGGTGGGCTTCGACCAGCGGCAGCCCATCACGAGTGAAGCGCGCGCCAGCGGGTCGCGTCGCTTCAAGGTCATCGCGATGGATTTCGGGGCGAAACGCAACATCCTGCGCTGCCTCGTCGACGCCGGCTGCGAGGTCACCGCCGTGCCGGCCAGCACCTCGGCGCAGGAGATCCTGGCGCTCGACCCCGACGGGGTCTTTCTGTCCAACGGGCCCGGAGATCCGGCTGCCGTCGGCTACGCGTCGAAGACCATCGAGGGCCTGCTGGGCAAGACCCCGCTCTTCGGCATCTGCCTCGGCCACCAGCTGTTGGCCCGCGCGCTCGGGGCGAGCACCTACAAGCTGAAATTCGGTCATCGCGGGCTGAACCAACCGGTCCTCGACCTGCAGACGCGGCGCGTGGAAATCACGCTGCAGAACCACGGGTTCTGCGTCGACGTGAGCTCCCTCGGGCAGCGCGCTCACAAGACGCACGAGCACCTGAACGACGGCACCAGCGAAGGCCTCTCGGTGCCGGACGCCAAGGCTTTCAGCGTGCAGTACCACCCCGAAGCCGGCGCGGGTCCGCACGACGCGCTCTACCTGTTCCGGCGTTTCACGGACGCCATGGCCAACTCGTGACGGCGCGCTCGATTCACTTCGTGAGCTTGGGGTGTCCCAAGAATCGCGTCGATTCAGAGGTCATGGTCGGCGTCGCGCAAGCTCGCGGGTTTCACCCGACGGACGAGGCCGACGAGGCCGACGTCATCGTGGTCAACACCTGCGGCTTCATCGACGCCGCCAAGCGCGAGTCGATCGGCACGATCCTCGAAATGAGCCGGCTGCGGCGTGGCGGCAGCTGCCGCAAGCTCGTCGTGACGGGCTGCCTCAGCCAGCGCTACCCCCAGGAGCTGGCCAGCGAGCTGCCCGAGGTGGACCACTTCCTCGGCTCGAGCGACATGCTCCGCCTCGGGCCCGTGCTGGAGGAGGCCGCGCCACGTCTCTGGGTGGGCAACCCCGCCGACTGGGTGATTGGCAAGAGCGATCCGCGTACTCTGAGCACGCGCGGGGGCAGCGCGTACCTGAAGCTCGCCGAAGGTTGCAACCGCAGCTGCGGTTTCTGCGTGATTCCGCAGATCCGAGGCAAGCAGCGCTCGCGCAGCGAGCAAGACGTGGTCGACGAGGCCCGCGCCTTGGTGGAAAAGGGAGTGCTCGAGCTCAACCTGGTCTCGCAAGACACCGTCTCGTACGGCCGCGACGGTGGCGGCGGGGCTCTTGCGAGCGTGGTGGCCCGATTGGCGGACATCGACGGGCTCGCCTGGTTGCGGCTTCACTACCTCTACCCCGAGAAGATCGACCTGCGCCTGCTCGAACTGATGCGTGAGCATCCGAGAGTGCTGCCCTACTTCGACATGCCGCTGCAACACGCGGCCCCGGCAATGCTGCGGCGCATGCGGCGGGGCGGCAGCACCGACCTGCGCAGCGTCGTCGAGCGGCTCCGGGAGCAGGTGCCCGGCTCCGTGTTTCGCACGGCGTTCATCGTCGGCCACCCCGGCGAGACGCCGGAGGAATTCGAGGATCTGCTCTCCTTCGTGCGCTGGGCGCGCTTCGACCACGTGGGCGTGTTCCAATACTCGGACGAGGAGAGCTGCGAGAGCCACCAGCTGCCCGGCAAGGTCCAGCAGCGAGTCTGCGAGGAGCGCGCCGAGCGGTTGATGCTGGCGCAGCGGCAAATCAGCCGCGAAAAGAACGCCGAGCGCGTGGGCCAGTCGCTCTCGGTCTTGGTGGAGGGCCCCAGCGAAGAGAGCGAGCTGGTGATGGTCGGCCGTCATGCGGGGCAGGCTCCAGAGGTCGACGGCGTCGTCTACCTCTCGCATGGGCCCGTCGAGCCGGGCACGCTGTGCACGGCCCGCGTCGTTTCCAGCACGGACTACGACTTGCTCGCCGAGGTCCAGAGCACGCCTGCCGAGCCGCTTGCCGCGGCGGGGCGGGGCCGAGTTCGCCTGGACGTGCTGCGCTGAGGCTCCCGCTGCGCTGAGGCTCCCGCTGCGCCCTGCCTCCCGCTGCGCCCTGCCTCCCAACTGACGGGCGCCTGCGCACGCCGGAGGCTCGCCCGCGCGGCGAGCGGCCTTCGGCGCGCGGAGCAGACGGCGCGCTTCGGAGCGGGACGAGGGTCTCGCCCAGCAGGATTTCAGTCGGGTTTCGGGGCGGCCTCGGCGACTCCGCGCAGGCGGGGTGGGGGCGGCATCGGATTCACGGGCGGGACGCGCCGAGACGGGATTGATTACAGCCGTGGTGCCCGAGCCGCGCGGCGCCCCTCGGGGGCCCGGTTTTGTCGGGGTACAAGGCGTTTCGCCCGCCGCGGAGGCGATAATGTCGCTGTCATTTTGCGGCGGTCGTACTTATCATGCGGCCAGTTTTTGCTTTCCGACAGCGGCAGTTGCAGTACTGCGCGCCCGTAGCCGGTGCGGTCTCAAAGCAGTATCAGGCCGGCAAAAATTATGGGAGAAAGAGCCCCATGAGCACCGACAAGGGCGAATCAGACCTTGACGTATTCAAAGATTTGAAGCCTCGCACGCCAGATGGAAAGCCGATCACGGATTCGAAGAAGACGTTGATGGGCATTGCCGTGCCGGACTCCATTCTTCCCCCGGTGCCCGGTTCGGCTGCTCCCGGTGCGTCGCCCGTGGCGGGCGGGGTGGCTTCTTCCTTAGCCCCCTCGGCCGGGCCTCCCCCGGTGCCCGCCAGCGTGCCTCCCAGTGCGGCAGCGGCGGGCAGAACGAGCGTTCCCCCGCCCCCTCCCTCGCGTCGGGGTTTGACCCCCAGCCCGCCCGCCGCCAATGGGCCCGCGGAGGCCGAGAGCCCGGAATCAGGGCCGGCCGAAGGGTCTCCAAGTCTGCCTCCCCCGGATCGTGCGTTGGCCGCCACTCCAGAGGCCGGCGGGCTCACCGACATCGACGCCGCCGCGGGGGATCGTCAGTCGAAGCTGGGGCTCGATTCGTGGGCGACGATGCAGCGTTCCGCTCCCGACGCATCGAGCCGGCCAGTCGCCTCTCCGGCCGTAACGTCGATCGAGCCGCCGGCGGACGACGTCGGCTGGGATGACGACGACGACAAGACGACCATCTACGACAAGGACACCCAGAGCGCCGCGCAGAGCCTTCTGCAGCCGTCGACCGGCGGCTACGCCACGATGCCGGGAGGCAGGCCGCCGCCGCCGATGTCGCGGCCGCCCGGCGCTCTGGCCTCGCCGACCCGGCCCGCGTTCGTGCGCACCACGACGCCGCCTCAGCACGCCGAGGTCACCGTCCCGGCGATGGGCGTGCACCCCGTGCGCTCGGGAGGCGTAAACCCCATCATCTGGTACGCCTTCGCGATCGTGCTCGCGGGGCTCGCCGGCCTGGCTTTCTATAGCATCCTGCCCAAGAAGGGCGGCTTGACCATCACCGTGGCGGGAGGGCCAGCCAATCGCCCCGTGAGCCAGGTGGAGATCTACGTCGACGGCAAGCTGCGCTGCACGAAATCCCCCTGCCAGCTCGAGGCCAAGCCCGGCATCCACCTGGTGCGCGTGCGCGCGGCCGGCTACCAGGAGACAGCCGAGCAGGCCGTCACGGTTTCGGAGAAGGCCGTCTCCATCCACAACGTGCCGCTGATGCGCAGCGGGACGGGAATCAAGGTCTTCGGCGAGGGGCCGACGATGGCGCTGCGAGTGGACGGGCGCGAGTACGGGCCACTGCCGCAAGAGCTGCGCGAAATGGAGCCCGGCGAGCACGTCATCCAGGTCTCGGGCGGCCTGCGCTACGAGAACTTCCAGCGGCGCATCACCGTCGACCCGGACGTGATGACACCCATCGGGCCCATCAAGCTGAAGGTGCTCAAGGGGCTGGTCACGATTCGGGCGGGCGAAGGCGCCGAGGGCGCGGACGTGACCTTGCGCGTCGGCAACACCCGCAAGAGCCTGCCTGCCCTGCCAGTGCGGCTGGAGGTCGAAACCAACCGCAAGCACGTGCTGGTCGCGCGCAAGAAAGGCTACGCCCCCTTCGAGGAGGAAATTCGCTTCGAGGACGGGCACGCCGAAAAGACCATCGACGTGACCCTGACGGGCCGCTCGGTGGAATCCCCCCGGAGCCGCAGCGGACGTCCGAGCCGCAGCCCCGCGCCCGCCACTGCGACGGCCTCGAGCGAAGAGGGCGAGGACGAGGGGGAGCCCGCCGCGGCGGGGGGCGTGGCGATGCTGAACCTCAGCTCCACCCCGCCCTCCAACGTGTTGCTGGACGGGAAGCCACTCGGCTCCACACCTCTTTCGGCCGTGGAGGTCACCCCCGGGCCGCACCGGGTGATCTTCATCAGCGGCTCCGAGCGCAAACCGAAGTCCGTCAACGCCGTGGCGGGCAAGACCAAAAGCGTTTCGGTGAAGTTCTGACGCGGTTGGCGTCCAGGCCGAAAGGAAGCCCTCGACGAGACGCGCTGGCCGCAGCGGCTTGGCTCTCGCTGCTGGTTTCATGTGCCCAGAGCGGTGGTCCTCCGGCGGCTCAAAAGCCCGCCGCACCCCCGCCCGTGGACTTGAGCGGGGACACCCCCTGGCCCGAGCCGTACGGATCTTCCGCAGACTGGCGGCGGGCAGCCGCGGGGGACGACGCGGTGCGGGCTCACCTGGCGGATCGGCACACGCCGGGCACGCTGCTTCCCCTCATCCTGCGCGGCGGGGCGTTCGGTCGCGCGGCTCTCGCCGTAGCCAGCCATCTGCCCGATCCCTATCCCCTTTCTCCCGCCCTGTGCAGCCATGCGGCGCGCGCTCAAGACGCCACGGCGCGCCTGCTGGCCGCCGCCCTGCTGCAGGCGACCCTGCGCGGGCCCGCCACCGAAGAGGCGGTCGACCCCGCCTGGCGGCCCGAGTGCCTTCAAAAGGTCCGCGGCGCGCTCGACCGAGACGACCTCGGCCCGGAGACGCGAGATCTGCTGTCCGCCGTCTCCGATTCGCTCGCCGCTCGCTAGCCGTCCGCCTCGCCACGGTGCGGCGAGCGGGTCGGTGGCCACGGCGAATCGATCGGGTGGCAAGGAGCCGGGGGGACCCTGCTCGACGCTCGCGGCCCCCGCCGACGCGCGAGCCCGGGCGTGGCAATCCACCGGATTGCCGCGCTGGCGGTTGCTCCGCTCCGGCTAATCGAGCATGGTAGCCGCCAACGAAAGCCGATGCTCGATATCAAACTGATTCGCCAAGAGCCCGAAGCTGTCCAGCAAGCCCTGCAGAAGCGCAACGTCGCGATCTCGTTCGACGAGTTGCTCTCGTGGGACGAGCGCAAGCGCAGCGTCCAGACGGACCTGGAGGCCAAGCGCAGCCGCCGCAACGACGTCTCCGGGCAGGTGCCCGCGCTGCGCAAGGCGGGCCAAGACGTGCAACCCGTCTTCGCCGAGATGAAGCAGCTCGGCGGGGAGATCAAGACGCTCGAGGATCAGCTCTCGGAGCTCGAAGGCAAGATCCACGATTTCATGGCGGGCCTGCCCAACCTGCCCGACGCGGACGTGGCGCCCGGAGGCAAGGAAAACAATCGGGTCATCTCGACCTGGGGGAGCCAGCCGAGCTTCGACTTCGAGCCGAAGGACCACGTCGAGCTGCTCCAATCCCTGGGCATGATCGACTACGCCCGCGGCACCAAGCTCGGGGGCAGCGGCTTCTGGATCTACCGCGGCGAGGGCGCCCTCCTCGAGTGGGCCTTGCTCAACTACTTCGTCACCTCTCATCGGGCGGCGGGCTACGAGTTCGTGTTGCCTCCGCACCTTCTGTTGCCCGAGTGCGGCTACACCGCAGGCCAGTTCCCCAAGTTCGAAGGCGACGTATTCGCCTTGCAACAGCAGGCCGGTCAGGAGCGGCGCTTCCTCGTGCCCACGGCCGAGACGGCGCTGGTGAACCTTCACCGAGACGAGATTCTCGATGCGAGCGAGCTGCCGAAGAAGTACTTCGCGTACACGCCGTGCTACCGCAAGGAAGCCGGCAGCTACCGCACCGAGGAGCGAGGCACGATTCGCGGCCATCAATTCAACAAAGTCGAGCTGTTTCAGTATTGCCGTGCCAACCAGTCCGATGCTGCGCTCGAAGAGATGCTGCGGCACGCCGCTTCTGTGGTGGAGGGGCTGGGGCTACACCACCAGATCTCGGCGCTCGCGGCCGGGGACTGCAGCGCTGTCATGGTCAAGACGCTCGACATCGAGGTGTGGATTCCGAGCATGGGTCAGTACAAGGAAGTGAGCAGCGCCTCGAACGCCCGCGACTACCAGGCCCGGCGAGGCCAGATTCGCTGCCGCGAGGGCGCCGGCAAGAAGCCGGAGCTGGTGCACACGCTCAACGCCTCGGGGCTGGCCACGAGCCGGCTGCTTCCCGCCATCGTCGAGCAGTACCAGCAAGCGGACGGAACCGTGCTCGTTCCCCCGCCGCTTCGCCCCTTCCTCGGCAAAGATCGGCTCACGGGCAGCGGGTCCATTTGAGCCCGCGCTCAGCGGTTCGCGGGGCAGTCGTGAAGACGAGAATGGATCAGCGCAGAGCCGAGCCACACGCGCGCGAGGAGTCACCGTGCGTTCGGTAGCCATCGTGGGGGGGGGGCTGTCGGGGCTCGCGCTGGCTTTTCGCGCCGCATCCGCCGGCCTCGACGTGGTCGTGGTAGAGAGCTCGAATCGATTGGGAGGCCAGCTTTCGACGGAGCGAACGGATGGGTTCGTGGTCGAGCACGGAGCCGAGGGGTTCGTGGCCGGCAGCGCCGCCGTGGCTCGCCTGGCCGAGGAGCTGGGCATCGCCGGGGACATCATCGGGCAAAGCGTGCACGACTCGTGCGCCTTCGACGGCCGGCAGCTCGTGCCCCTGGCGCGGGGCGAAGCGGGCCGGCGCCTTGGATTTCAGGTCAGCCAGAGGGCGTTCGGCAAGGGGATCCAGTCCTTTCGCCACGGCATGGCGCAGCTCTACGAGGCCCTGGAAAGCGCCCTGGAGCAGCTTGGCGTTCCGCGCGAGAAGGCATTCGGAGTCGGGTCGCTCGAACGAATCGACGGCGGTTTTCGGCTGCACGGCGGCCCGAGGGAGGTGCGCGCCGAGCGAGTCGCGGTGGCCGTACCGGCCGCGGCCGCGGCGGAGTTGCTGGCGCCTACGTTCGGCGCGCTCGCGCGGTGTTTGAGCCAATCGAGGTGCACCTCCAACGTCGGGGTCAACCTCGCGTTCGACGCCCGCGACGCGCCGCTGCGGCCGAACACCACCGGATTCGTCGTCGCCGAAGGAGCCGAGCTCGCGCAAACTCTCGGTTTCCGCGCCTGCAGCTACTCCTCCGCGAAATTCGCGGGGCGCAGCCCCCCCGGTAAGGTGCTGCTACGCACCTTCTTTCGCCCCAGTGATTCCGACCTGCAGGGGCTCGACGACGACGCGTGGATCGCCCGGGCCATGGAGTGCCTTTCTTCAGTGCAGAGCATCGGCGGGCCGCCACTGCACGGCTGGGTGGCGCGCTGGGGCCACGCCCTCCCCGTGTTCGACGACAGCCACCGCAGCCGCGTGGCGGAGCTGGAGCGCGCTCTGCACGGGGCCGGAGTGGCCTTGGTCGGGGCCGCCTTCCACGGCTCGGGAATCGACGGCGCGCTGCGATCGACCGAGAGCGCGACGGCAGCTCTGTTGCCCTAGCCCTAGCCCTGACCCCCGGGCCCCGGGCCCGCGCGGGAGGCCCGCGGACGCGGCCGTCCGCGCCGCGCGGACTCACCGATGCGGCTCGCCCTGGCGCCCGGCAGCAAGCCGATTGCGATCGCGAGCCCGAAGGGCCTCGGCTCGACGGGCGCCGGCGCGGCCCCACGGTATTCGTCGAGCCGCACGCCACCGGGCCCCCAAAGCGTCCCGCTTGGACGCCGCCTCCGCAGCGGCCCCAAGGCTACGAAAAATAGGGGAGCAGTGGCCTGCCGAGGGGGGGGGACCGCAGACCACTGCTCCTAAAAGAGTACGAAGCCGGCCAGAGGGGGTTAGGACAGCTCCGTACGAACTCTTCGCGATGGGCGCCGAGAAGCTGGCTCCGCATCACTGCCCTCACATAGAGCACGGATTATGCCACTTTCGAAACCATGTGATTTTAGCCACTTAGGGGCCAGTTCCCCAAATGGGCCTTTCAATCCTGGAGAAGGGCCTTGCACACATGCGGTGCGTGTCGGGAAAGGGGTGCCCCCAACCCACCCGGCGAGGCTCGAGCGGGGGGCGGCGCGGGTGACCCGTCCGACTTGACGCGAAGCGGCTCGTCAGCGAGGACGGCATTGAAGAATGGCGAGCAAAGGACGCCCGTTTCGGACCGTGAACGTCGAGGGCTTCGATGTGCTGATCGGACGCAGCGCGGCCGCCAACGACGAGCTCAGCCTCGTGATCGCGGGGCCGGGCGACGAGTGGCTGCACGTGGCGGGGGGCGTGGCGGGCAGCCACGTAGTGATCCGAAACCCGGAGCTGGTCCCCCTGCCTCGGAGTGTGCTGCAGCGGGCCGCCGAGCTGGCGGCGTGGTACTCGAAGGCCCGAGCGGCGCGCCGCGTGGAGGTCCATCACTGCAAGGCGGCAAACGTCCGCAAACGCCGCGGAGCCCCCGCGGGTCAGGTGGAAATCCACGGCTACCGGGCGATATCCGTCACCCCTGCGGCGTGGCAGGAGGGTTGACGAACGCCTGCGGAGCGACCAGCGCCGGGCCGAGGCCGGTGTCGATCAGCCCGAGCAGCTCGGCGACGCTGAGCTTGCCCCCTCCCTCGGAGTCGGCAAGGAGCGAGTCGGCCAGTGCGCGCTTGGCGTCGTGTAGCTCGACGATGCTCTCCTCGATGGTGCCGCGCGTCACGAGCCGGTACACCGTGACGGGGCGCTCCTGCCCGATGCGATGGGCTCGGTCCGTCGCCTGGGACTCGACGGCCGGGTTCCACCACGGATCGAGGTGGATCACGTAGTCCGCCCCCGTCAGGTTCAACCCGAATCCGCCCGCCTTCAAGCTGATCAGAAACAAGTCCCCCTCCCCCGCCTGGAAGTCGCTGACCTGCCTCGTGCGCTCCTGCCGGGGCGTGGAACCGTCGAGGTATTGGTAGCGGACGCCGGTTTCGTCGAGGCGCTGCCGCACGATCTCCAAGAAATCCACGAACTGGCTGAAGACCAGAGCGCGGTGGCCGCCTTCTCGCAGCTCCTGGGCGAGCAGCACGAAGGCATCGATCTTCGCCGCCTCCCGGGGGGCCTCGGGGAAGACCAGGCCGGGGTGGCAGCAAAAGCGGCGCAATCGGGTGATCTCCGCCAAAATCTCGAGCTTGCTGTGGCGCTTGCCGTGCGCGGTGTGCAGCTTTTCTTGGATTTGGCGGCGAAGCAGATCGTACTGGGCCTGCTCGGCTTCCTCGAGCCGCACCTCGTGACGAACGGTCGTCAACGGAGGCAGGTCACGGAGCACCTCTGCCTTCGTCCGCCGCAGCAGAAAGGGCCGCACGAGCTGCGAGAGGGCGCGCTTGGCACCCTCATTTCCGTCCCGAGCCACCGGCTTGACGAAGCGATTGTTGAAGGCGCGCCAAGAGCCGAGCAGCCCGGGGTTGAGGAACTCGAAGACGCTCCACAGGTCTCCGAGGTGATTTTCCACCGGGGTTCCCGTGGCGGCGATTCGGCAGCGCGCGCTCAACCCGCGGGCGGCTTTGGCCCGCAGCGCGCCCGGGTTCTTGATGAATTGGGCCTCGTCGAGGACCACCGCCTCCCACTGCACGCGAGCGAACGACTCGTCGTCTTGCTGGAGCAGGCCGTAGCTCGTGATCAACAAGTCGAAGTCCGCTTCGCCGCCGGATGGATCGAGCCACGCCTCGAGCAACTTGGCGCGACCGGGGCCGACGTACTCTTGGCAACGCAGCATCGGGGCAAAGCGCTCTGCCTCGAACTTCCAGTTCGAGCACACCGATGTGGGCGCCACCACGAGCATCGGCCCCTTGCCGATGCGCGTGGACAAGAGCGCGAGAATCTGCAGCGTCTTGCCGAGGCCCATGTCATCGGCCAGGCAGGCGCCCAGCTCGAGCTCGCACAGCGCGCTGAGCCAGCGGAACCCCTCCCGTTGGTAGCCCCGCAGAGTCGCCTCGAGGTGCTCGGGTGGAGCGAACTGGCGTGAGCGCGCCTCGGACACGCGGCGCAGCCAATCCGCGCTCTCGGCGTCTGGCGAAAAGCCCACCCCGAGCGAGCCGAGCTCTTCGAGCGCCCCGAGCGCGCCCGGGTGCAGCTGCAGCTCTCGCGGGCTACCCCGCGCGGGCGTGGTGGCGGCCAGGGCGTTCATGACGCGCCGAATCCGCGCTTCGATCTCGACCAGGTCCCCGCTCGCCAGTCGAACGAAGCGGCCACGCCCCACGACCGGCGCCGCCACCAGCTCGGCCAGCGGGATCTCCACACCGGAGTCGAGCACGGCGGTGCCGCCGAGCAGGTACCAGCCCTTGCGGCGGCGCAGGGTGCACTTCAGGCTGCTCGAGGAGGCACTGCCGGCGAGCCGCTGCCCGTCCCCCTCGGGCCACTCCAGCGAGTGGGGCACGTCGGCATCCCGCAGCTCCACCATCAACTCGAGCAGCCCCTGTTCGTCGAAATCCCACAGCTGAGTTTCTTGCCACTCACTGCGCACCTCGAAATCCCCGACGGTTCGTTCGAGCAGCGACGGGCAGCTCTGGATCAAGTCGGAGCACAGGGCGCGCTCTCGGCGAAAATCCCGCGTGCTGCGCAGCTTCTCACCCCGGTGGTAGAAGCTGACCAGAGAGCGGCCGACGCCCGGCAGGAAGAAACGCCCGCCTTCACCGAAGGGGCGGACTCCGGCCTGGACCAGCCAAGCTCCCGCCGAAGGCCAAATGCGCACGCGCGGCGCGGCATCCGGCTCGACGTCCCGCTCCTGGCCGAGATGCGGGCTGTCCACCTCCACGCCGTGGGAGAGCTTGCCGATCACGGACAGCGCCTCGCCGTGGTGCTCCGCCGGGATCTCGAGCGGCTCGGAAAGCGTCTGCATCACGCGCTGCATCTCGGCCGTGACGACGATGACGGCAATCCGCGCAGGCCCCTCGACGACCACGTTGGCGCCCGGTTGCAGCCCGGGTGGATCGACGAAGACGACCAGGCTTTCCCCGCGCTGCGCCGTGCGGACGCGACACTCGCCGCGCACGACCTCGACGCGCCGGGCCGCGATCCCGTCCATGACGCGCGGGTGACCGATCAAGGCCTCCATCGCCGCGGCGGGTAGCTCCCAGCGATCACCCGCGACGGGCTCGGCCAGCGCCAGGACCCGCTGATCCTCGACCGGCAGCTCGCCCGCCACCTCGCGCAGCCGATTTACCGACACGCGCCTGCCTTGGGTCCAACCGCTGCCGCGCAGCTCCTGCAGGGCCGGGCGCTCCAGCGTCCCGTGCACCATGTTTACGTGCCAGGCGACGCGCCGCGCCCCGATTGCCGTTTCCCGGGCCTCCAGGGCGATCGTCTCGAGCGCCTGGAGCCCGCGCCGCCACCTCGGCTGCGCCTCCACCCGGTGAGCCAGAATTAGCTCGCCCGCTCGCGCGGACAGCCCCTCGGGAAAGAGCGACTGCGCGTGAGGGCTGAGCTCGGACTCGAAGTACTCCGGGTGTAGCCGCCTCGCGAGGAAGAGCGCCTGGCGCCCCACCCAGCGGTAACCCGACTCGATCCAACCCACCCCCGTGGCCACCAAGTGCTTCGCCCACCCAGCTCGGGTGACCTCGTTCTGCCCGCTGAGCTCTGCAGCGAGGCCGAGCACCAGCAGCTCCCAGCAGCCAGCGCCATTGGCGAGCTGGTGTACGTCGAGCCGCACCGCTTCGCCCTCCGGCTGGGAGACGTAACGCAACAGGGTCCGCAGCGCCCGCGCCAGAGCAGCCCCGCAGTCCGCCTGCCGGCTCGACAGCCACCGGCGCGCCACCGCGCTGCCCTCGTTCGTCTTGCGGGAGAGCAACATCAGAAGGATCAACGGCGTGACCCCCCCCGCTTCCGGGAGCGGGGGCCGCGCCGAGGGGCGCGCGCCGGGGGAGGCTTCCTCCGAGAGCCGATCGAGGCAGGCCTCGGCGTCCGACATTTCACCATGCAACACATGGGCCGCCAGCGCGAAGACCTCCGCCCGATGGCTCGCCAGGGCGCCGAGAGCGAGCACTTCCTCGATCACGTCGGGGCGATCCCTCAAGAGAGCGTGCTCGCACAGCGTTTGAAACAGCCCCGGCGGCAGCTCACCGAGAGCGCCGCGACCTGCGGCACCGGCTCCGAGGTGAGCCGCCGTCCAGCGAAACAGGGCGTCGCATTCGTACAAGTCGCCAAGCGCGTCGCTCAGAACGGACTGCGCCGCCCCCAGCGCCTCGGCCCCGAACGTCGCCTCGAACCAGGGCGCGTCGAATGGCCGACAGATCGTCGCGCGAAGCAGCTGGTCCGAAGGCTCCTGCGACGGCACGGAGAGGGATGCCGCGCGGCTGAACGCCATCGCATGGCGTTGAAACTCCGATAGCTCGCCGACTTGCAGCAAGACCACGAACGGCGCTCGAGAGCGCTCGCCCATGATGGAATGCGTGACCTGCGCGATCTCCGTCAGCTGCCCGCTCGCCGCGGCGCGCCGGAGCACCAGCTGCTCGAACTCCGGGTGAACCGCCAGCCCGCCGTCGCGCGCCCCGCTGAGACTGCGCACCCAGGGCGCGTCGACCAGAAGCCTGGCGTCGACGGCGCGACGGATCCAGTTGGCGGTGCCCACGGGCAGTCGCTGGCCGGCGCCCCCGGCGGGACGAGAGGAGGGAATGGGCTCTGGACACAGGGCGGCGATGGCGCGCTGCAGAGCCGGGTGCGAGAGGCCGCCCTCCAGGGCCAGGGCGCAGAGCACCTTGCGCTGGTTGTCGGCCAGCCCGCGCATCAGAAAATCGAGCCTTTGGCTGACCCCTTTCACGATTGGATCTCCCTGCCGCGTCCGCCGGGACCGACCCCCTCAACGGGAGCCGACGAGTCGCTCTTTCCCGCCGAGGCCCGGCGCTTGCAGGCCAGTGGGAATCGCCCGGGCCACGCAAAGCGGCCCCAGCCCGCCTGCGACTCGGCCCGCGCACTGGCAGACGAGCGCGCTCGCCGGGTCGAGACCTGCCTCGTTGCCCCGTGCACGCCCCCACGAGCGACCCATCGGGCGATTGCACAGGGCTTCGGCCCGAACCAATTCGTAAGGCAAATGTCTACGGCGACCCCGCGAACTCGCCCGCTACGCCCAGCCGAAAGAGCCAATCGCAACCAGGCCTCTGCAGTCGCAACATCTAGCCATGTACGACGAGACCGCTCAAGTAGTTTAGCGCCCCGCCCGACGCTGCCTCCCGGCCGTGGCCCGGAGACCACGAGCTCCCACCCCGGGCGCCGGCCCCGCTATCGGAGCTCCCCTCAGCCGAGTACGGCCCGCATCAGTGCGCGAAACAGCAAAACGGCCCCGCTGCCGCCCGCCGCTCCGACCGTGAGCGCCCCCACGAGGACCAGCGCGCGCTCCAGTGAGCCGGGCGGCGGTGCGGGGACCGGCGGCGCCCGGTCGGGCCGGTGCTCGCTGGAGTTCGTGTGTTCCCGCGGCGCTCCTAGGATCGAGCCCGGCCGCGGAGGGCGCGCGAGCCGGGGCGCGCTCCCCGGCTCGACCCGACCGGGTTTCGGCGCCGCCGCGGCGCGGGACCTGCGCGGCGGCGGGTGGCTCGGGAGACCCACCGCGATGATCCGCTGCGGCCTCAGAGCGGGCGCGGGGGGCTCGCGGCGGCCCGTCGAGGGACCGGGGGGAACCGATACTCCGCGCTGGCGAGCGCGCCGCCGGGGGGCCGTGCAGGCCGTGACCGGCGGCAGGACGGCAGCGAATGAGGCCCCCCGCGGACTGGCCCGAGCCCCGGGGGCGTGGGGGCTTCGGGCGCAGGGGACCGAGGGGGAGCCGGCAGGGCCGAGGGGGCCGGGGCGAAGCGTTCGACGCATGCGCTCCCACTTGCAGCATTCGTTCCGATCGGCGCGGGGGCGCCCAAGCGCCGAGGTTGCCGCGCCTCGGGTCCGGCAACAGGCGGCGATCGACTGGCCACGTCGGCCAAGCGCGCTACCGGCGACCCGACGGAGGGGTGCTCGAACGCGCACCCTGGATGGGCCTCGACTCCGACCGGTCGCCGACCGCACCCGGACCGGGATCTGGTGAGATCGCGCGGGGGGCATCGGGGGGCGCCGGCGGCTCGCGCCATCGGCTCGGGGCCGTCCGACGCGCCCCCCGGGAGCCCGTGCCCGGGAACGCTCGTGTTTCAGCAAAGAAACGGATTTCAGCAAAGAAACGGATCCTCGCGGAATTCTTTGGCCTGAAAGCGTCCCGATGCCGGACACCGCTCGGTCATCGCCCTCGCGGCGGCTCGCGCGTACGTCGAGAGGCCACGACGGCGCCGACCGATCGAGCCGGGCCGCCCCCGGGATGATGACACCCCTCGGTTTTGGGGCTGGACGCGCCCGCGGGACTGCGCAATGACGTGTCGGAGATGGAACCGATCGTCGTGGATCACGGCCTCGCGTACCTGCGCGAAATCAGCGACCGCCACGACGCCCGTTGGGTGATGGACGCGCCGAGCCCGATGGAGACGAGGCTGGTGTGGTGCGGCGACGACACCCGGGGGTTCGCCAACTCGTTGCGGCTCAGCAGCGGCGTCGAGCTCTCCCTGTTTTGCGTCCGCAGCTCCGTTCACCTGCATTTCGAGGCGCTGCACGCACCGCTGGGGCTGGAGATCGGCATCTCCGGAGCGAGCGCCCTTCGCGCGCTGACCCCGTGGGGGCGAGATCTGGCCATGCCGGAGCGCACGATGAGCCTGCGCGAGGTCAAGGAGCCCGTTTCCTTGCGCTGCGAGAGCACGGGCACGGGCTACGACCACGGGGCGTGCCTGCGCTTCGACACGGCAACGGTCGCCAACTTGCTCGGAGTTGCCGGCTTGCCCGCCCGCATCGACGCCGTGGTTCGAGCGGGGGGGCCGTTCGTCTCCGAGGATCGGCCGCTCAGTGACGAGGCGTGGCACGCCCTGCAGTCGCTGACGGGCTGCACGCTCGTGGGTCCGCTGCGCCGGCTCTTCCTCGAGGCCAAAGCGCTCGAGCTGTTGGCCCACGCGCTGAGCCCTTTCCTCGACGGCAAGCTGCAGGAGGCCGAGCCCGGCGGCTGCCGGCGCGACGCCGATCGGCTCGAGGAAGCGCGCGCCGAGCTCGACCGGACGCTCGCCGATCCGCCGAGCCTGGTGGCGCTCGCGCGCCACTGCGGGCTCAACGAGCGCAAGCTCAAAGAGGGCTTCAAGAGCCGCTACGGGCAAACGGTGTTCTCGTACGTGCGGCGCAAGCGCCTGGAGATGGCGCGAGCGCTGCTCGCCGATAAGCGGTGCAATGTCGCCGAGGCCGCGCTCATCGTCGGCTACGCCAACCCCAGCAAGTTCGCAGCCGCCTTCCGGCGGACCTTTGGCGCCTCCCCCAGCGTGCTGCTGCGCCGTCGCGGCGGCCGCTGCAAAAGTGACGAGCGACGCGCGCTCGAGCAGTGAGCGGCTGCGCTCCGCGGATCGGCCCCAAAGCCGAGCGCGGGCGGTTTCGTGCCGACGGTTCGGGTGCGCGTCGTAGCGCGGCCCGGTCGCAGACGCCGCGGCGCGACGCCCGGACGGGCCGGTGGCAGCGCGGCAGCGCCCGCGGGAACCACGACGCGGGCGACGCGGGCGGTGGGCGGGGACCCGACAGCAGGCGTCTCGCCCCGCCCTGGCTCGACTTCGCCGCCGTGTAGGTCGACGGGTATGCTTTACTGCCCGTCGGCCTCCATGCGAATGACCTGCTTCGTCCTTTTGCCCAGCCTCGGGCGCCCGCTGGCGTGCGCGCTGGTTCTCCTGTGGCATTCGATGGCCGGCGCCGTCGAGCAACCGCTGCCGCGCAGCGAGCCCGAGCGGCAGGGGGTCGACTCGAGCGCGCTGCTCGCCTTCGTCGAAGCGCTCGACGCCATCGACTCCGTGCACAGCGTGATGGTGCTCCGCCATGGCCAGGTCGTCGCCGAGGGCTGGTGGGCACCCTACGCCGCCGGCGAGCTGCACGTACTGTACTCGCTGACGAAGAGTTTCACCTCCACGGCGGTGGGGCTCGCCGCGCAGGAGGGCCTGCTGCACGTCAACGACACCGTCATCTCCCACTTTCCGAAGGAGGCCCCGAAGAACCCCAGCGAAAACCTGGCGAAAATGCGGATTCGCGATCTGCTGCGAATGGCCACGGGCCACCAGGACGATCAGATGCAGCACCTGCGGGAGAGCGAGGGGAGCTGGGTGCGCGCCTTCTTGGCGGCTCCCGTCGAGCACCGGCCGGGTACGCACTTCAAGTACGACTCCGCGGCCTCCTACATGCTGGCAGCCATCGTGCAGAAGGTCAGCGGGCAGACGGTAGAGCAGTATCTGCGCCCGCGGCTGTTCGACCCGCTCGCCGTCGGCGAGGTCCGCTGGGGGCAAAGCCCCGAGGGAGTGAACCTCGGCGCGGGCGGGATGATGCTGGACACCGAGTCGATCGCGAAGTTCGGTCAGCTCTACTTGCAGCGAGGCGCCTGGGCGGGGCGGCGGCTGCTGCGCAGCTCCTGGGTGGAGGCCGCTACTTCCCTGCAAATTGCTACCGGGAGCGACCCCGACAGCAACTGGGACGCGGGCTACGGCTACCAGTTCTGGCGCAACAAGGTGACCGGCTACCGCGGCGACGGAGCTTTCGGCCAGTTCAGCATGGTGCTGCCTTACTTCGACATGGTGATCGCCATGACCAGCGGAACGTCCGACATGGCGGCCGTGATGGACGCCGTTTGGGACCATTTGGTCGGCGGAATCTCGATGCAGGGCCCCCTCCCCGAGGCACCACGAGCTCGGGCGCGATTGACGAGCCAGCTCGCCTCCCTTTCGTTGCCCCCGCAAGAGGGCGCTGCCGAGCCCACCGCGGCGCTGCCCCTGCGCATCGCGCTCGAGCCCAACGACCAGGGCTTGAAGAGCCTGTCGCTGGAAGCCAAGGGCTCGGCGCTGCAGCTGACGTTCGAGGACGGGGACGGCGCCCACCCGATCCAATGCGGCTACGGCCGATGGGTGCGTGGTCAGACGAGCTTCCAAAAGCGCATCAGCAACCTGATGGATCGAGCCCCCCAGGGCATCGCCGCCTCCTGCGGCTGGAGCGCCCCCGGCCTGCTCGCCGCCAAGCTCTGCTTCAACGAAACCCCCTACACGATCAGCTATCGCGTCGCCCTCGACAAGAGCCGCGCCCGCGTCGAAACGGAGCACAACCTGCGCTGGGGGGAAACGAAGCGAAAGCCCATCGGCGGCAAGGTCGTGGTGCAGAACGCTCCGTAGCGGGGCAGGCCCCTACCCTTCCCGCCGCGCGAACGACTACGGGCTCACTTTGCGCTCGCGCGCGGAAAGACGTTCGTTTCCCCTACGCGCAGCTCGCTCGGGAGCATGCGCGGCGTCACTCGGTGATCGCCCCAAACTCGGCGATGAGGTGCGCCTGGTCGCAGTAGCCGGCGCCCGCGGCAGGGCTCGCCCAGTTGCTGTTTTCGCGCGTGGCAGATAGCGCCCGGTGGAAGCGGGCGAGCTTGGCAAATGCCTTGGGGCTCACGCCGACGGCTTCGCGAAATACGCGCCGGAAATTGCGCTCGCTCATTTCGAGCTCGCCAGCAACCGCGCACACGCTGGCCGCGGCCAATCTCTCGGCGGCGGCGAACACGAGGCGCGAGCGGTCGGGGCGCGCGGCCACGCGGGCGATACGCTCGGCGATCGCCGCATCCACGGTCGCTGCCGCGTCGATGGCTCCCCGTGCACCGAGCTCCCCCTCGGCGCCACCTCGGCAGCGAGCCATGCGCCATGAGATATGGCCAAACCATGCGGCGCGGCGAGCTTCCCGGCTGCGCCGGCGCCGCTCCTCGAGCACGGGCTTCGAGATGCCGAAAGGAGTGAGGTTCCGCCCCGGGGCAACGTGCGCCGGGACATGGCCGCCGCGTGCGCACGCGCAGGCATTCCTGCCTGCACGCCCAACGACCTGCGGCCGACGTCTGCCACCTGGTGGCGGCACCACGAGGTCGAACCCCACCTGATTGGCAGCCTGCTGGGCCACAGGGACTCCCGAATGGTCGAGCGAGTCTACGGGCGCACGAACGCCCAGCTCCTCGGGCGAGCGCTCCAGCGGCGCTTGGGCGACAGCCCTGGCGACCGGTCGAATGGCCCCTCGCCTGCCCCGTCCACCGACTGTAGCGAATACGTAGCAGCGAGCTGCGGAAAGCAGACACCCAGGAGACCGATGAGGGGGCCTCGGGAGGCGTTATCTGCGGGATTTTTGGTGTCCGGGGACGGAATTGAACCGCCGACACGAGGATTTTCAGTCCACTGCTCTACCAACTGAGCTACCCGGACGTGGTTTTCGAAATCGGGCCCGAAAACCCGGGAGCAGGCTTGTAACCAGTGCGACGGCGTTGGGCAAGCCAGTTCTGCGCTTCCAAGGCCAGCGCCAAAGCGCGCCCAAACGCGCGGCCGGCCATTCGTCGCGGGGCAAGGCTCGGAGGGACGAGGCAGAGCGCGGTGGGCCGCGCGGGTCGCGCGCCGATCCCGAGCACCGGGCCGCTCGACCCAGCTGCGCCGCCTCCGAACGTCGCTCAGCGCGCGGCCAGCGCGTCGAGGTGCTCGACCACGGCTTTGGCCACCATGGCGCCCTTGTAGACGTATAGCGAGGCGCTCGCGCTATCGTCGAGGACGGCTTCGCTGACGCGCAGCCGCTGGCTGGCGGCGAACAGCAGCTTGTGCGGGAGGCCGTGCTCGGCCAGCTCCACGCGCCGCCACACGGCCTCCCGGCTCCAGTAGCCGAGCACCTCGAGGAGCACCTGGTTTCCGCTCTCGTGGTGGAAGAGCAGGTCGGGCACGCAGACGCCGACGCCGGGGAGGTTGATGATTTCCGTCGAGCGCCGAGCCTTCCAGCCTTGGCGTCCACCCTCGAAGCTGGCGAGCAAGCGCTGCACTTCGTCCGGCAGCGGCGCGGGCTCGCTGCGATCGGGGCGCTGGCTTTCGCGCTCGAGCTCGAAGTCCAACGGCGTGCGCTCCTTGCCCCAGCGCAGCGCGGCGTGCAGGCGCAAGCGCTTGGCGAGCAGCAGCGTGGGCAAGATCAGGGCGAGCTGCAGGCCGTACTTCGTAACCGACTCGAACAGGCTGAAGGGGCCATCGATATCGATGCGGTAGCCGCCGGCTGGCTCGGGGTGAACCTGAAAGAGCAAGCGCCGAAACTTCAGCTTGCGAAACAGCTCGCGGTATTCCGCGGGCGTCTCGCATTCGATGTTGGCGCGCACGCGCACGGCTCGCAGCAGCACGGCCTGAAGCTGGGCCAGCTCGTAGCGCTCGACCAACCGCGCGGCGGTGACGGCGGGCGGCGACAGCAAGCGGTGCTCGCTCTTGAGGTCGGCGTACAGCCCCACCTCGACCTCCTGGGCCCCGAGGCCGTGCGGCGCGCCCACGGCCTGCAGTAGCTGCGCGCGGTCGAAGGTGGACTCGCGCCGGGCCTCGGCGGCCGCGAGAAAGACTTCGGCGCGCAGCTTGCGCGGCTCCAGCGCGCTCTCCGATTCGAATTCACAGCAGTCGGCGACCAGCTTCTGCAGCCCCGCGCACAGCTTGGTCTCCCGCGCCGCCGCCTCGACGGCCCCCCACAGCGAGAGCAGCTCGCCGCGCGAAGCCCCCACGTGGGCCTGAGCGAGCTCCAGGTAGCAGCGCGCCAGCTCCTCGGCGCGCTGCTTCGCTTTGCCCCGGAGCGCCGTGACCCGCAGCGCCGAGCCACGACGGGTCGCCCGCACCAGCTCCGCCGTCAGCAACCGAGCCCTCCCTGCTCCGAGCGCATCCCGGGCCGCGACCCCCCGCTCCGAGGCGCGCCGATCCTCCTTCCGCCGCGGTGCGGCTCCCCCTCAAGATTGGTACGCGGCATGGTCCCTTCGACGCTCACTGGTGAAGGTCTCGCCCGTGCCCCCGGCGACGAGCTCGTACAGCCGGGCGCGCTTGCCCTTGCGACGCCGCAGGATGCGACCCAGCCGCTGAACGTGCTCGCGCACCGAGCCACTGCCGCTGACGACCACCGCGACGTTGGCTTCGGGCACGTCCACGCCCTCGTTGAGCACCTTCGAGGTCACCACCGCTCCGTAGCGGCCCTGGGAAAAACGCTCGAGGATCTCGCTGCGCTCGGAGACCTTCGTCTGGTGTGTGATCGACGGGATCAGAAACCTCCTGGATATCTCGTAGGCGGTGGCGTTGTCCTGGGTGAAGACGAGCACCAGGTCCATGCGATGCTCTTCGAGCAGCAGGCCGAGGTAGTCGAGCTTCGCCGGCGCCGCGAGGGCCAGCTCCCGCTGGCGGCGGTAAGCTTGCATGGCCCGCTGCCCCGCGCTGCCGCGGGATGCGCGGCGGATGAAGTCGGTCCAACCGGAGGGCGAGCTCATCCGGATCCCCTGACTGCGAAGAAACCCGGTGTAGATGGCTCGCTCGCTGTCGTACTCGGCGCGCTCGGCCTCGCTGAGGCTCAGGGTGACGTGCTCGGTATCGTAATCGGCCAGGTACTGCCCCGAGAGCTCGACGATTTCCTTCCGATAGACCACCGGGCCCAGCACGTCGGACAGCACCGCCTCCCGCCCATCGGCTCGCTCGAGCGTGGCGGTGAGACCGAGTCGAAAGGGCGCCAGAGCCTGCTGGGCCGACAGCACGTGGGCTTCCGCGGGCAGGTGGTGGCATTCGTCGAACACGACCATGCCGAAGCGCGCCCCCAGGTGCTCCATGTGGATGTACGCCGAATCGTAGGTGGTGACCGTGAGCGCCTCGATCGAGTGCTCGCCTCCTCCGACGATTCCGACGGGCACAGCGAAGCTGGTCCGGAGTAGATCGTACCACTGGCGCACCAGATCGAGCGTGGGCGCGACGACGAGCGTGCTGCGGCGATAGTGGTCGATGGCCATGATGGCCAGGTGGGATTTGCCCGAGCCCGTGGGAAGCACGACGACGCCCCGCCCGCGCCCGGCCTTCAGCGCGGCGAGCGCCTCCTTCTGGAAGGGGCGCGCGGCTCGCACCGCCCGCAGCGGGGCCGTCAGCTTCTCGTAGCGGCGCGCTTCGTCGCTGCATTCGATGCCCAGCGCACGCAACGCCAGAACGAGCTCGGCGTAGCGGTATGCCGGGGCGCGGAAGCAGCCACTGCGCTCATCCCAGCGCAAGCCCGCGGGCAGACCTTCGACCGCGCGGTCGAGGCCGCGCAGCTCCAGTGTTCCACCGGCAAAGTGTAGCGAGGACAAGGCCCCCGAGGGAGTACCGCCGCCGGGCGAGGAGCGCAACGCCCGAGGGCCGCCGAGCGACCGGCTGCCTCTTCGGTTCCGCGAGCGCACCGAGCCGAGGCCGCGATCGACGCCCGGCGCGCCAAAGCGAGCCGCGCCGCGGGTCGCGTCGACGGCCGCCGCCGGGGCGCGGCTCAGGGGGACGCGGCGGCCGCCGCCACGCCCGGGTCGGGCTCGGGCGCGCGCGTGGCCCGCCCCACGCACTGCAGGCCGCCCGAGAGCTCCACGCAGGCGACGCCGCTCAACGTGTGCGCGCCGGCCGCCGCCGCCGCCGCCAAGAGCCCGTCCTGCAGATCCTCGGGGGTGCAGCGTGACGAGCGACAGCGCGCTCGCAGATCGCCGACGCGCGATTCCTCGGCGCCGGGGTACTGCTTCTGTCGAACCCCTGCAGCCGTGGAGGGTGGCCCGAGGGTCGCGCCGGGCGCCAGCTCGAAGTCCACCTCGACCTCCCACCCGATGGCCGCGCGCCCCGCACGAGGAGCCAGGGGGACGCTGACGGCGGGCTCCGCGGCCAACGCGGGGGCGCCTCGCGTCGGCGTCCACACGGCGGCCTCGCACTCGGCGAAGTCCTCGTCCACCGAGCACTGCACGCCGGTCAGCGCGGCCGCGCCGCCGGCGGCGGCGCGATCTCGCAGGGCCGCCCGCAGCAGCGCCTCCGAACAGCTGATGTCACTCCAAACCGCGCCTTCGTAGCTCTGCTCGACGCGCATCGGCCGACAGCTGGCCTGCACGCTTCCCGACCGCTCGAAGCCCGCGGGCGCGTCGAACGCCACCAACACGCCGCCCGTCGGCGGGAGCCCCGCCGGTCCGGAGTAGTGCACGGTCGAAGCGGCGCAGCCCGCGGCGGCCGCGCAGACTGCGCACAGAGCCGCTCGCGCCGTATGGAGTCCAGTCATCCTCGCTAGGGTTTCAGGCGCGCGCGCCCCGCGCAACCCGAGCTCTTCCTCTCGGCTCCGCGTCACGGCCCTTGCGACTCACGGGCCGTCGCGAGATGCTTATGTAGTGACTGGCTCCCTGCTCACCTCGTCGGACGACGACGGGGGATTGATGCGATGCGGCGTGTGCGGCGGCCTCGCAGCGGGTCCGTGCGCCCGCTGCCGGATCCCGCTGTGCGGGGACTGCTGCGTCATTTCCGCCCACGGAGCCAACCAGTGGGCGGTTTGCCGGCGCTGCCACGAGCGCGGCGGCAGCTCGCTGCGGCGCGGCTGGTTGCGAGTCGGGACGTGGTTGCTGCTGCCCCTGGTCGTGCTGGCGGCACTCGTGGTGCTGCTGGCGCTGGTCGCGCGCTGAGCCGGCGCGAGCCGCTCGCGGACGATACCGGGCAGCAGCCGCCCCGACAGCGACCGCCGGGGTCAGCCGTGGCGCACGTTTTCGACGGCGGTGAGCAGAGCTGGCGCCGTCACCGGCTTGCGCAGCAGAGGCGTCTGCAGCCCCTCGACGAGCCGCCCCACATTCGGCGACAGCGCCCCCGTGCAGAACACCACACGCTGCAGAAGCTGGGGGCGCAGCTCGCCGAGCTCCGCGAAGAACGCGCAGCCATCGAGCTTCGGCATGTCGAGATCGCAAATGATCGCGTTGATGGGATCACAGTCGAGTACGACCCGCAGCGCTTCCGAGCCGTCCCGCGCCGTCAACACATCGTGGTGTTGGGAGAGCACGCGTCGGAACGCCCGCAGGACGGCGGGCTCATCGTCCACCACGAGCACGCACGCCCGGGCGGTCGCGTCGACCTCCGTGATCAGCGATTCGTCCTCGTCGCTCGCGTCGCGCCGCTTTCCGCCACCCCGCGGAGCCGCGTCGCCGGGCCGAAGCGTGTCGCCGCGCTCCGCATCGCGCTCGGCGAAATAGCGGGCGAGCTGCTCGCACTCCGAGAGCGCCAGCCACGCCGCCTCGAGCGTGCCCTCTCCCCCCTGAGCGAGCATCGCCATCTCGATCAGCGCCTGCTCGCTGCCCACGCCTTGCAGCGTGGAAAGCCTTTCCATCACGCTGGCGATCTCCTGAAAGCCGGAGCGCAACTCGGAGAGCGCGGCCTTCAACCTGCCCGGTGCATTTTCGCCGGTGAACCGATGGACTGCCGACGACACCGGTGGCCCGGGCCACTCGACGGCGCCGCGCTTCGACTGCGGATGCTCGTCGAGCGTGGGCTCGGATGGCCCAGCGATGTCCCTTTCGAGCTGCCCGGGTCCCCTTCGACCGGGATGTCCACGTAGAGCCATGCTTCGATACTCGTCAACGGCCAGCTTGCCCCAGGCTTCACGGGATGTGTTCGAAATCGATCGTTGCCCCCGTTCAGGACACTGCGCAGATGAAAGTTTCGACGGCCGAGCGGGGGGAAGTGTCTGCCCGCTAAAGCTTCGCGAGCGTTTCGCCGCTGCCTAGCCAAGCAGTCCGCGAGACGATCGAAGAAACGCACGAGATGACCAAAGGCGCCCCGGCCCCTGCCGGCCGGCGTGTTTTGAGGAATCCAGCCCCCTCGCCGCGAGGCCCCTCGCCGCGAATTGACAACGACAAACGCCAGATGACCAAAAATGCTCCGAGCTCCGTTCGATGCCCCCCTGTCTGCGGCAGGCTGGCGGCGAACGAGCGCGCACGGGGGAGTCTGGTCGAACGCGATGTGCGCCGGGGGCGCACATCGCGCGGGAGTACGCCGCGTGGCCCCAGCCTCGAATCCACCCGGGAGCTTTCGCCCGGAGAGCCTCTCTTCTCACCAGCGACGCGTCTTGTCCTGCTTGCAGGACGGGATGGACGCCCAGGGAGTCAGCGCAAGCACCGGGTTGGACCCGGAAAGCGTAGCGCTGGCCATCGCCGACCTGAAGGCGCTCCGGATCGTCGGCGACGACCTGCGCCCATCGGTGCCGCGGCAGCCCCGCCACGACACGGAGCTGCCGAGGGGGGTCGAGCCCTGGTCCGGCGACGAGATGGCTCAGGGCACCGCCTCGACCCACGACGAGCTGGCCCGCGAGGCTCGAGAAAGCTCCGTGCCCCCTTCCTCCCGCCGCCCCTCGGCGCCGGCCACCGCGGCTGCCGAAAGCTCGAACCATCGACAGGTGTACGAAACGACGATTCGACACCTCGACATCGATCAGCGCATCGACCTGGCTGCCCATGCGGAGCAAGGCCTCCTGTTGCCGCTGTGCCTCGACCCCTCACCGCGCGTCATCGCCCAACTGCTGCAGCACCCGAAGTTCGGCCTCGACCACGCCCGGGCGCTGGCCGCCCACCACGGCAGCGCCCAAGGGCTGGAGATGCTCGCGCGGCGCGCGGACCTGCTCCGGGACGCCCACGTCTTCCGTCGCCTCTTGCGCAACTCGCAGCTGTCGGAAGCCGTGCTTTCGCGACTGATTCGCACCAAGCGGCTCGCCGAAGTCCATCGCCTCAGCGTCGACCGGGAGCTGCCCGATCGAACTCGAACGCGAGTGCGACGCAGCCTCCGAGCGGCGTTCGCGCGCGCGGAGCCGGAGGAACGCACGAGCCTCATCCTGCGCAGCGAAGGGCGATGCTTGATGCTGCTGACCGGTTGCACCTTCGACGGCCGAACCACGCAGCTGCTCTGTAGCCACTCGTTCACCTCCACCCTCCTGGTCCAGAACCTGGCTCGTTTCGCGGCAACGCCGCCACCCGTGCTCGCCAAGCTCATGCGCAGCGGGCCCGTTCGCAGGCAGCCGCAGCTGCGGGCCATGGTACAACGGCACCCGAACCTCGGAGGCGAGTGGCGGGGAAAATAGCTTCCCGCTCGCGGGGGCCTCGCCCACCTCAGGAAGAAAGAAGAAGCGATCATGTCTCGACGTTCCGCGCGACTCGGCCTCGGGTCCCTCTGGCTCTGCGGCCTGCTTTCGTGCACCAAGGAGGAGTCGCCCCCCCCGGCCGTCCCCGGGCAATACCCGGCGTACCCTCCGCCTGCCGCCTACCCGGCGGCGCCTCCCCAGAGCCCGCCCCCCGCCTACGGCACCCCGCCGGTGGGCAACCAGCCGCCCCCCGCCACGGCGCCCGGCGCCCCCCCCTCGCAGCCGTCGCCGCTGGCATTCGCGTGCCAGAGCGATGTGCAGTGCCTCACGCACCGCTGTAACACGCAGGTTCAGAAGTGCGCTTGGCCCTGCCAGAGCAACGCGGACTGCCAGCCGGGCTTTCAATGCGTGAGCCCAGCGTGTATTCCCACGATGCCCCCTCAGGTTCCGCCCGTTCAATAGGCGGGCCCGGCCCGCGCGCCACAGCCCTGGGGGGCCGAGAGCCCGCCGTGATTTCAGAGAAAGAGTACCAATCGGCCGCCTTTCCGGAGCTACGAGCGCTGGTCGAGGCGTTGGACGAGTACCCCGACGACTTGTTCGCGGAGCTCGCCGGGGACGTATTGACGCTGGAGTTCGCCGATCGAGCGCGCTTCGTCGTCAACAGCCACATGGCGGCACGGCAGATCTGGCTGGCCGCAGCGCTGCGCGCCTGGCACTTCGACTGGCAGCCGGAATCGCAGCGCTGGGTCGAGGCCAAGAGCGGGGCCGAGCTATGGGCCACGCTCGAGGGCGCAATCGCCGAAAAGCTGGGTCGAACGCTGCCGTTGGCGCGCCCCGAGCGCTGACGACCCGGGGGTCGGGGCCCGCGCCTTCAGCGCTGGCAGCCCAGGGCCACCAGCAGCGTGCCGATGTCCTGCGCGTAGGCCGCCCCCTGCACGGCGACCGCGTCGCAACCGGTGGCCAGCACCGCCGCGGCCGTCTGGGCGTGCACGCCGCCGAGCGCGACCAGGGCGGGGCGGTGGGGTGGGGCCCGCAACCCCGCCGCCGCCTCCCGAAGCCCCTGAAGGCCCAGCGCCGGGCGGCCCTTTCTCGGCGCCAAGGCGGGCGATACGACCACGGCGTCCGCCTCGACCGCGCCGATCGAGGTAACCTCGTGGCAAGCGCGCGAGATGTAGATCTCACGGCCCCGGCGTCGGAACAGCTCGCGCGCGGCTCCGGTCGGCACCGATTGTTCTCCCAGGTGCAGAACCTGCGCTCCCACCTCCAGCGCCACGTCGCATCGGTCGTTGACCGCCAGCCACTGCCCGTGCTCGCCACACAGGGCCGCGAGCCTGCGCGCCAGCGCGAGCCGGGGCCCCCCCGGCAAACCATGGTCGCGCAGCTGAAGACAGAGGCTGCCAGGTCGGGCCTGCCGAGCGGCACGCTCGAAGCGCTCCACCGTCAGCTCGGCGCCCCACCGCCCTGCGTCGGTGATGAGCATCAGAGGGGGAAAACGCGCCGCGCTCATCGTGCGCGGTGACGCTGGCGCATGCTGTCCACGGCGAGGCCCAGAGCCGCACCGAGCGCGGCCCCCGCGCTGTCCGCGACCCAGTCCAGCAGCTCACAGGAGCGGTGCGGCAGCGCCGCCTGCCACAGCTCGAGCAACCCCCCGCAGGCGGCGGCGAACGCAAAGCCCCCCAGGTAGCGGAGCCGCCCGGGGAGCAGAGGGCAAAGAGCGCGCACGGCGCGCTCCGAGAGCGGGCTGAGGGGCAAGAACGCGAGCAGATGCAGCGTCTTGTCGCTCACCGACGGGGGTCCAGCCGCCGCGGGCAGCGAACCGACCACGAACACGAGGGCGGTGTAGGTCAGAGCCGGTAGAAGGAGGCTCAGCCTCGAGTCCGAGGCCGGCGCCTTGCTGGCTTGCTCACGCATCTCGCTGGTGAAGTACGGCCGCCCGCGGTACGGGCACGAGCAATCAAATGAGGCCGTCGACCGGGCTCGAGGCCGTTGCGAACAGCCGGCGTGGCATTCGACCGGCCCGAAATGCATCACGGCCGGCTTGGACCGCCCCGCGCATGGCGCCCGCCATGAGCCGAGGGCTCCTGGCCTGCGCGATGGCGGTATTCAGGAGCACCCCGTCACATCCCAGCTCCATCGCGATGGCGGCGTCGCTGGCGGTACCCACACCCGCGTCCACGATCACCGGGCACGACACGGCCTCGATGACGTGGTGGAGATTGTACGGATTGCGAATGCCGAGGCCCGAGCCGATCGGCGCCGCGAGCGGCATCACGGCCGCGCAGCCCACGTCCTCGAGCTTCTTGCACAGGATCGGGTCGTCCAGACAATACGGCAACACGGTGAAGCCCTCCGCGACGAGAGTCTTCGCCGCGATCAGGGTCTGCTCGTTGTCGGGGTACAGCGTCTTGGGGTCGCCGATGACCTCCAACTTCACCAAGTCCGCGACGCCGAGCTCCCGGGCCAGGCGGAGCGTGCGCACGGCCTCCTCGGCGGTGTAACACCCCGCCGTATTGGGAAGAATCGTCCAGCGCTTGCTCGCCATCAGCGACATCATCGAGCCCGCCCCGCGGTCGCTGAGGTCCACCCGGCGCAGCGCCACCGTCACCACCTGGGCGCCCGAAGCCTCCAGGCACGCGCGCGTCTCCTCGATATCGCGGTACTTGCCCGTGCCCACGAAGAGCCGCGACTCGAACGTGAAGGGACCGATGCGCAGCGGATCCGCGGGGGCCGCCTCGCTTGCGGCCGAGGGCTGCTCGCTCACATGAACCCCGCTTTGCGCGCCTTTTCTTTGTTGGCATCCACGGTGGCGGAGTACAGATCCTCGAGACGAAACACGTGTACCTCGCCGCGGGTGCTGCCCGCCTGAACGAGCTGCCCGCCCTGCCGGACCTTCTCCACGCGAGCAAAGCTCAGAGGGGCTCCGTTGAACGCCGTATGCAACGTCAGCGTTCGCTCCGAGAGCTCCTGCCAGCCTTCTGCACCGGGCCTGGCTCCCGCAATGCGCAAGAGCTCCGCGAATTGATCACCTGTCATGGCGGCATCGAGCCCCACAATGAAGGCGGCAGTCAACCCCCCCGAGCGCCTCGCGAAGCATGGGAGGGGATCGCGCGGGGGCGCCCTTGTCGGCCAACGGACCACGTCCGCCTACGCTAGGCTGGCGCGGAGGGACCCCGCGCGCCCACTCCCCCACTCCCCCGCGCGCCCTCGCCTCTCGCCTCTGGAGCCGCCGCGAGCGCGGCAGCGCGGGCGACGAGGTTGCGCTCGCAAGCCTCAGGGCGCCCGAACGGCAGCCGGGCAGCTCTTCCGGGCGACCTGACCAGCGCGGCCAGCGCTTCGGCGGGCGAGCGGCTTCGACGAAGGCGGCGTCAGCCCCGCCGGGCGAGGCCCGGTGCCGCCGGCGAGCAGCGCTCTTTTCCGCCCAAACGAACTAGCCGGGATTTCTCACGACCTGGCCCCGAGAGTGCGATGAGTCGTGTCTTTGCGCCCAGCGGCCCGCCCGCGCCTGCGGGGCAGACAGCCAGTCTGCCTGCGCGCGCCCGGCGGGCATCTGGACGGAAAATCCACTTCCTTCTCGCACCCACGGGGCCAGGTCGTGAGAAATCCGGGCTAGTTCCCATCC
>JBNKVS010000082.1:0-7208 GCA_050299315.1 Polyangiaceae bacterium
GCTGGATTCATCACACTGATCGCGACTGCCGCTACGGTAGTGATGAATACCTGGCCGAGCTCAAGCGCCTTGGGGCGCGCCCGAGCATGAGCCGCAAGGGCGACTGCTGGGACAATTCGGTTTCAGAATCCTTCTTCGCCACCTTGGAAAAGGAGCTGCTGGCCACCCAGCCCTTGCAGACCCGTGCGACGACGAGGCAGCAAGTGGCGGACTACGTTGAAGGCTACTACAACCTCGTCAGGCTTCACTCGTACCTCGACTACGTATCGCCCATCGAGTTCGAGACCAACACACCGCGCTGAATCAAGCAGTCAAATCTGTCCGCCAAATCGGGGCAACTCCAGCCTCGACGGCGTAGCCCATAGAAACGAGGAAGTCACGTGCGAAGCTCTCCCACTCTTCACCCGTATCAGGAAGCTCCTTGAAGTCAACAATGCCCGGCATGTCTCTTCTTCTCGGTCTGCCCAACCGCCGACTCCAGCTCAGCCAGCACGGCGAGGCCGACGAAACAAGCGCCCACGCGGCCTTCCCGCTCAACCCAGCCCCGGAGCCACCGCCCCTTCAACCCTTGCCTGGTTCAATCCGGCAGTTGGGGGGTGAGAGTACGAGTGACGGTGAACAATTACCACCGCTACTGCTCCTCGTTCACCAAGAACGGGCCGGGACAAGGGCGCTATCGACCTGTAATACCCACAACCGGACCAAACTGTGAAGGGCAAGCGCACCGCTGACCTGGAGGAAGCGGTTGTCCCATTGGACATGACCCTATGTTCGTATGACAATAAGGTGCGGGAACGAACTGGGCTTGAGGATTCTCGTGCACGTTTACTACCAGCCCGGGTGCCCCAGACCCCGCGCGACAGCCCTCGTGACCGCCGGTGCAGGCGCCACCCGCTCCGCCGTTGCATCCCGACACGATGACGGCGCCTAGCCACAAGGAGATATTCCTCATTTCTTGTCGCAGCGGTCGTCGTCGTCGTCGTCGTCGTCGTCGTCGCAGTCGTCCTCGGACTGGTTGCCGACCGCTCCGGGACCTACGCCAACGTTGCCTTCAAGGTCGGTTTTGATGTCGGCGTCCGCATCACCACCGTCGCCAGCCTTGCAGTTGCTGTGAGTGCCATTGCACGCTCCTCCGTCGCCAGCTCGGACGCAGCCCACGAGGAAGAGCAGTGTTAGTGCTGTTCCGGTCAAAATTCCCTTCACACGCTACAGCCTATCAGAGGCCAGCACGACCGCCACGGGACAGACGCGGAACGGTGACATCTTTAACGCTGAGAACGGTCATGAATACTCTGCGTCACACGGGTCTTGAGGACGGTAGTCTGGGTGGACGCGCGCCCGTAGGGCGAGACAGTACTTGTCGGTGTTTCTGCGTTGCCCCACGTTTGCGTTCTTCGAGCTAGAAGCTCGACAATCGAAAGTGCAGCTCGCAGGGGCCAAAGTCAGACCTTGCTCCAACTGCTTCTCGCCTGCCGAACGACTGGCGTTCTGTCGCGAGGTCCCGAGCGCAGCGAGGGCCTCGTCGACAGCCGGGTCGCCCCGGGGGCTCACGCCCCCAGGGCTCCCACAGATCCGGACGTGCGGATTTCCCGCATCCGGCTCGGGGTGTCCACCAAAGCGGGGTAAGCTCAGCTCCCCGCTGCCCAAACTGCGGAAGCCACAGGCTTCATCGCGGTCCGCTACTGTCACCGCTGCGCTGTGCCGCCATTGCTCTTGCGCTGGACGCAGCCGCCGCGTTTCGCGCTCGCGCACCCCCTACACCTTCTGCGATCTCATGATCTCCGCCGTCCCCTCCTTCCCCCATCCTGCCCGCTTCGACAGCGAGGCCTGCGGCAGCTTTGTCCCGAGTCCCATCTACCACCATCGTCGCCCTGCCAAACCTGTACGTCGCATCAGCGATCTCGAGCACGTCCAGGCCCCGACTCGACCTCATCGGCCCGTCGAACCACAGGCCCGAGGCCCCGATAACCCCTCCGGCGCGCTGAAAAACCCAGGCCCCTGACCCATCCACACGGGCTTGTTCAACAAGCGTTTTAGCGTCGGCCCCTCGTGCCTTCGCTTCGCTCGGGCACTCACGTCGACGCTAAAACGCTACCCCGTTTGGACAGCAGCCCTGATTTCATCGAGGGTCGTTCTTTCCCCCGACGTCACGAGCATCTTCATCTGCAGCCCCACACGCGCAGACAAGCGGTCGTCAAACCCTTCGCCATCGGCGACTCGGCTGTCCGAGTAGTGAATGCGATAGCTCCATCGGGCATCCCGTCGAATAAGCATTCCGATGACATTGCCTGAGTCGTTCACGAACGTGGTTTCCCGGCTCCAACCATCAGGGACCGCGAGCCCCAAAGCGTCGGCCGTGAGCATGGGCATCGTACGGACGTATCCTGGCGGGATCCCCTTGCCTTCACTCGACCAGGTACTGATAGTTTTCGACTGAATAACCGGATCATCATCGCCTGCCTGTTGGATTCGCCCATCCTCAATCTTCATATTCCCAACCCCGTCCTTGAACATGTCTACTCGGAGTGGACGCAATGCCTTGGGGTTGTGGAAGATCCAGGTTCCACCGCTCCAACACTCGTCGAACATGGGTGCCGCCATTCGATACGCAAACGCGATTGGGTCGATGGCTTCGGGATCTGGATCAAACGCGAAGCCCAAGCGGTCGATCTGCAAGCCAGGTGGGCTCAGCCCGCGAAGGAACGCCATTCGGCTCACTTTCCCAAGGGTACCCTGATTGGTAAACAGAACGGCGCTGACATTTTCAGCGCCGGGGAGCGCAAAGAAGCCACTCGGAATCACCTTGTTCCCGCGCGCATGCTCGTCAATGTCGATGGCCGTAGCATCTAGCCGTCCGGGCGTCACGACGGGGTCAACATAGTCTACCCCGTATAGGTATCTGGCGACGGCGTGGTTCGCGTAGGAAAGGGCGTCAGCGTCGTGGAACGCTTCAATCGCGAGAATCAGCGGAAGGCCCTTGCAGTTATCCTTCTCCCAGTATCGCCTTTGGAGCTTCGAATACAGGGGGCTCCCGATCCTAGTGGCAAACGCATCCTGTAGCGCGACCTCGGACTGGTTCTCGGGCGTGATGGATTCTGTCGGAGAGATTGCGCTGATTCCGCCAGACGTAGTCGCCTCGACGGCCACGCGCTCCCAGAACGTATCCAGGATAAAATCCGGGTGGGACTCAGGTCTTGAGACATCGAACTCCTGTTCGTCGAACATGGCTGAGAGATAGAGTTCGAAGAACCGTGCGTCGAAACCCGTGGTTTGAAACTGCTCGACAAAGTTTCCATCCACGTCCTCGAACTCCGCGTAGAGTGAATTCAATAGCGCTCTGGCACCGACGTGCTTGGGGCTATCCCGGAGATGCCGATAACTCGGATGCCATCGCTCCTCCGGCACAATCGGGTGGAATAGATCTGTCACAATCCTAGCTTCAGTCGAGACCTCGTCACCGGCAACCAAAATTTCCTCACTTGCGCCAGTTCGCCAGTTTCAAGGGCACGTCAACGGTGGCGTCTGTCCAACGAGGCTGTAGGAAAAACTCGATTCGCGAGCGCGCCCCAGGGTCCCGCGCTGCCTCGATGCGCATTTCCCCGAAATTCAGCGCGACGTGCGCCCGTTCAGGGCGTCGTCGGCGCCCGGGTCAGCCGAGCACCAGCTCGGCATCCCCCACTCAGTTCAACCCTCCTCGTCCCGCAATCTTCTCGATGTTGTGCACCATCGTAAACAGCTGCCACTGGACATTCACCTTGCGCCGGCCTCTCAAAGTAAAGCGTCGCATTCCCTTGTTCTGAAGATTGCCAAACACCGGCTCCACCGTCCCCATCCGCCGGCTGTACACCTCGCGCCCCAGCGGCGTGTCCAACTTGCGCCGCATTCGCTCGATCGCTTCGTTGCGTTTCGCATCGAGCGTCCGCGGACCTTCGCGTCTCTTCAGGATCGTCAGAGAGCGCTGGGGCGTGCTCTCGGGGTGGCGAAGGCATTGGCTGCGTAGTTCGCACCCACCGCACGCGCCCAGCGGCGCCTTGAACCGCGAAGCGCGATACCCGTTGAACGCCATGTCCTTGCCGGCGTGATACATCTTGTGCCCCGCCGGACACGTGCAGTGCTCCTTCTTCTCGTCGTAGATGAAGTCCTTCAGTGTGAAGTGCTTCGTCTCTTTCGGCTTCTGCTCCGCCTGCTGGCGCCGCTTGCGTGCTCGCTCACTGCGGCTTCTTTCCTTGTGCCGTCCAGCCCACGCAAACGCTGGGTCTCGGCGACGAAGATCTCGGTCCGCGATGTACGCGTTTGCCCCGAGCTCTTCGACCGCTGCCAATACTGCTCGACTGTGGAAGCCGCTGTCCGCCGTCACCTGGACCTTGGCCAGTACGTCTTCGCCGGGCTTCAGCCACTCGAACGTGTCAAAGGCCGCCCTAATGGACCGCGCGTGGATCGGCCAAGCTGATCCGGTGATCGCGGCTGCCAGGTACAAGGCGTAGAGCCTGCACCGGGCCAGGGGGCTGGATCGGCCAAGCTGATCGCGAGCGTGCTTGGCGGGGTTCATGGCGTTGTCTCCGTTGTTGAATTGTTGTGCCGCTTGCGGCGGCGTTCGGGGGGTGGATTTCGATAGGTGTCGCCGACGAGTCGCAGTACGTGAGCCCCGTGGAGCAGGCGATCCATGGCGGCGCTGGCGAGAAGGGCGTCGCAGAAGAGCTCGTGCAGCTCGTCGGTGTCGCGGTTTGAAGTGATTACGGTGGAGCCTCGCTCGTAGCGCAGACGGATGATTTCGTAGAGGTCAATGGGTTCGTCACCGCGCAGTGGCCTCAACCCGAGGTCGTCAATGATCAGCAGGTCGAGCTCGGCCGCCTCGCCAACCGCTTCTGGTGCGTGTTGTCGGCGCGCCCTGCCTGCAGCTGTTGAAAGAGCTCCTGCGCCGAGGTGTACAGGACACTGTGGCCGAGCCGACACGCGCGGTGGCCGAGCGCCTGGGCGATATGACTCTTGCCTACCCCCGTTTGCCCCAGAAGCAGTGCGTTGTTTCGCCGCTCCACGAAGGCACAGGTTGCCAGGTCGAGGACCTTCGCCTTTGGCACTTGGGGGTTGAAGTGGAAGTCGAAGTCCTCGAGCGTCTTCTGGTGCTCGAAGTTGGCTTTCCTTACGCGCAGCTCGAGCTGCTTCGCCTCCCGTCGTTCGACCTCGTCCTTGACGAGTCGAAACAGAAACTCGTCGTGGCTGAGATTGTCGTCGACTGCCTCACGGAGCCTCAGCTCGAGCGACTGGAGGACTCCGCTCAATCGCAGCTTCTTCAACAGCGGCACCAGCTCGTCAATGACGCTCATTGCTTTCCTCCGTGGTGGCCCAGGTGTGCGCCGAGCGGGCGAAGCGAGGCGGACCATCGGCCCACAATGGCTGTTGCACCATCGAGGTCGGCAGGGGCTCCAGGTCCAGAGCCTGGGCCAGGATGTTCTTGACGGATCGGTAGCTCAGGCTGCCGTAAAACTTCGCACGACGACACGCCGCTTCGGCTCGCTCCGTTGGGAAGTTCTCGAGGTGCGTGACGATGGCTTGGACTTGACGCAGCTGGCTGAGCACCGCGTCGCTGTCGAAAAGCTGGCGCACCAGCTCGACCGTTTCTGCGCCAATTCGTTCGGCCCGAGTTTCCCAGTACGCACGGCTGCGATGGCGCAACGCCGCCCGCCCTTCGGGCAGGTGCGATTCCTCGGTGCTCCAGGCCGTTTTGCCGCGCCGCCGGTGCGTTGCCTGCCGCTCGTCGTCGAAGTAGATGCTGACGGTTGCCGATGTCGCACGCACCCAGACTTCCCGGCCTAGCAGGCGCCATGGTACCGAGTACATTCGCCTGTCGAAGACGACGTGGCTGTCTTGGTGGACGGTCGCCTTCTTCCAGGTTACCGCCTCGTAGGCACGCTCGGGTAACGGCAAGAGCGCCGCTCGTTCTTCGTTTTCGAAAACCTCCAATGGCTGCTTGCCAGTCGTTCCATGAGTGCGCGTGCCGGCGATTTCCTTCACCCAGCGCTCGAGGTGACGGTTGACGTCCTCGATGCGTTCGCCGTGGCGTCCCTTTAGTGCGTTGTTCTTGACGTACTTGACCCCGGATTCGACCTTGCCCTTCTTCTTCGGCGCCGCAGGGGGTGCGGGGTCGACCTTGAAGCCGTAGTGCCGCGCCAGCTCCCGGTAACTTCGGTTGAGTGCGCAGCCTGCATCGGATACACCGAAGGCTGCGTGAATCACCGCTGCTTTCAGGTTGTCCGGCACGATCGTTCTCGGCACTCCCCCCAGTGCCTGAAACGCCTGTTCGTGCAGCGAGATCCACGTCTCCGTGCGCTGGTCGAAGACCACGCGGCAAAACTGATGCCGGCTGTGACCGAGCACCATCACGAAGACCCACGCCTTGCGCAGTCGTCCGCTCGCGGATTCCCACAGCTGCCCCACGTAGCCGAAGTCCACCTGGGCCACCTCGCCAGGCTCGGTCACCACCGGGATGGCCACGTCGGTCGACAACGGGCCTCGCTCGCGCCGCACTCGGGCTACCAGACGCTTGACGGATCCCAGACTGCCGCGAAACTCGGCGTCTTCGCTGCGTAGTCGGTCGAAGATCGCCTTGGGGCCCAGCCCCTTGGCGACCCACGCCTCCACCTGCTGTCGATGGCCTTCCAGCGTTGATTGCTGCTGGATCGGGGTTGCCGGAGGAGCGTGCTCCACAACGGCCGCCTTCAACGCCTCCAGCTCCGGTATCGCAGCAGAATCGCCCGTGAGCAGTCCCGCCTTCGTCAGCGCTTCCCGATATCGACGCTCCGTATTCGGGCTCACCCCGACCAAGCGAGCCACTTCCCGCGCGCCGGTCTGCAGCCGATGCAGCCGCACCAGCTCTTGCAGCCTGTGCATATCCGTCCTCTTTGCCGTCATGGGCCGGGACTGAAGCCGCGACCGATTCATTCGTCCAGTAGTCTGCGATCAGCTTGGCCGATCTCGGCGTGGTCAGCTTGGCCGATCCCGACCCGGTCAGTTCTGCCGATCTCCGCGCGATCTCATAGGCCGATCCGTGACATCACCTTCCGCTACCGCGACACCCGCGACCAGCGCTCCAAGACCATGACTCTGCAGGGCCACGAGTTTCTCCGCCGCTTCCTGCAGCACGTCCTGCCCCGAGGCTTGCATCGAGTTCGCTCCTTTGGCCTGCTCCACCCCCGCCACCGGTCGACTTT
>JBNKVS010000083.1:0-3249 GCA_050299315.1 Polyangiaceae bacterium
CGCGGCTCGAGACCTGGCCCCACGCCAGGCTCGGCGAGCTGTTGCCCCACCTGTGGGCAATCGGCGGCGAGTCCGACGAGCAGACCGCCCAGTAGCCCTCCACAGCTCAGCTCGCACGCGTCCTCCATCGCACTCGAGTGCTACCCGAACCCGCCTGATCAAACCAGGTGCCCTCCAAGGGATGCTTACCACGCTGGTAGCGGGGCACATCGCCGACCACCTTCGTGGCGCCTGGGCCTCCAGCAAGCCCCTGCCCAGCTTCTCGGTCTTCGCCGACGATTGGGCAATGAAGGAGGAAGTCCCTCTCTGATCGGAAATCCTGCCTCCAACCGCTGCGGTGCCCAGAGCAGATCGGTTTCCGTTCCTGGTCAGGGTCCGCGCCCGCCGAACGTCCTGCCAATAACCTGCCGAAGGGGCACCGAGAATGACCTCGAAGCTCGGAATCGTATCCAACGATGAGCGGCGGCGATCAGCCGCCACCGACGACGCCTCGAAGCCTGCCGAGGCTCTTCTGCCCCTTCGGTCAGGCTCATTGGCGAGTTCGGCGGCGTCCACGCGAAAGGGTCGTCTCGCCCAACGCGGCGCTCATCATGCGACACCCGCAAGCAGCCTTGGCATCGCGCGCCGCACCGGACTCCATTGCGCGAGTCGTCGCGCTCAAGCGAGAGCGAGACGCCACCAGGCTGCTCGACGCTGAGAAATCGAACGGCATCACGGCGCGCCCCATTCGGTCACCGCGTCGTGCGAGCACCATCACGCCCAGCGCGCCCTGGACCACCCTGAGCTTAAGCACCATGGCCTGCTCAATTCGGTCACGGCGCTGAGCGAGCACCACGCCATCGCCAAGATTCTAGCCCCACAACTCTTGGCTCAGCGGCCTAGCGTCTTGACCATCCTGACACACGGCAGCTCAACCTCTGAGTCGAGGGCAAACGACGAGGAACGCTGACGCTTGTATCCTCGCGCCTCATAGAATGGTTCCGCCGTGAGCGACGCGTCGACCCACAGGGAAACTCGTCCAGAGCTCACTGCGCACTCCTCCGCCGCGGCCAACACGGCGCCTCCTACGCCGAGTCGCACGTGACTCGGCCGCACATAAACAGCGAGAATCTCACCGGACTGAACGGCAACCTGAGAATAGCCAACCACCGCGCCATTCGCCACCGCCACAAACGTCGGGTCGCGAGCGATCTTGCGTTCAACCTCCTGCAGATCGGTGAGTCTCGTCCAGCGGCCGACCTGCTCGGCACTGTAGTCTCGCTCGCAGAGAACCCTGACCGCAGTGGTCTTGACGTCGATTATCTCGCGAGCCTGACTGATTGTGCCTCGCACCACCCTGAAATCGGACCCACCATCCACCTGGGCTCTCTATCACCGCCTCGTGACCTGCGCCACCGAGGCCACTCCGTTTCGGGGTCAGACTGCCTCGTGGGGAGTCCGGGAGTGCTCGCGCCACCGGTATCGGGCAACGGCACTTCAGCGTCCGCCGAGCGACTCGGCATTCTCCCGCAGGCCACGAGAGGACCGCAACCCAGCCCCGGGCGCAGCCCACCAAAACCGGCCGCCGCGCGGTCCTCCCGCGCCACGTCTTCAAGCAGCACTACCCGATCACCCGCGCAGCCCAGCACGGTGACGCGAGCAGTTCACGACATCGCCACCAAGCCACACCCCCCCGCCATCACCCTCCCTCGACGCGAGAACCAACTCCAATTCTCCCATCCCTCGTCCGGCGAACGAATGGCATTCACCTGCGGGCCCACGATACCACCTCCGCCCAGCACGGCGAAGCCAGTAGGACAGGCCGCGACGCGGCCTTCCCGCGGAGTTCTTTGCGCAGGGATAACTCTAGCACAGGCCCGTCAGGTGAAATGTCCGAGTTAGGCAGACAACGCATGGGCGCTCGGAATGTTATTCTCGATATACTCGCGGACGTAATTTCAGTTCGTGGCGCGTCAGTTCAGAAGTCGGCTTCGGGATGCTCGGATTCACGCCGGTCTCACTCAGGCGGCACTGGCAGCTCGGTTTAAGGTCTCACAAGGAGCGATATCCACCTGGGAAAGTGGCAGCGCAAAGCCAGCTGCTGAGCTGAGGCGCCATGTTTACAGCTGGATCGAGTCGGTTGAGCAGGAGGAAGAGGCCTCGGAAGCCGACGACGACGCGCAGGGAAGCGCGTTCGGGGAATGGGTTTCGAACCAGCGGCAGCTCAACGGTTGGAGTCGCGCGGAGCTGGCCTCTCGAGCCGAAGTGTCCGCCCAAGCCGTCTACCTAATTGAGACCGGCCGCGTTCGAAATCCCTGGAAGCAGACTCGCGAGGGCCTCGTTCGTGCTTTCGACTCGGAGCAAGAACCCACCGAGATCCTAGACGATCTCGACGAAGAGGCAAACCTGGAAGGCGGCAAGGAACTCAGCGAGTTTCTGCCATGGGACGACAGCACGGTCGCAAGTACCAAGTGTGTCTACGTCTACTACGATCGAACCGACCGCCCCATCTACATCGGGCAAACGAACGATCTGCGCCGGCGAAATCGCGAACACCAGGAGAACGACAAGTGGTTCTTTCGACGTCTCGTAGAACGGGGCGCGTACATAGTGATTCCAACGAAGACCGAACGAGACCGGATTGAGAAACTGCTCATCCATTTTCTCGGCAGGAACACTATGTTCAACAAGCACCACAGCAAGCCGAGGTAGTCCTCGTCCCCGCTCTGGTTCTGCCCAACGAATGGCGTTAACCCGCGGGCGCGTAGACTCCCTCAATCCAGCAGGGCGAAGCCAAAGAACAGGCCGCCACGCGGCCTTCCCGATCAACCTGATCACGCAGGCATGACTTCTTCAAGCCCGCCGGGTTCAACGTCCTAGTTGAACTAAGCCGCGCTGCCCGCGGCAGCTCGGCGTGCCGCCGAGCCTAAAGTCTACGTCATTGAAACTCTGGTCGCAACGGCTGGCCACGCTCTGTGTGGGCGGAGGCAATCGAGTCTCCGCTGCAACACGGAGAAGCTCAATGATTACGATGAAAAACTGGCGGGAGAAGATGGACGAGGACATGCGCCTGCGCGACCTGCGGGCTCGGACGATTGGCGCATACCTTCTGGCCGTGCGCCTGTTCTTCGACCGCGTCGGCAAGAAGCCAGAAGAAGCGACCGAGCAGGACGTTCGCCGCTACATCCTGCACTTGCGCGATGAGCGCAAACAGTCGCCATCCACGGTCAACATCGCCATTTGCGCCCTGCGCTTCTTCTTTTCGCACAC
>JBNKVS010000084.1:0-151993 GCA_050299315.1 Polyangiaceae bacterium
GTAACCGTTCACCCCCCTGGTTGAACAGGCGAATGCCGTGTGGGATTCGAAGCGCATGACGAATCCAACGAACACGCAGGAGCTCACGGCGCAAATCGAACGGTTGGTTCGACAGCACGTGGCAGAGATTCACCGAGTGGCCCAGCAGGCATTGGAACGGGCGTTTTGCTCGGCGTCGGCGCAAGCCGGGGCCGACGCCGGCGCCGAGGCAGAAGGCGGCGGGAGCGGCGAAGCGGCGGGGGTCGAGCGAGGTGGCGGCGCTGGGCGAGCGACTGTCCCGGGCGGTGTGCGACCATCCGGGCGAGTCGATGGCCACCCTCAGTGGGAAAGTGGGCGCCTCGGCGCGAGAGCTACACCGCCCGATGGCGCTGTTGAAGCGAGCCGGACGAGTGCGCAGCGTGGGCGAGCGGCACGCCACGCGCTACTTCCCGATGGCGACGAGGGCGGCGGCAGCCTGACGCCGTCCGGGTCGGTCAAGTCGCTGCGCGCTCGAGCAGCGAAGGCGCCGGGCGTCGAGCAGAGCGCGCCTGACAGCAGGCGACGAGAAACTCGAGCACGTTGCGCTTCTGTTTGCGCGCGGTGTGCGCCACGGTCATCACGCGCTCGGCGAAAAGGTTGCCTCGCTGGCTCTGAGTGCCGAACGAGCGCTTGCGCCACAGGACGAAGGCTCTGAGCTCTCTCTCCGCGTGATTGTTGGTCGGCTCCACGCCGTCTTCGTCCACGAACGTCCACAGCGCCGGGGCGTGCGCAAGGATGTCGGCGCAGGAGCCCGAGACGTGGCGGAGGTCAGCGGCTACGGCCCGCCGCAACGTGGCTTCGACCTGGGCACGTAGCGGGGCCATCCAGGCGAGAAACCGCTCGGGGTCGAGCTTGCCGTCACGATAATCATGCCAGTATTCGAAGATGATGCCGGCGCCGTCGAGTAGCTCACGACCGATGGCGCCGGCGGGCCCATCGCGCTCGGAGAACGAGACGAATTTCCTCAGCAGATGGGCCCAGCAAATCTGACGTTTCTCCATGGCCCAGAAGGTCAGTGCCGCGGCGCGGTCGCTGACCAAAATGCCGCTCAGAGCGCCGTAGAGGGGCCGAAGCGTCTTCTTGCTGCCGTTTGCCACGATCTTGAACACCGTGGCGGTCGCCGTGGCAAGCGTCCATAGCGTCAGGGCCATGCCGGACTGAAACCACGCCGTGCCGTCCGTGTGTTTGACCGGGCACGCGAGCACGTGGCTCCAGACCTCGTCCACGGCGGGCTCGATGGCTTTACCGACCCGGCCTTCCACGGCGCTCAGAGCGCCGAGCGACACGCGGACCCCGAGGGCGTCGCCGAGCAACTGCGTCGCCCTGCGCCGGCTCAGGTGGTAGACGCCCGTCAGTAGCGCCATCAGGGCCATCAGGCGGGGCCCGAACGGCGAGGCCGGGATCTGCTTTTCATCGTAGGCAGCACGCGTCGAGTGTCCGCAGTCCGGGCACGTCACCGCGTGACGCTGCCACTCTTTGACGTGGGGGCTGAGCGGTGGCAGCTCGAGCTGCTGATGGCGCTGGGCGACCGGATCCGGCACGTGCGGCAGCGCCGACCAGCACTTTTCGCACTCGGAGGGGAACAGGTGCACCCGCTCGTCGACCTGCTCGGCGGGGAGCAGCTCGCGGTGTGCTCCGCGATGACCGGGTTGGCCGCCGCGCTTGCGCTGGCCTTTGGACGTGCCCTTCTTGCCCTTGCGCTTTTGGCGCGCTGCCGGCGGATCGCTGGAGGGCGGCCGATGGGAATTGCGCGAGTTTTGCCCGAGCCTTCCGAGCAACTCCGCTACCTGCGCGGTCAGCTTTTCGACCTGCTGCTCGAGCTCGGCGATCCGCGCGTTGGCAGTGGCGAGCTGCGAGTCGCGGACAGCGAGCTTGGCCTCCAGCTCTGCAATCCGCTCGTCCCGCCAATCCCGCTCCACGAGGTTGCGCATCGCCCATCTGCGCTGGGATGGAAAGCGAAAAAAAGTTATGGAGGAATATGGACCACTTACGCGGGGCCTGAACAGTTACCGGAGTATGGCCGCGAAGGCCAAGGTGCCGCATCATATGAAGAAGTTAGAACTTAATCGGACAGAGAACTTGGCCCTCCTGGTGTCCCTCAGAAATAAAAAGGGACATGAACGTGAGCAACGAGCAGAAGATCATCAAAGCGAAGTTGGGACTACTGGAGCTGGCGAAGCAGCTGGGAAGCGTTTCTCAGGCCTGCAAGGTGATGGGCTACAGTCGAGACAGCTTTTACCGCTTCAAAGACCTGTATGACAAGGGTGGCGAGGAGGCTCTTCGGGAGCTCACTCGACGCAAGCCCATCCTCCGCAACCGCTGCGCTCCCGAGATCGAGAATGCCATCCTGGAGCTGGCGCTCGAGCAGCCCACCTGGGGCCAAACGAGAGTCTCAAACGAGCTGCGGAAGAAGGCCCTGTCGATCTCTCCGGCGGGCGTCAGAAGCGTTTGGATGCGGCACGACCTGGAGCACCGAACGAAGCGGCTCCGAGCCCTGGAAGCCAAGATGGCCCAGGACGGCATCGTGCTGACGGAGGCTCAGGTAGCTGCGCTCGAGAAGGCCAAGGCCGACAAGGACGCTCATGGCGAATTCGAGAGCGAGTGCCCGGGCTACTGCGGGGCCCAAGACAACTTTCTACGTCGGTCGCTTGAAGGGTGTGGGGCGCGTCTACCAGCAGACCTTCATCGACACGTACAGCAAGGTGGTCTGCGCCAAACTCTACACGGAGAAGACTCCGATCACGGCCGCTGTCCTGCTCAACGACCGTGTGGTGCCCTTCTTCGACGAGCAGGGAATTCCGCTCTGTCGCATTCTCACCGACCGAGGGACAGAGTACTGCGGCAATCCGGAGCACCACCCCTACCAGCTGTACCTGGCGGTCGAGGACATCGACCACACGAAGACCAAGGTCAAGAGCCCACAGACGAACGGCATCTGCGAGCGCTTTCATCGCACGGTGCTCGATGAATTCTACCGTGTGGCGTTTCGCAAGAGGCTCTACAGGAGCGTCGACGAGCTGCAGGAGGACCTGGATGCGTGGCTCGTGCAGTACAACGAGCAACGGCCTCACCAAGGGCGCTGGTGCTTCGGAAAAACGCCGATGGAAACTTTCCTGACTAGCATCTCGCTTGCTACGGAGAAGATCATCGCCGCCTGAGCGCCGACTGACACGCAGGACTTACCGGACACCAGGGGTGCCGAACGAGACTGCTGTCCGATCAAGTCTCAACTTTTACAACTCAGTACGATGACGAACCCCTCAAGACGGACAAGCCTCGGAAGGTGCCGGTGCACCCCGCTCTCGCCCGAATCCTCCGCGACTGGAAGGACGAAGGGTTTGAGCTGTTCTTCGGTAGACCGCCTCGGGAAGCCGACTGGATCGTGCCTCGCCGCACGGACGTGTCGAGGCACCGCACGGAGAACATCGCCCGCAACGCGTTTCTGCGCTCCTGTGAGGCTGTCGGGGTGACCAACCTGTCCCTCCACTCGACTCGCCATACCTTCATCACCTGGGCACGTCGCGGGGGGAGCCCGCACGGAGGTGCTGGAGAAGGTGAAGCACAACGCCAAGGGCGCAGTGATCGACCGCTACACGCATTGGGACTGGAAACCCCTCTGCGATGCGGTTGCCTGCCTCAGCTACTCACCGCACAGCGGCGAGGGCAGCGCACCGGAACCCACCGCCGACCGGGCTATCCCGGCCGAGCGGTTAGCTCCGCTTTATGACGCGAGTTATGACGCGTCTTCGGAAACGGCACAAAACATGCTGGTTTATGGTGGAGGCGCCGGGAATCGAATCCCGGGCGGTCCCGGGAGCCGCCGCGCGTCGGCGGCGACTCCGCCCCGAAAGGCTGCTCGACTTCGTGCCTGCGGCGCGCTGGGCCTGGGACCGCTCAGAACTCGAACGGAATGTGCGTGAGCCCGAAGGGGTTGAGCCCGACCGTCACGGAGCTCGTCAGCGTCGGAGCTCCCGTTGCGAGGTTCACGTCGTAGATCGAGACTTGGTTCGCAGACCCCCCGGAGTGGGTGACGTACAGGCGAGCACCGCTCGGATCCAGCACGATGTTGTGGGGCACGGGGAAGGGCGTGTCCGTCGTCGCCACGACCGCCTGCGAGGTGGAGTCGATGGTGACGAGCCCACCCACGCCGCCGCCTGCGATGTTCGTCGTGTACACGAACTGCGTCTCGTATTCGGTGTTCATGACGGCGCCGTGGGCGTTGGCCACGGCTATCGACGGAGCTACGTCGGCGAGCGTGTCGCGGTCGATCAACAGTACGCTGCCCGCTCCCTGTGAGTTGATGTAGGCGAGGTTCGGGAGGTAGCGGCGCAGCGTGACATGTGGGTCGTCTCCGAGGAAGCGGCGCGCCGTTTCCGTGAAGGTCTTCGAGGAGTAGCGCAGCACCACGCCGCCCTGGGTGCCGCCGATGAGCGACACGAAGACGTCGTCTTGCTGGCGCCCGAGGGTCACGTCGTGCGGAAAATAGCCATCGGCGACCAGGTCGGGCGGCATCGCGACCGTCGTCTTCACGGTGAGCTTGCGCGTGTCGATCACGGATGCCGTGTCGTCGATGTCGTTCGTTACCCAGAGTTGCCCTTCGGTGCGGTCGATCCAGCAATGAAATACGCCCGCGCCGAGGGGCACGTTGGTGACGTGGTCGAGCGTCTTCGCGTCGAAGACGACGGCTCGGCTGTTGGCTCGGTCTGCCACGAAGAGGTAGGAGTTCTGCGGCGAATACGTCAGATACATCGGCTCGCCGTTGTCCGGCAGCGCGACGGATTTCACCGCGGCACCGGACTGCACGTCGATCACACTGAGGTCGTTGGTGCCGCGGTTGGCGACCACGACCGACCCGCGGCCGTAGCTCGTCGCCTCGCAGCCGACCGTCGGGGAGCCCGCTTCGTTGCACACGTCGCCCTGATTGCCACCGTCGAGAGCGTCCGTTCCGGGGCCTCCGACCAACTCGTCGTCTCCCGTCTCCCCGAACAGGGCGTCGTCGCCCTGGCGCCCGTCGAGGTAGTCGTCTCCCGGGCCGCCACGCAGCGTGTCGTTGCCCTCGTCCCCGAAGATCGCATCGTTCTGCGGTCCGCCGTCGATCAGAGGGTCGTCGCCGGATCCTCCCCGCAAGATGTCGTCGCCGGGGCCACCGGTGACCTCGTCTGCTCCGGGCCCCCCGTCGATCAAGTCGTCGCCAGGGCCGCCTTCGAGCACGTCGTCGCCTTCGCCTCCGTCGATCTCGTCGTCTCCGTTGCCTCCGTTGATTGCGTCGTCGCCCTCCAGCCCGAAGATGAGGTCGTCCCCTCCGCGGCCGTCGATGTCGTCGGGGCCGGTCGTGCCGACGATGCACTCCGAGGCATTCGTGCCGTTCGTGGGTACGCCCGCGATGGCGTCGATGCGCGGTAGCCCGCGACAGTCGACGACGAGCGCCTGTCGAGCGGTGCCCAGTTCCGGCGTTTCATCGCTGCGTGGGCTCGAGCAGGCCCCTGCCACCAGCCCCACCAACAAACGACTCGAACGGGCGACGCGACGGCGCCGCAGCTCTTGATTGCTCATATTCCCTCCCACTTCCGTGCTGCCGAGCGAGGATCGCTCGGCGAACACCAGACTAACACTCTCGACAATCGTTTTACACCGTGGTGACGCGTGAAACATCGGGCGTACACTTGGGCACTCTTCACCAGGGCGCGCGCGTTCATGTGGCACGCGTGAATCAGCTTGGGCGGGCGGGTGTTGCTTGACCTGGCGCGAGGTGTCTCTCGACCCGTGGCGCGGCTCGACGGTGCCGAGCTCGAGGCTGCGACGGGTGCGTGCACGTCGCCCGCGGAGGCGAACACCCGGGGGGCGTGGTCCGGTGCGGCTCGCCGCGGCTGCGGGCGCCGTGCGGTACGCGTGGGTCGAGGCCCCGCGCAGTCGCTCGGCGCTCGCGGCTCACAGCGCTGCGTCTCGCGCGGCCCCTGCCGGTCTGTCGGGGGTCGAGCTCCAAGGCCTCGCCGGCGGAGAGAACGTGGGGCGCCGGCGACCATTCGGCTGTCGCCCGCGAGGCCCGTTCGAGCGCTCCCGGAGAGCGAGCGAGATGCCACGCGGTCGCCCGTGAGCTACGCGCCGGCGGGCGCCTTGCGTCGATCACAAAGCGCGGCCGGCCTGGGATCCCCCGAGAGCTTGCCCACTGGTTGAGTGCTGTTGAGTCGCCTTGCCGGGCGCGGCGAGTCTCGGGCATGGAAAGCGGAAGCGGGCCTGTAACCAGCGCAGCTCCTCGCCGGAAGGTATGGATTGGAGCGGGCCGGTCGACTAGGGGTAGCCCCCGTGAGCCCCTCGCGCCTCGGCGCGTTCTGGAGGGCCGAGAGAGGTGACTTGAAAATATCGAATGCTTCGCTGCGCCCCGTACGGGCGCGACTATTGAGGGCCGCCGCCGCCGCCGCGCTGGGGATTGCCTTCGGGTGTGGGGGCGGTGAGGATGATCCGAGGGAGGAGGAAGAGGTCCTTTCCCTGCTCGAGCAAAATCCACTCGACGAGCCGATCAGCGCATATCAGAAGCTCGTCGAGGGGCTGAATGAGCAAGAGGCCAACGATGGTCGCGATCGACTCGATCAACTGGCGATCGCTCGCTGGGTGGAGGCTGGGACGATTTCGGACCACCTCGGGTTCCTCTTCGATCACGGAGACGAGCTTTCGACGACCGAGTTCACCACGGCGGACGGTGCGGGCTCACTGGTCACGGCATCGCGTTTCGCGAGGTACCCGACCCGGGGATTCTTCACGGGGCCCAATGCGAGCTCCTGTGGCTCGTGCCACGATCAGCCGCGCAACAACGGAGCCGGACGCAACGTCGCCAACGTGGTTCAGGATCCGGAGCCATCCGTGGCGGGAGATTTCAACGTGCGCAACACGCGCAACGTCAACGGGGATCCGTGGCTGCAGCTCGCGGGCCTGGAGATGACCGAGGACCTGCAGGCGGCGCGCGAGCGCCTGCGGGAGAGTGTGCGCGGCTCCGGGACGAGTCAGTCGATCCAGCTCGTGAGCAAAGGGGTCGAGTTCGGAACGCTGATTTGCTCGCCCGGGGAGCAGGACGTGCAGTGCGACTACGGCCAAGTGCAGGGCGTGTCTGCCGATCTGGTGGTCCGCAGCCAGGGTTGGAAGGGCAATCACACGACCATTCGGGCGTTTTCGGAGGACGCCTTCTTCGGCGAGATGGGCATGCACTCCGATCGCTTCGCGCTGCACGTTCGCGACGCGGAGGCCGGGGTCTTCCAACCGCTCCCCGACGATTTGGCCGCCTCGGCGCTCGATGTGGATCTCGATGGGGTCGCGCACGAGCTCTCCGTCGGAGACATCACGGCGATGGTCATCTATCTGGTCGGTCAGGCGCCGCCGACGGATTTTCTGCGCCTCCGGCGAGACGGGGAGCTCGAGCTCTCGGACGTGGACGTGGCTCGCATCGACGCGGGGCGCGAACAGTTCGTCAACGTCGGTTGCGAGGACTGCCACAAGCTGAGCCTGCGAGTCCAGGACAGCGTCTTTCGCGAGCCCGACGGTCGCAACGCCGCCTACTTCGACTACGTCTTGTTCAACAGCGAAAATGGCTACGATGCGGCCGCCCCCGTTCGGGTGGATCTGGCCGACTCGGAGATCGTCGAAGGCTTCCTGGAGCCTGGGGCGGGTGCGGATGGCGGGCAGTACTTCGACGTTCCAGCGCTCACCGATCTCAAGCGGCACTTTCTCGGCGAGCACTTGTGCGATGATGCGAAGCGCTACACGCCCGTCGACGCGTCCCATCGCCCGGCGCGGTCCCCGCTCGACTCCCCGGAGGTCATCGACATGGCGATCGATCGGTGCGAGTTTCTCACGGCGGATCTGTGGGGGGTGGCGAGCACGGCTCCTTACCTGCACGACGGGCGCGCGGGGACGCTGGTCGACGCCATCTTCGCGCACTGCTCGGAGGGCGAACGGCAGGGGGAGGGCGATGCCTCGTGCCGAGCCTTCCAGGGGCTCGCTGCCGACGCTCGCTCGGACCTCGTCGCGTTCCTTCGCTCACAGTTGATGGTGGGCGAGTGAGCGCCGGCGGGTCGGTCGCAAGCCCGATCGAATGAAATGCCACAGGCCCCGGCGACGCCGGGGTCCGGGAGGCCGCGCGGACGGCCGCGACCCCGGGGGGCGGCGGAGGCGCCGCCCTCAGCTCGAGAAACCGTGCCCGACGGGTCATGGCGTCCGCGCGGCGGCCAGCTTCGGGCCAGCCGGCAATCTGACGCCCCACGACGGGGCCGCGATCCCGGTCGGGCCCGTGTTCCACGGTCTGGGTCGAGCCGATCTCGGACGCGGCGGCGGGCGTCGGCTCGCAGAGCGGAGCGTTCGCTCGAGACAGCCTGCGCCGAGCGTTTGTCGCGGCTCTGCAGCGGTTGCCCGCCAGGCAGCGCGCGGCGCTGCTGTCCAAGGAGGTGCTGGGCTTGTCCGTCGCGGAGATCGCCGAGGCCCTCGACACCTCGAGCGCTGCGGTCCACAGTGCGCTGCAGCGGGCGCGCAAGGCCTTCGAGCAAGCCCCCGCGGAGCCGGCGGGCGAGTCCGGGGCTCTGTCGCCGGCTCCGCGCCGCCTGGTCGAGCGCTACGTCGAGGCGTTCCAGCGCTACGATGTGGACGCGCTGGTCTCGCTGTTGCGAGAAGATGCCACGATGTCGATGCCGCCCATCGGGCTGTGGCTGCGGGGGCAGGCGGGCCGTCGAGGCCTGGTTGTTGGGCCCCGAGGCCGGGTGTCGCGGCTCTCGGCTCGTGCCCACCGCGGCGTGCGGCTCGGTCGCGTTCGCGCACTATCGGCGGGCTGACGCGGGCTTTTGGGCATTCTCGGTGGTCGTCGTGGGGCTGCGCGGCGAGGCGATTGCGAGTCTGGTGCATTTCCTCGACGTCGAGCGCCTTTTCCCGCTTTTCGGGCTGCCGCTCGAGCTCCCGGCTTGAAGCGTCCCGCGACGAGCAACGCCGCGCGCGGGCGCCCGCGCGCCGTCGTCCCCGGCGGCGGGAGCGCCCCGGGCCGGGCCGGGTCCTCCGAGCCGAGGGGGTCCCACGAGCGACGTCGATTGAGGCGAGGCAAGCGGAATCCAAGAGCAACGACGGAATCGTGGACCGTGGAAAAGTGTCCCACAGACGCAAGCGTGCCAGACGCGGGGCTGGCGCCGAACGGAGCCCGCGCGTCCCGGTTTCGGCCATCGGTGTGCCGCGGCGGCTCTGGGTCCGCCGGGCTGCGCACGCGAGAGCATTGGCAAGACTCGAGCCCATGGGCTAGGTGGAAGGAATCATGACCGGCGTCGCGAATCGCCCAGCGCCCCCGCCCCGAGCGGGATCCCCCGAGCCGAGCGCCGCCGCGCCGCGCCTGCGCGCGGTCGAGGCGCTGGAAAGGGAGCTGCAGGCTCGCAGGGTGGGTCGGCTGTACCGCGGCCTGGCCGCCCTGCTGTTGATCGCTGCGGCGTTCGGCGGGTATCGCCTGCTCGGGGGAGGGGAGACCGGCGAGGAGAAGGAGCGCTACGTCACCGAGCCCGTCGAGGTGCGGGACGTGGTCGAAACGGTGGAGTCGAGCGGCAAGCTGCGCCCGCTGACCGAGGTGCAAGTGGGCGCACAGGTTTCTGGTCGCGTCGTGGCAGTGCACGTCGATTTCAACAGCCGGGTGAAGAAAGGCCAGCTCCTGGCGGAGATCGACCCGAGTCTGTTCGGGGCGCAGGTCAGCGAGGTCACGGGCCAGCTGACGGCCGCCAAAGCACAGCTGGAGCGAGCGCAGGCCACGCGCGTCGCCGCGGACCGAGTGCTTCGCCGCACCGAGCAACTGGAGCAGGAAGCCATCGCGACGCAGGCGGAGCTCGATCAGGCGCGGACCGCGTTCGAGCTCGCCGAGGCGGACGTGGTCAGCGCGCGAGCGCAGATTCAGCGGCTCACGGCGCAGCTCGGAAGCGCCAACACCACGCTCGCCTACACGAAGATCTACTCACCGATCGACGGGGTGGTCATCAATCGCGCCGTCGATCCGGGCCAAACGGTCGCCGCGAGCTTTTCCGCGCCGGTGATGTTCGTGATCGCCCAGGATTTGACGCAGATGCAGGTTCTGGCCGACATCGACGAGGCCGACGTGGGCAAGGTTCGCGAGGGGATGACGGCGCGAGTCAGCGTCGACGCGTTTCCCGGAGAGGTGTTCGAGGGCCGCCTCACGCAGCTGCGCTTCAGCCCCACCGAAGTGCAGGGCGTCGTCACCTACGCGGCAGTGCTCGAGGTTCCCAATCCCGACCTCCAGCTGCGGCCCGGCATGACGGCCACGGTGAGCATCACGGCGCGCGAGGCCAAGCAGGTGCCCGCCGTGCGCAACGCAGCGCTGCGCTTCAAGCCATCGGCGGGTGCCGCGAGCGAGGTGCCCCCGCGGGAGCTCGCATTCAATCAGCGGCGCGTGCACTTGCTCGCCCAGCGCTCGGCGCAGCCGGCGGAAAAGCCGGAGAGCGGTGGGTCGGAAAAGCGAGCCGCTGCCGCTTCCCTCGAGGCTCGAATCGTTACGGTGGGGGTGACGGACGGAGCGTGGACGCAGCTCGTGCAGGGAGCGCCCGAGCCCGGCACCCAGGTCGTGATTCGGGAGAACGTCCCCGAAGAGAAGCGGCGCCGGAAGTTTCTCGGAATCTTCTGATGGCGGCGGGCCTGCGCTTGCTTTCGGGGCAACAGCCCCCGGCGACGGTCGGCGATGCCGAGTCGGTCGCCGCCGGGGCGATGATCGAGCTCGAGGGGGTCGGCAAAGACTACGTGACGGGTCCCGAGGTGGTTCGCGCGCTGATCGACGTGGATCTCAGCATTCCGCGCGGGCAGTTCGTCGCCGTGATCGGCCCGAGCGGCTCCGGCAAGAGCACCCTGATGAACCTGCTCGGCTGTCTCGACCGCCCGACGCGCGGGGGCTACCGGCTCGGGGGGCTGGAGGTTGGGGGGCGCTCGGTCGACGAACGGGCGCTGGTGCGCAATCGGCTGCTCGGCTTCATCTTCCAGGGCTTCAATTTGTTGCCACGTACCACGGCCCTCGAAAACGTCGAGCTTCCGCTGGTCTATCGGGGAATGGGGCGGCGGCAGCGCCGCCGCGAGGCCCTGGAGGCGCTCTCGCAGGTGGGCCTGCTCGACCGGGCCCGGCACCGCCCGTCGGAGCTCTCGGGCGGGCAGCAGCAGCGGGTCGCGATCGCCCGGGCTCTGGTCACGCGGCCGCCGGTGTTGCTCGCAGACGAGCCGACCGGCAATCTCGACAGCAAGACGACCCTCGAGGTGATGCGCCTGCTCGAAAACCTCGTGCAGTCGGAGGGCATCACGCTCGTGGTCGTCACCCACGAGGACGACATCGCCGCGCGCGCCGATCGAATCCTGACCGTGCGCGACGGGCGCATCGAGTCGGACGAGCTCCGCGTCGCCGTACCCCCGGTGTTTCCGGAGCACGCATGAGCGCGCTCATCGAGTCCGTCGCGCTGGCGCTGCGCAGTGTCCTGCGGTCGCCGATGCGCTCCGCCTTGACGGTGTTGGGCATTCTGATCGGGATCGCAGCCGTGGTCGTCGTCGTCTCGCTCGGCGAGGCCGCGCGCGCGCAAGTGACCGCCCAGATTCAGAGCCTCGGCTCCGACCTCATCTACGTCTTCAACGCCAGCGGTCGCGGGCGGTCTCAGGCCACCGAGAAAGCGGGGCGCCGGCTTTCGGCGAAGGACGCCGACGCCTTGCGGCAGCAGGTGCCGGATCTGCGGGGCGTCACGGTGTACGCTAGCTTGAGCGCCAGCGTTGCCAGCCGTTTCGAGGATGCCAGCGTCGACATCGTGGGGGCGGATCAAGATTACGCCACGGTGCGCGGGTACACGCTGCTCGCGGGGCGCGATTTGAGCGTGGAGGAGGTGAAGACGAACGCCAAGGTCGCACTCGTGGGCACGACCGCGGCACAGAACCTGTTCGGCGGGGTGGATCCCGTGGGCCAGTGGCTCCGAATCGGGCGGCATCGCTTCGAGGTCGTCGGCGCGCTTTCTTCGAAGGGGTTCAGCCCGTTCGGAACCGACCAGGACGATCGCATCGTCGTGCCGATCGGCACCTGGCAGTCGCGTATCTCCCCGAGCCACGGAGATCGGGTGGACATCGTGATCGCCTCGGCGCCCGACGCACGTTCCGTCCCATGGCTCAAGGAGCGCATGGATGAAGTGATGATGGATCGCCATCGCATCCCGCCCGGGGGAAAGCGCGACTACAATCTGTTCACCCAGGACCAGTTTCGCCAGGGCCAGCAGGAGATCTATCAGATCCTGTCCTTGATCTTGGTCAGCGTTGCCGGCGTGTCGCTCTTCGTGGGAGGGGTCGGCGTGATGAACATCCTGCTGGTCAGCGTCACCGAGCGGCAGAAGGAGATCGGGACGCGTCTGGCGGTCGGGGCGCGAGCCGGCGACATTCGCCTGCAGTTCTTGGCCGAGGCCGTCGTGCTCACGCTGATGGGGGGCCTGTGTGGGGTAGGCCTCGCCTGGATCGCAGTGCGCAGCCTCGCCCGGCAGCTGCAGTGGCAAATGAGCATCAATGCCGCCGCCCTGGCCGCGGCGCTGGGTACGAGCTTGGTGCTGGGGCTCGTCTTTGGGCTGTTGCCGGCGCAGCGCGCCGCCCGCCTCGACCCGATGCAGGCGCTTCGGCACGAGTGACGGGAGGTCCGTGATGCTTCGCCGCTATTTCTTGACGCCGATTCCCATGGCGCTCGCCGCCATCTTGCAGTTTCCCCTGCGCGCGGCCCTCACGGCGTTCGGGATCTTGATCGGCGTCGCCGCGGTCGTCGTCACGATCGCGCTGGGGGAGGGGGCGGAGCGGGCCGTACAGCGCCGCCTCAGCCAACTCGGAGACAACTCCCTGACGATCCGCGCGGAGCGCGCCCAGCAGAGCGGAGCCGCCGCCGAGTTGCGGCGGCCGCGCCTGTCCGAGAGCGACGGCGAGGCGATAGCCCGCGAGGCGCCGAGCGTCGCGCGCGTCGCGCCGGTGCTTTCGTCGCGCCACGATATCGTCTTCGGCGGCTTCGACGTGTCGACCGAGATCATCGGCACGACGCGCGAGTTTCTCCCCATTCGGGCGTGGAAGCTGGATCGGGGGGAGCTGTGGTCGGGGCAGGCGGAGCTGACGGCCCAGCGTGTGTGCGTGATCGGGCAGAAGATCCGACAGGAGCTGTTCGAGGGGTTGGACCCCATTGGCCGGGTCATGCGGATCGGGCGGCACCCGTTTCGCATTCTCGGTGTGCTCGAGGAGAAGGGCCAGGGTCAGTTCGGGCGGGATCAAGACGACGTGGTGCTCACACCCATCGCGACCCAGCGGGCCAAGCTTCAGCCCGGGCTCTACGACGAGGTCGACCAACTCCTGTTGAGCGCCACCGCGGCCGAGACGACCAATGACGCGGAGGTCCAGGCGACCGCGATCTTGCGCGAGCGGCACGGGCTGGCGGAGGAGGCAGAAAGCGACTTTCGCATTCGCAGCCAGGCATCCTTCCGGGAGACGCAGGATCGCGTCGTCGGCATCCTGCGGCTGCTGCTCACTTCGATCGCCGCGATCAGCTTGGTCGTCGGCGGCATTGGCATCATGAACATCATGCTCGTCTCGGTGAGCGAGCGAACCCGCGATATCGGCGTGCGCATGGCGATCGGGGCGACGCGCCTCGACATCTTGACGCAGTTTCTGGCCGAGTCCGTGGTGCTCTCGGCCCTGGGGGGAGGGCTCGGCGCGGCCCTGGCGATCGCGATGACGGAGCTCCTTTCCGGCAGCTTGAACATCCCGATGGAGGCCTCGCCGAGCGCGTTGCTGCTGGCGATCTCGGTGAGCGTGGGGATCGGGGTGGTGTTCGGGCTGCTGCCGGCGCGTCGAGCCGCCTCCCTCGACCCGATTCAGGCGCTGGGGCGCGAGTGAGCGCTGGGGGTCGTCGCCCGATGCTGCCCGGTCGCGGCCGGCGGTTCGCGCCCGCGCCGCGGCGTCAGCACAGCTGATCGAACAGCGGGAGCGTCGTGGCGTGCTGGCGGGCGACGCCGCGCTCGACCTGGCCTTCGCGGACGAGCCGAGCCAGGTCTCGTTCCAGCGGGAGCATGCCCGCGTGTTTGCCCGATTGCATCACGGTCGGCAGCTGCTCCAGCCGACCCTCGCGGATCAGGTTCGCGGCCGCGGCGTTGATCGTCAGCACTTCACTCGCCGCGGCCCGGTCATCGCCTCGGCGGCGCGGCAGCAGCCGGTGGCTGACGACGGCGCGCAGGCTGTCGGCCAACTGCCCTCGCACCTGGCTCTGCCGGCCGTGTGGAAAGCTGTCGACGATTCGCTCCAGCGCCGAGCGAGCGCTGCGACCGTGCAGGCTGCTGAGCACCAGGTGGCCCGTCTCGGCCGCCGTCAGGGCCAGCGCGATCGTCTCGGCGTCGCGCATCTCGCCGATCAAGAGCAGATCGGGGTCCTCCCGCAGGGCGTCGCGCAGCCCCGCGGCGAAGCTCGTCACGTGACGGCCCACCTCCCGCTGGCGAACGCGACCGGGCCCCCCGCGCTCGCCGAGCAAATACTCGATGGGCGACTCGAGCGCGATGGCCAGCACCGCGGAGCGCTCGAGGATTCGCTCCGTGAGCGCCGCCAGGGTCGTGCTCTTGCCCGCTCCCGTGGGGCCGCAGAACAGCACCAACCCGGGCTTGCAGCGCGCCAGCGCCTTGACCTCTGCGGGCAGGCCGAGCTCGTCCAGGTCGGGCGCCGACCGGGTGAGGAGGCGCACGGCCGCGCACAGCCCCTGCTCGGAGCTGAACACGTTGAGTCGCAGGCGCGTGGCCGCGCCGAACGACATCGAGAGGTCCAGCGCTTCCCCCGCCGCGACCCGCTCGCGCTGCCCGACGGTCAGCAGGGACTCCACGCCGATCGGCGGCATCTCCAGCGTGCGAAGCGCACCCAACACGCGCAACATCGGGCTCTCCCCCTCGGTCAGGTGCAGATCGCTGGCACCGAGCGCGACGGCCCGCTCGACGGCGGCCGCCAGACTGGGGTCCGCGAGCGGGGAGGGCTTGGGGGCCCGCGTCGACGGTCGAGGGGGCCGCGACGACGAGGCAGCCGGCTCCGAGTCGCGAGCGACAGCCTCGCGGCCCCCGTGCTGGACGGCGCTCGCAGCGGTCCAATAGCCCGAGCGGTTCGACGAGCTCGGGCGCTCGGACCAAGGGGCCGAGCCACCAACACCGTTGGGAGACCGCCCGGGGCTCCCTCGGCCGGCGCCGGGCGCCGGGGGAGCTCGGCGGGGGGGGAGCGGTTCGGACGATCGGCCATCGACGGCAGACTCTGGATGGGGAACCGTGTCGAGCCCTGTGGGGTGGCTTGGCCGAGCGCTCGGGAGCTCCCGCTCTCCCGAACGCTCCCCGGCCCTCGACGGGGGCTCCGGCTCGCTGCCCGAAGGCGACTTCGGGCCGTCTTCCTCGGAGCTCCGGACCACCAGCACGGTTGCGCTCGCGCCGTCGTCGAGCGCTCCCTGGATTCGGACCTCGAAGCTGTCGCCCGACAGCGCATAGCGGTAACGAGAGCCTGCCGAGCTGGGTGCCTCCCCCGCGTGCGCCACGGCCATCGGGCCACACAGGACCCGCAACATCGAAGAGGAAGTGGGCGGCATCGTCAGCCGAAGCGGCCGACTGCCGGTGAGCGCCTGGGGAGCCTTGCCCGTTTCGAGCAGCAGTCGATCTCCGCCGAGCTCGACCAGCACGCGGAGCAGGCTGTCGAGCGCGCTTCCGGAGTAGATGGGGGCCATCCCAACAGAGACGGCCAGCCGTTGGATTTGATTCCCGACTCAGGAGCGCCGAGGCCAGGGGCCGGGCGCGCGGCTGCCGCGACTGGCTGCGCGGCTCGCTTGCCGCTGCCGGCGGGCGGCGCTCAGGGGGCCGCGCGACTCGGCGGCGGCGCGGCCTTGCGCTAAAACGGCGGAGGAAGGTGTGAGCGTCGAGTTCGAAGATGCGGTTTACGAAAGAGCACGTCGAGCAGTGGAGGGAAGAGGGTTTCGTCGTCATCGAGCGCTTCTTCACAGCGCAGGAGGTCGAGCCCGTGCGGGCGGATTTCGAGCGACTTCACCCTCCGACGGGGGGCGCTACTCAGGTCCCGAGGAAGCTCCGGGAGGGCGACGACCGCGCCGCAAACCAGGCGCTGCAGTTCAAGAACCTCGACGTGTTGCCCTACGCCGGTGGCCCCGCCATCAACCTGATTTCGATGCACCCCGAGATCATCGCCTTCGCCCGAGCGGCGCTCGAGGGGGAGCGGGTGCATCTGTATCAGTCGCACACGTGGGCCAAGTTTACGGGGGAGGCCGACTACGATCAGGACTTTCACTGCGACTTCGGCAACCACACGCTGGTGGTTCCCTCGGAGGAGAGCCGTCGACGCACGGCCGACTTCGTGATGTACTTTACCGACGTAACGGAGGAGCACGGGGCCCTGCGCTACGTGCCGAAGTCGGAGGTCCTGGCGCTCGCGGGGGAGCCGCTGTTTCGAGTCCCCCCGCATCTGCAGCAAGCGCTCCGGGAGCGCGAGCGGGCCGTGGTGGGGCCGGCGGGTACGCTGCTCGTGCACGGGATCGATACGGTGCACCGCGCGAGCAATCTGACGGCGGTGGGGGGCCGGCGGTATTCGATGACGGCTGGCTACAAGGCGGCCGGCAACGATCTGATCGGTTTCCACGTTTGGCAGGAGCGGCCGGGGCGGCCCTGGGAGAACGTTTTCAATCACGCCAGGCCGGAGCAGTTGGCTTGTCTGGGGATCCCTCCGCCCGGCGACTCTTTTTGGACGCCGCGGACGCTCCGGGAGACTCAGGCGCGCTGGCCCGGCTGGGACATGCGGGACTATTTCGCGCGCTGTCCTCGATAGCTGTTGGGGTCCGGCGGGTGGGGGGCACCGCGACCTGGCCGAGTGGGGTTGCCGTCGCTCGCTCGGACCCCGGGCACCTCTGCCGCGAGCCTCGCGCGCGGGAGCCTCGAGTGAGCGCTCGAAGCCCGCCCCGGGGCGCTTCCGTTCGCGGGGCGTCCGGCGCGGAGTCGCGCTTGCGGCCGGTTTCGCATCGGCTCCGATCAGATCCAGGCTTCCAGAAATTCGAGCAGCTCGCGAGGCGGCTGGAGCCAGAGCTGCGCCCTGGTTTCACGAAGCGTGTCGCGCACCAGCACGCTGAGCCCCTGGCCTGCCAAGGCCTCGAACGCCTCCTCGTCCGTCAGGTCATCGCCTAGGTAGGCGACGGGCCCGGGCTCGGTCGCGTCCTGCAACACGGACCTCACCGCGTCGCCCTTGTTTCTCCCTTCGAGCCGAAGCTCGACGCCCCCGTCGAAGGCGTGGAAGTCCAGCCCCGATCGCTCCGCTGCCGCCTTCCACTCCTTCGCCATCGCCTGGATTGCGCTCGACCGCTCGGGGGGCACGCTGCGCCAGTGCAGCGCCACGCTGAGCGGTTTGACCTCCAGGTGCTGCTGCAAGCCGCGACGCTCGGCGGCCTCGCTCGCAGTGCGAATCACCGCTGCCCGAGGGCCCGCCTCTCCTTGCCAATACTCCCCGTTGGGCATCAGTCGCTCCCAGCCGTGGCTTCCCCAAAGCTCGGGGAGCTGCTCGAGCCGCAACAGCTCGGGAAGCTGCCGTACGCTTCTCCCGCTGACCACGACGACGCGCGTTTGCCCGCCTCGCTGAATTCGCGCGAGGGTCTCACGAACTCCGGGATACGGCGCCGCCTCGTTTCGCTCGGGCGTGAAGGGCGCGAGGGTTCCATCGAAGTCCAAAAAGAGGAGCCGCCTCTGCGGCTCCGATCGAAGCCGCTCGAAGAACGACTCGATGGCGAAGGTGGGATCCAGCGTCTGCATGGTTCGGCTACGGCTGCCGAGGACGTACCGGCTGAGGGTCCCGAGCACAATGCCCCGGCTCGGGTACCGACGGCTCGGCGAACCGACCGGTCGCAGGGCTTCGCCGCCATGCGACAACCGTCACCGGGTCGTACCCGGTTTCGCGCGGGGCGTCGGCCGCAGCCCGCGTCCCGCGCTCAACGCGCTCCGATGGCGGCCCGGCTCAGGGCCGGCAGGCGAGCTTGCCGCGCTCGGTGGCGGGCCGCTCGTTGCAGCGCCCCAGCCACGCCGCCACGCGGGGGAAGGACGCGAAGCCCACGTCCTCCGTGCCCTCGTAGAACCCCACGACGGTGTTGACCCAGGGGAAGATGGCGATGTCGGCGATGCTGTAGCCGCCGAGGATGAAATCTCGGCCCCCGAGTCGCGCTTCGATGACTCCGAGCAGGCGCCGGACCTCCTTGGTGTAGCGGGCGAGGGGGTAGGGGTCCTTGCAGGCGTCTCCGGCGAACTTCTTGAAATGGCCGTACTGGCCGAACATCGGCCCGACGTGCCCCATCTGGAAGAACAGCCACTGCAGGCACTCCAGCCGCTCGGCTTCCCCCGTGGGGGCGAGCTTGCCGGTCTTCTCCGCGAGGTAAATCAAGATCGCGGCGGATTCGGACAGCGCGAGCGGGCGCCCCCCGGGACCGCTGGGATCCATGATCGCCGGAATCTTCGAGTTGGGGCTCAGGAGGATGAACTCTTCCGAGAATTGATCGTCTTTTCCGATGTGCACGAGGTGCGGGTCGTAGAGGAGCCCGACCTCTTCCAGCAGGATCGAGACCTTCAGGCCGTTGGCCGTGGCCATCGAGTAGAGCTGAATGCGCTCGGGGTGCTGCGTCGGAAATCGGCGCTGGATTCGTTCGACTTGTTGCTCTGAGGGCTGCATCTCGAGGGCGAGCCTACACGGAGCCGCGTGATTTGGGGGGGCCGGTCGCCGACCTTTTCGTCGACGCTGGCGAGGTCTGCGCAGCGGAGCGGGCGCTGGGCAGTCGTGTGCGGGAGCGAGTTCGATGGGCCACACCTCCGCGGTGCTGCCCGCGGGTGGCGTTCGGGCCGGCAACGTCCGTCGCGACCGCGGGAGACGGGCCAGCGCGGTGGGTGCGCGGCGCGACCTCTCGGACCGGCGGGCCTCGCCGCCAGGGCTCGCGCGGGCGGCCCCCCCTTGTTGGCGCGGCGCTTGAGGGGACGGGCGCCGGGCTCACTGGCTTCCGGCTGTTTCCTCGCGGGCGCGCGCCCCGCTCCGGCGGCGGCACGCTGCTACGGGCCTCGGCGAGGGCGAGCCGCTCGTCGCGGCGATGAAGTGCCGCGTCCGAGCGACTTCTCTCGACTTGGGCCTGCACGGCGTCGACCTCGTTTTGGCGCTCGAGCAGCTGTTGCTCGAGCTCGGAGGTGTCGAAGGCGAGCACCTCTTGCCCTCGCTTCACCTGCGCCCCCTGCGCGGCGATGCGGGATATTTTGAATTGCCCGGTATGACCGAGTTGCGGTGGGCCGAGTGTGCTCTGGCGAGGGCACCGCCAGCCTGGTATTCGCCCGCCATGGCATGCAGCAGACGCGGATGGATCGGTTTCTTGGCGCTGGCGTGGGGTTGTGGCTCGCCGCCACCGCCGCCCGCGCCGAGCTCGGCGCCGGACGTGTTGCGTGTCGGCACGAGCGGTGACTACGCACCGTTCAGCACGCTCGAAGGCGACGAGCGCGTGGGCTTCGACATCGACGTGGCTCGCGAGCTCTCGCGCGATCTGGGGATGCGCGTTCAGTGGGTGGCGTTTGCCTGGCCGGAGCTGAGCGCTGCAGTGGCCGCCGGAGCGTTCGACATCGCCATGAGCGGGGTCACGTGGAGGCCTCCGCGCGCCGTGCTCGGCTACATGACGCAGGCGGTCGCGTCCGGTGGCCCCTGCCTGCTCGGAGATCCGGCCGCCGCGAGGGTCGCCGTCAATCGAGGCGGGATGCTGGAGGCCTGGTCCCGCGAGCACCTTCCGGGGCGCGAAGTGCTCGCCGTGGACGACAATCTCTCTTTGCCAGACCTGCTCGAGAGCGGCACCGTGGGCGCGATCGTGACGGACAGCTTCGAGCTGAGCTCGTTCCGGCGGCCCGGCTTTTCCGAGCGTTGCGAGCTGCCCCACTCGCGCAAGGTCTACTGGGTGGCGCCCGAGCGGGCCGACCTCGGGCCGCGGGTCGACGAGTGGCTGCTCGGACACGAGCCTCGCCTTCGCGAGCTGCGCGACCGCTGGTTCGGGGACCCGGCTGGCGTCGACGCGAGCGCGCGGCTCGTCGACGTGCTGGCTCGTCGTATGGCCCTGATGCCCTTCGTCGCGGCGTACAAGCGGGCTCACGGGTTGCCGATCGAGGATTTGGAGCGCGAGCGGGTCGTGCTGGAGGCCGCCGTCCGCCGCGCACGGGTCGCCGGGCTCGATGCGGCGGGGGTGCGGGAACTATTCGCCTTGCTGATCGACCTGGCCAAGGCCGTGCAGGCCCGATCTTCCCAGGAGGAGGCGCTCGATCTGGAGGGGGCGTTGCGACCGTTGCTGTTGCGACTGGGCGAGCAGGTCGTCGCGGCGCTTCGACGGGCTCGCGCCGCAGGCGGGCTCGCGGAGATGAGCCCCGCCCGGCTCGAGCTGCTTTCGGCCTGGCTCACGGAGCCCGAGCGGGCTCGACTCGTCCGAGCCCTGAAAGCTTTGTCCCCTTCGTGACGTAGCCCGAGCCGGCGGGCACGAGGGCACGCCGAGCTGCACCGCGGGCGCGGCGTCGCGAAGGAACTTGGCGGCCCCGCCTCCCCTGTCGAGTGCGAGGGCGGAGCGCGGCGGGTCTCCCGCGGTCGGCTCCCGCGCGCACCCCGCCTCCCCCCGCCTCCCCCCGGCACCGCCCGGCGCCGCCCGCCGCAAGTGGGCGCTCGCCTCCGCGGTGCCGCGAGTGGACGCTTCGGGCCGGGGCCGCGCCGAACCAGGGCGCCTAGCCTTGCGCCGGTCGAAACCGGTCAAGGTTCCCCTTCGGCGACCGCTCAAGCCCTTCCGGGTGAGCTCGCCCGGCCGCTGTCCCGCTCCAGACCAGCGCGCACCGGCTCGGCAGCGGCGTCGCGGTGCGGCCCGCCGTGCGCGCCCGGAAAGGAAAGACGAAGGCTCGATGAGGAAACTTGGACTGATGGGCGCGGGGTGTGCGCTCGGCTTGGCTTTTGGATTTGGATGCAAAGAGGACGACACGCAGGGCGTCGCCATCTCGTCGGCGACGGCCGCGATCACCGCCACGGAGAACGTCGAGCAGGCGCTCGACGGCCTGCTCGACGCGGCCGATTTCGTGGCGGATTCGGGGAGCCTCGCCGCCACCTTCGGCATGTTCGAAGGGCAGAGTAGCTCGTGCGGCGGGGCGCTGGCCCCCTGCGATCCCCTGGCTACGTCCTGTCCCGAGCCGGAGATCACCTGTGAGCGCGTCGCCGACGAACGCTCGGACCTCTCGCAGCTGCGTGACGAGTTGCGCGAGGCCGTCGACGAGCTCGTTTCGGAGCTGCGCACGCGAGTGCTCACGGAGGAGAACCTCGAGTCCAGCACGGAGACGAGCGTGGTGTACCGCCTCGGCCCGAGCGTCCTATGCGAGGATTTCGACGACCGCCTCGAGCGTTCGGATTGTGCCGACGAAGTCGAGCGTGTGCAGCCCCGCATCCGACTCACGTCCCCCCGCGAGGGCGACATCGACGTCACGTTCGTGGTCGGGCTCGAGCGAAATGAGCCGTTTCAGCTGCAGCTGTACCGCACGAGCCTGGGCGTTCAGGTCGACCTCGGCGAGCTTTTGGCTGCGGCGCGCAGCATGGGGGAAGAGATCGACGCGATCGACGAGGTGCGGGGCGTAGTGCAGGCCCAGCTCGTGAAGAACGGGGAAATGGACTTCAGCGTGGTGCTCAACCTGCGCGAGGCCGTCGAGATATCGGCGCGTACGGACGGCGACGAGCCTTTCACGGCGTCGCTCGCGGCTTCCTCGCCCGCGCTCGAGCTGCGCGCCGACGGACTCTCGGAGACGCTCCGCCTCGCCAGCGATTGGAGAGAGCTGTCGCTCAGCGCACCGCTGGCCTCGTTTGGAGAGTTCTTCGAGGCGCTGGGTGACGAGGAGACCGTCCCCTCGATCGATGGCGAAGCCCGGCCGGTGCCAGCGGAAGACGGCTTCGCCGCGCCGCCTCCGCCCGAAAGCGCTGAGCCCGGCCCGGACGAGCCCGCCCGAAGCTACACGGGCGTCGTGGACCTCTTCCTCGCCGGCCTCAGCTCGACCTTGACGTACACGGCGGACAGTGATCGTCTCGTCTACGAAAACATCGGATACGGGGATGCGACCTCGACGGTCGATCACGACGGCAATCGGCTGGTCGAGCTCGATTTGAACGAAAGCGCAGGCCGTCGCTTCGCGATGGTGTGGGAGGCGCTCGAAGCCGGCGGTGCGCGCGTCACCATCACTCCCTCTTTCGAGCTTCGCGTGAAGCTCGCGCTGCAGGCCATTGCCGATCAGTTTGCTGACTTGCCCGAGTTCTTGCTCGACGACACCTTGACGGTGTCCTTCCAGGGGGAGGAGCCGGCCCTCGAGATCGGCGAGGATGGCACGAGCCGGGTTGCCGCCGGCGTGTTGGTTCTTTCGAGCGCGACCTCCCCGAGCGCCACGGTCGAAGTGGCAGCCGGGCAGTGTTTGATCGAGGCGGAGGCGGCGCTCGAAGAGGGGCACCCGTGGCTGGGCGCCTTCGAGGCCGGCAGCTGCGAGTGAGCGAGCGGCGCGCCGCGGCTCGCCCACGGTGTGCGGGGCCGCTCCGGCGATGCAAAGGCGCCCCGAGTGGGGCGCCGGATGCCGGTGGGCTGCGCGAGCCCCCGGCTGCGTGAAGTCCGGCAAGGTCGCGGCCCGTTGCACGAGGAGCAACGCAGGCGCCGCCCGATCCGGGGCCGATTCGAGCGGCCCGCCGGCGACCCCGCCGCCTGGTCGCTCCGTGAAATCTGCTAGGTTGCACAGGTGGCGCAGCGCGGTCCGGTGCCGCTCGCCGGCTGCGGGCGGAGCCCACGGGGGGCGAGCCGGCGTCCCTTTCCACCCGTTCGGGGCTCGGGGCCGCGAACTCTGGGTCTAGGTTTCGCGTCGCCCGGGCACTATCACGCTCTTGCCATGCTTCTCGCTCTGCTCCTCGCCCTCATCGGTTTCCTCGTCGGCGGACCAGCCGGATTCCTGATTGGCGCGGCCCTCGGCTTGCTCGTCGGCTCGGTCGCTCGGGTGATGGTCGGGCGAGGCATCGGCCTCGTTCAATCGCGGTTCGTGGATGCGACGTTCTCGGTGATGGGGGCGCTGTGCAAGGCCGACGGGGTGGTCTCTCGGGACGAGATTCGCGTCACCCAAGAGCTGATGTCACGCCTGCACCTCACCGAGGAAGACAAGGACGCGGCCAAGGAGGCTTTCCGACGGGGCAAGGCGCCGGACTTCGATCTGGACGCGGCCGTCGATGCCTTTGCGCGCACGGCGCGCGGTAGCGCCGTGCTCTTCTCCTTGTTCCTCCAAGTGCAGCTGTCGGCGGTCGCCGCCGACGGCGAGGTCCACCCCGCGGAGCGCGAGATGTTGGTTCGCATCGCGCGGCGCCTGGGTCTCGGCGATCGGGACGTGGCTCAGCTGGAGGCGATGCTCAAGGCCTTCGCGCGCGGGGAAGCCAGCCCTTCCGGTGGCCCTCCTCGCGAAGCGCAGCTGAGAGACGCCTACGCGGCGCTCGGCCTCACGCCGGAGGCCAGCGAGAGCGAGATCAAGTCCGCCTACCGAAAGCTGATTCGGGATCATCACCCCGATCGCCTCGCGGCCAAAGGGGTGCCGGAGAGCATGCGCGAGGTCGCCGAGCAGCGCTCTCGTCACCTCAACGCCGCTTACGAGCTGCTCAAGCGCGCGCGCCAGTTCACCTGAGCCCTCGGCGACCGCCGCCGCGGAGCGCGCGTGCGCCCATCGTCGTCGCCCGGGTGTGCGTTTCCGCGTCCGTGGGGTCCGGCCTCCCACGGCATCGAGACCGGCTCGCCAGGTACGTGAAGCTGGGAGATCTCGGCAAGGCGGCGCGCGTTCGCCGACACCTCGCTTCCGGGTGGGGAGAGCCTCTCGTTGGACGAGCGTCGCAGGTTTCGCCGTGCGAGGGGCTGGGCTGCCGCGGCATGCGAATAATCCTCAACGTTCCCGAGCGGCGTCCGATCAGCGGTCGGGCCGGTTCGGCCACTCTCGAACAGAGGAGGAATTCGTTGTCCCGAAGCCATTCGCTGACCAAGATCAGTACCTGTGTCGTCGCCGTCGTGCTTGCCACCGCGGGGGTGGCGGACGGTAAGCAAGAGTCCAAGGCTTCCGCCAAAGCTTCGTTTGGCGTCAGCGCCAGCGTGAAGGCCGGCGCGAACGCCAAGGCGGGCGGCGACGCAAAGTCCAAGGCCGCGTCCCAAGCCAAGGCGGGGTCGAAGGCCAAGCACCGCTCGAGGGCCAAGGCGGGCTCGAACGGCACGGCCAAGGTGTCTGGCAAGGCGGGGCATGGAAAGGGGGGCCCGGAGGCCGAGGTCGCAAAGGGGCTCGCCCCCCACGGGCGCGCGGCGGCGCGAGCCCAGGCGAAGGCCGGCGGCGCGAAGGGCGCGAAGGGCGCGAAGGGCGCGAAAGCGGACGTCGCGGGTGGAAGGGATGCGAAGGCCACGAGGAAGGCCGCCGCGCGCGGCAAGGCCCTCGGCCACGACAAGAGGCTCGGCAAGGGGCATGGCAAGGGCCTAGCCCTCGGCCACGAGAAGGAGGGCGAGAAGCGGGCGGGGGTTCGGCGGGGGGTACCCCGCTGCGTCGCCAAGCGCGAAGAACGGCGCGAAGCCCTCGAGGCACTCGAAAAGGATGGCAAACTCGAGGCGGCCGAGCGGGAGGAGCTCGAGAAGCTGCGTCGCGCCAGAGCTCGTCGCGAAGAGCTGGAGAAGAAGTGGCAAGAGCAGGACGCCTCGCGTGAGGCCCGTCGTGCGGAGGCGCGCAAGTCGATTCCGCCGAAGCATCGCGAAAAGGCGGGCGAGCCCCCGATTCGGAGGGAGTACGAGCGCCACGCCCGCCGCAAGGCACGACTCGAGCACGCTCGAGGCGTGGCCGTTGCCGAGGGTCGTACGGACCTGGTGGCTCGCCTCGACAAGATGCTCGAGTCCGAGTCGAAGCGCCACGAAGCGTGGGGCAGTAAGGAGCATTGAGCCATGAAGTACAGTCGACATCCCGTGATCGGTCTGGCAATCGCGCTGGCGTTAATTTCCGCCTGCAACGCCTCGGGGGACTCCGCCGAGGAGAAGAACGTGGGGAAGGCGCCCGAAAGCGAGGCCGCGGCGGACGAGCGCCACGAGCCTCCGGCCCTGCCCGTTGCAGAAGACTTCGAGGCGAGAGCGCGCGACGAGATCGACGCGGACAACCTCGAAGCGAAGGTCGCGGAGCTCGAGGCAGAAGCCGCGCCCAGCCCGGAGCCCGCTTCCGGCTCGCGGTAGAGCCGCTCGAACGCTCTCGCCTTCGGCGCGCGCGGCGGGGCCGGTTGCCTCGCGTGCTCGAGGTCAGCGCGCTCGGCGCGGCCTGCCAACTCGAGCCCACTTGGTGATGCATTGCGTTAAGCGGTAACTCTGCGCCGGGGAGGTCATCCATCGACGCGCTCAACCAGGTGTTCGTCGACACGGTGCGCGCGGCCGGGGAGAACAACGCGCAGCGCCACCTGGTCGTGCCAGGCTACAACACGAACATCGACTTCACCGTCGCAGGGCGCATCAGCGTGCACGAGCCATCGGCCTCGAACGTCGTGGCGATGCGGTTGTCGGAAGTCGGAGCCGGCAGGTGCATCCCGTTCGACGTGCACCAGGCGTCGGAAGGGCAGCGGCTCGATCCACTCCCCGGTCGGCGAAAAGCCGGCGCCGTTGCCCTCGGACCATTCGTAGTGGATCTTGCCGCCCGGGATTGGCTCGCTGCTGCAAAGGGGCATGGTCCACCCGGGGGGGGTCGAGCCTCCAGCTGCGGACGAGCTCCGGCTCCACGTGGGCGAGGTATATGGCCTCGGCACGGGGGCGAAGCGCCGGGTCAACGCCCCGTGCGCGGTGCCTTCGGTACCTGGCTCGAGCGGCTTGCTCGTCGGCCATTCTCTTCTCGCTGGGGAAATGCCAGAGGGCGAGAGCCGCGAGTCGGATCGCAGAGCGCTCCAGAGGGGGCTCGGGACAGCAATTGGGTCGCGGGCTTCGCCGAGAAGCGACGCAGCGCCGCGGCAGCCAGAGCGCGCCTCGCGCGATTTCGATGGATGCGCGCCCTGGTGGCCACTCAGGGATCGTCACCTTGCAGGGCGCCGCTTTCCAGTAGCGCGTCGAGCCGACGGTAGTTGACTTCGAGCGACTTCCTGAGCACGGAGAGCCAGTGCTCGAGTTCGGAGAAAGGGGTCCGAGCAAAGGCTGCACAGCCGCTGTGGGCCGGCCACGCGCCGGCGGATCAGGCCAGCGCTTTCCAGAACCTGGATGTGGCGCGATATCGCAGGCTGGCTCAGCGAAAACGGCTGCGAGAGCTCGGTGATGTTGGCTTCACCGGTGGTCAGGCGCGCGAGGATGGCCCGAGGCGTGGGGTCGGCGAGGGCGGAGAAGGCTGCATCGAGGTTCGTCAGCATCGGGCTGATGGAATATAATGAGCAAAGAATCTAGCGATATAGCTTTTCACGGGCTCGGCGGAATGTTGAACTGTCTCGTGCCGGGGCGATTTGTGCCTGTTTCGGCCGCCTGGTGCGAGCGCGCGTTTCAAGGTGACACGAAGTCGCCGCCGAACGAGGCCCGCTCATGCCATCACCTTGCCCATCGCCGAGCGAGCGCTCACGCTCCCTGGGATGCGTGGGGGGGTATCGATGGGTATGCTGTTTGCTTTGGCGGCTAGCTCCGTTGCGGCGACTGCCGGGGCCGTCACGGTGGAGGGGGGCATGCTTTCCTCTCCACCGAATCAACAACTCATCGCGGTGGGGAATCGGCCCTTTCGGGGTTCGGCCGATTTGGCGCTTTCCGACGGAGTTCACGTGCTCTCCAATCTCGTCGGTGAGCTCGGCTCCGTGGCGATCGAGGACGGCCTGATCGTGGGCACCACGGGTGCCGTCATCGCGCTGGACGACTCCACGCTCGGCTTCGACCCGGCGTTGCTGGCGCCGGTAACCATCGATTTCGGCTCCGTGAGCAGCCCTCCGGGTTGGGCGTACTCGTACATGGCGGGCTCCCACTCGGCTCTGCGCGAGGAAGTCACGTTCTACCTGCCTGACGGGAATTATCGGGTCAGCACTCGCGCCGGAATGGATTACGGGAGCTTCCTCGTGGCCGGGGGTAGGCTCGCGAGCGCGTCGGGCGCGCTCTCGGTGTCGCCGAGCGCGAGCTCAGTCCTGTTCGACGAACGCCGACTGCGAAGGGTCTGGGTTCAGGTGGCCGCCACGTCCATTCCCGAGCGGCAAGTGATGCTGAACGTGACGGATGCGGTCGTGCTGGCCGACACCGATCTCGACATCTCGGCGCTTTACCCCCCCGGAACGTTCGTTGTGGTGCTGCGCGACTACGCATGGCCGTACGGCTCGTTTTCCGTGGCTCAGGACCTTTCGGTGAGTGTCGAGGGGGCCCTGATACTGGAGTCGGGCGCGGAGCCCCCGGGCGAAGCGGTGGTCGCCGTCGACCAGAGCCAGCTGGGCTCGTTCCGCGTCGACTTTTCGACCTTTTCCTTTCCACCCAAGTTGGTCCGGGGGGCGCTCGCGGAGATCGCGACCCAGCAGGTGGACACCGAGTACTTCCTCCCCGCGGGGACCTACTCGGTGCTGTCGAGCCTGCATTACCACCCGATCGCGGAGATCACGCTCACGGAGTCGGGTGATGTCCGGCACGAGGGCAACCTGCTCGAGCGCGGAGGCGTGTTCGTGGCGAACTACTGTGCTCTGAACTTGCTCGAGGTGCGCCCGCGTCCCGGGGCGAGCTACGGCGTGGGGGAGGTGGACCAGTACTGGTTCTGGGAGCGTACCGAGCCCGCCACGTTGGTGCTGCCCGACGGCGACTACGAGCTCGTTACCAACGAGGGACCGGTGAGTGTGCTGCTCGTGGACGGTGAGCTCACCGTGTACGGCCCGGACGTGCTCGAGCTCTCCCTGCGCTCCTGCGAGGACTTGGACGCCGACGCCGATGGCGTAGAGGACCCGGAGGACAACTGTCCGTACGTCTCCAACCCCGAGCAACGAGATGAGGATGGAGATGGCGTAGGGGACGCCTGCGGAGACGGCGACGGGGACGGGGTGTTCGACGTGGACGATCTCTGTCCGGGCACCGAGCCGATCGAGCGGGGGGCCAGCGGAGAGGGGGAATCGAACGGGCAGCCCGGGCGTTCGGCGCGGGGGCACTGGGTCGAACGGCATTCTCGTGCGGCCGCTCGCGGCAAGCACCGCGGCTTTTCGCGTTCGGGCCTGGGGCACACCCGCGTTGGCCGCGGGGGGCGCGTGCCGCCAGGCTCGGTGGATGCCGACGGCTGCAGCGCCTCGCAGCGCGCGCAGCAGCCCTGCCGGTATCGCGGAGGTCGCGACGGGCGCTTCGAGGCTTGCATCGGACGCGAAGGGCACGGGCGGCGGCGCGGCCGCGGGCCTCGGAGCGCGGCGCCACGCCACATCGCTCGGCCCCCGGGGGACGGAACCTGCCGGTGACGGCGGGCCGGCGTGCCGCGGGCTCAGCCGGCGACCAGTAGAATCAGACCGAGGCCGAGCAGCGCGAGCGCCACCGCCTTGCGTGCACGCAGCTTCTCGCGGAAAAGCAGACCGCCGACGAGGAAGCTGACGGCGAGCCCACCGCGCCGGACGAGGCTCACCACGGATACGAGCACCGCCGGCTCCGCGAGCGCGCGAAAGTACAGATGATCCGCCGCGACGAGCAGCAAGCCACGAGCGGAACCGTCGCCCTCGGCGCAAAGCGCTGGCCGGCGCTTTGCGCGCGACCTCGAGCGGCGAAGGCCACCAGGGCCTGGAGCCCCAGATGGTAGGTCGTGAACCAGAACTGCAGCGTGTGGGGGGGCAAGGCGACGCGCTGCAGGAGGATCTTGTCGTACAACAGTCGCTCGCCGCGCCAGCGGTCGTCTGGAGTTGCTCACTCGAGCGGGGCCACGGCGGCTTGCCGCAAGACTCGCGCCGCCGCTTCGTCGAACGCGACGAGCAGCACGTGCCGCGCCGGATCGGCGCGCACCCAGGGCTGCGCTTCCTGGTGGGCCACCGCCGCGGCGCTTGCGAGGGGGTAGCCGTACACGCCGCAGCTGATCGCGGGCAGGGAAATTCGGTTCACGCCGTGCTGCTTCGCGAGGGCGAAGCAGCTGCGATAGCAGGCTCTGAGGAGGCTCTCCTCGCCGGCGGAGCCGCCCCGCCAGACGGGACCGACCGTGTGAAACACGAACCGAGCCGGCAACGCGAAGGCAGGGGTCGCGCGCGCGGAGCCGGTCGGGCAGCGCACTCCCGGGTGAAGCTCGGGGATGCTTCGGCAGGCCGCGAGCAGCCGCGGCCCCGCGGCGCGGTGAATAGCCCCATCGACGCCCCCTCCGCCCAGCATGCGCTCGTTGGCCGCGTTGACGATTGCGTCCACCTCGAGCTTCGTGATGTCCCCGACGACGACCTCGACTCGATCCACGGGCACAGTGTGCCCCAAAGTACGCGGCGCGAGAACCGGTCACTGGGGCTTCGGGCCGGGCGCCGGCGCAATTCGCGCCTTCCCCCGGACCTCGGGCTACACTGCTCCAGATGAGCATCGCGATCTCGCTCGCCCAGCGGTTGCTGCGCTGGGAGCGGCGCAGCCGCGGAGCGCCTCGCCCCGTCGTCGCTCTTTGGTCGGCCGGGCACGGCCTTTTGCACGCGAGCCTGACGGAGCGGGAAAAGCGCGACCTGACGGCGTGGGCCTATGAGGCGCAACGCCCTCGCTCGGCGACGGAGCTCTTCGCCTGGGAGCGGCGGTGGTTCGAGAGCGAGCTGCCGAAGCCGCCGGCCCGGGTGCTCGTCGGGGGGGCGGGGCAGGGGCGCGAGCTGAGCGCCTTGCAGGCCCTCGGCTACCAGGTCGCGGGCTACGACCCGGCACCCGCTCTGGTCGACAGGGGGCGCTGCCGGGGCCTTTCTCTGCACGTGCTGGACCACGAGGGCTTTGCGGCCATCGTCGCGCGGAGGGCCGAGCACCCGCTCGTGGAGCAGCCCTACGATGCCGTGCTGCTCGGGTGGGGAAGCCTCTCGCACGTGCTCGACTCGCGCCGGCGTCACGAGCTTTTTCGGGCGCTCGCTCGCGTGTGTCCGAGCGGTCCGCTGCTGATGAGCTTTCAGCCGGCGTCGGCGGCTCGGCCCGGGCGAGGGGACCGGCTCGGGCGGATCGCCGGGGCGCCGATCGGCTGGTTGCGTGGCACGAAGACCCCACCCGCCGAGGAGCGCCTGTGGTCGCACTCCGGGTTCTTCGTCGGCGTCGGGCCCGAGGAGCTGGAGCGGCTCGCGTCGGCCTCCGGGCGGCGCCTGCACGGCTACGAGCCGCTGCCGTACGCCCACGCCACGTTGCGCCCGCTCGGCGCCGACGCGGCGGCGTTCGGCGATCGCGCGATGCTCGCGGCCCTGCGCGCCGCGCTCGCAGCTCGCGGCCGTGCGCGCGTCGTCGTGCGGGGGACCAGCATGTGGCCCGTGATTTGGCCGGGGTGTCGGGTTTGGGTCGAGGCCACCCCCTTCGGTCGCATCGGGCCGGGTGATCTCGTGTTGTACGAGCGAGGGGGGCGTCCCGTGTTGCACCGCGCGGTGGGGCGCCGAGGCCCGCACCTTCTGGTCCGGGCCGACCGCTGCCGGGACCTGGAGCCACCGCTCGAGCCGGCCGAGGTCCTCGGAAGCGTGCGGGGGCTGGCCTTCGCTCGTTGGCACTTCTCGGGCGCCCCGCCGTTGCTCGGGCTCGCCGCGGGGCGCCTCTGCAGCGGCGTGCTGCCCGCGCTGTGGCAGCCGGATGGCCCCTTTCGCTGGCCCGTCGTGGCTCGGTTCGGCCGGCACGTCTTCCGCGGGAGTCGAGCGCCCCGACGGTGAAGCGGCGCGTCCGCCCCGGCGGCATCGAGCGGTGCGGGGGCGCTCGGGGGGCCGCGCGGGTCGGGCCGCGTCGTCAGCGCCGCGCTTTTTGGCGCACGACGTGCAGTCCGCCCCCCGCCTCGACGCACACCTGGAATCCACCGAGAGGGGGGAGGAACGAGGCGGGCGGGGGAGCCGCGCGGCTGCCGACCAGGATGCTCAACAGGGCGCGCTTCTTCTGCAGGTCGTACTGCACGGCGTAGGTGCAGTCGCCGGTGCTCACCGTGAGGGGGAACTGCTCTCGCATCGTCGGCTCGAGCTCGCCGGGCAGGCTGGGGTAGGTCAGGTCTCCGCCGTTGAGTAGCTCGAGGTCTTCGCCGCTCTCCACGCCGAGCGTCTCCAGCTGGACCCGGACCCATTCGTCGAGCGGTGGGGGGCGCGGGTAGTGCTGCTCGCGCGCGCCGGCGAGGTTCGGGAGCGTCAGCAGCGTTGGAACGAGGGCCCAGCGCTGGTCGTTCTCTCGGCTTTCCCGCAAGGCTTCGGGAAACAAGCGGCCTTCGAGAAACAGCAACCGGGCCGCGTCCCGCGCCGCCTGCCCCGTGAGCTCCCGCGGCTCGACTCCGATGACTCGACCGGCGTAGACACGCTCCACACGTGCCGTCAGCCGTGGCGGCCGGAAACGGACGTCCCGCAGGCGAAGATCACCCAGGTCCATCTCGGCGAGCCACTGGGCGGGCACGGCCGAGGCCCGCGTGGCGATCAATCGTTTATCTCGACCGGAGCCCGTCGCGATGGACTGAAGCACCACCAAGGCATCGCTCTCGCGCTGCAGCTGGGCCCAACTGGCAGGCGAAAGCGAGAGCTCGGTGCCCCCCGCGCTGAAAGCGACGCCGCGCTTGCGGCGGCGTGCCACGTACGCCCGCCGGGGGTCGGCGGCGATCACGCACTGGAGTAACGCCTTGCGGTCGATGGCCGCGGTGCCCGAAGCCTGGCCCATGGCTGCGCGCAACCGCTCGGCGCTGCGGCGCACCTCGCGCCGCCTGCCGGCGTCGGTCCGCCCGAGCTCGCCGCGCAGCCAGGCCAAAAGCCCCACGGCGTCGCAGGGGGGCGTCCCGCTTTCGGGCTCGGGCTCGGGCAGCGTGATCGGCGACCCGTGGCTGAGCGTGGCCACCAGCTCGATCATCACTGCCAGCTGGCCCCGTCGCTCCGCCTCGACGAGTAGCCTGCCCAGGCTCAGGTCGATGGGCAGCTCGTGCAGCGTGCGACCCAGCTCGGTGATGCCGCCGCGTTCGTCGAGCGCGCCGAGAGAGCGAAGCTCCTGCCCTGCCGCTTCGATTGCGTAGGGCTTGGGGGCGTCCAGGAGCGGTAGCTCGCTCACGCTCAGGCCACAGGCGGCGCTGTACAAGAGCATCTCCGAAAGCGGCTCTCGGTGCACCTCGGGTGGCGTGTGAGCGCTGAGCTGCGCGCTCGGACCCCACAGGCGATACGCCGCGCCGGGAGCCGTTCTCCCCGCTCGTCCGGCGCGCTGCGCCGCGCTGTCGAGCGCGATGCAACCGAGCGCCAAGTGGGCGCGTCCTTCGTGGTAGCGCGTGCGCCGCACGAGCCCGGAGTCGATGACGGTTCGCACCCCCGGCAGGGTGAGCGAGGTCTCGGCGACGTTGGTGCTGAAAATGAGCTTTCTGCGCGCGGAAGGGGCAAACACGCGAGCCTGATCCTCGAGGCTCAGCCCGCCGTGCAGCGGGAAGACCGAGAAGTCGGACTGCGGGAACGCATCGAGGCAGCGATGAATCTCGGCCTTGCCTGGCAGAAACACCAATACGTCCCCCGGCCGAGCGCTGGCGCGGCGCACTGCCTCGAGAGCGCGACGGGCGAGCCCGTCCGCCGTCGGGAGCGCGGCGTGGTCATCCGACAAGTACTCGATGTCGATGGGGTGAGCCGTGGCCGTCGCCGTCAGCAGGGCGGCGCCCAGGTGAGAGGCCAGTCTGCGCCCTTCGAGGGTGGCGGACATCACGACGAAATGGCGGCGCTTCCGGTGCAGGTAGGCGGCGAGCCAGTCGATGTCCACTCGGCGCTCGTGGAACTCGTCGAGCACGACCGAGTCGAAATCGGCTAGCATCGACGGTTTCTGCAGCACGATACCGGGGGTTGCGAAGAGAACGCGCGTGCTCGCGGATGCGCGGCGGTCGTCGCGCACGAGGTAGCCGACGTCTTCGCCGAGGCGGCTTCCTTGGAGGTGGGCCACTCGCGTCGCCAAGGCCTGGCACGCCAGGCGGCGGGGTTGAATGACGAGAACACGCCCGGGCAGCCAACGCGGCACCTGGGTGGACTTGCCCGTTCCCGTCGGGGCGGCAAGCACCACGGATTGGGTCCGAAGCACGTCGATCAGCTGCGGCTTCAGCGCCTCGAGCGATCCGGACGCGGCCGCTCCGGGGGGGATGGGCGGCTCTGCCGCATCGCGCGCGGGGGACAAGTGGCGACGCTACCATGCTGGATCCGAGGTGTGCACGCCGCCGCCGGCCGCGGGGGGCCGCGACCCTCGGACGCGGCGCCGGGGGCCGCGGGAACGAGCTCAGCTCGTTCGACTTCGGGTCGGATGACCGGGCGTTAGCGGCGCTGGACGGCTATCCCGCGGGCCCGCCGGCCCTGTCCGAGCTCCGCTCCGCAGAGGGCGTCGGTTGACGGGACAGTAATCTTTTGGGCCGACTCGGTGGGTGATCGGCCCCGGCTGTCGTCGGCCGATCGTTCGCAACCTTTCTCGTGCCGCTCGTCACTGATCGCGGTGGCGCTCGGGAAAGCCCCCATCCGATTCCACTTCGATTTTGCTGCGCTTCTCGTCTTCTCGAAGCGAGCTCGTCGATCCACCCCGAGCGCCGCCAACTCGGCCCCACGATGGGGCCGCTAGCGAGCACCCAGCGGCGCCTGCCGACGTGGGGGCCGCTCATTTTGGAGGTCCGACAGTTGGAGCACGTGAACGTCCTCATCGTGGGCGCCGGCCTTTCCGGAATCGGCGCGGCCTGTCATCTGCGCAGAAGCAACCCTCACCACGACTTCGTCATCCTCGAGGGGCGCGAGAGCCTGGGAGGCACCTGGGACTTGTTTCGATATCCCGGGGTCCGGTCCGACTCCGACATGTACACCTTCGGCTATTCGTTCAAGCCCTGGCGCGAGAAGCGAGACATCGCCTCCGCCGAGTCAATTCTGCAGTACCTGAACGAAGCCGTGGACGAGTACCGGATCCGCGACGCCATACGCTTTCGACGGCGGGTAAAAATGGCACAGTGGTGCTCGCAGGATCGTCGCTGGACCGTCACCGTCGAGGATGCGCGCGACGGCACCGTCACGGAAATCACCTGTGATTTCTTGCTCACCTGTACGGGCTACTACAACTACGATCGCGGATACCTTCCGCGGTTCGAGGGGTACGACGACTATGCGGGGCTCATCGCTCACCCGCAGCACTGGCCCGAGGATCTGGACTGTGCCGGCAAGCGCGTGCTCGTGATCGGAAGCGGGGCCACGGCGGTCACGCTCGTCCCGGCGCTGGCCGGGGTGGCCCAGCACGTCACGATGCTTCAGCGCTCGCCGACGTACATGTTCACTCGCCCGGCAGTCGACCGCGTGGCCCTCAGGCTGCGCGCGCTGTTGCCAGCGCGGGCTGCTCATGCCGTGACGCGCGCGAGGAACATCGTCATCCAGCGGGGTCTGTACGCCGCGGCGCGTGCTCGACCGGAGAAGACTCGGCGGCGGCTGCGCAACATGGCCAAGCGTCGCGTGGGACCGGACATCGATGTCGACGTCCACTTCAATCCTCGCTACGATCCGTGGGATCAGCGCCTCTGCCTGATGCCGGACGGTGATTTCTACGCCGCGCTGAGGGAGGGCTCCGCCAGTATCGTCACCGACACGATCGAGCGCTTCGTCGAAACGGGGGTGGTGACCAGCTCCGGAGATCGCATCGAGGCCGACGTGGTCGTCCCGGCCACGGGTCTGCGGCTGCAGTTTCTCGGGGGGATCCAAATGAAGGTGGACGGGGAGCTCATCGACCCCTCGAAGCTGGTTACCTACAAGGGCGTCATGTTCGCCGGCGTACCCAACTGGGTTTCCGTCTCCGGATATACCTCGGCCTCTTGGACTCTGAAGGCGGATTTGGTCGCGGGCTACGTTTGCCGGTTGCTTCGCTACATGCGTGCGCACGGCTACGATACCGTCACGCCGCGCCCCGACGAACGCGCGGTTCCCGTGCGCCCGATGGTGGACAAGCTGAAATCCGGATACGTCCGGCGCGGGGCGGCCGAGTCCCCCAAGCAGGGCCGCGGGGGCCCCTGGGTCAACAGTGACGACTACCTGAGCGACCTGTTCTCGCTCAAGTGGGCGCGCTTGAGCGATGGGGTGCTCGGGTTTGGAAGAGCGCCTTCGTCGAGCCGCTTCGAGCTGCGAGGCAAGACGGCCGTGATCACGGGCGCAGCGAGTGGTATCGGCGCCGCCCTCGCGGAAGAGCTCGCGGGCCGCGGCTGCCAGCTCGCCCTGGTGGACGTGAGCTCGCGAGCATTGGAGAGCGTCGCCGAGAGGGTGCGTGCTCACGGGGTGCAAGTCTCGACGCACCTGGTGGACGTCGGCGATCCGCGTGCGATCGACCGGTTCGTAGCCGAGCTGCCGGCTGCCCACGCGCGCGTCGATCTGCTGATCAACAACGCGGGCCTGGCGCTCGCAGGCAGCTTTTTGCAGGCTACTCGAGGGGACTTCGACGAGATCATGAGAGTGAACTTTGGGGCCGTAGTGAACCTCACGCGGGCCCTCTTGCCGGGGCTGCTCGCGCGCCCGGAAGCGCACATCGCCAATCTCTCGAGCGTGTTCGGGCTGGTCGCGCCGCCTGGCCAGGCCGCCTACAGCGCGAGCAAGTTCGCCGTGCGAGGCTTCACGGAAGCGTTGGCCAGCGAGCTGGCCTCCACCCGCGTGGGCGTCTCCGTCGTTCACCCCGGGGGAATCAAGACGAGCATCGTGCGCAACGCACGCATGGCCGCCGGGTTGCGAGCGGAAGCGGCACAAGCCACGGAAAAGGAGCTCGCAGCCTTCGAGCGAAATCTCATCACGAGTCCGCAGAAGGCGGCGGCGGTGATCGTCAGCGGTATCCAGCGGCGCCAGAGGCGAATCCTGGTTGGCCCCGATGCGCGTTTGATCGACTCCCTCGCGCGTCTGTTGCCGGGGCGCGCCGTGGACTTTCTCGGTCGAGTCAAAGCGTCGAAAGCTCCCGATCCGTCTGGCGGCGCGGACGCGCTCCCGAGGGGTCGATCAGTCCGCGCCGCGTCCGCTCCGACCAGCGCGCGCCGGGAGCGGAAAGCCATCTGAAAGCGGCTCTGCGGCGCTTGCGAGCCAGCGCCCGGAGGCGGCCCCCGCGCCGCCGGGCGACACGTCACCGCCGGTCGCGGATCAAGCCCTCCTGCATGGTGCTCGCGACGAGAGTGCCGTCGCGAGTGAACCAGCGACCGCGCGCCAGCGCGCGGGCCCCCTGTGCGGTCGTGCCTTCGATGTCGTACAGAAGCCAGTCGTCGCATCGAAACGGCCGGTGGAGCCACATCGAATGATCGAGGCTCGCGACCTGCATTCCCTTGGTCATCCAGGTGACACCGTGGGGTTGCATCGTCGAGCCGAGCAGGTGGAAGTCCGAGGCGTACGCGAGCAGGCACTCGTGTAGTCGCGGCGCGTCGGGCAGGCTCCCGCTGGCGCGGAACCAAACACGACGCCGCGGCGCACGCTTGATCGGGCTACCGAGCGCAGTGGGATCGATTGGTCGCATCTCGATCGGTTGCACCGCGCGGGCGTACTGCCGAATCCCAGGCGGAATCGTTTTCACAGTGGCTTCGGGCAGCCGCTCGAGCGCGGTGCGCGCCAGTTGTTGCTCCGACACGAGCTCCTCCGGTGCCGGCACGTCGGGCATCGCATCGGACTGGTGACACAGCCCGCCTTCGCTTACCTGGAACGAGGCGGACATGTTGAAGATTGCACGGCCATTTTGGAAAGCGACCACGCGCCGCGTGGTGAAGCTGCGGCCGTCTCGAATCGCATCGACCGTGTATGCGACCGGTTTGCGGGCGTCTCCGGGGCGAAGGAAGTAACCGTGCAGCGAGTGCACGGACCGGTCGCTCGGTACGGTTTGGTTCGCGGCAGCCAGCGATTGACCCAAAACCTGACCGCCGAAGATCCGGCCCCAACCCAGATCGCGGCTTTGCCCGCGAAAGATGTGCTCTTCGATACGCTCGACCTCGAGCTGGGCGATGAGCGCGGTGAGGACATCTTCCGCACCGATGTTATATTCCGAATCGGCCATGTTCAAGGGCCTCCCTTAGGTGTTTCACTGCGTGGAGTCGGATCGATAGAGTTTTCATGACGAGTCAGAACGAGCGAAGCGAAAGAACCCGCGCCAAGATTCTCGATGCCGCGCAGCGAGCCCTGGTTCAGCACGGCTACGCCGCGGCGAGCACGATTCGGATTCTCGAGATCGCGGGCGTGTCGAGGGGGGCCATGTTGCATCACTTCCCGAACAAGGCGCGGCTCATGCAGGCCTTGTTGCGGCGAGTGCTCGAGGCGCGAGAGCAGGCGTTTCATCGCGCGCTCGAGAGGGGTGGCGGGCCGCTTCCGGTTGCGACGATCATCGACGCGTTCTGGGAGGCCGTGAGCGCGGAGGAGGCGTTCGTACCTTGGCTGGAGCTGACGGTGGCCGCGCGCACCGAGCCAAGCTTGCGAGAAGTACTGGCCGCAGCCGCGGAGGACATCGAGCGAGTGATCGAAGAGAATTTCCGTCGCCTGTTCCTCGTCGCCGAGCTGCCGGAGATGGCGCGGGTCGTTCCGGCCCTCGGCATTTCGGTGCTGCAGGGCGTGGCTCTGGCAGAGCTCGCTTCCGAAAATCCGCAGCGTACGCAGGCGGTGCTCTCGCTGGTCAAGCTCATCGCGCAGGAGCGGTTGACCGCGTTCCTCGGGCAGAAGCGTTGACCGCTCGTGTTCGCGCGGCGGCCGAGCGCGGCCCGGCAAGGTCGTTGCCGCGGCGCCGGCGCCGCCACCCGAGCGGGCCCGCTCGAGCGCGGGGCCCGGGGCGGCGTTGGCGACTGGGAGCGAAGAGAGGGGGGCGCGCCGAGCGTCAGGCCGCCGTGGAGGAGCGATGGCCCTCGACATCGGCGAGGTTCTGGATGTAGCGCGCATTCTGCTCCTGCCAACGACGCACCGTTTCGGCGTTGGCCACGGCATGCTCCCATGGGTGGAAGCCCGGAGCCAGGTACCGCAGCAGCGGGGGCACCAGGCTGGTGACGAGGCCCCGGGGACCGAGCAGGAACCACAGGCCGCGCAGCGTGTCTCGGGAGAGCAGCTTCCCATCCTGGTGCTGTAGCATGAGCGTGTTGGTCAGTGAGATCCCCAGGATGTGTGTCCACGAGCTCAGCAGGGTCCCGATGCGCAGCCAGTAGCCGCCCCCGGCCGCCAAGTACACGTCGTGGCACGTGGCGCGGTGCTCGGACTCTTCGATGGCGTGCCACGCCCACAGCGCTTGGACTTTCGGGTCCGAGCCTTCGGAGATTTCTGGCCGACTGAAGTAGGCGTCCGCGAAGCTCGAGGTGAAGTGCTCGAGCGCGCAGGTGATGGCCAACATGCGTTTGGGGCTGGCAACCTTGCGCGCCAGGTCGATGAGGGAGGAGTAGCGAGCACGGCAGCGGGCAACGTCGACGCCCATCTGCTCGTTGATTCGGTCGAACTTGAGGTGCTGCGCCGTGTGGTGGCCTTCTTGCTTGCAGAACTCGGCCAGCTCCTCGTGCAGCCGCGGGTCTTCGACCGCGGCCTTGAGAGACCGGGCCGCGTCGATGAAGAAGCGCTCTCCCGGTTGAAACGCCGTGGAGAGCTGGTTCCAGAAGTTCGTGCGAAACGGGCTGCCCGCCCAGTAGCGGTCGAACCCGTCTTCGAAGTCGAACTTCATTCGGCGATAGGTGACCCGAAGTCCTTCCGGGCGCGAAAACGAACATTGGGCCATGGGGGTCCTCCTGGGGCTCGAGCCCCGTTTAAACAGTCAACATTGACGGTTTTATACCAAGCGAGTCGTGGCGCAAGCCCAGAAGGTGCTTTTCGCTGAAAATCTCTGCGCTGGGAGGAAGGCTCGGTGCGTTGCCGGCCGGGGCGGCGCTCGCTTGGCCGCTTCGGCAATCAGCGCGTTTCAGCCGGAGCCGGCGATCGCCGAGCGCACGACGAGCGGACCGAAGGCTACGACCAGCAAGACCAGACCAATCACTGCGACCGGCAAGAGCAGCCGCTCGTGCCGCAACCAAAGGCTGCCCGAGCGCGCCTCGGCTTCGTCCGCCTCGCTGTCGGCCACGACCCGGCGAGTCAAGAGGTGGTTCAACGCCACCGGTGGCGTGAGGTAGCCCAATTCGAAAGCCACCAGGACCACCATCCAAAAGTGAACGGGCTCGATGCCGCTCTGGGCCACCAAGCGCGGGAAGGTGGCCGATACCAGGATCACGGCGCCGTAGGGGTCCATCGTCATTCCGACGATTACCAACACGAATACGAAGGCGCTCATCGCGACCCACGGCGAGCCGAAGTGGTCGGGTACGAGGCTCATCAGCTCGCCTCGCTCGACTACTCCTCCCAGCCCGACCGAAAGCCCCATCAGGGTCAAAAGAGCTCCGATGTGGGAAACCGTTTCGCGTGTCGCTTCGGTGGTGGCGACCGAGAACCCGGCGCCGGCGCTCGAACCCGAGCGTCGACGAGCAGACTGGTCGTACGCGAGCAGGAGCAGCAAGATGAAGGGGAGCAGCACCGGCGCGGAGTGCTCGTCGAGCCGAGCGTCGAGGCCGAGGTGAAACAGCAAGAGCGAAGCCGCGAAGATCGCCGCGTATGGCATCAGGGGGCCCGCCAGCTGCAGGCTCTGCGGTAACGCCTCGCGGGGGGCCGCCATGCTCCACGGCTGCCGCCGAGCCAGCCAGAGCACGGCAGCCATGGTGAGTAGAGTGAGCAGGAAGACCCCAATGCCGGCGCCGTAGAGCTCCTGCGTCGTCACTTCCTTGTTCAGGCTGGCCACGATGACCACCAGCAAGCACGGGCTGAGTACGACGCCGGTGCTGCCGGCCATTGCCGTCGTGGCCATTGCGAGGCTGCTTCGGCTCCCGGCCTCGCGGAGCTTCTGGTAGATCAGACTTCCGGCGGCGATGACCAAGATGCCCGAGGCCCCGCTGTAGGCGGTGGGGAGAGCCGCCAGCGCGACGATCGCCAGTGCCATCGGCTCCGGCGAGAGGCGCCACGGGCGCCCCACTTCGAGAACCAGGTCGCTGATGCGAGATTGCTTCAGCAGCATGCCCGCCCATACGTACAGGCCGACGTGGATGTAGAGCAACGCGTGCTCGCTGAGCTTGCCGAGCTGGATTGCGAGGCCGGCGCCGTGATGCTCCACCAGTAGAAAGTACAAGCCGGCGATCTGAGCCATGGTGGCGTACAGCGGTACGGTGAGCAGGCCTGCCAAGGCGGAGCCTCCGGCGGAGAGCTCCGGCGCCGGGCGCAGCAGCTTCCAGAGGGCAATGCCCGCGGTGACGGTGAACCCGACCACGAGAATGGGGTGCAGCTCGGCCGCGTCGATCGTCACGCCGGAGGAAATCTGCACGCGCCATAGCGCGATGCTCGACAGCAGCAGCAGCCCGTTGGCGATGAGCTCACCGGCCGCTCGTACGCGGGCCTGGGTGCGCGTCTTGGGTGCGCGCAGCGCGATGTGCCCTCCTGTCCAGGTCGCCGTCGCCGCGCCAATGAGAAAGAGCAGGATCAAGAAGTGTGGAAGGTGGTTGGTCGCAAAGTGCGTGCAGGCGGCGACCGTCGTCTCGAGCGCGCGAAAGGCGCGCACGGCCGGGGTGATGGCCTCGACGGTTCGCTGGTGCAGGGCCCGCCGCTCGAGGCAGCGGCGGTTGGCCGCGGCAATTGCGTCCGGGTGCAGCCCTGGGGCCGCCGAGCCTTCGCCCAGCAGGTCGTCGAGCAAGTCGCCGTCGGGCGAGGCGTCGGCGGGCGTGTCCTGCAAGAGCTCGTCCAGCTCGTCGTCCCGTTGCGGCGGCGGCTCGGTGATGAGCTCACAGTCCGGCGGCTGCGGGTCGACGCGCAGTTGATTGTAGCCGGGCCAGATCGCTTCCCCGGTGCTCAGCAGTCGCGCGTGAACGCGTTCGAGGATGCCGTGGCTCAGGGCGGCGGCCAACAGCACTGCCGTCGGCAGCGTGGATAGATAGCGGTGCACCCCCCGCGGGCTCGTCATTCGCGGTTCTGGGCGCACTCCGCCCGTGTGGCATCCCGGCGGCAGCGCAGCTTACGCATCAGCTTGAGGGCCGTCGCATCGTAGAGCCCCATGTCGTCTCGGAGCCGAACTCTCACGTCGAGGAAGCGTTCGGCATACTCCGCTTTGTGGTCTTCTGGAATTTCCACCCAATGGCTGGGCTCGATCGAAGACTCCGCCGCCCGGACGATGCGCAGATCCGCGTCGAACCGGCGGGCGTAGTACTCGCGTGTCGCCTGGCCGAAGCCCGCCGGAAAATCCCCCGTGCGAATCAGAAGCTGAAGCGTGAGCTGCGCAAGCGGGTATCGAATCACCCCGCCCTTCGTTCCCACCCCTTTGTACAGCTCCAGAACGCGGTAGGCCGTGGCGGGGGCGTAGCACGCGTCGACGCTTCCGTTGTTGAACATGCCGGCGAAGGTGCCCACATCAGCGGAAACCATCGACGAGCCGACCGTGCGCACCATGAACCTCGAGGCGTCATCGTAGGCCAGCGTGGCAATTCGCTTGCCCGCCAGCTCCTCCACCGTGTCCACCGTGCGATCACTGACGTACAAATAGATGGCCCCGCCGGGAGCGATGCCGGCCACCTCGTACTCGCCCGAAGTCAAGAGCTTGGCCGCCTTCGGTGAGCTCACGGTGTTCACCAGCTTCTCGAGCTCCCCGTAGGTCGGAAGCGCCCCGACGGCCTCGAACGTACCCGCAAACTTCTGAAAACGACGGACCCGGGTGCCCGTCAGCAGCGCGGCGTGGCATTGGCCCGCCTTGAAATCCTCGGCGGCGGTTCGCTCGTCGGTATAGGGCTTCAGGTCGAAGTCCACGCCGAGCGCCAGCGCAGCCGTACGATGATCCCGCTCTCTCGCGAAGATGTCCCCGGAAGCGCCGCCGGGGTCGTAGACGCACAGGGTTCGCTTCACGGCGCCTCCGGCCTCGTCTTCCGGCGGGGTCGAGGCGGGCGCGGTCAGCAAGAGCGCGGAAGCGAGCAGCAACAAGCGGCGCGCGAACAGCCACGCACGCACGGGATGGTAGGTCATTGCGGAGTTTCTCCCAGGTCATCCAACAGGTCGGTGGTGTCGTCCTCCTCGGCGGGGGACGCGGGATCGTAGAGCTGGCCGAGTGAGCCGGGCGGGGTGCGATGCCCAGTTGCTTCGGTCCACAGGCGATCGGAGGCGGCGAGCACTTGGCGTTGGGCGATCGCGTCGAGAAGTTGGTATGGGGCGGTGTCGGCCGTCGGCTCACTCGGCGCCGCGAAGCGCGCGATGCCCGCTCTCAGCCGGGCCTCGTCGCCCACGTTGATGGCGGCCTGCACGAACATCGCCCCGGCCAGGCGCACGCCCACCCGCACCCCCTGCTCGGCGGCTGCCTCGAGCTGCGGCCAGGCTTCCTTTCCCTCCGGGAGGCTTCCCGGTACGCTCAGCCAGACCGTCGCTTGCAGAGCTCGCGGAGCGCCCCACCAGCGGGCGTCTGGTAGGCACTCGGCTCCGCGCGATGCCTTCCTGAGCACGTCCATCGGCACGCCCACGAGGCCTCCGGTGGCGCGGTCGTGCTGCACGGAGAGGACACCGCCGAGCAGGCCGAGAAGCCAGAGGAGCTCGTCGTCCTCCTCGAGCCGTGGGCATTCGTTGCTCGGCTCTCCGTACGCGGCCACCATCGAGCGGAAGGCTCGGTGGTAGCGGTCGGCGGCCACGACCCGCGCGCGCTTTTCGGCGATCCGGGCGTCCTGGGCCTCGGGCGCGAGGCCTTGGTTGATGGCGCGCAGCCCGCGCAGCTCCTCTTGCCAGGCCAGCTCTTCGGCGCATTGTGCGGCCGAAAGCATGGTCGATATGGCCGCTCGGTGCGGAGGGCTCGTGACACGCTCGAACGAGAGCAGGTAGCTGCCCATCGAGGCACCCGTTTCGCAGGCCATGCCGAGGTCGCGATTGGCGAGCAGGTAGGGGGTCAAATGCTCGACCGTGTAGTCGCTCATCATGTCGCCCGTCATCGAAGCGATGCTGCACGCCGAGCTGCAGATCCACGCGCACACCGCGAGAACGGAAGCCGAAGCGGCCGGCGAGCGGGCTGTGGCGCGCCCACGCGGCGGTGCGGCCGTCGCTCCGATGCCATCGCCGTTACGGCGATACATGCTTCCTCAAGAAGGTGGTGGTCGCTCGGAGCGTCGCTTTGGTCTCGGGCAGGATGGGAAATACGGGCCAGGCGTGCACGAGGCCACGTTTCAGGATCAGCTCGGTTTCGACGCCCGCCCGAACCGCGGCCGAGGCGAGGTGCTTGGCGTCGTCTAGCAACACTTCGGTGGTGCTGGCGAAGATCTGAAGTGGCGGAAGGTCGGTCATGTCTCCATTCAGCGGTGAGACCCGCGAATCGGTGAAGGGAAGGTCGCCTGCGTACGCGCTTGCTGCCCTGCGGTAGGCGTCTACGGCGAACATGGCCTCGCTCTTTGCGTTGACGTGCACCGAAGCGCTGCACAGCGAGAGGTCTACGAACGGGCAATAGCAGACGACGCAAGCGGGCAGGGGGTCGCCCGCGTCCCGGAGGGCCTGGACGAGCGCGATGGCGAGCCCGGCGCCCGCCGAATCGCCCGCGACCGCCAGGCGCGTGACCTCCCCGCCGCTTGCCACGAGCCATCGATACGCTCGGAGGGCGTCGTCCAGCGCCGCCGGGCACGGGTGCTCGGGCGCGAGCCGGTAGTCGAGGGAGAACAAATCGAATTCGCTTGCGCGCGCGAGTGGGACGGTCAGGCTGCGGTGGGTCCTCGGCGACCCGAAGACGTAGCCTCCTCCGTGGAGATATAAAAGCATGTGCCGTCCCTCGCCGCCGCTCGGGCGCTGCCATTCTCCGCGCACCTCTCCCCGGGCGGGCTCCACGTCGATGCCGGCCTTGTCGTGTGGGATCGGTCGCTGCTCCATTCTGAGCCGTACCCGGCGGGGATCGTGAGGGGTTTCCGAGGAGCGCTTGAGCGTGCGGCGAAGGTACCAGTTGAGCAGGCGCGCCCGAACGCTGGGGGGGCGAGCCGGCGCGTCCCAGCCCGGGGGAGCCGCGGCGGTGAGCGGATGGAAACGAGTGCTCTGAGTCATGACGGGGTCGGTGGGAGGCCGCAGCCGACAGCGGGTGCGACGCGGGTTTGAATTTCCGTCTCGGCGGCGACGGTCGCCGGGCAAGCTACACCGAAAATCATGGCGCGCGGCAGCCCTGGCGGACAGCGCCTGCGAGCCGCTGTAGGTACGGGTATGCTTTAGGTACGGGTATGACGCGCGCCGCGCGGGCATCGAAAGTATGACTCATTTGCGAAGGCTGGCCCCGTCGATCGCGCTGCGGGCTTTTATCCCAGGGATTCGAAGATGGGGCTCCTGCTCTCCGAGCGTAAAAAGTCGGCCGGCCCGGATCGGGCAGAGGCGAATCGAGGAACGGCCACGAGCTCGATGGGTGCCGCGCACCCGGTGCGAGGCTTCCAAGCCTCGCCCAGGCGTCCGCGGTCTTTCTCGGTCAGTGGCCTGGCCAGCGCGCGAGGTTGCAGCCGCTGGGACCGGGCGTTTTCGAGCGCGATTCGGCCTGTTGGGTCGCGGGCGGCCGTTTCGGCAGCACCGCCGTTGTTGGCCTCGGACCTTTTTTTTGCCAAAGTGGCTGAGCCTGCAACTTGAAGCTTCGACTGTACCACCAATGCAACGTACTGGTCTGCCGTTGCGGCCCCGTGCCCGTGCCTCCCCGCTCCGGGGGAGAACGCTGGTGCGAGGCGCGACAGCAGGCGCTTTCCCCTTCGTCGAGGAAGCAAGGCCCTGGATCGGCGAGTCACGGTGGTTAGGTATGAGGCAAGTCAGTTTCGAATCTCGGAAATCCAACCCATGGGGCGAACGTGCCCGCGGCCGGGAGCGCCCAGGCTCATCGGGACCGGTCGAGGGCACCGCCAGGGCGTGGTGCGTTTCGCTCGCCCTGGGCGCGCTGATTGTCTCTGGTTGCTTGGAGGCCGCGTCGGCCGATAACGACTCGGGCGCGAGCGCCGGTGCCGGCTCTTCGTCGACCCAGGAGCCATCCGTCTCTGCCGCAGCGAGCTCGGGGTCCTCCGGCGCTTTGATGTCCAACGCCGGAAGCACGGGCAGCGGCCAGGGAGGAAGCTCCCTCGCCTCGGGAGGCACCGAAGGCAGTCCCGGTGAAATTCCGCTCACCGGCGGCGCCGGCGGGGGCAGTTCGTCGGCCGGCAGCGCCTCGGTGGGGGAGGCGGGCGCCTCGATGGGGGAGGCGGGCGCCTCCATGGGGGAGAGCACCGCTTCGAGGCCGGAGCTCGTGGCGGGAACCGCGCTCGATTCCAGCTGCAACTCCTTCACCCGGGCCGAGGGCTCGGCGTGCGGCTCCTATTATTGCGGGGTGGACGAATCGACGCTCGATCAGGCGCTCGATCCGGCGGCGCTGTGTGGGGACGAAGCGGGCAACTTGGGCGGGGTTGCTTTCGTATGCGAAAGTCGGCCCGTGTTCGTCGTGGGGGATTGCGCCCGCTCGGAGAGGGCGGCGAATCTCTTCGCCGACAACGAGGAGCGTCGCGGCCGGATTCGCGATTGCGTCTACCAGGACGCCGAGATGGCGGCCAACCTGCGCGAGCCCTGTCTGGATTGCTTCATCGACGTGGCGCTCTGCGCCGGAGACAACTGCCTGATTCAGTGCCTTGCGGGCGACAGCGATGCGTGCGACGAGTGTCGCTTCGAAAACGACTGCGAGCGGCCCCTGTTCGCTTGCTCGGGGCTCCCGGACCCATTCTGAGCGGGGTATCGATATTGGCCAAGGCATTCACGGCGGTGGCGCGAGCGGGTATCGCCGCGCGCTCCGCGGTCGGCGGTCTTCGGGGGCGGCGCTCTGCCTCGCGTCCGGCGCCACCCACGGCGGCTCGCGGCGGCGCGCGAAGGCTCGCGCCGGCCGCCGCTCTCGGGGCATTGGCGACCCTCTCGTACGCCCGCGGCGTTTCTGCGGCGGGTATCGAGGAAACGGAGTCTGGTGGGGTCGGGCTCGGGCGCGCCGCGAGCCGGGTCAGTGTGCACGATTTCATGGCGACTTGGCACAACCCGGCCAACTTGTCCGTGGTTGCCGGGGGTGAGATCGGCTACGAGCTTCGCCTTCCGCTTCTGCAGGCCTGTTTCGATCGGGCGCGGGACGCGAGCCAGACGACGTACCAGGACCAGGAGCCCGGCTCGGGGCCGCCTGCGTACGAGTCCTTTGGTGTCGAGTGCAATCGAGCGTCGCCGTTCCCCACCGGGCAGCTCGGCTTCGCCCGGTCGTTCGACTCCGGCTGGGGGTTTGGCGTCGGCTTCTTCACGCCGGCCGCCGTGCCCAACTTCGAGTACGGGAGCGGCACCATCCTGACTCGGTTCCCGCTCGCGGGCGAGACCGTGCCCTATACGACCGAGGGCGTCGAATCCTCCAACCGTTTCCTGCTCCTCGAGCGGCGATCCGTCGCCGGCTGGCTCACCGCGGGCATCGGGGTGCAGCCAGCGGCTGCGCTGCGGGTCGGGATGAGCGTGGGCCTGGGCTTCGCCAACCTCTTCAATCGCAGCGTTGCTTCCGTCCAGGGGGGAACGTTCGCCGACCAAGAGGTCTTGCAGGAGTTGGAGGCGACCGACTGGGCGATTCCGCGCTTCATGGCGAGCGTCGTCGCGGAGCCCTTCGCGGGCCTGGAGTCGATGTTTTCATTCACCTATCTCGGCGACATCGAGGCCACGGGAAACTTGGAGATGACGGCGAACGGCTTCGAGGGGGCGACGCTGGGCAACTGCCGCTCCGTGGACTCCAGCAGCGGCACGGCGCGGCCGGCCCCCGGGGTACACTGCGTCGTCGAAGACGTGGAGCTCGCCGTGCCGATGCCGACGCTGGAGGTCAACTTCGGGGTCCGCTACGCGAGCAAGCGCTCGTCTCGCGCTCGCGTTCTCGATCGCATGAAAGACGAGAACTGGGATATCGAGGTGAACGCGTATTGGTCGCAGACGAGCAACGTGGATCAATACACGATCACCGTCTACAAGGAGCAACCGGGGACGGTGGGGGCTCCGCACATCGCCTTTTCCACCGCCCCGAACGCCGCCGCTCTCGCCTCGCCCCCCGAGGCGGTCGTGGCCAGAAACTGGAACGATACGTTCGGCGTGCGCGCCGGGGGCGACTACAACGTGCTTCCCGAGCTGTTGGCGTTGCGCATGGGAGTGTCGTACGAATCGCGCGCCGTGCCGGCCGCCACGATGAACATCGACGCGTTTCCAGTTTCCAAGATCGGCTTGCACCTGGGCTCGACCCTGGCGCTGGGGTCTCTGCGGCTGCATCTGGCGTATGCCCACCTGTTTTATCAGGACGTGATCGTTCCGGTGGGCACCGGTGAGGTGCTCGAGATCGTCTCGCAGAACCCGCAGGATTCCTTGCCCGTGAACGAGGGATCGTACTCGGCAGCTCTCGACGTCGTATCGCTCGGGGGCAGCGTGAAGTTCTGAGCCGGCCCGCGCGGCCGCCGATCGAGCTGGGTCGGCTGGCTTCGGGCGGGGGCGTCGCCGGGCCCCCCCTCAGCGCCCCGCTCCAAGAAGCTGGATCGCTGTTTGCCCCGACGAACGGGCCACCAATCGGACCGACGCCGGTGCCGCAGCTGGGGCCCGCCGAACCAGAAGGGACCGCCACCAGCCACCGCGCAGCCCGTCACGCCGGCGCCTGCCGGGCACCCCGTGAAGCTCGTGCCGGTGGCGTCGCCCCCGCTCTGCGGAAAGGGAGCGGCGCCGATGGTTTCCTCGCAGCCGTGGGAAGCAGGTTGGACGGACGAAGCCGCGGGCGGCGTGAGCCAGAGCCCCGAGATTCAGCCGGCCGTGGACGCGGGAGGCGTTCGCCCGGTTGCTTGCCTGGGCCCGACCCCGAGCTCCTGCGCTCGCTGCACGAGCGCGGCGTATGCTGCCACGAGGAGCTCGCGGACGGCCTCCTGTCGCAGCGCCGGGTTTTCGACCCAATCGAGGCTCATCCCTTCGATCAGCGTCAACCAACCTCGCAGCGCCGTGCGCACGATCGGTAGCGGCTCGGTGATCTGAAGCGCCTGTAAGAACCACTGCATGACCAAGTTCCGGTGCTCGTCGAGGATATCGCGCACCTCGGGGGCGATCGCCGCGCCGTTGCGCTGAATGGCCACGTAGACCTTGCCGTGCTCGCGAACGAACGCCAGGTGGGCGTCGATGGCCGTTCGCAGCTGCGCGGCGGGCGGTAGGTTGGGGTTCGGCTTGGTCAGCTCACGAAGGCGCATGGATTCCGCGCGAATGGTTTCGACGAAGAAGTCGCGCTTGCTGCGAAAATAGTGGTAGAGCAGCCCCTTGCTCACCTTCGCCAGGCGGGCCACGTCATCGATCGAGACGTCCTCGTAGGCGCGGGTCGAGAAGATCTTCGACCCGAGCTCGAGCAGCTGATTGCGGCGCTCGTCTGCCTGCAGGCGAACGCGTCGGTGGCTGAGGGCAGCCCCGATCATGCGGGGGCCCTCCGCGGTGGCTCGGCATCGGTCCCGGTGGGCAACCTCCCAGGGGAGGCCGTGGGCCGTGCGCGGCTCACCAGGGAACGCGCTCGGGGGCAGCGCCGAGCACCGTGCGGCGCGCCGGGGGCAGCCCCCGGCGCGGCGACCGCCACTGCCATCACGCGGCGATTCTCCCGGGGGGCGGCTATCAGAACCCCTCCGCGTCGAGCTCGAACAGGCACTGGGCGCCGGCTCCCGCGCAGCGCAGCGAAGCCTCGACTTCGGGCAGCAGCCGCCGAAAGTAAAAGCGGCCCGTGGCGAGCTTCGACGCGTAGAACGCGTCCTGTGAAGCTCGCGGCAGGGCGATCCGCACCATCCTGGCCCAGAAGTAGGAAAGCGCGAGGTGCCCCACGACACGCAGGTAGTCGCTGGCGGCCGCGCCGACCTCATCTCTGTTCTGCAGCGCGAGCTTCCCGATCTCCATCGTCAAGCGCTGCAGGCCGTCGGTGAGCTCCGCCAGCGGCTCGGTGAACTCGCGCATGCCTTCTTCCGATTGGGACTCTTCCACGAAGCCTTTGACCAGCGCCGCGAACTTGCGGAGCTTGGTGCCGCCGTCGAGGAGAACCTTGCGTCCCAGCAAGTCCAGTGCCTGAACCGTGTTGGTGCCCTCGTAGATGGTCGTGATGCGGGCATCGCGCACGAACTGGTCCATCCCGGTCTCGCGAATGTAGCCGTGGCCCCCGCAGACCTGCATCGCGAGGTTGGTGCACAGTACGCTGTTGTCGGTCAAGAAGGCTTTCACGATCGGCGTGAACAGTGAAACCATGTCGTCGCTGTCCTTGCGGCACTTTTCGTTCGGGTGCGTGTGGGAGCGATCGAACATCATCGCCACCCAATAGGCGAGGGCTCGGCCGCCCTCGACGTATGCCTTCTGGGTGAGCAACATGCGCCGAACATCCGCGTGAACCACGATCGGATCGGCGGGCTTTTCCGGCGACTTCGGCCCGGAGAGCGACCTCGATTGCAAACGCTCCTGCGCGTAGGCGCGCGCGTTTTGGTAGGCAACCTCGGTCAGGCCGAGCCCCTGCATCCCGACGCCGAGGCGCGCGGCGTTCATCATGACGAACATCGCCGGCAAGCCCCGATGGGGCTCGCCGACCAGAAAGCCCGTCGCCTCCTCGAGCTGGATCACGCACGTTGCGTTGCCGTGGATTCCGAGCTTTCGCTCCAGGCCGATGCACTCCAAGCTGTTTTGGCCAGTGATCTCGCCGGCCTCGTTCGTCAGCAGCTTGGGGACGAGAAACAGGGATACGCCTTTGCTTCCGCGCGGCGCGTCTGGGAGGCGTGCGAGGACGAGGTGGAGAATGTTTTCGCTGAGGTCGTGCTCACCGGACGAAACGAAGATCTTCGTCCCCGTCAGCTTGTAGTTGCCCTCGCCGTCTGGCACCGCCTGGGTTCGGACCAACCCGAGATCCGTGCCGGCCTGGGGCTCCGTGAGGCACATCGTGCCGGTCCAACGCCCCGCCACGAGCTTGGGGAGGTAGCGCTGCTTTTGCTGCTCGGTGCCGGTGACGTACAGCGCGCCGTAGGCGCCGTGCGCCAGCGTGGGATACATTGCCCACGCGTGGTTGGCGGAGTTGAGCATTTCCTCGAACGCGTAGCCAATCGAGTGCGGCAGCCCTTGCCCGCCGTACTGGGGATCCGAGGCGACGCCGGGCCAGCCCGCGTCACAAAAGCGTTGGTACGCTTCTCGAAAGCCCGGAGCGGTGATGACCTTGCCGGATTCGAGTCGACAACCGTGTTCGTCGCCTACCTGGTTGAGCGGAGCCAGGATGTCTTCGGTGAACCGCGCTCCCTCTTCGAGCACATGGTCGATGAGCTCCCCCGTGAGCTCGCTCTCCGGGTAGAGTGTGCGAAATTCGTCCTCTGCCTGCAGCAACTCGTGGAAGACGAATCTCATGTCGCGTAGCGGTGCGCGGTACTGTGTCATTTTCAGGGTCCTCGAATCGCGTGTGCTTGGCCGGGGGGAGTGCGTCGCCCCGGCGGCGGGTTGGGTGCCAGGGGTAGGCGTCGCCGGTCACCCCGCCGCGGGCCCGTGGGGGGTTGGGTGCACGTGGAGACGACTGCCACTGGCATTGAACTGTGGTCAGTAGTGGGTCGCGGACCGTCCACGAGTTGCAACTTTTTTCATCGAAGCGCCTTCGACTGGGTCATGGTCGGCTGATCGGCCACGTTTCACCCGTCCGAGACGGGCCCCTCGGCGAGCGGGTGAGAAGGTGGGAGGGAGCTCTGGGGATCTCGTCGGGCGCGCCGGCGGGGGCGAGTGCGCCGGGGGAGGCGAGCGCGCCGGGGGGGTTGGGCGGGAGCAAGCGAGCCGGCGGAGGTGAGTCGCCGCCCGAGACGCCGTGCCGGGCGTGCGGGTCGCGCTGATGCGGCCGCCCTCGGCGGCGCCGTCGTCGCGTGCCCGATGTGCTTCTCTCCCGGGCCGTCTCGTCGTGGCCGTGCCCACGTGACCGAGCTGCGAGGGCCCGAATGGACGGGAAGTCGCGCCGGGACGAAGTCCGTGGGCCGCGGGACGGGCCTGGGCCTGTCCGCCGCGGACGGTGTGGTGCAGCAGTGCGAGGGAATGATCGAGGTCGGGGGGGGAAGCGTCTTTCGCGTCTACCTACCCCAGGTGACTCCGGGCCAGGCCACGCCACGCCACGGTCGTGAGAAATCCGGTCTAGTTCACGGATGAGTCCGGAGACGCCTCGCTGCCGCCGTCCCCGGCATCCGGGTCGGCTCCCGCGTCCGCGGATTCCACTGGGTCCGGCGGGACGAATGCCGGGTCCTGGACGATGATCACGTCGTCGATGTCGAAGTCGTAGAGATCCGATGGCTCGTCGCTTTCCAGAAAGACGGTCAGGTCGCTGATCGCGGCGCAGTTCGGGATCGCGAGCACACCCTCGAACCGAGTCCAATCCCGGCCCACGTTCCCCGAGACGATGCGGACGTACTGCGTCGCCGCGCCCACGCAGGTGTGCCGGAGCGTCAGGTGGTGCCGTGTGTCGCCCTCGGCGCGCAACCAAGCCGAGACGAGATAGCGGTAGCCAGGCCGCGCCAGATTGCGCATCTCGAAGCCCGCGCCCATCCAAGAGGCAGTTCGGTTCCCCACGTGCAGCATGTAGGTACCCGACCTCGGCCGGTCGTCGCTCTGGCTCAAGAGCACCGTGCCGACGGGAACCCAGCCGGCGAACCCCTCTTCGAAGCTGGGGTCGGCAAAGAGCGCCCCCTCGGGCGCAGGCTCGAGCGGCAGGGGCACCCACTCCCCGGTCGAGCCCCCGGCGGAAGCCCCTCCCTGGTTGACGGAGCCGCTCGTGCCCGCTTCCATGAACGTCAGCCCGGCCGTGCCCCCGCCGGGGTCCCCTCCAGCTCCTCCCGACTGCAGGTCATCGAAGGATTGCAGCGAGCAACCGAGTGGCAGAGCGGCCATCAAAAGGACGTGCCCAAGGCGGACGGCCCCGCGGGCAGCGAAGACCGAATCGGTGCGATGGCGCGTGTCGAAAAGCATGGGTGGACGTCTCATTGTTTCAAGCGACTTGCCTCGGGGCAACGATAAGCGAGGCGAGTCGTGCTGACGCGCGTGTGTGCTCGGCGCACACGGGAGGCGAAGGGACCCTTGGGCGGCGGAGCGCCGTTCCTTTCCGGAATGTCCCGGAGCACCCCGTGGAGCTGCTCGATCTGAGCGCGCAGCACGCCAACGACCTGTTGCTCGTGCACGAGCGGGGCTCCAACTCGATCTTCGTCGTGGACATCTACAGCCCCGGCAACGGCGTGCCCTTCGAGCCGCAGCCTGTCGACGATGTGATCGTGAGCTTCGGGATCCCGACCGACGATCTCTTGATTTTGGGCGGCCACGGCGGGGAAGTGCACGGCTACTCGGATCTTCAGACCTTTCTGTAGGCGCACAGGGCGCGTGAGCGCTCGGGCGCGGCCCCCGCGCGAGCGACGGCGCCCAACTCGCACGGCTCGCCGTCAGGCGGGGTGGGGGGGCCGCGTGCCCCGGTGCGAGGCACCCCGCCCGCCGTCGTGCGAGGCGGTGGGGGCGCCGCCCGCGGGCGTTTCCGGGGCGGCGGAGCGTCCGGCGCGTTCGACGCGGGATCGGGGCCGCTGGGGGCGGGAGGCGGTCGGGCGCGCTTTGACTCGAGGAACGCCATCTTCGAGCCATTGCGCATGGATCCGATTGCTGGGAAGCCTCGGCGGCCTTCGCAGGCTCCTGCCTCGGCAGAGGCGGTGCAAGCGGGCGCGGAGCGATTCCGCGAGGTTGGGGCCCGAGCCGCGGGCGTCGAGCCGCGAGGGCGCTTCGACGGCTCGAGCCCTGAACGAACGAGCGGCACGAGGGGCGGGGGGGGCGGCTGCGCCGAGAGCAAGCCCGTCGGTCTGGGAGGGCTTCCTCCCCTGGAATTCGCGCTCGGCGGAAGCTCGTCCCGCGACTGCCGGCCAGTTGCCCCGGCGGTTGCGTGGATGGGCGAGCTTTCGCGGAGCGTGTCCGCTAGCATCCAGCTGGTTGACGAGTGAGTACGCGAGGGTTGCGGGGCGTGCAGGGGGTGGTGCGAACCGGAGTGCGCGGCGGCGTGTCGCCAGCGCGCGGGTGCGCTCTACGCCGCCGGCGCGGCCGCGTGGCGGCAGCCGGCTTGGGGGCGGCGCAGGTGGGCTGGCGGCGGGGCGCGGGGCGTGAGCCCGAAGGAACGTCACGCCGTCGCGGCCATCATCGAGCGAGATGGGCGTTATCTCTTGGGAAAACGCAGCCCGGACAAGCGGGCCGCGCCACGGTACTGGTGCCCGATCTGCGGAGGCGTGGAGCCAGGGGAGTCGCAAGCGCAGGCCGTCGAGCGCGAGGTCTGGGAAGAGTCGGGGATGCGCGTCGTCCCACAGCGCAAGGTGGCCCAATGCCGAACGCGAGATGGGCGAGTGGTGATTCACTGGTGGACCGTCTCGCTCGATCGATTGGCTATTCCGAGACTGGTCGGTGACGAGCACACCGAACTGCGCTGGGTTGCCGTTTCCGAGCTGAACGGACTGTTTCCTCGGTTCGAAGAGGACTTCGACATTCTGCGCGACCACGCCGCGTCCCTCTCGGCCGCTGATCGCGTGTCAGAGCGCTCGTAACCACTCGCCGAAACGGGGGAGGCGGGCACGCTCGAGATCCGGGCCGCGCTCTGCCGACATTGCCGGTCCTTGATCAGGGGGCGGGGACGGCCTATTACGCAGATCGACATGTCTTGCTCCAGGGGCTCGAGCACGGCGAGGCGACCGTCCGAACGGGTCGTGGTTCGCTCCGCGCTCTTGGCAGCCTTGGTGGTCGCTTATCGCCTGGGCTTCTCCACCCTGCACGAGCGGATTGGGGAGCCTGTCTTCTTGCTGGGTTTGCTCCCTTGCCTCGCCGCGGCGTTGCTCTTGGGGCTTCGCGGAGCCCTTGTGGTGGTGGTCGTCGTCACCCTGCTCGATCGCAGCTCTGCGCTGTCCATCGGTGGATCGTCCGCCAACAGGATCGTGGGCGTGCTCGCCCTTTCCGCCAAGCTTCTCTTGGCGGGAGGGCTGGGCTGGGTGGTGGACTCGCGAAGGCGCATGGCCTGGCTCAACGCCCGGCTGCGCGAGGAGATGCGTGCGCGAGAGCGGGGCGAGTCCTCGCTGCGCAAGAGCGAGGAGACGTACCGAGCCTTGGTCGAGAGCCTGGGGGAAGGGGTGGGGCTCTTCGACGGTGAGGACCGCGTCGTTTTCGCCAATCGGGTGTTGGCGCGCGCGTTGGGAGGGGATCGTCACGAGCTCGTGGGGACGCCCTTCTGCGATCTATTGACGAGCGAGAGCCGGGCGGCGATGGCCTCGGCGCTCGCTGGAGGTAGTGGGCCACGACACTACGAGGTCTCCCTCGAACGGGAGCCTTCGACCCTGCTGCTGATCACCGAGACTCGGCTCGAAGCGGAGCAACAGCCGATGACTCTGCGGGTGGTTCGGGACTTGACGGAGCGTGTCGCGAGCGAGCGTCGGCAGAGGAACCTCGAGCGCGAGTTGCAGCGCAGCCAATCGCTTCAGAGCCTCGCCGTTCTGGCGGGGGGAGTTGCCCACGACTTCAACAATTTGCTGTGCGGCGTGGTGGGCAACGCCGAAGTAGCCCAGCGCAAGGTGCCCGAGGGCGCCCCTCCCGTATTGTCCCATTGCCTTCGGGAGATATCGGCCTTCGCGACCGAAGCCGCGGAGCTGAGCCGTCAGATGCTCGCCTATGCCGGAAGGCGGAGCATGGGGATCCGTGCGGTGGACGGCAACGCCGAGCTATCCAAGGCTCTGCGCCTGCTAAACTCCACAATCGAGTCGAAGGCGAGCCTGAAGTTGGAGCTCTCGCCGGGCTTGCCTCTGGTTGCCGCGGACGTGTTTCAGCTGCGCCAGGTGCTCACGAATCTGGTGTTCAACGCGCTCGACGCGATGCAAGGCACACGCGGCGTGTTGACGCTCGGGACGCAGGCCTGCAGGCTCTCGGCCGGGTCGGCTGCGGCCCGCGGAATGAGGGAGGGGCGCTACGTGAAGATCACGGTGCGGGACACGGGGACCGGGATATCCGAAAGCGCCCGAGAGCGCTTGTTCGAGCCGTTCTTCTCCACCAAGGCGCCGGGCCGCGGGATGGGCCTGGCTGCGGCCGCAGGGATCGCGAGAGCGCATCGAGGCTGGCTCGGCGTAGAGAGCTCCTCGGCAAACGGGACGGCGTTTGCGTTCTTGCTGCCCGTCGCCGCCGACTCTACGCCCCGCTGCGAAGCCCCTGCGCGCTTGGTGAGTGCACCCACCCTGGCACGCACCATCCTGTTGATCGACGACGAGCCCGCCGTACGAGTGGTGACGGGGCGGTTGCTGAGCGAGCTGGGCCACCGCGTCGTCACGGCCGAGAGCGGGCGGCAGGGTCTCGAGCTCTTTCACCAGCAGCGCGGGCAGATCGACGTGGTCGTGCTGGATCTGACCATGCCGGAGCGTTCGGGAGAGCAGGTGCTTCAGGAACTCCGGCTGCTCGGGGGCAACGTGCCGGTGGTGATCACGAGCGGGTTTCACGCCAATGACGCGTCGAGGCTCCTCGGCGCGCCGAACGTGGTTGGTTTTCTGGGCAAGCCACACACGCTCGTCGGGCTCGAAGACGTGCTCGCTTCGGTGGGGCACGGCGTGGCGGCGCCCTCCTGACGCGCAAGGCCCTCGCCGGCGTCCGAGCCGTCTCGCGGTCGCTCCGAGGGCTTCGCCACCAGCGCTCGAGGCAGTGGGCGAGTGCCAGGCCCGAACGGGGAGGCGGGGCGGCGTTCGGGGGCCCCGCGGCCCGGGCGGCGCGGGCTGCCGGCCGAGCTGGTCGCACCCGGATCCGGGCCTTTCCGCGGCCCAGTGCCTGCGCGCCGTGCCTCGGGCAGCTCGCCGCGTGTCCGCTCGGCGCGCTCCGCGGCGGGGCGCCCCTTGTCGACACCGCCGGTTTGGTGGGAGGCTGGCTCATGTTCGTCATCGATCTCGAGTACGTTGCCGACCTGGACGCCATCGATGCGGCCATGAAGGAGCACGTGGTGTTTCTGAAACGGCAATATGCGGCGGGCCGCTTTGTCGCCTCCGGGCGCAAGGTGCCGCGAGAGGGGGGCGTCATCCTGGCGGTTGGAGAAAGCCGCGAGCAGATCGAGGCGCTGATGGCGGAGGATCCTTTCTGCAAAAAAGGCTTGGCGCGCGCCCGAGTGATCGAGTTTCGGGCGAGCCAGCGCGCGGCGGGGCTACCCGATTGGATGCGCTAGCCGGTTTCCGCGGTGGCTCGCAGCTCGCTTCGGGAGGCTGTGGCAGCTCGACGGGGTCGGCGGCCCAGAGGGGGCGCCGACCGGAGCGCGTCGGCGGGCGGGGAGGCTTGGACGCCGTGAGGCGCTCCGGGCGCCGAGGGGGCGCAGTCCGAGCGGGCGGCGAAAGCCGCAGTCCAGAGCGGGCGGCGAAAGCCGCAGCGGCCACTCGACGGCCCGTCGCGGGAGGGCCCGTGCCGCCGGCGTGAGAGGGAATGGCGCAGCGGCCCGGCTGGCGCCCGGCGATTCTCCGCGGCAGAAAGTCGCGATCCCGCCGTGCCGGCATCCGCGTGCCCTGGGGGGCCGGGCGCCGAAGGGAAGAAGGGGCCTGCGAGCAAATGGGCTCGCGGCGCCTAGCTACTGCGGCAGCGAGAACAAGAAGTCCGCCACCGCACGGCTGGCGAACGACGGCCAGCCGTGGTTCGTGTTCTCGTAGGTGGGCTCGTTGTGCTCGCACCACTGCACGGGGAGGCCTGCCTGGCAGCCCTGGTACGCAATGCATGGCGACACGTTGGCTGGCTGGCTCTGGTTCGAGCAGCCGTTGGCCGCCATGTACTCGTTGCGCGATTGTTGCCCGCCCTGAAAGCTGACGACGGCGTCGCGCACGCCGTGGATGATCAGCGCGGCAACCTGCCCGGTGCAGTTGCTCTCCTGGTTGTTGCCGGCGATGGCGGCGATGCCCCGCAGCCGGTCGCCGAAGCGGCAGGCGAGGATGTTCGAGAAGTACCCCCCCGAGCTGTGGCCGATGGCGAAGATCCGCGAGGTGTCGACGCAGTACTGATTCAGAGCGACGTCGTAGAGCCGCTCGAAGAACTCGACGTTGGGTGGAACCTCCGCGGCGAAATTCCACCCGTTCCCGTTCTGGCTCTTGGGGTAGATGACCAGGGCCTGGGGCTCCACGGTGCTCTGGATTTGGCCGGCGTCGACCGTTCGGAACTGAATGTGCGTGCGACCTCGCCCGTGGAACCCGAACACGAGCGGGACCGGCGTGGCCCCATCGTAGCCGGGCGGGAACCCCACCGTGTATGCCGCCGGGCCGCCGGGGAGGCCCAGGGTGAACTCGCCCTCGGTGCCACCCCCCGACGAGCAGCCCGCGCTGGGCTCGAACGCAGAAGGCGCTTCGGCGGGCTCCGACTCTTCCTGCGGCTCTGGCTCCGGTTCTGCGGGCGCTTCTTCGCCTTCTGCCGCAGGCTCCTGGCCTTCGGGATCCGTCTCGCTCGCCTCTTCACCGCCCGAGGCCGGCTGCGCCTCTTCCTCCCCCAGCATGGCTCCCGCTGGAGCCTCGGAGGGGCTGCTCGGCCCCTGGGAGGGTGCTTCGGCGCTCGGCTGCTCGGCAGCCGGTGTCTCTCCCTCCCCGGGGGGCGAGGTCGCCGGGGCCGGGGAGGTGGGCTCCGAGCTGGCAGGGACGCCGCCACCCGGGTTGGGCGCCGCAACGTCGGCTTCGGAGGAGCAGGCCGCCAGCGCGAGGCAGGCGGTGGGCAGCAGGCGGGCACGGGCGAGGAGTAGCGAACGCAAGATGGATACCTTCCAGCGGGCAGATGGGGCGAAGCGTCGTCATATCAGAAGCCACGAGTCGATGGGAGGGAGACTCGGCACGGGAGCCGAGGGCGCGTCGATTGCGGCCGCCGCACGGCTGCTTCGCCCGCAACCCGCTTCAACGCGAGGTCGCTCGGCGATGCCTTCGTTCGGCCTTCGTTCGGCCTTCGTTCGGTGCTCGTTCCGCTCGCGGCTTGGATTTCTCGCGGGCCTGTTCTTTTTCGGGCCTGTTTTTCGCGGGCCTGGTTTCTTTTCGCGGTTCTTTTTCGCGGGCCTGGGCCTCCTGCCGGGTCGAGCGGGCTTTCCTCGTCCGTCTGCCGGCCATGGATCGTCCCAGCGCCGGCGGCTGGATTCGACCACGCCATTTTGCACTAGGACCTCACGCCGTCGCTCCAGCAACCGGAGGTCCGCCGCGATGTCCGCGCCTTCGACGTCCAACTTGTAATCTTCCACGGCGGCGATGAGCCGTTCAGGACCCCGATCGCTCGTGGCCCGGCGCCGTTGCGGTGGAAGGCCAGCGTCGCTTGCTCCAGGCCCACGAACCGTCGAGCATCACGAGGGACGGTTCGTACGGATGCTTTGCTCGCAGCGACTGGAACCGGTCGATGTGCCTGTGCCGCTGAACGCCCGAGCGCGGCTGCCTCGGCGGCCCGGGCCTTCGCTCGCCCGGAGCGCCGAGATGCGGCTCCCTCGCTCGGTCGGGTGCGCTTCCGCTCGAGCTTCCACGGGGTTTTGGGGGTCTGCTACGGTTGCTGCAGCGAGGCTGCGCCGGCGCGGCAGGCCGAGCTCGGATTGAGCCCGTCCGAGTCGTGCTGCGCGTCGAGGATTCTCTCAGTGGCCGTCGTCGGCTGCTCATCGAAGGCTTCGGGGCGCCATGACCGTCATCGAACGTTGGTCGGCTGCCTTGCACAGCCAGGTCGAGGCCCGTCGCTCGGTGGCTGGCGTTCGGGCGCTTTGGGGCAATGGTCGCCCGCCGAGTGGCTCAGCCCTTCGTGCCCTCGACGTGCCGCAGCTGCACGGGTTTGTCCGAGAGGCTCTCGCCTCCCACCAAGTTGCCGCCGAAATCCAGTGTGCGGATCGGAAATGGGATGGTGAGCCCGGCCTGGTCGAGCGCGGCCTTGATGGCGATCATGGCTTCCGAGCGAGCGTCCGCGTATGTGTTTTGGTCGGACTTGTCGAGCCAGATCCTCACGGTGAAGTTGATCGAGCTGTCGCCGAAGGCCTCGAAGAAGACTTCTACGTCGCGGCCTCGGTCGCGATGTGGCACTTCTTGCACGGCGCGGGTCACGACCTCGCGCACTCGGGGCATGTCGTCTCCGTAGGCCGTGCCCACGCCGATGTCGAGCCGGCGCGCGGGCGTGTTCGTGTAGTTGATGATCGAGCTCTGGAAGATGTCCTTGTTGGGTATCAGGATCGAAAGCCCGTCGAGGGTTTCGATCTCGCTCGCCCGGAGCGCGATCCGACGCACCCGGCCAAGCTTTCCCGCGACCTCGATCAGGTCGCCCACGTCGAAGGGGCGAGAGAGCGCCATGATGATGCCGGACATGAAGTTGGCCGCGATGTCCTGGAATGCAAAGCCGAGGGCCAGGCCGGCCACGCCGACGCCGGCGAGCAAGGAGGTGACCGTCTTGTCGAGCTGCAGCAGCGACAGCGCGAAGAAGACGCCGACGAGCACGAGGGAGAGGCGCGCCAGCGTCGCAGTCAGCTGGCTGATCGGCTCGTTCTTCGTGAGGCCGTGCAGGACCCGGTACACCGCCGGCCGCACGACGCGCGAGACGACCAGGGCGGCTGCCAGCACGACGACGGCGATCAGCACGTTCGGCAGCATGACGACGAGCGACTCGGCCCAGCCGAGCAGCTTGTCGACCAGCTTGTCCAGCATCTCTTGCAGCGGAGACATCCGCTGACCCATAGCAGGCCGTGCGTTTCTGCCCAATGCCCGGGGGCAGAATCGCGCTTCCGCGATTGTGGGCCAGCGGTCCTGCGCAGGGGGCTTCGGCAAGTCCGAGCGAACGAGGGGCCCGCCGGGGTCAGCGGAGCTGCCGAGTCAGCGAAGGAAAGGACGCGGCTCAGTAGATGGCGAGCCCCAGGCTGGCCGCGGCCGCGATGCGATAGCCGCTCCAGCCCAGGGCGGCGTCGTGCTCCGGCTCGAGGCTGGGCAACATCGACGCGCCCAGGCGCAGGGTCAGCGCCAACCGAGTGGTCCAGTCGAGCTGAAAGGCAGCGCCAACGCTGGCGTAGGGCCCCGCGACCACGGTGCTCGAACGTGGAGTGTCTTGCGAGGCCCAGGCGTAGCCGCCGGCGATGTACGGGCCCAAGTGCAGCCGCGATAGGGAGAGAGGCCACCACTCGAGCTGGGTGAAGGCGCGAGACTCGACCTGGTCGGCTTCGGACGTGAAGCGCGCAGCCCCTTCGGCTTCGAAGGGGGATTGCCCTGCGGAGAACTCTCCCCCGACGAGCAGCCCGAGGCGGTGCAACGGCATGTAGCCGAGGGCGGCGCGACCTGTCACCGCGCTGAAGTGACCGCTCGTGCTGCGCAGCGTGGCGACGCCGAGCTCGGCCTGATACGCCCAGCCCGTTCTGTCCAGAGCGAAGCGACGGCCCCGGCGCACGCCCTCGTCGAAGCCGGCGATGGCGCCATGGCTGACGCCTCGAAGGTCCGTCTCATCCAGGCTGTCGAGCGACACCCAGCTGCGCTCGCCGCCCTCGCGGACGAGCAACACCTGCTGATCGTCGGGGACACGGAGCCAGCCGTCGAATCGCGCGCCCTCGGTGGCGCCGAGGGTGACGGCGAACGTCGCCGCGGTCACGGCGGCGACGGCGACGGCCGCGGTGAGCTCGGTCGTGCTCGTCGACGCGGGCTTGCGGCGCTCGAAGCCCCGGCTCGCGCGGATACGGCCGCGGCGGGGCCCGTGGTGGTGACCGTAGTGGTGGTGGCCGACGCCCCACAGCGCGATCCCTCCGCCCGCGCGGGGGCTCGGGCGGTCCTCGTCGCCGGGCGATACATCGCCGTTCCATTGGGCTTGCTGGCTCACCCGCACGCCGCCGCCACGGTCGCTTGGCGGCAGCTGGCTGACGCGGAGCAGCTCGTCCCTCGAAACCTCGTAGCTCTGGCTCAGACACCCCGTGAGGGCGACCAGAGCGCAGGCGGCGATGGCCCAGCGCGCGCGGGAAGTCGACCGGGGGCGCAAGAGGCCGAGTCGCGAAGTCGGGGAAGGGAGGCAGCCGCGGCGGCGCCGAGCGAGAGAGCCAGGCATTCCCGTCGCTGTGCAAAAGCCGAGCCAGCGACGAAACGCAGGCAACTTCGGCGCTCGGCGCAGCGCGTGGGTGGCCTCCCGGCAACAGCTGTGTCGGTCGAGCCACAGTGCCGGACCGCGGTGTCCGGGACCCTGCGACGACACGCGAGAGCGCTGCGTCGACGCGGGTGATCCGAGCCGTGCGCGGCGCGCCGGCAGCTCGTCCGCGAACGGCGACTGCGCGGTTGCGCGCGCTTCAGGCGGCCCGGGCCCAGCTCCGCGGGCCCGCCAGGCACTGGGTTCGGCCGCCGCCGTGCCGAAACGTAGCCGGCGCCACTCGATGGTGACGCTTGAAGGCGCGGCTGAAGGCGAACTCGGAGCGGTACCCGACCTCGACGGCGACCTCGGCGAGCGACTGGTCGCTGCCCAGCAGCAGGGCCGCGGCGAGCTGCATTCGCCGCCCGGTCAGGTAACGCATCGGAGCCTGCCCGATGGCGCGCAAGAAGCGCCGCGCGAAGGCCGGGCGCGACAGGCCGACGCAGCGCGCTATCGTGTCGACGGTCCAGCGACGAGAGATATCCTCGTTGAGTAGCTGCAGGGCGCGCTCGACTCGGCTGTCGCGCGCGAACCGCAGGGGTGCCGGGCCGGGTCGGGTCGGGGCTCGGACGCCTCCGCTGGGCGGCGGGTGGGGGGCAGATCCCCGGCGCGGCTTGCCAGCAGCGGAGCGCCGCAGGCGCCGCGCGTAGACGAGCAGGCTCCCGAAGAGCAGCGGCAACGGATCTTCGTTGGCCACGGAGCGCAGGTCCACCTCGTCCGCGATCAACCGCAGGATCGCCGACAGCGCAGGGTGGGCGGCGAGGCTCTCGCCCGCGAAGGCCCAACGTGAGGCTCCGTCGAAGATGGAAAGGCGGATGCCCTCCGAGCCGGCCTCGTACGTCGCCTCGAGCCGAAGATCGCGCCCGGAGGCGGCGCGGGCGACGACCGTCAGCGACGATCGGCCCGGTCGAACCTCCACCCGCAGCGGTGGAAACACTGCCTCGCACACGCAAGCCAGCATGCCCGCGCGCGGCGCTTCGGTCCAGCCTCGTGAGCGTGTCGGGTATGCCTTCGAGACGGACGAGCATGGCGCTGTGGTCTGCGCGGAGATACGAACAGAGCAGGTACCGATGCAAGATCGACGCGAAAGCTCGGATGCTTCCGACAAGCCCGGACTGGGCTCTCTGGTTCGTGACCACTTGTTCGCCGCGCGAACGGTTCTGATCTTCGGCAAGGTGGACAGTCACCTCGCCGAGTCCGTTTCGGGGCAATTGCTGGCGCTGGCCGAGCGCGGTGACGAGCCGATTCGCCTCGTCGTCCACTCCCAGGGCGGCCACGTCGAGTCCGGCGACACGATCTTCGACATGATTCGTTTCGTTCCGGCGCCGGTGCGCGTGCTGGGAACGGGCTGGGTGGCGAGCGCGGGCGCTTTGATCTACTCGGCAGTGCCTTGCGAGCGCCGCTTCGCGCTGCCCAATACGCGCTTTTTGCTGCACCAGCCGCTCGGGGGCGTGGGCGGCCCCGCTTCCGATGTCGAGATCGAGGCGCGCCAGATCATGGCCATGCGTCGGCGCCTGAACCGGATTTTCGCCGAGGCGACCGGGCAAACGCAGGAGCGCATCGAGAGCGATACGGAGCGCAACCACTGGATGAGCGCCGAAGAGGCGCTCGCGTACGGGCTGGTGGGCTCGGTCATCCAGAGCGTCGCGGGTTTTTGAAGCAGCCCTCGCGGTCGTGATCGGCGCCGGTCGACGAATTGGGGTCCAGAATGGCGTTGGCGCGCCGTTCTTCTCCGCGCGAGCCCGGGCGGCGGGTCCGCCCGACCTGGAGCCCATCGTTGAAATTTCCTCTGTGCGACCCGTTGACGGCTTCCAGCCACCCCAGGCTGGGCGCGCTGCTGGTCGGAGCCGTGGTCTCGTGGACGGCGTGCACGGGTCAGGGGCCCGTCGTCGCCAACATCGGAGGGGGTGGTGGTGGTGGTGGACAGCCCGCCGGCGCCGGGGGCATGTCGGGCAGCGGCTCGGGGGCCACCGGCGGCGTGCGATTTTGGCTCCCGGACTCCGGTGCGCTCATCCCTTCCATTCCCGACCCGGTGCCACCGGATGCCGGGGTCAGCGGCTGCGGCGACGGAGTGCTCCAGCCGGGGGAACGATGCGACGATGGCAACGGGGCCTCGGGAGACGGCTGCTCCCACGATTGCCTGACCGTCGAACAAGACTTCGTGTGCGGCGCGCCGGGCCAGGCCTGTGTGCTTTCGGTCGTGTGCGGCGATCGGCTGGTTACCGGCGACGAGCTGTGCGACGACGGCAACGTAACCGGTGGCGACGGGTGCAGTGCCGATTGCCGCCAGGTGGAGCCGGGCTACAGCTGCCTCGTCCCCGGCCTGCGCTGCGAGGCCGCGGCGTGCGGAGACGGCGTGCGGGCCGGCCTCGAGGAGTGTGACTTCTCCAATGCGACGGCTGGATGCACGGACTGCCGCATCGACCCGGGGTGGGACTGCACGGCGGCCGGCTGCGCGGAGACGGTGTGCGGCAACGGAGCCGTCGAGCGAGGCGAAGAGTGCGACGATCAGAACCTCGCCGCGTTCGACGGATGCTTCCAGTGCCGGCGCGAGCCGGACTGCCAGAGCGGCGTTTGTGCCGCCGTCTGCGGCGACGGCCAGCAGTTCGCCAGCGAGGCGTGTGACGACGGCAACCTGCGCAGCGGTGACGGTTGCTCGGCGGCCTGCGAGGTGGAGGTGGGCTTTGCCTGCGTGCCCGAGCTGGCGGAGCCGCCCCCGCAGATCAGCCTGCCTGTCGTGTTTCGCGATTTCATCGGAGAGGGCAACAGCCTGCGCTCGACCAGCAGCTGCTACAATCCCGTCAGCGAGACCCCCAGCGCGCAGCAGCCCGACGCCTGCTTTCACATCGATTTCAACGGACTCAACGGCAATGGCGTGCCGTTCGTCGTCGAGGACGTGCTCGGCGGCGACGGGCGGCCCGTGTATGCTTGCCCCGGGGGGGACTGCGATCAGAATCCCGGCCACCTCTTCCAGGCTTCGGGCAACACGCGGCCCAACTTCAACGGGCCGGCGCCCTTCGCGGAGTGGTACGACTCGAGCAGCGAAAACAATCTGCAGATCGTCCAGAGCCTCCCCCTCGACCTCGACTCGGGCTCGGGCAGCTACGTGTTCGACGCGAGCGGCTCCTTCTATCCGCTCGACACCGTTGGCTGGGTGGCGGCGGGAGACGAGTCGCTGGCGAGCGGCGCTTGCCCGCACAACGTCTCGTTCACGTCGGAGACGCACTTCTGGTTCGAGTACGAGGGCGGCGAGCACTTCGAGTTCAGCGGAGACGACGACTTGTGGGTCTTCGTCAACGGTCGGCTCGTCATCGACCTCGGTGGGTTGCACGGCAGCCAAACCGCCAGCTTCGATTTGGACGCGGACACCGACGGCAACGGGCCGGACATTGCCAGCGGAACGGTGAATGTGGACGGCGTCCACTTCGATCTCGTCGATTACGACATCGGGCTAGAGGTCGGCGGCGTCTACGAGCTCGCGATGTTCCACGCGGAGCGCAATGAATGTGGTTCCAATTTCAAGGTCACCTTGCGCGACTTCAACCGCCCGCGCTCCCGCTGCAGCTCCCAGTGCGGCGACGGCGAGGTCGCCAGCGACGAGCTGTGCGACGACGGACCCGGCGGTAACGACGGCGCCTACGGCCACTGCAGCCCCGACTGCCTTTCTCGCGGCCCGCACTGCGGCGACTCGGTGGTTCAGTCGGGTGAGGGCGAGCAGTGCGACGACGGGGTCAATCTGACGGCCTACGGGCAGGGGTGCGCCCCCGGCTGCCGCACGCCGGCGCGCTGTGGGGATTCTGTCGTGGACGCCGTGTTCGGGGAGACCTGCGACGACGGCGTCAACGACGGAACCTATGGCACATGCGGGCCGACATGCCAGCTCGCCGAGCGCTGCGGGGACGGTATCCGTCAGGAGGGTGAGCAGTGCGACGACGGCAACCTGCTTTCCGGTGACGGCTGCTCCAAGGGCTGCTGGCTCGAAGTTCCGCGCTGAGCCGCCGCCCTGGCCACTCCCCGCCGCCCGGTCAGCCCCGTGCGGGTCCGACCTTGCGGGCGGCGGCCTGAGCCTTGAGCGCCAGCTCCGCGGCCTTGAACGCGTGCGCCTGCGTCATTGCCTTTTCGGTGCGCTCGAGGCAATCGAGGATCAGCTCGCCGAAGTATCGAAAGCCGACTTTTCCATCCACCTCGAAGTGCTGCTCCCCCTCGCCGTCGAACATGTAGACGTGGTTTCCGGTTTCGTCCCGGGCGATGTCCACGTACTTCCGCAGCTCGATGGTGCCCTTTTCTCCGAGCAGGATCATGCGGCCGTCCCCCCAGGTGCTCAGCCCCTTCGGCGTGAACCAGTCGAGCCGCACGTAGTTGGTGGCACCGCTGTCGCCGAGTAGGCACGCTTCTCCGAAATCCTCGAGCCCCGGGTGGTCGGGATGGGCGTGGTTGGCGACCGCCGCGTGCATCACCTCGGCGTCGGTCGAGCCCGAGTAGGTGAGAAATTGTTCGAACTGGTGGGATCCGATGTCGCAGAGAATCCCGCCATAGGCATCGTGGTCGTAGAACCACGCCGGGCGGCCCGTGCCCTCGCGGTGCGGCCCGAGGCCGAGCACCTGCAGTACGCGACCGATCGCGCCGCGCTGCACCAGGTCCGTGGCGAACATCGCGGACTCGTTGTGCAAGCGCTCCGCGTAGTAGACCATGAACTTACGCCCCGTCTGCTTGGCGATTCGCTTGGCGTTCTCGAGCTGCTCGAGGGTCGTGAAGGGCGGCTTGTCCGTGAAGTAATCTTTCCCGGCCTCCATCACGCGGCAGCCGATGGGCCCGCGTTGGTTGGGGACGCTGGCGGTCGCCACGAGCCGTACCTCGGGGTCATCGAGGATTTGCTGCAGGGAGCTGGCGACCTGCACGCCCGGGAAGCGCTCGACGAACCCCGCGACCTTTTCCGGGTCGGGCTCGTACAGCCACTTGAGCGTCGCGCCGGCCTCGACGAGGCCGCCACATTGCCCATAGATGTGACCGTGGTCGAGGTGGGCGGCGGCGAAGGTGAATTGCCCGGGCTGAACGACGGGGCGCGGCTTGCCGCGAGGCGCGTAGCGCTGGCCGTCCGCCTTCTGGAACGCGGGCGGAGCGGACGCCCCCGCGGGGGCCGGCGGAGCGCCCGGGCCCGCCACGCGCGACCCGGTGGCGGCACAGGCGAGGGTGCTCGCCGCCCCCAGTGAGAGTGAGGTGACGAAGCGGCGCCTCGGCAGCGCGACGCTGCCCCGGGCGACGGGCGAGGGGGCGAGGGGGGAAGGGGGGAGCTTCATGAATGTACCGCAGTGATCCTCGGTGGAGGGGATATCAGGTTCTCGAAAGCCGCAGCGCCCCGTAGGGCGCCCGCTCCGCTCGCGACAGCAGGGCGTTGGCTTTTTCGTCGCCGACGAAGCGCTCCAGCTCGGCATTCCACGTGAGCTTTCGGCCGAGCTTCATCGCGATCCAGCTGATGATACAGGCCGTGGCGCTGCGGTGCCCCACCGCCGCAGGGGCCAGCGGCTGCTTGCGAGCGCGGGCTGCCTGCAGCCAGTCGAGGTGATGGGAGCTGCTGCGGGGCAGCTCCGCCCGGACCCCCTTGGGGTCGAGCATGCGCCAGTCGCTGGCATCCAGCGGCGGCAGTGGCTCCCCGGGCGTCTTCGGGTCGCTGCTGGTCGTTTGCCCGTCCCGCGTGACCCAGATCCAGCCATCGTCACCGAAGAATTTCAGCCCGTTCGGGTGGCGATTCGAAACGCTCACCTTCACGCCCCCAGGATAGGTGAGCTCGATGTCGTAGGCCCCGTGCACGTTCCACACGCGGCGGCGAGGGAACTCACCGCGCCCCTCCACGGTCAGCGGTCCTTCGTGCTCGCAGTCCAGGGCCCAGTGCATGCTGTCGAAGTGGTGCGAGCCCCAACCGGTGATCATGCCCAAGCAGTAGCTTTCGTTGCGCATCCAGCCCGGGCGGCTGTAGTCCCGCTGCGGGTGCACCCGCGTCTCCGTGTAGGGAACGTTGGGCGTCGGCCCGAGCCAGCTGTCGTAGTCGAGGTGGGGCGGCACGGGCTGACGCGGGGGGTCGGGCTGGGTCGGATCGATCGGTAAGCCGATCTCGACGCGCCGAACCGCCCCGATACGGCCGGAGCGGATCAGCTCCGCGGCGCGGCGGAACTGCCGCATGGAGCGCTGCTGACTGCCGACTTGGACGATGCGCCCCGTGGTCTTCACCTCGTCGCGCAGCAGCACGCCTTCGGCGTGAGTCAGCGTGAACGGCTTCTGCAGGTAGACGTGTTTGCCCGCGCGCACGGCGGAGAGCGCGACGTGCGCGTGTTGGTGCTCGGGTGTGCTGATGACGACCGCGTCGAGGTCGGCGCTTTGCAGCATCTCGCGATGATCTCGGTAGATCCCGACGGGGGGGCGCGCGCTTTGGCCCAATTGCTGCTGGATTGCTCGCACCCAGCCCAGGGCGTCGCCCGCGCGCTTGCCGTCGAGATCGCAGACGGCCACCACGTCCGCCAGGCCCGATCGGATGACGCCCGGCAAATCATGAACCTGTGCGATGCGGCCACAACCGATCTGCCCGACGCGCCAGCGATTGCTCGGGGCGCTGGCTCCCAGCAGCCGGGAGGGTACGAAGAGGGGGGCAGCGGCCGCTGCCGTGGCGGTGGCGGCGTGGCCCAGGAATCTCCGTCTTCCTGAACGCGGGCCGGGGGGGGTGGGGTTCGGCTTGGTTGTTCGCTGCTTGCTCATGTCCGTCGCTTCCTGATCCGCGGGGGGCACGGCGGCCCTCGGGGTGCCGACGGTAACACACGGTCCCGAAATCCCCAGACGCTGGTCCGCGGAAACCGCGAGGTTGTACATTCTTGAGCTCCGTTGGCTCTGATGGCTTCGGGGGAGCTGCCTGGGCGATGCTGCGTGGCCGCGTCGCGCGATCCGACCCGTACGCCAATCGACCCTCGCTGCCCGTCGACGACTGGTCGCCGAAGCCCGCGGCCCAGCCGCTCCGCGCGCGGGGGCCGCACCCGCCGGCTCGACCGCTTCCGCCGCTGCCAGGCGCCGGCGCGGGTCGACCCGCGCCCCCCCCGCGGCGGGCTTGCGCGAGGGCGCCGGGCGTCTCCGCTCGCGCTTGGCGGACGGCCGGCGAAGCGCCCGGGGCACGAGGCTGCCGGTCGATGCGGGGCCTCGTCGGCGGTCGTCGGACCGCGAGTGCCGACCGCCGCGCCGGGCTTTCGTCGGCCTTTGCCGGATGCGGCCCCCGTGTCTCACGTGGCGGTGGCGGCCCGGGGCGCGCCGGTGCCTTCTCTGGATGTCTCAGGAGCTGCTCGGCCCGCGGCGCCGCTCGCGAGCCGACGTCAGGGCTCGAGCCCCTCGGCTGCGGAGGGTCTCTTTTCGCCGCCCTCGTAGGAGACCTCGAGGTTGACGGGACGTTGCGGCGTCGGTCGCGGCGGAAGAGCGAGACCCCGCCTGCCGCGAGTGATCGAGACTTCGGCCGTCAACCCCGGCAGCAGGCGCACGTCGTTCCGGTCCAGCTCGATGCGGGCACGCACCCAGCGCGATTTGCCGAGCGCTCGCGCGAGCGGCAAGGAGAACGCCGCCTGGCGCAGCTCGCCCTGGCTCACCACACCGAGCGCCGCGACGCGCCCCGACAGCGCGGCGTCCGTCAGCCCGACTACGTGCATCTCGGCGGGGGCGCCGATCTCGAGATCCCCGTAGCTGGACTCCTCCAGCCAGGCTTCGATGCCGAGCTCTCCCTCGTACCACAGCTCGACGAGCGGGGAGCCCACACGCACCGCCGTGCCTTCGCTGACGAGGCTGCGTGTCAGGATGCCGGCGCGCGGCGCCCGGACCACGGTGAGCTCGAGCTCGGCTTCGGCCTGGTGCACGCCGCTCCTGGCGGACTGGACGCCCGCCTCCAGGAGCCGCACCTTGGCCTGCTGCGCGCGCACGCTTTCCCTGCGCGCCCCCGCCCGCTGCAGCCGCGCTTGGGCGCGGGCGACACGCCCTTCGGCCTGCGCGACGCGCTGTTCGGCCTCCGCCTCCTTCGAGCTGGTGGACTCCGCGCTCGCGCCCGTCGCGACGCCCTTGGCGCGGAGTTCTTGGAAGCGCTGCGCGAGCTGGGCGGAGTAGCGCAGGCGGGCCTGGGTCCGGCCGAGCTCCGCCTCTGCCATGCTCAGCTCGGCCTCGGCCTCGGAATGGCGAGCCTGCGCCTCGAGCCGCTGCGCCGAGAGGCGAGCGCGTTCGACCTCCAGGCGCGCCTCCGTCTCTCCCAGCTTCGCATAGGCCTGGTCGAGGGCGGCTCGCTGCCGCACCTGACGCAGCTGCATCAGCACCTGCCCCTCCCGCACGCGAGCGCCCGGACGAACCTCGACGATATCGACCTGCCCGTCGAGCGGTGAGCCCACCTGTGCGACCTGCCCGGAAACGAACCCGAAGGCCGCCACCACGTGGCCGCGGCCGTACCACAGCCAGTAGAGCAAGAGCCCGCTCGCCAAAAGGCAGGCGAGAATCGAAAGCAAGGGCCTGATGGCAGGCAATCGTATCGTCATCGGGAGCGCGCCTCCGGCGCCGGCTCACCGCCGTCGGCCACACGGGCGAGAAAGAAAGCGGCCAGACAGAGCGATGCAATGCCGATCGCCAGCGCCACGGGACGGTGGCTCAAGTCCCGCGAGAGGAAGTGCAGGTCGCGGAAGAATCGCGTCGAGCCGACCAGATCTCCGATACAGACGACGTACACCGAAACGATCGAGCACAGCATCATGGCGGCGACCCCGCGCCGTTGCCGAGTTCGGCGCAGGCCTTTGGTGGAATCCAGCTCACGGGCTCCGCGGTTGTGCCAGAACTGCCGCGCCGGAAAGAAGGAAACCCAGATCTTGATGGCGGCGCCCAGCCAGTCGAAGACCACCGCGCAGAGCGTGTAGTAGGCGGAGATGCGGCGCCCGTGAATCCACGCGGGCACCGAGCGCCAGGTGCGTGAGAGCAAGAGCCACACGGCGTAGCCGGACACGGCTACGAACTGTCGCTCGAAGAGCGCGAACAGCATCGCCGTCGGACCGACGAGCACGGTCCACATGCTGATGCGCTGGTCCACCAGGCACCACCAACAGAAGAGCCCGAGCCGCCGCGGCCCGACTCGGATGGCCCGTTCGCTATTGCGGACCATGTTGCCGCCCCAGCGCCGCAAGTTGTGATAGGCCCTGAGCCACGGTCTCGCGTCGACCTTTTCGTGGGTCATCACGCTCACGTCGGGAGCATACAGCAAGCGTTTGCCGCGTGAGAGGAGGTGAAACCAGGTGCTCTTGTCGTCCCCGGAGAGCAGCGAGTAGCGCCCCCACAGCCAGTGGTGAACGGTGTCGCTGCGCACCGCGCGCACGAACTCCGCATCGAGGCAGTTGGCGCGGAAGACCGAGCAGCGGCCCGTCAGGCACAACAGCCGCTGGGAGAGCGAAATCGAGCAGTTGTACAGGTGGCGCTGCCCGTGGCGAAGGTGAATCCACTCCGCGAACCAATCGGGCCCCTGCACGTGGGCGTGCTCGTTGGTCGTCACCGCAGAAACGGGTGGCTCGAGGCGAAACAGTGGCATCACGCCCTCGAGCGTGGCCGGATCGAACTCCGTGTCACCATCCATCATGACGAACACGCCGTCCGGATGCGGGCCCCACCGGGTGAGCCGCTCGAGCCCCAGCGCCAGCGCATCGCGCTTGCCGTTGGCTCCGCGCAAGAGCACGAGCTCGGCGCCGGGGTTTGCCGACAGCACGCGTTTGCGAAACGTCCGGCGGGTCACCGCGTCGTCTTCGTCGCAGCCGGTTACCGCGATGAGCAGCGGTGGGCGCGCGAGCCCTTGCAGCCTCGCGAGGGCGGCGCCCAGGGAGGCCACCACGCGCTCGGTCACGTCTGGTCTCTCCCGGTAGGTGGCCAAGACGATGGCAATCTCGGGCACCGGGCCACGCTCGCGCATCGCCCGCCGTCCGCGCTCGCTGAGCCGCGGGTACACGACGTACCGGTAGATGAACGCGCGCGTCCAGTGCAGCGCGGCCCATCCCCATCGCCAGATCGCGAGGCCCGTCAGCGGGATCCACAGCGACCAGCGGCTCTCCAGTATCACCCGAGCAGAAGAGAGCGGGGCGGAGCGGGCGAGCAGCCAGAGCCCGACGACGAGCAAGCCCGCCAGCCAAGCCTGCGCGGCAGCGCCGCCGCCGCCGCGCTCGTCGAGCTCGGCCAATTCCTCGGATTGAATCCGCGGCGCGGCGCGGCGCGCAGGCGGTAGGCGAGAGACCATGGCGTTTTTCGTCTGAGCTCAGTGCGCCAGCGGAGACGACGCGGCGGCTGCGACTGGGCTCGTCGGCGCCGCGGCGGCTGCCGGCGCGGGCGCGCTCGGCTGCCCGGGCGCGGCCGCCGACGGGGACCCATGCAGCGCCGCGGCCGGCGGTTGCACCACGACTCGATACGGAGGTCGACCCAAGTCGACCACCTGCGGCTGTAGCCCGAGGCGACCCGCCGTCTCGAGCAGGTCGAGGGAGGACCGGCTGCGCACGAGCACGTCGCTGTGGCGCAAGAACGACTGAGGACGCGCCATCAAGCGACGCATGAGGTGAGCCAGATCCTCTCGGTGCTTCACCGGCGAGCGATAGACTACCGGGTCGTAGATCCGGAGATCGTACCCATAGCCAATCAACCGCTCTGCGATGGTGACCATGGGGCTTTCGCGAATGTCGTCCGTCCCCGGTTTGAAGGCGAGCCCCTCCAGGCCGATGCGGCGCTTGCCCAGCCTGCGAATCGATTCGATGGCGCGGTCGATGCTCAGCTCGTTGCTGCGCAGCGTGGCGCCGAGCTGCGGCACCGCCACTCGAAGCTGCCGGCTCATGTGCAGCAGTGCGCGAAGATCCTTTGGCAAGCACGACCCACCGAATGGCAAACCCGGCCGCAGATAGGCGGAAGAGATGTTGAGCTTCGTGTCGCGGCAAAAGACGCGCATCATCTCGATGCCGTCGATGCCCACGGCCTCGCACAGCGCCCCGACCTCGTTGGCGAAGACGACCTTGACGGCGTGGTAGGCGTTGCAGACGTTCTTGAGCAGCTCCGCCGTGCGGAAGCTCACCCACTCGCTGCGATCCTCGAACTCCCCGAACAGGCGCTTGACCAGCTCCTGCGCGCGCGCAGGAGGAGGTTGCTGCGCTCCCACGACGAAGAACGGCGGATCGTCGTAGTCCGCGATGGCGGTGGCTTCGCGCAGAAACTCCGGCACCGTGAGCACCACGATTTCCGAATCGCTCGTGCCGACGCGCTGCCGAGAAGCGGACGAAAGCGTCTGGGTGACGACCTCTTCGGCCGTGCCGGGCGGCACGGTGCTGCGGACGATGACCGTGAACGGGCGCGGGCTCCGGGCGAGGCACTTGCCGATCAGCGAGCAAGCCTCGACCAACGCGCGCAGATCCGGAGCCTCGTCGGGGCCCGTCGGGGTCCCGACGCACAGGATGGCGACATCGCTCGCTTCGACCGCGAGCTCCCCGTCGGTCGTGGCGGACAGCAGCTGTCGATCGCGCGCCGCGACCAGCAGCTCCTGCAGCCCGGGCTCCCAAAAGGGCGCCTGCCCTTGGTCGACCGCTGCCGCGCGCGCCGCGTCCCGATCGACACCAACGACCAGGTGCCCAGCTCTGGCCAAGCAGGCCGCCGTGACGCAGCCGACGTAGCCCATCCCAAAAACAGAAACCTTCTCCACTTTGCTCTCCTGGGTGACGCTCATGACCACCGCTCGACTGACTTCTGCCTGATTGCGATCCCAACAGCACCGCGGACGGAGCGCGCCCGCGATTCTCCCTCGCCAGTCCGACGATCGAGCAGGCGCGCAACGGGAGCGCAAACGGATCCTCGAACGGCCCGCCTCGCCTCACTCGGGCGGACGGGCGCCGCTACGTGCGGGGCAGCCTGATCCTTGCTCCTGTTGCTCTCTTCTTCCGACCGGGGCAGCCTGGAAGCGGCTGCGACGCTTTACCTAGTGGATTTTCTTTCGCGCTTCGGTCATGCCTTCGATCGAGACAGCCGGAATGTGAGCTGGGTAATGAGTGGTGTCAACGCGATTTGTAGCTCGGCTCTGGCAGCTCGTGGGGTCGGCCAACCGCGCGAGCGTTTCGGGCCGGGCCGGGGGCGATTTTCCCCAAGAGTTTGGCGTCGATTCGCGGCTGGCGCGAGTGTGTTGATCGCAACCACGGCGGTTGGCACGGTCGCTTGCCGCGCGGGCGCCGAGCAAGACGACGGGGCTGAAACACTCCGTACGCCGAGCATCCCAGCGCGCGCTCAGGGTGCTGCCCCGGAGGGGCGGTCCGAGGCCCCTTCCTGCGCGGAGTGGGGGGGGATGCACGCGGCCCTTTCGCGTCGCGCCGTGCGCTCCGAGCGGCGCTCGGACCTCAAGCGATATCCATGGGATCGGGCCGTCAGCGTGGCGCTGGCGGGCAGGGCGCGGGTGGAGCTCCTGCGCTCGGGGGCCATCGCCGTGGCGCAGCAGGATCGCGTTTTGGAGCAGGCGCGCGAGGCGGCGGAAATCGCCTTGAGCTACGAAGCCCGAGGGGCTCGCGGGGTGCCGTTTTGCGCCAAGGTGGGCTGCGGGCACGCGCGCGGGTGGGGCACCTCCCTCGGAATTTCCGTGGGTGACAGCCAGTGGGACACGGCCTTGGACGCATACTCCACGGCTATCGTGCTCAACTCGGTGGGCGAGGTCGCGGCGCTGGAGCTTTCCCGAGCGGGGCCTTCCCGTGCGGTCCCCCTGGCGCGAGCCATGCGGGAGGTCCTGGAGGACTGGCTCGAGCACCACAGCGTGGAGCTGGCGGGTGGCGGGGGCCGCAGCTTCGACAAGGTGGTCAGCCGCGATCCCGCGGTGCGGCGGGTCGCCACCTTCAATACGGATGCGCTCATGGCCCGAGCGCTGCTTCTGCTCTCCGACGTGGAAGCGGGCTTGGGTTCCGCCCACGCGACCGCCTCGCGGCAGGCGCTGCAGGTGGCCGAGCCCATCGCGAAGCGCCTGGAGCGTGCCGTCGTGCAGCGCGTGCTGGGCGCCGCCGAAGCCGAGCGCGGCATGGCGTGGCGGCACGGCTGGTTCATCGGGAAAGGCGGCGCGCTTTCGGATCAGCGCGTGGAAGACTTCAACCACGCATCGTTCGTGTTGGATTTTTTGGCGCTGGCCGCCGAGCGCCCCTCCGGGCCGCCGCTGGTGGAGCCCGCGCAGGTGCGTCGCCTGGCGGATCTTCTGCCGGCCCTGGCGTTCGTTCGCGGGGAGGGGAGGCGGGTAGCTCACCGCCTCTACGTGGCGAGCGGCGACCTGCGTCGCAATGGGCCGCGGGGCAAGCTCACGCTGAAGGGCTTCGGGTTGTCGCCGGACGCCGAGCGGTCGACGGAGGTCGTCAGCTGGTGGAAGCAGCTTGGAGGCAAGTGGCGCTCCATCGACATGGGTTTGTCGATACGCACTTCGTGGGGTTGGTCCCGGGCCCTGCGCGGTCAGGTCGGCCCCCTGCGGGAACTAGGGGCGTACCTCGAGCTGGTTCGGCAGGAGCCTCAGGCGATGCGCTCGGCGAACGTGTTTCTGGCGAGCGCGGCCTGGTGGCGTGCCATGGCCCCAGATTGCCTTTGAGCTCGGCGCGTGCGGGCGCCATGGTGGCCGGCGTGCTGACGACTGCGGACGGTGTCGCGACGCACGCGGAGCTACGCCGTCGCGGCGTGCCGTTCGTCGACGCTCCGAAGCGTGCGCCCTGCGGTCTCGAGGCCGTTTTCACCGACGACACCGGCAACCGGTTTGCGTTCAGGCAAGGGTTCGACGGACGGGCGCTCGCCGGCCGAGCCCACCGCCGGGGCTTGCCGGTGCGCGGGCTTCGCCCGGGCTTGCCGCGCGATGGGGTCGAGGCGCTGCCGACGCGGGGAAGGAGCTCCCGGAAGAAGGGCCCGTGGGACGAAGGCGTGGTCGCGGAAGCCGCCGACCCCGCGCCTCCGCCCCCGCCGGGGGCTCAGCCGCCTCCCGGCGGCGGGAGAGGGCGGCGGCCGGGGGGGCCGAGAAAGGGCCCCACCTCCCGCATCTCCTGGAAGCTCTCGAACTGCTCGTCATCGAGCTGCTCGCGAGCGTCCGCGTCGGTTTGAGCTCGAATCCCGCGAGCCTGCTCTCGCGCCTCGCGAAAGCTGCCGTCCTCGCGCGCCTTCGAGAAGGCCTCGAAGATCTGCTCCCGCTCCGCTTCGAGCACCTCGGTGACCCACTCGGTCTGGGCAACCGAAAGCTGTGCGCGCTCCGCCCACTGCGAAATGCGTTCGCGCAAGCGCTCCACCATGCGGACCCGTCGCTCCGCCCAGCGCTCCTCGCGTGCGCGCTCCTGCTCGCGCCGCACGACCTCGCCCAGCCGCTCCTGGAGGACCGGGTCCTCCGACTCCAGCAGGTCCATCACCGTCGACTCGGTCACGGCCACGGGGGGCGCGGCCAACCGCTCCGACCCTGACGAATGGGAGCTCGGCCGCGCCGTGGCGGGTTCGCCTTCGGCGGGCGCTCCCCCGGGCGCTGGCGGCTGCGGGCGCCGAGGCGCGCGGCTTTCGAGTCGAGAGACGCGGCGCTCGAGCTCCCGAAGGCGTGGAGCGAGCTCCCCTGGGCGGGCGGATTCCGAGGTGGGTTCGCTCGCCGAGCGAGCTCGCTCCGCCTGCAGCGCGTCGAGCTGCTGCTGCTGCTGCCACGCGACGTAGGCGAGCGCCGCGGCGGCGAATGCCCCGAGGCCGACCCAGGCAGAGCGGAGCGCGTTCGTCATCCCCCCTGCGCCGCGAGCGCGGCCAGCTTGCTCACGCCGACCTGGCCGATCCAGTCTCGAACCGCTTCGGTGGTGGTGTTCGAGCCGGAGACCGTGAGCAGAAAGCGATCATCCACCAGGACGAGGACCTTGGCCTTGCCGCCGCGCTGCTTCCACTCTTCCACCGCCGGTTGCCCGTCGATCTTCAGCCCCTTGGTATGGCCGGTGGTGGACTCTCGAGAGAACTGGGACATCACCGTGAACGGGGCATACACCATCGGGAGGTAGCTGCCGTCCACGATTTCCACTTTCATGGTGGACCGATCCTTCCCTTTTCCTTTCGAGTAGCTGCGGCTCGCCGTGCTGATTTTCCACTGGCCCATCTGCGAGGTCTGCCCCGTTGGCTCCTTCGCTTCCCAGCCTTCGGGCTCGGGCAACAGCGGCAGAAGCTCGCGAAAGCTCACCGGGTCGACCGGCGCGCGTTTCTTCAGCTCCTCCGACTTGGCGGCGATCTGCTCGCCGACCTTGGCAAGCTCTCCCAGCTGCCCGAGCGCCGCGACGGGGGTCGACAGGTCCTTGCCGACCTCCTGGACTGCTGGCGCGCGGGTCGCCTCATCGCCACCGCTCTCGTCGCCACGGCCCTCGCGGCATGCCCCGGCGGAAACCGCTGCCGCCAGCAAGACGAGCCGCACGCCGCCAGCGCGCGGCGGCGCCCGGTGAGAAGACCGGACGCTTGCCCTCTGCCGGGTCGACGCGCGGAGCTGCCGCGGTGAGCGCGGCGTGCCATGTGCGTCGCGCCCCGACCTCCAAACCAATCTGCTCAAGAATGCCTCCTCGCTCGTGCCCGCCGCGGGAGCGCCGCGGGCCTGGCAGGCTAGCACACCTTGGCGTCTCGGGGTCGACTGGCCGCGCTTGCTGGCCGCCGCCTGCGCTCTGCGGCGTGCGACTCGGTGCGCGCGAGCGTCACCCCAGCGATCCCGGCGGGGACAGGGCGAGCCGTGCCAGCAGGTGGGCGAGATCCTCGCGGCGTAGAGGCTTGGAGATGTAGTCGTCCATGCCCGCCGCCAAGAACTCTTCGCGGTCGCCCGGCAGGGCGTTGGCGGTTAGGGCCACGACGGGGGTGTGGGTGCGGCCGTGTTCTCGCTCGAAGCTCCGGATCAGCCGCGTCGCCTCGATGCCGTCGAGCTCGGGCATTTGCCCGTCCATCAGCACGAGGTCGTAGTGAGACTGGACGAAGTGCTCGTAACCGATGCGGCCGTTCTCGGCCACGTCGACGTGTCGGGCGAATGGAGCCAGCATTGCAGTCACCACGCGCTGGTTCACCGAGTTGTCCTCGACTACCAAGACGCGCGAAAGCTTCGCACGGGAGGGGACGGGCGCCTCCTCTCGCGGCTTCAGGTCGCTTTCCACCGCACTGGCGAACGGCAGCTCGACCTGAAACGTCGTGCCCACGCCCAGCTCGGAGCGCGCGTGGATTTCTCCCCCCATCAGCCGAGTCAGGCTCTTGCAGATGGAGATGCCGAGCCCGGTGCCGCCGAACTGCCGCGTCGTCGACGCGTCGGCTTGAACGAAAGCCTCTCCCAGGCGCTCGATCTGCTCGGTCGACATCCCGACGCCGGTATCCTCGACCTCCAGCGTGACGTGGCAGAGCTCGTCGCTGTCGGTGCGGCAGCTCAGTCGCACCTCCACGTGACCGCGCTTGGTGAACTTCATCGCGTTGGAGAGCAGGTTGAGGAGAATCTGCCGAAATCGCGTCGGGTCCCCGACCAGGTACGTTCGCTCCGGAGGCAGGCAATGAGCCAGCCGCACGCCCTTCTTGTCCGCGGCATCGGTGAAGAGGTTGAGAGCCTGGGTGACCGCATCGTCGAGGGAGAAGGGAATGCGCTCCAGCTCGAGGCGCCCGGCCTCCATCTTGGAGAAGTCGAGCACGTCGTTGATCAGTGTCAGGAGGCTCTCTCCCGAGGCGCGGATCGTCTCGGCGAACTCCCGCTGCTGCGGGTCGAGCGCGGTGCCGACGAGGAGGCTTGCCATGCCGATGACGCCGTTCATCGGCGTGCGGATCTCGTGGCTCATCGTCGCGAGAAACTCCGCCTTGGCCTTTGCCGCGTCTTCGGCCGCCACGACCGCTTCGCGAAGGCGGTTCTCGCTCTCGACTTGTTCCGTCACGTCTTGGCTGGTGGCGAGCAGTCGCCGCGGGCGACCGGCCTCGTCTCTCACGTAGTCGCTGCGCGAGTCGACGTAGCGGACATCGCCGCCCTCCCTCACGACGCGGTAGCGGTGACGGAACTCCTGGCCGCCCTTCAGGCATTGAAGCAGCAGTCGCTCCGTCGCCTCGCGGTCCTCGGGGTGCAGGGTTTGAACCCACTCGTCGAGCGATCCCCCGAAGTCGCTGCGCGTCCTGCCCACGATGGCGCACATTCGCGCGTCCCAGGTCATCTCGAGAGTCGCCATGTCGACCTCCCAGATCCCGAGCTCCGCCGTGATCGTGGCGAGCAGCAGGCGCCGCTCCTGGTGGAGGGCCTCGGCTTCGGCTTCCTTGAGGGCCGTGATGTCCGTGTGCAAGGATACGAACCCACCGGAGGGAGTGTGGCGAAAGTCGCAGCGCACCCAGCGGCCGCCGACCTGCACGACGGCGCGGGTCCGAGAGCTGTCTGGCCTCTCGGGGGCCTCCCGGCTGGCGCCCGAGCCCATGGCCTGGGGCGCCTGCGCCCGCGCCGCCTCGATCATGTTCTGGAGCGGAGTGCCGGGTCGGGTGAGCGCCTGCGGCACGTCGAACATCTCCGCATAGCGTTGATTGCACGCGATCAGGCACCGGCGTTCGTCGAACATCGCCAGCCCGGCGTCGAGGGCGGAGATGGCCTCGTCGAGCTGCGCCTTGGTCCGTGCCGTTTCGCGCTGCGCCCGCTGTTGCCGCTCCTCGGCGGCCCGGCGCGCCGAGATGTCCCGCAGCGTGCCGACGAACACCGTGCGATTCCCGAAGTGGCCTTCGCTGATCGAAAGGTTGGCGTGGATTCGCTCGCCGTCGGCACGCATTGCTTCCACTTCGCGATCGCGCCCGATGATCTTTGCCTCTCTCGTCTGTAGGTAGCGGCGCAAGTACCCGTCGTGGTACGGCGCGATTTCCGGCGGCACCAGCGCTCGGATGTTGCGCCCGATCAGGTCGGCGACTTTCCAGCCGAGCACTCTTTCGGTCGAGGGGTTGGACTCCAGCACGGTGCCGTGCTCGTCGATGATGAACATGGGGTCCACGTTCGCCGCGAACACCAGTTGCTTGAGGTCCGATTGTTGGCGTAGCTGGTCCTGTGCCGCGGCGAGCTCGCTCACGTCTCGCGCGATGCCGAGGTAGCCTCCGATCCGCCCGTCCGGAGCGCGCAGCGCGGTGACGCTGAGCAGCACCGGGATCGAGCGACCACTCCGGTGCACGTAGGTCCATTGCCGCTCGTCTGGCGCGCCCGTCTGGTTGGTCTTGGCCACGAATGCCTGGAAACCGGGCTCCACGCGCACGCCGAGCTCGTCCGTCAGCTGGGCTGCGCGCGCGACGACCTCCTCGACGAGGTGAAAGCGAGCCGGCGTTTCACGGCCGATCAGCTCCTCCGCTCGGTAGCCGAGCAGCCTCTCCGCCGCCGGGTTGAAAACCGTGATGCAGCCTCGCTCGGTCGTCGCGATCAGGGCGTAGGCTGCGCTCTCAATCAGTGCTGTGAGGGTAGCGCGAGTCTGCTGCTCCTCGCCTGCGTTGCGCACGACCGCGGCGTAGCCAGTGAGCTCGCCGCCCTCGCCGTGCATTGCCGTAATGATCACGTGCGCCCAAAACGTGCTGCCGTCCTGACGCCTCCACCACGCGTGCCGCTCGCAGTGGCCGGTTCGGTGCGCCGTCTCGAGGGATTCGCGCAGAGCCGCGTCGGCGCGGCGGGAGGGTGCGCTGTCGAGCAAGGTTGCCGAGTGCCCGATGATCTCCGCGGCGGGGTAGTGAAACAGGTTTCGCGCCCCTTGGTTCCAGCGCGTCACGTGCCCTTCGGGATCCAACGCGATGACGGCGTAGTGCGTAACGGCATCGAGAAGGCGTTGCGATGTCGGCGGCACGGTTGCGGTGCCGCCTGAGCTCTGCGAAGTGGTCATCGCCGATTGCGGGCCCCCTACCAGCTACAGAGCGGCGGCCGCGCGCTCGGCGTTAATGCAGGCCGCCGCACCCCGAAGGGAGACCTGCCCACGATTGACTACAGGCGGGCAGGGTGGCGCCTAGCCTGGTGGGCATGCCTCGCTGCGCCATAGTGCCCCGCGCGCCGAGACCTCCGCGGCGTCCAGGGCCCGGCGGCGCCCCTTTTCTCTCGAGGTACCGAGCGGCTGGCCCTGCCCGCCGCGGGCGGCCCCCGCGCACGGGGGGGCTGCTCGTGGGCGGTCAGATCCCGGGTCGCTGCATCGCGGTGGCGACGAAATCGATGCGTTGGCGGAGGGCGGCCGCGTCGGCGGTGTCGATCAGTCCAAAGCTGAAGCGCGTCGGAAGATCGGTGATTCGTCCGCTCCCGAACAGCCAGTGGGCGCTGTCGTTGTCTCGCACCTGGTAGCGCTCGGGAAGCTCGTCGTCGAAATGGTGAATCATGAACAGGGAGCGACCGAGCGTCGTGTCCACCAGCGAGACGGCCTCGACGGGGCCCGCGAGGTCCGCGTTGAACGAGTTTCTGGCTCCCTGGCTCGAGCCGTCCGGCTGCATCAGCAGGTCTTCGGCGGTGAGCGCTCCTGCGGGCACACATCGATAGCCGAAGCCGGTCGGTTCGGGGGCGCGCTGCAGGGTGAGCGTGGCGTGGGTCACGTAGAAATCCCACGTCCACGGCCAGGCGTCGTCCTCGCTCGTGGAGGTGAGCCGCAAATGCGTCGGGGTCTGCGAATCCTCGTCGAGCACCGTGGTGACGCGTGTGGTCGGGGGGGAAGGAAAGGCGGGCACGTTGCGCAGCGGCCGAAAGCCGCTGCGGAACAAGCGCTGCGAAGTCAGTGCTTCCCACAGCACTACCCCGGCGGCGAAGACATCGGTGCGCGGCTCCGAGAGGCCTCGCACCTGCTCCGGGGCCATGATGGTCGGGGCGGGGGACCTCGGAAGCAGGCGAACCTGGATTTTTTCTGCAGCAGCACAGTTTTCGCTGCAATGGGGGCATCGAGGACGTGGCGGGAGCCCTTCCCGCGTCGGGTGGAGCCTCGTGGGGGCGATGCAACGTCGCCGGCGAGCACCCGCGCGGCAGGCTCGCGGCCAGCTCCTCGCGCCGCGTTCGCGTCCGCCCGGCAGCGGCCTCGCAGCGGTCCGGGCCGGGAAGCGATCGCGGAGAAGGCCTCGCAACGCGCCGGGCTCGGCCGGTCGGCAGAGTGCGGAGTCGCCGATTGCACGCTCTGGCGGCGCCAGCCCGGCGCCTGGGCGCGCAGCCGCCTCCGCGGGGAGGCGGCGCAGCGACGCCCGGGGGGCCGCAGCGGCCCTACGCCTCCGCGGCGCTCGGCGGCTCCGAGTCGTCGGGTCGATAGTCCTCGAAGCACACGTCTTGGGGGGCGACGGGACGGTGCAACAGGTAGCCTTGCGCCAGGTCGCAGCCGTAGCGGCGCAGAACCTGCAGATGGTGCGGGCGCTCGATGCCCTCGGCGACGACCCGCATGCCGAAGGCGTGCCCGAGCTGGATGATGGCGGCGCAAACGCGCTCCCCGGCGGGAGTCTGGTCGCAGTCGGACACGAACGAGCGGTCGATCTTCAGCGTGTCGAAGGCGAACCGGCGCAGGTAGGTCAGCGACGAGTAGCCCGTCCCGAAGTCGTCGAGCGCCAGGCTCACCCCGTGCTCGTTCTTGAGCTCCCGCAGCTGCTCGCCCGCCGCCCCCACGTCGTCGATCAGGATGCTCTCGGTCACCTCGAGCTCGAGCGCCCGCGCCGGGAGCCCCGTCGCGGCGAGTGTTCGAGACACCTTGTGCGCGAGCTGTTGGTCGCCGAACTGCCGGGGAGAGAGGTTCACTGCCAGGGTGAGTTCGGGGTGGCCGGACTGGCGCCAGAGCTGCGTCTGCCGGCATGCTTCCGCCAGGACCCAGCCGCCGACCTCGACGATCTGCCCCGAGCGTTCCAGCAGGGGGATGAACTCGGCCGGCGAGACGCGCTCGCCGCTCGGGCGAGTCCATCGAAGCAGCGCCTCGACTCGCTCGATGCGGCCCGCGGAGAAGCCGTACAGCGGCTGGTAGTGCAGCGCGAGCTCGTCCCGGCTCAGCGCGCCCTTCAAGTCCGCTTCCAGCTCGTCGCGCCGCGCGTCCCTTCGGCGCAGATCCTCGCCGTAGACGCTCGAGCCGCGGTCCGTTTCCTTGGCATTGCGCAGCGCCGATTCCGCCGCGCGAAGGGCGCGATTGACGTCGGCGTACTGCGGCCCCAGCACGACGGCGCCGACCGCGATGCTGGCGCGAAACCCGCTGGCCACGTCCAGTAGCTCGGTGGTCGCCAACAGGCGCAGCTGCATGGCGAGCTCGGCGGGGCCCCGGTCGGGATCCACGTCCGTGAGGAGGCAGGCGAAGTCATCTCCTCCGAGTCGAGCTCCGGCGCCGCTCTCGCCCACGAACTTGGCCAGCGCCATCGCACAAGCCGCGAGGAATCGGTCCCCCGCCTGCAGGCCCAGTTCGTAGTTGAAACGCTTGAAGTCGATGATATCGAGCAGAAAGAGCACTGAGTGGCCAGCGGCTCGGTGGCTCTCGGCCACCGTTCGCTCCAGCTGAGCGAGGAAGGCGCGGCGGTTCATCAGCCCCGTCGTCGCATCGTGGCGCACCGCGTGCTTCAGCGCCTCGTCTGCGCGCTTCGCCTCGACGGCGTGCCGCAACACGAGGGCGAACTCCGCTCCGTCGGTTTGGCCTCGAATGATTCGGTTCGAGGCCCCGCGGTGGGAGGCGGGCCCGGCTGCCGCGTGGGCGTCGTGGATCTCGATGATCGGGAGGCTGGGGTCCGCGCGCTTCAGCCGCGAAAGGGCGTGCTCGGGCGAAGGCTGCGGCAGCGCGCGGCTCAACAGGGCGGCACAGTAGCCCCCGCGCGCCACGAGCTCGAGGGCCTCCTCGATGCTCGACGCAAAGCGATGGGCGCCTTCGCTCAGGCCGGCCTTGCGCAGCAAGATACGCAGCCACGTCTGCTCGATGGGGTCCGCCTCCACCAGCAGCAGCGGCCGCTCGGCGATTGCCGATTCGCCTTCTTCGGGCGATCCTCCGGAGAAGACTCTCAGGAGCGCCTCGCGCGACCACGGCTTGTAGAGGCAAGAGGAGAGCGCGCACTGAAGGGTAGCCGGGTCCACGCCTCGGTCCCCCGTCAACAAGATGAACTGCGCGGCGCCCGCCAGCGGGCGAAGCTCGGAGAGCAGCTCGGCCCCCGTCTGCTCGGGCATGTGGTAGTCGGCAGCAATCACGTCGTAGCGATTGTTGCGCGAGAGCTCGAGCGCCGATGTGGGACTGAGTGCCACGTCCACGGCAAAACCGTTCTGCGTGAGCGTGCGGCAGGTAGCGTTCAAAATCTGTGGATCGTCGTCCACGAGTAACACGCGTCGCCCTTGTCCGACCATACCGCCCCTCATGGCTCAATACGACCATCCTTTCGGAACCATGACGGCAATCTCGTGCCCCGAAGCGGAGCGATCGCCGCATCGCGGGCCCGGACTTCGGGCGGGCGCTGCAGCCGGCGCTCGGATGGCCGTTGGCTTGCAAGTGGTGATGGATGTGCCGCAGCAGCAAGTGGAGGTTCGTGAGCGCCTGGCGGCGCTGGTCGTGGACGACTCGCCCGAGGACGTGGAGCTCATCGTCCGGGAGCTGGAGCGCGGCGGCTTCGAGGTGGACCACCTCCGGGTGGATACGCGCGAGGCCCTGGAGGCCGCCCTGGTCGACCGCCCTTGGGACATCGCGCTGTGCGACTACGCGATGGGCGCCCTGCAGGCGGACGAGTCCCTGCAGCTGCTCACCGAGAGCGTGGAGGACTTACCCGTCATTTGTCTATCGGGGCTGATGGGCGAAGAGGTGGCCGTGTCCGTCATGCGCTCGGGAGCGCGGGATTTCCTCTCCAAGGACAAGCTGCAGCGGCTGTGCTCGACCGTTCGGCGCGAGCTGGTGGATCGGGAGGCGCGGCAGCGCTTCCGCGAGGAGCGGCGCGCCGCGGAGATGTACCAGATGCAAGCGCGCCGCCTCGAGAGCCTCGGGCAGATCGCGGCCGGGATTGCCCACGAAATCAACACTCCGGTTCAATTCATCGGAGACAACGCATCGTTCCTCGAGCGGCTCCTCGAGCGGCTCGGTCCGCTCTTCGATACGGCCGTCGAAGTGGCCCAGTGTGAGAGCTTCGAAGCCGTTCCGGAGGCCACCTGGCGTATCCTGTTCGAAGCGGCGCGGGGCGGCCGGGCCGAGCGGATCAAGGGGGACATGCCGGATGCACTGGAGCAAATTCGCGCCGGAACCCGTCGCATCGCCAAGATCGTGCAAACCATGAGCCGCGTTTCCCACCCCGATTCGGGGGAAATGGCCGAAGCTACGTTGGATGAAGTGATCGAGAGCGCCGTGGTGATGACGAAGAGCCAGTGGCGCTACGTCGCCGAGCTCTCCGTGGAGATCGACGAGCGGCTCGGCCCGGTCTGGTGCTGCGCGCAGTCGATCACCCAGGTGTTGATCAACCTGATCGTCAACGCGACGCACGCAGTCGATGAAGCTCGCGGAGACCAGGGGCTCGGGCGCATCTCGATCGAGGCGCGCCCCCTCGACTGGGGCTGTGAGCTGCGGGTCTCCGACACCGGCATCGGGATTCCGGAAGAGATCCGGTCGAAGATTTTCGACCCCTTCTTCACCAGCAAGCCGGTCGGCAAGGGCACGGGTCAGGGGCTCGCGCTGACGTACGCCGTGATCGTCAAGCAGCACGCGGGCACCATCGAGCTCGAAAGCGAGCGGGGTAAGGGCTCGACCTTCATCGTTCGGCTTCCGAATCGGCAGCGGCAGGTGCAGCTGTCGTCGGCGCCGACCGGCATGGCGGTCTGAGCCCGGCTGCCCATCGGCCAGAGGCCGGTGCCCGGCCCCGCCGAGAAAGTGCCGAGTCCGGCCGATGGCCGGATTGCGACGGCAACTGGGTCGGCCCCGCCTCGGCGGGGAGCTGCCGGTCGGGGTGGAGCAACTTCCGAGCACCGCCGGTCTCTCCCGCGGTATAAACCCGGATGGCCAGCGCGCGAGATCGACATGGAGGTCGAGAGGATGGATGAAGCAATCGAGCGGCTGAGCTTTGCCGGCATCCTGGACAGAAGCTTTCGAGTGCTACGCGTCGTGTTCGTCCCGGTGGTGGGAACCTTCGCGGTCGCGCTGCTTCCCAGTCAGTTCATCAGCGCTCGACTGAACGCCGCCGACTTGAGTGACCTGCTTACGGCGGAGTTTCTCGGCGCGTGGATCGCGTCGTTGCTCTTTCTGAGCGTGGTGTTGCCGTGGCTTCAACTGGCGACGAACCTGCTCGTCGCCAGCGTCTATCTCGCTCGGCCGATCCCGTTCGCCGAGGCGCTTCGCAAGGCGAGAACGCTGTATTTGCCGTATCTGGGAACGAGCTTCCTGATGGGGGTGTTTCTGGCGCTGTGGGCGCTGCTCTTCCTCATCCCGGCCGTGTACTTCGCGGTTTGCTGGAGCTTGATCGGTGCCATAGCGTCCGTCGAGGAGGTGTTCGGCCGCGCCGCGCTGAGGCGCAGCCGAAACCTCGTGCGGGGGCACTTCCTTCGAACGCTCGGGGTGCTCGCGGCCGTGATGGCGGTTCACATCGCCGCCTCGGCCGCCTCGAGCTTGCTTTTTTCCTTCATTCCGCTGCTCTCCACCATCGCATCGGCCGCGACCTCCGCCGTGCTCACCGCGTACAACTCGGTCGTCCTGATGGTGCTCTACGTGGATCTGCGCTGTCGCAAAGAGGACTTCGACCTGAAGCTGATGGCTTCACGGGTGCAGGGGGCCTCGGGCGTGGCCGAGGCCTCGTAGTCGGCCGGTCATGGATGCGTTCCGGGCTTGGTCGACGGCATCGCCCCTTGGCGGCGACTCCGAGGTCCTGCGCGTGGTTGCCGAAGTGTCGGGGCGACCGGAGTTTCAGCGCTACCGGTCGGGTCGCCACGCGAGCCTGCAGAGACTGTTCGACGAGCTCGCGGGTTGGCTCGGGGAGCTCTCGGGGTTGCGCCAGTCGTCTCCGTTCGCCTTCTGGCTGATTTTGCTGGCCCTGCTCGCGCTGCAGTCGCTGCTCGTCGTGCACATCGTGTATTCGCTGCGCGCGGCGCTGCGTCCGCCGGTGGCGGCTCCGCCCGCCGCGCTCCCGCCCCCGGTCGGCTTTGCCGAGCGTGCCAGCGACCTGGCGCGGCAGGGTGCTCACTTGCAAGCGGCGCACCTGCTGCTGCTGGCGACGCTCGAGCAGTTGGCCGTCAGGCGCTTCGTCGTGCTCAACGCCCACGACGGCAATCGGCGGGTGTGCGAGGCCCTGGAGCAGTCGCGGCTCGGCGAGGCGCTGCGCCGCCGCCTGGTCGCGCTGATCGGAGAAACGGAGGCGGCTTGGTTCGGCCAACGCCCTGCCGGGGAGCCGCTGTACCGGCGCTGGGTCGAGGCCCTCGCGGAGATCGGGCGGGTGCCGTGAAGGAGCGCCTGATGCCCCCTTGGCTGGTCGTGGCGCTCCTGATCGGGCTCCTCGCGCTCCTCAACGCGATGCTCGCACCGCGCGAGGGGCTACACCGAAGCGCGACGAGCTACGGCGAGGTCCCCGAGGGATTCGGAGCGCTCTTCGCCTCCCTCGTGGAGCTGAAGCAGCGGCCCGAGCGCTCGCGGACGCGCTACGTCCGAGTCGGCAAGGATCGCCCGCTGTGGCTGCTGGCGCCGCGCGGTCGCCCGGGGCCGCCCACCGAGCCCCGCGAGTCGGATGGGGGGCACGGGCAGCGCTCCGGCGGTGGCCGGAGCGGCTCCGTTCTTTCCGAGCTGGAGTCGTGGGCTCGCAGCGGAGGCACGGCCGTTTTGCTGGGCAGCCGCCCCGAGCCCGGCGATTGGCCCGCGCGGCTCGGGCTCTCCTTCGGCCCTCCGCTGGCCGTGCCGGATCTGCGCGCCACCGGCGACCTCGCGGGCACGGGGGCGCTGCGCCGCCTGCACACGGCCGAGGCCGACGAGGCGCGTGGGCCCACCGAGGCTTCGCGCGGCGCGGTCGGCGGCCGCGGCCCGAAGCGGGCGCCGACCCCTCCGCCATTTCGAGGCTTTCTGCCCCCCGGCGAGGCGGCGGGCGATGCCAAGGTGTTGCTTTGGGGGCAGGACGAGGAGGGGCGCCGCGCCGCGTTGGTCGTCGAGCTGCGCCGGGGAGAGGGAAGGCTGGTGGTGGTTTCCGACGCCCGCTGGCTCGACAACGCGCATCTGGCGAAGCTCGACGACGCGCTGCTCGCAGCGGATCTGATCCGCGCCTACGGCGCCCCGAGGATCGATGAGCGGTGCCACGGGCTGGCCGCAATCGAGTCGTTGCCGCAGGCGCTGGGCGCCGTGCGTTCGATCTTGGCCTGCCTTGCCGTGCTGGGCGTGGCGCTGCCCTGGCTTTGGAGTCGCCGCACGATGCCGCCGCGCACGCTCGAAGGCGAGCCGCAGGGGGAGGGGGGACTCGGCCGCTACGTGCAATCCCTGGCGCTCCTGTACGGCCGGCATCTGCCGGGCCACTGCGCCGAGGCCTACGAGGCCTACTTTCGAGGGTGGGTGCATCGGCATGGGCCCATCGCGCCCCCGGGGAGCGCCGAGCGCAGGCCGCGGAGTCGCGGCGAGCTCGGGGAGGCGGTGCGCGCTCTCGAGAGCGCCGCCGAGGCTCACGCGAGGCGCGGGAGCTGCCGGGGGGTCGGGCGCCCGTGAGCCGCGGGGGCTCTCGCCGGCTCGGGACATCGGGGGGCGGTTGTGCAACAGTGCGCGCGATGTCGGCGGGTACTCGGGAGTCCTCGGAGCAGCGCCTGGCCGAGGCGTACCGCGCGCTCCAGGGCCACGTGGGCGAGCGCGTGCTCGGTCAGGGTGAGGCGCTCAAGCTCGCGTTCGTGTGCCTCCTGTGTGGGGGGCATGCGCTCCTGCAGGGGGTTCCTGGCGTCGCGAAGACGCTCCTCGTTCGCAGCCTGGCGGGGGCCCTCGGGCTGCGCTTCGGGCGCGTTCAGTTCACTCCCGATCTGATGCCCAGCGACATCATCGGCAGCGCCGTGTACCACGCGAGCAGCGCGGAGTTTCGCTTTCGGCCCGGCCCGATCTTCGCCGACCTCGTGCTGGGGGACGAAATCAACCGCGCGCCCGCGAAAACCCAAGCGGCGCTGCTCGAGGCGATGCAGGAGCGCACGGTCACCGTCGATGGGCAAGGGCACGCCCTGGGGGAATGCTTCACCGTCTTCGCCACCCAGAATCCCGTGGAGCAAGAGGGCACCTACCCGCTCCCGGAGGCGGAGCTGGATCGCTTTCTGTTTCGCATCGACATGGGGTATCCCAGCGAGGCCGACGAGCTGAGGATGCTCGCGACGCTTCACCCGGCCGATCCGCAGCCCCTCGCAGAGCGCACCATCTTGACCCGGGAGCAATGGCTGCAGGCCCGCCAGGTGGTGGCCCGGGTGGGTGTCGTGGAAGATGTGTTGAGGTACGCCTTGTCGCTGGTGCGGGCCACGCGAGACGAGCCGAGCCTGACGGTCGGCGGCTCACCGCGCGCGGGCTTGTGGCTGCTTCGAGCCGCCAAGGCGGCGGCCGCCCTGGCGGGGCGCAGCTACACGCTCGTCGAGGACGTGCAGGAGGTCTGGCTGCCGGTGTTCCGGCACCGGGTCGTGCTCGATCCGGCGGCCGAGGTCGACGGGCTCACGAGCGACGACGCCCTGCGCCGCGTGTTGGCTCGAGTCGCTGCCCCGCACTGAAAGGAGATCGACGGGTGCGCGCTACGGTCTCCTCTCCGCGGGCGGCAACTGCCGAGGCCGGCGCGGCCGTCGGATCCAGACCCGTCGCGCCGGGCGGCTCCTCACTCGGCCTCGTGCTGCAGCCGACGCCGCGCCTGGTCGCGCTCGCGCTGATCCCGGCCGCTGCGTCCGCGGTTTCGGCCATCATCGGTCCGAGCGCGTTCGTGTTGGCGGCTTGGGTCATCGGCCTATCGCTCGCGGGCTCCGACGCTCTGAGGCTGCTGAAACGCCCTCCGCTCACCCTTCACTGCGAAGTGCCCGAGAGAACCCGCGCCGGGGCCGCTTTCGAGCTCGTCTACCGCATCGAGGGGGCGCCCGCCGGGGCTCACCTCACATTGCTCGACGAGCTGCCGGCGGACTTGGGGGGGGATTCCCTCTGCACGTGGCGGGCCGGGCGGGCCGCCGCGGTCGAGCGGGCGGTGCTGCAGCGCGAGCCCCGGCGGCGCGGGGTTCGCCGGCTCGGGCCCTGGCACGTGTGGCAGACCTCGCCCCTGCTTCTGTGGCAGCGCCGCGAGCGCGCCGCCGGCGAGCGGCAGCTGCGCGTGTTGCCACACGCCGGACCGGTGCGGCCCGAGTCGCTCGGCGCGCCGCGCGTTCTTCGGGAGCTCGGGCTGCGCCCTCGACGGTCGCGCGGCGACGGGACGGACTTCGAATCGCTGCGCGAGTACACACCGGGGGACGAGCCTCGCAAGATCGATTGGCGCGCCACCGCGCGGCGCGGGGCTCCGGTCGTTCGCGACTACCAGGCGGAGCGCAACCATACGGTGCTGCTCGCGATAGACTGCGGTCGGACGATGAGCGCCCCCGTCGAAGGACGGTCGAAGCTGGACCACGCCTTGTCCGCGGCGATGGCGCTGTGTCGGGCGTGCGGCGCCGGTGGCGACCGGGTGGGCCTGTTGGCTTTCGATAGCCAGCTGCGGGCGTGGGTTGCCCCGCAGCCGGCGCGCCGCGCGCTCGGGCCGATCGAAAGCGCCACGCTGCCGCTCGAGCCGCGGCCCGAGGAGGCAAGCTATTGGGTTCTGGGCGAGATCTTGAAACAGCGGCAGAAGAAGCGTGCCCTCGTGGTCGTGCTGACCGACTTCGTGGAGGGGGGTAGTGCCGAGGAGCTCGAGGCGCACCTGGCCGTGGTGGCGCGTCGCCATTGCGTGCTGCTGGTCGGCCTGCGCGACCGCTGGTTGCAGCGGCTGGATCGCCCCGCGCCGAGCCTCGACGAGGCAGAGCTCTGCGAGCGGCTCGTGCTGCAGGATCTCGACTTGGCGCGTCACTCGACGCTCGCGAGAATCGCGAAGACGGGCGTGTTCGTGCTCGACGCCGATCCGGGCGGCATCACGGCGCCGCTGCTTTCGCGTTACTTGGCGATTCGCGAGGCGGGCTGGGTGTGACCCCTGGCGAGGAAGCGCACGTCCACCGCGGGGCGCCGGCGGGCGAGGTAGCGAACGGTGGTCGCATAGCCGGCCAGGCAGGCCACCGAGAGTACGGCAACCGACAGCCGCGCTGCCGAAGAAAGCTGGCTCTCGCGCACGAAGCTCTCGATCAGGGCGGCGGCGAGAAACAGCGGCAGGGAGGCCACGAACAGGTTCGCCGCATCCCGGCCGGCGGCGCGCAGGGCGCTGCTCACACCCTGGCGGCCCGGGGCGATCACGGCGAAGCCGAGGCTGAGGCCCCCGGCCGAGCACAACACGATCGCCAACAGCTCCGCGACGGCGTGAGGCAATATCCACGCCAAGAACGTCCCCCACTCGGGGCCGCGCAAGAAGATGGCGGAGAAGCCGCCGAGCGTCAGACCGTTGTAGACTAGGAGCAGCAGCGTGGGGATCGCGCCGAGCACGCCGGAGGCTAGCGAGAGCCAGCCGACGCGTGTGTTGTTGGAAAACAGCGAGCTGGCGAAGAGCGTGTTGTCCGCCCCGCTCACCGGGCGACGCTCGAGAAACGCCGCCCGCGCGTCGGCGGATTCGTAGAGCTGTTCGAGCGCCGAGGCCGAGTACATGTCGGAAGAAACCACGGCGCCGAGCGTGGCTGGGTCTTCGATCACGAGTGCCGCACCGAGGAGCGCCCCCAGGGCCAAGAGCGCCGCGGCGATCAGCTGGTGCGATTGGCTTCGTCCGAGCGCGGCGGGGATGTCGAACAGCCACAAGCCGAGGCGCCGGCGACGAGCGCGGGGGACATCCACGTACACGTGGCCGTAGGCCCGCACGCACAGCGCGTTGAGAAACGCGACGCGCTCCGGGTCCCGGCCCCGGTGGCGCTCGAGCGAGAGGCGCGAGGTGTGTATCCGGTACAGCCGGGCGAGCTCGCGCAGGTCGGACAGCGACAGGTGCCCCTCGTCGGCTCGCGCGAGCAACCCCTCGAACCGCTCTTCCTCCTTGCGGTGGGGATCGGTCGCGGCAACCATGGACTCGACCCGTGACGACGCCATTGCTTGCTTCTTCCTCTACCGTGACGGTGCGCTCGCCGGAAGGCGTGCCGCTACAGTTGCGGCTGGCCGCCCCGACGTCGCGCATCGTCGCCTACGGCATCGACGCCGTCTTCGTGAACCTGCTGCTCGCGATCGCGCTGCTCACGTTCTCTCTGCTCGGAGGATTCTCCGAGGGCCTGGCGGAGCGATGGCGCGAGTGGAGCGCGCGGGTCGACACGGAGGACCCCGAGGCCGTCAAGCTCGCGTTCGCGCCCCTCATGGGCCTCGTCTTGATCACCTTGTATTTTGGAGAGCTCCTCTATTTCAGCGTATTCGAGGCGTTGCTCCGGGGGCGCACGCCGGGCAAGCGAATCATGAAGCTGCGCGTCGTGGCCCGAGATGCCGGGCCACTCACCGGGAGCGCCATCGCCGTGCGCAACCTGCTGCGGCTGGCCGACATGCTGCCCGGAGGCTACGTCGTCGGGCTCGTCAGCATGGTTCTTTCTCCGCACGGCCGGCGCGTGGGCGACGTGGTCGCCGGCACGCTCGTGATCCGGACGGATAGCCCCAGCCGCCCTGCCGAGGTCGTCCTGCCTCCGGGTGTGTTGCCGTTGGCCCTGTCGCGCCCGCAATTGCAGCGGCTTGGGTCTCGCGAGGTGCAGCTCGCGAGAAACACCTTGCGCCGCGTCGCGCAGCGAGCGGCCGCCGCCCGTTCGGGGGAGGGGGGCGTCGAGCTCGCGGCCAGGGATCGGGCTCTACTTCACGAAGTGGCGGGCGCCCTCTGCCGCGCGCTCGGAATCGACCTCGGGGCTCGCAGCCCGGAGGAGTTTCTTCAGCAGGTCCTCAAAACGGCCGAGCAGGGGCCCGGTCGGCGGAGCTCGAGCTGAAGGGCACTCGGAGGCGGGCTCAGCCGCCGAGCGCCGCGTCGACCAGGGCCTGGGCCTGCTCCAGCACTTGCTCCAGGTGCGCGGCGCCCTGGAAGCTCTCGGCATAAATCTTGTAAATGTTCTCCGTGCCGGAGGGGCGGGCGGCGAACCAGGCGCTCTTCGAGGCCACCTTCAGACCGCCCAGAGGAGCTCCGTTGCCCGGCGCCTCGGTGAGCACCGCGGTGATGGGCTCGCCCGCCAGCTCCCGCGCCTGCACGCGGTCGGGCTGCAGGGCCGAGAGCTTCGCCTTTTGCTCGGGGCTGGCCGTGGCGTCGACACGTCGATACACCGGTTTGCCGTGCTCGTTCTCCAGTTTGGCGTACAGGGAGCCCGGATCTTGCCCGCGTGTGGCGAGGATCTCGAGGGAGAGCAGCGCGAGCAGAATCCCGTCCTTGTCGGTGCTCCAGGGGCTTCCGTCCAGGCACGAGAAGCTCGCGCCCGCGCTCTCCTCGCCGCCGAAGCACAGGCTGCCGTCGAGCAGCCCAGGGGCAAACCACTTGAAGCCGACCGGAACCTCGTAGAGACGGCGGCCCAGGGCCGCAACCACCCGGTCGATGATCGCGCTCGACACGACGGTCTTGCCGATACCCCTGTGCTCGCCCCAGCGCGGTCGGTACGTGCACAGGTGCTCGATGGCCACTGCCAGGAAATGGTTGGGGTTCATCAAGCCCGTCTTGGGAACGACGATGCCGTGTCGATCGGCGTCGGCGTCGTTGCCGAAGGCGACCGGATACTTGTCGCGGAGTGCATCCAGCGGCGCCATCGCGTAGCGACTCGAGCAGTCCATGCGGATCTTGCCGTCGTGGTCCACGCTCACGAAGTCGAAGCGTGGGTCCACCCTGCGGTTGACGATGTCTAGGTCGAGCTTCCAGTGCTCGGCGATGGCTTCCCAGTAAGCGAGAGCGGCGCCGCCGAGTGGATCGACGCCCGGCCGCAGCCGAGCCGCCTGGATGGCTCGCATGTCGAGCACCTCCCCGAGAGCGGCGACGTAGGGCTGTACGAAATCCTCGTAGTGGGTCGTTTCCGCCTGGCGTGCCTTGGCGAGAGCGACCCGCGGGACTCCCTGGTTGCCCGCCTCGAGCAGCTCGTTGGCGCGGCGCTCGATGACCTTCGTGACCGCTGTATCCGCCGGGCCGCCGCCGGGCGGATTGTATTTGATCCCGCCATCCGAAGGCGGGTTGTGCGACGGGGTGATGACCAAGCCGTCCGCCAGGTGAGCCTGCCGCCCGCGATTGTAGCGCAAGATGGCGCGCGAGATGGCGGGGGTGGGCGTGAAGCCACCGCCTTGTTGCAGCACGGCCTGCACACCGTTGGCTGCCAGCACTTCGAGCACCGTGTCTTCGGCGGGGCTGGAAAGCGCGTGCGTATCCTTGCCGAGAAACAGCGGCCCGTCGATGCTCTCGCCCCGCCGGTATTCGCACACGGCCTGGGCGATCGCGAGCAGGTGCGCTTCGTTGAAGGACCCCGCGAGCGCGGCGCCTCGGTGGCCGCTCGTGCCGAACAGCACACGCTGCTGAGCGTCCTGCGGATCGGGTGCCTTTTCGGTGTAGGCAGCGACCGCCGCCGCGGGGTCGATCAGGAGCTCGGGGGGAGGGGGCTTTCCGGCGAGAGGGTGGGCCATGGGCGCAATCTAACCGGGAGGAGGGGGGCTATTGTCAACGTCGGTGACGCAAAAGCCCGACCGCGGCCGCGGATCAGCGGCCGCGTGCTGCCCGGGACACGCCGCGCGGGGAAACGGCGCGCCGCCGCGGCCGAACCGCCCAAAGCTCCCCGGGAGGCGTTGCAGCCGTTGGTCGTCGCTCGCGATTCCAGCGCTCGTTTTGCCGGATTGTTTCGAGAGCCTGCCCGCCGTCGAGGGGGGGCCCGCCGGCCCGCGGGAGCCCGCCGGGCTCGGGCGCACGCGGCGTGGCCCTCGGCGGCGCAGGGCCGGCGCGGGGGGCGCGCGGGCTCTCGATGCTACTCGATCGTCGAGCCCGTGACGATCTGCTGGGTGTCGTCGTGCATCGAGATGCCAGGCAGCACGTTCCAGCCGCCACCCGCGTTGTCGCGCACGATCGAGTCGGTGATGCGCAGCGTGCCCTCGTGGTTGTTGCTGACGAAGAAGATCCCGCTGCCGTAGGCGTTGACCTGGTTGTGCTCGATCAAGCTGCCGCAAAGCGAGAGCGTCATGGTGGCTCCGTCGCTGTAGATCGCGCCTCCCGAGCCACCTCCGGGCGTGTCGTCTTGCGCGGGGTTTCCACCGCTCCCCACCGCTTCGTTGTGCGAGAAGCGACTGTTGTAGATCTCCCACGAAACACCGATGCTGCTGATGCCGCCGCCGTTGGAGCATCGGTTGCCATAGCCCGCGTCCCCACCGAAGGTCGTGTTGGTGACGTACACGGGCAGGCCCTCGTACTGGCTGAACGCTCGAATCGCAGCGCCGCCGACGTCCGGCCCTTCGCTGGCGCAGACGTTGTTGAAGAAGCGGGAGTTGACCACCTTCAGCCGCCCCCCCCGCACCCACACGGCGCCGCCCCCGCCGTAGTCGTCCTCGCCGCGCGAGTCGGCGTCCACGAAGGTCAGGTTCTGCAGCGTCAGGCGCGGCGTTGCCTGGTTCTGACAGTGGTCCGTCGTCCAGTGTTGCTCTGGGTCGCACGTGTTCATGTACAGGATGCGGGTGCGCCCCCCGCCGCTGAGCGTGACGAGCCCGCCCCCATCGATGACGATGTCGTCGCTCGCGTCGTTGAAGATCTTGGCGGGGCGCTCGAGCGTGATCACGACCGGGTCGGGGCCACAGTCGAAGACGATCGTCCCGCCGCGTGCGACGGCCTCGAGAAAGGCTTCCGCCGAGCAGCTCGCGGCGGTGCCCGTGCCCACTACTTGGTCGGGCTCGTCGGCTGGCTCGGGGGCGGCCTGCTCGGGAACGGTGCAGCCCCCGTCGTAGCCCGCTGCCGGTCCGCCCTCGAAGTCGGTCGGATTCACGGTGACCCCGTCGTTTCCCGCCGAGCCTGCCGGGCCGGCCGAGGAAGGGCCTCCACATCCGACGGCCGCGAGCGCGAGAGCCCCCGAGGCAAGCGCACGACACTTGGTCCTGAATCGTTTTCCCATGGCCTCCTCGAATATTTTGCCCCCCCATCCGGAGGGGCAAGCCCGCTCGGGATTTGGGTCGGACCCCGACCGCCCGGTGGGTGCGGCACCTACCAGGCTCTCTCGACCCGGCCTGCGCGACGGCGCCCGCTCACGGCATCGGCCGTGGTATGGCTCGGCCCATGGTGCAAGACGTGGAGCTGCAGTGCCGCTGCGGGGAGGTTCACGGTCAGGTGCGGGCCGTGAGCCCAACCTCCCTCACGCGGGTGATCTGCTACTGCAACGACTGTCGGGCATTCGCCCACCATCTGGGGCACCCCGAGCTCTTGGACGAGTTCGGAGGCTCGGACATCGTGCAAGTCGCGCCCGCCCGCGTGAGCTTCGATCGAGGCACGGAGCGTATCGTCGGCCTGCGCCTCACGGCCAAGGGGCTGTATCGCTGGCATACCAGTTGCTGCAAGACGGCGGTGGGCAACACCTTGGCTCCCTGGCTGCCCTTCGTGGGCTTCGCGGACGGCGCCTTGTGGAAAGGCCACCAGGCTCCCGAGCTCCGCGATCGGCTCTTCGGGCCCGTGCAGGGCGGTTCCTTCGGGCAGTTCGCCAAGCCCGGCGCGCCGGCGGAGCTGACCAAGGTCGCCCCCGGTGTGCTGCTCAACGCCGGCGTGCGAATGCTCCGGTGGAAGATCGCCGGCCAGACCTGGCCCCACCCGTTCTTCGACCGAGCCAGCAAGAAGCCGAGGTATCCCGTCGAGGTGATGCCGGGCGAGCAGCGCGAAGCGCTGCGGGAGGCGTGCGGCTCGACCGCGTCGCCCGCCAGCTAGCTCGTTCCCGGCGAAAAATGTCGCTGCGAGCTCGAGCCCCCCCAGGGGTGAGGGGCTCGGGCTGGCGCTCTTTGCGGCATTTTTCGCTCACGGCTCTTCTCTACATTGGTTCCCATCCCCTCTCCTGGATGGGACTAGCCCGGGGGGGGGAATTTTACTCCGCCTGCGACGCGGCGGGGTCGAGCCGGGCCGCGTGCTTTCTCAGGATCAGGAAGCCGAAGGGCACGACGGCGCTGCCCAGCAGCAGCAGGCTCGTCGAGAGCCGTGGGCGCAGCTCCACGTGGGCCTGTAGCAGGCACAAGAGAAACCACAGGAACAGGCCCCCGTGCAGGCTGCCGACGATGCGGACGGCCATGGGCATGCCCGCCGCGTACTTGAGCGGCATGGCGACGAAGAGGAGCGCCAACAGGGAGACCCCTTCGAGCAAGCCCGACAAGCGTACCAGCCGTATTTCTTTCATCCTGATGCTTTCTTGCAAAGGCGCGGCGTCCGTCGCCAGGAGGCCTCCGCCTCTCGCTGTGCCGCCCGAGACTGGCACATGTTCACCGGGGCCTCCAGCCGCCGCTCTCGCCCGCCGTCGCAAGGAATGGGGGGGCTCAGGCGGAAGGGGCGGCGGGCGCGGTCGGGTCGAGCGGCGCCGTCGGAGCCGGCTCGCGGCCGCGGGCTTCGGCCCGCGCGTGCAGGAGGGTCGCGAGCATTTCGGCTCGCGGCATTGGGCAGCCGGCCTGCCGCGCTCGCGCGACGGGGATCTGGTGGATGGCCTCGACCTCCAGCGGGCGTCCCGCTTCCCAGTCCGCCAGCATGCTCGGCTTGTAGTGCTCGAACGTTTCGGTCATCGACAGCAGATTTTCCACGAGCGCCTCCGGCAGCGGCTGCCCGGCGACGGCTTGGCCGGCGCGCATGACCTCCGTCATCAGCTGCGCCACCAGCTCTCGCAAGCCGGGCGAAGCCAGTAGCTCCGATGTGGTCTTTTCGAGCAGCGTGCACAGCCCGTTGAAGGGGATGTTCCAAACCAGCTTGCGCCAGCGCAGCGCTGGCAGGTCTGGCTCGCTGCGAGCGTCGAGCCCCGCGCTCATCAGCGCCTCGATCAGGCCCCGTATCGGGCCCTCGCTGGCGCCGATGCGGTACGGGGCGAGTCGCAGCCAGTCGACGTCGGACTGGTGAATGTGGCCGGGAGCCGCCCGGTGGGCGCACAGGTAGCAGGCGCCACCCCACAGGCGCTCCGGGTCGACGTACCGCGCCAGCTCCTCTTCGGCGCCCAGGCCGTTCTGCAACGCGACCACTCTCCCACCGGTGGAGAGCACGCGGGGCAGGTAGGTACCGGCCGCGCCGAGCTGCGTTGCCTTGAGCGCGACGAGGACCACGTCACACGTGGGCATCGTCTCGGCCGAGCGGTGTGCTCGCAGGTGGGGAAGATGGACTTCCCCGCGCGGCGTCATCAGCCGCAGGCCGCCGTCGCGCAGCGCCTCGAAATCTCCGCGCGCGGCAAAATGTACCTCACACCCGGCCTGGGCGAGCCTGCCGCCGTAGTAGCCCCCCACGGCTCCTGCTCCGATGATCGCGTAGCGCGGCATCCTCGCAGCGTAGCGCCTCATTCGACGCAGAGTGCGGCCTCGAGCACATCAAAAACCGCGCCGTTGCATCGCAGGGGCGCCCAGGCGTCAAACCGGCGGCCCGAGCGAGTTGCGCGCTCGATCGAGGCACGGGCCTCGCCCGTCGCGTCGGTGCGCGAAGGGCGAGGGGCGCCGGAGCGAGCGACAGGCGCCGTGAACGGGCGCGGTGCCGCTGGGCGGTGGGGCCTTCAGAACCTGAAGCGTGAGCCGATCTGCGTGCCGAAACCCGTGCGGGAGCCTTCGACGTCGAAGGACATTTCGTCTGCCGCGTCGAGCTTGTGCTTCGTGAGAAACAGATACGGCTCCAGGTAGAGCTCCAGGCCTTTCACAGGCTTCGCTACATAGGTCCCCCGCACGGCAATGTTGCTTTCCACACCGGAGATGCCCGAGCGTGTTGCAGACAGACCATCAGCGGAAAGCGCGTAGCCCAGGGGAATGTCGTCGGCATCCAGCACGAAGGCACCGCCGGCGAGAAGCCACAGCGATTGCTTCGGTGAGAGGTTGAAGACAGCCGAGACGTAGCCGCCGACGTCTTTCGTGTCCACGCCGGAACCGAGCGTCAACAGACCCAAGGCGTTCCCGTTCTTTCCGTAATACGCCTCGGCGCTCAAGGAGAGGCTAGGGGAGAGCCCAACGCTTGCGAAGGCGTTGACCGAGTAGGTGCTGTCGTATTCCTTGTCCGCGGGAGGCAGCGTCGTGAGCTGGTTGCTGCCGATCGCCGAGACGCCGACCCAAGTCTTGCCTTCCTTGTAGCCGAGCTGCACCGCTACCGTGGGGATCAACGCGTATTCGATCCGATTGAAGACGTTGCTGTTGTTCTGGCTCTGCGTGCCGAGCGCCGCGGAGAACTGCAGCCCGCCGTCCGAGTAGGTGTAGATCAGCTGGGGCCGAAGGAACGCCGAGTTGCCGGCCATGAAGGAAACACCGACCATGTTCATGCTCGCCGGGTTGAGGGGCGAGAAGATGTCCCAGGTTTGGCCCATGGTAAGGCTGCTGCCGCCGCCCAGCTGATAGGTGATGTAGGCGAGCCGCAGGCGCAACCGCGTGCCCTGAATCGGGGAGGACTGCGCGAACGCGGGGTCGACGAAGTCGACCTCGACGCGGCCCGTCAGGTCTCGGCCCTCGCCAATCCACATGCCGAACCGGCTCTGTTGCAGCTGAATGCTCGATGCGAACTCGTCGTGGTTCGGGTTGACGATGGGGTGCGCCGCCGCCGTGGGCGCGGTGAAGGTGGCTCGCCCGAACGTCTCGATGCCGTTGCCGACGATGTATTCGGCCTTGATGATGCCGTACGGGCGCACGAGCGGGGGACCCTCGTCGACCTTCTCTTCGGCGGCCTTCGTTTCGGCTGCCAGCGAAAGGCCGCCGACGAGCGAGTAGGCAATCGCCCCGAGCGCCGCCATCAGCCCGGGAAAGCGCAATCGTTGCCTTGCGTTTTGGTTTCGTCCAAGCACGTTTCCTCTACCTCCTTAGCCCCCGGATATTCTGGTGGCCCTGCTTCGTGCGACGTGGTGTCTGGCTGTTGCTCATGGCTCCGAGCAGTGCCTGCGTTGCGAAAAGCTCACGCCCCCGCGACTGCACCGTAGAGACACCTCGCGCACGGAAGCAAGTTTTTCCCGAGGCGCACGGCAGCGGCGGGCCCGTTGCCGTACCCGTCCACAGGTCACAGCCCGCATCGGACCTAGCCCGTGAGCCGCGCTGGCGTGAGCCCTCCGTGGCTCGGCCGCTCTGCGACGGGGCGCTGGGGAGCGCCGTGCTGGGAGGGTCGGTGACCGCGTACTCGCCGTCGCCGCGCGGGAAATGAGCTTCGTCGGCCCGTTGGGACGTAGCCCGCGCGGCGAACCGCGCGGAGGCGATGCGCTCGAGCGTTCCCCCGCGGCACGTCCGAGGGGCGGCAGCGCGGCGCGGAGGCTGGGCGGGGGCGGCCGAGCCCGTTTCGGTTCGCGCGGAGCCGACCGGCCTCACCCGGGGTGGCTCGCGCGGCCCTGCTGGCGGCAATCCTGGTGTGCATGGGGGCGCTGCGGGACCGTTCGGTCGAGCGAGCAAGCGCCGGCGGGTGCGAGCGCGCGGCGCGCCTCGTGGACGACCCGCATCGGCTTGGCGGTTCATTGCACGACCTGGGCGGACTATTGAAGCGTTGGCAGGGCCTCAAAGGGCGGTATGTATGGGTTCCACCATACGCCATCCGAGGCCCACGCTTCGTCTGGAGCCCATGGGACGATGGTGGTCGCTGTCCCCGCCTTTTGGCGGATCGCGCGACGGCAGCAGCCGCCCTTCCACGACACCGCGGCGGGCGCTTCGGCCTGCCGGGGCAAGCTTTGGAGGTCGCGGCACGCATGGCGACGCTCGATATGGTGCCGCACGCCTCTCGTCAGCTCAAGGCGGAGAGCTTGCTCCTCGAGCCTTTGAGGCCAGCTCTGCCGGGAGTTGTCCTCGCTTGCGAACTGGATCCGTTCCGACCGCGCCGTCGCCTTCGCAACCGCCAGCGGCCAGACCGTACCTCGGCATTCGGCGACCGTGATGGACTGCTGCAGCTTCTTCGAGCCATCGGGGATCGACTCGCCAGCATGACTCGTGGTTGCTACCGAGGTCCTCGGCCTGGTCGAACGCGGCCACGCCGTTCGTTTCCGTATTTGCGTTTTCCCCCCCAGTTCCCCGTCGGCGGGGTCGGTAGCGCGGATGCGAAGACGATTCGCGCGGCCATGTGGCTGGCACCGGTCTACCCGCTGGGTATCGAGCGACGCGTGCTGCTGGTTGCGGACTGCCCCGCTCGGCGGGATCCAGGGACCCTCGAGCGCACGGTCCGTTCGGGTCGGCTCCCAGTGTTCCGCGTCGAGGACCCCGCGTGGCGCCTCACGTCCCACTCCGCTCGCGGCGATCGTCGAACGCAACGATGTGCGGTCGAACGTCGAGGCTCGAACCGCGCCTCCGTCGGCCCCGGTCAACGTCACGACAGCTTGCGCGGACCAGGCAACGAGCCCGAATCGGAGCGTGCCCCATGGGGCGAGCCACACGATTCGCGCTTCGTCCTCACGTCGCGGCTCTCCGAGCCCAGGCCGGCGACTGGACGCAGCGGGCGCCCATCGCCCTTTCGGTAGTGGCGCAAAGCCCGCGAAAAAACAACAGAAATGGCCTTCGATGCGGAAGCTTGCCGAGGCGTCGAGGGCGCGCTCGTCCAGCGCTCGGCCATCCGCGATGGGCCCGGGGCGCGACGCGTCTGCACGCGTTGGCGCGAGTGACGTGGAGGCGAAGGGGTTCGACGCTCGTCGTCCGTCGTGCGTCGCAACGGCAGGTCGCCTGCCGTTTCATCCTGCCGCGTTCGAGTCCCACTTCTTGCGGCTACCCGAGGCGCGAAAGCCGGAGCCTACCGGTAGCCTGGCGCGCGCGATGACCTTCCGGCGCGATGAAGGGCCAGGAGCTGCGGGCACCTCGATGGCAAGCCCGCTTGGCGGCGCGCCACCGGACTTGGGCTCGAGGCCCATGCAACGCTTCACTCCTTTGTTTTTATGTTGGCGGAATTTTACTCGTTTCTTGCGAAAACGTTTCCTAACGAATCACTCAACGATCCTCGTGGTTTATAGAATTCACCCGACGGTTTCGCGGGAAACGTTTCTGGAGTAATACAAGCGCTCAAGCGGCTGGCTCGAATCTGCGTGCCCGTGCGCATGCCCCGCGCGCCTCATGAGCTCGGGGAGAGGCCGACGGCGGGTCCGTCGACGAACGCGCGACGCGACGAAACGCGAAAAGCACAGCGACGACGAAACCCATGTTCCACCTGCTCCCCGTGCGAAGCGACGACAGCGCGCTCTTTGTGGCCTGCCGACGTGACACGGTGCGCCGTCGCAGGGTCGTCGAGGATCGCGTCCACGCGTGCGCGTGCGGCGCTACCGGGCAGCGGCCCAAAGGCACCGCAGGCAATCGAAGCGTGCGTTGCCTCCGCATGGTGAGCGCGACCGCCAGCCGCAGAGGAAGGCCCGTCTCCAGTCGACGCAGCCCCCACCGGCTCCACGCCGCCGCGGCGGCGACGTGCTGGTCGTGGCCGAGTTGCCGGCACGGCTCCGAGCGAAGGGTGGCCTGCCGAGAGCGAGCCTCGAATCCTCGCCGCTTGGCGCCTGCAGTTCGTCGTGAGATTTCTGGCGGGCAACCGGCGCGGCGCGAGCCGGTGGGGCGAGCTGCGCCGATTCGCAACGTCCCGCGGAGGGGCAATGCGCGAAGTGTCGCGTCTCGACGCGTCGAACGGGGGGGCGTAACGGCTCGGTGCGTTGTTTCTCGGTGCGCTGCGTCCGAAGCCGTTGCGTGGTGGGGCACCTGCCGGCGCGAGGGCGAAGGACTTCTCGCTTGCCAGCGGCATCGCACGGGGACGATGATCCCCGCCGGCGGTTTCAAGAACCAAACGAGAACCCTCCGTGCCGGACGGGAGGGAATTCGACACCGTGTCCGGCGGCAGCAGCCCGAAAAGCGGCGCCGAAACCAAGGAGAGCGAAACAATGAATGATCAGGAAAGCAAACGGGAGCAGTACTGGCGCATCAACGTGAAGTACCTGGTGAGCCTGTTGTCCGTTTGGTTCGTCGTGTCCTACGGGTTCGGGATTCTGTTGGTCGAGCCTCTCAACGCCATCCACATCTTCGGATTTCCATTGGGATTTTGGTTTGCACAGCAGGGTGCCATCTACGTTTTCGTCGCTCTGATCTTCACGTACGTCTACCTGATGAACCGGCTCGACAAGCGTTTCGACGTCGCGGAGGATTGATATGTCACTACAGCTTTGGACCTATCTGGCCGTCGGCCTTTCGTTCGCGATCTACATCGGGATCGCCATCTGGTCTCGCGCCAGCTCCACCGGTGAGTTCTATGTGGCCGGCTCGGGTGTCTCTCCCGTCGCTAACGGCATGGCCACCGCCGCGGATTGGATGAGCGCCGCCTCGTTCATCAGCATGGCCGGCATCATCTCCTTCCTCGGGTACGACGGCTCCGTCTACCTGATGGGGTGGACGGGCGGCTACGTGCTGCTCGCGTTGCTGCTGGCGCCGTACCTGCGCAAGTTCGGCCGCTACACGGTGCCGGATTTCGTCGGCGCTCGCTACTACTCCTCCACGGCGCGCCTGGTGGCCGTGGTGTGTGCCATCTTCGTGTCGTTCACCTACGTGGCCGGGCAGATGCGCGGCGTGGGCGTCGTCTTCGGCCGCTTCCTCGAAGTGGACGTGAACAACGGTGTCGTGATCGGGATGGCGATCGTGTTCTTCTACGCGGTGCTCGGTGGCATGAAGGGCATCACTTACACCCAGGTGGCGCAGTACGTGATCCTGATTTTCGCATTCATGGTGCCGGCGATTTTCATCTCGTTGCTGCTCACGGGCAATCCCATCCCGCAGCTCGGCTTCGGCTCCATGCTCGACGGCGACATCGGCTCGAGAATCAGCGGCGGCGAGCCGGTGTATCTACTCGACAAGCTCAATGGCCTGCACGAGGAGCTCGGATTCGCGAGTTACACGGACGGGTCGAAGCCCATGATCGACGTCTTCTTCACCGCCATGGCGCTCATGGTGGGAACGGCGGGCCTGCCCCACGTCATCGTGCGCTTTTTTACGGTGCGCAGGGTCCGGGACGCACGGCTGAGCGCGGGCTACGCCCTGGTGTTCATCGCGATCCTCTACACGGCCGCCCCGGCGGTGGCGGCCTTTGCGCGCACCAACCTCCTGGAGACAGTCCAGGACGCCACCTACCAGGTGGAAAAGGCGGCCCCCGGCGGCAAGCAAGTTCCGGTTTGGTTCAAGAACTGGGAAAATACGGCTCTGCTCGCTTGGGTGGACAAGAACGGGGACGGTCGCATTCAGTACACCAGCGGTGCGGCGTTCGAGGGCAAGCCCGACTTCTCGGTCGACCGCGGCGAGTCGGGTCAGCGAATGGTGACGAACAAGCCGACGGATACCCCCAACGAGCTGTACATCGACCGCGACATCATGGTGCTCGCGAACCCCGAAATCGCGAATCTCCCGAACTGGGTGATCGCGCTCGTGGTGGCCGGTGCATTGGCTGCGGCTCTCTCGACGGCGGCCGGTCTACTCTTGGTGGTGTCGTCCGCGATCAGCCACGATCTGCTGAAGCAGACGGTCATGAAGAACATCAGCGAGAAGGGTGAGCTCATGGCGGCTCGCATTGCCGCCGCCGTGGCGGTGCTCATCGCGGGCTACTTCGGTATCAACCCGCCTGGGTTCGTGGCCCAGGTCGTGGCGTTCGCCTTCGGCTTGGCGGCTGCCTCCTTCTTTCCCGCGATTACCCTGGGCATCTTCTCGAGAACGGCCAATCGAGAAGGCGTGGTCGCGGGGATGGTGATCGGCCTGGTGTTCACGGCCAGCTACATCGTCTACTTCCGCTTGCTGGGTGGTACGCCCGACCAATACTTCCTGAAGATTTCGCCGGAAGGTATCGGCACGGTCGGCATGTTGCTCAACTTCGCCGTCGCGGTGGTCGTCTCGCGTTTCACGCCGCCCCCTCCCAGCGAGGTGCAGACGCTGGTTGCGCAGATCCGCGTCCCGCGCCACTGAGGCTGGTCCGCAATCAGGCGCCTTCCCCTCTCCCGGCCGTTCGATGGAGCGCGGCCGGAAGCGGGGAGGCGATGGGCCGAAGCCGCGCGGTGCCCTTCTCGCCCCGCGGGCGGGGCCCCACTCGAAGTGGGGCCCGCCGCGGGGCGAATTGCCGAGGGCCATCGAAGCGCGGCGCCGTCGCGACGATCCTCGGAGTCGTCCGCTCCGGGCTCGCCCAGCAGCCGCGCAGGCGAAAGGGCTCCCGAGCCGACTCTCCAATCGGCATGGCCCCCGGGGGCCTGCGATTCGCCGGCGCGCTCTTGCCGGGGCTCGCTCGCAGTGGGCTTTTGCGCAATCATGAGGCGTGCCCCCGAGTGCCTCGAAGCCTCCTGCCGACCTCCTCCCCATCGAGGAGTTTCTCGCCGAGCATCCCCCGTTCGACGAGCTGAGCGAAGCGGAGCGTCGTGGTGCGGCGCGGCAGGTCGAGATCGAGTATTTCCGCCGGGGTCGGCCGCTGGTGCCATTCGGGAAAGCTCCCGAGCGCGTCTACCTGGTCCGCTCGGGGCGCCTGCAGGAGTACGACGAGTCCGCGCGCTTGCGCGCGGAGTACGGGGAAGGGGAGAGCTGCTGCGCCGAGTCCATCGTCGGCGAGGCCCCCTACCGGAGGTCGCTCACCGCCGCCGAGGATTCGCTGGTCTATGGGTTCGCGGCGGATCGGTTTCGCCGGCTGTGTGAGGCCAACCGCGTGGTGGGGGCTTTCTTCGAGGGCAGAGCCGCTGGGCGCTTGCGTGTGAGCGTCCGTCCGCCGGGCGCAGTGGACGGAAGTGGGCTCACGACGAGAGTCGGCTCACTCGTCTCGCGGCCACTGGTCAGCGTCGCGGCAAGCGTGAGCATCGAAGAGGCGGCACGCCTGATGACGCGCGAGCGGGTCTCTTCCTTGATCGTCGAGGGGCCGGTGGGCCTCGGCATCGTGACGGATCGGGATTTGCGATCCCGCGTCCTGGCCGAGCGGCGAGATCCTGCGCAGCCCATTTACCAAGTCATGAGCGAGCCGGTGCATTCCGTGCGGGCAGACTGCACGGTGGCCGAAGCCCTCCTCTCGATGATGCAGCGGGGGGTGCACCATTTGCTCGTCACCGAGGAAGAGGAGCCAAAAGGGGTGCTCACCGGCAGCGACCTGTTGCGCGCTCAGGAGGTTCACCCCGTCTACCTCGCGGAGGCGGTTCGGCGCGCTGGGACCCTGGCGGAGCTCGCGGGCCTCGCCGGTGAGCGAGCGCAGGTGGTGCGGGCGATGGTGAACGCTGGCGCGCGCGCCGTCGACGTGCACCGAGTGCTCACCAAGATCGCCGACGTGTTCGTTGCGCGTTGCGTGGAGGGCGTGTGGCAGCAGCTCGAGTCGCAGGGCACGGCGCGTGCCGAGTCGGGGTGGTGTTGGGTGGCTTTCGGGTCCCAGGCGCGGGAAGAGCTGGCGCTCGGGTCGGACCAAGACAATGGGCTGATACTCGAAAGCGACGACCCCGAGCTCGAGGCGACCCTGAAGCCGTTTGCCGAGGGCGTGTGCCGGTGGCTGGACGCCTGCGGGTACCCTCTGTGCCCTGGAGACATGATGGCCAAGGTCGACGCTTGGCGAAAGCCACTCGCCTTCTGGGAGGGTCGGATGCTGCGGTGGTTTCGAGAGCCGAGCAAGGACGCCGTGATGCACGCCGACATCATCCTCGATCGCCGCCCGATCGTCGGAGATGCCTCTCTCTCCGAGAAGCTGGCCGAGTTCTCGGCCCGCGAGGCCAAGAAGCATCCGCTATTCTTGGCGCACCTGGCGCGTGATGCGCTGGTGCGGCGCCCGCCCGTAGGGCTCTTTCGGCAGTTCACCGTGGAACACGGGGGGGAGCACGCGGATACTCTCGACATCAAGCACCGAGGGTTGATTCCGATCGTCGATCTAGCCAGGTTCTACGCCTACCAGTCCGAGTGTACCGAGGCCAATACGCGTGCTCGGCTGCGCCACTCGGCGCAGCGAGGCGTGCTGAGCCGGCAGGGCTGCGCGGAGTTGCTGGACGCGTTCGAGGTGATCGGGAGCCATCGTTTGCGGCACCACGTCGCGCTGCTGGATCAAGGGCAGCGCCCGGACAACCACCTGGACCCGAGGGACCTCACGCCGCGCAGCCGCAGCGAGTTGAAAGACGCTTTCGGGGTGGTCAAGCAGATACAAGATGCCGTCGAGCACGGCCATCAACTCGGCCTTCTCTCCGGATGAGGCAGCTGTTGCAAGAGCTCGCGTGGCAGCGCCAGCTGCGTCGCGCGCCGCCGGGACCGTTGCGGGAGTATTCGAGCGTGGCGTGGCCCTCGCGCAGCTTGCCGGCGACGCAGGCGCCGATCCTGGCGCTGGATCTGGAGACGACCGGGCTGAACCCGAAGGTCGACGAGATCCTGAGCGTGGCCTGGGTCAGGGTCACCGGCGCGCGCGTGCAGCTGGACACGGCGGAGCAATACGTGGTGCGCCCCGAAGGCGACCTCAATCCAGATTCGGTGGTGATTCACGGCATCGGAGATGACCAAGCGAGCCGCGGCGAGCCGCTCGCGGCGGTGGTCGAGCGGCTACTCCAGCGCGCGGGCGGTCAGGTCTTGTTGGCGCATCACGCGCCGCTGGATCTGGGCTTCGTCGCGCGCGCCTGCCAGCGAATCTACGGCGCTCAGGTGGCGTTCCCCTGCATCGACACGCTGCGCATCGCACAGCGCCGGCAGCAGCGGCGCCAGCTGGATTCCGCCCCCCCGCGCGACCTCTCCCTTTCTGCACAGCGGGCTCTCTTCGGTCTGCCCGCGTATCCCCAACATCACGCGCTGTGGGACGCCATCGCAGTTGCCGAGCTTTGGCTCGCGCTGCGCGCGGACATGGCGGGCCGGGGTGAGCTGCCGCTCGGCAGCGTCATGAGTTTGTCGCCGCCCGCGCGCTGGCTCGGTTGAGCGCGGTCTCCGCACCCAAGCCGAGTCGCACCCCGCGGGACAAGGACCTGCAGAGACGGACAGCTTGGCGCGCGACGCCAGTGGCTTCTCCGGCTCCTCCGCCGCGCCCCCCGAGGGAGAGCCGACGCCGCGAAAAGGGTCGAAACTTCCTGAACACGGCGGACCTCGTTCCGGATCCGAGATTCGGCGCGAGGCTGCCGCCCGCTCGGGCTCGGAGCGCCGAGGGCGACCTCCGAGGTCGTGAGCCCGATGGCACCCCGCGAGGAAAGCCGCCCCGTCGCAGAGCGACCGACTCCTTCCGGACTGCGAACCGACCAACGAACTCTGAATATCCCACCGTCAACCTGTGCGTACAGGGGTCGTTCCTTGGGGGAGCATGAAGTCTTTGGATCCCGCCGAGCCCGCTGACATGGTCGACGCCGACTCGTCTCGCCGTCCGTGGTCGATGCGTATTCTGCGGAAGCTGCGAGCTCGCGGCGCTCGCATCGCGGCGGGCAGCTTGCTCTGCGGAACACTGGCCACCCTGGTGTTTCGGGAGCTGTATTCGCTCGGGGCCGCACAAAACGGAGCGACCCACCTGATGATGCTGCCGCTCTTGCTCATCCTGACCGTGTTTCACGATCCGATGGCGCTCTTCTCCGCCGTGTTTCCGATCTCGCTTTCGCTGATGATGCTCAAGCGTCGAGCGGTGGGAGCGCTTGCCGGGCTGCTCGCCGGCCCTGTCAGCTTGTTGTCGCTGAGCTGGCTTGGTCAGGCGGATCTCGGCCTGCAGGTGCCGAGCTGGGGGCATCTATTTCTTGCGGGAGGCGGAGTCGTCGGTTGCCTCGCGGCGGCGGGCGAGCTCTCTCCGCACTGGCGCCGCCTCTGCCGCCAGCGCGGCAGCACGCCCGAGTCCGCCAGCTGCTACGGCCTCGCGTTCGTATGCCTCGTCTGGGTTTGGGCGAGCTGGCCCTCGGATTCGGAGGCGTCTCCCGAAGCGGCCCGAGCGCACCTGCCGCAGTAGACTACGGCGCCGCTTCAGCCCCCCTCGAGCACGACCGTCACCACGGACCGTGCGGGTCGCGTCACGGCTCCGTCCTGCAGGCCGCCGGCGAGCTCTGCCGTCTGCTCCACTTGATCGTCTGAGGTGCGGAACGCCGAGGAGGCAAGCGCCGCAAAGCCCTCGCTTTCCACGGCCACGGTGTGCGCCTGGACGTCGGTGTCGAGCAGCACCAACGTGACTCGTGCGCCGTCGGGGCGGATGAAGACGGTGGCGCGCAGGCTCGCCTGGGTCGAATCGGCAGCCACGCGCTGAAACCCTGGATCGTCATCGGAACCTTCTCGGCGGAATAATTCAGGGTCGGGTCGGGAAACGTTTCCGGATGAGATCGAACCTGCCATAGGCGGTTGCCCAGGGGAAGGTCGCAGGGCTCGGGACCAGTCGGGGAGCGTGCTCCGGCGGCTCTCGCGCAAGGAGCGCCGCGGGACGCGGTCGCGCGGCTCGCTCGCTTGACAGCGCCGGGCGGGCATTCGACAAGCGGACGATGCAGTTGTGTCGCACCTCGCTGCAGCGCTCTTCGGCTGCACCTGCACGCCCGGCTCTGGCGCGGTCGCTCGAGCGCCAAAGCGGCCCGGGCCGCGAGCGCTCCGTCCTCGAGAGCGGCGGCCGCGCTCGCCCGGGCCGCGGCTCCGCCGCCGCGCCGGCGAGTCCGCTTTGGGTCGGGGGGCTTTGCGTCGCCTTCGTGCTGTCGTGTTCGGGCGGGGCGCGCGCCCGCGGCGCGCTGGCACCCGAGCGGCTCGCTGCGCAGGTCGCCGCCTTCTCGGCGGAGACGCTCGGTGACTATCAGTGGTTTCACGCCCACCCGGAGCTCTCCAACCGGGAGAGCGCCACCGCAGAGCGCCTGGCCGCGGCGCTCGAAGCCCTCGGCTTCGAGGTCACCCGCGGGATCGGGGGGCACGGCCTCGCGGCGGTGCTGCGGGGCGAGCGGCCCGGGCCGGGGCCGGTGGTGCTCTACCGGGCGGACATGGATGCGCTGCCCGTCACCGAGCAGACCGATTTGCCCTTTCGAAGCGAGAACCCGGGCGTGATGCACGCCTGTGGGCACGACCTGCACATGGCCATCGCGCTCGGTGCGTTGCGGGCCATGCGGGCGCTGCGCCCGCGGTGGGCGGGGACGCTGCTGTTCATCGCGCAGCCCGCCGAGGAGCTCGGCGCGGGTGCGGCCCGCATGCTCGCCGATCCGAAGTTATCGCAAATCCTCGCTTCGCTCGGCAAGCCGCGCGTGGCGCTGGCAATTCACGATTCGGCGGACTTGCCAGCCGGCACCGTGGCCGTCTCCGGCGGCTGGGTCACGGCCAACGTCGACTCCGTCGACATCGTGCTGCACGGGCGCGGGGGCCACGGGGCGAAGCCGCACGAGAGCATCGACCCCATCGTCATGGCGGCGGCCGCGATCCTCGAGTTTCAGACCATCGTGTCGCGGCGTGTTCCGCCGGACAAGCCGGCCGTGGTGACCGTGGGCAAGGTGGCGGCTGGCACGAAGCACAACATCATTCCTCCCAGCGCCGAGCTGCTACTCACCGTGCGCTCGTACGACGATGCGACGCGCGCCACGCTGCTGGCGGAGATTCGCCACATCGCACGGAGCGTGGCCGCCTCGCACCACGCGCCCCAGCCGCCGGACGTCTCCGTCGACGAAACGTACACTCCCTCGGGCCACAACGACGAGGCCTGGAGTGAGCGGCTCGTTGGGGTGTTTTCGCGGCAGCTGGGCGCCGAACGGGTCGTGCCCATCCCGCCGACGATGGGGGGAGAGGATTTCGCCCAATTTGGCCGCCAGCTCGGCATTCCATCGGTCATGTGGCGGGTCGGGGCCGTGGCTCCCGAGGCGATGCAGGAGACGGTGCGCCCTGGCCTGCACTCCGATCACTGGGCTCCGGATGCGGCGCGGGCGTTGCCGGTGGGAGTCCAGACGGTCGTCGCGGCGCTATTCGAGGCGCTGTCCGCGCCCTGAGCCCACCTCGGTGCACGAGGGGCCGGCAAGGCATTCCGCCGAGAGCGTGCCGTCGTCGGGATGGCCCGCTACCGGTTGCTGCGCGAGCCGCGAGTCACCGGCCGCCTCGACGGGAGTTCGCGTTTCTCTCCGATGCCGCCAACCTGGAGCGGCTCACGCCGGGGATGCTCGGGTTTCGCATTCTCACGCCGCTGCCGGTCGAGATGCGACGAGGCGCGCTCATCGACGATTCGCTCTCCCTGGTCGGTGTGGCGACGCGTTGGCAATCCGTTTTCTCGCGGTGGGAGCCTGGTAGGCTGTTCGTGGACGAGCCGCGCCCGGGGCCCGTACGCGTACTGGCGCCACGTGCACGAGTTCGAAGCGGCGGAAGGCGGCACCGTGATCCGGGATCCCGTCGACTGCGAGCTCCCTCTCGGCCCCCTCGGTCGTCTCGGGCATGCCGTGGCCGTCGAGCGGACGCTCGCCCGGCTCTTCGACTACCGGCAGCGGGTCGTCGAGGAGTCGTTCGGTGGGGCCGGCGGGCCTCGTGGAGCGTGGCCGTCGCCAGGGCCGGCGCGCCGCCGCCCGCCCTGCTTGACGGCACGGGGCTCTCTCCGCAAACCATGCCCCGATGGTACTCCCCACTCGACGCGGTTTTCTCGGCGCAGCGACCCTGGCCCTGACCGGGTGCGCGGGCGCGTCCCGCCCGTCACCGGCGTCGCCGCGTGCGTCGGCCGCGCCCGCCGGGCACGAGCCCGATCCCGATCCCCCGAGAGCGGCCATTCACCCCGCCGCGCGCCGGCTCGAACCGGCGGCGCCCGACCCGGAGCTGCGCGCGCTCCTCGCGGAGGTGAGCCCCGAGCGGCTGGAGCAGACGGTGCGCCGCCTCGCGGCCTTCGGAACCCGCCACACGCTCTCCAGTCAGACGGACCCGGGCCGCGGCATCGGCGCCGCGCGGGACTACCTCGCGAGCGAGATGCGACGGTGGGTCGGGCCCAGCCAGGGGCGGCTCGAGGTCCGCCTCGACTCGTTCTTGCAGCCGCCGGCGCCGCGCGTGCCGCGTCCCACGCCCATCACCAACGTCGTGGCCACCCTGCGCGGCCCGGACGCCGGGCGCTACTATGTCGTTTCCGGACACTACGACTCGCGAAACGGCGACGTGATGGATGCCGTCGGGGATGCGCCCGGGGCGGACGACGATGCCTCCGGAGTCGCCGTGGTGCTCGAGCTGTGTCGGCTGCTTTCGGTTCGCCCCCTGCGCGGCAGCGTCGTCCTGGCGGCCGTGGCCGGCGAAGAGCAAGGGCTGCTGGGGGCGCGGCACCTGGCCGAGCAGCTCGTGAGCGGCGGCGCGGGTGTCGTGGCCATGCTGACCAACGACATCGTCGGCAGCGCGACGGCGCACGATGGCCAGAGCTCGCCCCATGCGGTGCGGGTGTTCGCCGAAGGCGTGCCGACCAGCGAGACGGCGGAGCAGGCCCGCGTCCGGCAAGCCGTCGGAGGAGAGAGCGACTCGCCGTCGCGCCAGCTGGCGCGCTACGTGCGCGAGGTCGCCGGCGGTCTGCACACGGAAATGGACGTGCGCGTCGTTCACCGTCGCGATCGATACTTGCGCGGCGGGGATCACATCGCGTTCCTCGAGCGCGGCGTGGCCGCCGTGCGGCTCACCGAGCCGCACGAGGATTTCGACCACCAACACCAAAATGTCCGCGTGGAAAACGGCGTGCAGTACGGCGACCTGCCCCGCTTCTGCGACTTCGACTATCTGGCGCGCGTCGCGCGGGTCAACCTGGCGACCGTGTGGTGCCTGGCCAACGCGCCGGCGGCTCCGGAAAACGTGCGGCTGCTCGCCGGCGATCTCGGCTACCACACGGAGCTGTCGTGGGACGTTTCCCCCGACGCCGACGTGGCGGGCTACGAGGTGCTGTGGCGGCAGACGGTGGAGCCTTTTTGGACGCAGGTTGCCCCCGTCGGCAAGGCTGGCCACGTGCGTCTCCAGGCGTCGAAAGACGATCTGTTCTTCGCCGTGCGCGCCGTCGGCCAGGGCGGCCTGCGCAGCCCGGCGCGGTTCCCGGTCCCGGTTCGCTGAAGGCCTCGCCGCTCGCGCGGTCGCGGCCCGTCGACGCGGCTCGTCGGCGAGCGGCGCGAGAGGTTTTCGAGCCGGCTGCGGATCGCGCCGCCGGCCCCGAGTCGAGCTGCCGGCGGATGCCCCGGGAGGGCCGCGCGAGGTACCGGGTCAGGGCGTGTCGAGCGGCTGCGGGCAGCTGCCGCGAACCTTGCACGCCGCGCACTCCCCTCCGGACCAGATGCGATCGAAGCGCCGCTGGGCCGCGTCGAGCAGCACGTGGTCGGTGGTGGTGATGCCGAGCTCGAAATTTCGGCGCGCGTCCCCCTTGGCGCCCAGGCCCGCGCCGGTCAGGTTTGCGCTGCCGAGGTAGAGCTTTGCACCGTCGACGGTCACGATCTTGAAGTGGACTCGAGGGCACTGGCGCAGCCAACGGCGGCTCGGCTGAAGGCTGGCTCGCTGCTCCAGCGCTTCGCGGAACGCTCGCGAGGGCGGGCCCGCATGGAGGACCCGGAGCTCCACGCCGCGAGCCGAGAGCTCCGCGAAGCGCTCCACGATCGAAACGTACCGGCGTCGGGCGCGCGCCACGCTGCCGATGGGCGCCTCGAGCCGAACGGCCTTCAGGTTGGCGGTTGCGATCCACAGGGAGACCCGGGCCTGTGCGAGGGCGTCCGTCAGCATCGCTTCGTGCTGCCCATCCTCCAGCCACCGCAAGGGCACCGAGCGGGTGGGCGAACGCGTTCGCTCCGGAGGTTTGGGAAGGGGCACGGGCGTGGACGGGGGCTCGTTCCGGCGGCGGTGATGTCGGCCGCCGAGGGGACTTCGCGGGGGGGGGGGCGGCTCGCGGCGCTGCCGGGGAATCTTGCCCCCAAAGCGGTCGTGGGTCGCCGACAATGTGACGCTTCGCCCCAGACGGCTCCCTTCGGCGCGATCGACCCCATCCGGCCCCATCGGCCACAAGGTCGGGCGTTCGGGGTGCCCGCGCGGGCCGCGCCGGGCGAGTCCCGCCCGGCTCGTTTCAGCGGCTGGCCTGGGTCAGCCCGTTCGGCGATGTCCGGCGTCGGAGTCGTCGGGGCGCCCGAGCTGCCCGAGCACGAGCCGGAGGCGCTCGATCTCGATCGGCTTGGTCAAGAAGCCGTTCATGCCCGCCGCCTTGCAACGAGCCTGCTCCTCGCGCATCGCGCTCGCCGTCAGGGCGACGACGGGCAGGTCTCGGCCTCGAGGAAGCGCCTTGATGAGGCGGGTCGCCTCGTAGCCGTCGATCTCGGGCATCTGGCAGTCCATCAACACCAAATCGAACGACTCGCGCTGCACGGCGTCCAGCGCTTCGGCGCCGCCCTCGGCCAGCACGACGGTGCAGCCGAGCTTCTCGAGCAGGCGGCGCACCACGACGCGGTTGATGTGGTTGTCATCGACGGCCAGCACGCGTGCGTCGTACGTGGCGACGCTGGGAGCCGGCGCGGCTCGATCCGGGGCCGGGTCGCAGCGGGCGAAGGTCGCCTCGAACCAGAAAAGCGCCCCGGAGCCGGCCTTGCTGACGGCGCCCACCCGACCTCCCATCAGCTCGGCCAGGCGCCGGCTGATCGCGAGCCCGAGCCCGGTGCCCCCGTAGCGGCGCGCCGTTCCCTGCTCGGCTTGCTCGAACTTCTCGAACAGGCGACCCAGGGCCTGCGGGGCGAGGCCGGGGCCGTCGTCTTTCACTTCGAAGCGCAACACGTTCTGGCCTGCGCGAGCGCTCGGCTTGCACCGCAGGGTCAGTTGCACGTGGGTTCCCTTGCCGAACTTGAAGGCATTCGAGAGGAAGTTCCGGAGAATCTGCGAAACGCGGGTGCCGTCCGCCAGCACGGAGGCTGGGGGCTCGCCGTCGAGTCGCGCTTCGAAGGTCGTGCCTTCGGCGCGCGCGCGGGCGCCGAATTCCTGCTCGAGTCGGCGCAGGAAGAGGGCCGGGTCGAACGGGGTGGGGTCGATGGTGAACTTGCCCGCTTCGAGCTTGGATAGATCGAGGATGTCGTTGAGGATGACCAGTAGCCCGGAGGCGCTGCGCTGGGCGACCTCGACCAGATCGCGTTGATCGGCCGTCACCTCCTCTTCGCCGAGCAGGGTCAGGGCGCTCAACACGCCGTTCATGGGCGTGCGGATTTCGTGGCTCATGGTCGCGAGGAACTCGCCCTGGGTTCGCTCCGCGTCCTTCGCTCGGCCCACGAGTTGGTGAAGCGCTTCGACGAGCCGAGCGCCGATGAACCCGACGGAAGCCAGCGATAGGGCCGCAATCACGAGCTGGTCCCTGGGGTAGCCGCAGTGCCAACAGGCGGCCAGGGTCAGCGCGCAAATCAGCCCGCCTGGACCCCACGCTCGGCCCGCGGGAAAGATGAACGAAACGACGGAAATGGCCGGTATCGCCAGGAACCAAAGCCCGGCGTCGCGACCGGCGCTGAGGATGAGCCCTGGTACGAAAACGCACGCCACCAGCAGGCGCCCAGCGCCCACGAGGTGAGGGGCCCAGGTCGGCATGCGCTCCCGTCGCTGCAACAGGGCGTTCAATGCCAGGTTGCTGGCCAGGAAGGCGGCGGCGATGACGGCGGTGGTCAGACGGTGCGCCGACAGCCAGACGGCGCCGGCTCCCGTGGCCACGACGGGCAGGGGCATGACCCGATCGAGCATCGTGGACGCGAGGAAACGAAAGTCGTGGTCGACCTCTGCGCCCATGGGCTGAGTAACGGCGGGCGCCCGGCGCAGAGAAAGCCATCGGCCGAGATGCCTCCGGCCGAAACGTACGCGATCCCCGGGGGCGAGGGCTCGCTTCCAGGCGAGACGGTGGGGGCGCGTCATTTTTCGGCGCCGAGCGCCGTTACTCCGGGGGGCGGCTGCTGGTCTCGGTCGCGGCCTTCACCGCTCGGTCCCCAACTGCCGAGGAGCCGTCTTTTCCCGTGCGAATCGCGCGTCATCAGGCGCTTGTGCCAACGTTCCTTCTCCTGCTGCGCTGCGCGGGTTCCGGAGAGCCCGGCGCGGCCGAGGAAAACGCGGGGCCGCCCGGCGCCTAGGCTTCCGAGGGCACGCAGGGGCCAGACGCGGGGTCCCCGACGCTGGGGGGCGACGCCGGCCTGCCGCGGGGCGTTGCGCTCACGTGGTCGCCGGTCGGGGGCCAGGTGAGTGTAGGGGGCGTGGAGTCGGAGGACCGGACCATGCTCGTCGCCGGCGGGGAGCCCACCGTGGGGTACCGGCACGCAAGCTTCGCCGCAGTGATGAACACCTGGCGAGGACAATCGTGGGTCAGCGTCCCCGACCCGACGAACGGCTCCTCGACCTCCTCTCCGTATCGGGCGCCGGCCTACTGCAGCGATGGCGTCAGCATCTTTCTGGCGTTCGTGAGCGCCGGTGATGGGACGGCGTCGAGCTCTCAGGAAGAGTTTTATGATCGAGTGATGCTCTCGCGCTTCAACGTCGCGCGCGGCTGGGAGGCCCTGCAAGCGGGAGTGACCCTGAGCCATCCGCTCGGCGGGGGCAGCACGGCCGGCTCCTCCGAGGTGTCGCTGGCCTGCCGCGGCCGAGATGATGTCTCGGTGGCGTGGATTCAGAGCGATCCATCGGCTCAGCAGGATCTCGATGTCCACACGGGGTGCGCGATTGAGCCTCCCCCGCAGTGGCCGGGGCGGCTGCGGCGCAGGGAGGGCTCGCCGCGCTCGCCCCGGGGGAGCGCGGCGACCGTGCCGACCGATTCCGCGGGTCGGAAGCCGGCCGAGGGCTCGAACGCGGGAGGAGGCTCGGGCGCAGGGTGCCAGGCTTGCCCCCGCGCGCCGCCCGTGGCAACGCCGGGGCCGTATGCTCAAGCTCTGGGGAAGAACCAACTCGGTCAACGTGCAGAAGGTGACGTGGGCGCTCGCTGAGCTCGGTCTGCCGAGCGACCGGGTCGATGCAGGGCTCGCCTACGGGCGAAATCGAGAGCCCGGCTACCTGGCGAAGAATCCAAACGGCTTGGTCCCGCTCTTCGAGGATGGCGACATCGCGCTGTGGGAGAGCAACACGATTGTTCGCTACCTCGCCGCTCGCCACGACCCGGGTGGGCTGTGGCCGACCGAGCCGGGCGCTCGGGCCCGCAGCGAGATGTGGATGGATTGGCAGCTGTCGGTGCTGGGGCCCGCGCTCGGCCCGCTTTTCCGGCAGCTCGTACGAACTCCGGAGAAGCAGCGCGATTCGGCCCTCGTGGAGGCCGGAGCCGAGGCCTGCCTGCGAGCCTTCTCGATTCTCGATCGCGCGCTGGGCGAGGCGCCGTACCTCGCCGGCGGCGATTTCACGATGGGGGACATCCCCGCCGGTGCCTTGACCCACCGTTGGTACGCGCTCGATGTCGAGCACGGGGACTACTCGAGCCTGCGCCGCTGGTACGGCGAGCTGTGCCGGCGCTCGGCCTACCGGGAGAACGTCATGCTGCCGCTCAGTTGACGAGCCGCGGGGCAGCCCGTCTCGCTCTCCCCGCCGAGGCCCGGCTCGCCGCATGTTTCAGTCCCGGAAAGGCGGGCACTGCGTTTCCATGCGACCGACACCGCCGCGCCTCGCTCCGAGCGCGAAGCGAGAGCGGCGCCGGCGCGAGCGACTCCCCCCGGGTAGACCGAGACGTGCAGCCGGCTCGGGCCCGGTCAGCGGTGTCGCGAATCTTCGAGACACGCGCCATTTTCGGCCGTGCGTTTACAGGAACCCGGATGGAGGCGTGACAGCGAGCCCGCGCCCCTGTAATTCTGAAGAGCATGTGTGCATATCGTTGGGGCGAGCGGTCGAGGCATGTGCGGAATCGGAGGTGAGCTCCGTTTCGACGGTAAACCGGCGGATATCCTGGCAGTATCCCGCAGCCTGGAGTGGATGCGTCGCCGCGGGCCGGACGCCCAGGGGCTGATCAGCTACGGCGCGGCGACTTTGGGCCACAGGCGCCTCAAGATCATCGATCTGAGCGACAAATCCCGCCAGCCGCTGGTCGACTCGGAGCTCGGTTTGAGCATCGTCTACAACGGGGCCATCTACAACTACCCCGAGCTGCGAGCCGAGCTCGAGGCCGCCGGTTATCGCTTCTTCTCTTCCGGGGACACCGAGGTCGTGCTGAAGGCCTTCCACGCCTGGGGAATCGGCGCGCTGCAGCGCCTCAACGGAATGTTCGCGTTCGCGGTCGCCGAGCAACGCACGGGCGCGGTCACGTTCGCCCGGGACCGGCTCGGTATCAAGCCGCTGTATTACGCGCCGATCGACGGCGGGCTGCGTTTCGCGTCGAGCCTGCCCGCGCTGGTCGCGGCCGGAGACATCTCTGGCGCGCTCGATCCGGTGGCGCTTCACCACTACCTGACGTTTCACTCGGTCGTCCCGGCGCCTCACACCCTGCTCGCTGGCGTGCGCAAGCTGCAGGCAGCGCACTTCATGCGAGTCGAGGCCGACGGCACGCGGAAGATCGAGCGTTACTGGGAGCCCAACTTCGATTCGAACGAAGAGGAACGACGACGCAGCTTCGGAGATTGGTGCGATCTCACCCTCGAGTCGCTGCGCCGCTCCGTGGAGCGCCGGACGATAGCCGACGTTCCCGTGGGCGTTCTGCTCTCGGGGGGGCTCGATTCGAGCCTCGTCGTGGGCCTGCTCGCCGAGTCCGGTCACGAGCACGTCGAAACATTTTCGATCGGCTTCGAGAGCGTGGGGGACGAGGAGGGGGACGAGTTTCGCTATTCCGATATCGTGGCGGAGCGTTTCGGTACGTCCCACCACAAGATTTTCATCGATTCGAGCCGGGCGCTGCCTGCGCTGTCGGAGTGCATCGCTGCCATGAGCGAGCCGATGGTCAGCCACGACAACATCGGCTTCTATCTTCTGTCGCGAGAAGTCAGTCGCCACGTCAAGGTGGTGCAGAGCGGCCAGGGGGCGGACGAGATTTTCGCAGGCTATCACTGGTACCCTCCGCTGGCCGAGCCGTCCGCGGGTGTCGCGGACTACGCTCGCCTCTTCTTCGATCGCAATCACGCGGAGATGGGTGAGATTCTCGAGGCCGATTGGCTCTCGGAAGACTACAGCCGGGCATTCGTGGAGGGTCATTTCGCTCAACCCGGCGCCTCCACCTGCATCGACCGGGCGCTTCGCATCGACACCCAAGTCATGCTCGTGGACGATCCCGTCAAGCGCGTGGACAACATGACCATGGCCTGGGGCCTCGAGGCGCGGGTGCCCTTCTTGGATCACGAGTTGGTGGAGCTCGCCGCGAGGATCCCCGCGCGGCACAAGATCGCGGGGGGAGGCAAGCACGTGCTCAAAGAGGCAGCTCGGCGGGTGATTCCCAACGAGGTCATCGATCGGCCGAAGGGCTATTTCCCCGTGCCCGCGCTGAAGTACTTGCGCGGGCCCTTTCTGGGCATGGTGCGCGAAGCTCTGTTGTCCGATAGCGCCGAAACGCGGGGCGTGTTGAGGGCGAGCTACGTGGAGGCGCTGCTCGCGGAGCCCGAGGCCCACATTACTCCTCTGCGAGGGTCCAAGCTGTGGCAGCTGGCGGTGCTCGAGCTGTGGTTGCGGGATCTCCGGGGGCGCAAGAGCCCCGCGGATCCGGATCTCGTCGCGTCCGCGGAGGGCTCTCGTGGATGACGCGGAAGAGCCGAGCGAGGAGGATTCTCATCTCGGCATGTCGCAGGCGACGCCGACTCTTGCGCCCTGGCGAGTGAGGCCCTGGACGCAGGCGGACGGCGTGGCTCGAAATGCCGTGGTGGATTGCGGATGGGGCCGGCTGCTGTTGGCTCACACCTTCGAGTCCAACGAGGAGCTGGTCGATGCGCTTCGCGACGAGCGAGCCGAGACTCGGGACATCGCGCTGTATGTCGGCGATCCGCACGTGCTCTTGGCGCTCGCGCCCCAGCAGCTCTTCCTCGACCCGTCGCATACGTATCGGCTCTATTTTCGACGGCTTCCGGCGAAGGAGCCCGCCAACCCGAACTTCATCGTGCGTCCACTGCAGACGCGGCAAGACGCCGAAGCTGCCAACCTGATTTACAAGCGGCGCAAGATGGTCGAGGTGAGCCCCAAATTTCTCGAGCAGAGCCGCGAGGGCTCGCCGCTCTGCTACCTGCTCGCCGCGGACAAGAACACCGGTCAAATCGCCGGGGTGGTGACGGGTGTCGATCACGTCGAGGCTTTCGGGGACCCGGAGCGCGGCAGCAGCCTGTGGGCTCTGGCGGTGGACCCACAGTCGCAGCACCCGGGGGTGGGGGAGGCGCTGGTGCGCGCGTTGACGGGTCATTTCGCAGCCAAGGGGTGCGTCTACACCGATTTGAGCGTGATGCACGACAATCACCAGGCGATTCGCTTGTATGAGAAGCTGGGGTTCGTCCGAGTTCCCGTTTTCTGCGTGAAGAAGCGCAATAGCATCAACGAGCCGCTCTTCTTGGGGGCCCACAATGCGGGCCTCAACCCCTACGCGGAAATCATCACGCGAGAAGCGCAGCGGCGCGGCGTGCAGGTCGACGTGATCGACGCAGAGGAGAGCTATTTCTCCCTGAGCTTCGGCGGTCGGAGCATCGTGTGCCGCGAGTCTCTCAGCGAGCTGACGACGGCGATCGCGATGAGCCGCTGCGACGACAAGCGCGCCACCAGTCGACTGCTCAGCTCCGCGGGCCTGAAAGTACCGGACCAGATCCAGGCGGGCAACGCAGACGCGGAGGCTGCCTTTCTCGCGAGGCACGGAAGCGTAGTGGTCAAGCCGGCGCGGGGCGAGCAGGGGGCGGGGATCAGCGTCGGGGTGGAGTCGGCGGCCGAGTTGCGGCAGGCCATCGAGTCTGCAGCCGGGTACTGCCCCTCCGTGCTGATCGAAGAAATGGTGCCTGGCGACGATTTGCGCATCGTCGTGATCGACCATCACGTCGTCGCGGCCGCCATTCGCAAGCCGCCCGAGGTGGTGGGAGACGGGGAGCGAACGGTACGCGAGCTGATTCTGCGGCAGAGCCGCCGCAGGGCGGCTTCGACGGGCGGTGAGAGCACGATCCCAATCGACGCCGAGACCGAGCGCTGTCTCGCGCGCGCGGGCACGTCGCTCGACGAGATCTTACCCCCTGCCGAGGTCGTCATCGTCCGAAAGACGGCCAACTTGCACACGGGCGGCACCCTTCACGACGTGACGGAAGAGCTCCACCCGCGGCTCGTGGCGTGTGCGGAGCGCGCGTCGGAGGTCCTCGACATCCCGGTCGTCGGCCTGGATTTGATGGTGCCCGACGTACGCCAGCCCGAGTACAGCATCATCGAGGCCAACGAGCGACCCGGCTTGGCCAACCACGAGCCCCGGCCCACTGCCGCCGCATTTCTCGACCTACTATTTCCCCAGACGGCTACCGCAAGATGACCACACTCCGACCCGAACCGCTCCAAGAACCCATCGAGATCGATCTCGCCTATCTCCGCGAGACGCTGCTTTCGCTGCTGTCGATACCGAGCCCCAGCGGCTACACCGATCAGGTGGTGCACTGGGTAGGCAACGAGCTCGCCCGGCTCGGCATCCCCTTCGAGCTCACCCGCCGCGGCGCGATTCGTGCCACCCTCGCGGGGCAGCGCAGTCGGCCTTCGCGCGCGGTGGTGAGCCACGTGGACACCCTGGGCGCCATGGTGAAGAACCTGAAGAGCAACGGTCGCCTGGAACTCGTGCCCATCGGCTACTGGTCGAGCCGTTTCGCCGAGGGGGGTCGCGTGACGATCTTCACGGACACCAAGGGCGCGAAGCGGGGCACGGTGTTGCCGCTGAAGGCTTCTGGTCACACCTTCAACGACGAAATCGACTCCCAGCCGGTTTCCTGGGAGCACGTCGAGGTCCGCACCGACGATTTTTGTACCTCTATCGAAGAGCTGACCCACCACGGGTTCCACATTGGGGATTTCGTCGCGTTCGACCCGGGCGCCGAGGTGTGCAATGGCTTCATCAATTCACGCCACCTCGACAACAAGGCGGGGGTGGCCGCGGTGTTGGCAGCCGCCAAGGCGCTCGTGGATGCTCGCGTCACCTTGCCGGTAAACTGCCATCTGCTGTTCACGATTTCGGAAGAGCTCGGCACGGGGGCCTCGGCCGTCGTGCTGCAAGACGTGGCGGAGCTGGTCGCCGTCGACAACGCGACCCCGGCGCCCGGCCAGAATTCGCGAGAAAGGGGCGTGACGATCTCGATGCGAGATCAGACCGGCCCCTTCGACTACCACCTCACGCACAAGCTCATCTCGCTCTGCGACGCGCACAAGGTCGCTTACCAGCGCGACGTGTTCAAGTACTACCGCTGCGACGCGGCATCCGCGGTGGAGGCGGGCAACGACTTGCGCGTTGCGCTGGTGTGCTTTGGCGCCGACGCGTCGCACGGCTACGAGCGAACGCACACGGACGCCTTGAAGTCCCTCTCCGAGCTGCTCACGCTGTACGTTCGCAGCCGGCCCACGTTCGACCGCGATCGGAGCGAGCTCGGCCCACTCAGCGGCTTCCCGCACCAATACCAGGAAGTGGAGCTAGCCACCCGCAATCAGCCGCTGAAGCGCGAAGGCGACCCCGGACAAGCTCTCCCCAGCAATGAGCCCGGCGCCAGCGATGACGACGAAGCGACGAGTGCCCGGTCGTAGTCGGGTCAATGTCAGCGCCGCGGCGGCCCCGAGAAAAACGCTGATCGAATAGTACGCCGGGAGCACGAACGACAGGCCCACGCTCGCGGGGTTGGGAAGCCAACGCTCCCTTTCGGGCGGGAGAAAGTGGGAGAGCGCGGCAAGGGCCGCCCCGATGGCGCCGGCCACCGCCATGGCCGGCAGCGCACCGGGGGGGAGGTGGGCGGCGCCGGCGGAGAAGACCTCCGCCACCGCCTTCCACTGCGCCACGGCGGGGGCGGGCCACTCACCGGTCAACAGCTGCCTCGAGGGGTCGGGGACTAGCGCGAGGTACCCTGCGCTGCCGAGCAGCGAGCCGCTCAGCACGCCGAAGACCTGCGCCACGGCCTGGTGGTGCGGGCGGGCGTCGAGCAACGATCCGGTCTTCAAGTCGTGCAGCAGGTCCGAGCACTGCGACGCGGCCCCGCCCGTTACGTTGGCCGCCATCAGATTTGCCGTAGCGTTGCCCGGCGCGATGCCCGCGAAGATGAGCTGGGTCACTTTGCCCATCGCGCCGATGGGGGCGATGCCCGTCTCTCCGGTGACGCGACCCGCGACGACGGCGAGGCCAAAGCTCAACACCACGGCGCTGACCGACGCAACGGGCCCGATGTCGAACAAGATCATCTGCAGCGTGACGCAGAGAGCGCCGGTGGCCCCCACCGCGACTGCGTAGATTCTCGACATGCTTCGGGTGGCTGCGGGCGTGTGGGGCTCTTCCGAGGCTCTTGCCAGCGCGCGGATCAGGGCCGGCACGGAGAGGGCGAATGCGGTCAGCGCCGAAGACACCATCAGCGCCACGCCGGGCCACAGGAGCCAGCCCGTGATTGGGCCGAACCACATCTGGTCCGGATCCAGTCCAGCCACGGACACCCAGCCGCGACCCACACACAGCGGAGCGAGCCCGAGCCACCCGAGCAGAGCCCCGCCGAGCATCGAAGCGGCGCTGCGCATTCCCACCAGGGCGCCCACGCCCACCATCAGCACGCTCGGATCGAAGCCGAAGCCGAGGTTTTTGGCCGTCATTCGCAGGGGTCCCGCCGAAAGCGAGCCGCCGAGCCAGGCCACGGGTAGCTTCAGGAGTTCGATGCAGACCTTGACCGCGCTGGCGAGCCCGATGGCCACGAGCAGAACGTACAACCTCCGCAGAGCCTCTCGTCCGGCAGAATACATCTCTTCCATCACGGTCGCGGTGGCGATGCCGTAGGGAAACGGCAGGCTCTGGTGCTCGATCAGCGGCCGGCGGATCCCGATCCCGACGACGACCCCCAGAAGCGAAACCGACAGAGCCCACACCACGAGCGTGGCAAAGTCGAACTCGTAGCCGGTGAGCAGCGTCAGGGCGGGAATCGGCGCCACGAGGCCGGCGCCCGCGATCGAAGCAGCCGCGGACGCCGCCGTCTGGTTCGTGACGTTCTCCTGCAAGCCGAGGCCGTGCGCTGCGCCGCGTATGCCCACGCGCCGCGCCGCGTGAAAAATCCCGTAGCCGAGCAGCGCCGCCGCGATGCTCATGTTGGTGGTGAAGCCGATTTTCAGCCCGCTGTAGATGTTGCAGAGCGACAGGCAGCCGCCCACCGCCATGCCGAGCACGACGGCTCGCAGCGTGAGCCGCGGGTCTCCCGGAGCGACGCCTACAGGGGCGGGGTGCGCGGGCGTGGCGGAGGGAGCGCGCGTGTCCATCGCCTGGGTCTACCCCCGGCGAGCGCCATCCGTCCAACCTCGAAGCTGTCGGGCTCGTAGGAATGCGACCCGCCAGCGGGGCAAGCCGGCAGCTCCAGATCCTACCAGGCGATGGGCTCGCCATCGCGAAAGAAGCCGCCGGTGGGTCCCGTGCGCGGCAGCGTTGCTGCCCAGACGATGCCCCGCGCGCCGGCCGCCGCGTCGCGCGGAGCCGCGGGCCCGCCCATCGTCGTTCGCACCCAACCAGGGCAGACGGCGTTGACCCTCGGCGTCGAGCGCTCCGCTGCCCAGATTCGCGTGAGCGCGTTGAGCGCAGCCTTGGAAACGGAGTAGGCGCTGCTCGGCCAACCCTCGGCGGCGTGGTGCCCGGCGGCCACGGCCGATTCGAAGTCCGCCAGCACCTCCAGCAGATCACCCTGGCTCTGCGCCTGTGAGAACCGAGCCCTGGCCGCGGCGGGAAAGCCGCCGAGCGAGCCCATCCCACTCGAGACGTTGACTACGTTGCTCGATTCGCCCAGTACGGGCAGTAAGGACTCGGTGAGCCGAAGGGCGCCGAGGAAGTTGACGGCGAGCGTTTGGCGCACCACCCCGGCATCGAACCCGGGCAGCGAGATGGCGGCGTTGTTGACCAGGCAATCGAGCTTCCTCCCCCTGTCGCGTATCCGCTCGGCCAGCGCGGCGACGCTCCGCTCGCAAGCGACGTCCAGTGGGACTGCTTCCACGCGTTGGCCCGCAGCGGCCAACTCGGCGGCGGCCGCCCGCCCCCGCTCGGCGGAGCGAGCGCCGAGTAAGACCCGGTAGCCTTGCCGCGACAGCTCCGCGCACACGGCGAGACCGATCCCGCGATTGCCTCCGGTCACCAGTGCCGTGTGGGTCATGCGCCCAGCGTACCGCACCGGTCCTCGCCCGCATAGGCGAGCGAGCCTGGAAGGTAGAGGGGCTGGCCAGCGCGGTGGCGCCGTCACCTCACGCGCCGCTCGGGCGGGTGTTGCCTCGCGGCCGCGGCCGCGGCTCCGGCGAACGCCGCACGGCCGTCGAGGCGTGAGCTCGTCGAAACGTTTCCAGCCGCCGGCGGCCGCGGGGAGCGTCCGGCTGCAGCCCTCGCGGGTCGCCGCGTAAGGAGTGGCCATTGGAGGCTTCAGAATGCGTCTCGAGCGTCGCTCACCTAGGGCGTGCCCCCCGTCAGAAGAGCGTGGGCTATTTCGGTGCTCTTGGGAGCGTCGGGTTGCGCCCGGCTAGATTACGAGCTCGGCCGCGTGCGGGTCTCGAGCGCCGCAGGCGCTGCCACCGACGCGGGGCGCCAGGGGTCGTCGCAGGGGGTGGATACGGCGGGGTTTCGGGATTCCGGGGGCTCGTCGAGCGTGGTGGATGCGGGAGGAGACCGTGGATCGACCGCCTCGGTCGACGCCGCGGGCCCGGACGCAGGCGTGCGTGGACGGGGCTTCTGCTCGCTCGGCTCGCCGGAGCTGCGCGCCTGCTATGAGATGAACGGTAGTCTCCTCGACGACTCGGGCTACGGCAACCACCTGGTGGGTCTGGGGTATGCCTTTGGCCCGGGTTACTTCGACCGGGCGCTGCTGGTCTCCGAGCTGAGCCGCTTCACCCCTCGCGCGGACCAGTCGTTGGACTTTTCGACGGGCTTGACCGTCGAGGCCTGGGTCGAGCCGCTCGATGGGCAAGAGCGGCAAGTTCTCGCTCTCGCGGGTCGCTGGGACCTGAGCGTGGCAGCCGGCGGGGCCGCCCGCTGCGCGATCGTCGTCGGCGCTGGCAGCCGCACGTCGGTCGCGGCGGGCGCGCTGCCCAGCGGGCAGTGGAGCCACGTCGCATGCACCTACGATGGGAGCGAGCTTCGACTGTTCGTCGACGGACGGCTCGCAGCGGAACGCGCCGCGAGCGGGCCCCTGGGAGTCGCTTCCGGTGCGGGGTTGGGCGTGGCGGGCACGGCGACCTCGCCGTACGTCGGCGCCATCGACAACGTCCGCGTCTGGAGCATCGCCCGCAGCCCCGCCGAGGTTCGCTGCGCGGTCGAGGGCACGTGCTGACGGGGACCCGAGCTCGGCAGGGGCCGCCTCGGCCCGGACCGGTCGGTGCCGCCGTCGTGCCCGGAGGCACACGACCGGGCCGAGCCTCCCTGTCTCCGTTCGACACGCGCGGAGCTTGCGCGCAAAGCGAAACGTGACTCGTTCGCCCCTGGACTTGCCAGGTTCGCGGGTTCGGCTCTCACGGGTTCGTCCGTAGCACCGTTCTGTCCCTGTCGAGGCGGACATGAAGGTATTGCTCGTAGACGACAATGAGCTGCTCCTGGAAGTGGCCGAGGCTTCGCTCTCGGAGGCGGGCTTCGAGGTGGTTACGAGCAATAGCGCGCTGGGGTTCACGGCGGCGCTCGGCACGCTGCGACCCGATGTGGCCCTCATCGACGTCATGATGCCCGCGCTCAACGGCAATCATCTCGTGGAGATTGCTCGCCGCGGCCAGTGCCGCAACACGTCGAAGCAAAGCTCTTCTGCGAGTCGCATGGGCTCGAGCTGCCTCTTCTACCTGCATTCGAATCTCCCCGAAGCAGACCTGCGACAGCTCGCTGAGAGCTGCGGCGCCGAGGGATTCATTCGTAAGTCTTCCAGGCCCGGCAGTCTCGGTGGGCAGCTCCGAATCTTGCTGGCTGATCGCGGCATTGCCCCCGCAGGGGGGGGCGTACCGCAGCGTAGAGGGAAACCATGAGCCCCAGGATCAAGGTGCGTCGAGGCGCGTCCGTCAGCCGTGACCCTGTGGTCGCGGGGCGAGAGCTCTACGAATCCGTGGAGCAGGCGTCCATGTGCTTCGTACTGTTTCACTGTGGCTCAGGATACGACTTGGATGCTCTGGGCGGCGAGCTCTCGCGCCGGTTCGAGGGGATCGAAGTCGTCGGTTGCACGACGTCGGGCGAAATCGGCCCCCTCGGCTACGAAAACGACTCGCTCGTCGGGGTGAGCTTTGCCGCGCCGGACTTCCGTGTCGCGACCCACCGAATCGACGACCTGCAACACTTCGAGTTCTCGCGCGGAACGGAGGTCGGGCCGGCCCTGCGAGCAGAGTTGTCGCGTCAGGGGGCCTCCTGGGATTCGGAGCGATGCTTTGCCCACCTCTTGGTCGACGGCATGTCGATGCGAGAGGAGCAGGTAGTGAGCGCTCTGCATCGCGGCCTCGAGGACGTGCAGCTCTTCGGAGGCTCGGCGGGAGACGGAACCCGCTTCGAGCACACGTACGTCTACCATCAGGGCAAATTCCGCACGGGCTGCGCTGTGGTGGCGCTCGTGAATACGGAGCACCCCTTCTGCGTCTTCAAGACCCAACACTTCGTCAGCAACGAGGCGCGCATGGTCGTCACCTGTGCCGATCCGGCTCGAAGAGTCGTCACGGAGATCAACGGGGAGCCCGCGGGGCGTGAGTACGCTCGACTCGTCGGCCTGGAGGTCGAAGAGCTCGCGCCGACGACCTTTGCCGTGCACCCGGTCGTCGTGCGCTTGGGGGGCCAGGAGTACGTGCGGTCGATCCAGAAGGTCAACCCGAACGAGAGCCTCACATTCTTCTCCGCAATCGACGAAGGCATCGTGCTGACCGTTGCGCGCGGCGTGGATTTCGTGAGGAACCTGGAGGAAACCTTCACCGAGGTGAAGGCTCGTGTGGGGGCACCCGAGCTGGTGCTGGGCTGTGATTGCGTGCTTCGGCACCTGGAGATGGAGCAAAAAGGGCTCCGACATCAGGTCGCTCGAATCTTGAACGAAAACAATACGCTCGGTTTCTCGACGTACGGCGAGCAGTACAACGCCATGCACGTGAATCAGACGTTGACGGGCGTGGCCATCGGAACGCGCCGAGCATGAACGACCCCGCGTACGTTGCTCAGCTCGAGCGGCGAGTCGAGAAGCTGACGAAGGTCAACGACGCGCTCATGGATCGCGTGCAGCGCGACATGGACCAACAGGGCAGCGCCTTCTCGCTCTTCCAGGCGGCCACGCTTCTGGACCGCGAGGTGCAGGCGCGGACGAAGGACGTGCGCGAAGCCATGCGAGCGTTGGCGAAGTCGAACGAGGCGCTCACCAAGGCCAAGGGGCAGGCAGACGCGGCCAATCACGCCAAGAGCGAGTTTCTGGCCAACGTGATTCACGGGATTCGCACCCCGATGAACGGTGTGTTGGGCATGGCGCAGCTTCTCTTGCGCTCCGAGCTGCCGCCGGACGGTCGGCGTCTCGCGAACCTCATCGAGAGCTCCGCCGAGTCGATGCTCGACATCCTCAACGATATCCTGGACGTTTCGAAAATGGAGGCCGGGCGCCTGGAGATCGAGCGAATCTCCTTCCCTCTCCGGGAAAGGCTGGCCGAGATGCTCGAGGTGCCACGAGAGCGGGCGAGCAAAAAGGGCCTGACTCTCGCCTACAACGTCGCCGAGGAAGTGGAGGAGCACCTGGTGGGCGACCCGCTTCGATTTCGACAGGTGATCACGAACCTGGTCGGCAACGCGATCAAGTTCACGGACGCGGGTACCGTCACCGTCACGGTGCACCGGCAACCCGAGGACATGCTTTGCGTGCAGGTTCGAGATACTGGAATCGGGATCCAGCCCGGACACGATGCCAAGATCTTCGACTCCTTCGCGCAGCCGGACGGTTCGATGGCCAGGAAGTACGGTGGGACGGGGCTGGGGCTCGCCATCGTCAAGCGCCTGGTCGAGTTGATGGAAGGGCGGATCGAGGTCGTCAACAATGCCGGCCCCGGCAGCACGTTCACCTTCTGGGTGAAGTTCCCGGCAGACGCGAACGAGCCAGCTTCGCACGTGGTTCGCGTGTCGGGGCGTCTCGCCGCGGACGTTCTCGCTGGCGCTCGCGTGCTGCTCGCAGAGGACAACGCGGTCAATCGAGAGGTCGCCACGGGGCTCCTCGAGCTGCTCGGCTGCGTCGTCGACGTAGCCGAGGATGGCGACGCGGCGGTGCGAACGCTGGACCACGCCGTCCACGACGTGGTGCTCATGGACTGCCAGATGCCGAAGCGGGACGGGTTCGTGGCCACCCGCGACATCCGAGCGCTCGAGGCAGCGAACGAGTCTCCGCGGATACCGATCATCGCCCTCACGGCCAACGCCATGCGCGGCGACCGAGAGCGCTGCCTCAGCGCGGGCATGGACGACTTCGTGAGCAAGCCGTTTCGCGTAGAGGAGCTTCGGAACGCATTGGTGCGCTGGATGGATCGCGAACACGGTCGGCAGCGTCCAAGAGGGGCTCGAAGGAGAAGTAGCAGTGCAAAGCGAGATTGATGAGGCCGCCGCGGGCGAGCTGATGGCGCTTCGGAAAGCGGATGGTAGCTCGGTATGGGAGAGCGTCGCCCGGAAGTTTCTCACTCATACACCGAAGCTCGTCGGTGAGATCGACGAGGCGGTACGCTGCCGAGACGTCGAGGCATTGCACCGGGCTGCCCATTGTCTCAAGTCGAGCAGCGCGTGTGTGGGCGCTCTCGGCCTCTCCGAATCCTGCGAGCGTCTCGAATACGTGGCGGCCGGCCGTGAACCGGGAGATCCGCTCGACCGAGCCGCGGCCACGTGCAGGCACGCGGAGGCCGTGCTCGCCGAGCTCCACGATCGGCTCGGGGTGGCGGCCAGCGGGGAGACGGGTTGAGGTGGCGAGCGGCGCCGTGAGCCGGGGCGCGCTGCCTCGCCGCGTCTATTCGAAGGTCGACGAGCAGCCCCACGAGGAGCGTTGCGTTCGTTTCCACGTCGCGACTGCGGGGCGCTGCGCCGGCGTCGGGAGGGTCGGATTGCCGAGCGCCTCGGCATCTCGCTCGAAGAGGAGGTGAGTAGCTTGCGCGTCTCGGAGAGCGCCGGCCAAATCGAGTTGCAGCAGGCGCAGAGTGAGCCGGTCTAGGCCGTCGCCGTGGTGAATTTGCAGCTTTTTGCGCTCGAGGCCGCTGCGCCACGAGCAGCGCTCGCTGCGGCCCGCGTCGTCGGCCGTCGTGAACGCACGGGGTGGAGGCCACCCCGGCTTGCGGCGAGGGCTCCGGGCCGTGAGGGGTACCCCGAAGCAAGCTCCGATGCGCTCACGGTCGAAGGTTCCGTGTCGCCGGAACGCGTGCATTCGTTTTCGGCGTGCCGTTTCGTGATCGATTCGAGAGATACGACGTAGCCCGGCGAAAAGCCTTTCGCGCGGCGTTCGCGCCGCAGCAATCAGGCTACTGCTGCGTCCGCGAAGTCGCAATCACAAACCACCGCGGGCCGGTCCGCCTGTGGCGGCCCGCGCTGGGGGCTCGTCTTGGACAGGGCACCCCTCTTTCTCTGCGGCGCCTTCGGCGCCGACGTGCCCCGTCCGCCGCTTGAGGCAAGACGACTCTCTTCCCGCGGCGACCGACAATCAGTGATTGCGACTTACCGGACGGGGCACTAGGCGTGCGACGTGCAGCGCGGCATGATGCGCCTATGGCTTCGGTGCAGGTGGCTTCGGCTCGAAGGCGGTTACGGCGTGGGCTCGTCCGAAGGGTCCCTCTGGTGGCGGCGGGGTCGGTCGCCTTCGCGGGCAGCTGCCAACCCCCCGCGGCGGACCTGCCGCCGAGCGAACGCCCCCCGCCGTTCGGTGCGGAGTCTTGGCAAGAGGGGGCGCCGTCGGCGGGGGACGAGCCGGGTGCCGAGCGTCCGGGCGGTGCGCCCCTGGTCGACGAGCGCCCCGGCGAAGGGGGAGCGCTTCAGGCGGGGTCGGGCGGCTCGGTCGACCCCTCGGAGAGCGCTCTGCCAGAGCCGGACGAGCCCGATTCGATGGCGCCCGACCTCCCGCTCGGCGATGGCTTCTACGTGATGGAGAATCTCGATCGAGGGCTCGTGGCGGTCGTTCAGGGGGGGGGCGTATTCGTCAGCTGGCGCATGTTCGGCTACGAGTACGACCCGGCGTCGCCCGAGCGGATTGCCTACGAAGTCTACCGGGGCGAGGAGCGCATCGCTTCCGTCACGGACAGCACGAACCTGCTGGACCCCGAGGGCACCGCGAGCTCGCGGTATTCGGTCGCCGCGGTGATCGACGGCGTGGAGGGTCCGCGCTCGGCTTCGGTGGCGCCGTGGGCGGAGCAGTTCTTGCGCATCGAGCTCGAGTCTCCCGGGGGCAACTATCGCGCTCACGACGCCAGCGTGGGTGATGTCGATGGAGACGGCCAGTACGAGATTTTCATGATCTGGCAGCCCGACAACGCCCAGGACAACTCCAACGGGGGCGTAACGGACGACGTGTTTCTCGACGCGCTGCGCCTCGATGGAACGCGCCTGTGGCGCATCGATCTCGGCCCCAACATCCGCGCGGGGGAGCACTACACCCAGTTCGTGGTGATCGATGCGGATGGCGACGGCCGGGCGGAGCTCGCGATGAAAACCGCTCCCGGTACGGTGGCGGGGGATGGTCGGTTCCTCGCTTTGGGCCCCGCCGAAGCGGACGACGACGCAGCCGTCTTTCGCAATGGCAACGGCTACGTGCTCAGTGGGCCGGAGTATTTCACCGTGTTCGAAGGGGCCACCGGGCGCGAGCTCGCGACGGCCCCCTATCACCAGGCGCGCGGGGACGTAGGCTCTTGGGGGGACGGATACGGCAACCGCGTCGATCGATTCCTCGCCGCGGCCGCCTATCTCGACGACACGGGGCTACCCAGCTTCGTCATGGCGCGAGGCTACTATACGCGCACCACCTTGGCCGCGTGGAACTGGCGCGGTGGGGAGCTGACGCCGCTGTGGCGTTTCGACAGCAACGATACGCCCGCCGACGCCCAGAATCGACCGTTCACCGGGCAGGGGGCCCACAGCTTGAGCGTGGCCAACGTCGACGGGGATTTGGGGCAGGAGATCGTCTACGGCGCCATGACGATCGATCACGATGGGCGAGGAATGTGCTCCACGGGGATGGATCACGGGGACGCGCTGCACGTCGCCGACCTGATCCTCGATCGCCCCGGCGTCGAAGTCTTCATGCCGACGGAAACGACCTCGAGACCCCACTGGACGATTCGAGATGGCGCTACCTGCGAGATTTTGCAGCAGTCGGATCAGACGGGGGCCGACGTGGGGCGCGCCGTTGCGGCGGATGTCGTCGCGAGCAACCCGGGGGGCGAATTCTGGGCTTCGAGTGGAGTGGCGCTGCGCAGCGCGAGCACCGGGCAGCCAATCGGTGGTCCGCAGCCCAGCTCGGTCAATTTTCTGATCTGGTGGGACGACGACGAGCTGCGCGAGCTCGAGGACGGGACCTCCATCGACAAGGTCGGCGTGGGGCGGTTGCTCAGCTGCGGGCCGTGTGCTTCGAACAATGGCACCAAGTCGGTTCCGAGCCTCGTCGCTGACATCATTGGGGATTGGCGGGAGGAGGTGATCTGGCGCGAGGCCGACAACTCCGCGTTGCGCTTGTACACGACGGTCGATCGCACGCAGAGGCGGCTGTTCACGCTGATGCACGATCCACAGTATCGCGCTGCGATATCCTGGCAGAACGTGGCATACAACCAGCCGCCGCATCCGAGCTTTCACATTGGTGCGGAAATGGCCGATCCGCCGAGGCCCAACATCGTCGTGCTTCCCGTGGCCGAGTGAGCTCGCGGCAGCGGCGTAGCTTTCTCGCGGCCGACGCGCGGCGAAGAGCCTTGGAAGGCCGCTTCGCACTCGTGGCCGGGACGCGTGTGCCGCTTCCTTGCGGCTGGGGAGCGGCCGCCGCCTCGGTGTTGCACCGCGGGCGGGCGAGGTGTGGCGCCGGCGTCTCACGACCTGGTCCCGAGGGTGCGATGAGTCGTGTCTTTTCGCCCAGCTGCCCGCCAGCGCGTGCGGGGCAGACAGCAAGTCTGCCTGCGCGCGCGCCCGGGCGGACATCTAGTGCTGTGTCCGCGAAGTCGCAATCACAAACCACCGCGGGCCGGTCCGCCTGTGGCGGCCCTCGGTGGTTTTCGCTGGGGGCTCGTCTCGGACACGGTACCCCTCTTTCTCTGCGGCGCCTTCGGCGCCGACGTGCCCCGTCGGCCGCTCGTGGCAAGACGACTCTCTTCCCACGGCGACCGTCGATCAGTGATTACGACTCATCGGACGGGGCACTAATGGTCGGCGGGCGGGGGCTCGGGGGGCTTCACGAGCAAGCTCTCGACGCGGCCGTCTTCCAGCTCGTACTCGAGCACTAGCTCCTGCCCCCTGAGGCCATCGCGATCCGGTGAATAGAGCACTGCCCAGCGCCGCGCGAGCAGGCCAGGGGCAACGGAGTACGGGAGTGCGAGCAGGTGACCGGGAGGCGCCCCGCTCGCTGCCGAGCCCTCGGGGTCGGGCGGGGCTGAATCCGGAGCTAGCGTGGCGAGCGCGACGTGGCTGGATTCCGGCTTGCCGGAGGCCGAATGGCGTGCGGCCAGCTGCCACGTTCGCAAACGGTCCCCGACGATGATCTCGAAGCGCGCGCCCTTCAGGCGCCGATCGGGGGCCAGGCTAACGCGCTTCAGTCGATGCCACTGGCTGGATGGGTTCTTGATCGAAAACTCCAGCACCGTGAAATAGTCGCTGCGCAGGGAAGCAACCGGGGTGCTCTCGATGGCGAGCGTGGTCACGGGCGCCTTGGCTTCGGCGCCATCCGCGGGTCCGTGCGCCTGCGCCGAGTCGGGCGTCTTGGCTTCCTCGCCATGTGCGCAGGCGGTCGCCTCGGCGCAGGCGAAAACCACGCACAGGCGCCCGAGCCGCGCCCGGCACCAACCGGTGCGGCGGCTCGAAGGCCGCCGTCCGCGCGCGGCGGGGCTCGCTCGTCGCCGGTAGCTCGGCTCGATGCCGTGCGGCGCGCGGCTCACTCTCCCGGGGGCTGATAGGAAACCTTTACGAGCTCCCAAAACTCACTCTCGCTGCGGCTGGAGACGAGGTACACGAAGCCCTCACCAAAAGCGAAGGCCTTGCCGGTGCGTGACGTGGTGTGGATTCGCGAGGTCTCCGGGCTCGGGTTGCACCCCAGCCGGCGCGAGTCGAGATTTGGCCGGACGTGCCACAGCGTATCGTGCCGATAGCCGTCGTTGAACGGCTCGGAAGCGGTGACGAACCATCCGTCTTGCCCATCCGACTCGACGTGACCGGGGATTGCGGCCAGGGGGCGGTCGCTCCAAAATTCGACGTCGTCTCCGCCTCCGATGGGGGAAAGCCGCATCTCGACGTCGCCGCCTTCCGGGGGAGCAGCCTCCTGCTCGGCGCTGGCTTCCTCCTCGCCATCCAGCTCTTGCACCAGGGACGCGACCTCCTCCTCGGTCGTCTCTTCGCCCGCGATCCGCATGGTGTGGATGATGCCCGTCGGCGTGAGCTGTGGGGCCGCCGCAGCCCCGTCGGGATAGGGCAGATCGCGCGCCACGCCGTCGTCCCCGATCAGCACGGTCGCTTGACGCACCTCGAGGTTGGCGCCCTGCCGCCTGCCGTTGAGCAGCAGACCTTCGGGCGAGCTGACGAGAGGTGGCTCGATGGGGAAGCCCCAGTCCTCGCCCAACTCGGTGAACAGCTCGATCGGCCCGCCTTCGAGGCCGACTCGCCAGATTGCGCCGGGCTTGCCGTAGCGAGCGAAGTAGAAGTCGTTGTCCACGATACCCAGCCACTGCACGTCGCGCACCTCATCCGAGGCGTAGCTGGAGCGCACGCGCACGTCGCCGCCCGCCAGGGGAACGCTTCGAACCTCGCTGTTCTGCGTGAAGACGAGCTCATTGTCATCGATCCACATGGGAGCGCTGTAAGTGTTTGGAACCATTACAGTCGTGGCCGTGTCGCCGGAATTGGCGGTGACGGCGAAACGCACCAGCTCGCTGGTCGCGGAGCCCTGGGGGCCCCAGGTGAAGCGGTAGAAGTAGAGGTGGCCGCGGGAGAAGAGGAGGTCCACCGGCGGCTCGGAGTCGCCCCCGTTGCCCCCCGTGAGCGGCACCCAGGCGGCGCTGCAGGCGCCCAGATTGACGCCGTCCGGAAGCACCGGCTCGACCCCGGTTTCCGCGTTTTCCCGCTCGCCGCTCGAGCAGCCGAGGGCCGTCGCAAGGGTCATCGCCGATGCGGCGGAGAGCCGCGGCACCCGCGAACGAAGGACGAAAGTCGAAATTCCCACGGGGTGCCTCGTATCAGCTCGCCGCCGGAGGGGCGACTTTCTGGCAAAGCGCTCGACTGGGGGCTCGTCGGCCCTGCCACAGGGCCGCCGGAGCTCGAGGAGCGTCGCGGAGGATCGAGCTCGCTCGCGGCCGCCCGCGGCCGGCTTTTGGGCCGATTCGCTCCGAGCGCAGCGGATTGCCCGCGCGGGTTGGCCGCACCGCCTGGGCGGCGGCCGTTTCGCGAGAGGCTGCCGCACGCGAGCTGGCTGCCGTCCAGCCGCGCCACCGAGGACAGCGGCGGGGCCGCGTCAGCCACCAGGGGTCGCCCGCGTCGCCGAACGGATGACAGCCCACCCCACAGGTAGGCGTCGCGGTGCCTCGCGCCCGATTCGTTGCAGCGCGCCCGAGGCCGAGCCCGCTGTCGTGGGTCTGCTCGTCCGCACGCTGCGCGGCGGATCGTTCCAGGGGGGCGGTGGCCTCCCCGGGCGAGTGTGTCGGCGGGCGGGTTCATGGCGCTCGGTCCGCGATGGCGAGCTCCGTCGCGCGGCGTGGGGCCGCGGCCGCGGTGGCGGGCGATTCCCTCCACCGCGACCTCGCGGCTCCCACGGGGCGCGGCAGGGGTAGCTCGGCACGCCAGTTCGACCTGATTCGGAGCCGGCGCGGGGGAGGGCAATCTCGCAGTGAGCGCCGCAAGGGGGCTGCAAGCGAGCGGCATGAAGCGAGCGCAGTTGACGGTCGCCGGGGAGCAAGCCGCTTTGCACCTCGAATCGACCGAAAAGGGTGCGGGTGGAGGCGAGGGTGTGTGGGGTGGGAGCGGCCTCGGGGCTGCGGGTTTTCCGTCGGGCCCTCCCGGCCGCTCTGCAGGCAGTTGCCTCGCCCGCCCGAGTCGACGGAGAACGCGCGGCGGACGAGGGGATGCCCCGAGGGGCGGGGACTGAGTGAGAACGGAGCTGAAGCTGGATGTGAAGCCGCCGGGTAGCGCTGGGGGCGTGGTGCATTGGATGCACTGGCTCATGCTGGGCCTTTCGGTGGGCGTCACCTTCGCGGGCTATCTCTTCTCGAAGCGCCAGGTCGACGAGAAGGTCGAAGCGCGCTTTTCGCGAGAGGCGAACCAAGTGGTCGATCTGGTAGCCGAGCGCATGCAGAAATACGAGGATGCGCTGTGGAGCGGGGTGAGCGCCATCGACGCGCTCGGCGGGGACGCAACCGACGAGCAGTGGCATCGGTTCGCGGCATCCATGCAGCTCGAGCAGAAGTACCCAGGCATCAACGGGATCGGGGTCATTCACCACCTCGAGCCGGACGAGCTCGATGCGTACCTGGGGCGGCAGCGGACCTCGAGGCCGTGGTATCGAGTTCACCCGCCTCACGATCAGCCCGATTTCTGGCCGATTACCTACATCGAGCCGGTGGGGGCCAACCGCGCCGCCGTGGGCCTCGACATGGCCCACGAGCGCAATCGCTATGCGGCGGCCAAGAAGGCGCGCGACACCCGCCGGGCGCAGGTGACCGGTCCGATCGTGCTGGTCCAGGACGCCGAGAAGACACCCGGGTTTCTGTTCTTTGCGCCCTTCTTCGCAGCAGGCCCAATCGAGCGGGAAGGCGGCACTGCGGCAGAACGCTGCGGCGGTTTGGTCTACGCACCGTTCGTGGTGAAGCGCTTGATGCAAGGCACCCTGCACCGGGCGACCCGCAACGTCGGAGTGCGCATCATCGACGGCGAAAAGGTCCTCTACGACGAGCACCACGAGGGGGACCCGAGCTTCGATGCGACTCCGCAGTTCCGCCGCCGCATCGAGGTTCCGATGTATGGGCGCGTATGGACCTTCGATCTCCGCAGCGACAAGACGTTTCGAAAGAACTCGGCTAGCTCCCAGCCTCTGACCATTCTGATCGGCGGAGCGACCATCGACCTGCTGCTGCTCGCGCTGTTTCTCGGGTTGGCGCGCAGCAACCGGCGGGCGGTGGCCTACGCCGAGGCGGTTACCGTCGAGCTACGCGCCCAGAAATCTGCGCTGGAGCAGAGAAACGATGATCTGCGCAACCAATCGGAGGCCCTGGAGCAAGCCCGAGCAGCCGCCGAGAGGGCGCTCGAGAAAGCCGAAGCGGCCACTGCGGCCAAGACGCGTTTCCTGGCGACGATGAGCCACGAGCTTCGCACTCCGATGAACGGCGTGTTGGCCACGGCCGACTTGCTGCTGGACGCTCAGGAGGCATCCGAGCGGCGCGAGTTGACGGAAACCATCATCACCTCCGGTCAGACGCTGCTCGCCCTGATCAACGACATTCTCGACTTCTCCAAGCTCGAGGCCGGAAAGGTGCGGCTCGACCCGCAGCCGATCGCGCTGCGACGCGGCCTCTCCGAGATTCTCAGGCTGCTCGCCCCGCTCGCTGAGGAGAAGGCGTTGCGGATCGAGGCCGAGGTGGAGCCAGAGGTCCCGGATTGGGTGCGGGTCGACGGTCTGCGCTTGCGTCAGATCTTGCTCAACCTCTGCTCCAACGCGGTCAAGTTCACCGAAGCCGGGCACGTGGTGGTTCGCTGCCGCCGAGAGTCGGGTTCCGACCCGGCGGTGCTCCATTTCGAAGTCGAGGATACCGGAATCGGGATCGCCGACCCCGAAGCGCTGTTCGAGGAGTTCAAGCAGGCCGACGATTCCACCACGCGCCGGTTTGGGGGAACGGGCTTGGGGCTGGCGATCAGCAAGCGGCTGGTGACGGCAATGGGCGGGCGAATCGGAGTCGAGAGCACCCTGGGTCGGGGGGCTCGCTTCTGGTTCTCCGTTCCCGTGCAGGTGTTGGCTCCGGGCGATCGGGACGTCGCGTCCTCGAAGCCCGTCGTGCGCCAGCGCCCGAGCGGGCGACCCGCGCAGGGACCGGTACGACGCCCGGTACCGGAGGGGAAGGGGGCCGACGCCCCGGAGCCACTCGCCGAGACGGCTCGGGCGAGAGCCCTGGTGGTGGACGACAACCGAATCAACCGGATGGTGGCGCGCAAGGTGCTCGAGCGTTTGGGTTGGGCCGTGGATCTCGCAGAAGACGGCGAGCGAGGGGTCGAGGCGGCCTTGGCCAGCCACTACGACCTCATCCTGATGGACTGCCAAATGCCGACGCTCGACGGGCTGGAGGCGACCCGCAGGATCCGGCGGCAATCCGCGAAGTCTCCGCCGATCGTGGCGCTGACCGCGAACGCCCTGCCAGAGAATCGCCGCGAGTGCGAGGCCGCCGGGATGTGCGACTTACTCGCCAAGCCGATCCGTCGCGAGGACCTGGCGCAGGTGGTTCATCGGTGGGTGCCCCAGGCCGCTCCGCCCGCCGCCGACGAGGGGAACTCGGTAGCGGATGGCAGCGGCTGATGGCCGCCGCGCGCGAGCGAGCCCCATCGAGCGTGCACCCCGCCGGGCAGGCCGAGCGCACCGCCGGCGCGGCAGCCTCGCCGAAGAGGGCTGCCACGGCAGCTGCGAAAGCCCTCGGCTCACGGCCGGCGAGCTCGTGGACCCCCAGGGTCGTCGCTCCACCGAGCGAAGGCTCTGGACTCAGGGGCGCGTTTTCACCCACTCGCTCGTCGAGGTCCATTCCTGGACGACCCGCCCTACGGCCCGCCGCTTTCCTCCGAGTTCAGCGACGTGACGCCGCAGAACACCGGCAAGTGGGGCAGCTTGCAGCCCGAGGGCCCCCAGCGCTGGAACTTCGAAGAGGCGGACGCGTTCGTGCAATTCGCGTGGCAGGGGGGGGCTGGACGTCAAAGGCCGCGCTCTCGTTTGGCACAGCCAGGCGCCCCCATTCATCAGCGATGACCTCGAAGCGCGCGAGCTGAAGCGGCACCGCGTGGTCCACTGCATCGGGGACGGCAACTTCGTGTTCGTGCTGAGCGAGGGCAGCGCGGGGGGCACCGAAGTCGCGCACTGCGACCTGTACCGGGTCGAGGGGGCGAGGTGGCCCGAGCAGCGCGCGAGTCGCACCCATTTCGTATTCGAGTGTTGTCTTTGGAAAGAAATATATCATTGAAATTATTGATTTTTATGTGTTCTGCGTATTCTGATTGAATACTGAAAGTCATGTCCGAGTCTTGTTGGGGAGGGCTGCGACCGTCAGTCTGTGGGCTGAGCGATGGCCGTTTCCCGTCACCAGAAGAGCTCGCTGCCCGTCCGCGTGCACGACTTCCTGAGCTATCGGAAGTACCTGCGCGCCTACTACGAGGCGGCCAAGCGCGCTCGCCGCAGCTTCTCGTACCGCGGCTTTTCCAAGCTGGCGGGGCTGAGGTCACCGAATTTCTTGAAGCTCGTGATCGAGGGCGAGCGGAACCTGAGTAGCGACTCGGTAGCCAAGTTCAGCGTGGCGCTCGGGCTCGACGAGGCCGAGGCGGAGTTTTTCTCGGACCTCGTCGCGTTCGACCAGGCCAGCTCGCTGGCGGACAAGAACCGCGCGTTCGAGCGGATCTCCGCCTCGCGCCGCTTCCGCGCGGCTCGGCGCATCGACGGGGACATGCTCGCCTATTTGTCGACCTGGTACCATCCTGCGATCCGCGAGCTCGCTGCCCGTGCGGACTTTCGCGCGGACCCGCGCTGGGTCGCGGCGCGCATTCAGCCGAGGATCAGCCCCGCCGAGGCGGCCACGTCTCTGAAGCTCCTGTCTTCCCTCGGGCTGATCACGCGAGACGAGACGAGCGGGGCCGTCACTCGGGGCGAGCCGACGATCACGACCGAGCACGAGGTGCGCCGCCTGGGCGCGGCCGCCTTTCACCGCCAGATGATCGAGCGGGCCGCGGAATCGATCGAGACGGTGCCCGCCCGGGAGCGTGACCTGGCCGCACTGACGGTGTGTATCAGCTCCGCGACGGCCTCGGAGGTGAAGCGGCGCATTCATCAGTTCCGGGAGTCGCTGGCGGAGCTCTGCGACGCCGACCAGCACCCCGAGCGTGTCTACCAGCTCAACGTTCAGTGGTTTCCCCTTTCCGTCGCGGACGACGCCGAGGAAGCGAAGTGAGGCAGATGGTCAGCAAGTGGTTGCGCGTGGCGTTGGTCGCCGCGCTGTGCCCGAGCCTCGTCGGGTGTGGTTCGACGGGAGTGGGCAATCCCGACGACGCGGAGTTCTCCTCGGTCTCCCTCGCCATCGTTTCCGAGGAAGACGAGTCGGTGGATTGGCCCCTGCCTTCCTCCGAGCGAGAGGCGGACGCGGGTGCCCTCGCGGACGAGCCGTTGCCACGGGGGGCGCTCGAGCGGGCGGTGCTCGTGCTTGGCCGTATCGAGTGGTTGCCCTGCGACGAGGGACTGCTGCCGATCGTGTTGCACGGGCCGTTCGTGGTGGACCTGCTAGGGGGGCAGACGCGACAGGCTCCGCCTCCCGTGGACGTGCCGCCCGGCGGGCTGTGCGGCTTCGACGCGGCGCTGGCCCCCGCGCTCGAGTCCGCTTCCCTGCTCGGCCGCTCGGTGCTCTTCTCGGGGCGTCGGGGGGACGGCGTGGGCTTTCTGCTGTTTGCCGACGTGCGCGTCACGCTGCGGGTCCGGCCTGGGGAGGGCGAGCGCTGGGGCGTGCGCGTGCGCGGCGAGGGGGGAGAGCGCCAGCGTCTGCTCTGGGCCCACGCGCCGCGCCGCTGGGCGCGGCGCATGGAGTTGGACTCGGCGGAGCCCTCGGACTGGGCGGATCGGCGGCGCATCATCGTGATCGACGTCAACCGCTTTCCGGGTCTGTACGCGCGCATTCGCGCCCGGCTCGGTGCCGAGAGCCAGCTGTTCCTCGACCAGGATGGGAACGGCTCGCTCAACCCGGCGGAGAGTGCCGCCGGAGCGATCGGCAGCGGCAGCACGGATTGAACGCTCGGGTCCGTAGACCCCTTTTTTCCAACAGCAGATTCACCGCTCCACGGTGAATCGACCAGACACCTTCAGGGAGAGAACCATCATGAGTACGATGAAATGGCACAGCACCGTTGCGACCTTGACCTTGGCGCTCGCCGCCGGCTGCGGCGGAGGCGATGGTGGAGGCTCGGCGGAGGGAGAGTACTTCGAGGCCGTTCCGGAGCTCGGGGCCGTAGAGCTCAGCATCACCGGCGACGCGGAGAGCGAGGCGCTCGCGACGGAAGGGGATCGAGTGGGGGAGGCGGCGAGCGAGGCCGCAGCGAGCGTGGAGATGGCGCTCGGCGAGGGTGCTCCGAGCCTGCGTGGGGCGCGGCGCAGCGTGCGCGAGCTGAACCAGGCCCTGCGCAGCTTTCTGCAGCCGATCGCCGCCCTGGCGAGGACGGAGCCCGACGAGCGCACCGGCAACCTCGCCACCTGGGGCCCGGTCGTGCGGGGCCAAACGGAGTACCGCTTCGTCATGCGAAAGGGTCTGTTGCGGCGCTACGGATGGTTGCTCGAGGCGCGGCCGGAGGGATCCGAAGCTGGTTTTCTGCGCGTGGCGTCGGGTCGCATCCGGCTCGGCAGCGTCGTACGCCGGGGGTGGGGCACCGTGGGCGTGGACCTCGACGCACTCGGCAGCGTCGACCCCACGGTGGCGGCGCGCGGGCAGGTGCTCTCGAGCTTCGCGCACCGGCCGAGTGGCGCCGCGGTCTCACACGGCCTGCGAGACTTCGCGCCCGCCGGCGACACCACGCCGCTGGACGCCTTGTTTCAGGGCGTGCACCTGGTCGGCGGTCGCAATCGAGTGCGCGTGGCCGTCCGCACCAATCTGCCCGAGACGGATACGGAGGCGGAGGAGCTGGTGTTGGCCCGCGTCCGCCACCACCGCGGTGACGGAGGCCGCGCGGACCTGATCGCAACGGGGGGGGATGTGGCGGAGGGGCGCGCCTGGGCAGTCAGTGAGTGCTGGAGCGGCGGCCTCGCGTCGACCTATCGGCGAGTGCTCGACTGCCCCGGTGATGGCCCCGGCGGCGAGGGCTGCGAGCTCGTCTCCGAGAGCGGCGATCGCTCGGCGTGCCTCGGAGCGCTGGCAGAAGCCGAGTGGCCTCCGGTCGATCCCGAAGAGCGGATGCAGGACGGGGAGAGCCCCGAGCCCGACCTCCTGCCGCCGACGGGCATGCCGAGCGGCGAGGCCGACGACGCCGATGGAGAGTGAGCCTGGGCAACCGGTTCGGGTCGCCGCGGCCCCCTCATCGGTCGGGTGGCCCACTGGGGCTCGACGTGCGCCGGCCGGGTGGGATTCGAGTCGCTCGCGAGTCCGGCCGCCAGCGGGCGGCCGGACCTTGCCACGGCCGGGAGCTCGGCGCCGCCGAGGTCCGGGTTTCGGGGCCCTCAGAGCAGAGTCAGGCCGAGCTGGCGCAGGCGCATGCACACCGCCGGCTTGGTGCGGCAGCGCGGCTCGTCGCTTGCCAGCTTCGAGGCGTTCGGCGAGTACAGCGGCACCGGGCGCAGGCGGTCCTGGGCGCGCAGCCGCGCGCAGACGCTCGGCTTGGTGGTGCAGCGGGCGCTAGCCTGTCGCGCCGCGGCGGCGGGCGCCTCGAGGGTTTCGGCGGTCGCCACGCGGCTCGCGGCGCGCCGATCGGCGGCGGCTTGCTGCGCGGCCAGGCGGGCACAGACGGCCGGCTTGGTCTGACAGCGCGGGGCTGCCGAGGCGGCCGTGGGCAGCGCCAGCGCGGCGAGCAGGGCGAGGGTGGCTCCGGCCAAGTGGCGTGCGGCAGGGTGGAGGGCCTTCGGGCGCAGGCGATTCGGATGCGTCATGGTTCTCCTTCGGGCTGGGTGGTCGAAGTCGTAGCAAGCGGGGATTCGCTGCTCTTTCCAGGATGGGTCTTTGGTCGAAGGGCAACCATGGGCACTTGTGCCCAGTGCGCCGCGGCGCGAGTGCCCATAAGATGGATGGCGTGGAGGAGCCGTCTGCGCGGATCGTGTTGGTCGAAGATCAGACCATCTTCCGAGAGCTTCTCGCCGAGGTGCTGGGGGCCAACCCCGACTGGTCCATCGTGGGTCAGTTCAGCGAGGGCCAGCCAGCGCTTTCGAGCTGCGCGTCGCTTTCGCCCGACTTGGTGATCCTCGACGCGGTCTTGCCGGACGTGGCGGGCATCGAGGTGCTCACGCGATTGCTCGAGACCCGACCGCGGCTCAAGGTTCTGATGGTCACGGCGCACGCTCGTCCCGCCCTGGTGCAGCAGGCGGTGGCCCAGGGGGCGCGCGGTTTCGTGACGAAAGGCACGCCGCTGCGCGAGCTGCGCGAAGCAGTCCGGCAGGTCCTGCTCGGGGGGCGCTACTTCTGCTCGGAAACGAGCGCGCTGATGGCCGAGGCGCTGCGCCGGCCGGCTTCGCAGAGCAAGCTCACGGCGCGCCAGCGCGAGATCGTGCGGCTGGTCGCCAACGGGGCCAGCTCCAAGGAGATTGCCGAGGAGCTCGGAATCAGCCTCAAGACGGTGGCCAACCACCGGCTGCAAATTCGACAACGGCTCGGCTTGCCCGACATCGCCAGCTGGACTCGCTATGCGATCGAGCAGGGATTGGTCGAGCCCAAAGCGTGAGCAGGAGGAAAGCGAGTGGAGTCGAACCCTCGTCAGCAGAGCCGACCCGGCGCCGCGGAGCCAGGCGCCGCCGCGGAAAGCCCGTTCCGCGCCATTGCCGAGTTCACCTACGACTGGGAGAGCTGGATCGGTGAAGATGGTCGGCTGCGCTGGCTCAACCCCGCGGTGGAGCGCATCACCGGGTACAGCCCCTCGGAGTGCGCGGAAATGCCGGACTACCCGCTGCCGCTCGTGCACGAGGCCGACCGCCCCGCGATCGGCGATGTTTTGCGCCAGGCCCAGGCCGGAGGCAGCGGGAATCACTTCGAGTTTCGGGTTCGCCGTCGCTCGGGAAGCGTGCGCTGGGCAGCCATCTCGTGGCAGCCGATCGTGGGCGAGCAGGGGGAGTCGCTCGGCTACCGGACGAGTGTGCGCGACATCGACGAGCGCAAGCGCATCGAGGCGCGGCTCCGCGCTGCGGTGCAGCGGGCCGAAGAGGCCAACCGGGCCAAGACGCGATTTCTGGCCAACGTCTCCCACGAGCTGCGCACACCGCTGCAGTCGATCGTGGGCTACGCAGAGCTGCTCGCGTCGCAATCGCTGCCCGAAGCCAGCCGCGGCTACGTGCGCGTGCTGCTGGAGCAGGGCCAGCACCTGCAGCACCTGGTCGGCGACCTGCTGGACCTCTCGGCCCTGCAAGCGAGCGCGTTGCCGCTGCGTCGGGAGCCGTATCGACCGCGCGTGCTGGTGGAGCGCGTGGTCACCGCGCTGTTGCCCCAGGCGCGGAGCAAGGGGCTGGGGCTGCACAGCTCGGTCACGGGGGACGGGGAGCTGGTCGGCGACCCGCGACGGATCGCCCAGGTGTTGACCAACTTGATCGGCAATGCGATCAAGTTCACGGCTGAGGGGTGGGTGCGCGTGGAGGCCCACCTCGAGCCGGATCAGCGTGCGCTGGTCGTCGTCGTCGAGGACACCGGGCCCGGCCTGCCGGACTCCAAGGCGATCTTCGAGCCGTTCTCGCGCGGCGAGGGGCTCGCCGAAGGGGTCGGTCTGGGGCTGGCCATCAGTCACCAGCTGTGCGCGGCGATGGGAGGCACGCTCACGGCCGCATCGAGGCAAGGGGGCGGGGCGTCGCTTCGGGCCGTGTTTCCGGGCAAGGAGCACGCGCGAGCGGTCGACCACTTCGAGCACGACGAGGTCACGGCGCTGCCGAGCCCGCGCTTCGCCAGTGAGAACCCGCTGCGCGTTCTGGTGATCGACGACGTGGAGCCGGCGCGGGAATTCGCCCGCGCGGCGCTCGCGGCGCTGGGCTACTCCGCCGTCGTCGCCGAATCGGCCGATGCCGGGTTCGCCGCCGCCGAGCGCGTCCGCCCGGAGGTCGTCCTGGTCGACATCCAAATGCCCGATCTCGACGGGTGGTCGGCAGCCCGCGGTCTGCGTGCGCGGCTGGGGTCGCGGCCCTACCTGGTGGCTCTGAGCGCTGACTCCTTTGCCGACGATGCGTCCCGCTTGAGCGAGGTCGGCTTCGACGGGTTCGCCCAGAAGCCGGTTGGAATTCGCACTCTGCAGGCGCTGCTGCTGCGCGCGCGGGCGCGCCGCAGCGATGCGCAGGCCGAGCCGCACGAGCTCGCGAAGTCGCCTCGCGGCAGCGACGGGCCCCTCGACCTGTGCGAGCTCGACCGGGAGCGCTGGCAAGAAATGGCGGAGATCGTCGTCGGAGACGGGGAAACACTGCTCGACCGCATGTGTCGGCAAGTCTTGGCGAGCTTGCCCGAAGTGATGCGGCGCGTGCGCTCGGCGCGCGCCGAGCCCGAGCCGGCACTGGGCCGTGCGGTGCACGAGCTGCAGGGCCTGTTTGCTCTGATCGGGGCGCGTCGGGCGGCGCAGCTGGCCGAGCAGTGCCAACGTGCGATCGACGCCGGGGTCGGCGTGGAAGCGGCGCTGGAGCGCATGCTGGTTGCCGCCGAGACCGTGCGGGGCTTGCTGCAGGCGAGAAGCGAGCCGAGCTGAGCGGGCCGATGCGCTGCCCGCGCGGTCGGCGCGCCGCCCTCGATCGGTCCGCTCCGGACCTGGGCTGGCGTCGCGCGCCGGGTTGACGGCGCACGCGGACGCAACCAGGCTGACGCGGGCAACTCGACAGCGCCGGGCGACGGAACATGCTGCAACGGGATTTGGTCATGCGAGCCATCGAGCAGCTCGGTGCGGCGGTGGCGCGCGCGCTCGGTCTGTCGGCGGCCGGTCGGCACGCGGAGGCGTTCGAGTGCATCGAGGCCGCGCGGAGCGCGTTGCCGCTGGGACCCGGGATGGTCGAGTGTGCGAGCGCGGAGTCGCTCGTGAAGATGCTCGGCCCCGACCGGGCGCGGGCGCTTGCCGAGCTACTCGAGGCGGAAGCCCGGGTGCTCGAGCAGATGGGCCGAGCCCGGCGCGCGGAGCGCTCACGCGACCGCGGCCGAAGGCTGCTGCAGGCGCTGACCTGAATCGGCGTGGTCGCCCGCGGCCCGAGGGAGGACCACCGAGCGACCGCGTCGAATCAGCGCAGGCGCCGCCAGGGGGCGCTTCGCAGCACGCGAACGAGCTCCAGTCCGCCGCGGGCGCACAGCGCGAAGATGCACGGTTCGACGACGAAGCGGTAGCGCGCGGACTCCTGCGCGGTCAGCAGCACGCTGACGAGGGAGACGAACACGACCTGCAGCAGGCACAGCAGCACCAGGCGACGGCTGTCGGCCTCCGCACCATCGAAATGACCGCGGAGGTCGCGCGCCGCGCGCCGCACCGAGACCCAGGCGCCCCACGCAAGCACGATCGGCAGCAGGCAGTACAGCCCTACACCCGGCACGGGCCAGCGATGCACCAGCGCGTCGAATGTGCGCTCGTAGCCACCCAGGGCCCGTCGGTGGGCGGCGTGCGGAGCCTCGGGGCGCGCGTCGTGGGGGTGCCAGTGGGTGGAGGCGGAGAAGTAGCTCGGCAGGTTCGTTCCAAGCACCGTCCTCGCGTACTCCGTCGGCCGCCGCGCGATGAACGTGCGCGCGTCCTTGCCCCGGGTGCGGTTGACCTCGAGAAACACGCCGTGGTTGAAGTTCGGCTGGCGGAGCGTTCTTCGCCACGGCTCGTTGCTGCCCGGCCAGGGGTACTGCCGCCGGGGCTGCCCCTCGAGGTACTGGCTCGGTGGCGCGAAGACGTTGATTCGTGCGTAGCGCGAGAGCACCCCCTGCTGGACCCAGCGGTTGCGCAGGTGCGCGTCCATCCGTTGCGTGGTGGCGAGCGTCAGGTTGGCGCCACTCCACGAGGTGGTGCCGAAGAACCCGAAGAGAAAGTAGTTCTTGAGGTAGAGCGAGAGCAGCAGCGAAAGGGGCAGTGCCGCGCCTCGCGCGACGGCCAGCCACTGCGCGCGAGGTGAAAGGCCCAGGGCCGCAGCGGCCATGGCCAAGAACCAAACCAGATGAAACGTCGTGCGCACCGCGCCGAGCGCGGCGCACAGCGCGAAGAAACCCGCCCAGGGCAGCCATCGACCCGCCGCGCGCGCGCGAGCGAAGGCGACGAGGGCGCACGTGAGCAGCGCGGCACAGGGGTACGTGTACAGGTAGAGGTTCTCGAAGAACAGGCTGGCCGGCAGAAGCGAGAAGCCCAGGGAAAGCACCCAGCACAGCCGCGGTGGCAGCGAGAGCCGCGCGAGCAGTCGATACAGCGAGAGGGTCAAGAGCAGCCCGAAGCCCCAGAAGGTCGCGACCGCTCCCAGCCGCAGCCCGGCGTCGCCGCCCTGCAGCAGCAGGCCCGTCAGCAGATTCATGCCCGGGGGGAAGGCGTGAAAGTACACGAGCGTCCGCCCGAGGTGGTCCCGCAGCTCGGCGGGGTCGGCGAGAAACATCCAGCGCAAATCGAGCTGAAACGAAAGTCCCACGGCCCACAGCGCGACGCGCGTCGAGAGGAACGCCGCGGTCAACGTCCACAGGGGAGCTCGATCCCACACGCTCCGCGCCGCGGACACCCTCGGGCCCCACCGGGAATGACGCAGGCCCTCAGCGCTCGACACCGCCGCTGTCTACAACCCAGCCGGCGGCGAGTCGAATTCCCCGCCCAGGCCGACCAAACAGACAAATGAGTATGCCCGAGCGACGGAAAGCGCAGCGACGGGCGTCGGATCCCACAGACGAGGCGCCCCCGTCTCACAACCTCCAGGAGAAACCAATGACCAAGACACTCCTTCCTTCCCTCCTCGGTTTCGTGTTCGTCAGCTTCACCCTCGCGGGCCCAGCCCTCGCCGGGGCCCCTTCCGGGGCTCGAGCGAGCCACCGGCCCCAGCCTCCCAGGGCGCAGAAAGCTCCCGTCGTGCTGGCCTGCGATTCTGCACCGCGCGGGCGCACGTCCACGCTTCCGGTGCCGTCCAGGCGGCCGCGAGCGGTCGACGGGCTTGGCATCGACCTGCGCCAGGGGGATCGAAATCGGGACGGTCGGCTCTCGCTCGCGGAGGTCATTCGGCGGGCCGATAGGCGGTTCAGACGAGCGGATGTGGATCGAAACGGTGTGCTGAGTCGCCGCGAGCACGCCCGCGCGCTGCACGCGCGGTGGACGGGCGATACCAACCGGGATGGGCGGCTGAGCTACGTGGAACACCGCCTGGCCGTGCGCCGGTGGTTCCGCTGGGCCGACGCCAATCGGGATGGATACGTCACCGATCGCGAGCTGCGTCGAGCGCGAAGCCGGCGTGTCGCGACGCCCAGCCCCAGGTGGCGCGCGTGAGTCGGGCCGCTGGCGGCGAGTGAGCTCGGGTGCTCGTCCGGGGGGGACTCACAACCGACTTTTCCCGTCTGACTACCGTTTCGCGCCGAACATTGCGCGACGGCCCTAGTGGGACCCATAACCACGGGATGAGGGTCGCGTCGTCATGCTGAGGAAACTTCGTCGAGCAAGCCCGACCCGGGCGGGTGCGTTGCGCGCCGCGGGGGGGGCGGCGATTCCCGCCGCCGTGGCGTTGCTCGCCTGCAGCGCCGGGGATCGGAAGGTCGCGGTCGACCGCCCGCTGTGGGTGGAAGACACGGCCCCGGAGCGAGCCGGCGATTCTCCATCGCTGGTCCAGCAGCCCGACTCGGCGCTCAACGGGCTCGTCGAGACCCCCGAGCCTACCGTGCGCGAGTCGGACGCCTGCGTGAGCGAAGCGGCGCGCGCCGCGCTGGTGCGAGATGCCGTGGACATCATGCTCGTCGTGGACAACTCGGGGAGCATGAGCGACGAGCTGGCCGCGCTCGAGCGCAGCCTCAACGACGATTTCGCCGCCGTGCTGGCCGGCGGCGGGACGGACTACCGGTTGATCCTCGTCTCGAACCACCGGGCGACCGAGGGGGGCCTGCAGCGCGCCATGTGCGTCGAGGCACCGCTCAGCGCGACTCCCGACTGCTCGCGGGCTCCGCGGCCCACCTTCACGGAGCACTTCTTCCAGTACAGCGCCCTCGTGCAGAGCGAGGATGCCCTGCCCGTGTTTCTGGATGCCTTCGAGCCGCCGTTCGAGAGCGGGCGCACCGAGGATCGCTTCGACCTGGCCCCGGATGGCTGGAGCGCGTGGCTGCGGCCGGGGGCCTCGCGGGTGATCGTCGCGATGACGGACAATCGCTCTGCCCTGTCCGCCGACGCGTTCTTGCGCGGAATGCGGGACATCATTCCGGATAGCGTCGACGGGGAAGGAGAGCCGACCTTCGTGTTCCACAGCGTCGTCGGGCTGCGCGGCAAGGCGGATCCCGCCGAGCCCTACACGGCCGACGAGGACGTGGAAACCTCCACCTGTGACGGGTTGGGGTTGTCGGGTGTCGATCCGGGCACGACGTACCAGCAGCTCAGCCAGCGCAGCGGCGGTCTGCGGTTTTCGATCTGCAACGTGGAGTCTTTTGCGGAGGTCTTTCGTCGCATCGCCGGGGACGTCGTCCTGGGGGCGGAGCTGAGCTGTGACTTCGAGATTCCCAGCCCTCCGAACGGGCGCGTGCTCGATCGGGATCGGGTCGCAGTCAAGATTCGCTCGGAGCAGGGCGAGGCCACCCTCGGCCAAGTGCGCGGGGTCGAGGATTGCGACGACGCCACGTTCTACCTCGACGCGGAGCGGGTTCGGCTTTGCCCCAGCGCGTGCGACGGGCTCCGCCAGGACCCGCTTGCAGGGGTCGACGTACTGTTCGCTTGCGAGAGCCAGGTGATTTTGCGCTGAGCAAGCGCTGGGGGGTCGGCCTCGGCGGTCAGCCGGAGGCTCGCGTCCGGCGTCGGGTCGCGTCGCTCGGGGAGATCTGGCCGCGCGGGTGCGCTCGATGGCGCCGCCGCGTGTTCTTCTCGGCGACCTCGAGGCGGGCGATGGGTAGGGTCGTGGAGGGCGCCCCGCGCCTTTTGCGCGGCGAGCGGCCTGGGCGGGGGGGAGGTATGCCTGCTCGAGGCCCTCCGAGTGGGTGGCTCGGGGCCAGGTCGTGAGAAATCCGGGCTGGAGCTGGCCCGCCCCATCGGTAGCTGCGGGGGGCGCACCGGATCACGCGACGGCCGGGGCCAGGGGGTCGAGCCACGCCGGGCCGATCCGCGGCAGGCATGCGGACGAGTTGGCTTCGCTCTCGACCCAATATGTTGCAGTGATGAAACGCAAAGAGAGGGGAAGAGAAAACGCGTCGAACCAGCTTCAGGAACGAGTGGGGGGCCCGTTATGTTACCGCGAAAGTAAAAACTTTCTTTGAAACTGGAACTGGGCGGGAGGCGAGCGGACTGGGGGGACGACCCCGCGAGTGCCGCCCACACCTTCGCGCCTCGCACTTACGGGGAATACGAGTTGGTAAATCGAAGCATGAAGCACGTCCACCACATTGCACCGCGGCACTACTGGCTTGGGGCGCTGGCCCTTCTGGCCGCCGCCGGGTGCAGTAAGTCCGACGATGATGGCCTGGCGAACTACTACTTGAGCGGACGGGTGCTCGATGGTAGCTCGTTGTCACCGATCGGCGAAGCCGAGCTCGCGTTGCACGTCGGAGACAGCACCCGGCGTGTACGCTCGGAGCAGGATGGATCGTTCTCGATCGGTCCCATTGCCCCGCAGTCGGAGTATCGGTTGGCCGCGACGCTCGATGGCTACGACGAATTTTCATTTTACGGCAGCCGCCTACCGATGCTCGACGACGCAACGGACCGCGATCGCTCGGTGGTCGGGGACGTGGTGCTTTTCTCCTCCGGCGGTCAGAGCCCGGCCTTCGTAGTCCAGGCCGGCTCGCGCGACGCGCGCATGCCGATGGATCCGTCCAGCTCCGAGGTGCGCTTTCTGCCGCGGCGGTTGGGTGTAGATCCGGCCATCGCCAGCGCCGACGGACCCGCGGATGCCGGGCCACTGATTGGCTCGAGCCCCACTCGGCTACCCAACCACGCGCTCGGCGACGTGCGCCCCTACCGAGCCCCCATCGTCGATGGGATGGCCGAAATTCCCCAGGGCGCGTTGCGCTTCGGAGCCACCTACGAGATGGAGGTCTACGGCGGCCCGTCCCTATTGCCCGAGAACCTGTCCGTCGAGGCTGCGCGCGCCGCGGACGTGGACGTTTGGTTGGCACCTTCCACCAGCGCTGCGGGCAGCGACCTGCCGAATCAGGACGCAGAGTACTTCACGGGCCGCATCTACGATGGCGTATCTCTGGGCCGCTTGACGGATTATTCGATTCGCCTCGAGTACTTCGACCGGTCGATTCCCGGGCAGGTGGGCGAGGACGGGCGCTACTTTCTCGGGCCGCTCTTGGCCAACGCGGACTACACCATCGTCGTGGAGTCCGAGGGATACCGGAGCTTCTTGTCCCACAATGAGCACATCGACGCGAGCGCCGGCTCGAGCCTCATGTCGCTGTACTACGACGCGTTTCTCTATCCGGACGGGGTCCAGGCCCCCGCGGCGACGTGCCGAGTTCGGTTGAGTGACGGCACCGAGCTACCGAGCGGATTCATGCGGTTCTCGCCGCGCAGCAGCTCCAGCCTGTTCGACGACGCCGACGAGCAACCCGTGGGTATCGTTTCTGCAGACCGCGGGCGCCAAGTCTGGGGCAACGACGAGGACCTGCAGCAGCGCTCGTTGCTGCGCGAGTTCGAGGGCGGCGAGCTCGCGTTGAGCACTGGCGATCTCACGTATGGCGTGAACTACGCCGTCACCATCTTCGGGGTCGAGGGCCACGAGGTGCTGACGGGCAGCTACACCGCGGGCGTCGACGGCGATCGGGCCTGGGTCCTGGACCCGCTCAGCGACGAGGCGCTCAGCGTCGCGGCCAAGAGCAACGACGAGCTCGCGCTCTCGCCGAGTGGCCAGCTCGAGATTCGCTTCAACCAACCGATTGCGCTCGACCCCAGCGTGGACGTGGCGGCCGCGCGGCGCACGCTCAACGACAGCTTCTCGATCGACAGCCCCGACGAGGATACCGACACGGAGCAGAACGTGCTCGTCGACGCCGGAGCGCTCACGCCCCCCATCTCCCCGACCTACCGCGGCGTGAACTTCGCGATCGAAGGCGATCGTTTGACGCTGACGTGGGATTCGGGGACAGGGCTCGAGACGAGCGACGCCGACGACCCGATCCTGTCCGTCACGTACGGCGGCCTGGGATCCATTCTCGTCTACCCGGCCGATGCCACGGACCCCAGCCCCGTGACGCTCTCGAGCTTGATCGGCGCCAGCGCGACCGTCCAGGTCTCCGCCCAGTAGGCTCGGTCGTCGCCGGCGGCCGGTGCCGCCGGCTACAGCCCCCGGGCGCGAGCGCGAGAAGGCGTGCGCGCCTCGCGCCGAAGGGGCTCGGCGCCGCATCCCGCCGCTCGGCGGCCGCTAGAGCGACAAACGGGTTGAATGCCCCGCGATTTCGGATCGCTACCGCTGCTACGCCGCCATCCGTTCCAGCCGCTGGAGCGCTTCCAGATTTTGGATCGCCGCTGCCCGACGCAGGTCGAAAAGATTCTTTTGGGC